>JBFWRK010000001.1:0-756653 GCA_050248955.1 Acidimicrobiia bacterium
GGCTGATGAGCGTCGGGGCCAGCAGCTGCTCCCCCATGTGGTTGACGCGCGCCGGCGCCTGCGCCCTCGTGTACTCCTCTGCCCAGATGATCTGCTGCGCGACCGACGCGCCACGACCACCGTGGTCGGCCGGCCAGCCGAGGCCGATCCATCCAGCGCGGCCGAGCTCGCGCTCCCACGCGACGCGGAGCTCGAAGCCGACGTCCTCGTCTCCCGGGCCACCTCGGCCGCGCAGTGCCGCGTACTCGCCGACGACGTGCTCGGCGAGCCAGCTGCGAACGAGGTCGCGGAAGTCGTCGTCGTCCACCGGCAGCTCGGTGTGCCCCTGTCGGTACCCAGCCACGAGATCTCCCGAGGACGAACGTTTCTGATGGTCTGTCAGATCGAAACTACCATCGCTGGGGTGAGGGGCGCCTGACCATGACCGACGTGCGACGCGACCGATCGCTTGCTGGCCGGGTCGCGCTGGTGACGGGCGGTGCGTCAGGCATCGGCGCTGCGACGGCGTCCACGCTGGCGTACCGCGGCGCCACGGTGATCGTGTCCGACCGCGACCTGGCCGCGGCCACCCACCTCGCCGGCGCGATCGGAGGCAGCGCGGTCGAGCTCGACGTGCGCTCCGACGAATCGTGGCGAGCGCTGCTGGCGCGCACGGACCTGCCGGCGCCGATCACGTTGGCCTGCCTGAACGCCGGGAAGATGACCCGCAGGGAGTACCCGTACCCGATCGAGGACGTCGCCGCCGACGAGGTGGCGGAGGTGTTCGACGTCAACGTGATCGGTGTCGTCAATGGTCTGCGTCACCTCGTCCCGGTCCTCGAGGCCGCGGGGGGAGGAGCGATCACGATCTCGTCGTCGCTCGCCGGCGTGGCCCCGTTCGACATCGACCCGTTGTACGCCGCGACCAAGCACGCGCTGATCGGCCTCGCCACGAGCGCCGCCGAGTCGCTCGCGGCTCGCGGCGTCGACGTCAACGTGGTCTGCCCCGGCGCCACCGACACCGCGCTGATCAGCGACGGCCAGCGAGCGATCGCGGCAAGCCGAGGTCTGCCACTCATGCCACCCGAGCGGGTCGCCGGCGTGGTCGTGTCGTTGCTCACGTGCGCGCAGCACGGTGAGATCTGGGCCGTCACGGCAGATCGTGGCGTGTTCCGCATGGACAAACCTCGTCCCCTCGGACGACCAGTCGGAGGATGACGATGCACCTCGCCGAGACGCCAGAGCAGCAGGCGCTGCGCACCGAGCTCCGCGCCTACCTCGGCGCGCTGCTCACTCCTGAGGTCAGGGAGCGACTCGGTGCACCGGGCGCAGGCAACCCGGAGTTCCGGCGCGTCGTCCGCCAGATGGGTGCCGACGGCTGGCTCGGTCTCGGGTGGCCGGTCGAGTACGGCGGCCGGGGGCGTCCGGCCACCGACCAGTTCGTCTTCTTCGACGAGGTCCAGCGCGCCCACGCACCGTTCCCGTTCGTGACCGTCAACACGGTCGGACCGGCGATCATGACGCTCGGCACCGATGCCCAGAAGGACCGGTACCTTCCCGGGATCCTGCGCGGTGAGCTCAACTTCGCGATCGGCTACACGGAGCCAGAAGCCGGAACCGACCTGGCGAGCCTGCGCACCGCGGCGCTGCTCGACGGTGACGAGTGGATCATCAACGGCTCGAAGGTCTTCACGTCCGGCGCGAACCAGGCCGACTTCATCTGGCTCGCCTGCCGCACCGACCCCGACGCGCCGAAGCACAAGGGCATCTCGATCATCATCGTCCCGACGTCGTCGCCAGGGTTCGCGTGGACGCCGATCACGACGGTCGGGGACGTCACGACGACGGCGACCTACTACGCCGACGTTCGCGTGCCGAAGGAGAACGTCGTCGGCGAGATCAACGGTGGCTGGAGGCTGATCACGATGCAGCTCAACCACGAGCGGGTGGGTCTTGCCGCCCTGTCCGGGCTCACCGAGCGGCTCGTCGACGACGTGGTCGCCTGGGCCCGCGTCACGCCCAGCGGCGGAGACGGCGACGAGCGGATGATCGACCTCGCTTGGGTGCAGGCCGATCTCGCCCGCTGCAAGGCGCTCCTCGACGCGACCCGGCTGATGACGTGGCGGCTCGTGAAGGCGGTGTCCGACCGGACGCTCGGGCCTGCCGAGGCATCGTCCGTCAAGGTCTTCGGCACGGAGAAGGCCGTCGAGGTGTACCGCACGCTGCAGGGCATCCTCGGCCCGGTGTCGCACCTGCGCGAGGGCTCGCCCGGTGCCGTGCTGCACGGCGAGGTCGAGCGCGCGTCCCGAGCGGCGCAGATCAACACGTTCGGCGGCGGCGTCAACGAGATCCAGCGCGAGCTCGTCGCGACCGCGGGTCTCGGTCTCGCGCGCGCGACCCGCTAGCGCAGCGGCTGCCGCGTCACGCGGTGCTCGGCGCGGCGAGCGCGCCCACGGCCATGTCGACGAGGTTGGCGAGGAACGGCCCTGTCGCGAGCCGCGGCCGGCGGCCTCGGGCGAGCAGGCGAGCCCTCGCGCCGAGCGCCTCGGTGACGAGCTCGAGGAACCTGGTCACGCGCTCGTGGCGGAGCTCGGCGTCGAGCGACCTGTCGAGCGCGGCTTCGATGAAGCGGAACGCTCGGAGCGCCTGCGTTGGCGTGCGGTCGCTCTCGATGTCCCAACGGTCGAACAGGTCGGCGAGCTGCGCGACGACCGCGAGGAACTGCCGGCCTTCGTCGTCGCGCAGCATCCGGCTGAACGGGATCACCACCGCTTCGACGAGCGAGCGCAGATCGGACGCGCGCCCCTCCGCTTCGAGCCGGTCGAGCAGCTCGCGACGCTCCTCCTCGATAGCAGTGTTGTGATGGTCGATGATCGCCGTCAGCAGGCCCTCGCGCCCGCCGAAGTGGTAGTGCAACGCGGAGGTGTTGCGCTGACCGGCTGCCTCGACGATCTGCTTCAACGGCGCCTGGAACGCGCCCACCTCGGCGAAGATCCGGCGACCCGCGTCGAGGAGCAGCTCCCGCGTCGGCGCTGCGTCACGGGGCACGGCGGCTCAGAGCCGTTGCAGGATCGTGCCCGTGGCGACCGCGCCGCCGCAGCACATCGTGACGAGCGCGATCTCCTTGTCGGACCGCTCGAGCTCGTGGAGCGCGGTCGTGATCAGCCTGCTCCCGGTCGCGCCGACGGGATGACCGAGCGCGATCGCTCCACCGTTCACGTTCACCTTGTCGAGATCCGCGCCGTGCACCTGCGCCCACGACAGCACGACCGCCGCGAACGCCTCGTTGATCTCGACGAGATCGATGTCGTCCATCGTCATCCCGGTCATCTCGAACAAACGGCGGGTGGCGTCGACGGGACCGTCGAGGTGGTAGTACGGCTCGGCGCCCACGAGGCACTGGGCGACGATCCGCGCCCGGGGCCGGAGCCCCTCGGCCCGCGCCCGTTCCTCGTCCATCCAGAGCACGGCCGCGGCGCCATCGCTGATCTGTGAGGAGTTGCCGGCGGTGTGGATGCCGTCGGGGAGCACCGGCGTGAGCGCAGCGAGCTTCTCGGCGCTCGTCTCCCGCAGCCCGCCGTCACGTGACACCGTAACGACGTTGCCGTCGCCATCCGTGAGGTCGATCGGGATGATCTCGCGCTCGAAGCGGCCCTCCTCGGTGGCGCGGATCGCCTTCTGCTGCGAGATCAGGCCGAGGTGGTCGACGTCGGCCCGGGTGATGCCACGGCGCTTGGCGATGCGCTCTGCCGCACCGAACTGGTCCGGCATGTCCCACGGGAAGTCCTCCGGCTTCGAGCGGCCGTTGACGAAGGTCGTGTCGTCGATGCGCGGCACGTTCGCGCCGAGCCACACCTTGCTCATGTGCTCGACCCCGCATGCGAGACCGACGTCGATCGCGCCGGCCGTGATCAGGTTGGCGACCATGTGGTTGGCCTGCTGCGACGAGCCGCATTGACAGTCGATCGTCGTCGCCGCGACCTGGTAGGGCAGCTCGGCCGAGAGCCAGGCGGTGCGGGTCACGTTCGACGCCTGCTCGCCAGCCTGCGTCACGCACCCACCGACGACCTGGCCGACCTGCGCGGGATCGAGGCCGGCACGAGCGAGCACGCCCACCTGCGCCTTAGCAAGCAGGTGTGCCGCGTGGACGTCGGCCAAGGCGCCGTTGCGCCGCCCGACCGCCGTCCTGCCGGCTGACACGATCACCGGGGTGCCCATCGTCGTCCTCCTCGCGCCAGCCGTCCGGCCAGCGAGTAATGCTGCACATTAGATCACCACCCCACACC
Source organism: Acidimicrobiia bacterium (assembly GCA_050248955.1). GTDB lineage: Bacteria > Actinomycetota > Acidimicrobiia > Acidimicrobiales > Ilumatobacteraceae > JBFWRK01. The sequence continues at coordinate 4,266 of JBFWRK010000001.1, forward strand.
GCACTCGTTCTCGGGCGTGTGGGCCGTAGTGTCGTCGTGATGGCGCTCCGCCCGAACGTCGCCGCGCTTGTGACGTCCGTAGCCGCGGTCCTCACCACGGTGGTCGTGGGGTGCAGCGAGTCGTCAGCCGACAGCCCGGCCGCTCCGGACACGTCCGGCGTCGCCGTGACGGGCGGACTGGAGGCACTCGATCCACCTGGCTCGGTCGCCGGTGCCGATGGCACCGCCACCACGGCGGCCATGACGGCCACTACGGCGGCGACCGATCCGTCACCGGCCGGCGCCGTGCCAGCCGTGCTCGACCTCGGCGCCGATGCCGATGCTGCGGCGATCGCGACGGCGCTCACGGAGGCCGAGCGCACCATCCGCGGCGACGGCTCGACCCCCGAACAGGTCGCCGCCGCCGGTCGTCGCCAGCAGCTCCTCTACCGCTACCTCTCCGGTCACGGCGAACTCGACGCGGCCGTGATCGCCGCGGTCGGCGACGACGTCCGTCCCGCGGTGCAGCGAACGATCGAAGCCCGTGAGGCCGTGCAAGCGCTCCGAGCGGGGACCGAACGCATGCCGCCGCCGGCGACGCTGCCGGCATGGCGGATCGTCGAGCCGCTCCCGGCAGAGGAGCTGCTCACGTACTACCGCGAGGCCGAGACGCTCACCGGCGTGGCGTGGTACTGGCTGGCAGCGATCAACCTGCAGGAGACGCGGATGGGCCGGATCGACGGCGTCTCCTCGGCAGGTGCCGTCGGACCGATGCAGTTCCTACCCGCCACGTGGGCGGACTGCTGCACGGGCGACCCGCTCGAACCTCGGGACGCGATCATCGGGGCAGCGACGTACCTCGTCCGACACGGCGCGCCGGGGGACATGCGCGCCGCGCTCTACGGCTACAACCCGAGCGATGCCTACGTCATCGTCGTGACCGCCCTCGCCGAGAACCTCCGCGACGACGAGCGCGCCTACCGCGGGTACCACGCGTGGCAGGTGTTCTACGAGAGCGCGGTCGGCGACGTGCGGCTCCCGATCGGTTACGCCGCGACGGTGGAGACCGACGCCGCGACCTACCTCGCGACGCACCCCGAGGACGCTGCCGGCTGATCGAAGTTCCATGGAAACTACCGGGCTACAGTTTCCACACGCGTCCGACCGACCGGCCGGGCGTCCAGTCGCAGCGCTCAAGCCGACCGACCGAGGACCCGTTGCCGATGACCACGATTGCCGATGTGGCGGCGAGAGCCGGTGTGGGGATCGGGACCGTCTCGCGCGTGCTCAACGGCAGCAGCCAGGTCAGGCCGGAGACCCGTGCCCGCGTGCAGGACGCGATGGACGAGCTCGACTACCAACCGTCCCGGGTCTCGCGGCGCGCCCGGCGCGGCCACAGCGGCTACGTCGGCGTCCTCGTGCACTTCTTCGAGGGCCCGTCGGCGTACCAGCGGTTGCGGGGCATGGTCACCCGCCTGCAACCGCACGGGTTCGAAGTGGTCCTCTTCATCGTCGACTCGCCCGAGCGGGCCAGGGAGCGATTGGCGGAGCTGCCCCACAACCAGCAGCTCGACGGCCTGATCATCATGTCCCTGCCGCTCAGGGCGGACGAGGGTCAGCGCCTCGCCGGCGCGCGGTTCCCGACGGTCCTCATCGACACGGTCCACCCCGCGCTCCCGAGCGTGACGATCGACGACCATGCCGGCGGCATGATGGCCACGAACCACCTGCTCGACCTCGGCCACGAGCGCGTCGCGTTCGTCGGCGAACCACACCGCAACCCGTTCGGCTTCATCGCCAGCCGGTTCCGCGAGGAGGGCTACAAGGAGGCGCTCGCGACCAGCGGGATCGAGCACCGGACCGGGTACATCAAGCACGGACCGCACCTCCGCTCGGGCGGGCGGCAGATGGCGACGGAGCTGTTCGCGCTCGACGAGCCGCCGACCGCCATCGTCGCCGCGTCCGACCTGCAGGCGATCGGCGTCCTCGAAGCGGCGCGCGCAGCCGGTCGAGCCATCCCGCACGATCTCTCCGTGATCGGCTTCGACGACATCGAGATGGCGTCATACGTCGGGTTGTCGACGGTGCGCCAGCCGCTCGAGCTGTCCGGCCAGCGCGGCGCCGATCTCATCCTCGGCGCGATCAGTCAGGGTGTCCACACATCGACCTACAAGGAGCAGCTCGCATTGGAGCTCGTCATCAGAACGACCACCGGCGCAGCGCCGAACACGAACGGCCATCGGCGGCGTCGAGCCGCGCCGAAGGCGTGAACGCGCCGCCGCGGCACTGGTGGGAGACGGCCGCCGTCTACCAGATCTACGTCCGGTCCTTCGCCGACGCGAACGGGGACGGCGTCGGTGACCTCCCGGGCATCCGGAGTCGTCTCGCGTACCTCGCCGGCCTCGGCGTCGACGCGGTCTGGCTCACGCCGTGTTACCCGTCCCCGCAGCACGACCACGGCTACGACGTCGCCGACTACTTCGACATCGAGTCCGTCTACGGCGGGCTGGAGGCGTTCGACGAACTGCTCGCCGACGTGCACGCGCACGGATTGCGCCTCGTGATGGACGTCGTGCCGAACCACTGCAGCTGGGACCACCCGTGGTTCCGCGCCGCGCTCGCCTCGCCACCATTCAGTGCCGAACGGGAGCGCTTCTACTTCCGCGACGGGCGCGGTCCGGGCGGTTCGGAGCCGCCGAACAACTGGTCGGCGCTGTTCGGCGGCCCGGCGTGGTGCCGCGTCACGGAGCCCGACGGCACTCCGGGCCAGTGGTACCTGCAGACGTTCACGCCCCAGCAGCCCGACCTCAACTGGTCGAACCACGAGGTGATCGAGCACTTCGACCGGATGCTCACGTTCTGGTTCGACCGAGGCGTCGACGGCTTCCGGGTCGACGCCGTGGGGCAGCTCGGCAAGGCACCAGGGCTGCCGGACGCGCCGCCGGTGCCGACCGATACGCGCGTCACCGACATCGGCATGCGCAACCCGTACAGCACCTTCCGGCCCGAAGGTCACGAGGTCTGGCGACGCTGGCGGCGACTCGTGGACGACTACGAACGTGGCGACCCCGGCCGGGACCGGTTCCTGGTCGCCGAGGTGTACACGGTGGGCCGTCCCGAGCTGCTCAACGAGTACGCGAGCCACGACGAGTTCCACCAGACGTTCGCCTTCGATCTGCTGCTCGCGCCGTGGCACGCACCCTCGATCCGGACGGCGATCGCGGAGCCGGTCACGGCACTGTCGGCAGGGGGTCTGTTGCCGACGTGGACGCTCAACAACCACGACGCCCAGCGGATGGTCACCAGGTACGGACGGGCCGACGCGACCGATCCGGACACGTGGTCGGGCAACAACCTGGTCAACTCGGACGCACCGGTCGATCTCGAGGTCGGCACCCGCCGCGCTCGCGCGATGGCAGTCGCGGGACTCGCGTTGCCGGGTGCGATCTACCTCTACCAGGGCGAGGAGCTCGGACTTCCCGAGGTGCTCGACCTGCCTGCCGACGCCCGTCAGGACCCGGTCTTCGTGCGGACCGACGGGCGCGAGATCGGTCGCGACGGCTGCCGTCTCCCGCTGCCGTGGACCGAGGATGCCGCCGGGAACCACGGCTTCTCGGTCACCTCCGACGAAGGCGAGCCGGCACCACCATGGCTGCCGCAACCGGTCGGATGGGGTGGGTTCGCCGTCTCGGGTCAGGACGGCGAACCGGCGTCCATGCTGACGCTGTACCGAGAAGGGTTGCGTGTCCGGCGAGCGTGCGCGTCGGCGATGGGCGACGAGCTCGTCTGGAGTGCCGATCTCGCTGAGGACGTCGTCGCGTTCGAGCGCGGTTCGGTGCTCGTCGTGCTGAACCTGTCCGGCGGGCACGTCGAGCTCCCGTCCCCGCTCGTCGACGGGCGCAGCGTCCTGTTGTCATCGGTCCCCGGCCACCACGATCAGCGGGTCGTACCCGCCGACGCCGCGGTCTGGCTCGCGTGAGCAGGCGCCTGCGAGGTCGCAAGAGGACTTTGGCACTTGACGCCGGGCCATGGAAACGGTTCCATGGTGTTTCCATGGGAGCGGACTGATGAGTCGACTACATGACGCGACCCGCTTCGTCGACACCTCTGTCGACGCGGGCCGCGTAGGTCTGATGACTCATGCTCGCGGATCGTCTACCGTGACTGTCGAGGCGCAGACAACGCGTCCTGGCCGTTTCGTGAGACGAACCGGAGGCATCCGCACCGAGAAGGCCGCCCCGGTCCCGGGTCGGTAGCCCAAGAAGGGGGATTCCAACTGATGAGAGCGAACCGAATGAGGAGCCGACGAGCACTGCTCGCCGTAGCCCTCACCTTCGGACTCGTTGCCGCAGCATGCGGTGGCGACGACGATGACACTGGCGCCACCACCGGTGACACGGAGGTATCCGGGGACACGGCAGCACCCGGAGACACAGCGGCACCAAGCGACACAGCAGCACCCGGAGACACCGCCGCGCCCGGCGGAGAAGACTTCAGCGGTGAGACGATCACCGTGTCCGGCTCCGAGACCGGCAGCGAGGCCGAAGGCAGCGTCGCCGGCTTCGCCCCGTTCGAAGAGGCCACCGGCGCAACGGTCGACTACCAGGGCAGCCGCGACTTCGAGACGCAGATCCGCGTCGCCTATGAGGGTGACTCGCTGCCCGACGTCGCACTGTTCCCGCAGCCGGGCGCGCTCGCCGCGTTCATCGACAAGGTCCCCGGCCTGCCGGACGATCTCGTCACCACGCTGCAGACCGACTACGACCCGATCTGGTCGGAGCTCGTGACCTTCGACGGCAAGGTCTCCGGCGTACCGCTCAAGGCAGACGTCAAGAGCCTCGTGTGGTACTCGCCCACGGTCTTCGCCGAGAAGGGCTATGAGATCCCCACGACGTGGGACGAGCTGATGGCGCTGCAGGAGCAGATCAAGACCGACGGCGGCGTGCCGTGGTGCATCGGCATCGAGTCCGGTGCCGCGACAGGCTGGGTCTTCACCGACTGGATGGAAGACCTGATGCTCCGCAAGTGGGGCCCGGAGGTCTACGACCAGTGGGTCGCCAACGAGCTGAAGTTCGACGACCCGAAGGTCAAGGAAGTCGCCGAGATGATCGGTGACATCTGGTTCGACGACGCGAACGTGGCCGGTGGCCGCACCTCGATCGTCTCGACCGGCTTCGGTGCGTCGCCCGTGGGCCTCGTCCAGGGAGCCTGCGTGCTCCATCGCCAGGGCAACTTCGCGGCGGCGAACATCGTCGCCGAGCAGCCTGACGCGGTGCTGGGGCCGGAAGGCGACTACGACGCCTTCTACCTGCCGACGATCAGTGACGAGTTCGGCACGGTCATGCTCTCCGGCGGCAACTACGCCGTGGCGTTCAACGACCGCCCGGTGACCGTCGCGTTCATGAAGCACCTGGCGTCGTCGGCGTACTCGGACGGCCGCCTGTCGGCGAAGTCCGGCGGGTTCATCTCGCCGAACAAGAACACCGACCTGTCGCTCTACACCTCGGAGCTCGAGTCGAAGTTCGCCGAGTTGCTGACGTCCAGCGACGTGGTCCGGTTCGATGCGTCCGACCTCATGCCGGGCGAAGTCGGAGCTGGTTCCTTCTGGAAGGAAGCGACGAACTACGTCAGCGGCACCATTGACGTCGACGAGTTCCTGAAGAACGTCCAGGATTCCTGGCCGACGAGTTGATTCATTCGTGGGGTGGGGGGCGGTCGTTCGCCCCCCACCCCACGATCGGCTTCAATGGGGGGATGACGGCGCCGCCGTCACGCGCAGCAGGGGGTTCGCGTGGGTTCATTGATTTCGATGGTCATCGCCGTCGTGGTGTCGTTGGTGTTGCTCGCAGCGTTCTTCACCGGGCTCAACCTCCTGGTCGACCGCCTGCCGCAGAAGTGGGACGATCGCATCCGGCCCTGGGTGTTCACCGGGCCGGCGCTGCTGTTCCTCCTGATCGGGCTCGTCGTCCCCGCGCTGCGCACGATCTACCTGAGCTTCCGCAGTGGCCGCCGCGGCGAGGTGTCCTGGACGCTCGAGAACTACCGCTCGACGCTGAGCGACGACAACGTCCTCAGCTTCGACAACTTCGGCCACATCTTCACGAGCTGGCTGTTCATCGCCGCAGTGATCATGGTCGTGATCGCCGTGGTAGCGGCCTGGCTCAGCGGCCGCAAGGGGCTCGGCACCGACCGGTCGATCGATCTCTCGAGCCCCTGGTCGACGCTGCTCATCGTGGCCGCGATGATCGCCGTGCTGATGGCCGTGTTCTCCACGCTCCGCGGCATCATCTGGAACAACCTCTGGTGGGTGGTCGCGGTGACCGGGCTCTCGACCGTGCTCGGCCTCGCCCTCGCCGTCCTCGCTGATCGCTCCCGGAGCGAGACAGCGGCAAAGACCATGATCTTCATGCCGATGGCGATCTCGATGGTCGGTGCCGCGATCATCTGGTCGTACATGTACAACCTCTCCGGCGTGGTGGGTCAGTCCCCCGGTTTGCTCAACGAGGTCATCGGCTGGTTCGGGATCGACCCGATCGACTTCCTCCGAGACGCGGACATCGTCCCGTGGAACAACTTCTTCATCATGATCATCATGATCTGGATCCAGACCGGCTTCGCGATGGTGGTGCTGTCCGCGGCGATCAAGTCCGTTCCGGCCGAGCTGATCGAGGCGGCGAAGGTCGACGGCGCCAACGACATGCAGGTGTTCTGGCGGATCACCGTCCCGCAGATCACCCCGACCATCATCGTCGTCGTCACGACGTTGATTGTCACCGTCATGAAGGTCTTCGACCTGGTGAAGGCGACGACGAACGGCAACTTCGACACCGACGTGCTGGCGAACCGGATGTACGACAACCTGCGCGACGGCAACTTCACGCTGTCGAGCACGTTCGCCGTCATGGTCCTCGTCCTCGTGCTGCCGGTGATGGTGTTCAACTTCCGCCGCGGTCAGAGGGAGACGCACAGATGAGCAGCACGAGCGCGGTGCCCGCCGGCATCAAGGAGAAGCGCGGCGCGAGCTCGTCGGCGCTCGAACCCGTCGGCGTGCGCACCCATCGGTTCCTCTCGTCCGTGCCGACCGTCGTGCTGTGGGTCCTCGTGTTCCTCTGGACCCTGCCGACGGTCGGTCTGCTCGTCAACTCCTTCCGCCCCCGCCGCACGCAGCTCACGACGGGCTGGTGGACCGCGTTCAAGACCGGGGACCTCACGCTCGACAACTACCGGCAGGCCGTGTTCGATCCGCCTGGCGGCTTCATCTCGTTCGGGCGGGCGGTGGTGAACTCCTTCGCCATCGCCATCCCGGCGACGGTGGTGCCGATCCTCATGGCCGCGGCGGCCGCGTATGCGTTCGCCTGGATCCCGTTCAAGGGTCGCAGCTGGATCTTCATCGGGACCGTCACGCTGATGGCGATCCCGCTGCAGATGGCGTTCGTCCCGCTGCTGCAGCTCTACAACGGAGGCGCCCACCTGACGCTGTTCGGCACGACGATCCCGTTGTTCCCCGACCTCAACTTGGTGAACAAGCCGATCTCCGTCTGGCTGACCCACACCGCGTTCGGCCTACCGCTGGCCATCTTCCTGCTGCACAACTACATCTCGTCGCTCCCGGGCGACGTGTTCGAGGCAGCGACGATCGACGGCGCGAACCACTTCGGCATCTTCTGGCGGATCGTGCTGCCGCTCAGCAAGCCGGCTCTCGCGGCGTTCGCGATCTTCCAGTTCCTCTGGGTCTGGAACGACTACCTGGTTGCGCTGATCTTCCTCTCGCAGAACACGAACGCGAGCCCGTTGACGATCCAACTCGTCAACCTCGTGACCTCCAGGGGGCAGGGCACCGAACTGCTCCCTGCGGCTGCGTTCGTGTCGATCATCGTGCCGCTGATCATCTTCTTCTCACTGCAGAAGTACTTCGTCAGGGGCCTCCTCGCGGGCTCCGTCAAGGGCTAGGAGACCGACGACATGGCCAACCTGGAGTTGGAGGACATCAACAAGGTCTACGAGAACGGCTACCAAGCCGTGTTCGACTTCTCGCTCGAGATCGAGGACGGCGAGTTCCTCGTGCTCGTCGGGCCGTCCGGGTGCGGCAAGTCGACGGTGCTGCGGATGGTCGCCGGGCTCGAGAGCATCTCCTCGGGAAAGCTGTCGATCGGCGGGCGTGTCGTCAACGACGTGCACCCGAAGGACCGCGACATCGCGATGGTGTTCCAGAACTACGCGCTGTACCCGCACATGACCGTCGCCGAGAACATCGGCTTCGCGCTGAAGCTGAAGCGCACGCCGAAGGCCGAGATCGAGGAACGAGTCGGCGAGGCAGCGCGGATGCTCGAGCTCGAGGAGTGGCTGCATCGCAAGCCCGGGCAGCTGTCGGGCGGCCAGCGGCAGCGGGTCGCGATGGGCCGCGCGATCGTGCGCCGGCCCGCCGTGTTCCTCATGGACGAGCCGCTGTCGAACCTCGACGCGAAGCTGCGCGTGCAGATGCGCGCCGACGTGGCGAGGCTCCAGCACAACCTCGGCGTCACGACGATGTACGTCACGCATGACCAGGTCGAGGCGATGACGATGGGTGACCGGGTCGCGGTCATGCGCAAGGGCCTGCTCCAGCAAGTCGCTGCACCGCAGACGCTGTACGACACCCCGGGGAACCTCTTCGTCGCCGCGTTCATCGGCTCGCCGGCGATGAACCTCTTTGCCGCCAAGGTGGTCGAAGAGACCGGCGGGCTCTGGCTCGAAGGGGCGAGCGGGCGCATCCGGCTCTCCGAGGCGGCCCTCGCCGCCCACCCTGCGCTCCGGGGCTACATCGGCCAGACGATCGCCGTCGGCATCCGCCCGGAGAACCTGCACGATCCCGCCGAGCGACCCGACCATCCCGACGAACAGCGCATCTCGGCGACCGTCGAGCTCTGCGAGGCGCTCGGATCGGACCTCGTCGTGCACTTCTCGATGCCGGGGACGAAGGTGGACGTCGAGGACGTGCGGGAAGGCACGACCGACGAGACCTCGGTCGCATTGGCGGCGGGGGCCGGCATCGTGCCGGTCGTCGCCCGCTTCGGACCCCGGAGCGCGGTGAAGGTCGGCGACACCGTGCCCGTCGTGTTCGACACCGAGCGCATGCACTTCTTCGACATGGGCACCCGGAACGCGATCTGGGCGTAGGTCGTCTCCCTCCTCCGCTCGCCGCGCCCGCCGTGGCCGGTGAACAGCAATGGCACTTCGAGGCGCGAGTCGCGCGGTGGTGGCCCGAGCTCCGCAGTCTGCTCGCGGAGTTGTACGGCGCTGCCGGCGTCGATGCACTGAGCGAGCGGCTGCTGGCGCACGCGCGCCTCGCTCACGACGCGCGTCCACATGAGCTGCAACGGCTCGACGCACGGCGGGCAGCCGACCCGTCCTGGTTCCAGGCCGCCGACCGGATCGGGTACGTCGCCTACGCCGATCGCTTCGGTGGGACGCTCGACGGTGTCCGCCGGCATCTCGATCATCTCGCCGACCTGCACGTCACGTACTTCCACCTGATGAAGGTGCTGCGGGCGCGGGCCGGGCCGAACGACGGTGGCTACGCCGTGGTCGACCACGCCGACGTGGATCCGGCGCTCGGGACACGAGCCGATCTCGGCGCGCTCGCCGGAGATCTGCGGTCGCGCGGGATCAGCCTCTGCCTCGACGTCGTGCTGAACCACACCGCCCGCGAGCACGCCTGGGCCGAGGCGGCGAGAGCGGGATCGCGCCGCCACCGCGACTACTACCTGGTCTTCCCGGACCGGACGATGCCGGATCGCTACGAAGCGACGCTGCCCGAGGTCTTCCCCGAGCTCGCGCCGGGCAGCTTCACCTGGGAGCCGGACCTCGACGGCTGGGTCTGGACGACCTTCAACACGTACCAGTGGGACCTGAACTACGCGAACCCCGACGTCTTCGTCGAGATGTTCACGGTGATGACGGCGCTCGCCAACGTCGGCGTCGAGATCCTGCGCCTCGACGCGATCGCATTCACGTGGAAGCGTCTCGGCACGAACTGCCAGAACCAGCCCGAGGCGCACTTGCTCGCCCAGGCGTACCGCGCGCTGATGGCGATCGTCGCCCCGGCCGTGCTCCTGAAGGCCGAAGCGATCGTCGCGCCGACCGACCTGGTGCCGTACCTCGGCGCCCACGCGAACCAGCGCGAGGAGTGCCACCTCGCGTATCACAACCAGCTCATGGTGATGCTCTGGTCGAGCCTCGCGATGCAGGACGCCGCGCTCGCGAGCGAGGCGCTCGCGTCGCTGCCGCCCACGCCGCCGGGAGCGAGCTGGGTCACCTACCTCCGCTGCCACGACGACATCGGCTGGGCGGTGAGCGACGAGATCGCGACCCGGGTCGGGCTCTCCGGGCCGGCGCACCGCGCCTACCTCGCTGCGTTCTACCGCGGTGACTTCCCGGGGTCGTACGCGCGCGGTGCTGCCTTCTCGAGCAACCCCAGCATCGGCGACGAGCGCACCGTCGGGAGCGCGGCCGCGCTCTGTGGCATCACCGCGGCGCGTGAGTCGGGCGACGACGAGTCGCTCGAGCTCGGGATCCGCCGGTTGCTCGTCGCCTACGGCGTCGTGCTCGGCTTCGGCGGGATCCCACTGCTGTACATGGGCGACGAGGTCGCGATGGGCAACGACACGACCTACGTGCAGGATCCGGCGCTGGCCGACGACTCGCGCTGGATGAATCGCCCGTGGATGGACTGGGGGGCGGCCACGCGCCGCCGAACAGGACGCACGGTCGAGCAGCGCGTCTTCGACGAGCTCGAGCGGATGATCGCGATCCGCATCTCGATACCCGCGATGGCGACCGGCGGCGAGACCTGGATCCACCGGCTGCCCGACACGGCCGTGCTCGGATGGGCGCGGCGCCATCCCCGTCACGGTCGGTTCTACGGTCTGGCGAACCTGGCCGCCCGGCCGGCGACGGTTCCGCTCGCCGCGCTCGGATGGGCCGGGCTCAGCGAACCGATACAGCGGCTCGCGTCGGACGGCCTCGCCGTCGACGGTGATCGCCTCGTGCTGCCACCGCTCGGCCTGGCGTGGTACGTGGACGGTGCCGACACCGAGGTGCTGCCGAGGCGTCCCCAATGAGCACGAGCGTCGAGGGTCGCGGGGTCGTCGTCGTCTGCGGCGAGGCGCTCGTCGATCTCGTGGTCATGCCGGACGGCACGCTCGTCCCGCATCTCGGCGGCGGCCCCTACAACGCGGCGCGTACGGCGGCGCGGCTCGGCGCACCGACCGCCTTCCTCGGTCGTGTGTCGAACGACCGGTTCGGCGAGCAGCTCGTGGCGGGGCTCGCCGCCGAAGGCGTCGACACGTCGACCATCGTCCGCTCCGAGGAGCCGACGATGCTCGCGCTCGCGGAGATCGGCGCCACGGGAGGCGCGTCGTACCGCTTCTACGTCGGCGGCACGGCGACGCCCGGCCTGACCGCCGCCGACGCGCTCGCCCGCCTTCCCGCGACCGTGTCGGCGTTGTGCGTCGGCACGCTCGGGCTCGTGCTCGAGCCGATGGCCGCGGCCTCCGAGGCGGTCGTGCTGGCCGTGCACCGCCGCGCTCCTGTGCTCGTCGACCCGAACATCCGCCCGGCGTTGATCGCCGACCGAGCGCACTACCTGGAACGACTCGCCAGGATCCTCGCCGGCGCCGACGTCGTGAAGCTGAGCGACGAGGACCTCGCGTGGATCGACGCCGACAACCCCGAGGAGCGCGCCGTCGCGGCGATGCTCGACGCAGGTCCGCGCGTCGTCGTGCTCACCCGCGGCGCTCGCGGCGTGAGCGGGTTCACCGCGGCGGGCCGCATCGATGTCGACGGCCGAGCGGTGCAGGTTGCCGACACGATCGGCGCCGGCGATTCGGTCGCCGGAGCGATCCTGACCTCGCTGCACGAGCATGGTGCGGAGCTGCTCGACGACCGTGATGGCGTGGCCGAGATGCTCCGCTTCGCGACGCGTGTCGCCGCGATCACGGTGTCACGGCCGGGCGCGGACCCGCCGCATCGAGGGGAGCTCGGCCGCGAGTCCTGAAGTGCCGGTCGCGGCACTGTCGACGGTGTCGTCCGTGGCGAACGCGGACACGGGGGCGTCGACGTGCAGCGCCACGGTCGCCCCGCGTCGGGGCAGACGAGCCGCGTGGACGCGGACGGACACGACCGTGGCGTCGTCGAGCGCGACGCGCACGACGCCGTCGTGGCCGAAGAAGGAGCGCGAGACGACGTTGCCGGTCACGCCGTCCGGCGGTGCCGCGTACGGGACGACCGGGAGCAGATCGACCTGCTCGGGCCGGACGACGACGAAGACGGGCCCGCTGCGCGGTGAGCCGGAGCGCAGTGGAACGGAACCCAACGCGCACATCGCGTGGGCACCGTCAGCGATGCCCCGCAGGACGATCGCTTCGCCGACGAACGTGGCGACGGCGAGGCTCGCCGGTTGTTCGTACAGCGTCGCCGGGTCGGCGGTCTGGGCCACCCGGCCGTCGAGGAGCACGGCGACCTGGTCGGCGATCGACAGTGCTTCCTGCTGGTCATGGGTGACCACCACAGCAGTCGTCTTCGCCCGCTCGAGCGCGAGGAGCACCTCGTCGCGCACCTGGACGCGGAGGCCGGCATCGAGCGAGGAGAACGGCTCGTCGAGCACCACCAGCGACGGACGAGGAGCGAGCGCCCGAGCGAGGGCGACGCGGTGCTGCTGCCCGCCCGACAGCTCGTGAGGCCGCTTGCGCTCCACACCGGGCAGCCCGACGAGGTCGAGCACCTCACGCACCCGTTCGACCGATGCTGCCCCTCGGGGGAGCCCGAAGCCGACGTTGCCGGCCACATCGAGGTGCGGGAACAGCGCACCTTCCTGCGGCACGACACCCACCCGTCGCCGCTCCGGGGGGACCGAAGCCGTCGCTGACGCAACCGGTGCGCCCGCGATCGTGACCGTGCCGCTGTCCGGGTCCTCGAAGCCGGCGATGATCCGCAGCAGGGTTGTCTTGCCGCCACCGGACGGCCCGAGCACGGCCGTGACGCTGCCCGTCGGCACGACGAGGTCGACCCCGTCGAGCACCGCGAGACGGCCGAACGACTTGCTCAGTCCGGCGACGACGAGCGCGGGTGTGCTGCCCGCGGCGTCAGTCATGGGCTGTGGTCCCTTCCCGCCGCCATGCGAGCGCGCCGCTCAGGAGTGCCGTCGGCACCGCGGCGAAGATCACGAGCGCGAGCGCGTACGGGGCAGCGTTCGCGTAGTCGGACACCGCCGTGTGGTGCCAGAGTCTCGTGGCGAGCGTCTCGGTACCGGTCGGCCGCAACACCAGGGTCACCGGCAGCTCCTTCATCGTGGACAGGAACACGAGCGCGGCACCGGCCGAGATGCCGGGCAGCGCGAGGGGACCGGTGATGCGGGTGAAGACCGCGCGTGGCGAGCTGCCGAGCGAACGCGCGACCTCTTCGAGTCGCACCGGCGACTGCTCCACGGATGCCCGCACCGCGCCGACCGCGAGCGGGAGGAAGAGCACGACGTAGCCGAGCACGAGGAGCGGCACCTCCTGGTACACAGGGCGCAGGAGCCGGACACCCACGAACACGAGCGAGATCGCGACGACGATCCCGGGGAGCGCGTGGGCGACGTAGGTCGAGCGCTCGACGGCGATCGACGTGCCCGAGCGGAACCGCGCCGCGAGCACGCCGACGGGGATCGCGAACGCGATGGCGACGACGGCGGCGAGCACCGCGAGGAACAACGTCTGACCGAGTGCGGAGGCGACCTCGCCACCATCGACCTCCGTCGACGTGAAGGTGGTGACCCAGTAGACGATCCGGTACACCGGGAAGCCGACGCCGGCGCCGAGCACCGCCGCGACGAACAGCCAGGCCAGCGGCGTCGCTCGGCCGAGTCGCACGGCGGCGCCCTGGCGCGCTGATCCGGATCCGAGTCGTGCTGCCGTCGCCCGGCCACGGGCGCGCGCCTCGGCGGCGACGAGCACGAGCGCGATCGCGATCAGCACGAGTGCCAGTATCGCCGCCCGTGACGGGTTGAACCCTGCCCGGTAGGCGCCGTAGATCACCCAGGTGAAGACCTCGTAGCGCATCGTCGCGACGGCTCCGAAGTCGCTCAACACGTACAGCGCGACGAGCAGCGCTCCGGCCGCCACCGCAGGGCGGATCTGGCGCAGCGTCAGCCGGAGGGCGATGTCGAGACGGCTGCGGCCGAGCGAGCGGGCGATCTCCTCGTGGGCCGGGTCGAGGTGGCGCAGGGCGGCGACTGCGGGCAGGTAGACGAACGGGTACGAGACGAGTACGAGGACGAGTGTGGCGCCGCGGAACCCGGCGAGCCACGACCGCCACGACACCCAGGCGAAGGCCGAGAGGTACGACGGCACCGCGAGCGGGAGCGCGAGCAGCACCTGCAGCACACGCCGTCCCGGCAGGTCGCTGCGGACCACCAGCCACGCCGCAGTGACGCCGACGACGACGCACAGCACGGTCACCACACCCGCCAGCGCGAGGCTGCGGGCGAGGAGGTCGAGCGTGCGCCGGCGCCAGACCTCGTCGACGACCTCGGCCCACCCCTGCCCGAGCGCGCGGTCGACGAGGTACCAGATCGGGACCACCGCGACGCTTGCCGCGAGCAGCGCGGGCACGACGAGGAGCACCGGCGGCCGCCGCCGGGCGGCCGCGCTCACGTCGCCGGACGCTGGTCGGTCACAACGTCAGCAACCCCACGTCGGCGAGGAGCTCCTGCGTCTCCGCCAGCGAGTCGAGATCGGCGAGGTCGATCTCCGGTGGGCTCAGCGTCTCGAGCGAGGGGAGCCCCTCGGACGGCTCGACCCCGGCGATCAGCGGGTACTCGAAGGTCTCGTCCGCGAAGTAGCGCTGGCTCGACTCGTTCAGCAGGTAGGCGACGAACGCTTCGGCCGCGGCCGGGTTGCCGCTCGATGCCAGGATGCCGACGCCGGCGACGTTGACGAGCCCGCCCGGATCGCCGGCGGCGAGGAACTGGTTCGTCGCGACGACCGCGTCCTGCCCCTCCGCTGCGATCTTCTCGTAGAGGTAGTAGTGGTTGACGAGGCCGATCGCGACCTCGCCCTCGTTGACCGCGTCGCGCACGGCACCGTTGCGTTCGTAGGCGACGGGCTCCTGCGCGGCGAAGGCCTCGAGCCAGGTGCGGGCGCCGTCGTCACCGCGCAGGACGCGCAGGCCGGTGACGAACGACTGCCAGGACGCGTTCGTCGGCGCGAAGCCGATCCTGCCCTTCCACTGCGGGTCGAGCAGTTCGTCGATGGTGTCCGGTGGCGTCGGCGCGAGCTCGGGGTTCACGACGAACACGCGCACGCGGCCGCTGGTGCCCACCCAGTTGCCGTTGGCCGACCGGTACGCCTCGGGCACGAGATCGAGCACCTCGCTCGGGAGCGCACTGAAGAGGCCGACCTTCTCGACCGCTCCCAGCGCGCCGGCGTCCTGCGAGAAGAAGACGTCGGCCGGTGAGGCGTCGCCTTCGGTGAGCAGCTGCGCGGCGAGCTCGCCACTGTCGCCCGCGCGGAGCTCGACGGTGATCCCGGTTTCGTCGCTGAACCGGTCGATGAGCGGCTTCACCAGCTCCTCGCTGCGCCCGCTGTAGATCGTCAACGTGCCGCCGGCGGCGGTCGTGTCGCGAGGAGCATCCGTAGCAGCGGCCGCTGGATCGGTCGTGACGGCATCGGAGGTCGGGGACGCATCGTCGTCGTCGCCGCCACAGGCCGCAGCGAGCATCGCGATCGCCACGAGTCCGGAGCCGAAGAGGAGGGTGCTGCGCTTCATGGGGGTCCTTCGAGATCGGGGGTTCGTCCGAATCGTAACTGCGGGTGCACGTCGATCATCAAGCGCGCTTAACAAGTACGAGGTCGACAAGGCCGCGGTCGGGCACTCGTCGGCCGGATAGGTTCGGCATCATGTCCGGTCCTGATGGCACCAGCGTGAACATCAAGCCCCGCTCGCGGGACGTCACCGACGGCATGCAGAAGGCGCCCGCCAGGGCGATGCTGCGCGCCGTCGGCATGACCGACGACGACTGGGTCAAGCCGCAAGTGGCGATCGCCTCGTCGTGGAACGAGCTGACTCCCTGCAACATGACGCTGCGCAAGCTCGCCGAGCACGCGAAGCAGGGCGTGCGCGCAGCAGGTGGCTTCCCGATGGAGTTCGGCACGATCACCGTGTCGGACGGCATCTCGATGGGACACGAGGGCATGCGGGCATCGCTCGTGAGCCGGGAGGTCATCACGGACTCGGTCGAGACGGTGATGCACGCCGAGCGACTCGACGCGTTCGTCGGTCTCGCCGGCTGCGACAAGTCGATCCCGGGCATGCTCATGGCCGCTGCCCGCCTCGACCTGCCATCGGTGTTCGTCTACAACGGCTCCACGCTGCCCGGCCACCGCAACGGCGTCGCGCTCGACATCACGAGCGTCTTCGAGGCCGTCGGCGCGTGTGCGCGCGGCACGATCACGGAAGCAGAGCTCGCCGACATCGAGCGCAAGGCGTGTCCCGGCGAGGGTGCATGCGGCGGCATGTTCACGGCCAACACGATGAGCTCGATCGCCGAGGCGATCGGCATGTCGCTGCCGGGGACGGCGTCACCGCCGGCCGTCGATCGGCGCCGCGAGGACGATGCTCGTCGCGCCGGCGAGGCGGTCGTGCGTTTGCTCCAGCTCGGCATCACCCCGCGCATGATCATGACCAAGCCGGCGTTCGAGAACGCGATCGCGGTCACGTCCGCGCTCGGGGGTTCGACGAACGCAGTGCTGCATCTGCTCGCGATCGCCAACGAGGCGGGTGTCGCGCTCGAGCTCGACGACTTCAACCGGATCGCGGCGAAGGTCCCGCACATCGCGGACATGAAGCCCGGCGGCAAGTTCCACATGAGCGACCTCGATCGCGTCGGCGGCGTCCCGGTCGTCATGAAGCATCTGCTGGACGCGGGGTTGCTGCACGGTGACGTCATGACCGTGACCGGCAAGACGATGGCCGAGAACCTCGCCGAGATCGATCCCCCGGCGCCGGATGGCGTCGTCGTGTACCCGCTCGACCAACCGATCCACTCCGAGGGCGGGATCATCGTCCTGCGCGGTTCGCTGGCGCCGAACGGGTCCGTCGTCAAGGTCGCCGGGCTGTCGCACGACCAGCTCGACTTCAGCGGCGCGGCGCGCGTCTTCGACGGCGAGGACGGGGCGATGGCCGCGATCCTCGCCGGTGAGATCCAACCGGGAACGGTGCTCGTCATCCGCTACGAGGGTCCGAAGGGCGGACCAGGCATGCGCGAGATGCTCGCGATCACGGGCGCGCTGAAGGGCGCCGGTCGTGGCGCCGACTGCGCCCTCGTGACCGACGGCCGCTTCTCCGGTGGCACGTGGGGCTTCTGCATCGGCCACGTCGCGCCTGAGGCGGTCGACGGTGGTCCGATCGCGTTCGTGCGCGACGGCGACACGATCCGCATCGACGTCCACTCGAAGCTGATCGACCTCCTCGTCGACGACGCGGAGCTGGCCCGCCGCAAGGAGGGGTGGCTCCCGAATCCCGCCCGCTACACGACCGGCGTGCTCGGCAAGTACGCCAAGCTCGTGCAGGGGGCGGAGACCGGTGCGATCACGAACACGCTCTGACCGCGCCGCGCTCGCGGCGGTCGTCGATGTCGTGTGCGTGCTCGCGTTCGTCGTCGCCGGACGTCGCTCGCACGACGAGGACAGCGGGATCGGTGGCGTGCTCGAGGTCGCAGCACCGTTCCTCATCGCGCTCGCAGTCGGTTGGCTCGTGCTGCGGATCTGGCGGCGGCCGACGGCGCTGTCGCCGGCGGTCGGTCTGTGGGTGGTGACCGTCGCGCTCGGGTTGGTCCTGCGGCGGTTCGCGTTCGACCGCGGCACTGCGGCGAGCTTCGTGATCGTGGCGACGCTGGTGCTCGGCCTGCTGCTGCTCGGCTGGCGGCTGGTCGCGCGGCGACGATGAGCGCGAAGGGCATCGTCGCTCGGCCGGCGCTCCGGGTGCTGCTCGTGTGCACGGCGAACGTCAGCCGCTCACCGCTCGCGGCTGCGCTGCTGACGAAGCGGCTCGGCGACGCGGGCGTCGCCGCGACTGTCCGTTCTGCCGGCGTGATCCACACCCGGCTGCCCGTCGACGAGCTCGCGGTCGCGGTCGGTCGGGAGCTCGGCGTCGAGATCGGCGGGCACGCACCGCGACGGGTGACGGCGTCAGCGATCGCCGAGGACGGCACCGATCTCGTCATCGGGCTGGCGCGCTCACACGTGCGCGAGGTGGTCGCGCTCGACGCGTCGGCGTGGGACCGCTCGTTCACGTTGAAGGAGCTCGCACGAGTGGTCGGCAGGGAGCAGCTCGCCGTTGCGACCGATCCGGCGGGCTGGCAGCAGCGCTTCGGCTCGGGGCGATCGGCGTACGACCTGCTCGGCGAGGACGAGCGCGACGACATCGCCGATCCGTACCGACGGTCGCTGGCAACGCATCGCGCGGTCGCGACGGAGATCGACCGACTGCTCGCAACGGTCGTCGACGGCTTCCTCGGCATCGTCGGCGCGGACTGATCGCGTCCACCTGGGTGGCCGCGGTTGCGATCGGCGGCCGTCGATGGCACAATCGGAGCCGCATGTCGCCGCTCCTCTCCCTCGTAGTCATCGCCTAGACGCACCCGGCCCCTCGTCGCGTGCGTCCTCGACCTCCCAGACGGGAGGTCGTTCGCTTTTTCGGCACCAGTTTCCCGTCGTCACCGTCCCGTTCCAAGCCAGGAGAACACCATGAAGCTCACCGGGGCGCAGGCCCTCATCAAGAGCCTCGAGATGGAGCAGACCGAAGTCATCTTCGGGCTCCCCGGCGGGTGCATCCTGCCCGCCTACGACCCGTTGCTCGACTCGTCGATCCGCCACATCCTCGTGCGTCACGAGCAGGGCGCCGGCCACATGGCGGAGGGGTACGCGCACGTGACCGGTCGTCCCGGGGTCGCCATGGTGACGAGCGGACCTGCAGCCACGAACATGGTCACGCCGTTGTGCGACGCGTACATGGACTCGATCCCGCTCGTGTGCATCACGGGCCAGGTCGCCACCACGGCGATCGGGACCGATGCGTTCCAGGAGTGCGACACGGTGGGCATCACGCGCTCGGTCACGAAGCACAACGACCTCGTGATGACCGCCCGCGATCTGCCGATCGCCGTGCGCCAGGCGTTCCACATCGCGACGACGGGCCGGCCCGGGCCCGTGCTGATCGACGTGCCGAAGGACGTCCTGCAGAGCGAGATGGACTGGTACTGGCCGTCGGACCAGGAGGTCATCGATTCGCTGCCCGGCTACCGGCCGAACATCAAGGGCCATCCGCGGATGATCCGTGAGGCGGCGAAGCTGATCCTGTCCTCCGAACGGCCGATCCTCTACGTGGGTGGCGGCATCCTGAAGGCTCGAGCCGCAGACGCGCTGCGCGAGCTCGCCGAGCTCACGCAGATCCACGTCGTGACCACGCTGATGGCTCGAGGTGCGTTCCCTGACTCACACCCGCTCTGCCTGGGCATGCCGGGCATGCACGGCAACGCGACGGCCGTCACCTCGTTGCAGAAGGCCGATCTGTTGATCACGCTCGGGGCGCGCTTCGACGACCGCGTGACGGGCAAGGTGTCAGCGTTCGCTCCCGAGGCGAAGATCATCCACGTCGACATCGACCCTGCCGAGCAGGGCAAGGTGCGCCGGCCCGACATCCCGATCGTGGGCGACTGCCGTCTCGTGATCGAGGAGATCATCAGGGAGATCCGGAACTTGCTCGCCAACGGCGAGACGCAGGCGGACACATCGGCATGGAAGAGCCGCGTGTCCGGATGGCGCGAGCAGTTCCCACTGGCGTACGACGCGGCTGAGCCGGGCGACGCGCTCAAACCGCAGTACTGCCTCGAGCTGCTGCGCGACAGCGCGCCGCCGGACACGATCCTCGTGTCGGGCGTGGGTCAGCACCAGATGTGGAGCAGCCAGTACTGGCACTTCGAGCACCCGTACACCTGGGTGAACTCGGGCGGCCTCGGAACGATGGGCTTCGCCGTGCCCGCTGCGATCGGCGCCAAGGTCGGTCGGCCCGACGCGACCGTGTGGGCGATCGACGGCGACGGTTGCTTCCAGATGACCGCACAGGAGCTCGTCACCGCGGCGGTCGAGAGGATCCCGGTGAAGATCGGCATCCTCAACAACTCCTACCTCGGCATGGTCCGCCAGTGGCAGGAGATGTTCTACGACGAGCGTTACAGCGAGGTCTACCTCTCGCCCGACCTGCCCGACTTCGTGAGGTGGGCAGAGGCGATGGGCTGCGTCGGGATCCGCGTCGACTCGCCCGAAGAAGTGCAGCCGGCGATCGACAAGGCGAACTCGATCGACGACCGGCCCGTGGTGGTCGACTTCCGCGTCGACGCCCGCGAGAAGGTGTTCCCGATGGTGCCTGCCGGCATGTCGAACGATGATCTCGTCCTGCCCCCGTCGCAGGCGACGCGCAAGGAGTTCCTGCGATGACCGCCGTCTCTGCCGCCCATCGGCCGAACCACCACATCCTCTCGGTGCTCGTCGAGAACCGCTCCGGCGTGCTCGCCCGGGTCGCGTCGCTCTTCGCCCGCCGGGGGTTCAACATCTTCTCGCTGGCCGTGGCTCCCGCCGAGGACGATCGCTTCAGCCGGATCACGATCGTCGTCGACATCGAGCTGACGCCGCTCGAACAGATCACGAAGCAGCTCTTCAAGCTGATCGAGGTCGTGAAGATCTCCGAGCTCGATCCGCGTCTGTCCGTGGAGCGCGAGCTGCTGCTCGTGACCGTCCGCACGGAGCCCGATCAGCGGGGTCAGATCGTCGAGCTGACCCAGATCTTCGAAGGCAAGATCCTCGCTGTCGGTGCCGATGCACTGACGGTCTCACTCGAAGGGCATCCGGACAAGCTGGACGACTTTGAAGAGCTGCTGCGCGCCTATGGCATCGTTGAGCTCCAGCGCACCGGCAGGGTCGCGCTCCCCAAGTTGGAACGAGACAGCGGGCGCGCTTCGCGACCCCTGAAAGGAAAGGCGAGCTGATGGCTGCCAACGTCTACTACGAGGCTGATGCCGACCCGTCGATCATCCGGGGTCGGAAGGTGGCCGTGATCGGCTACGGCTCGCAGGGTCATGGTCACGCGTTGAACTTGAAGGAGTCCGGCGTCGACGTGCGCGTCGGGTTGCGCCCCGACTCGGCGAGCGTCGCGAAGGCCGAGTCGCAGGGCCTGCGCGTGCTGCCGATCGACCAGGCCGCGGCCGAAGCCGATGTCATCATGATCCTGGCGCCCGACACGGAGCAGAAGCGGATCTACGACGAGTCGATCGCGCAGCACATGACGCCGGGCAAGGCGCTGGCGTTCGCCCACGGCTTCAACATCAGGTTCGGCCGCATCGCCGCGCCGGCCGGTGTCGACGTGATCATGATCGCTCCGAAGGGCCCTGGTCACCTCGTTCGGCGCACCTACACGGAAGGTGGCGGCGTCCCGGCGTTGATCGCCGTCGAGCAGGATGCGACCGGCGGCGCGAAGGCGCTCGCGCTGTCGTATGCCGACGCGATCGGTGGCACGCGCGCCGGCGTCATCGAGACGACGTTCCCGGAGGAGACGGAGACCGACCTGTTCGGCGAGCAGGTCGTCCTCTGCGGCGGCCTGACCTCACTCGTCCAGGCAGGCTTCGAGACGCTGGTGGATGCGGGTTACGCGCCCGAGATGGCGTACTTCGAGTGCCTCCACGAGGTGAAGCTGATCGTCGACCTGATGTACGAGGAAGGGATCGCCGGCATGCGCTACTCGATCTCCGACACGGCCGAGTACGGCGACTTGACGCGCGGTCCGCGGATCATCACCGATGCCACGAAGGCGGAGATGAAGAAGATCCTCGGCGAGATCCAGTCCGGGCAGTTCGCCGACGAGTGGATCGCGGAGAGCGAGTCGGGCCGGGCGAACTACAAGGCTCTGCAGGAGAAGGGTCGTCAGCACCCGATAGAAGCGGTCGGTGCGCGGCTGCGGGCGATGATGCCGTGGATCTCGGCCGGTCGTACCAAGGTGGCCGACGCCTCGGGGGGATGAGACGTCGGCCGACCTGGCCATCCAGGAGGTTCCCGTGGGACCGTATGGTCCCGCCACGTGCAGTAGTATGCCAGGCACGTAACGGGAGATCCACTGTGCTCTGAAACTTGACTTGGTGAGTCGACAATAGAGCCGTCTACACTCGCAGCCACGTCCAAGGAGGCTGCGATGAGCGACACCAATTGGGGTTTCGAGACCCGTCAGATCCACGCGGGTGCTGCACCTGATCCTGCGACCGGCGCGCGAGCGGTGCCGATCTACCAGACGACGAGCTTCCAGTTCCGGGACTCGGCGCACGCGTCGGACCTGTTCGCGCTCGCCGAGGTCGGCAACATCTACACCCGCATCATGAACCCGACGCAGGGGGTGCTCGAGGGGCGGATCAACTCGTTGGAGGGCGGCTGCGCCACGGCGATCGGCCTTCCCGGCACGCTCGTCGTGAGCTCCGGCCAGTCGGCCGAGACGCTGACGATCCTGACGCTCGCCGAGGCCGGGAGCCACGTGGTGTCCTCCCCGTCGCTCTACGGCGGCACGTACAACTTGCTGCACTACACGCTCCCCAAGCTCGGCATCGACGTCACGTTCGTCGACGATCCGGACGATCTCGAGCAGTGGCGGGCGGCCGTGCGACCGAACACGAAGCTGTTCTTCGGCGAGACGATGTCGAACCCGAAGAACGACGTGTTCGACATCGAAGGCGTCTCGCAGGTCGCGCACGACCACGGCATCCCGCTGGTCATCGACAACACGGTCCCGACGCCGTACCTGATCAGACCCCTGGAGTGGGGCGCCGACATCGTCGTCCACTCGCTCACGAAGTTCCTCGGCGGTCACGGCACGTCGATCGCCGGGTCGATCACCGACGGTGGCACGTTCGACTACGGCGCGAGCGGTCGGTTCCCGAACTTCGTCGAGCCCGACCCGTCGTACCACGGGCTCGCCTACTGGCCGGCGCTCGGCCACGGCTCGTTCATCCTCAAGGCGCGGGTGCAGATGCTGCGCGACCTCGGCATGGCGATCTCGCCGTTCAACGCGTTCCTCATCATCCAGGGCATCGAGACGCTCAGCCTGCGGATGGAGCGCCACTTCGAGAACGCGGCCAAGGTCGCCGAGTTCCTGGTCGGGCGCGACGAGGTCGAATCGCTCGCGTACGCAGGCCTCCCCTCGAGCCCCTGGCACGAGCGGGCGACCAAGTACGGCCGGGGTAAGGGCTACGGGTCCGTGCTCGCCTTCATCATCAAGGGTGGCAAGGACGCGGGCCAGCGGTTCGTCGAGGCCCTCGAACTGCACTCCCACGTCGCCAACATCGGCGACGTCCGCAGCCTCGTGATCCACCCCGCCTCCACGACCCACAGCCAGCTCTCAGAGGCCGAGCAGCTCTCCGCGGGCGTCCACCCCGGCCTGGTCCGGCTCTCGGTGGGTCTCGAGTCGATCGAGGACATCATCGCCGACCTCGAAGCCGGCTTCCGGGCGGTCAAGGGGGCCTGACCACGGTTCCCGCAGCTGGTACCGGTCCGCCCACGTACCGATCCACCACGCGGGCATGAGTGCCAGTTCGGGATCCGGCAGCGTCCACACGGGACCGGGCGGCACGGGTTCGGCCGCGCGGTAGACGCCGCGCCGGACCCGTTCCGCCCGGCCGTTGTCGTGCTCGTGACCGAGCGCATCACCGAGTGCCTTCACCGGGTTGCGACCTCCGACGCAGTAGCCCATCAGGTGGATGAGGTCGTGGAGCTCGCGCAGTTCGAGCTCGCCGTGACGGCGGAGCAGCGCGACCGCGACCCACCGTAACGCCCAGCCGGTGAGCTCCTCGGCGTCGTGGACCATCGGCGCCAGCGGCGCGGCGTCCGGTCGGGGCGGTCGTCGCGCCCAGTCCCTCGTCGCCGCCGGCCAAAGTACCCGGTGGATCTCACGGGCCTCGTCGAGCACCGCACGCCGGCGTTCGATCAATCGGCCCGCCTCGCGATCGAGGTCGTCGAGCTGGTCGACGACCACCTGCCGCTCCCGGTCGAGGGCGTGACGGTGGGTGAAGGTCAGCCCGGCGTTGGCTCGGGCGAGCCGCCATTCGTCGTCCTTGATCCATCTCGGCGTTGGGGGCAACGCCCCGTCCGGTCGTGCATGCACGTGACACCTCCGCGACTCAGCTCTCGCAGCGTCGGGTGTCCGTGACACCGATCCCGGTCATGTGGTCAGCCGTCCCGGAGGTCGTCCTCCGGCTCTTCGCCATGCCGGTTCACATTGCCAGTTGCACTTGCCAGATACCATTGCCAGTTGCCATCTGCCGGGCATGATCGCAGCCCCGCCAATCCCCGGATCAGCGTCTCCCCGCCCGAGCCGGGGGACCCGAAGCGGAACCCCGATCGATGACGGCGAACGCCGAACTACGAGCGCAGTCTGCCTCCCCACCCCGACCATTCCAACTGCATCAGCTAGCGAATCGACAGCGATTCGCTAGCTGACGCGCCGGCGATGAGGGTAGGTCAGTTTGGGGCCGGGCCTGGGCCCGAACTGAGTCGGGTCTGGGTCTAGGCCGGAGTTCGGGACTGGGCTGGTGTTCGGGACTGGGTCTGGGTTCGGGCCGGTGTTCGGGACTGGGTCTGGGTTCGGGCCGGTGTTCGGGCCCGGTTCGGCTCAGGGTTGGGGCGGGGGTGAGGGGCTGCCGCCGTCGGCCTCGTTGTCGTTGTCGTCGTCGGTCGCGGTGGGGGTTTCGTTGTGGGCTCGCAGGAACGCCTCGAAGTCGGCGGCGAGATTGTCTGCCGTGGGCATCGATGCCTCCGCGGCGAGGTCGAAGTCTCGTTCCAGCATCTGCACGTAGGCGTGCGCCGCTGGGTCGGACTGCACGGCGGTGTCGTGCATCTCCCGCCACCGGCGGACTTCGCCGGCGAGGTCCTCATGGCGCGTGGGCACGCCGAGCACCCGCTCCAGGTGGCGGAGCAAGGCCGCTGTCGACTGGGGATGTTCTGCGTTCACGAGGTAGTGGGGCACTGGCACACGGAGGGAGATCGCGGGCACACCGGCTCGATCGAGCTGCTCGTGGAGGACGCCGAGCAGGCCGGTCGGACCCTGGTAGTGCGGGCGTGACAGCCCGAGCGCGGCGGCGAGGGCCGCGTTCGTCGAGCTCCCGAAGACGCCAGGTGATCTCGTGTGCGGCACCCTCTCCGCGGCGCCGCCGACCGTCACGACCGTCTCGCACTTCGTGCGCGTCGCCAACTCGATCAGGCAGGCCGCGAAGCTCTTCCACCTGACGTGCGGCTCCACGCCGGTGAGCACGATCAAGTCGTGACTGGCACCTGCGATCGAGAGGACCTTGGCCTCGTTCTCCGGCCAGCTCAGGTGCCGATCGCCGGCATCGTCGAGCCACACCACCGGCCTCCGCTCCGAGAAGTCGTAGAACGAGTCCGGGTCGATGCGGGCGAGCGAGCGGACCGCTCGACCGTCGGTCAGCCAGGTCAGCGCCGACGTCGCGACGCCGGCGATGTCGAAGAGCCCTTCGAACGCGAGGACCAGGATCGGGCGGCGCAGCGCGGGTATCGGTTCGCCGATCCAGACCAGCTCGCTCACGTCGAGAGGTGCTCCACGACGTGGTCGATGCAGGCGGTCAACGCCTCGACGTCGCTCGGCGGCACGGCCGGGAACATGCCCACCCGCAACTGGTTGCGCCCGAGGCGACGGTATGCATCGGTGTCGACGATCCCGTTCGTGCGCAGCACAGCGCACACGGCGCCGGCGTCCACACCGTCGAGATCGATCGTGCCGACGACTGCGGAGCGCTTCGCCGGGTCGGCGACGAACGGGCTCGCCCAGGGCCGCGCTGCGGCCCATTCGTAGAGGACGCTCGACGATGCCGCGGTGCGCTCCGTGCACCATGGCAGGCCGCCCTGGTCGAGCATCCAACGGATCTGGTCTTCGAGCAGGAACAGGGTGGCGAGTGCCGGCGTGTTGTACGTCTGATCGAGCCGGCTGTTGTCGAGCGCGATCTTCAGATCGAGCGATGCCGGTGTCCAACGGCCGGTCGCGTTGATCGCCTCGATCCGCTCGACGGCCGCGGGCGAGCACACCGCGATCCACAGGCCTCCGTCCGAGGCGAAGCACTTCTGGGGCGCGAAGTAGTACACGTCGACCTCCGACGGGCTCCACGCGAGCCCACCGGCAGCCGATGTCGCGTCGACCACGACGAGTGCGTCGACGCTCGGCGCGACTCGTCGCGGCGCGACGGCAACACCGGTCGACGTCTCGTTGTGCGTCAGCGCGTACACGTCGACGTCGGCCGGCAGCGCATCAGGTGCGTCGCCCGGCTCGGCGCGCACGACGACGGGTGCGTCGATGTGCGGCGCGGCTGTGGCGGCGTCGGCGAACTTCGACGAGAACTCACCGAACACCAGGTGCTCGCTCCGCTGCCGGATCAGGCCGAAGGTCGCCGCATCCCAGAAGCTCGTCGATCCGCCGTTGCCGAGGAGGACCTCCCACCCGTCGGGCAGCGAGAACAGCTCGGCGAGTCCCCGGCGGATGGCTGCGACGACCGACTTCACCGGAGCCTGCCGGTGCGAGGTGCCGAGCCAGCTCGACGAGACGTCGCCGAGTGCTGCCACGGCCGCAGGCCGGATGCGAGACGGGCCACACCCGAACCGGCCGTCGGCCGGCAACAGCTCCGAGGGGATGCGAATAGCTTGGAGGTCCACGGACGTCACTGTGCCAGCATGGGCAGACGTGAGTCGCATCTCCAAGCGCATTGGCGCTATAGCAGAGTCCCAGACACTGGCCGTCGACGCGAAGGCGAAGGCGCTCAAGGCCGCGGGTGAGGACGTCGTCGGTTTCGGAGCGGGCGAACCCGACTTCCCGACCCCGGAGCACATCGTCGAGGCGGCGGTCGTCGCCGCGCGTGATCCGAAGAACCACCGCTACACCCCGGCGGGCGGGCTGCCCGAGCTGAAGGACGCCATCGCGACGAAGACGCTGCGCGATTCCGGGTTCGCCTGCAGCGGCAACCAGGTGCTCGTCACGAACGGCGGGAAGCACGCGGTCTTCACCGCGTTCGCCGTGCTGTGCGACCCAGGCGACGAAGTCATCTGTCCGGCGCCCTACTGGACCACCTATCCCGAGGCGATCGCGCTCGCCGGCGGTGTCCCGAAGGTCGTCGAGACCTCGGTCGAGAACGGGTTCCGCGTGACCGTCGACCAACTCGAGTCCGCGCGGACCGAGCGCACGAAGGTCGTGCTGTTCGTCTCGCCGGACAACCCGACGGGCGCGGTGTACGCGCCCGACGAGATCGCGGCGATCGCCGAGTGGGCGTTGCGTCACGGCGTCTGGGTGGTCACGGACGAGATCTACGAGCACCTCACCTACGGACCGCATGAGTTCGCCTCGATGCCGACGCTCGTGGCCGACATCGCCGACCAGTGCATCGTGCTCAACGGCGTCGCCAAGACCTACGCGATGACGGGCTGGCGGGTCGGGTGGATGATCGGCCCGACCGACGTGATCAAGGCCTCGACCAACTTCCAGAGCCACGCGACCTCGAACGTCTGCAACGTCGCGCAGCGAGCTGCGCTCGCAGCCGTCAGCGGCGATCTGTCGGCGGTGGCGATGATGCGTGAGGCGTTCGAACGCCGCGGCCGGACGATGCACCGCATGCTGTCGGAGATCCCGGGCGTCACCTGCCTCGAGCCACAGGGAGCGTTCTACTGCTTCCCCTCGTTCGCCTCGATGCTCGGTCGCGACTTCAACGGCTCGAGACCGACCACGACGATGGAGCTCGCCGACGTCATCCTCACCGAGGCGAAGGTCGCACTCGTCCCGGGCGAGGCATTCGGCGCGCCGGGGTTCATGCGCCTCAGCTTCGCACTCGCGGACAGCGAGCTCGAAGAAGGCATCGGCCGCCTCCAGCGGCTCTTCGCCTGAGCCGGCGGACGGACCCGCCCCCGACGATGACGTCGACGACCGGCGATCCCACCGCGGCGACGCTCGACTGGCTCACCACGAAGCCGGGCATGAAGTGGCACCGCCACGGCGCGGACGTGCTGGCGGCGTGGGTGGCGGACATGGACTTCGCTCCGGCCGCGGCGATCACCGAGCGGCTCGGCGAGGTGCTGGCTGCCGGCGACCTCGGCTACCGGGACTGGTTCCCGCCAGGCGGCAGCCCACTCCGAGCGCTCTTCGCGGAGCGGATGTCCGAGCGGTACCGCTGGGCCATCGATCCCGGCAGGAATCGCGAGCTGTGCGACGTCGTGCAAGGCATCGAAGCTGCGTTGCACGTCTCGACGGCGCCGGGTGACGGCGTGGTCCTGCACACCCCGGCCTATCCGCCCTTCTTCGCGTCCCTCGCCCACATGGGCCGGCGGGTCGTCGACGTGCCGGCGCAGCGCACCGCTGACGGCTGGGGGTTCGACCACGAGGCGCTCGCGACGCAGCTCGAGGCGGATCCGACGATCAGGGCGCTGCTCCTCTGCAATCCGCACAACCCGACCGGCCACGTCTTCCGTGTCGACGAGCTCGTGGAACTGGCCGCCCTCGCCGAGCGTCACGACCTGCTCGTGATCAGCGACGAGATCCACGCCGACCTCGTGCACGACCCCCACCGGCATCAGCCGATCGCAGCGCTCGACGACGACATCGCCGCCCGCACCGTCACGGTCTCGTCTGCCTCGAAGGCGTTCAACCTCGCAGGTCTCCGCTGGGCGGTGATGCACCTCGGGCATCGACCCACGCTGGACGCCCTCGATGGACTGCCGGGGCACCTCCTCGGCGCGCCCAACCTGATGGGCGTCGAAGCGACGATCGCGGCATGGACGGACGGAGCGGAGTGGCTCGACGCCATTCGGCGGCAGCTCGACCGGAACCGTCGCCGCGTCGTCGAACGACTGGCGGCGCTCCCCGGTGTCGATGTGAGCCTGCCGGAGGCCACCTACCTCGCGTGGATCGACACCACCGGCCTGGCGCTCGGCGCGGAGCCCTACGACATCGTCAGGCGGGCCGGTGTCGAGCTCAGCCCGGGCCCTTCGTTCGGCGCGCAGGGAGCCGGCTTCGTCCGGTTGAACTTCGCGACGTCCGCCGAGGTGCTCGAGGTCGTCCTCGACCGGGTCACCGGCGCCCTGTCGGGCGCCGGTGACCCGCCCGAGCAACGGGTCATGCCACGACGTTGAACGTGGCGAAGATGCGGTCGAGCGCTTCGAAGTCCGCCTCGGTCGTCGCCTGCAGCAGGATCAGCGCCGTGTAGGACGCGTCAGCCGGCTGGGCGACGAGCACGACGAGCGAGGTTGCCGTTCCCGCACACGCATCCCAGACCTGGTAGATCCCGGTGAACACGGCGTCGCTGTAGTCGCTGGTGCCGAGATCGGTGCACTCGCCGGCGGGCGGCGAGTACATCGCGAGGTCGGCCGCCAGATCGGCGGACGGCTGGAGCAGCGCGAAGATCACGCCCGAGCCGTCGTACGTGTTGAGCAGGCCGTCCAGGCTCGGCGCGGCGGCGATGTAGGGGAACTGGGTCCCGTCCTCGAACGTGCCGGGCGTGGTGTCACGTTCAGCCCACTCGATCGGCACGTCCATGACGATCCGGCCGAGATCGTCGCTCACGGTCTCGTAGGCGCTGTAGGTCGCGGTACCGGTGTCCTCGGTGGACACCTCCTCGCTGACCTGCTCGGCGAAGGAGAACGCCACTTCGAGCGGCTGCGTGCCGTTGATCTCGCCGCGGAGGAACTCCTGCGTGTCATAGCGCAGCGCCTCGACCGCGATCGGGCGCTCACCGACGGTGCGGATCACGTCGCAGTAGTCCTTGAACGTGCCGTCGGTGCCGATCGGCAGGCCGTTCATCGAGGTGATGATGTCGCCGGGCAGCACGTCGGCCTGCGAGGCCGGGCTCCCCGGGGACACGCCTGCGACCCAGACACCGGAGATCCCGGCAGCCTCGTCGTAGACGGCCCAGCCGTTGATCCCGAGCGTCTCGTAGTCACCCTCGCGGAGGTGGTCCACGGCGGGTTGCGCGAGATCGCTGGCGATCGCGAAGAACTGCTCCGTGCTCGACGCCATCGCGCCGCCCGCGTAGTTCACTGCGACGACTTCGCCGTCCGCCGTGACGAGCGGGCCGCCCGAGTTGCCGGGCTGGATGTTCGCGTCGTGCTCGATCGTGTGGTCGATCGACGACGTGCCGGTCAGGTCGCCGCCGGCCTTGGCCTTGGCGACGATGCCGCGGGTCAGCGTGTACTCGGGATCGCCGAGCGGGAAGCCGGCGGCGTACACGTCGAGGCCGGGCTCGATCGGGCCGTTGTACCAGTTCAGGAAGGGCAGCTCGCCGGGGGCGTCGATGTCGATCAGGGCAAGGTCGTTGCACTCGGACACGCCCACGATGCTGGCGTTGTAGCTCTTGGTCAGGTCGCCGCCGATGTGGACCTCGAGCGTCGCCGCCCCGGCCACGACGTGGTTGTTCGTGACCGCGAGGCCGTCGGCGCTGATGATGAAGCCGCTGCCGGCGCCGGAGCCGTTCGAGAACCCGACCTCGGGATCGCGGAACGTACCCTGCGCGACGATCTGGATGGTGGACGCCTTCACGCCGTCCAACCCGCCTGTTGCGGCGAGCGTCGTGGTCACGCCCTCTGCGGTGGTCGAGACGTCGGCGACGACGGAGGCGTCGGTCGACTCGGTGCTGCTGTCGTCGTCATCGCCTCCACTCGACGCGGCGAAGATGCCGCCACCGATCAGCAGGCCGGCCACGACGATGCCGCCCGCGATCAGACCGGAACGCTTGCCCGAACCGCCGGAGCTCGGTGGTTGCGGAGTCGGCGCGACGTACGGGGGCGTCGGAACTCCTCCGCCGGGCGGCCCAGAGGGCGGGGGCGGGGGAAATTGACTGCTCACGAGGTCCTCCTTGTTGTCGCCATGACCGAGAGCAGCGCAACCATATCCCTCATCTCACGCTGCGTAATGATCAGCGCGCACAAGGGGCTCAGCGACTCATTTCGACACCGGGTACCAGGCGCTCGCTTGCTCGTCGAAGATCGCATCGGCCTCGGCCGGTCCCCACGATCCCCGCTGGTAGAGGTGGATCGGACCCGGATCGTCCAGTGCCGGCTGCACGACCCGCCAGGTGTGCTCGACCACGTCCTGGCGGGCGAACCGGCGGGGGTTGCCCTCGAGCGCGTCGTCGAGGAGGCGTTCGTAGGCCTCGCGACGGTCCCCGAGCGCAGCCGCGAAGTCGACCGAGACGTCGACGTCCTGGCTGTCGAGGTGGGGACCGGGGGTCTTGGCCTGGAGCGTGAACGTCACGCCGTCGCGCTTCCCGAGCCGCAGCCTGACCAGGTTGCGCGCCGGCAGCGGCCCGCCGGCCTCGTCGAACAGCATCCGCGGCGGCTCCTTCAGCTCGATCACGGCCTCGGTGGCGGAAGACGCGAGCGCTTTGCCGGTGCGAGCGTAGAACGGCACGCCGGCCCAGCGCCACGACTCGATCTCGAACTTCATCGCGCTGAACGTCTCGACCGTGGATCCGGCGGCGACACCGGGTTCGTCGAGGTAGCCGACGTACTGGCCGCGGACGAGGTTGTGGCAGCTCAGCGGCCGCATCGCGGCGAGCACCTTTGCCTTCTCGTCCTGCAGGTACTGCGACTCCGGGCCTGCCGGCGGCTCCATCGCGAGCAGCGTGATGACCTGCAGGAGGTGGTTCTGCACGATGTCACGCAGGTTCCCGACCGAGTCGTAGAACGAGCCGCGTCCTTCCACGCCGATCGTCTCCGACATCGTGAGCTGCACGCTGCGCACGTAGTTCCGGTTCCAGATCGGCTCGAGCATCGTGTTCGAGAAGCGGAAGACGAGCAGATCCTCGACGCTCTCCTTGCCGAGGTAGTGGTCGATGCGGAAGATGCGCTCCTCGGGGAACACCGAGTGGAGCGTCTCGTTGAGCGCTCGGGCCGACGCGAGGTCGCGCCCGAACGGCTTCTCGACGACGATCCGCCCGCGCTCGTGGAGGCCGACCTCGGCGAGCGAGGTGGCGACGGTCGGGAAGGCCTCGGGAGGGATCGCCATGTAGTAGACGGCGTTGCGGCTCCGGTGGCGGTCGAGCGTCGCCCGCAGCTCCTTCCAGGTCGCGGGATCGCCGTAGTCGCCCGTGATCAGGTCGAGCCGTGCGGCCAGCGAGTCGACGATCGAGGCGGCGGCATCGGGGATCGCGGCGATGATCGAGTCGTGCGCGTGCTGGCGGAAGCCCTCGTCCGACCAGTCGCTGCGGGCGACGCCGATCACCGGCACGGTGATCCGCTTGTGCCGCTCGAGGTGGTAGAGCGCCGGGAACAGCTTCCGCTTCGACAGGTCGCCCGTGGCGCCGAAGAGCACGAGGGCATCGGCAGGCAGGTACGTGGTCATCCTTCGTCCTCTCGCTTCTCGGCATGGCCGCCGAACATCGCCCGCATCGCCGACAGCAGCTTGTCGGCGACGTCCGCGTTTCCCCGCGACGAGAACCGCTGGTACAGCGCGGCGCTCAGCACGGGCACGGGCACGCCCTCGTCGATCGCCGCGTGGACGGTCCATCGGCCCTCCCCCGAGTCGCTCACGCGGCCGGCGAACCCGTCGAGCCGAGGATCGTCGTGGAGCGCGGTGGCCGTGAGATCGAGCAGCCACGACGCGACGACGCTGCCGCGTCGCCAGACCTCGGTGATCGCTGCCAGATCGAGCTCGTACTGGTAGTACTGCGGCTCCGACAGCGGGGCGGTCTCGGCGTCGCGGGGGCGGTCCTCACGCCCCGCGCCCGCCTTGGCGAGCACGTTGAGCCCTTCGGCGTACGCGGCCATCATCCCGTACTCGATGCCGTTGTGGACCATCTTCACGAAGTGGCCCGCGCCGCTCGGGCCGCAGTGCAACCAGCCGTGCTCCTCGGGTCGCGCGGCGCCGCCGCGCCCCGGCGTGCGCTCCGCGGCCTCGACGCCGGGTGCGAGTGCGTCGAAGATCGGTGCGAGCCGATCGACCGCGTCGACGTCGCCGCCGATCATCAGGCAGTAGCCGCGCTCGAGGCCGTGCACGCCGCCGCTCGTGCCGACGTCGAGGTAGTGGATCCCCCGCTGCGCGAGCGGCGTCGACCGGTCGATGTCGTCGCGATACCACGAGTTGCCGCCGTCGATGATCGTGTCGTCGGCCGAGAGCAGCGGTGCCAGCCGGTCGACCGTGGCACCGACGAACGCCGCCGGCACCATGATCCAGATGTTGCGTGGCACCTCGAGCGCGGCGACGAATGCCTCGAGGCTCGCTGCCCCGGTCGCTCCGTCCTGCTCGACGGCCGCGATCGCGACCGGGTCGACGTCGTAGGCGACGCACGCGTGGCCTGCCTCCAACAGCCGCCGCACCATGTTGGCGCCCATCCGTCCGAGACCGATCATGCCGAGCTGCATGCCAACATCGTTGCCCATCGAACGGGCCGGTGCTCACCGACGTCGAACTAGGTTCGCCGCCGTGGACGATCGATCGAGAGATCTCGACGACGAGATCGCCGGATGTGCGGCCGCGCACCAGCGGCTGCTCGCGCACATCGACGAGCTCGGCGACGACGCTGTCCGCCGTCCGTCACTGCTCCCCGGCTGGACCGTGGGCCACGTGCTGACCCACCTCGCCCGCAACGCGGACAGCCTCGTGCGGATGTTGGAGGGCGCCGAGCGGGACGAGATCCTCGATCAGTACGAGGGCGGCGCCGACGCGCGCGCCGCCGACATCGAGGCCGGTTCCGGGCGATCTGCGGCCGGGCTCGTCCGGGATGTGCGCCAAACGATCTGGCAGCTCGAGGGCACGTGGGCGACGACCTCGCCGGCGGCGTGGGCACGATCGGGTCGGGGGACCCGGGGCGACCTGTTGCCCTGCAAGGACCTGCCGTTCCGCCGGTGGCGCGAGGTGGAGGTCCACCATGCCGACCTCGGGCTGCCAGGGTTCACGTTCGACGACTGGTCGAGCGACTACGTCCGTCGGGAGCTGCCGCGCGAGCTCATGACGTGGCGCAGCCGGCTGCCGATGGGCATCGCCGACCTCCCGCCGGCGGCGCTGGCGCTGTCACCGAACCGCCGGCTGGCCTGGCTATTGGGACGGCACCACGTCGACTCGTTGCCCGAACAAGGACCGTGGCGCTAGCGCGAGTGCGTTTCGTGGGCGAGGCCGCGTGGGGTCATGACGAGGTGCGCACGGCGACGCCGAGCTGAGCGGCCTGGGCGGGGTTGAGCATCGTGTGCAGCACACACGTTAGGTCCTCGGCGAGCTCCGGGTCGAGGTCGCCGGAGTCGAGCACTGCGTCCTGCCACGCCTGGAAGTCATCGAGGTAGCGCTCGGACGTGCCGCCGTCCGACCGGTCGTCCACCGGTGTCGGAGCAGGGGGTGGTGGCGTGTCGGCCGGCAACCGGCCGCGCTCGATCAGCGCATCGAACGTCGCCGTGACCACGGTCGCGGCCTGCACCGCGGTCAGGTCGTCGCGATCGCGCACGAGGTCGCGCTGCGCCGTCGATCGATCGGGTGGTGCGCCCAGCCAGCCATGGCGCTCGGCCAGGCCTTGCAGGCCCGACATCGCACCAACTGCCGCTCCTTCGCTCACGTGACCCGCGACCGCCCCTGCCACGCCGGCCGGAAGGCTCACGAGACCGAGCGCGCCGATCGCGATCACGTCGGCGACCGCCCACGTCATGTCCGACAGCAGGCGAGCCGTCTCGGCGTCGTCCACGCGCTCGAGCTCGACGAGCGCGTTCACCCGCCCGGCGATCTCGCTCACCTCGGCGAGCGCGGCACGTGCGCCGGCGCTGTCGAGCGGCATCGACTCGCCGATGCCGTGCAGCCGCGCGGTGAGTTGCGTCGACAGCGCGGCGATGGCTCCGTCCTCGTCGATGACGAAGGCGAGCGCGTCTTCCGCCTCCTTCCTCGACCACCCCCAGGCATCCGGCCGGCTCCCGAACTCGGGTAGCCAAGCGCCGGCGAGCGAACCGAGCCAGGCCCGGCTGTGGTCCGGCGGGTCGTCGAACCCATCCAGATCGTGGTGGCGGGTACGGAGGTAGTCGAGCACGGGCGGCACGATCCGCCCCGCGGTGGCGGACGACACGGCCACCGGATCGGTCGCGTGCAGGATGATCGCCTCCGCCGGTTCCTTGTCCCGGGAGGTCCGCAACAGCAACTCCCAGCGGTCGCCGACGCCGTCCACGAGGAGGCGGCTCGCCAGAGGCTCGGCGGCGACGAGCGGCAGCAGCACGTCTCCCGGCGCGCGGCTCGTCAGGAGCAGCGCGCTGTCCGAGGACGACGAGCGCTCCCACCACCGAGCGAGCACATATCTCGTGAGCGTCGCCAGCTCGTCGGCGGCGAGGGTCATCCCGGCGACGAGCTGCGCTGCGACGCCCGGGCTCACCGCGTCGACGACGCGGGCGAGATCGATCGAGCCGCCATCGTCGCGGCGAGCCACCGCGGCTGCACCGATCGTGCCGAGCAGATCGGCGACAGCGTCGGCGCGTGCCGCGGCATCCGCGTCGGGCGTCGGCCAGCTCTGCCGGTCGAGCTCGGCCTGGCGGGCTTCGAGGTGCTCGCACAACCGGACCAACCCGTCCTCGCCGAGGCGGTCGACGAACCCCCAGCGACCGGGCGTCGTCGCGATCAGCGCCCGGAGCTGCCGGTGCAACCGGACGACCTCCTCGTCGGGAACGAGCCGTTCGAGGTCGCCGTCGCGCAGCACCGCCGCGAGCGCCGCGCCCTCGAGGTACGGATCGATCTGGAACGGCGTGTCAGGGTCGATCGGGTCGTGCACGAGGTGCATCCGCGTTGCCGACGCGATCTGCGACCACAGTGCCAGATCGAGGTCGCCGCCGGCCGGCCGTGCTGGCCCGCGACCCTCCATCGCGCCGCACGCTGCGACGGCGCGCAGTCGCTCGGACCAGCCGGCGACGACGCTCGCAGCGACCTCGATCTGCACCCGCTCGATGCTGGCGCGGGCGTCGGTGATCCGCAGCTGCTCGAGCTCGGTCAGCGCCCGCTGGAGGCTCAGTTCGAGGAGCCGCACGGCGTCCCGGTCGAAGGCGAGGTAGCCCATCAGGACGTTCGGATCCAGGGAGCGGCGACACCGGAAGGAGGAGCTGCAGCGGCAGCGACATCGGCCTGCGCCTCCAGCCGGACGGCGTGCCGGCAGAGCCCCTCGGCAGCCGAGCGCAGCGTCCGTTCGGCCTGCCCGAGGGCGTCCCGGAACGCGGCCGCGGTCGGTCCGATCCACGTGTCGTCCCCCGCCCGCAAGCGGACGGGACCGAAGGGCTGGCGATCGAGCGCCGCCGCCTGACGGCGGAGGATCGCGGCGCGGGCTCGCAGGTGCTGGGGAAGGTCGGCCACGGCCCCATGTGTGCGCCGGAGGGCACGGCTCGGCAACCGGACTCAGATCCGGCGGATCACCGTGTGGTGCGGCAACGCCGTCGCCGCGTCGACGAAGCCCTTACCGACGACCTCGAAGCCGCACCGTTCGTAGAACCCGAGCACTGTGTCACGAGCTGTCGCCCAGACCAGCGACACGGGAAGCGCCGCCGCTCGTCCGACGCCTTCTGCGACGAGCGCGACGCCGCACCCGGTTCCCTGCAGCCCGTGCTCGACGGCCATGCCGCGGAGCCGCACGGCCGGGGTCGCCGGCTCCAACGGCCACGGTTCGATCGCCCAGCTCGACGTGCCGACGAGCCGTCCTGCGAGCAGCGCCCCGAGGTGGAACGTGCCGGGGAGATCGTCCTGCGCGTACGTGACGTCGCTCGTCGGCGTGCCGTCGCGCAGGACCCGGAGGCGGAGGTCGTACGTCTCGGGGGTCGTGAGGTCGACGATCCGAAGTGGGGATGCCGCCGACAGGTCGCCGATCTCGACGGTGCGGTCGGCGACCGTGCGGGCTTCTTCGAGGTCGTGCGTCACGAGGATCGCCGTCGTGCCGGTCTCGGTGAGCACGGCGCGCAGGTCCGTGGCGAGCTGGTCGTGCAGCGCGCCGTCGAGACCGGTGAGCGGCTCGTCGAGCAGCAGGAGCCGCGGTGCCGGCGCGAGCGCGCGGGCGAGCGCGACCCGCTTCGCCTCACCGCCGGACAGATCGACGACACGTCGGTGCTCGAAGCCGGGGAGCCGGACCAGCTCGAGCAGTTCGGTCACGCGCTGGCGGGCGGCGGCCTTCGGGGTGCGCATCATCCGCAGCCCGAACGCGATGTTGCCGGCGACGTCCCGGTGCGGGAAGAGCTGCTCGTCCTGGAAGACGAAGCCGAAGCGGCGACGGTGCGCGGCGACGCCGTCGAGTGCCTCGCCCTCGCACGACACCGAACCGACGTCGGGCTCGTGCAACCCGGCGATCACCCGCAGCAGCGTGCTCTTGCCGGAGCCACTCGGGCCGACGAGGGCGACGATCTCTCCCCGACCGACCGTGAGCGACACGCGGTCGAGCACGGTCGTCGCGTCGAACGCGACGGTGACGTCACGGACGTCGAGCATCGTCACCATGGTGATCGTCGGTCGCGCAGGTGGTCGACGGCGAAGACGACCAGTGCGGTGAGTGCGGTCAGCGCGGTCGAGAGCGCGAACGCCTGCGCGAGGTTGAACGTCGACGACCGCGAGAGCAGCCGCTCGATCTCGATCGGCGTGGTCACGCGGCCGGTGCGGGTGAGGAAGCTCGTCGCCCCGAACTCGCCGAGCGAGATGGCGGCGGCGAACCCGGCGCCCGACGCCAGCGCCCGCGCCGCCAGTGGGAGGTCGATCTCGAGCAGGACTCGACGTGGTCCGGCTCCCAACGTGGCCGCGGCATCGCGCAACCCGGGATCGATCGCCCGCAGCGCGGGGAGCACGGCGCGGACCACGAACGGTATGGCGACGAGCGCGTGGCCGAGCGGGATCATCACGATCGAACCACGGAGGTCGAACGGCGGCGAGTCGAACGTGATCAGCAGCCCGAAACCGATCGTGACGGCGGACGTGCCGAGCGGCAGCATGAGCCCCACGTCCAGGAGCCTGCCGCTGCGGCCGCCGGCCGTGATCGCCAGCGCCGCGAGTCCGCCGACCACGACTGCGATCACCGTCGCCGCGAGGGCGAAGCGCATCGATGTCCACAGCGTGGCGAGCGGGCCTTCGGCGATCGCCCGCCACGCGCCGAACCCCCACCGCCCCGGTGCCGTCTCGAGCGAACGGATCACGAGCAGCGACATCGGCGCGATCGCCATCGCAGCCGTCGTCACAGCGACGAGCGCCACGCCGGCGCGCGCTGCGCCGGTCCGGGGGAGGCGGGTCGCATCGCCGATCATCCGCAACGCGACGGCACCGCGCCGCTGCGCTCGCGCCCACCACCAGCTCAGCGCGGCGACGCACGCCAGTTGGACGAGAGCGAGCACGGATGCGGTGCGCAGGTCCAGGAGCTGCGCCGTGCGCCGCCAGACCTCGACCTCCAACGTCGGGTGGCTCGGGCCGCCGAGCACGCGGACCACGCCGAAGGAGGTGAAGCAGAACAGGAACACGATCGTTGCAGAGGCGACCATCGCGGGGCGCAGGAGCGGCAGCGTCACGTGGCGGAGCGTCTGCACCGGTGACGCCCCGAGCGTGGCTGCGGCGTCGTGGAGCTGGGGGTCGAGGCTCGCCGCGAACGCGCCGACCGTCCGCACGACGACGGCGAGGTTGATCCACGCGTGGGCGATGATGATCGCGGGGACCGTCCGGTGCATCCGATCGGGGAGCAGCGCGAGGAAGGCTGCACCGACGGCGACGGTGGGCAGCACGAACGGCACGGTCACGAGTGCGAGCACGGTCCGCCGGCCCGCGAACCGGAAGCGGGCCAGGACGTACGCCGGGACGAGCCCGACCACGACGGTGAGGACCGTGCTCACGGCGGCCTGCCAGAACGTGAACCAGACGAGCGAGCGCTGCCGACCGTCGCCGAGCACGTCGGCGATCGCCGACCGATCGAAGCCCCTCGCGATGATCGCCGTGACCGGCCACACGTAGAACAGGACGAGGAACACCGCCGGTGCGACTGCCAGCCAGCGCCCCGTGCCCCGAGAACGCGTGATGCGTGCGTCGCGCCTCAGCCGAGCACCGCCCGGTTCCACGATTCGATCCACTCGTCGCGGTGCGCGTCGATCTCGGCGGGATCGAGGGTGAGCGGATCGACGACCTGCTTCGCGAACCGCTCGAACACCTCGGGGAGGACCACGCCGGTTCGGGCGGGATACACGAAGTTCGTCAGCGGCAGCTCGCTCTGCGCCTCCTCGCCGACGAGGAAGTCGAGCAGCTGACGCGCCGCGGCCACCTCGTCCGAGCCGCGCAGCACTCCGGCGAACTCCACCTGCCGGAAGCAGGTGGCGTCGACGGACGCCGTCGTCGGCGAGGCCGGCTTCGGCTCCTCGGCGAACACGATCGTCGCCGGAGGACTCGACGCATAGCTCACCACGATCGGCCGGTCGCCGTCGCCGCCGCCCGCCGTGAACTCGTCGTAGTAGGCCGCGTCCCAACTGTCGACGACGAGGACCTCGTTGTCGCGAAGCGACGACCAGAACGACTCGAAGCCGTCCGGGCCGAAGTGGGCGACCGAGGCGAGCAGGAACGCGAGACCCGGTGAGGATGTCGCCGGGTTCTCCACGACCGTCAGCCCCTTCAGCTCCGGCTTCGCGAGATCGTCCAGCGTCGCCGGAGGGAGGAGGCTCCGGCTGGCGAACCAGTCGATGTCGATGTTCAGGCACACATCGCCGGTGTCGACCGGCGTCACCTCGTGACCCGGCACGAGGTCGACGAGCGAGTGGTCGAGTGCGAGCAGCTCCGTCGACTCATACGGCTCGAAGACTTCGGCGGCGATCGCCCGGGACAGCAGGGTGTTGTCGAGGCCCCAGAGGACGTCGCCCTCGGGGTTGCCCGCGGTGAGGATCGCCTTGTTGACGAGCGTGCCGCTGTCTCCGGCGGCCGCGATCTCGACCTCGATGCCGGTCTCCTCGGTGAACACCGTGAGCGATGCCGGGGGGACGAACGAGTCGTAGGTGAGCAGCGTCAACGTCGCGGGCGCGTCGTCCGTCGAGTCGTCGCCGCAGGCGGCGAGCGCCGCGCACAGGGCGAGGGCCGTTGCGGCGGCGGCCGCAGGTGATCGCAGGGATGGGATCGGGATGCGTCGCATCAATGTCCTTCGGGTTCGACGGATCGTGCCGGGGAGTCCGGACGCCCGGGGGTGCTCGGCTGGCGCGGTTTGGCGGGTGTCGGCGAGATCACGAGGATCGTGCCCCTGCCGATCGAGATCGTCGCCGTGCCGCCCATGCGGATGTTGCTGATGCCGCGGCTCGTCCCGGCCGGCAACGTCTCGTGCGACAAGGGGTAGCGGAGACCGGTCGTCGTCACGTCCTCGGCATCGCCGTGGACGGGGACCAGGGACACGATCGTCCCGTCCGGCGCGTCGCCCGCGAGGTCGAGCCGGCCCGGGCCGTGCAGGACGTGCACGTGCTGCTCCCCCCACAGCAGCTCGACGCGTGCCTCGGCGTGCCGCGGCGAAGCGAAGGCGAGCAGCGCGCCGAGGGCGTGGTCGAGGCGCTCACCGCCACCGGTGATCGCGATCACGGGGTCGCACCCCGTCGACGTCGCCAGCTCGATCGCCAGCTCCGTGTCGGTCGCGTCCTTGTCCGGTGGGTGGTGGTGGATCACCATGCCGGATCGCTCGGCGTGGTGCCGCCCGGCGGCGGACACGGAGTCCAGGTCGCCGACGAGGGCGTCGACGTGCAGCCCGAGCGCCAGCGCGTGGTCGAGGCCGCTGTCGGCCGCGATCACGTACCGATCGGCTGGGAGGCGCGCGACGACGTCCCGTGCTGGCGGGGCTCCTCCGATCACGACGACGGCTGCTCGCGCCATCTCTCCCTCCGCTGGCATTACCCAGATCAGGTTCGTGGGTCGGTGGCGGCAGCCACCCTCTCAGCCCGGTGGTCCTCCGAGCTCCCCTGTGCGATGGGGACGCTATCAGGACGCTGGTGCGTTCACCTCGCCGATGTCGTCCCCCGCCGGGCCGGCGGCGGCATCGGGCGCGCTGCGGCTGACGGCGTACGTGAAGACCGCCAACGACGCGACGACGACCATCATGCCGACGCCCTGCAGCGGCTCGATCGACTCGTCGAGGAAGAGGTACGCCCACATCACTGCGAGCGCGGGCTGCGCGACCTGCAGCATCGACGTCGTCCCGACGGGCACCCGGCGCTGCGCGACCACGAGCAGTCCGTGGGCGGCGAGCCCGTTGACGAGCGTCAGCAGGAGCAGCCAGGGCCACCCGCGCGCTGGCACGTCGTCGAGACGCCCCTGGGCGGCGACGACCGGCACCAGGACGAGCCCGGCGACGAGCGACGACGTCGCCATGAACGCGACGACATCGACGCCACCCTCGCGGCGGGCGTGCTTCGCGGCGAGCAGGTAGCACGCCCACAGGACGACCGCGATGACGACCAGCACGTTGCCTCCCCAGCTGCTGCGCCCCGACGCCGGCGTGTTGAACAGCACCAGGCTGACGCCGGCGAGCGCCCCGATGCCCCAAGGGAGGGCCTTCCAGGGGATCGACTCCTTGAACAGCAGCGCGCCGGCCGGCAGCACCAGGATCGGCGCGAGCGTGCCGATGAACTCGGCGTTCGCGATCGAGGTGTGGTTGACGCCGGCGAAGAAGGCAGCGAGGTTGATCCCGAACAGCGCGCCAGCCGGACCGATGCGGCGGATGCTCGACCAGGTGATGTGGCGGCCCTGGGCGGCGAGCAGCGCCTGCCAGACGACCGTCGCCAGCAACGAACGGATGCAGGCGATGGTGATGCCGGGTGCGCCGATCTTGCGCACGACGGTGGATCCGGTCGAGAGGAAGACGACCGCTGCCACCACCGCAGGGAGGCCGGCCAGGCTGTGCCGGCGCGCCGAGACGGTGATCACTTCAGCTGGTGGGTGCGACGTAGATGTCGGGCTCGATGTAGATCACCCGTGCCGACGGCACCGCCTTGCGTGTCGCCGCCTCGACGCCGTTGATCGCAGACGCGAGCTCGGCCAGCGACAGGTCGTGCGCGAACTCGAGCTTCGCCCCGACGAGGAGCTCGTCCGGTCCGAGGTGCTGCGTCTTCAGGTGGATCAGCCGCTCGACGTTCGTCGAACCGGTCATCGCGCTGACGATCGCCTCCTCGGCGTCGGCGGTGGCGGACTCGCCGATCAGCAACGCCTTCATCTCGATCGCGAGGACGATCGCGATCAGCACGAGCAGCACGCCGATCGCGATCGAGCCGACCGCGTCCCATCGCGGCTCCTCGGTGAAGTGGGCGAGCAGCACGCCGAACAGCGCCAGGAACAGACCGATCTCGGCACCGACGTCCTCGAGCAGGACGACCGGGAGCTCCGGCGACTTCGATCCGCGGATGAACTGCCACCACGACGTACCTGGCAGCTTGACGTGGCGCGCTTCCCTCACAGCGGTCCGCAGCGAATACGTCTCGAGCAGGATCGCGAAGACGAGGATGCCGATCGCGACCGGCAGGTTCTCGGTCTCGTGAGGATGGCGGACCTTCTCGATGCCCTCGTAGAGCGCGAAGAGACCGCCCATGCTGAACAGCACGAGCGCGACCACGAACGCCCAGAAGTAGCGCTCGCGGCCGTAGCCGAACGGGTGCTCCTGGTCGGAGCGGCGCGCCGCCCGCTTCCCGCCGAGGATCAAGAGCGCCTGGTTGCCGGTGTCGGCGAGGGAGTGGCCTGCTTCGGCGAGCAGACCCGCTGATGCCGTGATCAGGAAGCCTGCGAACTTGGCGATGGCGATCCCGAGGTTCGCGAAGAACGCGGCGATGATCGCCTTGCGGCTGCCTTCGTGCACGCGCCAAGGTTGGCACAGGGAGCGGTCCCGCCACGAGAGGACCGCCGCGGGGAGGGGACGAGGGACATGGGACAGCTCGACGGACGGGTGGCGCTGGTGACGGGCGGCGGTCGCGGGATCGGCCGCGGGATCTCCGAGCTGCTCGCCGCCGAGGGAGCGGCCGTGGCGGTGAACTACCGACGCGACCAGGAAGCCGCAGCCTCGACGGTCGACGCGATCAACGCGGCCGGAGGCGTTGCGAAGGCGTTCCAGGCGAACGTCGACGACCCGGACGACGACGCGCGCATGGTCGACGAGATCCTCGCCGAGTTCGGGTTCATCGATCTCCTCGTGAACAACGGGGGTCAGGCGTCACGCGGCAACGCGGTCGCCGAGACGGCGGTCGACGAGGTCGCGCGGCTGCTCGCGACCCATGCGATCGGGCCGCACCACGTCTCGCGGCTCGTCCTGCCGACGATGCGCACGCGGCCGCGCGGCGACATCGTGATGGTGTCGTCAGTGGCGACGTCACGCATGGCAGCGAACGGCGCGCCGTACAACATGGCCAAGGCCGCGATGGAGGCGCTGGCGATGACGCTCGCCAAGGAGGAGCGATCGAACGGCATCCACGTGAACGTCGTCGCGCCCGGTCTCGTGGAGACGGACATGGGGGTCCGGCTCGCCAGGGCGATCACCGGCCGGCGCGACCTGGAAGACCTCCGCTCTCTGGACGCGATGGCACCGTTCGGACGCGCCTGCCAGCCGCTCGACGTCGCGAAGGTGGTGCTCTGGCTGTGCAGCGACGGCGCCGGCTACGTCACCGGTCAGCGCATCGAGTGCGACGGCGGTAGCTGAGCTGCTGCTCTGCCTCGTGGCGGGCGATCACGTAGGCTCTCCGTCCGCGCGACCGGGGGCTCCGATGACAACTGCACGAGATCGTTCGACGACCCACTCAGGCCTCGGCTCGTGCCCGTGACGAGCCGCGCGTCGGTCGCCGCTGTCGCGTCCTTCGGTGCTGGCGCGATCCATGCCGCGGCCGTGGGCGCGCACGCGGAGCACCGCCAGGCAGTGATCGTGTTCACCGTCATCGCCGTGCTGCAGCTGTGCTGGGGCGGCGTCGCGCTGGCCCGTCCGACGCGCCGTGTGGCGCTCGCCGGCGCCGCGCTCAACGCCGGGCTGATCGCAGGCTGGGCGATCGCGAAGTCGTCGGGGATCTCCTTCGTCGACGGCCTCGAGATCGCAGAACCGGTGCAGACCGCTGACGCGCTGGCAGCCGGCCTCGCGCTGGTGGCCGTCGCGGCGGCACTGTGGTCGCTCCGCACGCGTCGCTCCGTCGCCGTCTCCGTCGCCGACGCCGTCTCGACGAGCGGCGGGCGGCTGATGAGTGGCGCCTGCCTCGCGGCCGTCGGCGTCGCAGTGCTCGGCATGGTCTCGGCGGGCACGCACGTGCACGCTCACGGCGCCGGCACCGCCGATGCCGCTCATGCGCACGACGATGCAAACCTCGCCGGGGGCGATCACGCACACGACGATGCCGCCGCTCCGGTGCACGACGACACCGCTCACGCGGCGCCGATCGGCGGCGCTGATCACGCTGCTGCAGCGCACCTGGCCGCCGCGCCCGTGCCGTACGACCCGACGAAGCCGATCGATCTGGGCGGGGTCGAGGGCGTCACGCCCGAGCAGCAGGCGGCCGCCGAGAACCTGGTCGCCATCACGCTGGTCC
This sequence comes from Acidimicrobiia bacterium, assembly GCA_050248955.1. Lineage (GTDB taxonomy): Bacteria > Actinomycetota > Acidimicrobiia > Acidimicrobiales > Ilumatobacteraceae > JBFWRK01. The sequence continues at coordinate 48,815 of JBFWRK010000001.1, forward strand.
GCCTGCCGCAGTGGTCCGATCCGGCGGTCGCCGAAGCGGCGGGCTTCCGTTCGATCGGGGACGGCGTCACCGGCGTCGAGCACTTCGTGAACCAGACGTTCATGGACGACGACGTGATCCTCGATCCCGACCAGCCGGAGTCACTCGTCTACGACACGACCGGTGGCGGGCGCCGCCTGGTCGCCGCGATGTACATGGTTGCCAGGGGAACCCCGCTCGAGGACGTGCCCGATGTCGGCGGCGCGCTCATGCAGTGGCACACGCACGAGAACCTCTGCTACTCGTCAGCGGGAAAGGTCGCCGGCATCACGGATGCGAACGGTGACTGCCCTCCGGGGCTCACGAAGCCGGTGCCGACACCGATGATCCACGTCTGGATCGAACCGCATCGGTGTGGACCGTTCGCCGCACTCGAGGGAATCGGGGGTGGGACGATCGCGGAGGGTGAGACCGTCCTCTGCGACCACGCTCACGGCTCCTGAGCATCTGAACCGGCGTTGCCCGCGCCCGGAGAGCGACCGCTACTGTCGTCCGATGCTCGGCCGATCCGAACGGTGGCGGCCGGCCGTGATCGTGAGCGTGGTGGCTGCGTTGACCGCACCGCTCGTCTGGGCGGTGCTCGCTCACCCCGGCTCGGCGATCGGCGACATCGCGCTGATGGAGCTGCGCACGCGTGACGTGTTCTCCGCTCATCCGCCGCTGGTGGGTGCGTACTCGCGGTACGGCTGGAACCACCCCGGTCCGCTCGTCTTCTACCTCTTCGCACTCCCGTACCGCCTGCTCGGCAACGACGCCGACGCGCTCCGCATCGCGGCGCTGCTGCTCAACACCGCGACGCTCGTCGTTCTCGCGTGGGTCGTGAGGAGACGCGGCACGGCGGTGCTCGTGCTGCTGATGGCGAGCGCTTGCGCACTCGCGTGGGGACTGCCGCCGACGGCGCTCGCCGACAGCTGGAACGTGACGATCGACCTCCTGCCGTTCATGCTCACGATCGTCGCCTGCTGGTGCGCGCTGTGCGACGACCGATGGGCATGGCTCGTGGCTGCGATCGGGTTCTCCTTCGTGTTCCAGACCCACGTCGGGTTCGGCGTGGTGCTCGCTCCGCTGTTCCTCGCCACCGCGGTGTGGTTGGTCGTCGAGGGCCGGCGGCGCGACGGCGAGACCCGAGGGCGCGACATCGCGATCGGGATCGCCGCCGGCCTCGTGGTCGCGCTGCCGGCGCTGTACGACGCCGTGGTGCACTGGCCGGGCAACCTCGGCGACCTCGCCGAGTGGTCGGTCACCAACAGCGAACCGACGGTGGGGCTGGCCGACGGCCTCCGCGTGATCGGCCGGACCTCGTCGCTCTCGTTTCCACTGCACGCCAGGTTCCCGAACCAGTTCGTCGTCTCGATCGGATCGATCTCGACGGGCGTCGCCCCGGGATCGCTGCTCGTGCTGCTGGCTGTCGCGGCCGTGTTCGCGATCCGTCGCCGGTGGCGGGCCGAGGGCGTGCTGTGCGGTTGCCTCGCGCTGGTCTGGATCTCCGGCACGTTCGCCGCGGCGAACGTCACCAGGCCGCTCGAGTTCTGGCTCATCGAGTGGTTGCAGCCCCTCGCGTGGCTGACGTGGGCGGCGGTTGCACTCGTCGCTTGGCGGCTGCTCCAGCCCGCCGTCCAGCGGTGGCTGAGCGCCGCCCACGTGCGCACGGCCACTGCTGTCGTGGCTGCTGGCGCGCTCGCCATCGGCACGGTTGCGTACACCCGCGGCGCAGCGTCGGCGCACGAGGGCGACACCTACACAGGGCCGATCGACGAGCTCACGCGCGCGGCGGCGACGCTCGGTGCCGAGCAGCCGCTCTACTTCGGCTACGACGGCGATCCGTTCTCTGCCGGCACGATGTTCCTGGCGGTCGCGAACGAGCTCGACAAGGCAGGCTTCGCGATCTGCGTCGACGCCGCATTCGCGAACCAGTTCGGCAGCGCTCGCGTGTGCTCCGGTCGCCCCGACGTCCGCCTGTTCATCCGCAACGAGCCGACCGCCCTCCCGCCTCCGCCCGGCGCGACCACGCTCACGATCAGCGACCCGCTCTCCCCTGCTGAACGCATCGAGGCCGACGACCTCACGGCGCAGCTCACCGAGGTGCTCGTGCGCAACGGCCTCGAGGCCGACGTGCCGCTCCTCTACACGCCGCTCGCCGATCTGCTCGTGGACCGATCACCGCCGTCGGAGGTCGAGGCGCTGCGCGCCGACATCCTCCGCCTGAGCGAGCTGAGACGCGCGCCGGGGACGCGCTTCGGGCTCTACGCCGTCGGCGATGGGGGATGACGAGGACCCGCGGATCGGATGTCAGGCGCCACCGAGCGCGAGCCAGTCCGACGCGGCGTCGGCGTCGCCGGCGATGTCGATCGTGCCGTCCCCTCCGCGCCGGCCCCAGAGGTGCAGCAGCAGTGCCGCCGCTGGGCCGCGCAGCGCGGCAGTCCCCTTCGCGTGCTCGCGGAGGACGTCGAGCTGCCCGTCCCCTCCTCGCTGGACGAGCCACTCGCCGGCGACGTCGGTGCAGTGCACGTGGAGCGTGCTGTCGGGTACAGCGAGCTGCTCGCGCTCCAGCAGGCGAGGGAGCATGACGCCGAAGTACTCGTCGATGCCGTCGCTGGCGAGCTCCGCGTCCAACGGTGTCGTCCGGCCGATCGCCGCCTCCGCGTCCCAGCGGTGGACGAGGATCTCGTGCGCCTGACGGCGTCGCCAGATGCCGGCGACCAACGGCACGCCGGGGAACAGATGCCAGGTCGGCGTGTCGGGGTCGACCGCGCGAAGCGTCTCGACGAGCGTGGCCGTGCCGTTGCGCAGCCACGTCCCGAGCTCCTGGTCGTCCGCCGGAGCGGAGCGGAAGACCTCCCGGTCCGGTTCGACACCCGTCGCCGCGGCGATCGTCGCCCAGCGCTGCACGCGCCCGATGTGCAGCCCGAGCTTGCGCAGGTCCCAGCCGGGGCAGGAGGTGACTGCCGCGTCGGTCGGGCCCAGTTCGACGACGTCGGCGAACCGGGCCGACTCCCGCTCGAGGTGGGTCAGGTGGTCGAGCGGCGCGCGGTCGGCGGTCATGGGGTCCGACGGTAGCGAACCCGCAGGTCGCGAAGGTGGTGTCTCCTGGCGCGGTGACCTCTATCCTGGGAGCTGTGAGTCCGCTCGAAGCACCCGTCCTCAGCGAGCCGATCATCGAGCTCACCGCCGCTGCCCACGCCAAGCTCCTCGAGCTGCGGGCCGAGGAGGAAGAGCCCGAGCGCCTCGGCCTCCGCCTCGAAGTCGAGTCGGCCGCCGGTGCGGACTTCCGCTACGACCTGTCGTTCGACGTCGTCACGAAGGCTGCGTTCACCGACGAGGTCCGCAACCACGACGGGCTGCGGGTGATCATCCCCGGCAAGGACACAGAGTCCGTGCGCGGCGCCACGCTCGACTACAGCGACGACGCCGGCCTCGTGCTGCGCAATCCGAACCGCCCGCAGATCGCCCGCCCGGAGGGATTGGTCCACGGCGACGAGCTGTCGGCGCAGATCGAAGCGGTCATCTCCGGCGAGGTGAACCCGGCGCTCGCTGCCCACGGTGGCTTCGTCACGTTCGTCGGCCACGACGGCGAGGGCACCGCCTTCCTCACGATGGGCGGCGGCTGCCACGGGTGCTCGATGAGCCGCCTGACGATGCTCGACGGTGTGCAGACCATGCTGGTCGAGCAGATCGACGGCGTGCTCAAGGTGCAGGACATCACCGACCACGAGACGGGCGAGAACCCCTACTACTCGTGACTCGGCGCACGCGCGCAGGGTCGTCCCGCGTGCGTCCGGTCTGCCGTCAGCAGGTCACGACGGCATGGGTCTGCCCGAGTCCGTTCGGCTCGAACGCATCGGCCTCTGGATCGTCGAAGTACTCACCTCCCGCGGTTGCGTACCGGAACCGGACCGTCTGCCCTGGTGAGACGGTCACCGCGACCGACATCTGACCGTTCGATCGCTTCTTGAGCGGATGCGCGCACGGGTCCCATCCGTTCACGTCCGCGATCAGGGCGACGGGTCCAGTCGCATCGGGCAGCGCGAACGTGATCTTCACCGAACCGTCCTTCTGAGCCTGTTTCCTGATCATGTGCGCAGTCTGGCGAATGGTGTTCGCGCGTGGGCCACGTCGCGGTGACGGCTCGGTGAACGATCGGTGCGGTCGATACGATCCGCAGACCGAGGTGACTGCGAAGGGGGTCCGATGTCGGGCATCGTGAGCTACGGGGCATACCTGCCGTACTGGCGGATCCAGCGCGCGGCCATCACCGGCGCGCTGGGGAGCGGTGGTGGCAGGGGCACGCGGAGCGTCGCCAGCTACGACGAGGACACGACCTCGATGGGCGTCGAGGCCGCCAGGCGGGCGCTCGCCGATGCGCCCGAGGGATACACGCCGGCCTCGGTGTGGTTCGCGACCACGGCACCGCCGTACGCGGACAAGACGAACGCCACGGCGATCCATGCCGCGCTCGCGCTGCCCTCGACGCTCGCTGCCTTCGACTGCCTCGGTTCGACGCGCTCCGGAGTCGCCGCCGTCATCGGCGCCTCCGCCCGAGGCGGCCTCGCGGTCCTGTCGGACATCCGCACCGGACTGCCCGGCGGAAGCGACGAGTCGAACGGCGGCGATGCCGCTGTGGCGATCGCGTTCGGGGACGGCGACGACGTGATCGCCGAGGAGATCGGCGCCGCCGACGCCACTGCCGAGTTCGTCGACCGCTGGCGGCTGCCGGGTGACGACCATGCGAAGCAGTGGGAGGAGCGCTTCGGTGAGCACGTCTACGGACCGCTCGTCGAGCAGTCGGTCACCGACGCGCTGAAGATCGCCGGCCTCACGATCGGCGACGTCGACCACCTGATCGTGACCGGGCTCCACGCCAGGGCCGTGGCCGCGGCTCGTCGCTCGATCGGCGCCCGCCCGGAGGCGGTGGTCGACGACCTGACGACCGTCGTCGGCAACAGTGGCACGGCGCACGGCGCGCTGCTCCTGGCCGACGTGCTCGACCGCGCCGAGGCCGGCCAGACGATCGCGATGGTCCTCCTCGCCGACGGCTGCAGCACCTCGCTCTGGCGCACGACCGATGCACTCGTCCGCCGGCGTCCTGCCGTGTCGGTGCGGGCCCGCCTCGCAGTCACCCGCGACGACCTGACCTATCCGCAGTTCCTCACGTGGCGCGGGTTCCTGCGACGCGAGCCCGCCCGCCGGCCGGAACCAGATCGCCCCGCAGCGCCGCCGAGCTTGCGCACCGCGGCGTGGAAGTTCGCCCTCTCCGGATCGCGCGACGAGGGCGGCTTCGTGCACCTCCCGCCTGCCCGCGTGAGCATGGGCTCTGGTGCGATCGACCAGATGGAGCTCGTGCGGATGGCCGATGTCACGGCCACGATCGCCACGTTCACCGTCGACCGCCTGGCGTACACGCTGAGCCCGCCCGTCGTCGCCGCAGTGATCGACTTCGACGGTGGCGGCCGCTTCCAGTGCGAGCTGACCGACGTCGATCCGGCGGCGGTGGCGATCGGCGACCGTGTCGAGATGACGTTCCGCCGCCTGTACACGCAGGATGGCATCCACAACTACTTCTGGAAGGCGAAGCCCGTCCAGGGCATCGGTGAGGAGAGCTGAGCAATGGCGAGTCATGGCATCCGCGACAAGGTCGCGATCATCGGCGTCGGCTGCACGAACTTCGGCGAGCACTGGGACAAGTCGACGGACGACCTCCTGATCGACTCGTCGTCCGCCGCGCTCGCGAGCGCGGGCGTGGTGCTCGAGGACATCGATGCGTTCTGGCTCGGCACGATGGGCTCGGGTCTCTCCGGCCTCACGCTCAGCCGACCGTTGAAGATCCAGCACAAGCCGGTCACGCACGTCGAGAACTACTGCGCGACCGGATCGGAGGCGTTCCGCAACGCGTGCTACGCGGTTGCGTCCGGTGCGTACGACACCGTGATGGCGATCGGCGTCGAGAAGCTCAAGGACTCGGGCTACTCGGGTCTCGTCGTCGGCTCGCCGGCGAACGACGGCACGGGGCTGACCGTCACCGCTCCGGCATCGTTCTCGTTCCTCGCGCCTGCGTACGCGAAGAAGTACGGCGTCGATCCCGACGAGATGAAGGAGGTGATGACCCGCATCGCCTGGAAGAACCACAAGAACGGCGCGCTGAACCCGCGAGCGCAGTTCCGCAAAGAGGTCTCCAAGGAGACCATCTCGTGCAGCCCGATCATCGCCGGGCAGCTCGGCATCTTCGACTGCTCGGGCGTGTCGGACGGCTCAGCTGCGGCGATCATCGTGCGCGCCGAGGACGCCCACAAGTACACGGACAAGCCGCTCTACGTGAAGGCGCTGTCGTTCATCGCCGGTCCTGCAGCGGGACCGATCGATCCGAGCTACGACTACACGACCTTCGACGAGGTGGTCCACAGCGCCGATGACGCCTACGCGCAGGCCGGCATCACCGATCCGCGCGCCGAGCTGGCGATGGCGGAGGTGCACGACTGCTTCACGCCGACCGAGCTCGTCCTCATGGAGGACCTCGGCTTCGCCGAGCGCGGCTTCGGTTGGAAGGAGGTCCTCGCCGGCACGTTCGATCTCGACGGCGAGCTGCCGGTGAACCCGGACGGAGGGCTGAAGTCGTTCGGTCACCCGATCGGTGCTTCAGGGCTGCGAATGCTGTTCGAGTGCTGGACGCAGCTGCGTGGCGAGGCCGGGCCGCGTCAGATCGCGAGCATCGCCGCCGGCAAGACGAAGGCGCTGACCCACAACCTCGGTGGTGCGCCGGGTGCCTGCGTCAGCTTCGTCTCGGTGGTCGGTTCCGAGCTGGACTGATCGAGGCCCGGCGGATGCCACGCCCGGCGGATGCCAGGATCGGCGACGTGACCCGCACGATCTACCTCGACGGCAACTCGCTCGGACCGCCGATGCCCGGGGTCGTCGAGCGGCTGCAGCGCTTCGTCGAGCAGGAGTGGGCGACCGCCCTCATCCGAGGGTGGAACGAGCACCGCTGGTGGGAGCTCCCGCTCGACGTGGGTGAGCAGATCGCGCCGCTGGTCGGCGCTGCACCGGGACAGGTGGTCGTCGCCGACACCACCACCGTCCTGCTCTACAAGTTGCTCGTGGCCGCCCTGCGGGCACGACCCGGCCGGCCGTGGATCGTCACCCACGAGGCGAACTTCCCGACCGACCGCCATGTGATCGACGCGGTCGCCGAGCAGTTCGGCGCGCGGGTCGAGGCGGTGCCGGCGAGTGGGTTGGCGGCGGCGCTCTGCGACGGCACCGCGGTGCTGTGCGCGACGCACGTCGACTATCGCACCGGGGCGCGACTCGACACGGCCGCGCTGACCGCTGCGGCGCACGACGTGGGTGCGCTCGCGCTGTGGGACCTGTCCCACTCGACCGGTGCGATGGACCTCCACCTCGACCGCGACGGCGTCGACCTGGCTGTCGGGTGCACCTACAAGTACCTCAACGGAGGCCCGGGTGCGCCGGCGTTCGCGTACGTGGCGGAGCACCTGCTCGGCGACCTCGACCAGCCCGTGAGCGGCTGGGTCGGGCATGCCGCACCATTCACGATGGACGAGCGCCACGTCCCTGCACCGGGCATCCGCCGGCTGCTGTCGGGGACGCCGCCGGTGATGTCGTTGATCGCGCTCTCGACGGCGCTCGACGCGTTCCGCGACGTCGACCTCGCTGCGCTGCGGGAGCGCAGCCTCGAGCTCACCGACCGCTTCATCGCGCTGGCCGACGAGCGGCTGGCCGGGCACGGCTTCTCCCTCGTCACGCCGCGCGACCGAGCCGTGCGCGGCAGCCACGTGTCGCTCGCCCACGAACACGCCCACGAGGTGATCCAGGCTGCGATCGCCGTCGGGGTGATCGGCGACTACCGGGAGCCGGGCCTGTGCCGCTTCGGCTTCGCGCCGCTGTACATCACGCTCGATGACGTCGACGAGGCGGTCGACCGGTTGGTCGACGTCATGGAGCGGGGTGCCTGGCGAGCGCCGGAGCACGCCGTTCGCAGCACGGTCACGTGAGGCGGCGGATGACCTCGTCGTGCAGCAGACCGTTCGAGGAGACCGCCGAGTCCGACTCGTAGCCGCGCAGCCCGAAGCGGTCCGTGAACGTCCCACCGGCCTCTTCGACGACGACCTGCACGGCAGCGAGGTCGTACGGCTGGAGCCCGATCGCATCGACGGCGATCTCGACGGCACCCTCGGCGACGAGCATGTGCTGCCAGAAGTCACCGAAGCCACGGGCCCTCCACGCCGCCTGCTGCAGCTCGACGAGCCGAGACGTGAGCCCGAGGTCGTCCCAGCCACTGCTGAACGTGACGCACACCTGCGCCTCGGCGAGCGAATCGATGCTCGACACGCGGATCTCCCGCCCGTCGGCGAACGCGCCGAGGCCCCGCGCCGCCCACCAGCGTCGCCCCAACGCCGGCGCCGACACGACGCCGACCACCGGGCCGTGCTCGACGTGGGTCAACGCCACGAGCGTCGCCCAGACGGGGATGCCGCGGACGAAGTTCGAGGTGCCGTCGATCGGATCGACGATCCACCGCCACGGCGACGCCAGGTCGCCGGTGAGGCCGTGCTCCTCACCGAAGAGCGAATGAGTTGGCCGAACGGCTGCGAGCCGCTCCGAGATCCTCGCTTCGGCCGCTCGGTCAGCCTCGGTGACCTCGCTCCGGTCGGCCTTGTGGTCGACCGTGAACGCGCGCTGCTCGTAGCGCGGCAGCGACTCGGTCTCGGCCAGCGTGGCGAGCTCGAGCGCGAGCTCCAGCTCCGCCGCCAGCTCGCCCGGTATCCCGCTCGCGGTCGCTCGGGCCCGCTCGCTCGGTTTCCCGCTCTCGGCCGCTCGGGCCCGCTCGCTCAACGGCTGACAGCGGTGCGTACGGCGCGGGCGATCCCATCGGCGTCGAGGCCGAGCTGGGCCAGGATGCGGTCCGGCTTCGCCTGCGGCAGGAACCGCGTCGGCACGCCGAGGACCTCGACCCGGGGGAGCTGGTCGGCGACGCAGGCGTGGTCGATGGCGTCGGCGATCGACATGCCGATGCCGCCCTCGCGGATGCCGTCCTCGGCCGTGACCACCGCCAGGTGGCGAGCGGCATCGGCGAGCATCTCGGAGTCGAGCGGTGCGCAGCAGCGGACGTCCCACAGCGTGGCGTCGATGCCTTCGGTGGCGAGCGTCTCGACGGCCTTCTCCGCAGCTCCGACGAGCTTGCCGATCGCGAGCACGCACACGCTGCCGTCACCGCTGCGGATCCGCCTGGCGGAGAGGCCCGAGCCGACCTCGGTCTCGGAGACCGACCGGCTCTGACCCTTGGGATACCGGATGACCACCGGACCGGAGTCGGCGAGTTCGATCGCGTCGTGGAGCATCTGCTGCAGCTCCTCGGCCGACGACGGCGCGAGGACGCGCATGCCGGGCACCTTGGCGAGCAGCGCCATGTCGTAGACCCCGTGGTGGCTCGGCCCGTCGTCGCCGGTGACGCCGGCGCGATCGAGGCAGAAGATCACCGGGAGCCGGTGGAGCGCGACGTCGTAGACCACCTGGTCCCACGCCCGGTTCAAGAAGGTGGAGTAGATCGCGACGACAGGGCGCAAGCCGCCCATCGCCATGCCGGCGGCGCCGGTGACGGCGTGCTGCTCGGCGATCCCGACGTCGAAGAACCGGTCGGGGAAACGGGCCTGGAACGGCAGCAGGCCGGTCGGCCCGGGCATCGCCGCGGTGATCGCCACGAGGCGTGGCTCGTGCTCGGCCTCCTTGATCACGGCCTCGGCGAACACCTGCGTGTAGCCGGTCGGGACCGCTTTGGGCGGGCCGATGGCGGGGTCGAAGACGGGCGCGTCGTGGAGGTGCTTCTCGTCGTCGTCCTCTGCCGGCGGGTAGCCACGGCCCTTCTGCGTCAACACGTGCACGACGATCGGTCCCTCGGACGACAGTTCGATCGCGTTCCTGAACGCGTGCTCCAGTTCGGCGATGTCGTGACCGTCGATCGGACCGACGTACCGCACGCCGAGCGCCTCGAAGAACGACGGCGGCTGGAGGAACTCGCGAACGGCGGCCTTGAAGGCGTCCATGCCGCGCTCGGCCGGCGGCCCGACGACGGGCAGGTCGCGCAGGAACCGCTCCAGCTTGCGCTGCCGGCGGACGTAGACCGGGTTGAGGCGGATCGCGGCCAGGCCGTGGCTCAGCTTCTCGGCCACGCGATCAGCAACGGCGCCGTGGCCGTTGTCGGTGAGGTTGGAGATCGTCGGTGCGTACGACCGACCGTTGTCGTTGAGGACGATGATCACGCGGCGCTTGCCGTGCCCGAGGTTGTTCAACGCCTCGTATGCCATGCCACCGGTCATCGAGCCGTCGCCGATGACGGCGACGATGTGCCGACGGGCGGGGTCGGCACTGGCGTCGCGGGCGACGGCGAGCCCGTACGCGTACGAGAGCACGGTCGACGCGTGGCTGTTCTCGATGAAGTCGTGCTCGCTCTCTTCACGGCACGGGTAGCCGGACAGACCGCCGGCTTGGCGGAGCTGCTCGAACCCGGACTGGCGCCCGGTCACGAGCTTGTGCACGTACGCCTGGTGCCCGGTGTCCCACAGCACCGCGTCGCGCGGCGAGTCGAAGACGCGGTGGAGCGCGAGCGTGAGCTCCACGGCACCGAGGTTCGAGCCGAGGTGACCACCGGTCTCGGACACGGACTGCACGATGAAGTCGCGGATCTCGCCGGCCAGGTCGTCGAGCTCGACACTTGACAGGCGGCGGAGGTCGGACGGCCGGTGGATCGATTCGAGCACCATCGGCTGGTCAGGTTACCTCCGGGTAGGTCGTACGACTCAGTCACCGGCACCCACCACTCGCAGTGAGATCAGCGCTGGGCGGGCTCGATCTCCGGCAGCTCGCCGTATCGGCGCGTGAGCCGGCGGTTGTTCCACTCGTGCATCTCGTGGCCGAGCCAGTAGCCGACCCCGAGCGCGACGAGACCGCCGACGCCGTCGATCCAGTAGTGGTTCGCCGTCACGACGATGCAGAACAGTGTCGCCGCGGGGTACAGGATCAGGAGTGCTCGGGCCCACCGTTTCCTCGTGAGCTGCCACATGACGAGGGTGCACCACGTCGACCAGCCGATGTGGAGGCTCGGCATCGCTGCGTACTGGTTCGAGACGCGCTGCATCGTCCCGGAGTCGAACGACCACGGGCCGCCGTACTCGTCGAGCGTGTCGACGAAGCCGAAGTGCTCGCGGCCTTGCTCGACGGCGATGCGATTGCCGCCGTAGATGCCGTCGTTGTTGAGCAACCGCGGCGGCATCAACGGGAAGAGCGAGAAGCCGACGATCGCGAGAGCCGTCGTCAAGGCGAGCGCGTTGCGCCAGCGGGGAAAGCTGTGCCGCCCGCGCCGGAACATCCAGATGAAGGCACCGACCGTGACGATGAAGTGGGCCGTGCCGTAGTACGTATTCCAGAACTGGATGAAGCCCTTGTAGGGCAGGAACCACTCCTGGATCGTCTCCTCGTGGTAGAGCCCGATCGCCCGTTCGAAGCGGATGACGCGGATCGCGTTGTCGAAGGCGTGGACCGGCTCCTGGCCCTCGTCGACGAGTGTCGAGCCGAACTGGTTCCGGACCGCGCTGTAGATCGCGTAGAAGACCGCGATGATGATCGCTTCCTTCCACCAGAAGAGCTTGTGCTCCCTGGTCGTGCGCGGCTCGGCCTCTTCGATCACGACTTGTGAGGTTACGCTCCGGGAGGTTGCCAGCGACGGGGGAGTTCCACGAGGGGAGGTGGTCACGTTGACCACGACGGTGAACGGGCACGCGGGCGAGCAGGCGGTCGCCGCGGTCCGGCAGTTCGGTGTCGACGTGATGTTCACGCTCAACGGCGGACACGTGTGGCCGCTGTACGACGCCGCCCGCAACCAGGGCATGCGCGTCGTCGACACCCGTCACGAGCAGACGGCCACGTTCGCCGCCGAGGCATACGCGAAGCTGACCCGCAACCCTGGCCTCGCCGTGCTCACCGCCGGCCCGGGCATCACGAACGGTGTGTCGGCGATCACGTCGGCGTACTTCAACGGCTCCCCGCTCGTCGTGCTCGGCGGGCGTGCGCCGGAGGGCCGATGGGGCGCCGGCAGCCTGCAAGAGCTCGACCACGTCCCCATCGTGTCGTCGATCACGAAGGCGGCCGGCACCGTGAAGGACGCTGCATCTGCGGGAGCGCTCGTGCAAGCGGCGACCCGCACCGCGCTGTCGCCCCACCGTGGCCCGACGTTCCTCGACTTCCCGCTCGACGTCTTCGGGCCGTCCGCAGGGGAGCTCGGCGATGTCGACGTGGCGGCGATCCGTCGAGGCGATGCGCCCGACCCGGACGAGGTCGCGCGGATCGCCGCCCTCGTTGCCGGGGCCGAGCGTCCCGCCTTCATCGTCGGCAGCGACGTGTACTGGGCAGGTGGCTGGGATGCGCTACGGGCGTGCGCCGAGGAGCTGCGCGTGCCGTGCTTCTTCAACGGCCTCGGGCGAGGGTGCCTGCCGGCCGACCACGAGCTCGCGTTCCTGCGCACGAGGGGGATGTTGAAGGAGCACGCTGATCTCGTCGTCGTGCTCGGCACGCCGCTCGACTTCCGGCTCGGGTTCGGACGGTTCGGCTCGGCCCGGGTGGCGCACGTCGTCGACGCGGAGAGCCAGCGGGCGGCGCACGTGTCGGCGCCGACGGCGGCGGGCGACATCGTCGCGACGCTGAGCGGGCTGGCGTCGTACGCGGGTGACCGCCGGGATCACGATGGTTGGATCGCTCAGCTGCGTGCCGCCGAGACGGCAGCGGCGGCGCGGGATGAGGAGCTGCTCGGGGCGAACAGCGATCCGATCAAGCCGAGCCGGATCTACGGGGAGCTCGGCAAGCGACTCGAGCGCGACGCGGTCGTCGTCTGCGACGGGGGTGACTTCGCCAGCTACGCCGGCAAGTTCGTCGAGGTCTTCGAGCCGGGGTGCTGGCTCGACACCGGGCCCTACGGCTGTCTCGGGAACGGGCAGGGGTACGCGATCGCCGCTCGGGTCGCGCGGCCGTCGTCACAGGTCGTGGCGCTGCTCGGCGACGGTGCGGCGGGCTTCAGCCTGATGGACGTCGACACACTCGTGCGCCATGAGCTGCCGGTCGTGATGGTCGTCGGCAACAACGGCATGTGGGGTCTCGAGAAGCACCCCATGCAGGCGGTCTACGGCTGGGACATCGCCTGCGACCTGCAGCCCGGGTGCCGCTACGACGAGGTCGTCCGGGCGCTCGGCGGGGGCGGCGAGCTCGTGACCGACCCCGGCGACGTCGGCCCGGCGCTCGACCGAGCCTTCGCCGCCGGCGTCCCCTACCTGGTCAACATCGTCACCGACCCCGCAGACGTCTACCCCCGATCCTCCAACCTCGCCTGACCCGCCCCCGCCCCCGACCCCGCCGCCCCCCATCTGGTGCGGATGCACCCGAGGGCGGCTGCGGGCCCGGCGCGCGGCCCAGTCCCGCGCTCCCCGGGTTCTCTGCTCGCCGACGACTCCCGACCGGTTCTCCGCTCCCATCCGGACATCCAACGACCTCGCCCGATCAGAGATCGGGGCTGGTGGCGCGGATGAGCAGAGAAACGGCGTGGCGGGAGTCTCTCGTCCACGACGACGTCGCACCAGCACACTCCGGCACTCCAGCGTCACCAGCCGTTACGCGCAACCACGGAACTCACTTCACCCCATGCACGCAGTCGTCAGATCTCCGGGCGTCTGTCGGCACAGAGGCACGAAACGAGCGTGGGGAGGGGGTGAGTGGGACGCTCCTATGGCGTGTCAGTGGAGCTTGTCGAGGAAGCGTTCGACGTCGACGAGGACTCTCGTCACCTTCCCGGCGGCGACCAGGCCGTCCGGGTCGTGCACGGTGACATGGAAGATCAGACGGCGTCCCTCGATCTTCTCGAGCACCGCCTCGGCGACGACCTCGACGCCGATCGCGCTCGGCTGGAGGTGGTCGAGTTGCACGCGCCGCCCGACGGTCGTCGAGCCCTCGGCAAGTGAAGCCGCCACCGCCTTCATGCTCGCTTCCTCGCACAGCGCGACGATGCGCGGCGTGCCGAGCACCGGAACGTCGCCCGAGCGGAGCGCTTTCGCCGTGTCCGCCTCACTCACGACGAGCCGAGCCTCGCCCCGGGCTCCAGTCTCCAGCGGTGTCATTGCGGCCAGGTTAGACATCCGCCAGCGCCGCGGCCGTGTCGGTGCTCCCCGGAGGGCCGGACCGGCCGCTCGGTAGGCTCGGCCGTGCTGCATCGACTGCACCGAGGAGCCGCTCACGATGATCGATCACGACGTCCTGGAACGGGTGTTGACGACCGCCATGAGATCCGGGGGCGAGTTCGCGGAGATCTACGCGGAGGACAAGCGCCTCACGTCCGCCGGACTCGACGACGGCAAGGTCGAACAGGTCAACTCGGGTCGTGACCGTGGCGCCGGCATCCGCGTCGTTCGCGGTGAGACCACCGGTTTTGCACACACCGCCGACATGTCCGAGCGCGGCTTGCGCGAAGCCGCGGAGGCGGCGGCTGCTGCGGCGAGTCAAGGCGGCGGCGGCGTCCGCACCGTCGCGTTGACTCGCCGCACCACCGCGCCCGTGAACGACGTCGTCGTCTTTCCCGACACCATCTCGAAGTCGGACAAGGTCGCGCTCCTGCTGCGGGCGAACGACGCGGCGCGCTCGGCAGGTTCGTCGATCGTCCAGGTCTCGGCGGGGTACGGCGACAGCCACAAGCGGATCCTCGTCGCCAACTCCGACGGCCTGCTCGTCGAGGACGAGCAGGTCCGTACGAACTTCCGCGTGAGCGTCGTCGCCTCCGGCGACGCCGGGATGCAGACCGGGTACGACTCGATCGGCCACACCATCGGTTTCGAGGTCTTCGACCGGTACGACGTCGACGAGCTCGCCCGCCGAGCCGCCCAGCAGGCGCTCACGAAGCTTCGCGCGCGCCCCGCACCGAGCGGGTCGCTTCCCGTGGTGATCAAGGCCGGCAGCGGCGGCGTCCTGTTCCACGAGGCGTGCGGCCACGGCCTCGAGGCCGACCTCGTGGCGAAGAACGCGTCCGTCTACCGGGGCCGGGTCGGCGACCAGGTGGCGAACCCGCTCGTCACCCTCGTCGATGACGGCACGATGACCGCGGAGTGGGGGGCGATCACGATCGACGACGAGGGCCACCCGTCGCAGCGCAACGTCCTCATCGAGGACGGCGTCCTGACCGACTACATGTGGGACTTCCTCCGCGCCCGCAAGGAGGGCCGCCCGCAGAGCGGCAACGGTCGCCGGCAGAGCTACCAGCACCTGCCGATGGTGCGGATGACCAACACGTTCGTCCTGAACGGCACGGAGGATCCGGACGACATCATCCGCGGCACCGACCACGGCGTGTACGTCGCCCATCTCGGCGGTGGATCGGTGAACACCGCGTCCGGCGACTTCGTGTTCGGGATGACGGAGGCCTACCTCATCGAGCACGGCGAGATCACCGAACCGCTGCGCGAGGGCAACCTGATCGGCAACGGCCCGCAGGTGCTGCAGGACATCGACCTGCTCGGCAACGACTTCGCGATGGGCAATCCCGGCACGTGCGGCAAGGACGGCCAAGGCGTGCCGGTCGGTGACGGCCAACCGACGCTCCGCGTGAAGGCGATGACGATCGGCGGGACAGCGGCGTGAGCACGCAGCAGACCGAACTGCTCACACTCGCCGAGCGGGTGATCGCCGACGCCCACGCGGGTGAGCAGGTCGAGGCGTTCGTCTCCCGCGATCGCGAGACGGCGATCCGCGTCTACGAAGGCGAGGTCGAGCAGTTCACCTCGGCGCAGAGCGAGGGCATCGGCATCCGCGTGATCCGCGACGGCAGGACCGGGTTCGCGTACACGGGCACGCTCGACGCGTCGGGCATCAGCGGTGTGCTCGAGGAAGCCCGGGACAACGCCGCTTTCGGCACCCCGGACCCGTGGGCCGGCCTCGCCCAGCCTGACGGCGTCCCCGTCCAGCCGCTCGTCCTGTGGAACGACGCGCTCGCCGCGTACGAGACGCCGCCGAAGATCGCGCTCACCAAGGAGCTCGAACGGCTCACGCTCGCAACCGATCGCCGGGTGCGCGTCGACGACGCGAACTACTCCGACGTCCTCGTCGAGATCGCTGTCGCGACGACGACCGGCATCCGCATGTCCGGTCGCGAGAACGGCTGCTACGTCTCGGTCTCGACGCTCGCCGACGACGGCGACGAGACGCAGACCGGGTTCGGGTTCTCCGTGGGGCGCCACCCCGATGAGCTCGACCTCGACAAGGCCGCGCGGGAAGCTGCCGAGCGGGCGACCCGGCTGCTCGGTGCGGTCAAGCCGCAGAGTCGACGGCTGACGGTGGTGCTCGACCCGTTCGTCACGGCGCAGTTCCTCGGCGTCGTGTCGGCGACGTTGAACGGCGAGTCGGTGCTCAAGGGGAGATCGCTGTTCGCGAACCGCTTCGGCGAACAGGTCGGCGCACGCGGTCTCACGCTCGTGGACGACCCGACGAACGAGCTCGCGTTCACGGCCACCGAGGTCGATGGTGAAGGTCTCGCGGCGCGCCGCAACACGCTCATCGAGGACGGCGTGCTCGCGCAGTTCGTGCAGTCGAGCTACAGCGGCCGGCGCAGCGGCACCGCTTCTACCGGCAACGCGGTGCGCGGTGGGTTCAAGGGCACACCGGGATGCGGTTGCCTCGCCCTCCAGCTGCTGCCGGGCACCCGCACGCAGGCCGACATCGTCGCCGGCATCGACGACGGAGTGCTGATCCAGATGGTCCAGGGCCTCCACTCCGGTGTGAACCCGATCTCGGGCGACTTCTCGACGGGTGCCTCTGGCGTGATGATCCGCAACGGTGCGCTGGCGGAGCCGGTGCGCGAGTTCACGATCGCCTCGACCATCCAGAGGATGCTGCAGGACGTGATCGAGATCGGCGGCGACCTCGAGTGGTTGCCGATGCGTGCGGCGGGCCTGACCCTGGTCGTCGGCGACGTGACGATGAGCGGGGCATAGCTCTTTCGAGTACGGAGGTGCCGTGAGCGCACATCGGTGGTGGGTGCTGGCGAGCGTGAATCTGGTCGTCGCCTGTGGAGGCGGGGACGACGCCGAACCGGCGACGACCACTCCTGCGACTGCTTCGGTGCCGGTCACATCGACGACTCCGTCACCACCGACCACGGCCGTCACCTCGACCACCATGCCCAGATCAGCGACGACGCCGTCGATGACAGCACCGGAGGCTCGCAGGTTGCTCCGGACCGATGGTCTGGGTCCGCACGCCTTTGGTTCCACCGCCGACCAGGTCGAAGGCTGGCTGGCCGACCAGCTCGGTCCCGCCGATGTCGTCGTCGTGGAACCGGGCCAGGGTGGGTGGCCGTTGATGTCGTGTGCCGAGCGCCGGTTCGCGTACTGGGCGTCGGCGGGGCTCACCGTGGGGTTCACCGACCTCAACAGCTACGACGCCACCGGGCAAGTGCCGGATTGCGATGACACCCCACACCTGGCTGGCTGGTACGTGACCGCAGGTGGACCGCCGTGGTTCGCGCCCGGCCACACCGACGTGGACACACCGCCACCGCTCACGGTGCGTCTCACCACGAATGAGGGGATCGAGCTCGGTACGACCGTCGGCGAGCTCCGCGTGGCGTTCCCGACTGTCGAGTTCGGTGAATGGGACATCGACGAGTACGTGCCCCAGAGCTTCCACGTCGCTACGAACCGCCACGGGCTGCGGGGTCGAGTCGATTGGAACCCGGTCACATCAGTGCAACATGCATTGAACGAGCGCGGCGCAACCCTCGCCGTCGATGGTCTTCTCGGCCCCCGGACTCGGGCGGCGCTCCTCGAGTTCCAGACCTCGATCGGCATCGCCGAGCCCGAGACGAACGAACTGGGCGTCATCGGTCCAACCACCCTCGCTGCGCTCGACGTCGCCGTACCCGACAGCGCTGCCATCGACTACCTGACCGCCGGGACGTGGGATTGGGACTTCTGACCAGACCGCTACAGAACCCGGCTGACACCGCGGCAGGGCAAGCCGAGGGAGGCGGCCGTCGAGTTGTCGAGGACGAGGCGGCGGGGTCGGACGAGGCCGAGATCGGCGTGTGTGCCGGAGCGGAGGACGGAGCCGTCGCTCCCGAGCCAATCGGCGATCGCCCGCGCGAAGTCGAAGCGCGTGATCGCCTCGTCGCCGGTGACGTGCAACGGCCCGGTCACGTCGGAGAGCGCCGCATCACCGGCGAGGGCAACGACCGCGGTGGCCACGTCGTCGACGAGCGCCGGGCAGCGCACCTCGTCGGTGAAGAACACCGACGATGCGGGATCGGCGAGCGCGGCGCGAACGGCCTCGACCGGCGCGCCCGGATCGCGCAGGTCTGCGGCGTAGAGCAGCGACGTCCGGACGAGCACTGCGGCCGGGTGCAGCTCCGCCACAGCGCGTTCGGCATCGGCCTTCGCGGCGCCGTACTCGTAGACCGGATCAGGTCGATCGACCTCGGTGTAGGGCGCCGCGCGCCCGGCGAAGACGACGTCGGTCGAGACGTGCACGAGCCGCGCGCCGACGCGTTCCGCAGCGCGAGCGACGTTCGCCGAACCGTCGACGATCGTGTCCCGCTCGTGCACGCGATAGGCGAGGTGCGCGATCGCGATCGGCCGCACGGTGCGCACGCAGTCGTCGACCGCGCCGGCGTCCCTGATGTCGAGCACTGCGCTGGTCGGCGCGACGACGTCGATCCCGGCTGCGGCAGCGAGCCGCAGGACGCATCGCCCGAGGAAACCGCCGCCACCGGTCACGAGCAGGGAGCCGGTCGCCATGATCCCGACGGTACCCTCGACGTCATGCTCGATGCCTCCGTGAAGGAACTCGCCCAGGGGAAGAACTTCGGCAGCATCTCCGTGCTCCTGCCGAACGGTCAGATCTCCACGAACGTGATGTGGGTCGACGCGGACGACGATCACGTGCTCGTCAACACGGAGGTCCACCGACTGAAGTTCAAGGCCGTCGAGGCCAATCCGGCGGTCACCGTGGTCGTGTGGGGCGACAACCCGTACCACTACGCCGAGGTCCGTGGTCGCGTCGTCGAGACCGTTCGCGGCGCGGAAGCACGGGCGCACATCGACGCGTTGTCCCGCAAGTACACGGGCGCCGACTACGCCAGTCCGATCACGAGCGAACGCGTCATCCTGAAGATCGCGCCGGACTTCCAGCACTCCCGGTGACCACGCGCACCGCTGCGGCCGAGCTGGGCGGTGTGGGCTAGGTCACCGTGACGCCGAGCGCAGCGCCGACGCCGTAGGTCGCGGTGCACGCCAGCAGCAGGAACGCGACCTGTCGTAGCGCGGCCCGCGTGACGTGACGTTCCGATAAGCGGCCGATCAGCGTGCCGACCACCGCCGCGGCGAGCGCGCCGATCAGGACCGACGTGATCGCCGCGGCGCGACCCGACGCGACGAACCACGGCACGAGCGGCACGATCGCTCCGACCACGAAGGCGAGGAACGACGCGACCGCTGTTCGCAGCGGCGACGCGAGATCGTCGGGATCGATGCCCAGCTCTTCACGGGCATGCACGCCGAGCGCGGTGTCGGGGTCACGCATGATGTCGGCGGCGAACTCACGGGCCCGCTCCCCGTCGACCCCCTTGGCGATGTACATCCGGCTCAGCTCTGCGGTCTCGGCCTCGGGGTTGCGCCGGAGCTCGCGTCGCTCGACGGCGAGCTCTCGCTCGATCAACTCGTTCTGTGCGGCAACCGACACGTACTCACCGGCCGCCATGCTGAACGCGCCGCCGACGAGCCCGGCAAGGCCGGCGAGCCGCACGACGCTCGCCGCGACGCCGCTGCCGGCGAAGCCGATGATCAGCGAGATGTTCGACACGAGGCCGTCGCTGACCCCGAACACCGCGGCGCGCGCGGTGCCGCCCGAGACGCTGCGGTGCTCGTGGTGCGCGGTGTGCTGACTGGAGGCGGGCACCGTCTGGTCCATCGTCGCCAGACTACGGCCGAGAGCGGTCGCGCCACCGTGAGAGGCTGATCACATGCAGCTGCGCGTCAACCCCGACGGGCCGACCGCCGCCGAGGATGCGGCCGACCTGCTCACCAGGCGCATCAAGCGCGCCGTTCGCGACCGTGATCGCTGCGATCTCGCGGTCAGCGGCGGCGGCGCGATCGCTGCTCACATGTTCGCTGTCCTCGCCGACAGTGACCTCCCGTGGGACCGCGTGCACGTCTACCAGGTCGACGAGCGGATCGCGCCTGCCGGCGATCCGGCGCGGAACGTCCGGATGCTCGCGGTGATGCCGTTGCGGTCACGACAGCTGCACTCGATGCCGGTCACGCGCGCTCGGCTCGCTGCCGCCGTCGCCGCGTACGCGGCGTCGCTGCCCGATCGGTTCGACATCGTTCACCTCGGTGTCGGCGAGGACGGTCACACGGCGAGCTGGCCGCCTGGTGATCCGGTCATCGACGCAGGGAGCCCCGTCGCCGTCAGTGCGTCGTACCGTGGCTTCGCCCGCATGACGCTCACGCCGCGCGTCGTGAACGCGGCGCGATCACGCCTCGTGCTCGCCACGGGTCTGGCGAAGGCGCCCGCGATCCGGAGGTGGCTCCTCGACGATCCGCACGTGCCCGTCCAGCGCGTGCGTCGCACCGGGACCACCGTCGTGCTCGACACCGATGCCGCGAGCGAACTCGTCATCGACGGGCAGTAGCGTCGCAACGGATGGCGACGATCACCGACACTGCCCAGTGGCACGCACTCCTCGACCATCGACGCGAGCTCGCCGACGTCCACCTCCGCCAGCTCTTCAGCGGTGATCCCTCCCGCGCCGAGCGGTTCGTCACCGAGGTCGGCGACCTCCGGATCGACTGGTCGAAGCACATCGTCACGAGCCAGACGATGCGCTTGCTCGTCGCGCTCGCAGACGCGAGTCCGCTCGTCGAGCGACGCGATGCGATGTTCCGCGGGGATCGGATCAACACGACGGAGGATCGCGCCGTGCTGCACGTCGCGCTGCGCGCCCCGGCGGATGCGATCATCGACGTCGACGGTGTGAACGTCGTGCCCGGCGTGCACGAGGTGCTCGCACGGATGGCGGCATTCTCCGAACAGGTGCGCTCCGGGGGGTGGCGCGGCGCCACCGACCAGCCGATCCGCACGATCGTCAACATCGGCATCGGCGGTTCCGATCTCGGGCCGGCGATGGCCTATCAGGCGCTCCGGACGTTCTCGAGGCCGGACCTCACCTGTCGCTTCGTCTCGAACGTCGACGGTGCCGACATCGACCACGCGCTGTCGGATCTCGACCCGGCGACGACGATGTTCGTGATCTCGTCGAAGACGTTCTCCACGATCGAGACGTTGACGAACGCCCACACGGCGAGGGCGTGGCTGACCAGAGCGCTCGGCGAGGAGGCGGTCACACGGCACTTCGTCGCGGTGTCCACCAACGCCGCGCTCGTCTCGGCGTTCGGCATCGACACGGAGAACATGTTCGGCTTCTGGGACTGGGTCGGCGGCCGCTACTCCGTCGACTCCGCGATCGGCCTCTCGTTGATGATCGCCGTGGGTGCCGACGCCTTCGGCGAGATGCTGCGCGGTTTCCGGGTGGTCGACGAGCACTTCCGAACCGCGCCCGTCGAAGCGAACGCGCCGATGCTGATGGGGCTGCTCGGCATCTGGTACTCGAACTTCTTCGACGCCGCGTCGCACGCGGTGCTGCCCTACGCGCAGGAGCTCGCTCGCTTCCCCGCCTACTTGCAGCAGCTCGACATGGAGAGCAACGGGAAGCACGTCGGACTCGACGGCGAGCGGGTCTCGTACGACACCGGCCCGATCATCTGGGGTGAGCCGGGCACGAACGGCCAGCACGCGTTCTACCAGTTGCTCCATCAGGGGACCCGGCTCGTCCCGACCGACATGATCGGCTTTGCCCGGCCGAACCACCCGTACCAGGCGCACCACGACCTCCTCGTAGCGAACCTCTTCGCGCAGGCAGAGGCGCTCGCCTTCGGCAAGACCCGCGAGGAGGTCGAGGCGGAGGGGACCATGCCGGACGTCGTCGCGCACCGGGTGTTCGAGGGCAACCGGCCGTCAACCACGATCCTCGCCGATCGACTCACCCCGTCCGTGCTCGGGCAGCTGATCGCGTTGTACGAGCACAAGGTGTTCACGCAGGGGGCGATCTGGGGGATCAACTCGTTCGACCAGTGGGGTGTCGAGCTCGGCAAGGCGCTGGCCACCCGCATCACCCCGGAGCTGACCGCCGCCGACGAGCCCGACCTCACGCACGACTCGTCGACCAACGCGCTCGTTCGCTGGTACCGCGCTCGGCGGGCGTGACTCAGGGGTCGAGCGGGCGGGCGCCCGGCGTGCCTGCATCCACGACGAAACGTCGGTAGGTGCTCGAGGCCGACGCCGGATCGGTCGGGTCCTCCACGATCCGGTAGTCGGCGGTCCACGAGTCCGGCGTGACCGTGTGCTTCACCCATCCCCGGTGCACGAGCTCCACGTCGACGATGGTCGGGATCGACAAGATCACCGGGGTGACCGACTCCGGGACCAGCCCGCCCGACGAGATCGAGGTGGCGACGAACTCCGCCCCGATCGTCGCTCGCGGCACGACGGCGGCGGCGGGTGCATCACCTTCGGCAGGTGCGGCAGGTGCGGCAGGGGCGAGCAGGTTGCCGATGCCGGCGAAGTGGATGTCGCCAGTGAGCACGATCAGGTTGCTGATGTCCTCGTCCACCACGTGCTGCAGCACTCGATCGCGATCGGCGGGGTAGCCGTCCCACTGGTCGTAGTTGAGCACCGCGCCGTCGAGCGTCGAGTCGGTCATGATCACCTGCTGGGCGAGCACGTTCCAGACCACGCCCTGCCGGCCGAACCGGTCGAAGAGCCAGGCCTCCTGCGCCGAGCCGAGCATCGTGCGTTCGGGCGTGAACGTCTCGGGACACGGCGGGTCGACGCTGAGCGTGACGTCGTTGCACGCCTGGTCGCTGCGGTACTGGCGGGTGTCGAGCAGCGACATGTCGACGAGCGTCCCCCAGCGCTGCGCCCGGTAGATCGTGTAGTCACTCGTGTCCGGACCGGGCAGCCGTGTGGGTGTGTGCTCCCACCAGGCGCGGTAGGCGATCGCCCGGCGTTCGGTGAGGTCCTCGCCCCCCTGTCCGGCCTTGCCGGCGTAGTTGTTGTCGACCTCGTGGTCGTCCCAGGTCACGAACCACGGGCACGCCCGGTGCGCCGCTTGCAGCGATGCATCTCGCTTGTACAGCGCATAGCGGGCGCGGTACTCGTCGAGCGTCGTCGGCTCGGGCGCGTCGTGCAGCCGGACGGTGCCGTCCTCGCCGAGCGTGCCAGGACCACCCTCGTAGATGTAGTCGCCGAGCCAGACGAGCAGGTCGAGCCCGGCCGTGGCGATGTCGTCGTGGGCGGCGTAGAAGCCGTCCTCGTAGTTCTGACATGACGCACTGCCGACGAGGAACTGCTCGACCGTGGCGTCGCTCGCCGGCGTGGTGCGGGTGCGACCGGTCGGACTCGTGAACCCGCCGCTGCGGAAGTGGTACGTGTACCAGCGGTCGGCGTCGAGCCCGTCGATGATGGCGCGCACCGCGTACGCAGACGATTCGTCCGTTCGGATCCAGATCGCTCCGCCGGCCGACTCGTCGTCTTCTGCTGCCCACACGACGGCGACCGACCGCTCGCCGCTCAGCTGCTCGCCCTCGCCGGCGATCAGCCGTGTCCACAGCACGACGGAGTCCGTGAGCGGATCGCCCGACGCGATGCCGAGCGCGAACGGGTCGGTGCTCCCCTCGTACTCGGCGGTCGGCGGATCTCCTGGCGGCTGGGTCGTCGTCGGCGCGGTGTTGCTCGGCGCTGCGGTCACCGTCGGCACGGTCGCGCCCGTCTCGTCCGGCGGGGACTCGTCGAGCGTCCCGCTCGCCGGGGTCGACGTCGGCTCGGAGGGCGAGCAGCCAGCGACGACCACGGCTGCCGTCAGGGCGAGGAACGAGCGACGCGAGACCGGCTGCACCGCGTCAGTGTCGCACTTCCGTCAGCGCTCGCCGAGGAGCTCTGCCTTCATCTCGCGCTTCGTGATCTTGCCGTTCGCGTTGCGCGGCAGCGGCTCGTCGAGGAACCAGATCTTGACAGGCACCTTGAACGCGGCGAGCCGGGCCGCGACCCAGTCGCGGAGCTCCTGCTCCGTCGCACTCGTGCCTGGCGTGAGGTGGACGACCGCGCCGACCTCCTCGCCGAGGACGTGGTGCGGGATGCCGATCACTGCGGCATCCGTGACGGCCGGATGCTCGAACAGTGCCGCCTCGACCTCGACGCAGTACACGTTCTCGCCGCCGCGGATGATCATGTCCTTGGCGCGGTCGACGATGTAGACGAAGCCCTCCTCGTCGATGCGGGCCACGTCGCCGGAGTGCAGCCAACCGTCGCTGAAGCTCGCGGCTGTCGCCTCCGGCTTGTTCCAGTACCCGGCGACGACGTTCGGGCCCTTGATCCACAGCTCGCCGACGGATCCCGGAGGCAGGTCGTTGCCCTCGAGGTCGACGACCTTCACCTCGCACACGGCGACGGGCACGCCGACCGAGTCGGGCTTGCGTCGGTAGTCGACGCCGGCGTTCATCGTCGTGACCGAGGAGGTCTCCGTGAGGCCGTAGCCGTTCGACGGCGTGCGACCGGGGAACAGCGCCTCGATGCGTCGCACGAGCTCGGGCGCGGCGGGTGCGCCGCCGTAGCCGATCGTCGTCACCGACGAGATGTCGCGGCGTTCGAAGTCCGGGTGCTCGAGCACCTGCCAGACCATCGCCGGCACACCCCCGAACGTCGTGACCCGCTCCTGCTCGATCAGTTCGAGCGCCCGTCCGGCGTCCCACTTGTGCATGATCACGATCGTCCCGCCCACCGCCAGGTTGGCGACGAGCACCGAGTGGCAGCCCGTGGCGTGGAAGAACGGGACCGACAGCAGGTAGACGTTGCGCCCGCTCGTGCGGACGCGCGCGTTGGCGGCCTGCTCGGGCTGACCTGCCGAGCGCATCGCGGCACGGGCGCTCGAGAACGCGAGGGAGATGAGGTTGCCGCAGATGTTGCGCTGCGTGCCGAGCGCACCCTTCGGGCTGCCGGTCGTGCCGGAGGTGTAGAAGATCGTCGCGTCGTCCTCTGGGTCGAGCACCACGTCGGGCAGCGTCGCTCCGGGGTCGATCGGACCCATCGCCACGTCGAACGAGATCATCCCGGCGGGCAGTTCGGCCGCGCCGTGCTTGGCGACGATCACGTGGCGCAGCTCCGGCAACGCGGCGAGGTGCTCGACCAGCCGGGTGGCTCGATCGAGATCGCAGAACAGGACGGAGCTGCCGGAGTCGGCGAGTCCGTACTCGAGCTCGGCGCCAGTCCACCAGGCGTTGAGCGGCACCACGACGGCACCGACCGATGCTGCGGCCCAGAACGCGATGGACCACTCGGGGAAGTTGCGCATCGCGATGGAGACGCGGTCACCCTTCTTCACGCCGAGGTCGTCGCGCAGCCGGTGGGCGAGGGTGGCGACAGCCCGGTAGTGCGACTCGAACGTCAGCCGGTCGAGCGGGCTCGGCTCGCCGCCGGCGGCAGCGGCATCGAAGACGAGGAAGTCGACGTCGCCATGGGCGCGGCTGTTCTCGAGGAGCACGCGCAGCGAAGCCGGCGCGTGCTTCCACGCCTTCATCGGGATGCCGCGCACGACGATGTCGTCCATCTCGAACATCTGGCCGGGCGCGGTCAACGCCGCGTGCACCTCGGCGATCGAGGGCGGGCTCGGCTCGGTCGTGAGGGCTGAGGTGTCGGCCATGTCCACAGGTTGCCAGCACGACCGGTCGCCGGGCGACCGCAGCGCGATCGGGACCGAGCCCGCCGGTCGTCCGCCGGCCGTCCGTCGGCTGCACGCCGCAGGTACGAGACCCGCGGCGAGCAGCGCGCACAGAGGGATCCGCCGCCTCTGTCCAAGACACTACCGACCGTAGGGGAGAGACCACACTGGGTCGTCAGACCCCCTTCCCCTGCTCGCCCGCCGCGCCGGCGCCCGGCTGGCGCGCGAGAGCGCCGGATGGTCCTGTCGCCCGGTTCGCCTCCCAGGCCTTAGCGTTGCGGCGTGAGCCAATCTGCAACCACCGAGATCTCCCGGGTCGGCGTCGTCGGCTGCGGACTGATGGGGTCGGGCATCGCCGAGGTGTGTGCCCGTGCCGGACTCGACGTGATCGTCCGCGAGGTCGACGCCGCGGCCGCCGAGGCCGGCCAACGCCGGATCACGGCCTCGCTCGACCGCGGCACCCGCTCCGGCAAGCTGACCGAGGACGAACGCGAGGCGGCGCTCGCACGGCTCGGCTTCACGACCGACATCGCCGAGCTCGCCGATCGTCAGCTCGTCGTCGAGGCGGTGGTCGAGGACGAAGCCCTGAAGACCGAGGTGTTCTCGCTGCTCGACAAGGTCGTCGTCGACGAGCACGCGATCCTCGCCAGCAACACCAGCTCGATCCCGGTGATGAAGCTCGGCATCGCCACCGCCCGTCCCGAGCAGGTCGTCGGGATCCACTTCTTCAACCCGGTGCCCGTACTGCGGCTGGTCGAGCTCGTGACGAGCCTGCTCACGTCACCCGAGACCGCGACGCGGGCCGAGTCGTTCGCCACGGACGTCCTGCACAAGAAGGTCATCCGCAGTCAGGACCGGGCCGGGTTCGTGGTGAACGCGCTGCTCATCCCGTACCTGCTGTCCGCGATCCGCATGATGGAGTCCGGCTTCGCCACCGCCGAGGACATCGACACGGGCATGGTGGAGGGCTGCAACCACCCGATGGGACCGCTGCACCTCACGGACCTGATCGGTCTCGACACGACGATGGCCGTCGCCGACAGCCTCTATGCGGAGTTCAAGGAGCCGCTGTACGCGTCTCCGCCGCTGCTGTCGCGCATGGTCGAGGCCGGCCTCCTGGGTCGCAAGGCCGGGCGCGGCTTCTACGACTACTCCCCGAAGGCCGCGAGCTAGGACGTTCCGTGTCGGACCCGATCGAGCGTGTCACCAACCTGCTCGCGCTGCTGCTCTCCACCCGGCGCCCGCTCACCCTGCAGGAGATCGTCGCCGAGCTGGAGGGCCAGTACCCGGAGGTGGAAGGCAGCCGGCGGACCGCGTTCGAGCGCGACAAGGCAATGCTGCGCTCGACCGGCGTGCCGATCGAGCAAATCGTGCTCGCCGGCGATCAGGCGGGGCAGACCGCGTACCGGGTCGACCCGGCCCGCTACCAGATCGGCGAGCTGGGCCTCGACGACGACGAGCGTCGCGCTTTGCAGCTCGCGGTCGCCACCGTGCGGATGGGCACCGACTGGGGCGAGGAGGCACTGTGGAAGCTCGACCCGGACTCAGCCTCGCGCCCGCCCGGCGGCGAGCTCGAGGCGCTCGTGCCATCGCTGCCCCTGCTGCCGTCGTTGTTCGAAGCGTGCCGCGAGCGGCGCACGGTGCGGTTCGCCTACCACGACTCACCGCGGGTGCTCGATCCGTACGCGCTGCTGTCCAGGAGCGGGTTCTGGTACCTCGTCGGGTTCGACCGTGATCGCAAACAGCTGCGCACGTACCGCGTCGATCGCATCCAGCAGGACATCGAGGCCGGGCCGGCGGGAGCGTTCGATCGTCCCGCCGACTTCGACGTGCGCACGGTCCTACCGGCCGATCCGAAGCTGCTGGGCGAGTCCGGTGGCGAGCGGCACCCGGCGACGGTGTTGATCAGTGCCGAGCGGGCCGCGCTCGTCGAGCGCGAGCTCGGCAGCCGGGCCGTCGGCGACCGGCGCAGCGACGGGTCGATCGTCGTGACCGTGCCGTGGGTGAACGAGCTGTCGTTCCGGGCCTGGGTCCTCGGCTTCCTCGAGCACGCCGAGGTGCTCGGCCCTCCTGCCGCACGGGCCCTGGTCGTCGACTGGCTGCGCACCCTCGCCGACGACGTGTCCAGACCCGACGCCGAGAGCCCGCGCCAGCCCGCACTGACCCCGCTTCCCGACGACCCCGGCTCGGGCTGACGCGCCGTGCTGCTGCCCGATAGCGCCGCTGGCTCTCGTCGGCGGCCACGGGCGTCCGGTGGTCCTCTCGGTGTCCGTCGTGTCCTCAGCGTGCTGCGAGCAGTTCCTTGATCTGTTCGACAGCTGGGACTCGCCCGGAGACGACGAAGCCTGTCGTCCCACGAGAGGCCCTTGGATGGGTCGATCGGCTTGACGCGGAGCTTGGTCTCGAACACGAACGGCTCGACCCTGCGCTCCAACTGCGAGCGGCCGAGGACGGTGCCGGCGATCACGGCGATGAGGAGCCCGGAGGCGATGTAGAGGCCGGTGATCTTCCAGCCGAACAATCCGAAGAGCAGCACAACCCAGCCTGCCTCGCATCACTACGCGCCGGCATCACTGCGCTCTGACCCAGGCATCACCGGCCGAGATCTCACCGATCAGCGTTCAGCTGCCAGACCGGAGTCGTTACCGCACTGCCCACACGAGCGCGCCGAGCGCCAGCACGGACAGCCCACCGACGATGCTGCCGGACGGCAGGGTGAACGCGAGCACGAAGCACCCGACGATGCCGAGCACGGCGAGGCCCCGTGGCCAGCGGCGCTGTTCGGATGGCAGGGTCCAGGCAGAGGCGTTGGTGATGGCGTAGTAGGCGAGCACGGCGAAGGAACTGAACCCGATCGCGCCGCGTAGGTCAGCGACGAGCACGACGGCGGTGACGACGGCGCCGACGGCGAGCTCGGCCCGGTGGGGGACCCGGTGGCGGGGGTGCACGGCGTCGAGCCATCGGGGCATCTCGCCGTTGGCGGCCATGGCGAAGGAGGTGCGGCTGACCCCGACGATCAGCGACAGCAGCACGCCGAGCGCAGCGACGGTACCGCCGATGCGCACGATCGGGGAGAGCGCGTCGAGGTTGCCGGCACGCACTGCGGTGTCGAGCGGTGCCGCCGAGTCGGCCAGTGCCTGCGGTCCCGCTGCCAGCAGCGCAGAGACCGCGACCGTGGCATACACGGCGAGGGTGACGCCGAGCGCGAGCGGGATCGCCCGGGGGATCGTGCGGGTCGGGTCGACGACCTCCTCGCCGAGGGTCGCAAGACGTGCGTAGCCGGCGAACGCGAAGAACAGCAGACCAGCCGACTGCAGGATGCCGGTCCATCCTCCCACCTCGGTGATGCTGCCTAGGTTGTCGACCGAGGCCTGCCCGCCGCCGAGCGCGCCGACCACGACCGTCGCGAGCGCGGCGAGCACGACTGCCACGATGACCCGGGTCAGCCACGCGGTCTTCTGCACGCCCTGGTAGTTCACTGCGGTGAGCGCGACGACGGCTCCGACGGCGATCGGGCGCTGCCAGTCCGGCCAGGCGTAGGCGCCGACGGTGAGCGCCATCGCCGCGCAGCTGGCGGTCTTGCCGACCACGAAACCCCATCCGGCGAGGTAGCCCCAGAACGGGCCGAGCCGCTCACGGCCGTACACGTACGTGCCGCCCGACTGCGGGTAGATCGCGGCGAGCTGCGCTGATGAGGTGGCGTTGCAGTACGCGACGACAGCAGCGATGCCAAGCCCGACGAGCAGACCGGTGCCAGCCGCCGCGGCAGCGGGGCCGATCGCAGCGAACACACCGGCGCCGATCATCGCGCCGAGCCCGATCACGACGGCGTCGAACAGCCCCAACCGGCGATCGAGACGACTCGGGACCGGGCCGGCGCCGGTGGACGGTTCGGGCGACGAGGACTCCATTCCTGCCGACTCTAGCCGCGATATCGGGTTCCGATATCGGGGTCGGAAGGCTCTACAACGAACAGGTGGTAAACGTTAGGTTGCGAGCATGCGTGAGTTCATCCGTGGCGCGGTCCGTCTGCACGTGTTGCACCACGCCGCCCAGGGCGGCGTGCACGGGGCGTGGATGGCCGCCGAGCTCGCCGAGCACGGCTACACGATCAGCCCCGGGACTCTCTACCCAACCCTGCACCGCATGGAAGAAGAAGGCCTGCTGCGCTCGACCAACGCGGTCGTGGACGGGCGGACCCGGCGGGTGTACACGATCACCCCCGCCGGAAGGCGCGCTCTGCGCGACGCCAAGCGGTTGCTGGCCGAGCTCGCCGACGAAGTCCTCGACCGATGACCGGCACCGTCGACGACCCGCACCTTCCCGACCGGGAAGGGTCTCGTCCACTCGACCGCGTCATCGGCGGTCGGCGACACCGAGTCTCGTTGCGGCGCGGTCGGCCGCGGTGGGCCCTGCGAGTTGCCGGAGGAGGAGCAGCCCGTCGAGGAGCGCGATGGCGGTCTCGGCCTCGGTGCGGCGCCGCGCCGGTGTGCCCTGAAAGAATTCGGCCGCCCAGGTGATCCAGGCCTCGACGAGTTGCGGCACGAGCGTGCTGAAGGGCTCTCGTCCCGCAGCTGCGAGGCCGTTCGCCTCGAAGAAGAGCGCGAAGACGGCGTCGGCATCGGGCCGTGCGACGACTGGCCACGCGGCCCGCACCAGCTCCAGGTGGTCCGCGGCCGTTGATCCGAGCACAGGCTCGAGTGTCTGCTGGAGCTGGATTCCGACGGCGACCATGACGTCGCCGACGAGTTCGTCCTTGGAGGGGAAGTAGTAGACGACGACGCGATCGCTGATGCCGAGCCGCTTGGCGACGCGACCGAACGTGAGCTGGCTCAGCCCGTCGTCGAAGGCAACTGCGAGCGCGCCGCCGAGGATGTCTTCTCGCGTGTGCCGGTAGCCCATCGGCCTTGACTGTAGTGGTCACTGCGAATAGATTTCCGCAGTGACCACTACAACTACCCGCGAGGAGATCTGAACCATGACCAACGACGAAGCTGCCCCGCTCCAGACCGTCGAGGCGTTCTTGGACGCGTTCGCCGTCATGGACTTCGCCAGGGCATTGAGCTTCCTGGCCGACGACGTCGAGTACACGAACATCCCGTTGCTGACCGTGCACGGCCACGCCGGGGTGCGAGAGGTGCTCGAACCCTTCTCCGCTGGGATCCACGAGAACGAGTTCCTGCTCCTGCGCAAGGCCACATCCGGTCCCGTGGTGTTCCTCGAGCGCCTCGACCGTCATCGCCTCGATCACGGCTGGCGCGAACTGCCGGTCAACAGCGTCTTCGAGGTCCACAACGGCAAGATCACCGTCTGGCGCGACTACTTCGACGCAGCAACCGCCGCCAAGATCCACGACCCGGCCGCAGCATGAGCGCTTCCACTGCGTCGTCAACCGCCCAGCCTCAACTCAGGACGATGGGAGTCGGCCTGGTGCTCGGCCTGCTGATCGCGTTCGGCTTCGCTCTCATCATCCGCCTTGTCGCCGAGTCGTGGCTCACCGACATCGGACCGCGCGTGGTCGTCTACGTGATCCTGGCGCTCTCGGCGTGCTCGACCCGACCGACCCCGCCGCCGGGACCACCAGCCGCCAGCGCTGGCAGCCCACCGACACCTGGGTCACCTCCGACGAGCCCGCGTGGCCAGCCCTCCTCGACGCCGAGCTGTGGGAACGAGTAGCAGCCCGCGCGATCGGAGTGTGTCCCGCTGACCCCTCCGAGCAGCTCGTCCCGCGTCGCCATGAACCCGGCCCCACGGTGGTGTGGGCTGCCAGCCACCGCCTCGGCGAAGCGGGGACCGAGGGGCAGGGGATCGAGGGAGGTGCGCAGGTCGGGGCCGTGGAAGTAGCCCGACGAGAGCCGCTCCTCGTGAGCGATCACCCGGTGGGTGGTGGCCACGAAGTAGTTCCCGGTCATGGCCTGGAGGATCTCGCCCAGATTCACCACGATGGCGTGGTCACGCAACGGCACGTCGATCCACTGACCGTCGGGGTTGAGGGCCTGCAGGCCGCCGACGCGGTGCTGCCACAGCAGCGTGAGGAACCCGGCGTCGTGGTGCGAGTTCACCCCGGCCTCCCCAGGCGGCGTGGTGGGGTAGTGGATCAGCTTCACGAGCGACGCTCTGCGCTCGCCGAACAGCCGGTCCAGGTGGTCCTCTGCCAGCCCGAGCCCCGCGCACATCGCCGCCATCAGCTGGTCGGCGATGGCCGGCGAGCAGCTCTGGAACTACTTCGTGCGCAGCTACCCCGACCTCGTCGCCCGACACCACCCCGACATCGCCACCGGCTGACGCGCGCGGCGAACGTCAAGAGCGCCCTGGTGCACGCCCGCGGCGCCCACCCGCGGGCGCCGCGTCGCTCGTGCACTGACGTCTGCGCCGCTCGGGCACATGAGCGTGATAGGGAGTCAGCGTGGGAACTGTGACCGATCCGACCACATCTGCCGGGAGCGCGAAGCGATGAGCGAGCGACCGTCGACGGGCGGGCGCCGGCGCGGCCCGCGCCCGGCCCAGGAGCGCTTGCGCCGCCTCCTCGTGATGCTCCCGTGGATCATGGAGCGCGGCGAGGTCCCGGTCAGTGAGGTCGCCGCCCGGTTCCACCTGACCGAGGCCGAGGTGGTCGCCGATCTCGAGCGGATCGCGATGTGCGGTGTGCCGCCCTACGGACCCGACGACCTCGTCGACCTCTTCGTCGACGACGGCCAGGTCGTCGCCGGCCCGGCAAGGTTCTTCAGCCGGCCGTTGCGGCTGACGGCTCCCGAGGCGTTCGCCCTGCTGACCTCTGCTCGCGCGGCGCAGCAACTCCCCGGTGCGGATCCGGCGGGCGCGCTGGCGCGGGCGCTCGACAAGCTCGCCGCCGTCGTCGGCCGCGATGCGGTGACGGTCGACCTCACACGGCCCGTCGCCCTCGACGAGATCAGTGCCGCTGTCGAGGAGGGGCGCCAGCTGCGGATCGAGTACTGGTCGGCGGCGAGCGACGAGGCGAGTGAACGCGTCATCGACCCGGCCGCCGTGTTCGCCGATCGAGGTAACTGGTACGTCGTCGCCGACGACCACCGCTCGGGCGAGGAGCGCACGTTCCGGGTCGACCGCATCGTCGCCGTCACGCCGACGGGCGTGGTGCGTGAGGGAACACGGGAGAAGCCGCCGATCGCGAGGGGGGAGGCCTGGTTCGCCGAGGCGGATGGCTTGCCGCGCGTGACGTTGCGGCTGCAGCCGGACGCGGCGTGGATCGTCGAGCGGTATCCGACCGACGCAGTGGAACCGCTGCCCGGAGGAGGCTTCGAGGTGGTCGTACCGGTCACGAGCGAGCGCTGGCTGGCTCGCCTGCTCGTGCGAGCGGGTCGCTCCGTCGAGGTGGTCTCGCCGCCGGAGCTCGCCGGTCTCGGTGCGCGCACGGCCCGCCGGCTGCTGGGCTGCTACGTCTCGACGAGCTGAGCGAGCTGCTCGGTCGTGGTGATGCCGGCGGCCCGGAGGAGGTGCGGCAGGAGTGCCGCGGTGGCTTCGGCATCGGCCAGCGCGTCGTGTGCCCGCGTGAGCGAGACGCCGTAGCGATCGCACAGGTCACCGAGCCGGTTCGAGACGTGGGGTGGAGGCGCTGACCCGTCACCCGGCTCGACGATGTCGATGACGGCGAGCGAACGGGCGAGCTGCAGCGTGCAGAGCTTCGGCCCGGCCGGCAGCGGTGAGCGCGCTCGGTC
The DNA here is from genome assembly GCA_050248955.1 of Acidimicrobiia bacterium. Taxonomy (GTDB): domain Bacteria; phylum Actinomycetota; class Acidimicrobiia; order Acidimicrobiales; family Ilumatobacteraceae; genus JBFWRK01. Next base: position 82,406 of record JBFWRK010000001.1, read on the forward strand.
CGCCGCCGAGGCGAGGAAGCCCCAGTCGAACCGCAGGTTGTGCGCGGCGAGCACTGCCCCGTCGAGCCGGCGGCCGAGCTCGACGAGCACCGTGTCGGCCGTCGGTGCCCGGCGGACGTCTCGGCGCCGGATGCCGTGGATGTGGGTGGGGCCCATGCGGGCGAACCACCGCCAGCGCGGCCGGACGTAACTGCTCCACCGGTCGAGCACGGTGCCATCGGCCCGTGCGAGCACGACCGCGACCTGGAGGATCCGGTGCGATCGCGAGGACAACCCGGATGTCTCCACGTCGACCACGGCGAACCGCACGTCGTCGAGCGCCGACGGCAGCTGGAGCTCGGCCTGTGCCTGCATGATGCCGACGTTAAGCCGGGGGTGTGTCAGGGATCGGGATGCGATCGTTCGCCGGCGACGCGAAGCCACGCGACCTGGTCCAGCCGACGGTCTAGCCGTGGTCCGGGTCGTCGAGGAGCCCCGTGACGAGCGCGGCGATCGGAGAGCGCTCGGACCGGGTCAGCGTCACGTGGGCGAACAGCGGGTGCCCGCGCAACGTCTCGATCACACTGACGATGCCGTCGTGGCGCCCGACGCGCAGGTTGTCGCGCTGGGCGACGTCGTGGGTCAGCACGACACGGCTGTTGCGTCCGAGGCGTGACAGCGCGGTGAGCAGCACCGTGCGCTCGAGGTTCTGCGCCTCGTCGATGACGACGAACGCATCGGTGAGGCTGCGGCCGCGGATGTGCGTCAGCGGCAGCACCTCGAGCAGGTTCCGGGCGGTGACCTCGTCGATCACCTCGCGTCCGACGATCGACTCGAGCGCGTCGAGCACCGCCGCCGACCACGGATGCATCTTCTCCTGCTCCGAACCGGGCAGGTAGCCGAGCTCCTGGCCGCCGACGGCGAACAACGGCCGGAAGACGGTGATCCGCTTGTGCGTGCCGCGCTCGAGCACCGCCTCGAGACCGGCTGCGATCGCGAGCACGCTCTTGCCGGTCCCGGCGTTGCCGCCGAGGCTGACGATCCCGATCTCTTCGTCGGCGAGCAGATCGATGGCGATGCGCTGCTCGGCCGAACGGCCCCGCACGCCGAACAGCTCGAGCTCGTTGCGCACGAGGTGGAGCAACTTGTCGGCGTGCAGGCGGGCGAGGGCGGACTGCGAGCCTGAGTGCAACGCCACACCGGTGTGGCACGGCAGGCCAGCCGCCGCTGCGAGCTCGAGCTCCCGCTCCTGGAACAGGGTGTCGATGTCGCCCGAGGCCACGTCGAGCTCGACGAAACCCGTCCAGCCGGTGTCGGTCGCCAGTTCGTTGCGGTACTCGTCGGCAGCGAGACCGACGATGCTCGCCTTCAGGCGGAGCGGGAGGTCCTTCGTGACGAGGGTGACGGTGCGCCCCTCGTTCGCGATCGAGCGGGCGACGGCCAGGATCCGGTGGTCGTTGGACTCCGTCCGGAACGCTGCCGGCAGGCCGCTCACGTCCTGGTGGTTGAGCTCGACGCGCAACGTGCCGCCCTCGTCGTTCACCGGCAAGGGGACGGTGAGCGAGCCGTGTCGGGTGCGCAACGCCTCGAGCGTCCGCAGGCTCTGGCGGGCGGACCAACCGAGCTCGGGATGGTTGCGCTTCGCCTCCAGCTCGGCGATCACCGCCAACGGGATCACCACCTCGTGCTCGGCGAAGCGGTGGAGCGACCGGTGATCGGCGAGGAGCACGGAGGTGTCGAGGACGTACACCTCAGGTTTCCCGCCGTCTCGCCGTGCGCCCGATGGACCTGTCGGCTCGGCGAGCGAGCCGGTCAGTGGTTCGTCCACGGAACCCCCGGTGCGTCATACGGAACGATGCCGACATTCCTACCGGCTGTCGCGTGCGAGTTGGTGGATGACGAACGAGAATTCACGTCGTCGCGCAGCCGGCCCCACCCGTGCAGGGGAGGTCGAACGTCCCGACGAGCGACGCCCGTTTCGGGGTGCCCTGGGGGAGCGACTGCTCGAGCTCCATCGTCACCGTCCCGGCGACGCCGCTGGCGTCGAACCTGGTGATGTCGATCACGCCGGACGTCGGCGAGAAGATGAGCTCGCCGTCGCCGACGTCGACGATCGCGCTGAACTGCGTCCGGTCCTCGCTCCCACTCAGGAAGCCGGGGGTGATCGCGTACGAACCGGGTCCGAAGGGCACGTCGGTGGCCGTGGCGTTGGCGTTCGCGAGCAGCGAGAACCCCTGACCCTCGGAGTCGCCGCAGGAGATCACGAGCCAGTTGAACACCGGTGCCGCGCCCTCCACGGACGGTTGGCTGACGGCGGCCGAGGTCCCGGGAGTGTTCTCGGCGTCGAGGAGCGCCTCCGCGACCTCCTCGTCGCCCAGCCAGTGGTCGCTCGATGCCGTACCCTGCGTGATGGTCGTCGTGTAGTCGCCGCTGACGGTGACGGCGCATCCGCCGTGGGACGTCACCGCGGCGTCCGACACGGGAACCGCGGTCGTCGGCTCGATCGGCGAGCTGCTGGCGGTGCTCCCCGAGGATCCGAATGCATCGCCGAGCTCGTTGTCGTCACTCGGCGGCGCATCGATGTCGGACGCTCCGCACGCTGCCAGCGTGAGGAGCGAGATCAGCGCCGCCGTCATCATGTGTCGGGATGCTCGGATCACGCGGACTCCTCCGGATCGGACGGGTGCCGGGGGGAGTCGGCACCGTTCCGCCCGTTGGATCGGTGCCGGCTGTGGCAGCCGCCGCTTCCGAAACCACGATAGGTGGACGATCGCGCACGGAGAGGGGGGCCTTTTGGCCCCTCTCACCGCTCATCCGTGGACGCAGCGTGGTCGTCACCGACGCAGCGTCGACGATCGGGACGGTCCGTGTCAGAGCGAGTCCGGCACGCCCTCGTCGAGCTGCACCCCGAGGCTGTTCAGGAGGAAGGCGACGACGTGGTAGTTGCCGACCGTGGCGATGACGTCGATCAGCTCCTCGTCGCCGTAGCGAGCGGCCAGCTGCATCCAGGTCCGATCGCTGATGAGCGACTCGTCGTGCAACTCGTCCGCGGCGCGGAGCAGCGCGGACTCGTGCTCGTCCCAGCCGGCATCGGGTCCCTGCCGCACGCGGTCGACCTCGTCCTGCGTCAGGTCGCAGTCGAGCGCGATCAGCACGTGCTGTCCCCACTCGTACGTCGAGCGGCAGCGGTAGCCGGTGCGCAGGATCAGGAGCTCGCGGTGGCGTGGCGACAGCGAGTTCTTCGACAGGACGTGGGTGGCGAAGGGGAGCCACCGCTTCAACAGCTTCGGGTGGCGGGCGAGCGTGGCGAAGATGTTGAGCGGGGTGCCGTCGGGTCCCCGGAGGCCCTTGTCGAACAGCTGCCGGGTCTCGTCGTCCACCTCGTCGGAGCGGAGTGGTGCCATGCGTTGCGCGTACATGGCGAGATACTGGTCCGCGATGGCTGGTGCCGAGCGACCGTGCGTGTTCTGCCAGATCGTCGCCGGCGAGATCGCGGCGCGCATCGTGCACGCGGACGACGAAGCCGTCGTCTTCCTCGACGCGCGACCGGTCTTCAAGGGGCACGTGCTCGTCGTGCCGCGACGGCACGTGGTGACGCTGTCCGAGCTCGAGACACGCGAGGTCGGTCCGTTCTTCGAGCGGGTGCAGCGCGTTGCCGCGGCGGTGCCGGAGGCGCTCACCGCGGATGGCACGTTCGTCGCGATGAACAACGTCGTGAGCCAGAGCGTCGCCCATCTCCACTGCCACGTCGTCCCGCGCCGGTTCAAGGACGGGCTGCGCGGGTTCTTCTGGCCGCGCCAGCGCTACGTCGACGATGGTGAGATGGACCACTACGCAACGCTGCTCAGCGAGGCGCTCGCACAGCGATCTGGGTGAGGCCGTCCGCGGGTGATCGCCGCTCGTGCTGACGGCTCGTCGTGTTGTTGCAAATGCAACTACTTGAATGCTTGCCTTTCGCACGATGCTGCTGTCTGATGTGCGCTGCAATCGCTGATGCACCAAGGAGGCAACGCAAGGCAATGACGAAGGCTGAGTTGATCGAAGCAGTCGCCAAGAAGGCGGGCACTACGAAGACAGATGCCGAGAAGGTTCTCGGCGCGTTCTTCGAACAGGTCGTTGCAACGGGCAAGAAGGGCGACAAGGTCGCGTGGCCGGGCTTCGGCTCGTTCAGCACCACGAAGTCCAAGGCCCGCACCGGCAGGAACCCGCAGACCGGCGAGAAGGTGAAGATCGCCGCGTCGACCCGGATGCGGTTCACGGCGAGCTCCACACTCAAGGCAGCACTGAACCCGAAGAAGAAGTGACCACTACCAAGAAGGGAAGCACCGTGGCAGCAACCAAGAAGGCCGCACCGGCCAAGAAAGCGGCAGCCAAGAGGGCTGCACCCGCGAAGAAGGCTGCGGCCAAGAAGGCCGCACCGGCGAAGAAGGCGGCCGCGAAGAGGGCTGCACCCGCGAAGAAGGCTGCGGCCAAGAAGGCCGCACCGGCGAAGAAGGCGGCCGCGAAGAAGGCTGCACCCGCGAAGAAGGCTGCGGCCAAGAAGGCCGCACCGGCGAAGAAGGCGGCCGCGAAGAAGGCTGCACCGGCGAAGAAGGCGGCGGCCAAGAAGGCTGCACCGGCGAAGAAGGCCGCAGCGAAGAAGGCCGCACCGGCCAAGCGCGCTGCGAAGAAGTAGTCCCCCACCCCGAAACCCACAGTGGTGCAGAGCGATGACAGCGAGGGGCGTGATGCCCCTCGCTTTCGCGTGCCGCCGCCGGGCGGGCGATCATGTCGGCCATGAACGACATCTGTGAGGACGCCGCTGCTGAACACGCCGTGCTGGACGAGCTCGTCGCGCCGCTCGTCGCCGCCGACTGGGACCGTGCGACACCCGCGGCGGGATGGTCGATCCGCGATCAGATCAGCCACCTGTGGTTCTTCGACCAACGGGCGACGATGGCGATGTCCGACGCGGCGCGCTTCGAGGCCGACAAGGCGGAGCTACTCGCGGGCGATCGCAACGTCGACGCGAGCGTCGACGTGGGCCGGTCGATCACTGCTGACGCGCTCCTCACCGTGTGGCGCGAGGACCGCGCCCGCATGCTCGATGTCGCGCGCTCGCTCGACCCGTCGGCACGCGTGCCGTGGTACGGGCCGGCGATGGCCGCCCGCTCGTTCATCACTGCGCGGCTCATGGAGACGTGGGCACACGGGCAGGACGTCGCCGATGCGCTCGGCGTCGTCCGTCGGCCGACGCGAAGGCTCAAGCACGTCGCCCACATCGGCGTGCGGGCCCGACCGTTCAGCTACGCGATCCGTAACATGACCATGCCTGCCGTCGACGTGCACGTCCGCCTGCTCGGACCTGACGGGGACACCTGGACGTGGAACGATCCCGAGGCCGCTGACGTCGTGTCGGGACCGGCGCTCGACTTCTGCCTCGTCGTCACGCAGCGCCGGCACGTGAGCGACACCGCCCTCGCCGTCACGGGAGCTGCGGCCGAGGAGTGGATCGGCATCGCGCAAGCCTTCGCCGGCGCGCCGACACCCGGCCGACGCCCGCGACACGAGGCGAGCTGACGCCGGAACACGAGGCGAGCTGACGCCGCCGGAACACGAGGCGAGCTGACGCCGCCGGAACACGAGGCGAGTTGACGCCGGCAGCTACAGATCGGTGATCCGCTTGAAGATCTCCGCTGCCGGTTTGCCGATCCGCGCGCCGCTCTCGGCGAGCCGCGCGATCACGCGGGAGCGGAACGCGGCGAGCTGATCGGCGTCGACGGCGCCCATCGTCGATTCGAACTGGCTCGCGTGCGCTTCGAGCGCGGCGAGCTTGGCCGAGACGGCGGCATCGCCGAGCGACTCGGCGTGATCGGGCTCGTCGGCTTCCCACAGCAGCAGCGTGTCGGGCCGGTGGTGGACGATGCCGTGCTCGGTGAAGAAGTGCGGATCGCGTGCGCCGACGATCGCGTCGCACGTGAGGAACCCGGCTGCCCGATGGTCGGGGTGCAGGCGGTAGCGCTTCCACGGGTCGTGGCCAAGCACGACCGACGGCTGCAGCGCACGGATCCAGCGAGCCACCTCGCTGGTGAGCGACCTGCTGTGGTCCAGCTCCCCGTCGACCTGACCGAGGAAGATCACCTCGCCGCGACCACCCAACGCTGCTGCTGCGGCCCGCTGCTCCTCCTGGCGCGTCGTGACGAGCGCAGGCAGATCGGCATCGGCGTCCCAGGTCCCCTTCGAGCCGTCGGTCAGAACGAGGTGGTGCACGACGCAACCGGCGGCGGCCCACTTCGCCAGCGTCCCGCCGCAGCCGAACTCCACGTCGTCCGGGTGGGCGCCGATCGCCAGCGCGCTCGTCGGTGGCTCGATGTCCTCCGACCAGTCCGCGATCCGCGCCGAGGACGTCAGTGGCGGCTGGCCGGGTTCGTTGGCTCCCACGGGAGCACCTCCTGGACTCTGCGGTCGGCGAGCTCCTCGGGCGTGTCGACGTCGAGCGCGAGGAACGGGTCGTGCACCACTCGTGCTTCGATGCCGAGCCGGCGGCACTCCGCGAGGTGGTGGTGGAACGAGCCGGCGCCGTACCCGAACTCGATCGGGATGCCGGCCGGCAGCGCGAGCACGTTCGTCCCGTCTTCGCGGTGGTCGGGGACGAGCGTCGCGACGACGGGATCCGCGAAGCGCCCGAGGTCGCTGGCGAGTGGCAGGTCGCTGTGGATGACGACAATGCTCCGGTAGCCCTTGCCCGACAGCGTCGCGAACCCATCGCCCACGGCGGCGTTGAGGCCACGCGCCGGTCGCCACAGCACGGATGCCCGGACCGACTCGGCCCAGCGGGCGACCGCGAGGTCGTCGCAGACGACGAACACCGGGTGCGGTGCCGCGGCATCGACGACTCGGCCGGCCATCCAACGCGCGAGTCGTGCCCGCTCGTCGTCGGTCAACGCGGGGCGGAGCCGCTTCTTCGCCTCGTGGAACGCCTTCACCGGGAGGAGGACGGCGACCTGCACGGGGTCATGCTAGGAGGCCAGGCTGTCTACGCTGCCGACGATGCGGATCCGCGTTGCCGTCATCGGCGCAGGGTCCTGGGGTACGACGGTTGCCGCGCTCGCCGCGACGAACACGCCGACCGTCCTCTGGGCCCGCCGTCCCGAGCTCGCCGAGCAGATCAACACGGCGCACGTGAACGGTGACTACCTGCCCACGTTCCAGTTGCCCGACGTGCTGCAGGCGACCGCGGACATCGAGGAAGCGATCACGCACGCTGACGTCGTCGTGATGGCGGTCCCGTCGCACGGCTTCCGTGCCGTGCTCGAGGACGTCGCGCTGCACCTGCGTCCCTGGGTGCCGGTGGTGAGCCTCGCCAAAGGGCTCGAGCAGGGGACGCTCAAGCGGATGAGCGAGGTCGCCCACGAGGTGCTGCCCGGCCACCCCGTCGCCGTGCTCACCGGGCCGAACCTGGCGAAGGAGGTGCTCGCCGGGCAACCGGCGGCGAGCGTGGTGGCGATCGCCGACGCGGTTATCGCCGCGGAGCTGCAACGGATCTTCGCCACGATGCGGCTGCGGGTGTACACGAACCCCGACATGATCGGCTGCGAGGTCGCGGGCGTCGTCAAGAACGTCATTGCGATCGCGTCGGGGATGGCAGAGGGGATGGGGTTCGGTGACAACACTCGGGCGACGCTGATCACGCGCGGGCTCGCCGAGATGAGCCGACTCGGCGCCGCGCTCGGCGCCCAGCCGCTCACGTTCTCCGGGCTGGCCGGGATGGGCGACCTCATCGCGACCTGCAGCTCGCGACAGAGCCGCAACAACATGGTCGGTTTCGAGCTCGGCAAGGGGAGGGCGATCGACGACATCGTCGGCGAGATGACGATGGTGGCGGAAGGCGTGAAGTCGTGCGCGTCGGTGCTCTCGCTCGCCGAGGCGCACCACGTCGAGATGCCGATCACCGAGCAGGTGGTCGAGGTCTGCCACCGCGGGCGTTCAGCGGTCGAGGCGCTCTCGCTCCTGATGCAGCGGGGCGGCAAACCCGAGCTCGAAGGCATCGCCTGATCCGCGGACTTGGTGCTCGCTGCGCCGCACTGCGAGCGTTCCGGTCATGACGACCATCGGTGTGCTCGGTCGCGCCTGGCGGGCGGACGTGACGGCCTGGGGCGCCATCGATCCATGGCACGGTACGCACCGGCTCGACTGGTGGATCGCCGCCGACGACCGTTGGCACGTCCCCGAGAACGAGCCCACGTTGCGCCAGCGGCGCCTCGATGGCGCGCCGGTGGTCGAGACGCGCGTGAAGGTGCCGACCGGCGACGTCGTCCAGCGGGTGTACGCGGTGGCGGACGAGGGTGGGCTCACGATCGTCGAGTTCGAGAACGCATCGACCCTGCCGGTCGCGATCGCGCTCAGCCATCCCGACGTGCTCACGGTGCGGCCACCGGCGGATGTGCCGATCCAGGGGATCGAACTGCCGCAGGGCGCGATCGTGCTGCCGCTCGGCCACCAGAGCACCCTGCAGGTCGCGGTCGCTCACGATGGTCGTCGCGGCGGCGTGCTCCCCGGCGAGCTGCCGACGGCGCTGCAGGTCGCGCGCGGTTGGCTCGTGCAGATGGAGCGGGCGTCGCGCCTCGTCCTGCCGGACGACTCGTGGACGGAGCGCGTCGTCGCCGCCCGGTGCGATCTCGCGCTCGCCGGGCTCGACGCACCCGAGGACGACCCGGTGGCGTTCCTCCTCGGCGCGCACGAGCTCAGCCGGCTCGGCGCGCCGGTCGACGACTGGATCCCGATGGTGATCGACGCTGCCGAGACGATCGCGCGGAGCTCGGCCCGCGCCGGTGGGCCGACGTGGGACGAGGACCGCGCGCTCGTCGCGACCGTCGCGCTGCTCGCCGCTGCGCACGAATCACGCGGCATGGCCGACGTCCGCGCGCTCCGGGTGCGACTCGGCGACCGCCGCAGCGCGGCGCTGACGCCGCCGGACGGCGTTCGCGTCGTGGCCTGGGTCGAGGATCAACTCGCCCGCCCGCGTGCCGACGGGTCGTGCGCGCTCCTCCCCGCGGCGTTCCCTGCGTCCTGGCTCGGGGTGAACCTGGAGTGCTACCGGCTGCCGGCCGGCGACGGCGCCGATCTCTCGTACGCGTTGCGGTGGCACGGCGAGCGCCCTGCGTTGCTGTGGGAGCTGCACGGCGCGCCGTCGATGCGCCTCACGGGTGGCGCCGCCGATCCCGCGTGGTCGACCACCGATCCGCAGGGCGAAGCGCTGCTCGCTGCGCCCTGACCATACGCTGGACGTCCATGTGCGACTGCCTCGTCGCCCTCCCGGCGGCAACGGGCACCGATGTGTGCCTCTTCGCCAAGAACTCCGACCGGCCGCCGACGGAGCCCCAGGACGTCGGCTGGTACCCGCCGCGCATCGATCGCGGCCGCCAGCGCGTGACGCACATCGAGATCGACCCGTTCCGGGGTGAGACGCTCGGTTGCGTGCTGTCCAGGCCGCGTTGGTGCTGGGGCGCCGAGCACGGTGTGAACGAGGCCGGCGTCGCCATCGGCAACGAGGCGATCTACACGACGCTCGATCCGCGGTCGGCGGCGCCTGCGCTCATCGGCATGGATCTCGTGCGCCTCGCGTTGGAGCGTGCCACGTCGGCGACCGGCGCCGTGGAGGTGCTCACCTCGCTGCTCGAGGCGCACGGGCAGGGTGGGAGCGGCCATGATCCGACCATCGGCGATCGCCCCTACTGGTCGAGCTTCCTCGTCGCCGACCCGCGCGAGGCGTGGGTGGTCGAGACGAGCGGCACCGCGTGGGCCGCCGAGCAGGTGCCGGTGACACCGGCCCCGGACCCGGTTCCTGGTCCGGCGCCGCTCGCTCGTGGTGCGACGAGGGCGATCTCGAACCGGACGACGATCCCGTCGTTCGATGCGGAGCACCGCCACCCGCGACAACGGGTCGAGCAGCTCGTCGATCCGCGCTGGCATGCGTCGCAGGAGGTGCTGCGCCGCCGACCCGTCAGCCTGGACTCGCTGCGTCGCCACCTGCGTTCGCACGACTCGTGCGGCCAGCCGGGATGGTCCGTGTGCATGCACGTAGACGGCGTCGAGGCGACGACCGCGTCGATGATCGCCGAGCTCGCGCCTGGAGGCCGCCCGAGCCGGGCCTGGCTCCTCCTCGGTTCGCCGTGCGCCGGCGTCTACGTGCCGACGGTGGTCGGCGAACCGTTCATCGCAACGCCGTGGGAGCGCTGGGCGGGGATCGGGCCCGAGCACCGCGATGCGCTCGACGAGCTCGAGGTCTGGCTCGAGGCGGAGTGCCCTCCTGCAGCAGATGCCTGGCGGCTCGCCGACGAGACGCTCGACCGGCTGCTCGCAGCCTGAGCCGGCCGTACCGTTCGTCACGGTGCCGGTTCGAGCACCACGGGGTCGCCTGCCGATACGTGCCCGGGTTCCAGCACCGTCGCGTAGACGCGGCTGACGGGGCCGCGCTCGTGATGGATGCGCCCCATGTCGCGATCGAGGAACGAGAAGGCGATGTTGCGGCACGGCAGCGCGAACACGGATGCCTGCGCGAGCGCGGTGCCGATGCGCAAGCGGACACCGGCGCGCACGTCGGCCCACTCGAGGCCGGCGACGGTGATGTTCTCGCCCGCCGCACCCGGGGTCACCGGATGGCCCTCCGCTCGCAACGCTTCGATCACCTCGGCGCTCCAGATGCACAGCGCCTGCCACGGCCGCCCGTGGTGGAGGCGCGTCTTCTGCCGATCGCCGACCACACCGCCGAACCCGATCTCGACCGCCTCGCGGGCTTGCTTAGGGACGCCGCCGTCGGAGAGGTGGAGGTGGCGTGCGGAGCCCTCGACGGTCGCGGGAAGCTGGCCGGCGGCGCGCAACGCGTCGCTCCCGGCCGCGAGCCCGCTCATCACGGCGTCGAGCAGGCTCACGACCTGCTCGTCGCGCAACGAGCCGGAGGCCAGGGCCGCGGCCGCGATCCCACCCAGCCGGTCCAGGAGAGCGTCGTCGTGCGGGGCGGATGCCGGAACGCCGAGCGTCGCGGCGAACGTCGACGCCAACGCCGCTGCGACCGGCGCCGCGACCGACTCGTCCCGTCCCTCCGTGAGCTGGCCCCAGAGCGCATCCAGGTGCACGAACGTCTTGCGGGCGTCCATGCGGGAGAACCGATGCGGCCCGACGGCGAACACGTCCGGAACCTTAGGCCCGCCCGGCGCACGGTCCCCGGCCGTGCACCGGCGGGTCAGCCCTGCGGGCTGATGTCGAGCCCGAACAAGTCCTGGAACTGCGCGTAGTAGTCCGCGTCGTCCGCGTAGCGCCCCAGCTCGACCCAGTCCTCGTCCGACATCCGCGCCCGTCCGACCGTGATCTCCTCGGCACCCCACGAGACGGGGTAGCGGAGCTTCGGCTGCTCGGTCGTGATCGCGTGGTGGATGATCCGGGCGACCTCGAACGGATCGGAGGCGTTGGCGATGCCGGCGGCGTAGAACTGGAACATCCGGCGGTAGTGCGCTTCGTACGCTCCCGAGTCGTTCGGCATGTCGATGTTCTTGGCGAAGATCGCCGACTTCGTCACGCCGGGCTCGATGATCGCGACACGGATCCCGAACGGGGCGAGCTCCTGCGCGAGGCCTTCGCTCACGCCCTCGAGGGCCCACTTCGCCGCGGAGTACGGCGACTGTGCGAGCGCCGCGATGCGCCCGGCGATGGACGTGATGTTCACGATGCAGCCGCTGCCCCGTTCCCGCATCTGCGGCAGCACCGCCTGGGTGCAGCGGATCGCGCCGCAGAGGTCGATGTTCATCACGTCGAGGTAGCGCGAGGCGGGACAATCCTCGGCGACCGCGTTGCCGCCGACTCCGGCGTTGTTGACCATCACGTCGACGCGTCCTGCGCGATCGAAGATCTCCGCGAACCCGTCCGCGACCGAGGCATCGTCCCCGATGTCCATCCGCACGAGCGGGACCTCCACCCCTGCCTCCGCAGCCATCGTGCGGAGCTTGCCGGCGCTGTCCGGGTTGCGCACGGTCCCGAAGACGTCGTGACCCTGCTGGGCGAGGTGGATGGCGGTGGCGCGCCCGATGCCGGAGTTGGCACCGGTGACGACGGAGACGGTCGGCATGGCCGCGCACACTACGACGTGCCGCTGAGTGCCTGGCGCCCGCCGCGCGGATAGCGTCCGGCCGCTGTGATCACGCTCGGCGCCGTCCTCATCGGCATCACGGCCGCGCTGGTCGTCGGTCTCTCCAAGACCGCCTTCCCCGGGGCGGGGCTGCTGGCGACGCCGCTCGTCGCGCTCGTGTTCGACGGGCGGACGATCGCCGGCGCGGCGTTGCCGATCCTGCTGTTCGCCGACGTGTTCGCCGTGCGCTGGTACCGCGACACGGCGCGCTGGGACCTGCTCCGCCCGCTCGTGCCATGGGTCGCGATCGGGTTCGCCGCCGGCGCTGCGTTTTTCATCGGCGTCGGCCGCAGCGGGCGATCGCTCGACGTGACGATCGGGGTCAGCATCCTCACGATGGTGGTCGTCCAGGTCGTGCGGCTGCTGCGGCGCACCGCGCCCGCCGAACCGTCGCTGGCCGCGGCTGCGTTGTACGGCTCCGCCGGCGGGTTCACGACGTTCGTCTCGAACAACGCCGGCCCGATCCTGAACACCTACCTGCTGCGGCTCGGGCTCGGCAAGGCCGAGCTCGTCGGCACGTCGGCGTGGTTCTACTTCGCGGTGAACGTCTCGAAGATCCCGATCTACCTCACGCTCGGCGCGCTCAGCAGCGGTGGATCGTTCTTCACGGGCGAGTCGCTGCTGTTCGATCTGGTGTGTGCCCCGGCGGTCCTGGTCGGTGTGCTGAGCGGGCGGGAGCTGTTCCACCGGGTGCCGCAGCAGACGTTCCTCGTCATCGTGCTCGTGCTCTCGGCGGCAGCGTCCGTGAAGCTGCTGGTCGGGTAGCGGTAGCGTCGCACCGTGCCGTCGAAGAAGAGGGCGCCCACGCGATCGATCGAGCGGGAGCTGTGGGCCGCAGGTCACGAGATCGTCGTCGGCATCGACGAGGTCGGCCGTGGCGCGTGGGCCGGCCCGCTGATGGTCGGCGCGGCCATCCTCCCCGTGGGCCGGCGGGTGAACGGCGTGCGCGACTCCAAGATGCTGACGGAGAAGGAGCGCGAGCGGCTCTTCGACCGCGTGGCGGGGTGGTGCGACGCGTGGGCCGTCGGCGCCGCCAGCCAGGAGGAGTGTGACGCACTCGGCATGGCTCCCGCGCAGCGGCTGGCGACGCGACGGGCGATCGCCGGCCTGGGTGTGGTGCCAGACGCCGCGGTGGTCGACGGGAAGTGGAACTTCGTGAGTCCGCACGTCGCCCGCGTCGAGTGCCGCGTGCGCGCCGATGTCGTGTGCGTCTCGGTGGCAGCGGCATCGATCCTCGCCAAGGTCACGCGCGACCGTGTGATGCGCGAGCAGGCCGAGCACTTCCCGCACTGGTCGTTCGAGACGAACAAGGGCTATCCCTGCCCGGTCCACAAGACGGCGCTCCAGGGCTACGGGCCGAGCGTGATCCACCGGCGGACGTGGATCTTCATGGACCACTACGTCCCGTGGCCCGGCATGCGGGTCATCCGCCCCGAGCAAGCGACACTGTTCTGAACGTGCCCGACCTGGGCATGACGACCGAGGAGCACCACGACGTCGTCGTCGTCGGCGCCGGGCTCGCCGGGCTCGCTGCGGCCGATCGCCTCGCGGGCAGCGGTGTGGACGTCGTCGTGCTCGAGGCCCGTGCCCGCGTCGGCGGTCGTGTGCACAGCCACCACTTCGAGGACGGCCAGTGGTGCGAGCGGGGCGCCGAGTTCCTCGACGCGACCCATGCCGAGGTGCTCGCCCTGGTCGCGCGCTTCGGCCTGCAGACCGTCGACGCCGGGCCGGCGCTGAACGAGCGCGTCCGCCGCCTCGACGTCGGTGGCCGGGCCGTGGCCCTCGAGGAGCTGCCGACGGTCGTGGCCGAGCACGCACGCTGGCAGGAGGCGCTGGCCGAACTGGCTGCGCCCATCGATCCCGACGATCCCCTGGGGTCTGCCGCCGCGGCCGCGCTCGACGGGCGCTCGGTCGACGACCTGGTGACGTCGCTCGGCCTGTCGGTCGCGGCGCGCGTCCTCGTCGGGCGGGAACTGCGCACCGAGTTCATGGTGCCGCCTGCGGAGCTGTCCCAGCTGCACCTCGCGTGGGTCACGGCGGCCCACCGCCGCGCCGGTGACGGCCGCGAGGCCTTTCGCGTCCGCGGTGGGCTCGACCAACTCGCGGAGGGGCTCGGCGCGCTGCTCGGTGAGCGCGTGCGCCTCGGTGATGCGGTGTCGTCGATCGACGCCGATCTCGGCGCGGTCGTCACAGCGTCTGGCGCTCGGCTACGCGGCGACCGTGTGATCATCGCCGTGCCCCCGCCCGTCGTCGCCCGCATCGACGTCGTGCCACGGCTCCCTTCGGAGGTCGTCTTCGTCGGCATGGGCATCGGCGCGAAGGTGAGCACGCAGTACGAGCGACGCGTCTGGCTCGACCAGGCGAGCGATGGCAGCGTCGTGTCCGATCGCGCGTTCGGCGAGCTCTGGGAGACGACGGTCGGCCAGCCGGGTGATCGCGGCGTGCTCACCGCGCTCTTGTCGTCGCACGACGGCGCCGCCCTCGGTGCGCTCCCCGACGTCGGCGAGCGGGTCCGCAAGGAGGTGGCCCGCCTGTTCCCGGGCTCGCGGGGACTGGCGATCGACACGGTGACGACGGATTGGACGAACGACCCGTGGTCGCTCGGCTGCTACGCCGCGTTCGGTCCCGGCCAGCTGGCGGGTGCGTGGCCGGCGTTCCGTCGCCGGTACGGCCGCGTGCTGCTCGCCGGGGAGCACACCGACGAGCTCGCCGGCTACATGGAGGGCGCGCTGCGCAGCGGACGACGCGTCGCCGCGTCGATCCTCGCGGGGGGATGACCCCGGCCGGCGCGAGGTGAGGTCCGCGGCGTGGTCCGAGGTGGGGTCCGAGCGCGCCGACCGCGCCGGGCCGTCAGCACACGACGTGCCTCCTGCCGTCCGGCGAGCATGAACCCCGGCCAGTCGCGGACGTTCAGGAACTGACGGTAGAACCCGATGCCCTGGACCTTCTCGTAGGCGACCGGCTCGATCATGAGCACGTCGCTCGCCGCTCGCAGCCGTACGAGGTTCTCGCGGGCGAGCTCGATCTGCTGGCTCGTGCGCACCTGGCTGGCGACGTGGAAGATGCTCCCGCGGCGGTCCTGCCAGCCCGTCGCGTCCTCGCCGATGAAGCCGGGTGGATAGAACCCGTTCACGGCGAGCGCCACGTCGCACGGTTGCTCGATGTCGAGGACCGGGTGCACGGGGAAGATGTCGACGATCCCGCCGTCACACCAGTGGTAGCCGTCGAGCTCGACCGGCGAGATGAACAGGGGCAGCGCGATGGCCAGGCGCACGGCTCGCGCGACCGTCAGCTCGGGATGGGTGCGGGGCCCGACGTACTCGACACGGTTCTCCTCGATGTTCCAGATCGGCGCGTACGTGGGGATCGGCATCTCGCCCAAGGTGAGGTCGCCGAGGAGCTGCCGGTAGCTGGCCTCGATGGCGTCGCCCTTGACGATGCCGGCGAATCCCCGGCCGGCGGTCGGCAGGATCTGCAGGAGCCGTCGCCAGTCGACGTCGAGGTACTGCTCCGGCCGGAGCGCCAACGTGAAGGCGGCGACGTCTGCCGCCGGGATGCCGGCGCCGATCGGGAACCCGAACAGCGCCGAACCGGAGCACAGCGAGATCACGGACGGCGAGGTGCCGGCTTCCTCCAGCGCACACGCGACGCCGACCACGGAAGCCAGCGCGCCGCTGCCACCCGTGGCCACGAGCGCGAGCCGCTCGTCGCTCCGGAGCCCGCTCTCGTAGGGCTCGGGTGGCGGGAACGGCTGACGCGCGGCCGGCCGGCTCCCCTCCCACGGGAAGCTCACCGCGACCCTGCGGGCATCGTCGACGAAGCCGGCGTCCTCCCGCAACCCCGCGGCCAGCTGGCGGGCCCTGGTGGCGACGTTGAAGTACTGACGCACACGGAAGATGTCGAGAGCGATGCCGAGCATCGAGATGAGCATGGCGGACGCAGCAGCGCGCGAACAGGGCCGTCCGTCACGTCCTTCGCGTTCGTTGGGTCGCCGTCAGGCCAGAGCGAGCGCCTGCTCCAGATCGGCGACGAGATCGGCCTCCGACTCGATGCCGACCGACAGCCTGATGAGCGACGGTGGGACCTCGAGGGGCGAACCGGCGGCCGACGCGTGGGTCATCCTGCCGGGGTGCTCGATGAGCGACTCCACGGCGCCGAGCGACTCGGCGAGGGTGAACAGCTCGGTGGCTTCAGCGACCCGCAACGCCGCGTCCTCGCCGCCGCGCAACGTGAAGCTGACCATCGCACCGAAGTCGCGCATCTGCTTGGCCGCCGCGGCGTGGCCGGGATGGTCGGGCAGCTGCGGGTACAGCACGCGCTCGACGGCGGGATGGCCGAGCAGCAGGTCGACGACAGAACGCGCGTTCGCGCACTGCCGCTCCATCCGGACGGCGAGCGTCTTGACGCCGCGCAGCACGAGGTAGCAGTCGAACGGCGCCGGCACGGCGCCCGCCGCGTTCTGCGTGAAGGCGAGGCGTTCGGCGTATGCGTCGTCGTTCAGCGCGAGGAACCCGCCGACGACGTCCGAATGGCCGCCGAGGTACTTCGTCGCCGAGTGCACGACGATGTCCACGCCGAACGACAGTGGTTGCTGGAGGTACGGGGTGGCGAAGGTGTTGTCGACGACGACCATCGCGCCGCGCTCGTGGGCGATGTCGACGATCGCCTCGATGTCGAAGCACGTGAGCAACGGGTTCGTCGGCGTCTCGAGCCAGACGAGCGCGGTGTCGTCGCGCCAGTTCGCCCGCAGCCCGTCGAGATCGGTGAGGTCGACCGCGCTCCACGGATGGCCGAGTGGCCCGTAGATCTTCGAGATCAGCCGGAACGTGCCGCCGTAGGCGTCGTTGCCGAGCAGGATGCGATCGCGTGGAGCGAGCATCCGCAGCACGTTGTCCTCTGCTGCGAGCCCGGACGCGAACGCGAGGCCGTGGCGCGCTCCCTCGAGCGACGCGACACACGTCTCGAGCGCCGCCCGTGTCGGGTTCCCCGACCGTGAGTACTCGAAGCCCTTGTGCCCGCCCACGCCCTCCTGCGCGAAGGTCGTCGAGAGCGTGATCGGCACGACGACGGCACCGCTCGCCTGGTCGGGTGCCTGACCGGTGTGGATCGCCCTGGTCTCGAAGCCCCAGCCGCGCTGCTCCTCCTGCTCACCCATGCGCGGCGACCTCCAGGTACTTCAGCACGTCGCTGCGGGCCAGCACCGACAGCGGACGACCGCCGGACAGCACGAGCAGGGCGGGCGCGTGCTGGAGGAGCTCGACGGCCTTCGACAACGACTGGCCTGCGCCGATCGTCGGCAGCTTCTCGCCCATCACGTTGCTCACGGCCATCTCCATCACGCTCGGGTCCCGGAACACCGCCTCCATCAGCTCGAGCTCGTCCACCGCGCCGGCCACCTCGGCGGCTGCGAACGGCGGTTCGTTCTTGCACACCGGCAGCTGCGAGACGCCGTTCGAGCGCATGAGGTCGATCGTCTGGCGGACGGTGTCGGTCGGGTTCACGTAGAGCAGCGGTGGGAGCTCCTCGCTGCGGGCGTCGAGGATCGCGGCGACGCACTGGTCGCACTCGCGGGTGAAGCCGTAGCTCGCCATCCACTCGTCGTTGTAGACCCGCGAGAGGTAGCCGCGCCCGGAGTCGGGGATGAGCACCACGACGAGGTCGTCGGGGGTCAGCCGGTCCTTCAGCTTGAGCGCCGCCGCGACAGCGAGTCCCCCGGAGGACCCCAACAGGATGGCTTCGTCCCGAGCCACGCGGCGGGCCATCAGGTAGGCCTCTTCGTCGGAGCAGGCGATCACGTCGTCGTAGACCGACGGGTCCCACGCGGCCGGGAAGAAGTCCTCGCCGACGCCCTCGATGAGGTACGGCCGCCCGGCGCCACCCGAGAACACGGAGGCGTCGGGATCAGCGGCGATCACCTTCACATCAGGGTTCATCCGCTTGAGGTAGCGGGCAGTGCCCGTGATCGTGCCGCACGTGCCGGCGCCGGCGACGAAGTAGGTGATCCGCCCGGCGGTCTGCCGCCAGATCTCCGGCCCGGTGGTCTTCTCGTGGGCGAGGGGGTTGTTCGGGTTGTCGTACTGGTTCGGTCGGTAGGCGCCGGGGATCTCGCGGACCAGGCGCTCGGCCGTGGAGTAGTAGCTGGCGGGGTCCTCGGGCGGCACGGCGACAGGGCAGACGACGACTTCGGCGCCGTAGGCCCGCAGCAGGTCGATCTTCTCGGGCGCGACCTTGTCGGTCGTCACGAACACACACGAGTAGCCGCGATGCGCGGCGACGATGGCGAGACCGACGCCGGTGTTGCCGGACGTCGGCTCGACGATCGTGCCGCCCGGTCGGAGCAGGCCGTCCCGCTCGGCGGCGAGGATCATCTCGAGCGCAGGGCGGTCCTTCGACGAACCTCCCGGGTTGGTCGTCTCGAGCTTGGCGACGATCGGACACGGCAGGTCCGCGCCGATGCGGCCGAGCTTCACCATCGGTGTGTTGCCGATGAGGTCGATCGCGGTCTCCGCGATCAACGTGCCGTGCAGCCGGACGTCTGTTGCCTGGTTCCCGACTCCCATGCGGCCAACCTATCGCTGCCCCGCTCCGACAGCCGGTGGGGCACGGCGGCGCTCGCTCGGAGGCGGGCCGCCACCGCAACTGGACAACCCTGTTGCACCGGCTCGGTACCCTCGGCCGCATGGCCGAGACCACTCCGGTGCCGCAGCCCGACGTGGCCGGGCGTTGGCATCCCGAGCACGTGCTCGCACTGGCGCGAGACGCAGCCGGTGCGGCGAGCGCCCGGCGAGTCGCGATCGCACATCTGTGGTCCGGGCTCGGTTGCGACACGATCGGGATCTGGGGGTCCTTCCAGGGGAGCGGCGCGGAGCCGTACCAGACGGTGGTCGACGTGCGCGAGCCGGCGGCGCGCTGCACCTGCCCGAGCCGGCGTTCCCCGTGCAAGCACGGCGTCGGCCTCATGCTGCTGTGGGCGATGGAGCTCGTCCCGGCCGGCCAGCCCCGCCCGGTGTTCGCCGCTACCTGGTTGTCCCGGCGTCCGGAGCGGCCGGCGGGTGGGGACGCGGCGCGGCGCGAGGCCGATCCCGACGTCGAGCCACCCGATGCCGCCTCGCCGGTACCGATGCGGCCGCGTCCCGGCCGCCCGGACGGGTCCGACGGTGGGTTCGACGAGCGTCCCGGGCCGGCCGACAAGCGGGCGGCCGAACGTGCGGCTCGCGTCGCGGCGGGCCTGTCCGAGCTCGACCGCTGGCTCGCCGACGTCGTGCGCGGCGGCCTCGCGCAGCCCGCACTGGCGCGGTACGGGCCGTGGGAACAGGTCGTCGCCCGCCTCGTCGACGCGCAGGCGCCATCGCTCGCGAACCGGGTCCGCCGCCTCGCCGGGGCGGTGGGGGTCGGGCCGGGGTGGCACCAGCACGTCCTCGCCGAGTTGGGCGTCCTGCACCTGGTGGCGGTGGCCGGCCGCAGGCTGCAGCACCTCGAGCCCGATCTCGCCGACAGCGTGCGCAGCACGCTCGGCTGGACCGTCCGTCAGGCCGATGTGCTCGCACGCGCCCCCGAGACCGACCGTTGGTTCGTGGCGGGGCGCAGCGATGTGCTCGAGGACCGCATCGTCGTGCGCCGGTCGTGGTTGCGCGGCGCGGCGAGCCGCGACTGGGCGCTGGTGCTGTCGTTCGCTGCGTACGGCCAGTCGCTCGACGGTGCCCTGCCGGTCGGTGCCGTGCTCTCGGCCGACCTCCACCGGTACCCCGGGCGGGACGAGTTGCGCTGCGTGCTCGGCGCGGTCCACGCCGCACCCGAGGCGCAACCCGACGAGCCGGTGACCACGTCGCTCGCCGGCGCGTGTGACGAGATCGGTGCCCGACTCGCCGCAGTGCCGTGGTTGGAGCGCTGGCCGGTCACGGTCGCGGCCGCACCGACCCTCGCCGGCGGCGCGTGGTCGCTCGTCGACCACACCGGCACGGTGCCCCTCGCCCCCGAGCAGAGCGCTGCGGCGACGATCGCCGCGCTGTCCGGTGGGCGCGCGGTGCCGATCACGGCGGAGTGGACCGCTGCGGGCTTCGTCCCGTTGACGGTCCACCTGCCCGACCGCTCCGTCGACATCGGACCGCGCGGCGGATTCCACGAGCGTCGCTGGGGGAGGGCGTCGTGAGCGGTCCGGTTGCGTCGCTCGCCGATCACTGGACCGGGCTCGTGTCGACCGCGCTGCTCGGCACGGAGCGCCGCGCGGCACCGGCATCGATCGGCAGTCCGCTCGACGAGCTCACCCGCATGCGCGGCCAGCACGACGACGCGGACCTCGTGCTCGATCGGGTGGCATCGATCACGGTGATGCGACGCGCCGGTCTCCGGCCGGGCCCGATCGTGCCAGGGCTGCTGCCCGCGCCGGACGACTCGCGGCCGGTGTGCCGGCCGGCTGCGGTCGAGCGGTTGCACGACCTGCTCGACCAGTGGCCGGTCCTCGTCGACCAGTGGCTCGCCGAGCTCGACCGGGGTGGCTGGCGGCTCCCGCCCGACGCCGCTGTCGAGCTGCTCGGGCGATGGCGCAACGAGCCTGCGCGCCGAGCCGTCGTGCACCATCTCGCGGGCCCGATCGCCGAGTGGCTCGTCGAGCTGTTCCCCGAGCAGCTCGCACCGCGGCACGGCGGCAAGGTCGGCGCGACCGGCGCCGATGACGCAAACCACCGCCCGCTCCCACCCGACGTCGCACCTCTTGCAGCGCTCGACGCGCGCTCGCTGGCCGCAGCGCTCGCATCCGGGCTCGAGCAGGGCCTGCTGGGAGTCCGTCACCGTCCCGCGCTCATCGCGCTCCTGCTGCAGGTTGCTCCCGAGCGGCTCGCTCCGGTCGCGGATGCGCTCGAGCGGGCCGGCACGAACCCGACCACGATGGGGCTCGCGCTGTCGCTCGCCGACCTCGCCCGCACCCGGCTCGCCATGATCGAGGAGTTGACGCCGTGACCAACGACGCCCCACTGCGTCCGCACGCAGAAGAGGCGCACGTCGCCGAGCTCGCTGCGCTCGCCGCGCTCGACGACCGGCCGCGCCCGCCTCGCTGGCGGCTCTCGCCGCAGTCCGTCGTCACGTTCCTGCTCGGGGGCGTCCTCGCCGACGGCACGGTGATCGCTCCCAAGTACGTGGGCAGCAGGAGGTTGATGGAGGTCGCCGTCGCGACGCTGGCGACCGACCGGGCGCTGCTGCTGCTCGGCGTGCCGGGCACCGCCAAGACCTGGGTGAGCGAGCATCTCGCGGCTGCGATCAGCGGCGACTCGACGTTCCTCGTGCAGGGCACGGCCGGCACCGGCGAAGAGTCGATCCGTTACGGCTGGAACTACGCCCGGCTGCTCGCCGAGGGTCCGAGCGAGGCCGCACTCGTGCCGAGCCCGGTGCTGCGGGCGATGCGCACGGGATCCATCGCGCGGGTCGAGGAGCTCACCCGGATGCCGGCGGAGGTGCAAGACGCGCTGATCACGATCCTCTCCGAGAAGACGCTCCCGATCCCCGAGCTCACGACCGAGGTGCGCGCCGAGCGCGGGTTCAACCTGATCGCCACGGCGAACGACCGTGACCGGGGCGTCAACGAGCTGTCGAGCGCACTGCGCCGCCGCTTCAACACCGTCGTGCTGCCCCTGCCGGCGACGATCGAGGAGGAGGTCGAGATCGTCGAGCGTCGCGTCGCCGAGCTCGGCCACGCCCTTGAGCTCCCGCCGGTGCCGGCATCCGCTGACGAGATCCGACGCATCGTGCTCGTGTTCCGCGAGCTGCGCAACGGTGTGACCGAGGACGGACGGACGTCGTTGAAGGTCCCCACCGCCACCCTGTCCACGGCGGAGGCGATCTCCGTGGTCACGAACGGGCTCGCGCTCGCGGCGCACTTCGGCGACGGATCCTTGCGGGTCGAGGACACGGTCGACGGGATCGTCGGCGCGATCGTGAAGGACACGGTGCACGACGCCGTCGCGTGGCGCGAGTACCTCGAGACGGTCGTGCGCGACCGGCCGGGCTGGGGTGACTTCTACATCGCGTCGCGGGACTCGACCGGATGAGCGTCCACCTCTTCGGCATCCGCCACCACGGGCCCGGATCCGCCCGCTCGGTCGAACGCGCGCTCGAGGCGCTCCGGCCCGACATCGTGCTGATCGAGCTGCCGAAGGAGGCAGATCCGCTGCTCGCGCTGGTGGCCACGGAGGGAATGCGGCCACCGGTCGCGCTGCTCGGCTACGTCGTAGACCGGCCGGAACGGGCGGTCTTCCTGCCCTTCGCCTCGTTCAGCCCGGAGTGGCGGGTCGTGCAGCTCGCCGCCGCCCGCTCCGTGCCGATCCTGTGCATCGACCTGCCGCTCGCGGTCTCGCTGGCCATCGAGCCGGGCGCGCGGGCCGGCGGGCAGGTCGACCCGTTGGCGCTCCTCGCGTCGGCGGCGGGTTACGACGACGCGGAGCGCTGGTGGGACGATGTCGTCGAACACCGCGGTGACGGTGTGCCGCCGTTCGACGCGATCGCCGAGGCGATGGCAGCGATGCGCGACGACGAGCCCCCGCCGGCGTCGGTCGAAGCACGCCGAGAAGCCACGATGCGCCAGGCGATCCGCGCTGCACAGCGCGACGGGTTCGAGCGGATCGCCGTCGTCTGCGGCGCGTGGCACGTGCCGGCGCTGGCCCGAACCGACGAGATCACGGCCACGGCCGACGCGTCGGTGCTCCGCGGCCAGCCGTCGGCCAAGGTCGGCCTGACCTGGGTCCCCTGGACCCACCGGCGGCTCGGCGCAGCGAGCGGGTACGGCGCCGGCGTGGCGTCGCCGGGTTGGTACGCTCACGTCTTCCGGCACCGGCCCGAGCGCGTGGTCTCGGCGTGGTTCGGACGCATCGCCCAGCTCCTGCGAGAACACGATCTCGGGGTCTCGCCCGACGACCTCATCGCTGCCACGCGGCTCGCCGAGGGACTTGCGGTGCTGCGCAACCGACCCCGGCCCGGACTCGACGAGCTCACCGACGCTGCGTTCGCCACGCTCGCCGGAGGCCGCCCGGGGCCGCTCGCACTGATCGACGAGCACCTCGTCGTCGGCGACGAGATCGGCGCGGTGCCGCCCGAGACGCCGATGGTCCCGCTCGCGCGCGATCTCCGCGCCCGGCAGCGGGCCACGAGGATGAAGCCGAGCGGGCTCGAGAAGGTGCTCGAGCTCGACCTCCGCCAGCCCCTCGGACTCGCCCGCTCGCACCTGCTGCACCGGCTGTGGGCGCTCGGCGTGCACTGGGGCACACCAGAGCAGAGCCGCTCCAGCACCGGCACGTTCCGGGAGACGTGGCGGCTGCGATGGGAGCCCGAGCTCGATGTCTGCCTCATCGAGGCGAGCGCGTACGGCACCACGGTCGAAGCGGCCGCAGCCGCTCGGTTCGCCGAGCGGGCCGAGGCACCAGGGCTCGGCGTGGCCGACATCACCGCGTTGCTCGAAGCCGCGCTGCTCGCCGACCTTCCCTCGGCCGTCTCGGTCCTGACCACCCGGCTCGCCGGTCGGATCGCTGCCGCCTCAGGGGTCGAGCAGCTGATCGACGCGCTCGGCCCGCTCGCACGGGCGCTGCGCTACGGCGACGTGCGCTCGACCGACGCCGGCGCGCTCGCAGCCGTCGTCGATGGGTTCGTGCGGCGGATCTGCGTCGGCCTCCCGACGAGCCTGGCGTCGCTCGACGACGATGCTGCTCACGCCGCGGCCGATCGGATGCTCGCCGTCCAGGGTGCACTCGCGCTGCTCGATCACCCGGCACGCGAGCACGAGTGGCCGGCCGTCCTCCAGCGGATCGCCGACCAGCCGGGGGCGAACGGCGTCGTGAGCGGCCGCGCGCTGCGGCTGCTGCTCAACGCCGAGCGGATCGACGGAGCGGAGGCAGAGCGGCGCCTGGCGCGAGCCCTCTCGGGCGGTGTCGCGGCGTCCGACGGCGCGGCGTTCGTCGAGGGCGTGCTCGCCGGGTCCGGCACCGTGCTGCTCCACGACGACCGGCTGCTCCGCGTGCTCGATCAATGGGTCGCGACGCTCCCGGAGCGGTCGTTCACCGACGTCGTGCCCTTGCTGCGGCGGACGTTCGGCGCGTTCGAAGTGGCGGAGCGTCGCCAGTTGGGCCAGTTGGTCGCCGGCCAGGGCGAGCATCGCCCGGCGGCGCCCTTCGGTTGGGATCTCGATCCTGCTCGGGTGGCCGCCGCGGTGGCGACGCTCCACGAGCTGCTCGGGACATCGTCGTGAGCGATGCTTCGGTGCCCCGCTCGTCCGCCGCGGCGGGCAGTGCCGCCGACGGTGCACCTGTGCCCGGGCGGGTCGCGGAGGCGGAGCGGCTCCGCCGCTGGCGGCTCGTGCTCGGTGCCGCCGACGATGGCACCGGCGTGCACCTCACCGGCGACGATCAGCGCGTCGACGGCGCGCTCGCCGCCGTCTACGACGCGCCGTCGCCGGGACGGGGCGGACGGCGCTCGGGCGGCCTGGGCTCGTCCGCGCCGGGCGTGTCGCGCTGGCTCGGCGACATCAGGCGGTTCTTCCCGACCAGTGTCGTGCAGGTCATGCAGCGCGACGCGATCGAACGGCTCGGGCTGCAGCGACTGCTGCTCGAACCGGAGATGCTCGCCTCAGTGGAGCCCGACGTCCATCTCGTCGCCACCCTGCTCGAGCTCGGCCGACTGCTCCCGGACACCGCTCGGTCCACCGCGCGGCAGGTGGTCGCCCGGGTCGTGGAGCAGATCGAGGCCCGCCTCGCGCTCCGCGTCCGTCAGGCCGTGAACGGCGCCCTCGACCGCTCGTCGCGCACCCGACGTCCGCGCCCTGCCGACATCGACTGGCCGGCCACGATCGGCGCCAACCTGCGGCACTACCTCCCCGAGCTGCGCACCGTCGTGCCCGAGCACCTCGTCGGCTACGGGCGGCACCACCGAGGTGTCGAGCGCGAGGTCATCATCGCCGTGGACCAGAGCGGGTCGATGGCCGACTCGGTGGTCTACGCCGGCGTGCTCGCCTGTGTGCTCGCCTCCTTGCGCTCGCTGCGCACCTCGGTCATCGCGTTCGACACGAGCGTCGTCGACCTCACCGCCGTGCTCGACGATCCGGTCGACCTGCTCTTCGGCGTGCAACTCGGTGGCGGCACCGACATCGATGGCGCGGTGGCGTACTGCGAGTCGCTCGTCACCCGGCCGACCGACACGATCCTGATCGTGCTCTCCGACCTGTTCGAAGGAGGCGTGCGCGACGCGCTCGTCAGTCGCATGGCACGCCTCGTCCAGCAGGGGGTCACCTGCGTGGTGCTGCTCGCGCTGTCCGACGACGGCGCCCCGGCGTTCGACCGCGACCATGCCGCCGCGCTCGCGAGCGTCGGCGTGCCGGCCTTCGCCTGCACGCCGGACGCGTTCGCCGACCTGCTCGCGGCCGCGATCGAGCGGCGCGACCTGACCCGCTGGGCGACCGGCGCCGGGCTCGTCACCGTGGCGCCCATGTCGAGCTGATCAGACCTTCTGCGTGCCGACCAACAGGTCGCGGAACGGCGACGTCGAGTCGATGCCGGCGTCCTTCGGCAGCCCGAGCACGCGCTCGCCGACGATGTTGCGCATGACCTCGTCCGACCCGCCGGCGATGCGGCCGCCCGGCGTGCCGAGGATCAGCTGGTTCCACGCGTAGGTGCCCCACTCGCCGGAGTCGGCGACGAGCTTGGGGCCGAGGACGTGGGACACGAACGCACCGAGACGGCGCATGTTCATCGTGCTCGTGAGCTTCGCGATCGACATCTCCGGGCCGGGGAGCTGACCGGCCTTGATCTTGTCCATCGCCCGCTGGTTGTTGTAGCCCGCGACCCGCTGGTGGATGAGCAGGTCGGCGAGCTCCTGCCGGACGACCGGATCGTCCTGCAGTCCGAACGCCTTCACCATCTCGACGACTCGGCCGTAGAGGCCACCACCGCCGCCACCCCCCGCGCCGATCGCAGCCCGCTCGTTCATCAGCGTCGTGAGGGCCACGTTCCACCCGTTGTTCACGTCGCCGAGGCGGTGGTCGTCGCGCACCCGCACCTCCGTGAAGAACACCTCGTTGAAGCTCGCACCGCCGGTCATCTGGCGGAGCGGGCGGATCTCGACACCGGGGGCCCGCATGTCGACGATGAAGCCGGTCAGCCCCTTGTGCTTCGGGAGATCAGGGTCGGTGCGGGCGATGATCTCGCCGATGTCGGAGTAGTGCGCGCCGGACGTCCAGACCTTCTGACCCGTGAGCACCCATTCCTCCCCGTCGCGCTCGGCCTTGGTCTGGAGCGAGGCGAGATCGGAGCCGGCGCCGGGCTCCGAGAAGAGCTGGCAGCCGACGAGATCGGCGCGGTACATCTGCTTCAGGTAGAGGTCCTTGGCGACGGTGCTGCCATGGGCGGCGATCGTCGGGGCGACCATGCCGAGCCCGATCGTGAAGTAGCTCTGGTTCGGTACCTCGTACTGCGCCTCGAGGCTGTTCCACGACCGCTCGTAGGCGTGCGGGAGCTCGCGGCCGCCGTAGGCGAGCGGGCCGGTGATCCATCCGAAGCCGGCATCGAACTTCTTCGCCCGCCATGCGCAGGCCGTGGCGAGCTCGTCGAGCTCCTTGTCCCGCTCCTTCTCCTCGAACATCGCGACCTTGTCCGAGCCCTCGCCCCAGACGAACTTCCTCTCGGTCTCCTTGCGAGTGGCGTTGGCGTCGAGGAAGCGGCGTGCTTCCTGCTCGAAGTCGGCGAGCGAGATATCAGCCATGGTGGGACTCCCGGAAGCGGTGGCGGACTTGACCTGGCGGTCAAGTTACTGGCGACCCGCACCGCCGGACGATCCCTGCCCCACCCCACGAGCGTGTGCCCGCTCGGTTGCGATGGTCGCAACGCAGCGGGCGAACACTGGGTGGGGAGGGGTGGTTCGCTAGCCTCACGGGCCATGGGCCAGCCCGTTGCCGTCGTCGAGAAGCCGAGCTCCACACCGGGCGTCGTCCGTTACGAAGCGAACCGGTCCCTGTCGGGCCAGGGTCACGACCGCTTCGTGTCGCTGGGTGAGGCGGTCGGGCCGACGCCGTCGGCCGAAGTGGCCCGGCGGCTGTTCGGGAGCGGGAAGGTCGCGGCGGTCCACGTCTTCAGCAACATCATCACGGTCGACCTGCTCAAGGGCCACACCGCGGACGGACTCGGCGACATCATCCGCGACCTGTACCAGTACTGGCGGCCGGGCATGGCGCCGCCCGCGTTCGAGGACGTGGTGCCTGCCGAGGAGGCTGCCCCGGCTGCCAGCGCCGGCGAGTCAGGTGGTGGCGGCGGGGAGGCGGCGGCGCTGTCCGAGGCGGCCAAGCGGGTGCCGGCGCACCTGCTCGAGCGCAGCAGGCTCGCCCGCGAGAAGTGGAAGTCGGCCAACGCCGGTTAGCAGCGGCGGCCGGGGGCGCCCCTGGTGATCGAACACCTGTTCGATTAGGATCGCCGTGTGGCGGTGATCCGAGATGTTCCGGTCCAACGCTTGGCCGCGCTGTCCGAGCGGGTGGGCCCAGGTGCCCTGGCCCACGAGCGCACGCTCGGGGTCGTTCCGGCGCTCGAGCCGCTCTTGCCGGCAGGGTTGCGGCGCGGCAGCGTCGTGGTCACCGACGGGGTGGCGGCCACCTCGCTGGCGCTGGCGCTGGCGGCCGGTCCGTCGGCGGCAGGGGCCTGGCTGGGGATCGTCGGCATGCCCTCGCTCGGGGTCCTGGCGGCAGCGGAGCTGGGGGTCGCGGTCGAGCGGTTGTTCCTGGTTGCCGCGCCGCCGGTCGGGCAGTGGGCCGAGATCGTCGCGGCGGTGATCGACGGTGCCGAGCTGGTCATGGCGACCCCGCCGGCAGGGGTGCGCGCCGCCGATGCCCGCCGCGTGCAGGCCCGCCTCGCCTCCCGCGGCGCGGTGCTGCTGCTCGCCGGGGGTGAGCAGATCGGTGCGTTCCAGCCGGACCTCCGCCTCACCACCACCGCTGCCGAGTGGGAGGGCATCGAGCACGGGGCCGGACGGTTGCGCGCCCGGCGGGTCAGCGTCGCCGTGGGTGGGCGCCGGGCCGCGGGCCGGTCCGTCAGCCATGAGCTGTTCCTCCCCGGGCGCAACGGTGGGATCGAGATCGCCGCCGGGGCCCGCGGCCTCGATGTGACCGGCGGGCTCGACCCGACCCGGCTCGACCCGCCCGGCGACCTCGACCCGACCGGCGGGCTCGGCGTGGCGGCTTCGGCGTGACGCCCCGCGCGTCGTCCGGCGCGGCGAACGGCGCCGTGCCCCGGCTCGTCACCGTGTGGTGCCCCACGTGGTCGCTCCACGCTGCCGGCATCGGCCCCGACGTCCCGGCGGCCGTGGTCGAGGCCAATCGCGTGGTCGTCGTCTCGTCGCCGGCGAGGGAGGCCAGCGTTCGTCCTGGCCTACGGCGGCGCGAAGCGCAGGCCCGGTGCCCGGAGCTGCTCGTCGTCGACCACGATCCCGAGCGTGATGCCCGCCGCTTCGAACCGGTGGCCCGTGCCGTGGCGGAGCTCGTTCCCACGCTCGAGATCACCGAGCCCGGGCTCCTCACCTTCGCGACCCGCGGCCCGTCCCGGTACGTCGGCGGTGACGACCGGTTGGCCGAGCGGATCCGTCAGATCGTCGGTCGGTTCCTCGGCGATCACGTCACGGATGTCGGAGCCGGGCACGTCGTGGGTGACGTGCCGGCGGTCGGCATCGCCGACGGTCGGTTCGCCTCGGGCGTCGCTGCTCACCGGAGCCGGTCCCGGGGCCGGCCCCTCGTGGTGCCGTCCGGTCCCGCGGCGACCGCCGTCTTCCTCGCCCCGGTCTCCGTCCGGGCCCTGCACGAGGTGGGCGGCGTCTCGGTGGAGACCGTCGGCCTGCTCCGCCGGCTCGGCTTGGCCTGCCTCGGCGATGTGGCGGCCATCCCCGTTGCCGACCTCCTCGCCCGCTTCGGGCCCGAGGGCGCGTTCGTCCACGCGCTCGCCACGGGGGGCGATGCCCGACCGCCCGGTGCCCACGCCCCACCGCCGGAGCTGCTGGCGGTCCGGATCCTCGACGACCCCGTCCACCACGTCGAGCCACTCGTCTTCGTGGCCAAGCAGCTCGCCGAGGAGCTCCACCGCCAGGTTCGCGATCGCGGGTTGGTGACGACCCGCCTCGTCGTCGAGGCCGAGACCGACCACGGCGAGCGCAGCGAACGCACGTGGTATCGCCCGCTGGGGCTGACCGCGGCGGCGATGGTCGAACGGGTCCGCTGGCAGCTCGAGGGATGGGTGCACCAACCCGGCGGGATCACGGCCGGCGTGGTGATGCTCCGGCTCGCTCCGAGCGAGGTGCGCGGGGATGCCGGCCGCCAGCTCGGGTTCTGGGGCGGGCAGACCCAGGCCGACGAATGGGCGATCCGGGCGATCGCCCGGGTGGCTGGCCTGCTCGGTGAGGAATCGGTGCTCGTGCCGACCTGGCAGGGGGCTCGTGATCCCGGAGCGGTCTACGCGCTGGTGCCGGCGGTGACCTCCGACCTCGACGAGCGACCCAGCGCGTCCCAGCAGCCGACATCCTCGCCACCCTGGCCCGGCCGGCTCCCCGCACCCTCTCCGGCGCAGGTGCTGTCGTGCGCCGTGCCGTGCACCGTCACGGATGCCGATGGTGAGCCGGTCGACGTCGGTGGTCGTGGTCTGGTCAGCGCGCCGCCGGCGACGATGCGGATCGGCGACGCGACGAGGTCGATCTCGATCATCGCCTGGGCGGGGCCCTGGCCGGTCGAGGAACGCTGGTGGGACCCCGATCGTGCCCGGCGGCGGGCCCGGTTCCAGCTCCTCCTCGGCGATGGCCGAGCGTGCCTGGCAGCCATCGAGGGCAGACGGTGGTGGATCGACGCCTGGTACGACTGAGCGTCGGGCTCGCCGGCCTACCGGCCTACGAGCCGGGAAGCGCCAGGAGCGTCCGGTCGATCGAGCGCGGCATGCGGCTGACCGCCTCCCACAACCCGACATCGGGCAAGGGCATCCGCGCTACGAGCAGTGCTTCGATGGCGTCGGCCGGTACCGGATGGGACAACAGGAACCCCTGGCCGTACTGGCAGCCGATGGCCCGCATCTCGGCGAGCTGCTCGAGCGTTTCGATGCCTTCCGGGATGACGTCGAGCCCGAGACGACGGGCCATGGTCATGATCGCCTCGAGCAGGACGGCTCCGGCGCTGGCAACGTCGCTGCCCGACACGAACGAGCGGTCGATCTTCAGGATGTCGACGGGGAGCTGGTGGAGGTAGCTGATCGACGAGAAGCCCGTGCCGAAATCGTCGAGAGCGACCCGAACGCCGAACACGCGCAGGGCCGAGAGGGCCGCGGCCGCGCCGCCTTCAGGGTCGGCGAAGATCGATTCGGTGACCTCGAGGACGAGGTTGGCGGGATCGAGCGCGGTGGACGTGAGGACGCGCTCGATGTCGTCGACGAAGCCGGGAGCATCGAGCTGGCACACGGAGACGTTGACCGACATCCAGAGCTCGGACAGCCCGTAGCGGCGCCGCCAGGACTGCAGCTGACGAGCGGCCGTCGTCAGCACCCAGTTGCCGATGCCGATGATGGCGCCGGTCTCCTCGGCCAGGTCGATGAACGCCGATGGTGGCAGCAGGCCTCGCGTCGGGTGCTGCCAGCGCACGAGCGCCTCGATTCCCACGAGCATGCCCGTCTCGAGGGTGACCACCGGTTGGTAGTCGACGACGAACTCGCCGCGATCGACGGCACCGGCCAGGCGCGCCCTGAGCGCATGGCGCGAGATGGCCGCGTCGTCGGAGCCGGCGTCGTAGAGCTCGACGCGGTTCTTGCCCTTCCCCTTGGCCGCGTACATCGCCACATCGGCCTCGCGCATGAGCCCATCGAGCGTGGAGTCATCCTGGCGCACGGCCAATCCGACGCTTGCGGCCACCAGGACCCGGTGCCCGCCGATCTCGAGCGGCTCGGACAGCGCCGACACCACCCGCTCGGCCACGGCGAGCGCGACCTCGGGCTCGGCGAGGCGATCGAGCAACACGGCGAACTCGTCACCGCCGACGCGGGCCACGAGGTCGCCCGGTCGCACGACGTCGCACAGGCGCTCGGCCGTCACGCGCAGCAGCTCGTCGCCGGCAGCATGGCCCAGGGTGTCGTTCACGTCCTTGAAGTCGTCGAGGTCCACGAACAGCACGGCCTGCTGGCCCTCGCGACGCTCGGATCGGGTCAGCACGGCTTCCAGCCGGGCGCGAAACGCAGCCCGATTGGCCAGCCCGCTGAGTGAATCGGTGTTCGCCTGCAGCGACAGGCTGCGATGGCTGCCGGCGATGGCGTCAGCCATCGCGTTGAAGCTGACCGCCAGCTCTCCGAGCTCGTCGGTCCGGTCGACCACGATGCGATGGTCCAGCTCGCCGGCGGCCAGATGGTTCGCGGAGTCGCGCAGGATGCCGACGGGCCGGAGCACCCCACTGGAGAGACGCCTGGACAGACGCACCACGAGCACGATCGCCAGCACCTGCAACGCGGTCAGGACTGCCGTGGCGAAACGTTCGAGGCGCGTTGCGCTCGCGAGATCGGCGCGCACGACGGCACGGCTGGTCGAACCTGCCTCGTCCAAGATGGTGAGCGCCATCGGGGCGTAGGTCGAGATCGCTGCGCCGCGAGTGGCCACGTCGGTGGGGTCATCGGACGTGCCGGCGGCGTCCGCGACCATCTGCCACTGACCGAGGGAGCGCTCGAGCAGCTCCTTCACACGGGCGGTGTCCTCGTCGGCGATGAGCTGTTCGAAACCGGCCAGGATCGCCGCCTGCAGCGCATCGGCCTGACGCTGCTGCGTGTCGGTGATCGGGCTGGCGAAGACGACAGCATGGGCGACGATGTCGGCTCGCAGCTGGGCGGTGCTCGTCGACCCGCGTTCCACGCTGACCGCGGAGCTCCGGAAGGTGTCGACGAGCACGCGCGTCCCGATCGAGCCGGCCAGCGCACTGATCACGATGATCGCCGTGAGCACCGTGAACGAACGGTTCCACCGAGACCGCAGGCTGCTCGCGCGGGCGGGCCTGCGAGCCGGCGACCCGGAGCGGTGCACTCAGGCGCTCGGACCGGGCTGATCGGCGCCGTTGATCGGGGTGATCGGACCGGCCGGCGCATCCTGCTGCTCGGCCGGGACCTTCAGGATCTCGTCACTCAGCCGGAACCCGACACCGCGGACGGTCATGATGAAGGACGTCTCGGGGGCACGGTGGTGCAGCTTGCGGCGGAGGTTCGAGAGGTGCACGTCGACGACGTGGTCGTCGCCGACCCAGTGCTCGCCCCAGATCGTGCGCAGGAGCTCCTCGCGGGTGCTCACGTCACGGGGGTGCTGGCACAGGTGGCCGAGCAGGTCGAACTCGATCCGGGTCAGGTCGACGACCGTGTCGTTGATCCGCACCTGCCGGCGACCGAGGTCGATGTGCAGCGGGCCGTAGCGCATCACGGTCGGGGGCGGGCCGAGGATGACGCCTTCGGTGATCCGTCGGGGACGGCGCAGCAGGGCGCGCAGCCGGGCGGCGAGCTCGATGGTCGAGATCGGCTTGCTGACGACGTCGTCGGCGCCGGCGCGAAGCAGGCGGACCCGCTCGAGCTCGTCGCTCTGGTCCGTCACGCCGATGAGGTAGGCATCGGTCAGCGAGCGGATCTCCGCGAAGTAGCCGGCGCGGTGCGTGCCGACCGATCGGAGGCGCAGGTCGAGCACGACGATGTCGGGCTTGAACGACGCCGTCAAGATCAGCCCGGCCTCGGCCTCGGGCGTGCCGGTCACGGCGAACCCTTCGGCGCGCAGCGCCTTCTCCCAGCTCTTGCGGAGCAGGGTGTCAGGGTCGATCAAGAGGGCTCTCGGGGCGAGGTTCACGTCGGGTGTGGGTGCAATCTCGGGCATCGGTCACGCCATCGTTCGGAGTGGTCGGGTCATCTGTGTTGACGCCGGACTTTCGCAACAATGACGCGGCGATTCCGCAACGAGCACCGAAACCGCTACGGAGGGTGAAGCTATCTTGATCGCGGCTGAATGCGCAGTGTGTGGTGCCAGCGCCACATCGAGCCCGCGGCGCGCACCGTCATCCATATCGCAATGGCCGTCCAGATACCGACGATGCCCAGGTCAGGCGATTGCGAAACGAGCAGGATGGACGGCACGAAGACCGCCAGCGCGGCGACCATCAAGATGCTCTGGAAGCGGAACTCCGCCGCCCCGATCAGCACGCCGTCGAGACCGAACGCCACCGCTCCCGGTACGAGCGTGACGGCGAGCACGAGGAGCCCGACCGTCGCACGGTCGATGACCGCGCCGTCGCTCGAGAACACGCGTGGCAGGAGCGGGCTGAGCGCGGCGACGACGAGGGCCAGCCCGACGCCGAAGCGCATCGAGAGCGCGAGCACCCTGGTGCCGACGTGACGAGCGAGGGCGACGTCGTTCGCGCCGAGCGCCTCGGCGACGAGCGACTGGGCGGGGATCGCCAGCGCGTCGAGCACGAGCGCCATGAGGACGAAGGTGGTCGAGACGATCTGGTGGCCGCCCAGCGTGGCGTCGTCGGTCCGCGCTGCGACGGCCGTTGCCAGGGTGAACGTGCTGAGCAGCGCACCGACCCGGAGGAGCAGCAACCCGCCGACCCGGAGCATGGCGACGATCTCGACGGGGACGATCGCCCACGTGGGCGCCGGAGCGATCGCAGGACGGAGCGCACGCAGGTAGGCGATCGCCGCCACGGCCTGCACGATCACGGTGCTCCACGCCGAGCCCGCGATCCCGAGGTCGAGGACGTAGACGGCGACGAGCTCGAGCACGACGTTGCCGATGCTGGCGACGGCCACGACCAGGAGGATCGCCCGCAGCTCCCGGGTCGCACGCAAGACGCCGTGGCCGACGAGCGCGACGAGCACGCACGGCAGCGAGATGGCGCTGATCCGCAGGTAGGTGACCGCCGCGTCGAGCGTCGCGCCTTCGCCGCCGAGCATCCGCGCGACGGGTTCGGCGAACACCGCGGTCGCGATCGCGAGCGGCACGCCGATCAGCATGCTGAGCCAGAGCGCCTGCACGCCGACGAGCGCCGCGTCTTCGCGCCGCCCAGCGCCGCGGTGGCGGGCCAGCCGCTGCGTGGTGCCGTAGGCGAGGAAGTTGCAGCAGCCGATCACGAAGATCAGCACCTGCGCGGCGATCGCGAGGCCGCCGAGCGCCGTCGTGCCGAGGTGACCGATGATCGCGGTGTCGGCGACGACGTACAGCGGTTCGATGGCGAGCGTGCCCAGCGCCGGAACGGCGAGACGCAGGATCGTGCGGTCGACGTCGTCGCGGGGTGTCACGCCGAGCCGTCCGAGACGCATCGGCGCATTCTCGTTGACGACCCGACGACGTCCCGTTCTACGAGGCCCTCGTCCGCCTCGGCGCACTCGTCTACCGTCCCGAGTCGTGACGGGAGCAGATCGAGCGGACATTGCCGCCCAGATCGCCCGGCGCAGCCCGGTCGACGAGCGGGAGCGGGTCTCGATCGAGCGGTTCCTCGCCGAGCTCGACCGTCTCGACGAACCGTTCAGCGAGCACGCCGACACCACGCACGTCACCGCGTCGGCGGTCGTCGTCGGTGTCCGCGGCGTCGTGCTGCACAAGCACAAGCGACTCGGCATGTGGCTGCAACCGGGCGGCCACATCGATCCCGGAGAGGCACCGTGGGACGCCGCGATCAGGGAGGTGGGCGAGGAGACCGGGCTCCCGGTGACGCACGCCGCCGGTCCCGCGCACCCCGTGCTCGTCCACGTCGACGTGCATCCCGGACCACGCGGCCACACCCACCTCGATCTCCGCTACCTCGCCGTCGCCGACGACGTCGATCCCGCGCCGGCCGATGGTGAGAGCCCCGATGTCCGCTGGTTCGCCTGGGACCGGGCGATCGAGCAGACTGACGACGGGCTCGCCGGGATCCTCCGTGCGTTGGCCCCGAGCGATCCGCGGACGGTCGTCGTCCGCCGAGCCGTCGCCTCCGACGCCGCAGCGGTCGCCGAGCTCTACCTGCGCTCGCGCCGGCACGCGCTGGCGGCCGTCGTGTCGCCGCACGATGACGACGACGTGCGCGAGTGGGTCGTCTCGCAGCTCGTGCCCCGGATGGAGACGTGGGTCGCGGTGCTCGCCGGCGTGCCGGTGGGGGTGCTCACGCTCTCGGCCGCGGCGGGCGGACCGAGGCTCATGATCGATCAGCTCTACGTCGACCCACCCTGGATCGGACGTGGCATCGGCGCCGCGCTGGTCGGTCACGCGAAGCGACGCTCACCGGCCGGGCTCGAGCTGTGGACGTTCCAGGTGAACGTCTCGGCGCGCCGGTTCTACGCGCGCCACGGGTTCGTCGAAGTGGAGTCGACGGACGGCGCCGCGAACGAAGAGCGCGAACCCGACGTCCGCTGCCGCTGGGGGTGAGCCGAGGCCGCCCGCGGATCAGGACGGCGTCTGGGCGCGTTCCGACATGTGGAAGCGGCGCCCGCTCACGTCGTCCGGCGTGATCTGGACCCAGCGGTGCTTGGGGCCGTCGTGCCACGGGAAGAGCGGTAGGTCCATCGCGTGCAGCAGCTCGTCGAGGAGCTCGATCTCCTCCGCGCGCCCCTTCACGACCACGCTCCACGCCACCCGGCGCTCGGGGTCGTAACCGTCGACCTCGTAGGCGACCGAGCGGCCGAGGACAGCTGCCGCGAGCTTCGTTCCCTCTGCGCTCCGGAAGAGCAGGCGTTGCCGGTCGACGATGTGGTTGATCGGGAAGATGTCGGGATGGTCGGTGATCGACACCGCGAGCCGCCCGACCTTCTCCGTCGTCAGGAACGCCCAGCACTCCTCCGGGTCGAGGATCTCCATGCCGCTCCAGGTCGTGTGGCTACCCATGTCGCACCTCCTACGTCACAAGCGTGGCGATGCGGACGATAGGGCCACCAGGGCCGGATGGCCCCATCGCCCGTGCGTCAGCGGGCGCTGGCGCGATACCGGCGATCGCGCTGACCGCCGCCGTTCCAGCCTGGACGGTTCGACGGCATCGGCCGCCGCGTGCCGGCGTTCGCGGGACGCTGGCGCGCCGACGGAGCGTCACCGATCATCTCCCCGGTCGGGTCGACCAGATGCATGAGCCGCATCGCGGTGCGGTCGTGCTGCGGCGGGACTAGGACGACGACGAGCCCGGCCGCGCCAGCGCGCGCCGTGCGGCCCGAGCGGTGCAGGAAGTCCTTCGGATCCGAGGGGAGGTCCCACTGCAGGACCATCGACACGTTGTCCACGTGGATGCCGCGGGCGGCGACGTCGGTGCCGACGAGCGCCTCGTAGCGGCCCTTGCGGAACGCCTCGAGCGAACGCTCACGCTGGCCCTGGCTGAGCCCGCCGTGGATCGCCGTCGCGCGGATGCCGGCGCCGCCGAGCTGCTCGACGAGCCGTTCGGCACCGAGGCGCGTGGCGGCGAAGACCATGGTCTGGCCGTGCTGGCGGATGAGGCCGGCGGCGCGGCCGAGGCGCTCGATCGACTTCACCCGCTCCCAGCGGTACTCGATGTCGGGCTGCTCGACGTCACCGACGAGATCGTGGCGCACCGGATTGTTCTGGTGCCGGCGGACGAGCTCGTCGACGTCGCCGTCGAGCGTCGCCGAGAAGAGCATCGTCTGGCGCTGCTTCGGCATCATGTCGAGCAGCTTGACGACCTCGGGCAGGAAGCCCAGATCGGACATGCGGTCGGCCTCGTCGATCACGGCGACCTCGACGCTGTCGAGCGAGACGGCGCCGCGCTCGACGAGATCGAGCAGGCGGCCCGGGCAGGCAACGAGCAGGGCTGCGCCGCGGCGCAGCGACGCGAGCTGCGAGGCATAGGGCACGCCGCCGTAGACGGCGAGGATGTACCGGCGGCTGGCCTTGCCGAGCTCGACGAGCTCGGTGCGCACCTGCTTGGCGAGCTCGCGCGTCGGGACGAGGATGATGCCGGTCGGGTGGTGAGCCTCGGCGCGGCTGATGCGGGCCATCATCGGGATGCCGAACGCGAGGGTCTTGCCGGAGCCGGTGGGGGCGCGCCCGCAGAGGTCGCGCCCGGCCAGGGCGTCGGGCAGACAGGCGGCCTGCACGGGGAACGGTTCGGAGATGCCGGACGCGTTGAGGGCGTCGACGAGATCCGCCGGCACGCCGAGCGCGCCAAAGGAAGAAGACATTGAAAGAGCTCCAGTCGAGGGGCCACGCAAGCGGCCCAGCCACCGACGTGCTGCGCCCGTTGGTTCGGACGACATGTCGACGCTACCGCCGAGAGCTGGACGTTCCTCGGTTCCCTCCCGTTGAACGGGTCTCGGGCAGGGTTCGCGATCGCCCGCAGTCGCGAACCCTGACTCGGTGGCGTGCCTAATCCGGTGGGGTCTCGGGCAGGGTTTGCGATCGCCCGCAGTCGCGAACCCTGACTCGGTTGGCGTGCCTGACCCGTGGGGTCTCGGGCAGGGTTTGCGATCGCCCGCAGTCGCGAACCCTGACTCGGTGGCGGTGGGCGGGACGCGGAGGAAGCGAACAGGTGTTCGTCTACGCTGGCTCCGATGGGGTTCAACAACCCGAACATGCCGTGGGGCGAGTTGGAAGCCCGCCTGTCGGGGAAGCGCCTCGCCAACGGGCGCGCCCCGGGCAGCCCGAGCTGGAACGCCGGTGGCGACGGCCCGGCATGGAGCCGCAAGCGTCAGCCGTTCGAACCACCCGTCGACGGCCGCAGCGCGCGCTCGTCGACGCCGTACGCCGAGTTGCACTGCCACTCGAACTTCTCGTTCCTCGACGGCGCGTCGCATCCGGAGGAGCTCGCCGAGGAGGCGGCCCGGCTCGGCCTCGAAGCGCTCGCGCTCACCGACCACGACGGCTTGTACGGCGTGGTCCGCTTCGCCGAGGCGGCCCGGGCCGTCGGGTTGCCGACCGTGTTCGGCGCCGAGATCACGCTGGCCAGGGGCGGCGGCCACGACGAACGAGTGGTCAAGCAGGAGCGGGCGACCGAGCGCCAGGTCGATGGTTCGGCGGCAGCCCGCCGGCGCGACGGGTGGCTCGGCCCGCAGCTCGGTGAGCCCGACCCCCACGGCGAGCACCTCGTGCTCCTCGCCGACGGCCCGGAGGGGTATGCCCGGCTGTCCCGATCGTTGAGCCTCGGACACCTCGCCGGCGAGAAGGGCGCGCCGCGCTTCACGCTCGGCGATCTCGCCGACTCCGGGCGCGGGCACTGGTGGGCGTTGACCGGGTGCCGCAAGGGCTCGGTGCCGGCGGCGCTCGAACGGGAAGGCCCGAGCGCCGCCCGTCGGGAGCTGCGCCGCCTCGTCGAGGCGTTCGGCCGGGAGCGCGTGGTGGTCGAGCTGTGGGACCACGGCGACCCGCTCGACTCCCATCGCAACGACGCGCTGGTCGAGCTCGCGCTGAGCGAGGACGTGATGGCGATCGCCACCAACAACGTCCACTACGCCACGCCTGCCCGCCGGCCATTGGCCACCGCGCTCGCCGCCGTGCGAGCCCGGCGCAGTCTCGACGAGGTCGATCCGTGGTTGCCGGCAGCGTCGCTCTCCCACCTCCGCAGCGGAGCCGAGCAGGCGCGGCACATGGCGCGCTACCCCGGGGTGGTCGAGGCGGCGGCCGCGCTCGGCCGGGCGCTCGCGTTCGACCTGTCGCTCGTCGCGCCGTCGTTGCCGCCCTACCCCTGCCCCGACGGGCTCGACGAGATGGCGTACCTGCGGCAGCTGGCCGAAGTCGGCGGACGCCGTCGCTACGGAGAACGTCACGAGCATCCGCACGCGTGGTCGGTCATCGACCACGAGCTCGCCGTGATCGAGCACCTCGGGTTCCCCGGGTACTTCCTCGTGGTGTGGGACATCGTCGACTTCTGCCGGCGGTCCGACATCTACTGCCAGGGTCGGGGGAGCGCGGCGAACAGTGCGGTCTGCTACGCGCTCGGCATCACCAAGGCCGATGCCGTGGGGCTGGGACTGCTGTTCGAGCGGTTCCTGTCACCGCAGCGCGACGGGCCGCCCGACATCGACATCGACATCGAGTCGGACCGCCGCGAAGAGGTCATCCAGTACGTGTACGACCGCTACGGCCGGCACCACACGGCACAGGTCGCGAACGTGATCACCTACCGTGCCCGCTCGTCGGTGCGCGACATCGCCAAGGCGTTCGGGTTCGCGCCCGGCCAGCAGGACGCCTGGTCGAAGCAGGTCGACGCGTGGGGCCGGGTCGAGGCCACGGCTGCCCAACTCAAGCCCGACGGCACGCCCGATCACGACATCCCCGCGTCCGTCCTCCGGTTCGCCGCCGAGGTCGAGGACTTCCCACGGCACCTCGGCATCCACTCCGGCGGGATGGTGATCTGCGACCGTCCGGTGATCGAGGTGTGCCCCGTCGAGTGGGCGCGGATGGATCGCCGCTCCGTCCTCCAGTGGGACAAGGACGACTGCGCCGCGACCGGGCTCGTGAAGTTCGATCTGCTCGGGCTCGGGATGCTGTCGGCGCTGCACTACGCCGTCGATCTGATCCGCGAGCACCGTGGCTACGAGCTCGACCTCGCCACCATCCCGCAGGAGGACGAGGTCTACGAGATGCTGTGCCGCGCCGACACGGTCGGGGTGTTCCAGATCGAGTCGCGCGCCCAGATGGCGACGCTGCCCCGGTTGCGGCCGCGCACGTTCTACGACCTCGTGGTCGAGGTGGCACTGATCCGCCCGGGGCCGATCCAGGGCGGTTCGGTGCACCCGTACATCCGCCGCCGCAACGGCCAGGAGCCGGTCACCTACCTGCACCCGTTGCTCGAGAACTCCCTCGCCAAGACGCTCGGTGTGCCGCTGTTCCAGGAGCAGCTGATGCAGATGGCGATCGATGTCGCCGGGTTCAGCCCGGCCGAGTCCGATCAGTTGCGCCAAGCGATGGGCTCGAAGCGATCGCGCACGCGCATGGAACGGCTCCGCCTCCGGCTCTACGAGGGGATGGCCGAGCGCGGCATCGAGGGCGCGGTCG
Organism: Acidimicrobiia bacterium; assembly: GCA_050248955.1. Taxonomy (GTDB): domain Bacteria; phylum Actinomycetota; class Acidimicrobiia; order Acidimicrobiales; family Ilumatobacteraceae; genus JBFWRK01. The sequence goes on from JBFWRK010000001.1 coordinate 122,505, forward strand.
CCGACGAGCTGTTCGAGAAGATGGCGGCGTTCGCCAACTACGGCTTCCCCGAGTCGCACAGCGTCTCGTTCGCCTACCTCGTCTACGCGTCGTCGTGGATCAAGTACCACGAGCCAGCGGCGTTCTGCGCCGCGCTCCTGAACGCGCAACCGATGGGGTTCTGGTCGCCGCACTCGCTCGTGCGCGATGCCCGCCGCCACGATGTCGTCACCCGGACCCCCGATCTCAACGCCTCAGCGGCGACGGCAACGCTCGAACCGTGCCCCGAGAGCCACAACGGTGTCGCCGTGCGGCTGGGGCTCGGCTACGTGCGAGGCATCGGCACGGATCTGGCGAAGGAGGTCGACGCCGGCCGGCCGTACGCCAGCATCGAAGATCTCGTCCGGTGTGTCGGGTCGTTGCAAGTGCAACAACTCGAGGCCTTGGCGACGGCAGGCGTGTTCGGCGAGTGCTTCGGGCTCGATCGCCGCGCCGCGCTGTGGGCCGTCGGCGCGGTCGCACAGAGCCGTCCCGATCGGCTCCCCGGCATTGTCATCGGCGCCGCGTCACCGCGTCTGCCGGGGATGGATGTCGTCGAGGAGGCGGTGGCGGATCTGTGGTCGACGGGCATCGCTCCCGACGGCCATCCGACGCAGTTCATCCGCGACCGGCTCGATGCGCTCGGCGTCGTCACCGCGACGGGGTTGTGGCAGGCGGAGCCCGGCACGCGGGTGCTCGTCGGTGGCGTCGTCACGCACCGCCAACGCCCGATGACCGCGCAGGGCACCACGTTCATGAACCTCGAGGACGAGACCGGGCTCATGAACATCGTGATCTCCAGGGGGTGTTGGACCCGTCATCGCCGAGTGGCCCGGGAGGCACCGGCACTGCTGGTCCGGGGCCGGTTGGAGCGCAGCGAGGGCGTCATCAACATCGTCGCCGAGGCGATGGAGCCGCTGCCCGTGCCGGCGACCGTCGCGAGCCGCGACTTCCACTGACCGATGCCATCGCCGCCAGCCCGGACCCCCGATCTCTGTCGGTCTTCGGACATCATTCGCTTCTCTGTCGGCTTCCGGACTGGATCGGTCCGGATCCGCGCGGAGACGCTTCGGGGAGTCGGATCTCGACAGAGAACCGTCGGGGCGTCGAGATCCGGGACGAGGTTCGCGCGGTCAGTCGTTCGGGGATTCGGGGAGGTCGTCGTTGAACCCCCGGTACATCTCGTAGATCTCCTTGCACTTCTGGCACATCGGGAGCTGCTTCGGGTCACGGCTCGGAACCCAGACGTGACCGCACAGCGCTTCGATCGGCGTGCCGTAGATGCGTGCCTCGAGGACCTTCGCCGCCGCGCTCTCACCCGGCGCCGTCTTGACGATGTGCGCGACTGCCGGCTCACCGGTCTCGAGGAGCTCCTCGGTGATCGGCAGCGTCTCCGCGGGCATCGTCTCGAGCTCGGGCACTCCTCCAGTCAACCACGCTCGATGCGTGTCGACGTCGGCACGTACACTCATCGTCGATGCCGCTCTACGAGTACCGCTGCCGGACCTGTGAATCGACCTTCGAGATGCGCCGGCCGATGTCCGATGCGAATGCGCCCGCCTCGTGCCCCGACGGCCACGACGGCGCCATCCGGCTGCTCTCCGTGTTCGCCTCGACCGGCGCGGCCGCCACGTCCGGTGGACCGGCACCGTGTCGTCAGGCGGCGGTTGCGGGTCGGCCTGCGGCTGCCACGGCGGCTGACCCCGCCCACGGACATGAGGTCGCCGCCCGGGCGCTCGCCGCTCGGCCGCTCGTTGCCCGTCACGCCTCCAGGGTGGACAGCTCGGCGGCGAGGTTCGCGCGAGCCCGCGACTCGCGCTCACGCATCGCGGGTGTGCTGTAGATGTGCTCGGCGTCGAGGAACCGGCGCAGCACAGCGGCGCGCCCCGTGCGCCATGCCGCGTCGTCGACGTGGCGGTACTCGACCCGTACGCCCCGCGCGTATGCCGCGTACGCTGCGGCATCGGCGCCGAGCACCGCGAGGTCCGCGTCGAGCAGCACCGCTGCGGGCGGATCGGCGTGGAGATCGACGGGCTCGTGGGCGGCGGTGAGCAGGATCAGCCGCGCCACCTCGGCAGTGCGCAACAGGTCGATCCCGAGCTCGCCGAGCGTCCGCCGGGCGAGCTCCGCCGACGCCTGCTCGTTGGTGACGGCGCGGGGTTCGTAGACCGCGTCGTGGTACCACGCTGCCAGCCGCACGGCCGCGGCGTCGGGCGTCGGTACCGTGCGCAGCAGTTCGGTGACGTCGCTGACGACGCGGTGCACATGCAGCTCGCCGTGGTAACGACGGTGCGGCTCGCGGTAGCGGGCGAGCAGCTCGTCCAGCGCTGCTTCCGCGGACGTCGAACGGCCGACGTCGGCGAGCCACTGCTCACGGGCGACTCCAGGCTCCACGCTCGCGGAGCGTACGTGGCCCGACCACGTGGTCGGCTGCGCGAAGGTGGACGACGATGACGATCCTCGTGGACGAGCCCCGCTGGTGGTTCAAGGGACGCAAGTGGTGCCACCTCGTGAGCGACGTGAGCCTCCACGAGCTGCACGCGTTCGCGGATCTGGTCGGCATCCCGCGTCGTGGGTTCCAGGGCGATCACTACGACGTACCCGAGGAGTACCGGCCCCAGGTGCTCGAGGCCGGCGCGGTCGTGGTCGAGAGCCGCGAGCTGCTCCGGCGCCTGCGCGGGGCGGGGCTGCGGCTCAGCCCGGCGGCGCGGCGCTCGGCGGGCGCGTCGGCGGACGGCGTGCTCGGGTCGCAGGGATGAACGAGGAGCCGACGGTTCGGCTCGAACGATGGACCGGCCCATGGCCGGCCGACGACAAGGACGCCAACTTCAAGGCCGATGTCGCGCTCTACGGCTCGGCCGATCCGCTGCGGACCATCACCGCGCTCTCCGGGTCGACGGGCGTCCCGATCGGGGCCATCGTGCGCTACGTGCTCGCGAGGTGGGCGAGCGAGGGTTCCTCCGGACTGCTCGAGCTCGGGCCGACGATGGTCCGCCGCCTCGAAGCGGTCTGCGCCGATGCCGAGCGGACCGGCACCGACGAAGCACGCCTCGCGGCATACGAACGGCTGCGCCAGATGCTCGGGTGGTTGGCCTACCCGATGGATCATCCCGAGGTCTACGAGGATCCCTGACGACCGGCTCCGGCGGCGACGGCGACGTCCAGGAACGCTCGTGCCGCAGGCGAGAGCCCGCGCGGTCGGTGGACGAGCCCGATCGTCCGCCACAGCCGCGGTTCGAGCCCGGCGATCGTCGCCCCTCGCGCCTCGGCGTCGAAGGCGAGCGGTGCAGGGAGCACGGTCGCGCCGGCACCCGCCACGACGAGCGGGATGATGGCTTCGCGCTGCGCTGTCTCCACCGCGACGACTGGCGTCGCGCCGATCGTCGCGAAGGCCGTCTCGATCAGATCGCGGATCGACGTGCCCGGCGGGCTGAGGACGAGCGCCTCGGCAGCGAGCGAGCCGAGCGCGAACCGGCGACCGTCGACGACCCGCCCGGGCGGGAGCACGGCCATCAGCTCCTGGTCACCGAGCTCGATCCTCACCAGGTCACCGACCGTGCCGGCGGCCTCCGTCAGGGCGATCTCGCACTGCCCGTGACGGAGCAGCTCGAGCACACCGTGCGGGCTGGTCGTCTCCGCGACGCGGACCACGACGGCTGGATGGCGTGAGCGGAAGGTGCCGATCATGCCGGCGAGCGGTTCGGCGACGAGGGTCGGCAACGCAGCGAGGTCGAGGCCGCCCGCGACGAGCTCGACATGAGCCGACACCGCGCCGCGCGCCTCGAGCGCGGCGCGGAGCATCTGGCGGGCCGGTCCGAGGAAGGCATCGCCAGCAGGCGTGAGCTCGACCCGCCGGCCGACGCGCGCGAACAGCGGCGCGCCGAGCTCGTCCTCGAGCCGGCGCACGGCCTGCGAGAGCGAGGGCTGGGCGACGTGGAGCGCAGCCGCACCGCGCGTGAAGCCGCCGTGCTCGACAACGCCCACCACGTACTCGACCTGTCGCAGATCCATAGCGTAAGCCTATGAGTCATGCGGGACATTCCTGTTGGACACTCGATCACCGACGGGCTCCAGTGGCGACGTGCGATCTGATCCGGCGGCGACACGACGACGCCTGAGCGAGGCGCGGGCTGTCATGGCCGAGGGAGCGACGCCGACCTTCAGCGCGCGAGCACGCTCGTCCGTCGCCACGGCGCTCGTCGTCGGGGTCGTCGCCAGTGCCGGCGCGGCGTTCGCCCATGCCTTCCGGTCAGCCGTCGAGGCCGGCACCGGGCTGCTCGCCGGCCCCGGCGAGGACCTCGTCACGCGGCAGCGGGTCTCCGCTTGGGCGATCTTCGGCATCGTCACGCTCGGTCTCCTGGTCGCTGCGGCGATCGGTCAGTGGGCGCTGCGCTGGCGGGGCGAGCGCCTCGGGTTGACCGCGGTCGCCGCGGCGGCGCGCGGGGAGGGCGTCGGCCCATCGCTCGTGGGGACGTTGCTCCGGGCAACCGGCACGCTCGCAGCGACATCCGGGCTCGCCTCGCTGGGGCGGGAGACCCCGATCCTCGAGACGGGTGGCAGCATCGGAACCTTCGTCGGGCGGATCACGCGCCGCTCACCGGCGATGCTCGCGGTCGCCGGCATCGCCGCCGGGTTCGCTGCCGCCTACCACGCCCCGATCGCAGCAGTGCTCTACGTCGAAGAGCACCTCGGGGTCCGCCGGGACCGGCGGGCGATCACCCATGCCGTTGCCGGGGCGGCGCTCGGGTACGTCGTGCTGCGCGAGGTCTTCGGAGGTGAACCGATCTTCCCCGCTGCGGCCCATCCCGCCGGGGGCTCGATCGTCGTCCTCGCGGCGGTCGGACTCGTGCCCGCGATGGTCGCCAGCCGGTTGTTCCTGCTGGCCCGTGAGCGGTGGCCGAAGGCGGTCGACGGGACCACGATCGCCGCCCGGCGATGGGCCCACCGGGTGGCGTTCGCGGTGATCGGCGGCGCGATCGTCGCGCTCGTGCCGCTCACCGCTGGCAACGGGATGGCCGCACTGCGCCACGCTTCGACGAACACGACGATCGAGATCGCCGTCGGGCTGTGCCTCGCGAAGCTGATCGCAACGAGCGCGGCGGTGGCCGCCGGTGCGCCGGGTGGTGTGTTCTCACCCTCGCTGGCGGTCGCCGCCGGCGCAGCGCTGCTCGGTTTCGTCGCGTTGTCCCATCTCGGCGTGCCGCTGCCCGGGACGTACTGGGATGGGATGCTTGTCGCGATGACGATCGGCATCGCGGTCGGCATCCGCTCGCCGCTGGTGGCGACGATCGTGGTCGCCGAGATGACGGGCGACCTCCGCCTGCTGCCCGTGTCGGCGGCGACGGTGCTCGTCGCCACAGTGCTCGACCGAGCCCTCGACCGACGCCGCGCCGGTGCCGGTGCCGGCGAGCCGGTCGCGGTCACGCTGCACGACGAGGATGCCTGACCTCGGACGCCCCGGCGCCGCTCGACCTGAGCCGTCCGCCGCCCGGAGCGACGCCATCCGATCTATGCTCATCTGCGCACATGATCAGATGTCGGAGGACGGATGGCGTTGGTGAGGGCAGGAACGGTGGGGCGAACGGCGGTGCTCGTCGACCCGGCGCGTGTCGCCGCCGCCCGGTCGCGGGTGCCGACGAGCGACGAGACGGATCGGCTCGCGGCGTGGTTCCGCGTGCTCGGTGATCCGACGCGGAGCCGCATCCTCTACGCGCTGTTGGAGGCCGGCGAGCTGTGCGTCTCCGATCTGGCGGCGACGATCGAATCGCCGGAGACCACCGTCTCGCAGTCGCTCCGTTGGCTGCGGTCGGCCGGCATGGTGAGAAGCCGTCGATCCGGCCGACTCGTCTACTACGCGCTCGACGACGCCCACGTGGCATCGCTGCTCGGCCTCGGCCGCGAGCACCTGCGTCACCGCGGTGGCGCCGCAGGATGAGCTCCGCCGAGCATCCCGATCGGCGGCCCGATGCGAGCAGTCGTTCCCGCGGTCATTCGCACCAGCACGCGCACCAGCACGGGCACGGCTCGGCCCGTGCAAGCGCCCGCCACGCGGGCAGCCTACGAATCTCGTTCACCCTCGTCGTCGGCTTCCTCGTGGTGCAGGTCGTGGTCGGCTTCGCGACCGGGTCGTTGGCCGTGCTGTCCGATGCCGGGCACATGGCGACGGACGCGCTCGGTCTCGGCATGGCGCTCGCCGCGATCGGCGCCGCGAACCGCGCTGCGAACGCCGCCGCTGACGGTCATCGGACGTTCGGTCTGTACCGGCTGGAGATCCTCGCTGCGCTGGCGAACGCGGTCCTGCTGTTCGCCGTCGCCGGCTACGTGCTGGTCGAGGCGGCGCGGCGGCTCAGCGATCCTCTCGACGTGGCGTCGCTCCCAGTGCTCGCCGTCGGCGTGCTCGGGCTTGCCATCAACGTCATCGCGCTGGTCTTGTTGCGCGGTGGCGCCGAGGCGAGTCTCAACGTGCGCGGCGCGTACTTGGAGGTCGTCTCCGACGCCCTCGGCTCGCTCGGGGTGATCGTGGCCGCCGTCGTGATGGGCGCGACGGGTTGGGGCTGGGTCGACCCCGTGGTGGCCAGCGCGATCGGCTTGTTCATCCTGCCGCGAGCGTGGCGGCTCGGGCGCGATGCGCTCCGGGTGCTCGTGCAGGCGGCACCAGCGGGGATCGAGATCGACGATGTCCGCGCCGTGCTCGCCGGCATCGATGGCGTCACCGACGTGCACAACCTGCACGTGTGGACGCTGACGAGCGAGATGGACGTGGTCACCGCGCACCTCGTGCTCGGTGAGGGCCGCAGCGCGCAACCGGTGCTCGACGTGGCGCGGCGGTTGCTGCAGGAGCGCTTCGACCTCGGTCATGCCACGCTCCAGGTCGAGACCGGGCCGGCGCACGACTGCACCGAGATCACGTGGTGACGGCCCCCGGGGACCGAGCTGCCGGCCGCGTCACCATCGGGACGGCTCGCCGACAGCCGCGCGCAGGTGCGCGATGCCGAGTGCGTGGACGACGAACCACTCGATGAGATCGACCCCGATGGCGTCGAAGTGCATCGTCAACTCGGCCAGCCGATCGGCGTCGGCGGGATCGCACGGCGCGGTCGGGCGGATCGACGCGAGCACCACCGAGCCGATCTCGGGCGCGCTCGCCACGTAGTCGGCGATGCGGTCGCCGATCTGCAGCACGTCGTCGGGATCGTCGGGCCGGTCGTCGTGGTCGATCACGATGCACCCGATCGGCCACCGTCCGTCGTCGAGCGTGAGGCAGACCGTCGCCGGCCGATCGAGGTCGACGGCGGTGAGGATCACGTCGATCGCCTCGGCGGCCGAGTGGAGTTGCGTGGGCAGAGCGCGCCGGTGTGGGTGGCGCGCGTGGCGCGTGTGGGACGCGGGCATGGCTCCTCCTGTGGAGGTCGGTGCTCTGGACCTGGCGGGGGAAGCAGAGCCGAACCGTACGCAGGGGGTGTGCCACAGTCTCCGGGTTCACACCGGAGGGCTGATCACCCCGAGACGGCGTACGAGATGATCACCGAGCCGGCGATGACAGCAGCGGGCGTCGCCCACACGAGCCAGCTGGGCACCCGCTTCCACGGCGGCGCGAACATCGCGAAGCCGCAGATCGCACCGCCGATCAGCCCGCCGAGATGGCCGCCGATCGAGATGCCCGGGATCGCGAAGGTCAGCACGAGGTTCAAGAGGAGCACCGTGCCGATGCTCGTCTGCAGCGGGTTCACGCCGCGTTGCTGCAACCCGACCGCGGCCGCGCCGAACAACCCGAACACCGCTCCCGACGCGCCGCCGCTGATCCCGTTGCCGCCCACGACGAGCACGCCGGCCGACCCGGCGAGCAGCGCGGCCATGTACAGCGCACCGAACCGCGCCCGCCCCATCGCGTCCTCGAGCATCAGGCCGAGGTTCCACAACGCGTACATGTTGAAGCCGATGTGGATGAGGCCGAAGTGGATGAAGCCGGCGGTGATCAGACGCCACCACTCCCCGTTCGCGATGAACACGCGGTTGAGCCCGAGGTCGAAGGTCCCCTGCGTCACGGACCGTCCCCCGGCTGCTCCCGAGTCCTCGATGATCAGGTAGACGAAGAACGCGACGTTGATCACGATCAGTGCCCGCGTGACGAGGAGCTTCCTGGTCGCGTTCCAGCGCCTGACCCGTTCCGCAGTTGGCGGGCGGGCGTCGCGCCGGCACTCGACGCACTGCGAGCCGACCGTCGCCTGGGCGAGGCATTCCGAGCAGAACGGGCGTCCACAGCGGGTGCAGGCGCGTCCGGCCTCCCGGCCGGGATGGCGGGTGCAGGTCGGCGGCGGCGGAGGCGGGGGCAGCGAGCTCATACGGTCGGATGGAGGGTACTGGCGGTGCGTGTTCGCGAAACGTCGTGCCGCCGACTGCCGCGCCCGGTCGACATGCTCACGGTCACTCCTCGACGGCGATCCCGTCGGCGGCGCCGTCGTACCATCGCCGCAGCGAGTCCCATGGGTAGATCCCCGTCGCGTGGCCATCGTCCCACGTGATCGAGATCCCCCACGCTCCCGCGAGCTCGGCGTCGTCGATCCGCAGGTCCTCGCTCTGGCCCGGACGTGGCCACGACGCCTCGCCCCGCTCGCGCATGCCGCGGCAGCCGGCGCACGGGCAGGCCGCGCGGAGCTCGTGCAGCGGGAACTCGCAGACGACGCCGTCGTCGTACTCGACGACGAGGGCCCGGTCCCGGAGCACGGTGATGTCGACGACGAGCGGGTTGGTCACTGCGACGAAGGTACCGGCCTGTCGCCGAGACCGTCAGACGCCGAGTGCCGTCAGCGCCGCGAGCACCAGGACGAGCACGATGATCGTGCCGTTGTACGCGGTGTGGGCACGGGTGCTCTCGAGCGTCGCTTCCGTGACGCTGCCGCGCACCCGATAGGCGCGCAGGTAGACGTGCATGAAGTACGCGCCGCCGACGCTGAGCGCGAGCGCGACGCCGATCGGCACGCCGATGATCGTGTGCACGAGCCCGAACTGCAGGATCTTCAGCGCTCGCCGGCGATTCGTCCAGCGTTCGGCACCCCGTCGGAAGAGGTGCTCCTCGGCGTACGCGAACAGCGGCAGCGCGGGCAGGAGCAGCCCGACGAAGACGAGCGGCACGAGCCACTCCCACACCGTGCCGGCGGCCTGGTCCGTGCCGCCGGTGACCGGGTTCCCGGTGCCGCCGAGCGCGGTCCACCAACCCCAATCGAGACCCGGTACGAGCAGCAGTGCCGACGCAACGACCACGACGGCGGTGAGCACGAACGGCACCGGCCAGACGTGACGCCAGCCGAGACCGCTGACGATCCGGACGACGAGCGCCCGCCCCTCACCGGTCAACGAATGGCGCAGCCCAGCGACGAGCCGGACGCCGATCACCGCGAGGACGCCGATCGTCAGCACGGTGGTCGGGGAGATCATGGCGGTCAGCACAGCGCGACCGGGGTCATGCGAGGGGGACGAGCAGGAGCTCGCGATGCTCGCCGGCGAAGCCGTGCTCGAGCGCGGTCGCGGCGGCCGTGGCGACCAACGTCTCCACGTCGTCGAGCCGCCGTCCCGCCGCTGACAACGCCGATGCCAGATGTCGGCGTGCCGACGTCGCCTCGAACGGCGCCCCGATCGCATCGGCCTGAGCCACCGCCTCGTCGAGCAGCTCGATCGCCAGATCGATCTGTCCGGCGACGAGCGCGAGCTGGCCGAGCGTCCTGGACACCAGGCCGTAGCAGGCCGCGCCCGTCGACGTGATCCCGAGCAGGCCCCGGAACGGCGACAGCTCGGCGAGGAGGCGCTCGCAGACGTCGGCGCGATCGACCCCGGCCGCGAGATCGGCCAGCGACTGCATCGTCGTGAGCCAGAGGTAGTCCATCGGCGGCTGCGAGAAGGAGTCGAGAACCGCCGTCGCTGCGGCGCGGTCACCATTGACCAACAGGGCCAGCCCGTACGCCGCCGTCCAGTTGGGCGCGAGCTCCGACTCGTCGATCAACGTGCGAATCGTCTCGGCCAACGTCCCCAGTCGACCTGTCTGGAGAGCCACCACACCCGTCTGCACCGCCCAGGTCCCGGCGGTGTCGGCGTGGCGCTGGGTGTAGCGGGCGGCGAGATCGTCGATCGCCGGCTGGAGATCGGGCGCGCCGGTCAGGATGTCGAGCGACAGCCGCAGCCGCTCGGCGAGGAAGCGGAAGTAGAAGTTCCTCGATGCCTCGATCGAGCCGTCGAGCCGCTGGAGTCGCTCTCTCGCGACCGCGATGTCGCCACGCTCGGCAGCGCAGAACGCGGCGAAGAAGCCACCGAGGAACTCCAGGTCGACGTCGCCGGACGCCCGCGCCATGCGACCGACCTGCTTGGCGATCTCGGTCCGGCGGACGTGCGTGGTCGGGTCCCACAGGGCGATGAACTCGGCGCACAGTGCGCTGCCGAGCAGCTCCGGATCGCCGATGTCCCGAGCGAGTTGCTGCGCCTGGCCGAGCAGCGCGAGGCGGCGATCGCGATCGTGATCGAACGTGAGATGGGCCGCGAGCGTCGACATGATCCGCACCTTGCGCGGGTCGGCGTCGTCGAGCGCGTCGAGCGCGTCCTCGCACAGCTCGACCAGCCCGGCCTCGGTCCGACCGGCGACGATGAAGAAGCCCCCCGGGAAGATGCTGGCGAGCGCCGCATCCGCCATCAGATCGGGGTCGCGCAACTTCCGCGCCAGGCGGCCGGCCTGCTCCACGGCCGGGAGGAAGTCGGCCTGGCCGAGCGCGCGGCGGGTCAACCCGAGGCCGAGGTAGGCGCGAGCCTCGAGACCCGGATCGGTGCCGGGCGTGCGTCGGACGAAGTCGAGCACCTGCTGGTAGCGCTCGGCAGCCGACTCGTACGCGAGCGCGCTGAGATCGCGTCGTGCCGCGAACTCCAGATGGGTGAACGCCCTCGACTCCTCCCCCGCGAGGAGCCAGTGGTGGGACAACTCGTCGTGATGTCCGGTGCCGAGGGCTTCGATCGCTTCGGCGACCCGTCGATGGGCGAACGCACGCCGCGTCGCGCTCATCCGTTCGAGGAGCGTCGTTCGTACGATCGCGTGCGAGAACGAGTACCGACCGGCGCCGATCTCGTTGACGAGTGCGACCCGCGCGAACTGCTCGATCTGCACGAGCACGTGTTCGATCGGCGAACCCACCACCTTCGCGACCTGGTCGAGGTCGAACGTCAACCCGATCACCGCGGCGGTCGACAGGAGCTCCTCGGCATCGGTCGAGAGGCGTCCGAGTCGCTGGCCGACCACGTCACGTACCGAATCGGGGATCGGTAGCCGGTCGCTCCCGCGGCCGTCGCTGACAAGGCGCTCGAGCTGGCCGGCCGTGGCCAGGTGATCCAACAGCTCGCAGACGAAGAACGCGTTCCCCGCGCTCTCGTCGCGCACCCGCCGGGCGAACGTGCCGACGTTGTCATCGGGCGCCGATGGCACCAGCGTGGCGATCATCTCGGCCACGTCGCGCTCGTTCAGCGCCGGGAGCTCGATCTTCGACGCCGTGCTCGTCGCGTGGATCTCGGCGAGCAGATCGCGCAGCTGCGGATTGGCCGCGACCTCCTCGTCGCGGTACGTACCGAGGATCAGCAGACGCGCCTCGTCGAGGTGCTGCACGAGATGGCGCAGCAACAGCAGCGTGGGCGGTGTCGCCCACTGGAGGTCCTCCAACACCAGCACCATCGGCTGCAGGTCGGACAGGCGTCCGAGGAGCGCAGCGACGGCTTCGAACAGTTCGAAGCGCGCTGCCGGGCCTTGGTCGTCGGGGCGACTCACCCGACTCCCCGGGAACAACGGCCCGAGTGCTCCCGCGCGCGTCGAGATCGCGATCGCCAGCTGTTCGTCGGTCAAACGGGTCTCGCGCAACGCCATCGCGAACGGCTGATACGGCACCGCGAGCTCGCTGTCACAGATGCCGGCGAGGACGATCGCGCCATCACCGTGCGCGTGCTCGGCCGCCTGGGCGATCAGCCGCGTCTTGCCCATTCCTGGCTGACCCGTGATCAACAAGGTGCCGGCAGAGCCCGAGCAGGCGGCGTTCCACCGTCTCACGAGCTGCTCCATCGCCGCCGAGCGGCCGACCAGCGGGAAGCGCCGGTCGAGCGCGAGTGCCCTGGGCATCGGCAGGACGGTCGCGTCGGCCGCGATGTCGAGCACACGAACGATGGACACCGGCTTCTCGAGGCCCTTCAGCGTGCGGGATCCGACGTCCTCGAACGCGGCATCGGTTCGCCGGTACCCCAGGCGCTCGACGAGATCGGTCGCCAGGATCTCGCCCGGTGCTGCCAGTGCCTCGAGCCGGGCAGCTTCGATCACGGCCACACCGTGGTCGTCACCATCCTCGTTCGTGACCTCGCCGACGCTGACCCCGACGCGGATCTGGAACGGCGCGACAGCGTCCTTGCGGCGGCCGTACGAGCGCACGGCACGCTGCATCGCGATCGCCGCCGCGATCGCCGTCGACGACGTCGGGAACGCCGCCTTCACCCCGTCGCCGGTCCAGCGGAGCAGGACGCCGTGATTGGCCTCGATCGCTCTGCCGATCATCTCGTCGTGCGCGCGTCGGAGCGCATCGGCTCGATCATCGCCGAGTCGCACCCGAAGTTCGGTCGAGCCGACCACGTCGGTGAACAGGATCGCCCGAGTGGCCAGCTCCGACTCCGCGCGCTCCACGTACGGACGCTACCAAGCGGCCACCTCGGCGCTCACCGTGTCGAGTTAAGCCTCGGAAAGGGAAGTGGCATGATCGTCGGATGCTCGATGACGTCCTCGCCCTCACCGAGGGACTACCCGTGCGCACGCTCGCGCCGGGCGAAGCCCTCTTCGTCGAGGGCGACACGTCATCGACCGTCGTGGTGCTCGTCGACGGCGAGCTCGTGATCGAGGTCGAAGGCGTCGTCGTGAACCGCCACACAGCGCCGGGCTCGTTCGTCGGCGAGACCGGCGCCCTCCTTCGCCGGCTCCGCAATGCGACCGTGACCGCGGTGGTGCCGACCGTCGTGCGCGAGATCGGCGATCCGCACGAGTTCTTCGCGATCCACCCGCAGCTCGGCCTCGAGGTCGCCCGCCAACTCGCCGGGCGGCTCGACCGGCTCACGGCGTACATCGTCGACGTGCAGCGTCAGTTCGCTGGACGCGATGACCATCTCGGTGTGTTCGGCGAGCTGCTGAGCCGTGTCGCCACTCGCCCGGCGATCGACATCGAGCCCGGATCGGATCGCTCTCCCGACTACTGATGTGGAACGGCTTGCCGCCGTCCAGTCCCGGCGGGCGCTCGGCCCGGCGAGCTCTGGGCCGGCTACGTCCGCAGACGAGCAGTCTCCGCGCTGGCAGGGTCGGCCAGGTCGACCTCGCCGGCGCCGGCCATCGACCACCAGTCCGCCCGATCGCCGGCGAGGTCGAGCTCGATGAACGTCGGGCGGTCGCCGCGCTGATAGCCGGCGTTGAAGAGCCAGGTCGTCCCGCGATGCTCTGCCCACGCGCCCGCAGACGTGAACGGCGCCTGGTGGACGTGACCGCACAGCACGATGTCGGGTCCGTACGTGTCGAGCAACCGGGGCAGCTCCGGGTCGCCGTAGTGGCGCGACCCGGTCCACGACAACGGGCCCTCGGGCGGCCCGTGGAACGCCCACAGCCACCGGCTCGGGCGGTCCGTGGCGGCAGCGGCGAGCTCCGCTTCGAGCGCGGCGAGCGACACGGGCCCCTCCCACCACGCGCACGCAGTCAGCCGCCAGCCATCGAGGTCGAACGAGTCGCCGTCGACGTGCACACCGTGGGCGCGCGCCTCGGCGAGCCAGCGCGTGGCCTTCTCACCCGACTCGGTTCGGTGATCGAGATCGTGGTTGCCGGAGCAGACGAGCGTCGGCACGCGCGCGGCGAGACGCTCGAGGTAGCTCGACACGACGGTGATCTGCGTGTCGAGTGGCACCGCCGACGCGACGTCGAGCAGGTCGCCCGCGAGCACCGCGACGTCGAGGTCGCTCGACGGATCAGAGGCGTGTGACAGCACCCAGTCGAGCTTGCGCAGGTCGTAGTGGAGGTCGGACACCAGCAAGACCCGCACGTGGGGGAGTCTCGCATCTCCCGCGCGTGGGCGGACCCGCCCTCGGGTCAGGTCTCCGTCTCGCCGTCGGTCGCGCCGAGCAGGGCGTCGTTCGGGACCACGTCCGACTCCAGCGCGAGTGCGTGGACCACGCCCCATGCCGCCTGCCGTGACGAATCCGTGCCCGTCACGGCGACCAGGAACGCCACGCGATCGATGGCCAGCAGGCTGCCACGGCTGGATGCCGTCACGGTGGCCGTCCTCGCCACGTCGGACAGGAGCGCGACCTCGCCGAAGAAGCTGAAGCGCTCGGCGGTGCGGATGTGGACGCCGCTCATGTTCACCTCGAACGTTCCGTCGATCACCGCGTAGAACACCTCACCGGGATCACCTTGGGTGATGACCACTGTCTCCGGTTCCACGGTGACGCTGGACGCTGATCTCGCCACTGCCTCGAGTGAGATCGGTGGCAGCGGCGCGAACATCGGGAGACGTCGCAGCAAGCTCATCTCGACGACCGGCACGTCGGCGCCTTCGTCGGCCTGCCGCAGCCCGCGGCCCGTGACCACGAGCAGCACGGCGAAGAAGGCCCCGAGCCCCACGAGCACCGATCCGGCATCGCCGAACTCCAGGGCCACCAGTGCGAACACGGATCCGGCAATGAGCCCGGAGGCCGAGCACAGCTCGCGAACGGCGAACACCGAACCGAGCGCCTCGGGTCCCGCGGATCGTTGCAGCAGCATGCGGCTCGGTCCGTCGAGCATGGACCGGCTCACGCCGACGATCGGCAGCACGATGAGGGCGATCGACACCGACAGCGTCAGGCCGAAGGCCGTGAACGAGATCCCCAGGACTGCGAGAGCCACCAGGAGGACCGGAGCCAGACGGGAGCGCCGGAGCACGAACGTGGCGCCGAAGACGCTGGCGACGGCGCCCAACCCGAACGCGGTGCCGAGCACGCCTGGTCCGGCGTCCCCCATGCCGAGCTCCATCCGGGCGAGCACCACGAGGACGATGTCGAGCGCGCCGATCATCACGTACTGCCCCCACACGACGGCGAGCACGCTCGTGAGCCCGGGCCGGCTGCGCATCGACCGCCAGGCGATCGACAGCCGGCGCCGGCCCCGCTTGCCGAACGCGTCGTCGTCCGCTCCTCTCGCAGGAGGATCGACGGCCGTGTCGACCAACGTCAGCCCGACGCCGACGAGCGCGGCGGCCGCGCACCCCGTGAGCACCGCCGCCGGGCCGCCAACTGCGAGGAGCACAGCCGCCAGCAGCGGACCTCCGAGCACGCTGAAGCTCTCCGCGTACCAGATCCAGAGGTTGCCGACGACGAGCTCCTCGGACGAGCGCACGTGGGCCGGCATGAGCACGGCGCCCGAGGGACGCAACGTCGTGACCGCGCCGAGCGCCAGCATCGCAGCCGCGACCGCGACGACGACCGGCAGATCAGCGAACACTGCGGCTGCGGCCGCGCCGTAGCCGGCGGCCTGGACGACCAGGCCGGCCAGCCGCACTCGCTGAGGCCGGCGTCCATCGACGCGGTGGCCGGCAAACGGCGCGACGATCAATGCCGCGACCAACATCGCGATCGATGCCAGGGCGGTCGCACGGGTGCCGTGCCGATCGAACACGTGGACGAGCACGCCGATCACCGCCGCCCACTCCGCGATCACCGCCGCGAAGTGGCCGATCACCAGTCGGACGACGGCCGAGTTCTTCAGCGCGACGCGCTGACCCAGCGGACTCCGCCGATCCTGGTTCACCCGGTCAGGATCACGGGTAGCGACCCGCCAGCGACCTGGTGGAGATGGCGGCGGATTCGATGGCCGTGACGAGGTCGGCTGCCGGGCCGCCGTTGCCGAGCTCGAGCTGCTGACCCACGGCGTAGATGTCGACGACGTACGTGTGCGTCTCGGGCGGGCAGGGGCCGCCGTAGCCCACGTCACCGAAGTCGTTGACCGCCTGGATCGCGGTCTCCGGCACGGCACTTTCCGGGATCCCCCCGGTCGCCGGGTCGAGTCCGGCGACGACCCAGTGGACGAAGCTCGACGCGTCGGGATCGGTCATCACCAGGGCGATCTCGATCGTCCCCTCCGGCACGTTCGACCAACTGACGGCGGGCGAGACGTTCTCGCCGGCGCACGTGTAGCGGGCGTCGATGACGTCGTCGTCCTGCCACGGCAGGACGAGTGCGAGCTCGGCGGTGGGAGAGGTCGTCACCGCGCCCGAGCCGACCTCCTGGGCGAGCGCCGGATCGGTGCTCGTGGGCACGGCCGTCGAGGTGGTCAAGATCGACCTCGTCTGGTCCGGCCCGGCCGGTGGGAGCTGTCGCCCGTCGTCGCTCGCGCACGCCCCGAGGGCGAGGAGGACGGCCAGCACTGCGGTCACGTGACGACGGGGAGGCATCGGCTCCAGAGACTACGGCGGACGTCCCGTGAGCGGGGCGCATCCCGACACCACCGGTAGCGTGGGACGGGATGACCGAGGCATCCCTCTGCCTGTTGACCGTGCACGCCCACCCCGACGACGAAGCGTCGAAGGGTGCATCCACCTTGGCCCGCTACAAGGCCGAGGGCGTGCGCACGGTGCTCGTCTGCTGCACCGGTGGTGAGGAGGGCGACCTGCAGAACCCGGCGCTGCGGGAACCGGGCCAGCCGTTCCACGCGCTCACGCCGGAGGAGGAGAAGGCTCGGCTCGCCGAGCTGCGCCCGGCCGAGCTCGCCCGTTCCGCCGAGATCATCGGCTTCGACGAGGTCGTGATGCTCGGCTACCGCGACTCCGGGATGGCGGACTCGCCGGCGAACCATCACCCCGAGTCGTTCCACGCCGCGGATCTCGACGAAGCGGTCGGCCGGCTGGTGCGCGTGATCCGCGAGCAGCGGCCGCACGTGATCCTGACGTACAGCGACGACCAGCGCGGCTACCCGCATCCCGACCATCTGCGGGTGCACGACATCTCCGTGCTCGCCTACCACCGCGCCGGCGATGCGGCCGCGTATCCGGAGCACGGTGAGCCATGGCAGCCGAAGAAGCTCTACTACACGGTGTGGGCGAAGGCCCGTCTCGTTGCCGTCCACGAGGCGATGATCGAACTGCACGGCTCGTCCCCGTTCGACCAGGAGTGGCTGGACCGTCCCGGCCAGGACCACCGCATCACCACCAAGATCGACGTCGGAGCGTTCCTCTGGGCGCGGTCGGAGTCGTTGCGAGCCCACGCGACACAGGTCGACCCCTCCGAGAAGTGGTGGTTCGGGCTCTCCGACGAGGACCTCGCCCGTGTCTACCCGTGGGAGGAATGGGTCCTCGCCCACTCCCACGTCGGCGCGCCAGGACACGGCGAGTACGAGATCGACCTCTTCGCAGGGATCCGCTCGGAGGTCTCGGCGTGAACGAGCAGGCACAGTACCGGGTGGTGGTCGGGAAGAAGGACGAGCGCGTCGAAGGCCCCGACGACGCCGACGTCGTCGTCACCGTGCCCCTCGCCGACGCCGAGCGCGATCCGACGGTCGCGTTCATGCAGGGTCGGTTGAAGGCGAGCGGCGACACGGGCTTGCTCTTCCGCCTGTTGCGCTCCGGCGAGGTCGCAGCCGCGCTGAAGCGGCTCGCCGCGAGCTGATCCGGGTGGTCGTTCGTGCCGGCGCGAGTCAGGCGCGCATGGCGTCGCGCAGCTCGCGATAGCCGATGAGGATCGCGCCGTGCTCGTCGAGCAGGTCGCGCAGCGTGCGGTCGCGCACGACGAGGTCGTGGTCGTCGATCCAGCCGTCTGCCTGATCGCTCATCGCCCGCACCTCCGGCGTGTCGATCACCGGCTGGACGTGGATCTCCGTCACGCCGGGTTCGAGCGAGCGCACGGCGGCGTAGACGCGCTCGCGGCTGCCTGCCCGCCAGTCGTGATCGAAGTGATCGGGGAAGAAGATGCCCTCGTCCGCGGCGAGCTTGCGGAAGGGGAACCCTGCCGCCGTCTCGGTGATCGTGCTCGGCAGCCTGATCGGGAGGCGGAACTCGACGGCGAGCTCGAGGTAGACGCCGAAGAACTCGGGTCGCAGCGTGATCGCCGTGAGATGGGGCGTCATGTGCGTGACGTCGAAGCCCCATGCCACCGCTCGCTCGACCTGCACCCGGCACTCCCGGAAGACCTCTTCTGGATCGGCGTGCTCCCACAGGTCGTCGATCGTGCGCGGGAACCCCTGCTCGCCCGAGAGCAAGCTCGGCGCGTGCGTGAGCGGACCGAAGCGGTAGAACTCGTGCTCGCAGTTCAGCGTGAGGTGGACACCGATGTCCTCCCCTTCGTACATCGACGCGGCATGGCGCGCCCATGGTGCCGGCACCATGATCGACGCGCACGTCGCGACGCCGTTGCGCAACGCGTCGTACACGCCGAGGTTCGCGGCGTGGCACGAACCGAGGTCGTCGCAGTTGATGATGACGAGCCGATCTTCGGGGCCGTAGCCGAGCCGTTCTGCGAGCTGCGTCACCGGGTGCACGCTATCCCGCCGCGCAGGCGGACCACAGCCCTCGATCGGCCGCCTCGGCATCTCGCGCCGCCTGCACGAACTCGTCGACATGGGCGACGTTCGGCGGGATCGTCAACGGCTGCGCGTAGCCCTGGCGGACGACCTCGACGTTGACGAACAACGCGTCGTCAGCGCGGATCACGTAGCCGAGCAGGCGGCCATAGTCGTCGCGCGCCTCGACGTCGCGCTCCACCCGGACGGGCGTGTCCGCTGGCAGGAGCGAGCTGGTGAAGTCCGCAGCCTCCTTGCCGAAGCACTCGACGGGGCTGTCCGGCTTCACGCTCTCCGGTGTGTCGATGCCGATGAGCCGGACACGCTCCTCGGCCCCATCGAAGCGCACGACGACGGTGTCGCCGTCCACGACGCGTTCGACGATCCCGTTGGCCACGACGCCGCCGGGAGCAGGGGTCGGCAGCGGGGCTGGCGTCCGGTTCGACGAGCAGGCGCTGAGGGCCGTGAGGCCGACGGTGACGAGCAGTCCGTACCGCACCGGTCCGTTCTACAGTCGGATCGATGGGAACGGCGCGGCGCCGCACGATCTGGTGGGACGACGCCGGCGCCGTCCTCGTGATCGACCAACGACGGTTGCCGCACGCCGACGAAGCAGCGCGTTGGACGTCGGTCGACGACGCCGTTCGTGGCATCGCGGCGATGCAGGTGCGAGGTGCGCCGTTGATCGGTGTCGCCGCGGCGCACGGGATCGCGCTTGCCATGATCGCCGACGACTCCGACCGGTCGCTCCTCACGGCCGGTGCGGCACTGTGCGCGACGCGCCCGACCGCGGTGAACCTGCAGTGGGCGGTGCAGCGCATGACCGACGCGCTGAGGCCCCTCGCGCCCGCCGATCGAGCGAGTGCGGCGCGCCGCCTGGCGACCGAGCTCGCCGATGAGGACGCGGCGATGTGCCGTGCCATCGGCGCGGTGGGCCTGCGACTGTTCGAGGCGATGCACGAGCGGACCGGTCGTCCCGTGCAGGTGCTGACGCACTGCAACGCGGGATGGCTGGCCTGTGTCGAGTGGGGAACTGCAACGGCGCCGGTGTACCTCGCCCACGAGCGCGGACTGCCGCTGCACGTGTGGGTCAGCGAGACCCGGCCGCGGAACCAGGGTGCCTCGCTCACCGCGTGGGAGCTCGGCGACGCGGGTGTGCCGCACACGCTCGTCGTCGACAACGCCGCCGCCCACCTGATGGCGACAGGAGCCGTGGACTGCGTCGTCGTCGGCGCTGACCGCGTCGCCGAGAACGGCGACGTCGCGAACAAGATCGGCACCTGCTTGAAGGCGTACGCCGCAGCAGTGCACGGCGTGCCGTTCCACGTCGCCGTGCCGTGGTCGTCGGTGGACTGGTCGTGCCCGGACGGATCAGCGATACCGATCGAAGAACGCAGCCCGGACGAGGTCCTCCAGATCGCAGGACATCGGCTCGCACCGGAGACGACGCCGGCCCGCAACTGGGGCTTCGACGTGACCCCGGCGCGCTACGTGACGTCGTTCCTCACGCCCGACGGTGCCGTGACGCCGCCCGAGCTGGCGACGTGGCGGCCATGAACGACGGGTTGCGGGGCGACATCGTCCGGGTCGCAGCGGAGCTCGAACGGCGAGGCCTCAACCACAACAGCGCCGGCAACGTCAGCGCGCGGCTCGGCGCCGACATGCTCGTCACGCCGTCGGGCATCCCGGCGGGCGCGATGCAACCGGCCGACATCGTGCATCTGGCGTTGGACGGCACGCCGTGGCCTGATCCGCTCGGCCGCCGACCCAGCTCGGAGTGGCGGCTCCACGCGGCGATCTACGCAGGCCGGTCCGACGTGTCGGCGATCGTGCACACGCACTCGATCGAGGCGACCGCGGCGGCATGCGTCGGTCGTCCGATCCCAGCCGTCCACTACGTCGTCGCCCGGGCTGGCGACGTCGAGATCCCGTGCGCGCCGTACGCGACGTACGGATCCGTCGAGCTCGCCGCAAACGTCGTCGGCGCGCTCGGCCGACGCGGGAGAGCGTGTCTGATGGCGAACCACGGCATGGTTGCCGTGGGTGAGTCGCTCGACGACGCGCTGACCCTGGCACACGACGTCGAGTGGCTCGCGTCCGTGCGCCGGCGCGCTCACCAGCTCGGCGTGCCGGTCGTGCTCGATCCGGACGAGATCGCCCGCGTGGCCGAACAGTTACGCGACTACGGCCAGCCGCGCTAGCCGTCGCCTGTAGCGCGCTGGGGTCAACCGGTGAGTGGCCTCGGGCCCGCGGCTCGCGACGAGAGCCACGCGCCGACGAGCAACGTCGCGCAGCCGAGCACCTCGAGCAGCTGGACCTCCTCGTTGCGCACGATCGTGCCGAGCACGAATGCGAACACCGCCTCGAGGTAGGTGATCATCGAGCTGCGCGTGGCGCCGGCGCGGGCGGTGAGCGCGAGCAGGAGCACGAAGGCGATCGCCGTGCCGCCGGAGCCGAGCACGACGTTCGCGACGAGCGAGTTGAGCCCGAACGTGCTGTCCCGCAGCCCGACGAGCGCGAGGGGGAGGGTCATCGGCATCGAGATGAGGAGCGCCCGCCAGAACACCGGCATGCTCCCGTACTTGTGCACGAGCGGCACGGCGACGTTGAACGCCACGCCGTACGAGATGCACGCCACGATGATGAGCACCACCCCGAGGACGCTGCTGGAGCCCTCGCCCAGCGCGGGGAGCCCGAGTACGACGATGCCGGCGGCACCGACGGCGATGCCGAGCCGGTGGATCGCTGCCGGGAGGTGGCCGTGCAGGAGCGTGGCGAGGACCGCGGTGAAGATCGGGATCGACGCGCCGAGCATGCCGGCGAGCCCGGACGAGATGTGCTGCTGCGCGATCGGGTACAGCGTCATCGGGAACGCCAGCCAGACCACGGCGAGCAGCGTGATCATCGGCCAGTCGGTCCGATCGACGGGCCGTCGCGCCGCCTTGAACACGGTCAGCGTGAGCGCGCCGATCGCGATCCGCACGAACGTGACGACTCCAGGGGCGAAGTGCTCCAACGACTCGGCGATGAGGATGAAGGAGGCGCCCCAGATGCCGGCCGAGCCGAGAACGAAGCCGTACTCCGCGACGCCGTACGCCGCGTGGTGTGACTCGGGACGGTGGGTCAGATGCGCTCGATGAGCGTGCCGGTGCCGAGGCCTCCGCCGCAGCACATCGAGACGATGCCGTACCGACCGCCGGTGCGTTCGAGCTCGTACAGCGCCTTCGTGACGAGGAACGCGCCGGTCGCGCCGAGCGGATGACCGAGCGCGATCGCGCCGCCGTTCGGGTTCGTCTTCGCGAGGTCGGCGCCGGTCTCCTTCGCCCACGCGAGCACGACGGAGGCGAACGCCTCGTTGATCTCGAACGTGTCGATGTCACCGATCGACAGGTTGTTGCGCTCGAGCAGGCGCTGCGTCGCGTCGATCGGTCCGGTGAGCATGAGGACGGGATCGACGCCGACGAGGCAGGTGTCCACGATCCGGGCTCGCGGCGTGAGGCCGAGCGCAGCCGCCTTCTCCTCGGTCATCATCAGCACGGCGGACGCGCCGTCGGAGATCTGCGACGAGTTGCCCGCCGTGTGCACACCGTCCTCGCGGCCGACCGGCTTCAGGCCGGCGAGCTTCTCGAGGCTCGTGTCACGGATGCCCTCGTCCCTGGTCACGCGGTGCGTCGTGCCGGTCGGCTTGCCCTCGTCGTCCAGATCGGGCGCGTCGACCTCGACGTACTGGCCGGCGAAGCGGTCCTCGTCCCACGCCTGGGCCGCCCGCTGCTGGCTCGTGAGTCCGAAGCGGTCCGTGTCCTCGCGGGTGATGCCCCACTTCTCGGCGATGCGGTCGGCACCCTCGAACTGCGACGTCATCTCGTAGCGGGCGAAGTACGACTTCGGGATCGGCACGCCGAGGCCGAGCTTCTTGCTGCTGTTGCTGCCGATCGGGACGCGGCTCATGACCTCTACGCCGCAGGCGACGGCGGCGTCGACGACGTTCGAGCCGATGAGCGACGAGGCGAGGTTGGTCGCCTGCTGCGACGAGCCGCACTGCGTGTCCACGGTGGTTGCCGCGGTCGAGAGCGGCAGGCCGGCAGCGAGCCATGCCGTTCGGGTGATGTTGAAGGACTGCTCGCCGACCTGGCTCACGCAGCCGCCGACGACCTGGCCGACCTCCGCGGGATCGATGCCCACGCGGTCGATCAGTGCCCGCTGGACGGTGGCGAGGAGCTCGCCCGGGTGCACCGAGGAGAGGCCTCCGCCGCGGCGGCCGATCGGCGTACGGACGGCATCGATGATCACGACGTTCGACATGGATCCCATCCTAGGCACGACCCTTGACCCGCGGGTCAAGCCGAGGCGTCACCGCCGCTCCGGACGCGCCATGCTGTCCCCGATGCCCGAGTTCATCCCGCTCCTCACGCCACCGCCCGACCTGACGCTGCACCGGTACTTCTACGTGGTGGAGACGAAGATCTGGGAGTGCCCCGAGCCCGCTGACGGGGAGTGGGGGATGCACTTCCTCGGCCTCCTGGACGGCGTCGCCTGCTGGGGCGTCGACGTGCCGTCCGGCATCGACCCAGCCGACGGCGCGGCACTCGATCTGCGCATGCTGTACGGGCGCTCGACCGAGGTGGAGTGGAGCATCGCTGGACGCGCGGTGCAGCTCGTCGAATGGGCGCGGACGCACCGGTTCTGTGGCCGTTGTGGCACGCCGACCGAGCTCGCCCCGGGCGAGCGGGCGATGCGCTGCCCGAGCTGCGACCTGCTCTGCTACCCGCGCCTCGCCCCTGCGATCATCACGCTCGTCACGCGGGGCGCCGACGAGGTGCTGCTCGGCCGCGGTGTGCAGTTCCCGATGCCGATGTACTCATGCCTCGCGGGATTCGTCGAGCCGGGCGAGACGCTCGAACAGGCGGTCGCCCGCGAGGTGCACGAGGAGGTCGGCGTGCGCATCCGCGACATCCGTTACTGGGGCAGCCAGCCGTGGCCGTTCCCGCACTCGCTGATGCTGGGCTTCCGGGCCGAGTGGGCGAGCGGTGACATCGTCATCGACCCCACCGAGATCGCCGACGCGAGCTGGTACCACCGCGACGACCTACCGATGATCCCGCCAGGTATCTCGATCGCCCGCCGCCTGATCGACGCCTGGCTCGCCGAGTCCCCCTGACCCTCGCGACCCCTTACCCCCCCGACCCCCCGACCTCCGCGTGACCCCCGTGACCCCGAAGCGGTCAGAGTTCTCCACGCCAGGCGTGCAGAAGTCTGCCCACCTCAGCGTCTGCGTCTGCGCCCGCGCCGAGGGAAGCGCCAGCGACGAGGCGCACGCGGTGCGCGGTGCGAGGAGGAAGCGGAGCGGACGACCAGCCCGCATGTAACGGAAGCGAAGCGGACGACGAGCCCGCATGTCACGGCGCCCGCAGCTAGGCGGTGAAGTAGCCGTTGACGTCGAAGATGATGTCGGTGGCGGTGAGCACCTGGGCGTTGACCGCGCCGCCGGCGCCGAGCTTGACGATGCCGCCACTCGAGATCGTCTGACCCGGACGGCTCCAGTTCAAGTTGGCGAACAGGCTCGACGGTGACGAGCCGGCCGGCCAGACCTGCAGATATCCCGCCCAGGTGCTGCGCGTCGAGGCGAAGTTGAACGACGCGGCCACGGCGTCGGCAGGCACCCCGAGCCGTCCGCCCACCGCGATCGTCCTCGGCGTGACGCCGGGGAACGCCGTGTCCGGTGCGATCCGCGTGTCCATCAACCGGTCCGGCCCGAGGGGCACGAAGCGGCCGGTCGTCGACACGGCTGCGCTGCCATCGGTGATGTAGCCGGCGAGGTCGGCGACGAGGTGCGTCCCGGCCTGCACGAACAGGTTGATCCGCCGGTCGGTTCCGAGCGCCACGATGACAGTGTTCGCGTTCGTCGAGCCGGGTGTCAGGTTGAGGTTCGCAGCGATCGGGAGGCCCACCCCGGTCGGGTAGGCCGTGACGAAGCCCGGGAGGCTCGGCTCCGTGCCGACCAGGCTCAGCACCACGGCGCTGACGCCGGTGGACGGGAGTCCGCTCTCGGCCTTGAAGTCGAGCGTCACGAGCTCGCCGATGTCTGGCTTGTGATCCGACCAGCCGAGCGGCAGCACCGACGGGTTCGTCGCCACCGACTCGCGGGTGTCGAGCACGCGGTGCGGGACGAGCGGTTCGAAGCGGCCGGCGGCGACAGCACCGGAGGCGCGGAAGTAGCCGAGCACGTCGACGACGACGTGACCACCGGCCGGCGCGTAGACCGACACCTGCCCGTTCTGGCCGATCGGGGTGATCACGAAGTTCGGCAGCGTCTGCGCCGCCGCCTCGATGTTCAGGTTGGCGGAGCGGCCGAAGGCCGGCCGCAGCGTCGGCAGCACCTGGACGTAGCCGGGGCCGGTCGCCTCGGTGAGCGTCACGTTCAGCGCCACCGCCGTGACGTCGGCCGGGAGCCCGTTCCAACCGGCGACCTGGAGATCGACGATGTCGTGGACGGGATGTGGCGCGCCGCGGGCGCCGCGGCTGTCGTAGAGCCGTGCCGGGACGATCGCGGTGAACGCCGACGGCTCGGTGCTGACCGTGCCGGTCGGCGGGCTCGGCAACCGGAGCTCGCCGCTGCCGTAGACCGAGTCAGGCCCGATCGCGCCGCGGTCGACGGCGAGGTGCTTCACGAGCGCAGCCACGCTCGCCGGCTCCGTCGCGAGATTGCCGCCCGACACGAGCGCCCCGATCGCGGCGGCGACCGGCGAAGCGGCGCTCGTGCCGTTGAAGCAGGAGCCGTAGATCGTGTTCGAGAAGCACGAGGGCGCGACGACGTCAGGCTTGACCCGTCCGTCGTTCGTCGGCCCCTGCGAGCTGTAGGGGGCGATCGAGCCGCCTGCTGCCGGGTCGATCGCGCCGACCGCCACGACGGCCGGGTTGCGGCTGTCGACGATCGGGCCGCCAGCGGAGCCCGGTGACTGCCAGTGCTCGAGGTCGCCCTCGTACATGAGCACCTCGATCACGTCGTTCGTCTCGGCGCCGTTGGCGAGCTTCTGGATCGAGATCGAGTAGTCGCCGCTGCAGTTGCCGAACTCGTCCCGATTGCTGATGCCGTCGAGCTCGATCGGCGGTGCCCCGGCCTGCTGGTTCCCCCCCTGTCCGGGCGGCCACACCTTGGTGCCACCGAGGAGGATCTGGGCGTCGTAGTTCGTGCGGGTGGACGGCGGGCCCCAATCGTCCCAACGGACGCCGAGCGAGCTGACGCACGGGCCCGTGATCGCGAGCGTCTCGTCACCGGGCGCGAACTCGAGGTAGCCGTTCCCGTTGCTGTCGATCCACGGTCCGCGCCAGTACTGCGCCGTGCCCTCGTTCCCCGCAGAGTTGAAGAACGTCATGCCGCGCACGGTCGCGTAGTCGGCGAGCGCATCGAGCGCGCCGGTGCCGTCTCCAGGACCGTCGTAGGGCGAGCCGAGGGAGCGGTTGACGATCCGCACACCGTTGGCGGCGAACCAATCGATCGCGGCGTAGTAGTCGCTGATCGTGCCGGGGGTGGCGAGGTAGAACGACACCCCGGGGGCGAGGTCGTAGATCGTCTCCGCGACCGCGTTGCCATGACCGCCCTCGGCCGGATCCCAGACCGAGCAGGCGGCGCCGGCGTCCTGGCAGAAGGTAGCGCTCGGTGCCGGGACCTCGCCGGCGCCCTGCTGGGTGGTCCACTTGGTCCCGTTGAAGAAGTCGATGATGCCGACACGGACGCCCGCGCCGGTGATGCCTGCCGCGTGCCACGGTGCGGCCTGCATGATGCCGACGACCGAGCTCGTCAGTCCGCCCGCCATCGGCAGCCCCGCTGACAGCGGGTGGACGGACAGGTTCACCGGCTCGCGCACATACGTCACGCCGGACGACAGCGCCAGCGCGCGCAACCCGGTGAGCGGCATCCGGGCCTGCACCACGGTGCCCGGCGCCTGTCCCGTGACCGTGCCGCCGAGCTCGGCGACGCGCGCCGCGACGGCGTCGTCCGCTCCGTCGTGGAGCACCTCGACGTCGACCACGATCGGGTCGTCACCGCTGCGGACGTCCGTGAGCTGCTCGGCCACGTCGGCGCGCAAGCCAGGATCGTCGAGCGGGTTCCGCTGGTCACGCGCCGGTGCCGGGAGCCCCTCCGCGCGCGGCGACGACTCGCTCGGCGGGACCGGCTCGGTCGCCGCGTCGGCGTTCGGCACGACGATGCCGATGACGCCTGCAGACAGTGCTGCCACGAATGCCATCAACCGTGGAGCAGCGGACCTCACCATTCGTGACCTCTCCTCACCGCCCCGTGCGACGTCTGCGGACCCTACCCGGATGGGTTCGCGGAGTGGCGTCACGAACACGCACAGGACTCGGTGACGGGGTCGGATGGACCGTATGGTCCAGTGCATGGACATCGGTCGCGTCGGTCTCTGGACCTTTCAGCTGGATCTCCACCCCATGGCTCGCGCCCAGGAGGCGGTGGCCGAGCTCGACGAGCTCGGCTTCGGCGCGCTCTGGGTGCCGGAATCGGTCGGCCGTGAGCCGTTCGCCAACGCCGCGCTGCTGCTCTCGGCGAGCGCGAGGATCCCGGTGGCGACCGGCATCGCCAGCCTCCACGCCCGCTCGGCGATGACCATGCAGGCGGGGTGGAAGACCTTGACCGAGGCCTTCCCCGAGCGGTTCCTGCTCGGGATCGGCGTGAGCCACGCACCGGCGGTCGTCGGCTTCCACCACGGCATCTACGACAAGCCGTACACGACGATGGTGCAGTACCTCGACGCGATGGACGCCGGTCTCTACGCGGCATGCGAGCCGACGACACCGCCTCGACGCGTGCTCGCCGCGCTCGGGCCGAAGATGTTGCGGCTGGCCGCGGAGCGGGGGCTCGGGGCGCATCCGTACTTCGTGCCCGTCGAGCACACCGCCGTCGCGCGGGAGGCGCTCGGGCCGGACGCGCTCCTCGCGCCGGAGATGGCCGTCGTGCTGACGACCGACGCCGAGCAGGCACGGACGATCGCACGGCGCTTCATGGCGACCTACCTCCGGTTGCCGAACTACACGAACAACCTGAAGCGCGTCGGGTTCACGGACGAGGACATCGCCGGACCGAGCGACGCGCTCGTCGATGCCATCGTTGCGTGGGGCAGCCTCGACGACATCCGTGCCCGCGTCGCCGCCCATCACCACGCCGGTGCCGACCACGTGTGCCTGCAGGTGCTCCCGGCCGACCCGAAGTCGTTGCCGATGGGCGAGTGGCGTGAGCTCGCCAGCGCCCTCCTCCCCTGAGGCCGCGACGTGCGATCGACCCCGGCCGGCCCGTCGACTCCGGCCGGCCCCGGCCGGTCGGCGGGGCATGCCGTCACGTGCGGCCCGGTTACTCCGCGGTGCCGACGGGCTGGCCGTCGATGATCTGGTCGAGGTACTCCGACAGCCCGTAGCCGACCGCTCCGGCGTGCTCGCCGCCGGCCATCTCCCAGCGGGTCATGCCCTCGCTGATGCGGGTGACGAGCCAGTTGCCGTCAGGATCCTGGCGGCGGTTGCGCAGCGGGATGAGGTTCATCACCTCACCGGTGAAGCGCCACTCCCGCTCGGAGCGCGACGAGCGCAGCACACCCTCGAGGCGCTGGTGGTAGCTCTCCTCGCCGTCGTACTCGGTGGAGATCTCGCAGTCGTCGCAGTAGTGGAGCCGGCCTGCCTCCCAGACGAAGCCGCCACGCGTCCCCGGCCCGTCCCGCTTCGCCACGCGACTCGCCATGAACCCGAGCTCGCGCCCGAAGTTCCCGGTCAGCCAGCGGTAGTACCACGGCGCCTGCCAGTAGCGCGGCCCCCAGGAGTGGTCGCGGAGCCCGCAGCCGTGCACCTCCCACTCGTCGGCTCCGACGCGGATCGACCCGGTGGCCTCGACGAGCTGCTCGTAATGACCCTTCGCGAACTCCTCACCGGGTGCCTCGTGCGGCGTATCGGGCTCGCCTCCGAACATCGACGGTCGGCCCTGGCCGGTGAAGGTGAGGTGCACCTCGCACTCGGCATACGGGTTGTCCTGGAACGCTGCTTTCGGGTTAACCATCTGGAGCGGCTCGTCGAGCAGGACGACCTTGCCGGCGTAGTCGACGCGGAGCTCCTCGAACGGCGTGACCATCGTCCACGTGAGCCCGCCCGCGTCGAGCGCGTCGTTGTCGTCGATCGCCGGCCGCTTGAACATGAAGCCGACGCGGCCGTCCGGGAGGTACAGGCAGACCGTCATCTCCGCCGTGCCTTCGTTCGCCCGGTTGCCCATGCGGAACCAGCCGCCGATCCCATGTGAGGGGTCGAAGACGTTGATGTACATGCTCTCGTTGAAGTTCGGCTCCGGGCCGAGCTCGTGCATGTACTCGTCGGACGGATCGAGGCGGACTCCCATCGGCGTCACGCTAGGCAGGCGGGCCTCCAATGGCCGTACGGAGGTGATCGGCGAGTGCCGAGGGCGGCACACGGGCGTTCAGCCCGCTCGGGTTCGGCATGAGGTAGACGGGGGAACCGCCGAGCGCGGTCGGCTGCCAGCCGACCGCCGCACGCGGGTTGCCGGTCGCGGTCCGCCAGCCGGTCAGCCCGAGGATGCAGACGGCTCGCGGCCGCAGCCACGCGCAGAGCCGTTCGAGGCGGGCCGCGCCGGCGACGAACTCGGGTCGGCCGAGCTCGTCGGCCCGTGCCGTGGCCCTTTTGACGAGGTCGGTCATGCCGACGCGGTGGGCGACGAGCGCGTGCCGGGGATCGCGATCGGACGTCAGCACACCGGCGGCGAGCGCGGCCGGCCAGAAGCGGTTCCCGGGACGAGCGAACCCCACCCCGGCGTCGGCGGCGTACAGGCTCGGGTTCAGCCCGACGCACAGCAGGGCCAGGTCCGCTCCGACTGTGTCGGCGAGCGTTCGGCAGCGCCGCACCATCGTGGAACCGGCCGGTTCGAACCCGCCGCCCTCGATCAGATCGGCTCGCCGCTGCGGGTCGTCGATCTCACCGAGATCGACGGCGACCACCTCACCGACCGTCGTCGCACGATGGAGCTCCCACAGCCGCAGCGGGACCTCAGTCGGCGCCGAAGCCACCGCCACCGCCTCCTCCGCCACCGCCACCCGAGAACCCGCCACCGGAGCCGGTCGAGGACGGCGGTGCGATCGCGGCCATGGTCGACGACTCGAAGGAGCCGGGGAAGTCGGGCAGGTGGTCGAGCCGGCCCGGCCCGTAGCCGACGTACCAGGCCCCGAATGCCGGCTCGGCGAGGAGCTGCGGCATCCGTGTCGCCAGGCCGTTCAGCAGCTCGCGGCTCACGCCGAGCGCCACGGCGTAGACGAGGTAGCGCTCCCACAAGATGAGGTGACCGGCAGGTGCGTCCTTCAGGTGCGAGAAGTCCTGCAGGAACCGCTGGAGCCCCTTCGCCTTCGCTGTCGCCTCCGCGCCCGCCATCGAGCGGTTCCGCAGCAAGAGCACCCCGGTGACGACGAGCGGGACGATCGCGATCAGCGGCACGAGGCCGACGAGCGAACCGAGGAGGAGCGCGACCGCGCCGGCGATCGCGAGCAGCACGACGATGCCCGCGAGCCACCACCAGCGCTGGCGGGCGCCGCCGGGATCGCCGTAGCCCTTCGCCGCGTATGACGCGCCGACGATCTCCTTCCACTCCTCGAGGAACTCCTTTGCTGCGGGCTGGTCGTCCTTCGCCCGCTCCTCGATGTCGGTGCTGCTGACCGTGTCCGCATCGGCGAACACGTAGTCGAGCAGGTGCCGCTCGAACGGCGCCGGCGGATCACCGATGCGGGTCCTGCGGGTGAACGTGTGCGTGCGCTCGTCGGGACCCCATTGCTCCTCGACGTGCTCGGCGATCGTGAGGTGGCCACGCTGCGCGAGGTCGATCAGCGTCGATGCCATCCCCTTGCCGGCGTCGATGCCGCCGCGATCGAGCGTGGCGAGCACGACTGCGGGAGGATCGTCGAGCGGCTCGCGCCAGTACTCGCCGATCGACGGGACCTCCGGCTCGCGTCCGTAGCGCCGCCACACGCCGCCGAGCCCGAACGCGCCGAGCACCGTCGCTACCAGCGAGAGCCACATGCCTGCGTCGCGCTGGTTCCGGTCGCGCTCCTTGCCCTCGATGAAGGCCCGCTCCTCGGCCAGGATCGTCGGCAGTCGCGAGCCGGATGTCGCCGCACCGGTGAACGCCGCGGCGGGGATCGCGATGCGCGCCTCGACGAAGCTGCCGCCGGGGACGTCATCGACGCTCAGCATGACGTGGTCGGGTGTCAGATCGACGCGACCGTTGCTCGGCCCGTGCGCCCACGCACGCAGGACGGTCGCATCGGTGTCGGGGGTGTCGTCGGCAGCGACGTCGAACGACGCCGGCATCGTGACGTCGACGCGGACCGAGCCGATGCCAGGGTGCTCGTCGCCGACGAACTGCCAGTAGAGCTCGCCGACGTCCGAGCCGATCGTCACGGCATCGGGCACCCGGTACCGCAAGGTGTAGGTGTGGGTCGAGTCGCTCGTCTCCGCAGGGAACAGCCACCGATAGCCGTCGAGCTCCGACTCGGGCGGCGGCACCACGGTCAACAGCTGCCCGTCCTCCTCGGCGGTGAAGTCCTGGATGCGGTCGAGCTCGCCGGAGGCGAACGTCCGGCTGCCACGCCGGAAGGGGCCGCCATCGAAGCGGTAGGTCACCAGCTCGGTGACGGTCATCGACCCGTCGGGAGCGACCGTCGCGTCGGTCTCGAGCGACACGATCGCGAACGACCGGTCACCGCTCGCCGCCGCGGACGCCGGTGACAGCCCACCGGCGGTGACGGCGACGACAACGGCGACAGCCATGGCGAGGACGAGTGCAGCGCAGGTCCGCCTCGCGATCACGGTCACCACAGGCCGAGCTGCTCCTCGGTGGAGGCGAGCGCCGTGACGGAGCGCCACGTCGAGCGGCCGCGCCGGCTCGGGCGGAGCACCTGGAGGCGCTCGATGGGGATCGATCGAGCGGCTCCCCGCGCGTCGTGGAGCGCGATGCTGCCATCGCGCTCGCGCCGCTGGACGGTCCCTTCGTGCCAGTGCCCGCTCGGCCCGCGGCGGAAGCGCACGCGGTCGCCCACCCGCAGACCGACCCGCAACAGGTCCGGCTCGTCGACCATCGTCAGCCGCGCACCCGCGCCTGCAGGCGCCGCATCCCCGCGAGCCAGCGGTCGTAGTCGCTCGCCTTGCGCTGGAAGAACGTGAGCACCTCTGGGTGGGGCAGGATCAGGAACCGCTCGGCGGCGATGCCTTCTGCCACCACCTCGGCGACCGCCTCCGGCTCCAGCACCACGCCGGCGGCACGCACGACGTCGCCACCGAGCTGCTCGACGCTGCCGGAGTCGGTCCCGTTGAGCATGTTCGTGTTGACGCCCATCGGGCAGAGGCAGCTGACGCGCACGCCCAGATCGCCGTAGGTGATCGACAGCCACTCTGCGAACGCGACCGCTGCGTGCTTGGTCACTGCGTACGGCGCTGATCCGATCTGGCTGACGAGCCCGGCCGCCGACGCAGTTGCGCAGAAGTACCCCTCGCCGCGGGCGAGCCAGCCGGGGAGGAGGCGTCGGGCGGCGTAGTAGTGCGCCTCGACGTTGACCGCGAACGCCGTGCGCCAGACGTCGTCAGGTGTCTCGAGGTCGGTGCCGATGGCGACGCCGGCGTTGGCGAAGAACAGGTCGACCTCGCCGAACGTCGATTCGGTGGCGCTGATCAACGCCTCGTTCGCCTCGGTCGTGCTCACATCGCAGCTGAAGCCGAGTGCGCTGCCCGGTCGGAGCACGTTCAGTTCGTCCGCCACGGAAGCCGCGCCCGCGGCATCGAGATCGGCGACCACGACCTGCGCGCCGCCCGCATGGCAGCGCCGGGCGATCGCGCGTCCGATCCCACTCGCTGCGCCGGTGACGACCGTGACCTTGCCGGGGAGTTCCACGCCGCCGACCGTACTTCGCTCGGCCCATTTCGTGATGCGACGGGGAACCTGCACCGGATGTGGGGTGAGTGCCCGGTACGATCGTCACAGCCGGCGCGGAGAGCCGATACGGTGCGAACCACCAGACGTCAACAGGAGGATCGATGACCGAGACTCGAGAAGCCGCCGTTATCAACGAGGCACTCTCTGTCATCGACAAGGCCCTGGCGGAGATGATGCACCGCGAGCTCGTGTCGACCGGGGAGGTCGCGGATCTCCTGCTCGACGTTCGCACCCTGTTGACGGCACCGCCCGTCGTCGCTGTCGCCGACGCCCCGGCGTCCTGACCCTCGGGACCTCGTGCTGCGTGCGCCCGAACGCTCAGGCGTCCTGAGTCTCGGACGCCCTGAGTCTCAGGTTCCCGCCTTCTCCAGCGCGTCGAACGCGCGGCTCAACGCCCTGCGCAACCGTTCGGGCTCGCTGACCGCGGCCGTATCGATGTTCAACGCCATGTCCAGACTGCCGTCGTACGACAACAGCGTCAGGTTGAACGCGACACCGCCCAACGGACCCACGGGGTAGTTCTCGAGGATCTGGGCGCCGCCGAGGAAGAGCGGGAACGGCGCGGCCTTCACGTTCGAGGTCGCGAAGTCGACGGTCTGCGTCTGCTGCCGCGCGAGCCGGGTGATGATCGACGTCGGCAGGCTGGCGGCGACCGCGGCGAGCTTCTCGAGCGACGCCGTCCCCGAGGTCTCCCTGGCGGCCGTGGTCGCCTCGTGGATCGCTCGGAACCGCTCGGCGATCGGCATCTCGCCGGTGGGGACGAGCAGCCGCGCGAGCGAGAACGCGTTCGTACCCGACGAGTCGGTTCGAGTGCTGATCGTCATCGACGCCCTGAGCTGCTCGACCGGAGAACCGAGCGCGCGGTGGTACTCGCTCGCGGCATGGGCGGCGGCGGTCACGAACGCCGTGTTCAGGGTGCCGCCCAACCGCTTCGCGGCGAGCTTCGCGTCCTCGAGCGGGTAGCGCGCCACCTCGAGGCGACGATGGAGTGACCGCTGGGTCCACAGCGGTGATCGAGCCCGCTCCACGTCGGAGAGCTGCGAGATGATCCCGCGGACGGTGTCGGCGGCAGCGGCGCTCGCGGCAGGCATCTGTGCCGGGTCGGCGAGCAGGTCTCGGATCTGGCGGATCACGCCGATCGGCATCCGCAGGCTTCCGGCGAACAGGTCGCGCATCGCGTCCGCGGCCGACGGTTCGGAGGACTCCGTGGCCTCGGCGTCGTCGAGCGTGATCGGCGGGGGCGCCGGCGCGTCGCGCTCGACATCGAGGAACTGGAGCGAGAGCTTCACGCCTCCGACGCCGTCGGTGATCGTGTGGTGGAGCTTCTGGATCAGCGCCGAGCGGCCCTTGCTCAGCCCGTCGACGAGCACGAACTGCCAGAGCGGGCGAGTCCGGTCGAAGGGGTCGGCGACGATCAGCGTGGCGAGGTCGAGCAGCTGGCGGACGGAGCCCGGCTTGGGCAGCGCGAGGTGGCGCACGTGGTAGTCGAGCTCGAACTGCGGATCGTCGACCCACAGCGGTGCGGCGAGGTTCGCCGGGGCGGGCTGCACGCGCTGGCGCAGCCGCGGGATCGCATGCGTCGCGCGGTCGAGTCGCCGGCGGACGTGGTCGATGTCGACCTTTCGATCGAGGATCGTGACGTTGCCGAACGTCGACGAGAGGTACGGATCCTTCTCGAGGCGCCACATCAGGCCCTCGGCGTCGGTCATCCGCCGGTCGAACCTGGGGAGATCAGCCATCGCCGAGAGGCTACGCCACCTCGGCCCCGCCGCCTCTGTGGCGACGCATGCCGGGCGAACCGGTCGCCTGTCGCCTCAAATCGTGAGGGCCGGGGTGGCCACCGGGCCTGGCGCGCGGCCCAGTCCAACTCTCCCCGGGTTCTCTGCTCGCCGACGACTCCCCACCGGTTCTCCGCTCCCATCCGGACATCCAACGACCTCGCCCGATCAGAGACCGGGCTGGTGACGCGGATGAGCAGAGAAACGGCGCGGCTACCGCGGGATGGAGGTGTGCTTCAGCTCGTTGAGGATCGGCCACTCGACCTGATCGAGGATCCGGTCGACCGTGCGCCGTGCGACCAGGCCGTCGCCGTCGGCGCCGTCGAGCAGACGGACGAAGACGGCCTTCTCGTCGACGACGAACGTCGGTACGCCCCAGACGTGGTGCGATGCGACGAAGGACGTGTGCTCCTCCTTGATGGTGGCGAGCGGGCGACCGCTGTCGACCTCGGCGAACACGACATCGGCGTCGAGTCCGTTGGCCGTCAGCAGTTCGCCCAGCGCGTCGCGGTCGCGAAGGTTCCCGGCGCGGACGTGGCGGAACTCGAACAGCGCGTCGTGCACGGCGAGGAAGGAATCCGGCCAGAGGTCACGCACGGCGATGCCGACCTGGAGCGCGAGCAGGCCGCTGTCGAGCTCGGGTCGCTCCCACACGTCGGGCTCGCCGTGCTCGACATGCGCCTGGCCGAGCGAGAACGGGAGGAACCGCACGTTCCACTCGGCACCGGCCTGGAGCGCCGTCACCACGTGATCGTGGACGATGCGGGCATAGGGGCAGCGATAGTCGAAGGTGAGCGCGAACGTACGGGGGGTCACAAGCCTTTCAACGCCCAGCGTGCGTACTGCATTCCGCCGAGCGGTCTTACCATGCTCGTGAGATGCGCAAGATCTGCTCGATCGACGTGGGTGAGCGCCGGGCGCGGTTGTCGCTGCGTCACCGGCTCGTCCCGAGCCGTCGGACCGACGATGTGGTCGCGATCGCCGACGACCTCGTCGCACTGCATTCGACCGACCCCGTCAGCGTGTACCTGTCGGCGGCGGCGCGCATGGCACACCCGGCGTTGAGCCCGATGGAGACGGCGCTGTACGAGGCACGGTCACTGCTGCGCCACCACGCCATGCGCCGCACGCTGTGGGTCTTCGGGCAGCGAGTCGCCCGGCTCGCCCACGCCTCGACGTCGTTGGGCCTGCTCGGGCCGGAGGAGCGTCGGTTCGCGAGGCTGATCGAGGGGTCCGGGGTGACGACCGACGGCATCGCGTGGCTCGATGCTGCCCGGCGGGACGTGCTCGCTGCGCTCGAGTCATCCGGGCCGGTGACGGCGCGTGAGCTCGGCGACGCGGTGCCGGCGCTGCGCGTGCCGATCGAGATGGCAGTCGGGAAGTCGTATGCCACCACGCAGGCAGCGCACACACGAGTCCTGCTCCTGCTCGGCTTCGAGGGGCTGATCGTGCGCGCCCGTCCGACCGGCTCGTGGATCAACGGTCAGTACCGGTGGGCGACGATGGCGTCGTGGGTGCCAGGTGGCTTCGGCGGTGCAGGCAAGGACGAGGCCGCGAGGGAGCTGGTCGACCTCTGGCTGCGCGCCTTCGGCCCGGCGACCACGGCCGACGTGCAGTGGTGGACGGGGTGGACGCTCACCGTCGCTCGGCGAGCGCTGGCGGCCGCCGGTGCGGTGGAGGTCGATCTCGACGGTACGCCGGGCTGGGTCGCGGCAGACGACGCCGACCCGGTCCGGAGCGACGAGCCGTGGGTCGCGCTCCTTCCCGGCCTCGACCCGACGACGATGGGGTGGAAGGGGCGCGACTGGTACCTCGACCCCGCGTTCGCCGGCCGGCTGTTCGACCGCAACGGCAACGGCGGGCCGACCATCTGGGTCGACGGCCGCGTCGTCGGCGGCTGGGTCCAACGCAAGGACGGCACGATCGCCCATGAGCTCCTTGCCGATGTCGGCGCGGCATCGGCCTCGGCGATCGAGGCCGCGGCCCACGACCTGGAAGCACTGCTGGGCGGCACCCGCTTCACTGCCCGCTTCCCGGCGCCGATCCAGGCCGAGCTGCTCCGCTGAACGCGAGAACGCTTCCACCGGTCAGGAGAGCGGCTTGGCGTAGATGGCCTCGTAGGAACGGAGCTCGAAGCCCAGGCTGGTGTAGACGTGGAACGCCCCGCCGGGGTTCTCGGTGTCGGCGCCCAGCGCGGCTTCGGTCATGCCTCGGGCTGCGAGCTCGCGCAGGCTCATCGCGAGGAGCGCACTCGCGATGCCTTGGTTGCGCCACTGGGCATGGGTGGAGATGTACTCGGTGTAGCCCCGCAGGTAGCCCCGCTCCGTGTTCTCCTCGCGGTTGATGAAGCTTTTCACCTGTCCGACGACGGTGTCGCCGGCCCAGGCGATCTTCCACAACGACTCGTCACGCAACGGATCGTCGAGGAACTCCTGGAACTCCTCCTCCGTCGCTTCGTGGAAGTCCCAGGAGCCGCGGAATGCCTCGAAGTGCGCCTCCCAGATCGGCCGGAGCATCTCCGCCGTGACGCGCCGCACCTCGACGCCGTCGGGGAGCGGGAGGTCGGGGATGTCGTCGAGGTTCGGCCGCACCAGCGCGGCTTCGAACCGGATCGGTACATAGCCGACCGATTGCAGCCATGCCGCCTCATGGGTCGGGGCGAGCCCGGGACCGGGATGCGGCGCGTATGCCCGGTACCGGGCGTTGGCGATGCCGTCGGCCGTCGGGCGCAAGTGCGCTTCCTGGGCGGCGACCATCGCCAGGAACAGTGGCTCGGCGAGATGCGTTGGGCGGACGGGACCGAAGACGATGTAGTCACGTGTGTCGTCGCCGAGCTCTTCCCACGAGGTCCGGGCATAACCAACCGGCTCGCTGGCGGTGGTCTCGACCACGACGATGTCCTCCGCGGGATCGCAGTTGGTCAGGTTGGCGTAGGTGACGTCGAACTGCTCGACCGTCGGCCGCTCGGACGCGCCCGCGTGCTCCCGGTACTCCGTGAGGATCGTCACCATGAGCTCGTGGTCGGTCGGGCCCCGGTAGGGCCGCGCCACGTATGGCGGCGGCAGAGGCATATCCATGGTTTGACCGTAACGGCGGCGCCGGGCGGCGGTCGTCGGGTTATTCGGGGCCGGATGCTTGGATGCTGGATGCTGGTCAGGCGATCAGCGCGTCGCGTGCGCGGACCGCGAGCCGGCCGAGCCCGAGGCCGATGGCGGCGCCGGCGACGATGTCGGACGCGTGGTGGATCCGCACGTACGGCCGCGACAGCGCGACGATCCCGGCGAGCCCGAACCACAGCGGCGCCGTGCGCTTGCCGGCCATCGACGTGAGGACGGTGGCGGCGAAGAACCCGGCGGATGCGTGTCCGCTCGGGAAGCTGGAGGTGCTCGGACGGCGGACGGTGTAGCGGCCGTCCCCCTCCTCGGTCGGGCGGATGCGTCGGAACAACCGCTTCACGCCCTGGTTCACGAGCAGCGACTCGGCGCCGAGCAGCGCCGAGAGCTGCACTGCCTCCGCTGCGGGCGCGCCGAAGATGGTCCGCAGCGCGCCGACGAGGTGCCAGATCAGGCTCCAGTCGCCGAGCGTGGTCGCGGCCTTGAACATCGCGTCGGGAACGGCGTGGCCGCGGAGCCGTTCGAGCAGCTGGTCGACCTGGTCGTCGAACGCTGCGACCGTGGAGCCGAACGGATGCATCCCGTCGATGCCCGCGACGTCGTCGTGTCCGCGGCGACCCGGGTCGGCGCTCACGCCGGCGTCAGCCCGAGCGCGATCGGCGCCTCGATCGCCGCGCGGGCGGGGTCGCCACCGAACGAGGGACACCACGTGCGGAAGCTGCAGAACCCGCACAGCGCGCTCGGCCGGGGACGGAAGTCGCCCTGGACGCAGGCCCGCTCGACCGCCTGCCACACGGCGGCTGTGCGCCGCGTGAGGAAGCGCACGGACTGCTCGCTCGGGATCGCCTCGATCACTTCGCCCGTGCGCAGGTACATCAGCCGGATCCGCGAGGGCCGTTGTCCGAGGACCTCCTGGCACAGGAAGGCGTAGAAGTTCACGCCGCCGAGCCGCTGCTGCTCACGCTGCGCGAACGGTGGGCGACCGGTCTTGTAGTCGGTGACCACGAGGCCACCGTCGTCGTCGAGCTCGAGACGGTCGATGATGCCCCGCACCGCGAGCGCGCCGATCCGTGCCTCGAGGCGCAGCTCGATCCCGATCTCCCGCACTCGCGCAGGGTCCTCGATGCGGAAGTAGGACTCGGTCAGCGCTGCCGCGTCGGCGAAGAACTCCGCCTCGGCCGCCTCGTCGAGGCCGAGGCTCGTGAACTCGGGGTCGATCCGGTACTCGTCGATCGCGCGGGCGAGCATCGCCTTGCCGGCCGCGGGTGTGCGGCCCGCGGCGGGCTCGCAGAAGAGCAGCTCGAGGGTGCGGTGGACCAGCGAGCCCTTCGTGGCGTGGATGCTCGGGGTCTCCGGCAGCTTCTCGATGCTCGCGAACCGGAACTGCAGCGGGCAGCTCGTGAACGCATCGACCCTCGACGGGGACAAGCTGGTCGGTACCGGGTACTCCACGAGACGATCGTACGGGAGGGGTGTGCCAGCGTCGCGGCATCGACCCGGTGCGGACCGGGCGCGGACCGGGCGCGGACCGGGCGCGGACCTGGCGCGGACCTGGCCGGGATCACTCGAGGCTCGCCACCAGGTCCCTCACCAGGTCGGCGATCCGCTCCGGGTGCGTCATCGGGCCGAAATGGTCGAGGTCGTCGAACTCGAGGTAGCGGCCGTCGGCGAGTCGCTCGGCGACGTCCCGCGAGACCATCGACGGCTGCATCGGCAGCGGCACCCCGGACACGACCCACACCGGGCAGGTGATCTCGCCGAGACGCGACCACGTGTCGTGACTGGTGCTCGCCTCGAACGTGCGGGCCTCGTGCTCCGGCGTGCACTTCAGGTGGACGTAGCCGTCCGTGCCGTGCCGGAAGCCGCCGTGGACGTAGGCGTGCAGCGATTCCGGCGTGAACGCCTGCAACGGCTGCTTCGCGGCGTAGTTCGCGATCGCGTCCTCGAAGCTCGGGAACGATGCCCGCCGTCGCCGGGCACCGGTCACGAGCGGGCTCGGCCCGGTCGAGCCGAACCCCTCTGTCGGCATCACGACCGGCTCGTAGACGAGCAGCGCCCGGAACAGCCCGGGATGCCGCAACGCTGCCATCAGCACCCCGGCACCACCCATCGAGTGGCCGACACCGACGATCCCACCCGGCTCGGCGACCGCCTCGGCGACCGCGGTGACGTCGTCGCCGTACCGGTTCCAGTCGACGACCCAGTCCGGCGGCGCGGCCGTGTCGCCGTGGCCCCGATAGTCGAGCGCGACGCAGTGGAAGCCGTTCGACGCCAGATGGTCGGCAACCGGTCGCCAGACGAAGCCGTGGAAGCCCGTCGCATGCGACAGCAGCACCAGCGGGCCGGAACCGCCGAGGTCGTGGACGGTGACTTCGACGCCGTCGGATGAGGGCACGCGCATCGAGGCATCCTCGCCTGCGTCGCACTGCTCGGGCCAACCGGCTCGCACGGCGGTACTCGCGTCGCCAGTGCCGCGCAGGCGTTGTCGTACGCTCGCGGCGTGACAGCCACGGTGCACGGAGAGGTCCTTGCCGCGAACGACGCGTTCTACGAAGCGTTCGAGGCCGGGACGATGGCGGCGATGGCGGAGCTGTGGGAGCACTCCGACGAGGTGATCTGCACGCACCCCGGCATACCGACGCTGCGCGGGTGGGACGAGGTCCGGCTGTCGTGGGAGCAGCTCCTGCGCCAGGACGGGGGGCTGCAGTTCATCGTGACCGACGAACGCGTCGTCGTGTACGGCGCCGTCGGGTGGGTCACCTGCACCGAGAACATCATCGGGCCGGATGGTGCGAGCGGCACCGTGAGCGCGATCAACCTGTTCGTGCGTTCCACCGACGGCGAGTGGCTGATGGTCGGCCACCACGGCGGCGGCGTCGCGCCGCAGCGTTGAGCCCGGCGCCGCGGTCGGTGCAGCGGTCGAGCTTCAGCCGACGCGGTCGCGGCGGCGCTTGCGCCACCACATCCCGAGCAGCCGGTCGAGGAGCGCCCCGAGCGCGATCGACACCGCGATAGCGGTCCACACTCGGCTGCGCAGCTCGAACACCAGGAAGTCGATCGTCGTGCGGTCACGGTTCTGGAGGATGAAGACGACGGAGACCGCAATGAGGACGAAGAGCCCGATCGCCGCCGGGCTCAGCCCGCTCCGGCCTGACGCTGCCGACGTACCTGCATCGCTGCGGGAGGCATCGCCGATGCCCTGCGCATCTCGCCGTCGATCGTCGCTGTTCGACATCGTCACCCCTTGGGTTCGCGTGGCAGGCCGAGCAGGCGCTCGCCGATGATGTTGCGCTGCACCTGGCTGGTGCCGCCGGCGATGCGCCCTCCCGGCGCCGCAAGCATGCCAGCCGCATCGGCACCGTCGAGCACACCGTCCATGCCGGCGATCCGGCCGCGCAGCATCGCCGCGTCGAACATGAGCTCGGTGATGCCGAGCTTCATCAGCGAGGCAGCGGTCGACGCGACCGGTCCCTGTCGCCGCGCCATCCACGTGAGCACCTTGCCGCGGCTCAGCAGCCGGACGAGCTCGTCGCGCTCGATCGGCCCGAGCTGCCGGCCCTCGGCCAGCTTCGCGATGCCGGCGAGCCGACGCTCGAGGCCGATCACGCTCGCGCCGATGTGGCCGCGCTCGCTCGTGAGCACGGCCATCCCCACGCCCCACCCGCCGTGCAGCGGCCCGAGGAGCGCGTCGGCCGGCAGCTCGACATCCGTGAAGAACACCTCGTCGAACTCCGCCTCGCCCGTCATCTGCTTGAGCGGGCGGATGTCGATCCCCGGGGTGCTCATGTCAACGAGGAGGAACGAGATGCCGTCGTGCTTGCGCGCCTCCGGGTTCGTCCTCGCCATCAGGATCCCCCAGCCGCTGTAGCGACCGCCGGAGCACCACACCTTCTGGCCGTTCACGACGTAGCGGTCGCCGTCGAGCACGGCTCGCGTCGAGAGGCTGCCGAGGTCGCTCCCGGCCCCCGGCTCGCTGAACAGCTGGCACCAGACCTCCTCGGCGGCCAGCGTCGGGCGCAGGTGCTGCATCTGCTGCTCGGGCGTGCCGAAGCGCATGATCGAGCCGCCGGCGAGCACCAGACCGACCATGTTCAGGAACGGCGGGACGCCGGCGAGCGCGCACTGCTCCAGCCAGAGGCCCTGGTGCTCGGCCGTGAGCCCCTGCCCGCCGTGCTCCGTCGGCCAATGGATGCCTGCCCATCCGTCCGCGTACAACCTGTGCTGCCACGCGATGCCGTGCTCGATCAGATCGGGTGGGCAGATCGCGCCGTAGTCGCGCGGCGCGTGGGCCTTGTTGGCCTGCAGCCAGGTCGATGCGGCAGAGCGGAAGTCATCGAGGTCCAGCACGGGCGGGACCGTAGCCAGCGGTCTCCTCGCCGTTCACCTCGCAGCGACGGGCCTCCCGGCGTGCGGGTTCAGGAGAGGAACGGGAGGAACATCGCGGTCTCCGCGCCGAGGTTCGCCGGGACGCCGTAGCCCTCGCGCTCGGTGACGGTGGCCCAGTTGTCGCGCAGCTGCTCGGGGGTGAGCTCGGCAGAGTGGTACCCCTGGCACTCGGCGATGAAGATCTCGGCGACGCGTCCCCCGCCCACCGAGAACACCTGGCCGCTGGCGAAGCAGTCCTCGTGGGCGAGCCAAGCGACGAGCGGCGACACCAGAGCCGGGTCGAGCTTGTCGCCGAGCGCGCCCATGATGGTCTCCGTCATCCGCGTCAGCGCGAGCGGTGCGATCGCGTTCGCCTTGATGTTGTACTTCGCGCCTTCGACCGCGAGCACGCGGGTGAAGCCGACGAGCCCCATCTTCGCCGCGCCGTAGTTCGTCTGGCCGAAGTTCCCGAAGATGCCGGCGGCCGAGGACGTGCTGACGATGCGGCCGTATCCCTGCTCGCGCATCTTCACCCACGCCGGCTGCGTGACGTGGAACGCGCCCTTCAGGTGCACGTCGAAAACGGGGTTCATCAGGTCCGGCTCCATGTTGTGGAACGCCTTGTCGCGCAGGATGCCTGCGTTGTTGACGACGATCTCCACCTTGCCGAACGCATCGATCGCGGTCTGCACGATCGCCGCGCCACCTTCCGGCGTGGCGACGGAGTTCGTGTCGGCGACGGCCTCGCCGCCGAGTGCCTTGATCTCGTCGACCACCCGTTCGGCTGCGCCCTTGTCGCTGCCGGTGCCGTCGACGGCACCACCGAGGTCGTTGATGACGAGCAGGGCGCCGCGCGATGCGAGGAGCAAGGCGTGCTGGCGGCCGAGACCGCCGCCGGCGCCGGTGATGACCGCGACGCGTCCGTCGAATCCGAGATCGCTCATGAAGGTGCTCCTGTGTGGTCGGGGATCGGCAGATGGTGCGCGAACGACGCCGCGACGGTATCGGCGCGCCGACGCCGCGGAGAAACTGCCGCGGTGCTCAGCCGCCCACCAAGGCTGTGATGGCCTCCGTGAACACCTCTGTGTGCCGCTCGACGTCGGCAGGGATGTGGTGCGGCGAGAGCAGCGCCATGTTGTGGAACGGGGTGAGCAGGACGCCGCGGTTGATCGCCCAGAGGTGCATGAAGGCGTCGAGCTCGTGATCAGCGGCAGCCGCTGCAGCTGCGCCGTCGCGTGGCGGTGGGCAGAACCAGTACTCGGCCCGCGCCCCGAGCTGTTGCACGCTCCACTCCAGGCCTGCGGCCTCGTATGCGACGCGCACGCCCGCAGTCCACGCCGTGGCCAGCGGGATCATCCGCGCGAAATCCTCGTCGCGCAGGCTCGTGGACAGGGTGGCTCTGGTCGCCGCCATCGCAAGGGCGTTGCCGGTCAGGGTGCCGCCGACGCCGCTCGTGTCGATCAGCTCGTCGACGAGCGCGGTGTGCAGTGCAGCGGCGATCTCCGCCGTCATCCCGTAGGCCGCCGACGGCATGCCGCCACCGATCGTCTTGCCGATCACCACGAAGTCGGGCTCGAGCCCCCACGCCGCCGTGCACCCGCCCGGGCCGGCGCAGATCGTGTGGGTCTCGTCGATCACCAGCAGCGCGCCGTGGCGCCGGGTGAGCGTTCGCACGCTGTCGAGGTAGCCGGGCTCGGGCAGCACGATGCCGATGTTCGTGAGTGCCGGCTCCATCAGCACACAGGCGACGTCGCCGTGGGCGAGCGCGGCATCGAGCGCGTCGAGGTAGTTGAACGGAACCACCCTGGTCGTCAGCGCGGGGTCGACCTGCGGTCCGAGCGAGCCAGGACGAGGGACGACCTTGCCGCCCGGGCCGAGGATCGCGAACGCCTCGTCGACGGTGCCGTGGTAGCACCAGTCCATCACGGCGATCTTCGGGCGGCCGGTGAGGTGGCGTGCGAAGCGCAGCACGAATCGGTTCGCATCGGTGGCAGTCATCGCCATCTGCCAGCTCGGCAGGCCGAAGCGACGGGAGAGCTCCGCGGCGACCCACGTGGCGTCTTCGTTGGGCAGCATCGTCGTGATGCCGCGCTGCGCCTGGCGGTAGAGCGCGGCGGCGACCTCGGGGAGCGCGTGTCCCGCCATCGCGCCGGTGTCGCCGAGGCAGAAGTCGACGTACTCCCGCCCGTCGACGTCGGTGAACCGGGCGCCAGCCGCCGTGTCGAAGAAGATCGGGAACGCGCCCGGCCAGCGCGTCATCCACGGCATCGGCACGCCGCCGAGGAGATGCTCGTGGGCCTCCAGGGCGAGCCGCTCGGAGACCGAATGGGTGCGCCGGAAGCGGTGCTCCTCGTCGGCGTGGAGACGGGCCAGGCGAGCGCGATCGATCGTCGGCATGATCGGCACGGTACTGCGGCGACCCAGCGCGCCCGCTGGTCGAGTCGGGAACGGTCAGGGCGCTGCGGCGCGCGCGGCGGCGGTCTCCTTGAGCTGCTTGTAGTCCAGCTTGCCGTTCGCGGCGCGTCCGATCGTCGGGATCGGGAACACCCGCTTCGGCGCCTTGTAGGCCGCGAGGTGCGACTTCACGTGGGCGATCAGCGCCCGCTCGTCGAGCTCAGCGCCAGGACGCGTCTCGACGAGCGCGGTGATCGCCTCGCCGAACCGCTCGTCGGGGAGCCCGACCACTGCGGCATCGGCCACGGAGGGATGGAGCTTGAGCGCCTCCTCGACCTCCTCCGGGTAGACCTTCTCGCCGCCGGTGTTGATGCACTGGCTGCCGCGGCCGAGCAGCTTCACGGTGCCGTCCGCGGCGACCTCTGCCCAATCGCCCGGGATCGAGTAGCGCGCGCCGTCGATCACCTGGAACGTGGCCGCCGACTTCTCGGCATCCTTGTAGTACCCGATCGGCGTGTGGCCGCGCAGTGCGACACGGCCGAGCTCGCCCGAACCGGGCCGCACGTCCCGGCCCTCCTCGGTGACGACCCGGGTGTTCGGTCCGAGTCGAAAGGTCGCCGTACCGCTCGCTCCGTCCGCGCTCGTGGTGTTCGTCGCCATGCCGATCGCCTCCGACGAGCCGAGCGAGTCGACCATGATCAGCCGCGCGTTGTGACGCAGCAGGCCGGCCTTCGTCTCGGCGGTCCACATGACACCGCTGGAGACCATGACCCGC
Organism: Acidimicrobiia bacterium; assembly: GCA_050248955.1. GTDB lineage: Bacteria > Actinomycetota > Acidimicrobiia > Acidimicrobiales > Ilumatobacteraceae > JBFWRK01. The sequence continues at coordinate 167,497 of JBFWRK010000001.1, forward strand.
AGGCTCGAGATGTCCCACCGATCCGGCTCGGCATCCAGCGCGCGGAGGATCGGCTTGGCGAACGCGTCGCCGACGATCGACATCGAGTTGATCTGCTCCAGCTGCACGGTGTCGAGCAGCTCCACGACGTCGAAGTGGCGACCCGGCATCGTGACGATGCAGCCGCCGACCATGAGGTTGCTCATCGCGTTGAACAGGCCGGTGCCGTGCATCAGCGGCGCCGCCGGCAGGTTGCGCGGACCCGCCTTCACCACCCGCTCCCCGACGACGTCGAGGTCCTGTTCGGGCGGGAGCCTGCGCTTGTTGTTCGCGTCGAGCGCGCCGAGGAGATCGTCCTGGCGCCACATCACGCCCTTCGGCATCCCGGTGGTGCCACCCGTGTAGAGCAGCAGCAGGTGATCGCCGCTGCGTCCCCACAGGGGCATGGTGCGCCCGGTGGTCGGCGTCGTGGCGGCCGACTCGTACGGTGTGGCCCACTCCGGGCAGGGGCCGCTGCCGTCGTCGACCCACAGCCACGTCCGCACGCGCGGGACGCGGTGCCGCAGCGACTCGATCCGGGGAGCGAACACCCCGTGGAAGATCACTGCGACCGCGTCGCCGTTGTCCCACAGGTAGACGAGCTCGTCCTCGGCGTAGCGGTAGTTCGTGTTCAGCGGCGCGAGGCCTGCCTTGAACAGCGCGAACAGGCTCTCGATGTACTCGGAGCTGTTGTACAGGTAGTGCGCGACCTTGTCCTGCTCGTGCACGCCTGTCGCCAGCAGCGCTGCCGCGAGCGAGTCGGCGCGCCGGTCCATCTCGCGCCAGGTGAGCGAGGCGCCTCCGTGGCGGAGCGCCGGCGCGTCGGGGATCCGATCGGCGACGCGCTCCCACAGGTCGGCGAAGTTCCACCCGTTCGGCATGGGACGAGGATACGGCGGGGCGCGCGCCGGCACCGCTTCCTCCCGCGTCCGGCTTCCGGCGCCGCCGCATCCCCGCACCCTCCCGCCGCCGCTCCCGCCGCCGCTCCCGCCGACGCATCCCCGCACCCTCCCGCCCCGCCCGTGTCACCCGAACTCGGCAGAGTTCTGCACGGCCCTCGTGCAGAACTCTGACGCCTTCATCCGAGGCAGGGGACGAGCGGCGAGCGCGACCTCCCGAGCGCGACTCCGGAGGACGGGGAGGGTGACGGGTGGGACGCGGGTGGGACGCGGGAGGGGCGCGTCAGGAGGGTCAGCCGGATTCCTTGCGGAAGACGCTGGCGCCGAGGGCGAGCGCGATCGCGACCAGGCCGGTCGTCACCGCCGCTGCGAGCCACACCTCGCCGGCGTCACCGGAGACGTCGAACAAGGCCCGCACGCCGGTGACGACGTGGCTCAGTGGGTTGACATCGGCCAGCGCCTGCAGCCATCCGGGTGCGAGCGACATCGGCAGGAGGATGCCCGAGAGGAGGAGCAACGGGATCGCGATCCCGTTCAGCAGCGGCGCCAGCGCGTCCTCGCTCTTCAGCGAGAGCGCAGCGGCGTAGGACAGCGAGGCGAACGCGGCACCGAGCACGGCGACGAGCACGACCGCGAGGACGGCCCCGCCGAACGACACGCGCAGGCCGAACGGCAGTGCCACGAGGATGAGGATCGTGGCCTGTACGACGAGGACCACGACGTCGCGCAGCACCCGGCCGAGCAACAGCGCGAGCCGACTCGCCGGTGTGACCCGCATCCGTTCGATGACACCGGCGCGCCACTCTGCGACGAGGCCGAAGCCGACGAACGCCGCGCCGAACATGGCGAGCTGCACCATCAGCCCGGGCACGAAGATCCGCCAGTTCTCGGCGGCCGTGCTGTCGGCGCCGGAGAGCGGCAGGCGACGGAGCAACGGACCGAACAGGCTGAGGTAGAGCACCGGCTGCGTCAGGCCGAGGATCACCCAGATCGGGTTGCGGAGCGACAGCCGCATGGCGCGGCGGAACACGAGCATGGTGTCGTGGAGAACGATCATCGGGAGCTCTTTCAGGCCGCGGCGTCGTCGCGCAGCGACCGGCCGGTGAGGGAGAGGAAGACGTCGTCGAGGGTCGGGCGGTGCACGTCGACGGCGGCGATGCCGACGCCTCGCTCGTCGAGCTGGCGCAGCAGGCCGGGCAGCGCCGGGCCGCTCGCAGGTACGTGGACATGGATCGTGCAGCCGTCCGCCGTGACCTTCGACGCTCCGTCCATCGACTGCGCCACCGCACCAGCAGTGGCGAGATCATCGGGCGACACCAGTTCGATGGTGATGCGGTCGCCGGAGATGCTCGCCTTCAACGTTGCCGGCGATCCCTCGGCGACGATCCGTCCGTGATCGATGATCAGGATGCGGTCGCAGAGCGCGTCCGCCTCGTCGAGGTAGTGCGTGGTGAGGAACACGGTCGTGTGCAGACGGTCGCGCAACCCGCGGATGTGGTTCCAGAGGTTCGCCCGCGACTGCGGGTCGAGGCCGGTCGTCGGTTCGTCGAGGAAGACGAGTCGCGGTTCGTGGATGAGGCCCATCGCGATGTCGAGCCGCCGGCGCTGCCCACCGGACAGCGAGCGGCAGAGGCGGTCGGCGAAGCCGTCGAGCTCCAGCTGTGCGAAGAGCTGGTCCCGCCGGGACCGGGCGATGTCGACGTCGATCCCGTAGAGGCGGGCCTGGTCCACGAGCTCTTCACCGGCTCGTGCTTCCGGCAGCGTCGAGCCGGACTGTGGCACGTAGCCGATGCGCCGGCGGACCCCGACGGGATCGGCGCGGAGATCGCACCCGGCGACGGTCGCGGTGCCGGCGGTGGGTTCGAGCAGCGTCGTCAACATCCGCAGCGTCGTCGTCTTGCCGGCGCCGTTCGGGCCGAGGAAGCCGAGGATCTCGCCCTCCGCGACGTCGAGGTCGACACCTGCCACGGCGTGGACGGGCCCCGCTCGCGTCTTGAACGTGCGAGCGAGATCGTGCGCGTGGATCATGGGCCCTCCCCGAGGTGCGTCGGCGGTGTGTCGCGGACAGCGGGACAGCGTACGGGTGGGCCAGTCCGCACCACCTCGAAATCATCCGCCGCCTCCACGCTCCCGGCCGTACCGTTCGCACATGGACGTGTCGTACTGGTCCGGCGTGCTCCGACCGCTCTTCGAGGGACGGCGCGTGATCGTGAAGCACGAGGTCGTCGCCGGATCGGTGGCTGTCGTGCGCGCCGCCAGGTCGCTCGGCGCGACCGACGTGTTCGTCCTCGCGACGAACGGTCCCGGCGTGGGGCCGCTGCCCGAACCGGACGAGGCGACGTGGTGCTCGCTCGATGTCAGCGCAGCTGGGGGGATGCTCGAGGGCATCCGCGCCGGCAACGCAGCGATCGCCGCGCTGCCCGCATGGGCCGTCGAGCAGCTCGACCAGTTCGATCCCGACCGCAGCGCCGTCGTCGTCTCCGACTTCTTGAACGAGTCCCCGCACCTCGGCGGGCGGCCCTTCCTCGCTCATCGGCGGCCCGAGTGGCTGGCGCTCGACGACAAGACGGTGGTCGACGCGCTCTGGGACCGGTGCGGCGTCGAACGGTCTCCGAGTGCCGTGCTGCCGGCAACCGTCGCGGCCGTCGCCGAGGTGTGGGACCGCTTCGATCGCGGAGACGGTGTCGTGCTCGCGATCGACGCCAAGGAGGGCTGGACCGGTGGTGGTCACGGTGTCCGTCGCGTGCGGCGGTCCAGCGACCTCGAAGCGGCGATGGCCGAGTGGTGCGCGCCCGACCGGCTCGTCCGCGTGATGCCGTTCCTCGAGGGGATCCCCTGCAGCATCCACGGCATCGTGTTCTCGGACGACGTGGTCGCGCTCCGCCCGGTCGAGATGATCGTGCTGCGGACGTCCGACGACGAGTTCTTCTACGCCGGGTGCTCGTCGTTCTGGGATCCGCCACAGGCCGACCGCGAAGCGATGCGATCGATGGCGCGCGCTGTCGGCGATCGTCTCCGCGACGAGGTCGACTATCGCGGCGCGTTCACGATCGACGGTGTGATGACAACAGCGGGCTTCCGGCCGACCGAGCTGAACCCGCGCAACGGCGCAGGGCTGAACATGATGGCGAGAGACGTCGACATCCCGCTCCAGCTGCTCCTCGATGCGCTCGTCGGTGGCGTCGCGGCCGACTGGCGCCCGAGGGAGCTCGAGCAGACGTTGCTCGAGGCGTTCGACCACGAGCGGACCGGCGGCACCTGGCGGCTGATCGCGACCGAAGTCGTCGACGCCCCCGCCGAGTTCGGGCTCGTCCGAGACGGCGACCGGGTGCGACCGGCCCAGCCCGAGGAGCCGCCCGACGTCACGGGCGGGGTCGGGCCGAGCGCCGGCGCGAGCTTCGTGCGCGCCATGTTCGTGCCTGAGCGCACACCGGTCGGCCCCTCGGCTGCGCCGCTCGCCGCTGCGGTGTGGGCGCACATCGACGCCACCAACGGGCTCGGCGTCGGCCCGCTAGCGGTGGCGAGAGACGTCCGTGCCTAACGTGCGTCCGTGGACTTCCTGCTGCCACCGAACGACGATCCCCGCCGCCTCGCCGTCAGGACGTGGCTGGCCGAGCATCCCGAACCGTCGGGGCGGACGCTCGCCGAGGCCGGCTACGTCGCGCCCCATTGGCCGGAGCCGTACGGGCTCGGCGCCGACCCGATCCACCAGCTGATCATCGACGACGAGCTGTCGAAGGCGGGCGTTCGCCGGCCCGTGAACCCGATCGGCATCGGATGGGCCGGACCGACGCTGCTCTACGGCGGCACGCCCGAGCAGCAGCAGCGGTACCTGCCGCCGCTGCTCGCCGGCGAGGAGTTCTGGTGCCAGCTCTTCAGCGAGCCGCAGTCGGGCTCCGACCTCGCCAACCTCGGTACGCGGGCGGCGCGGGACGGCGACGAATGGGTCGTCAACGGTCAGAAGATCTGGACGTCCGGCGCGCAGTACTCGAAGTTCGGGATCCTCATCGCCCGCACCGACCCCGACGTCGCGAAGCGCAAAGGCGTCTCCTACTTCGTGTGCCCGATGGACGCGCCTGGCATCGAGATCCGCCCGATCACCGAGATGACCGGCGGTCACACGTTCAACGAGGTCTTCTTCACGGACGTGCGGCTGCCCGCAGAGAACCTCGTCGGGCTGGAGGGTGACGGCTGGCGGCTGGCGAAGGTCACGCTCGGGAACGAGCGCATCTCGTTGTCGTCGGGCGGGGTGCTCTGGGGCAACGGTCCGACCGGGCTCGACTTCATCGAGGCGGTGAAGCAGCGCGGTCCCGTGACGGACCCCGTGATGCGTCAGCGGATCGTCGACATCTACATCGAGCACTCCTTGCTCGACCTGATCCGGCTCCGGACGCTGTCGGCGCGCCTGCGTGGCCAGCAGCCGGGTCCCGAGGCGAGCATCAGGAAGGTGCTCGCCGACGAGCACGGCCAGCACGTGATGGGTCTCGTGAAGGACCTGCTCGGTGCCGAGGGCATGCTCACCGGCACAGGGGACGACTTCGTACCGGGCACCGACACTCCCGGTCTCGGGCCAGGCCGACCGTCGCTCGACCTCGGCGGTCCGGACTGGCACGACGGGTTCCTGTTCTCGGCCGCGCTGACGATCGGCGGCGGCACTGGCGAGGTCCAGCGGAACATCGTCGCCGAGCTCGTGCTCGGGCTGCCGCACGACATCGACGTCACGGCGGGCCTCAGCTGGGCCGACGCGCAACGGGCAACCGCACGGGTCTGACGTGTCCGGCGAGGTCAGCGACCCTCTCGAGGCCGCCCGAGCGTTGGCACCGCTCGTCCGTCAGCACGCGGACGAAGGCGAGGAGCTGCGCCGGCTGCCGACACCGGTTGCGGAGGCGCTCCGCGACGCCGGGCTGTTCCGGCTCTGCGTGCCCCGCGCCTACGGCGGCTCGGAGTGCGATCCGATGACCCTGGTGCGCGCGATCGCGCAGGTGTCCGAGGCCGACGGCGCAGCAGGTTGGTGCGTGATGATCGCGAGCACAACGTCGTCGCTGGCGGCGCGTCTCGCACCGGTGTGGGCGACCGAGATCTTCGGCGACCCACGGTCAGTCGCCGGCGGCGTGTTCGCGCCGAACGGCAAGGGCGTCCGGGTGGACGGTGGCCACCGGGTCAGCGGGCAGTGGCCGTGGGGCAGCGGCACGAGTCACTGCACGTGGATCCTCGGCGGCACGCTGACGGACACCGACGAGTTCCACCTGATGTTCGCCCCGGCCGCGGAGGTCGAGCTGCTCGACACCTGGTACTCGTCCGGTCTGCGAGGAACCGGTTCGACCGACTTCCGGATGACCGACGTGTTCGTCCCCGAGGGACGCTCGGTGCAACCGTTCGCCAGCGGGGTCGAGACCGGTTCGCCGCTCGCCCGGTTCCCGAACTTCAACCTTCTCGCCGCGGGCGTGGCGGCAGTCGCGCTGGGCATCGGCAGGCGCGCGATCGACGAGATCGTTGCGCTCGCCCAGGGCAAGCGGCCGCTGTTCTCGTCGAAGACCCTCGCCGCGTCGTCCCTCGCGCAGGTCGACGTCGCCCGTGCCGAAGCGGCCGTGGGCGCGGCCACCGCGTTCCTGCTCGACGAGCTGAGCGTCGCATGGGACGCGGTGCTCGCCGGTGGCCACATCGAGCTCGGCCAGCGCGCCCGCGTGCGCATCGCCTGCTCGCACGCCGCACAGGAAGCAGCGCGGGCGGTCGACCTCGCCTACCACCTCGGTGGCGGGTCGTCCGTGTACTCGGCCAACGTGCTGCAGCGCTGCTTCCGCGACGTGCACACCGTGACGCAGCACCTCATGGTGTCGACGCGGATCCTCGAGACGGCCGGCAAGGTGATCCTCGGCATAGACGCCGACACGTCGACGCTCTGACACGATTCGCCCCGACATTCAGCTTGCGGGCGCCAGCGCCTCGATCGTCCGTCGGCCGCAGCCGAGATCGAGCGGTGGGACCACGAGTCCGATCTCGCGGATCCCGGCAGCGGCGTACTCGTCGATCCGACGGCGGACGTCGGCTTCCGTGCCGACGAGTGCCACCGCTTCGAGCAGCTCGTCGGGGATCCTGGCGGCGAGCTCCTTCGGGTGCGGGCGCGTCCGCGCGAACTCGACGAGCTGGTCGAAACCCGCCTCGGAGAACATCTCCGCGTAGCCCGGTGCAGCGAGGTAGCCGACGTAGCCGAGCGCGAGCCAGCGCCGCTCCTCTGGCGTGGGATCGATCGCTGCGGCGAGCCACACGGCGGTGTTCGCGTGCCACACGGAGAGCTTCGCCGCCGTGGCCGGTGTGACCATGTTCAGCACCATGCGGTCGGCGGTGGCGGCGATGCCGAGCGCCCGCTCGCCGAACGCGGCAACGGTGACGGTGGCGCCGTGCGGCACCTCGCGGAGGAGGAAGCCGTTCACGCGCTCGCCGCGCAGGAGCGCCTGGACGTCGGCGGTCGCGCGGGCGAGCCGATCCGCAGCGCCAGCTCTCGTCGTGCCGTGCCAGCGGGCCACGGTCGTGCTCGATGTCCCGAGCGCGACGTGACACGTCCGTCCGGTGGCCGCGATCGTCGCCACGGCGAGCGCGATCTGGGCCGGGCTGCGGACGGTGACGGCGAGCGGCCCGAGGCACGGTTCGATCGACGACGTGCGGCCGACGATCGTGGCTGCCATCGCAGGCGCGTCGAGCTTCGCCATCTCGCCGATCCACACCTCGCCGTAGCCGAGCTGATCGGCGAGCTCCGCGACTGCGAGGTCGGCGGCCACCGGGCGGTCGAGCCACTCACCGAGGACGATCGACAGCCGCACCGCGGCGACTGTACGTGGGGATCCGTGCCCCGGCCCGACCGGCGGGGTACACCGTGCGGGCAAGGCCCTACGGTGAGACCGTGGAGCCATTCGAGACGATCCGACTCGACCGGGAGGGCGACGTGCTCGTCGCCACGATCGATCGCCCGGGCAACGACCTGAACGCCGTCGACGCGACCCTGCACGACGAGCTCGGTGGGCTGTTCCGGATGTTGAAGCGGGAACGGTCGGCGCGGGCCGTGCTGCTCACCGGGTCCAAGCGGGCGTTCACCGCGGGCGGCGACTTCGGCTGGTTCCCGCAGCTCCGCGACCTCCAGACGCTCGACCAGTTGCGGCGCGACGGCAAGCAGCTGATCTGGGATCTGCTCGACGTCGAGCTGCCCGTCGTCGCTGCGGTCAACGGCCCGGCGATCGGGCTCGGCGCCTCGATCGCGCTCCTCTGCGATGTGATCGTCATGGCCGACACCGCGGTGATCGCCGATCCCCACGTGAAGGTCGGCATCGTGGCCGGCGACGGTGGCGCCGCGATCTGGCCGCTGCTCGTCGGGCCAGCGATCGCGAAGCAGTACCTGATGACCGGTGACCCCGTCACGGCGGCGGACGCCGCGCGGCTCGGGCTCGTCAACGAGGTCGTCCCGTCGGCCGAGGTGCGCGACCGCGGTCTGGCGTGGGCTGCCCGGCTCGCCGCCGGCGCCCCGCTCGCCGTGCGGGCCACGAAGGCGGCCGTGAACCAGCAGGTGAAGCGGGCGTTGCTCGACAGCTTCGACCTGTCGACGGCGTTGGAGATCACGACCTTCCTCTCCGCCGACCACCAGGAGGCGCTCGATGCCATGTCCGAGCGGCGGCCACCGGACTTCCGGGGCCGCTGAGCGGTCAGGGATAGGGTCGCCGGTCATGGACGCCCTCGATGCCCTGATGACCACGCGGGCGATCCGTCGGTACACCGCCGAGCAGGTCACCGACGAGGAGCTGCTCGTCTGCCTGCGCGCAGCCCAGCAAGGACCGAGTGGCGGGAACGTGCAGCCGTTGCAGTACGTCGTCGTGACGGAGCCGGACCAGCGGGCCGAGATCGCCCGGCTGTACAAGGCCGCGTTCGATCGCTACGAACGATCGCTGCCGGAGCCGTCCGCGTTCCGGGACGAGGCGCAGGCGGAGAGCTGGCGGCGCACGCGCGACGCGAGCCGCCACCTCGCCGACCACCTCGCCGACGTGCCGGCGATCGTGCTCTTCCTCCAGCCGCTGATCCCATGGGCGCCGGCGGATGCCGAGGGACCGATGGACATCGGCCGGCTCGACGCGAGCGTGTACCCGGCCGTGCAGAACTTCTGCGTCGCCGCCCGCTCGCTCGGGCTCGGCACGACGCTCACGACCGTGATCCGCATCCGGTCAGCGGAGGTGTTCGCCGCGCTCGGCGTGCCGGAAGGGCGGTTCGAGATCGCCGCACTCGTGCCGGTGGGCCGTCCGGCCGGGCGCTTCGGGATCGCCCCTCGCAAGCCGGTGGAGGCCGTGACCCACTGGAACCGCTACGGCGAACGTCGCCGCTGAACGTCGCCGCTGACCCTGCAGTCGATCAACCTGCTGCTGGAACAGCTGCACCGCTGCTAGAGTCGCTGCATGGTTGCGATCACGGTTCGGGACGTCCCAGAAGACGTGCGGGACGAACTGGCCGGCCGTGCCGCACGCGCCGGGAAGTCGTTGCAGGAGTACCTCCGAGGAGAGCTCGAGGCGCTTGCCGCCCGTCCGACGCTCGATGACGTGCTGATGCGGGCGCGTACCCGGGTGCTCGCGACCGGTTCGCGCCTTCCCGCGGACAAGGTGATGCAGCTACGCGACCTCGATCGCCGATGACCACGCTCGTCGTCGATGCGTCGGCGATGCTCGCGGCACTGGTCGACGGCGGGCCGGATGGAGCATGGGCGACCGAGCGGATCATCGGTAGCACCCTTCATGCGCCCCACCTCTTGCCAGTCGAACTGTCGAGCGTCCTGCGCCGAGCTGCGGCGGCTGGAGAGCTGAGCGTCGACCTTGCTGCGCTCACGCATGCGGACCTCGCCGATCTGCCGATCGACCTCTACCCCTTCGGCCCGTTCGCCGACCGAGTGTGGGAGCTGCGCTCCACCGTCACCAGCTATGACGCGTGGTACGTCGCTCTCGCCGAGTCGCTCGCGTGCCCACTCGTGACACTCGATCGCAGGCTGGCAGGCGCGCCTGGTCTGCGCTGCGAGGTGGCTACGCGCCGAGCTGGGTGAGCAGGTCCGGCAGCTCGGTGAGCGACGTGATCCGATGGATCTCGCGCGGGCGGTTCGTCCAGCCGTCGTCCCAGCGGTCGAGCCACACGGCGGTCATGCCCGCGGCGTGGGCGCCGAGTGCGTCGGCCTTGATCGAGTCGCCGACGTAGATGCAGCGCTCCGGCGGTAGCCGCATCGCCCGTGCGCCGAGCTCGAACGCACCTCGGTGCGGCTTGTGCTGCTCTGGCGGGGTGTGAACCGCGGCTTCGAACCAGTCGTGCAGGCGCAGGCGGTCGACCTCGTCCGGCAGGTGGTGGTTGTTGGAGAGCACGCCGAGGCGGATTCGGTCGAGCAGCGCGTCCAGCGTCGGCAGGGTGTCGGGGAAGAACCCGACCCAGAGCTCGTCGACGAACAGCTTCTGCAACAGCTCGAGCTCGCCGGGATCGACGAACGGCAGCGCGGCCGGCCAGAGCTCGTCGATGCGGGTGTGCATCGCCCAGGTGTTGCGGTGCCACACGTGGCTGCCGGTCGGGTCGAGCTCCCAGCACTGCTCCCGGCAGTGGGCGAGCAGCGCGTCGCTGATCTCGTCGCCGGTGAGCTCCGCGAGGCAGGTCGAGATCGAGCCCCACCAGTCGATCAGCGTGTCGTCGAGGTCGAACAGGACTGCCTCTGGTCCCGCTCGTCGGTGGCTCGCCCCGTGCATCCGGCGGAGTGTACGGCGACTACCTTCGAGGCCCCATGGGGATCTCCACGGTTGCCGACATCGTCCGCGTCCACGGTGTCGAACGAGCCCGCCAGACGGCGCTCATCCAGGGTGACCGCATGCAACGTTGGGACGAGCTGCTGTCGCGCTCGACGCAGGTCGCGCAAGGCCTCGTCGCAGAGGGGGTCGGCGCGCAGGACCGGATCGCGTTCGTCGACAAGAACGGCATCGAGCACTTCGAGGTTTTCTTCGGCGCCGCGTTGTCGAACGCCGTCTGCGTCGACATCAACTGGCGGCTCGCCCCGCCCGAGGTCGCGTACATCGTCAACGACGCCGAAGCGAAGGTGCTCGTCGTCGGCCCGGACTTCGTCCCGATGCTCGATGCGATCGCCCGCGAGCTGACGACCGTGAAGAAGATCGTCGTCATCGGCGGGCACGGCACGTACGAGGACTACGAGGGTTGGGTGTCGCGCCATGCCGCGGAGGATCCGGGCACCCGTTCGGCCGACGACGACGTCGCGTTCCAGCTCTACTCCTCCGGCACCACGGGACTGCCGAAGGGCGTGATGCTCAGCAACTCGAACTTCTTCGGGCTGCTCCCGGCGGCAAAGGACATCTGGGGCCTGTCGTCGGACTCGGTCAACATGATCGCGATGCCGCTGTTCCACATCGGTGGTGGCGGTTGGGCCGTGGCCGGGATGTACGAGGGATGCTCCTCGGTGATCGTGCGCGACCTCGACCCCGCCGCGCTGATCGAGTTGATCGGCCGGCGCCGGATCACCCACGCGTTCCTCGTGCCAGCGGTGCTCCAGTTCATGTTGATGGCTCCGGCTGCCGAGACCGCTGACTACTCCAGCCTCGAGGTCTTCGTCTACGGCGCGTCGCCGATCTCGGAAGAGGTGCTGGCGGAGTCGGTGCGGCTGTTCGGCTGCAAGTTCTGGCAGGCGTACGGCCTCACCGAGACGACCGGCGCAGTCGTCAACCTGCCGCCCGAGGATCATGACCCCGACGGCCCGAACAAGCACCGGTTGCGCTCGTGCGGTCTCCCGGGTCCGGGCGTCGAGCTGCGCATCGTCGACTCCGCGTCGCGCGAGGACCTACCGGTCGGCGAGGTCGGTGAGATCTGGATCAAGTCGCCCCAGGTGATGAAGGGCTACTGGCACATGGACGACGAGACCGAGAAGGCGATCGTCGACGGCGGCTGGTTCCGTTCCGGTGACCTCGGCTTCCTCGATGCCGACGGCTACCTCTACATCCACGACCGGGTGAAGGACATGATCGTGTCCGGCGGCGAGAACGTCTACCCCGCCGAGGTCGAGAACGTCCTGATGGCGCATCCCGCTGTCGCCGACGTGGCCGTGATCGGCGTGCCGCACGAACGTTGGGGTGAGACGCCCAAGGCGATGGTCGTGCGCGCTCCTGGCATGGACGTGTCCGAGCAGGAGCTCATCGGCTTCGCCCGGGAGCGCCTTGCACGCTTCAAGTGCCCGACGAGCGTCGACTGGGTCGACGTGCTGCCCAGGAACCCGAGCGGCAAGATCCTGAAGAAGGACCTGCGTGCCCCCTTCTGGGAGGGTCGCACGCGCAACGTGAACTAGCGCGTCCGCGATCGTCGGCGCGACGCCACATACGACCGTCGATGCGGCTGAGGCGCGAACGACCTGCTGAGGCCGTGTCGCTGGAAATGTCACGCGGAGTCCGTTGCATTGGTTGTATTGCAGTCAGGAGGAACGATGACGACGCGAGCGAAGACGGTGCATCGGCTGAAGGTGACCTTGCGACAGGTGAAGCCGCCCATCTGGCGGCGCATCGAGGTGCTGTCCGACGTCAAGCTGTCGGAACTGTCCGACGTCTTGGAGGCGGCGATGGGCTGGTACGGCGGACACCTGCACGCGTTCGAGGCCGGTGGCGTGCACTACGAGATGCCCGATCCGGACGGGTTCGGCTTCAACCGCCCGGTCGACGAGCGCAAGGCCCGCCTTGGCGAGGTGCTCCCGACGGTGGGGTCGAAGATGCGGTGGGACTACGACTTCGGCGACGGGTGGGAACACGACGTGCTCGTCGAGGCGATCGAGCCCCGGCGGGCCGAGGTCACGTACCCCGTCTGCCTCGCCGGCAAGCGGGCGTGCCCGCCGGAAGACTGCGGCGGGCCGTGGGGCTACGGCAACCTCCTCGCGGCGCTCGGCGACCCAACCCACCCCGAGCACGACGAGCTGACCGAATGGGCGCCACCCGGCTTCGACCCCGCGGCGTTCGACGCGGGTGAGGTGACCGAGGACATGCGAGCGGCCCGGCCACTGAAGGGATGGTGACAGCGCTATTCCAGTGGAGCGGGCTTCGCTGGAATGGCGCTGCCCTGCCAGCGTGAGTGTTCCAGGGCGCTGGAGCAACAGGTCGTGGTCCGGCCGGGCGTCGATTCAGATGTACGGATCCGCCGAATCGCAACTGCCACCGGAGCCGACATGTCCGCCCCTCGGCACCCTGCCACACCCCCCTGCCAGGATCGCGGCGTTCGTCAAGTCCTAGGAGGGGTCGTGAAGCGGCGTGAGTCGGCACAGATGACGGAAGATGCGGCGCGACTGTTCGATCCGGCATACCACGACCGGTTGTTCTGCGACCACGAGTTGCAGCCGTGTAGTTTGAAGCGCGTGTCAGGTGGTCAGAGCTGGAGCGTCGCTGGGTTGTTCGCTGGCATCGGTGGAGTTGAACTCGGACTCCAGCGCGCCGGCATGCAGTCCGAGCTGCTGTGTGAGTGGTGGGAGCCCGCACAGGCAGTGCTGAAGCACCATTTCGCGGACGTCCCCCTTGTCGGTGACGTGCGTGACATCGACAAGCTGCCGTCGGTCGACCTCGTTGCCGCTGGGTTTCCCTGCACCGATCTCTCCCAGGCGGGCCGAACCAGGGGAATCAGGGGTGAGGCTTCGGGACTCGTCGGAGAAGTGTTCCGTCTCCTCGACGGTCACCGCGCCCCTTGGGTGCTTCTCGAGAACGTGCGGAACATGCTCGTGCTCGACGGTGGCGCAGCGATGCGATTCCTCGTGCAAGAACTCGAGAAACGCGGCTACAGGTGGGCCTATCGTCTTGTTGACTCGCGGTTCACCGGTGTGCCGCAGCGACGACAGCGCGTGATCCTGGTCGCCACCACGGAAGGCGATCCACGAGAGGTGCTGTTCGCTGACGATGCCGGCGAACCACAGCCCAGTCACTATCGGGACGAAGTCTTCGGCTTCTACTGGACGGAGGGACTACGAGGTCTCGGCTGGGCCCGCGACGCAGTGCCGACCTTGAAGGGCGGATCGACCATCGGCATTCCGTCCCCGCCCGCGATCTGGAACCCTCATGGCTCACACGGCCGCAAGATCGTCACACCTCGCATCGATGAGGCCGAGCAGATGCAGGGTTTCGATCCCGGTTGGACCTCGGCAGCGGATTCAGTGTCCAACCGAAAGGGAACGCGTTGGAAGCTCGTGGGGAATGCCGTCACGGTCGGTGTTTCTGAGTGGGTGGGGCATCGCCTGGTTACCCCTGGGAATGTGGATGCCGAGCTTCGGCTGCTGGCCGACTCTGCGCCATGGCCGTTGGCGGCGTGCGGCGCCAACGGCAAGCGTTGGGCGGCTGACGTGTCGCTATGGCCGCTACAGCGGCCGTACGCACACCTGGGTGACATTGTCGATCTCGGCCAAGCGCCCGCTCTGTCCGTGCGGGGAAGTGCAGGGTTTCTCGACCGAGCGACTCGCGGCAATCTCCGATTCGAGGACGGCTTCCTCGATGACATCGCGTCACACGCTGACTTCCTCGCCGCTGCTTGAGCGGCGGTCCCGGACGAGTTGTTCAATACGGTCTGCAGCGTTGTTGACCGGCTCGTGCTCCCACACGCGGAGCACCGCCCATCCGGCTGCACGCAGCTCGAGATCGGCGGCGCGGTCTCTTGCCACGTTGCCCTCGAGCTTCTCTCTCCACCACTGCTGGTTTGCCTTCGGGAGAGTTTCGTGTTGAGGGCAGGAGTGCCAGAAACATCCGTCTACGAACACCGCGACCTTCACCCGCGTGAACACGATGTCAGGCCGTCGGCGTCCGACGACCCGATAGTCGACGCGATAACGGAGACCGCGCCGCCAGAGTTCCGCCCTAAGAGCGACCTCCGGCTTCGTGTCGCGCTGACGCTGCCTCTCCATGCGAAGCCGCACCGAGGGATCTGACGCCTCCGGGTGCCGTTGCTTCGCCACGGCGCGATGCTCGCGTAGCGAACCGCACGCGTCATGCACAGCGGTCACACGGTACGCGTGGGCTGCCCGAGTAGCTTGCGCTTTGTGGAAGGCCCGCAGATCCTCGCTCAGACGTTGAGCGTGCCTGCGATGACGAGGACGAAGAATCCCAGGCTTTGGCAGTACCACTCGCGTGGAGCCCGCCACTCGCTCACATCGTGCTGGGGGGTGCTCTTCGATCTTCTCAGCCATTCGGCGCTCCTACGCGAGCACGTGACCGCCGGCAAGGTGGTGTTCGGTCTCGACCACGAGATGCATGACTACGCAGCGAACCGGTCGAAGAATCTCGACCTTGTGATTGCCCGGCCGAGCGACTCCGGATGGTCGAAGAAGCGCGCTCCTCGCCGATTCTCGGATCTGCCGTCAGTCTTCGACATGGAGTTGACCGCCGAGCAATTGGCGCTGCTGGCGAAGCTGCCGGATCCCTTGGAGGGTGAAGTAGGTGCGATCCATCTAGCACTCGAGGCGAAGGCCTGCATGACCGCCTTCACGAAGTCCTATCCGCGGTTGTATGACGAGCTGAACTCGTCGCACGCGGTGATCCACGGCTCGTCGAACCGAGCGCTCGCAGTCGGACTTGCCATCATAAACGTCGCCACCGAGTTCGTGTCGCCGGTCGGTGAATTGAACCAGCACAAGCAGCCGAAGAACGCCGTCGGTGCGATCCAGAAGGTTGAACAGCTCCCTCGTCGTTCGGGGGACGAGGGAGTCGGCTATGACGGCCTCGGGATCGTGTTGGTGGACCTGAAGAACGATGGCTCTCCCGTCACCCTCGCCTCGGCCCCTTCGGTGCCGCAGAACTACGACTATGGGCGCATGATCGTGCGGATCGCTAACGAGTACGATGTTCGATTCCGCAATGCATAGGCGCATTGAGCGTCGGGCGATCATCGACATAGCCGTAGGTCGTCCGAGATGACATGCCTCCATCTTGTGAACCGCCCGTCTCGCCAGCGGGCGACGGCGAGGTGGCGGAAGGCGTAGCGGCCGCCGGTGTGCAGACGGTGGCCCTTCGGGAACGCGAGTTCGCGGCGCGCCTCCACGCGCGCTGCTGGAGGTGGGCGACGTCGAGGTGGCGGCCGGGTGGTGCTGGTGAACACGCGAGCGTCCACCGCCGGGGCGCAGAACTGGTCGAGGTGGGTGCGCAGCACTGACGCCTCAGCGGTTTGGATGTAGATGCGGCGGCCGCGCAGATCGCCGTCGGGTCCCTTGGCCCTGGTCCCACGTCGCTCGATCCCGTCGCCGCAGTCGGTCCACGATCGTCCGAGTGTCGCCTGCTACACCAGCTCCACACCTGCGGCGGATGTGTCGATGTCACCCCGGCGCGGAGCGCGTCGAGAGCTCGGACAGGTCAAACTCTTGATGGGCCACCGGTATCGATCTGCTTGCTCGTGAACCCGGGAAGGGACACGACAACGATCACGCCGGTGCCCCACCGAGAAGCCTGGTCGAGCGCCTCACGATCGCGATCGTGCCGCTCGATGTCGAGATCGCCTCCACCGCGGCACGACTTCGCGCTGCGCATCGCTCCCTGCGGCTTCCCGACGCACTCGTCATCGCGACCGCGGTCGACGCGAGTGCCGATCAGCTGGTGACGACCGACAGACGATGGCCGACCGCCAAGGCGCTCGAGCTCCGAGCCACGCTCAGGCACATCTGATCGCGGTGCGCTGCGGTCGCACCTGTGGTTCGCGTCTCCAGCGTGCCGGCTCTGAGCGTCCGCTGCGGACCAGCGGCGAATCCTGATGAGTGACTCGGCAAATCACGGACAGGTCGCTGGCGAATACTGGACAGGCCAGGAGTTGACGGCGGGCGCTCCTGCGCTCTGCGCGGATCAGGCGGGCTTGCGGACAGCGATCATCGGATCTGCTGCCGACACGGTGACTGTGACGCTCGCGGCCGCGATCTCGTCGACGATGTCGCCGACGGTGCCGTCGAACGAGGCAGCGCTGCCAGGCGTGATCTCGAGGACATCGGTCGGGAGTCCGAGCTCGTCGAGCAGCGCGATGAACGGCTCGGGGTCGAGCTCCTCGACGTTGACCATCGTCTTCGGGTCCCACACGCCCTGCGCGAGGAGGATCGCCGCCGCCACGGGCGGGACTCCGGCGGTGTAGCTGATGCCCTGTGACTCGACCTCGGCGTACGCCTGCTCGTGATCGGAGATCTGGTAGATCAGGATCTCGCGTGGCGCACCGTCCTTCGTGCCGCGCACGAAGGTGCCGATGCAGGTCTTGCCCGTGTAGCCGGGGGCCAGGGTCATCGGGTCCGGGAGCAGGGCCTTGACGACCTTCAACGGGACGACCTCCTGGCCGTCGGCCAGCCTCACCGGCTCGTGCGAGAGCAGCCCGAGCGTGCGCAGCACCGTGAACACGTTGATGTAGTGGTCGCCGAAGCCCATCCAGAACCGGATGTCCTTCGCGTCGATGTGCTGCGACAGCGAGTGCAGCTCGTCGTGGCCGGTCAGGTAGATCGGGCACTCACCGACGACCGGGAAGCCGTAGACGCGCTTGACGGCGTGGGTCGGGAACTCCTGCCAGCGCCGATCGATCCACGTCCAGACCTTCACGAACTCGCGGAAGTTGATCTCCGGGTCGAAGTTGGTGGCGAAGTACCGGCCGTGACTGCCCTCGTTCACGTCGAGGATGTCGATCGAGTCGATCGCGTCGAAGTACTTCCGCGCGGCGAGCGCGCAGTAGGCGTTGACGACACCGGGGTCGAAGCCGACACCGAGGATCGCGGTGACGCCCGCTTCGGCGCAGCGCTCCTTGCGCTTCCACTCGTAGTTGGCGTACCACGGCGGGTTCTCGCAGACCGCGTCGGGATCCTCGTGGATCGCGGTGTCCAGGTAGGCCGCCCCGGTGCGGATGCAGGCCTCGAGCACGGACATGTTGAGGAAGGCCGTGGCGAGGTTGACGACGATCGTCGACCCCGTCTCGCGGATCAGCTCGACGGTGGCGTCGACGTCGAACGCATCGAGCTCGCGGGCGTACAGCCGCTTGGCGGGATCCTTGACGTGACCCTTGCGCTGGACGCTGTCGATGATCGCCTCGCACTTCGACAGCGTGCGCGAGGCGATGCAGATGTCACCGAGGACATCGTTGTGCATCGCCGCCTTGTGAGCGGCGACATGAGCGACGCCACCGGCGCCGACGATCAAGACGTTGTGCTGCATGTGACGCGTCTCCCTACGACAGGCTGCGCCTGTAGTCCTCGTACCCGAACTCGCGCACCGTCTCCACCGTGCCGTCCAGACGTCGGACGGCGATGGACGGCATCGCGACACCGTTGAACCAGTTCTTCTTCACCATCGTGTACCCACCGGCGTCGGCGATCCGCACCTCGTCGCCGACTTGCAGCCGCGTGTTCAGCCGATGTTCGCCGAAGATGTCGCCCGCGAGGCAGGTCCGGCCGGCGATCATGACGTGATGGTCCCCCGGCCCCGGTGACGTGAGCGCGGCCGACGTGCCGTAGATGAGGTGGTCGAGCATGTGCGCCTCGACGGACGCGTCGACGATCGCGACATCGATCTCGTTGTGGGTCACGTCGAGCACCGTCGTGACGAGCTCGGTGGTGCCGGTCACCACTGCCTCACCCGGCTCGAGGTACACCTGCACCCCGTGGCGGTCAGCGAAGGCGCGCAGCACTTCGCAGAAGCGGTCGAGCGGGTAGGCGGGATTGGTGAACGAGATGCCGCCGCCGAGGCTGACCCACTCCAGGCACTCCAGCAGGGCGCCGTACTGCTCGCCGATGACGTCCACCGCCTTGGCGACGCTCTCGACATCGTCGTTCTCGCAGTTGAAGTGGAACATGACGCCGCTGAGCGAGGGAGCAACGTTCATGACCCGGTCGAGGTCGATGGCGCCGAGGCGGGAGAACCGGCGCGCCGGATCGGCCAGATCGAAGTGGGAGTGGCTGATGCCCGGGTTGACCCGCAGCCCGAGCTGCACGCCTTCCACGTCGGCTCGGAAGCGCTGCAGCTGTGAGATCGAGTTGAAGATGATCTTGTCGGCGAAGCCGCGAACCTCGAGGATCTCCGACCGCGACCAGCCGACGCTGTAGGCGTGGACCTCCTTGCCGAGCTCCTCGTGGCCGAGGCGAGCTTCGAACAGCGAGCTGCTCGTCGTGCCGTCGAGGTGGTCGCGCAGGAGCGGGAACACCGACCACGCGGCGAAGCACTTCAGCGCGAGCACCGACTTCGCGCCGGAGTCGGCCCGGACGCGGTCGATGACCTGGAGGTTGCGCAGCAGCGCCGACTCGTCGATCAGGTAGCAGGGCGTTTCCAAGGCGGGCCACGATACGGGCTGAGACCGCCCGCGCGTCCGGGCAGCACCGCCACGAGCATGCAGGGTCTCAGCCGGCGAGTCGACACCCGGACACGGCCGGAGACGCGGGAGTCGTCAGTGACTGACGACGTCGGTCTTCAGGACCTCGAAGGTTCGCTGAGGATGGATCCAGGCAGCGCAGTCCTCGATCGTCGTGCGGAGCACGTCGTGGAGCATGGCGTCCGGATCGGGAATGCACGCGCTGGCGATCCCTTCCACCGCGTGGCGGACGACGACCGGCGCGCCGTGCCGCCGGAACGCTGCCGCCGACGTCGAGCTCCGCTCGGTGAACCGCTCGGCCCACCGGGCAGCGTCGGGCGCCTCCGCCAACGCCAGGCGGCCACGCTCCTCGAGGTCGTGACCCGCCCCCTGATCGAGATCGTCGAGCAGGCGGTTGGCCACGATCACCGCGACGGCGAGCACGCGCTGGCGCTCCGCTGCCGCCACCGGCAGGGCGGCCGTCGCCGATCGCAGCGCGATCCGGACGTCGAGGTGCGGATCGTCGCTGGTCAGCCCGATGACGCTCGGGATCAACGGGACGAGCCGGGGGCGGCCGGCGTCGGTCGTGAAGTCGTTGACCAGGCGGGCGAGCGAGGCGAGCAGGGGATGGGTGCAGGCGGGATGATCGCTCCATCGCTCCCCGGCCATGAACGACGCGAGCTCCATGAAGCAGGCGCCCTTGCGAGGGTTCCGGTGCTTGCCCCGAGAGAGCAGTGGCACCAGCTCCGGCACACGAGACGTTGTCATCGACGATGACCCCCTTTTCGGATGGCGGTCCCGGACCCCTGCATTGTGCCCCACGCCGAGACCGCCGTCACCCATCACGTTCGCCGTCGGAGCGGGAACCTCCTATCGACTGGCGGATGTCCGATCACGTGATCGGAGGATGGCCGTGCGGGGTCGTCCGGCGAGCGCCGGCGCGGCGGTGGCCGACGTCCACACCTGGGTCTCGAGGAAGTTCAGGAACGATGCCGCGTGTTCGGTGGTGTCGAAGTCGAGGTCGATGACGACGTAGCGCGGATCGTCGATCGGTTGCGCCACGCGCTCGGAGCTGACCCCAGCTTGCCTGCGTTGCTCGGCGAACCGGTCGTACGCGGAACGCCAGGTGTCGTAGTCGGTGATCGGGTGTTCGACGTGCAAGGTGACCATGCATCCGACCGTACGAACGCCACTGCTCCGGGTCCATCCCAACATCGTGGGGTTCGTGGTCTCGTAGGGTGGCCGCGTGTCGGTGGGGGGCCGTCTCGAGGCGATCTGCAGAGCGGGGCTCGACGATCGCGCACTGCGCATCGCGCTGCTGACGGAGCTCCGTGCCCACGTTACGTTCGATTCGTACGCGTGGTTGTTGACGGATCCGGAGACGTGCGTCGGTTCCGCGCCGTTGGCCGAGATCCCATCGCTCGACGACCTCCCGACGCTCATCCGGTTGAAGTACCTGACACCGATCAACCGGTGGACGAGCTTGCCGGCGAACGGTGCTTCGACGTTGCTCCAGGCCACCGGCGGAGCACGGGAGACGAGCACCATGTGGGCCGGGCTCCTCGCCGGGTACGGGGTCGCCGACGTGGCATCGACGGTGTTCCGCGATCGGTTCGGCTGCTGGGGGTTCCTCGATCTGTGGCGCACCGGTGGCGCGTTCTCCACGGACGAACGTGGTGTCCTGGAGGACGTGGCGCGGGTCGCGACGCCGGCACTGCGGCGGAGTCTTGCTCCGACGTTCTCGGTGCCCTCCTCCGCAGGGAGCGACGCCGGTGGCGAACCTGCGGTGCTGTTGCTGTCCGACGCGCTGCGCCTCGTCACCCAGACGCCCAGGACCGACGCCTACCTCCGTGCCCTCCTGCCGACCGAGACCGCTCGATCTCCCGTGCCGGCGGGCGCGTACAACGTCGCCGCCCAACTGCTCGCTCGCGAGCACGGCGTCGACGCGCACGGACCGTGGGCGCGCGTGTACCTCGACGACGGTCGTTGGGTCACGTTGCGCGCGGCCCGGATGGTCGGGCCGTCACCGAGCGCCGAACGGATCGCGGTCAGCATCGAACCGACGCCACCGGCGGAGCGCGCCGCCCTCTACGCGCGCGTCGTGGGCTTGAGCGACCGCGAGACCGAAGTGCTGCTCCTCCTCGTCGCCGGCCGGGACACGCGAGAGGTCGGGCGACGCCTGTTCGTGTCCGAGCACACCGTGCAGGATCACCTGAAGTCGATCTTCACCAAGGCCGATGCCCGCAGCCGGCGCGTCCTCATCGCACGCGCCACCGGAGCGGTGTAGCACTCCCCGGACGTCGCCGAACCCCGAGCGCGGACGGCCCGGTTTGAACCGGCCCGTCGAGCGGGAACGGCGGATGACCATGACGAACGTAGGCGTGTTGGCGCACGAGCGGAAGACGCTCGGCAAGGGACTCGAGGAGCTGCGCGCGGCGCTCGCCGACGCCGGCTTCGCCGATCCGCCGTGGTGCGAGGTGGCGAAGAGCAAGGAAGCGCCGAAGAAGGTCCGCCGGCTGCTCGAGCAGGGCATCGACCGGCTACTCGTCTGGGGTGGTGACGGCACCGTGCGCCGGTGCCTCGACACGATCGTCGCCGAGGACGCCAAGGTCGAAGTCGGCATCCTCCCCGCGGGGACGGCGAACCTCCTCGCGCACGCGCTCGGCGTCCCGATCGACCTCGCCGGGGCAGTCGACGTCGCACTCCACGGGTCCCCGCGACCGATCGACATCGGTGTCATCAATGGCGAGATGTTCGCCGTGATGGCCGGCACCGGGTTCGACGCGCTGATGATCCGCGACGCCGAGGACGGCATGAAAGATCGGTTCGGCCGCCTGTCGTACATCCGCACCGGCGCCCGCAACCTGGATGCCTCCGGCGCGGACGTCACGATCAAGGTCGACGGCGACACGTGGTTCGAAGGACGCGCCGCCTGCGTGCTGGTCGGCAACACGGGCCGGATCCTCGGAGGCATCGACGCCTTCCCGGATGCACAGTTCGACGACGGGCTCCTCGACGTCGGCGTGGTCACGGCACAGAGCCGGGTCGACTGGCTCCGCGTCGGTCTGCGTGCAGTCACCGGCCACATCGATGCCTCGCCGATGGTCGAGATCACGCAGGGCAGGCGGGTGAAGATCCGGCTCGACCGGACGATGCCGTGGGAGCTCGACGGCGGCGACCGCCCCCGGGCGAAGAAGTTCGACGTGTCGGTGCTCCCCGGCCGGGTCCCGATCTGTGTGCCGGCCTCGTGAGCAGCGTCGTCTCGTCCGGGACTGTCACCGAGCGTTCGACGGTGGTCCGCGATCGCGGCCTGCGCACCTGGCCCCTGCGCAGGTCGGTGCTCGTGACGCTCACGAAGAACGGTGCGATCGTGCTCGCGATCTGGTCCACCGTCGGCCTCCTCTACGTCTGGTTGCTGGATGACGGCCCGGTCGGTGACGCCGACCGGCGTGGCGTGGAGTGGCTCGAGGAGCGGCGGACCCTGACGCGGAACTCACTGTCCCACTACGGGTCGATGCTCTCCGAGACGCTCGTCAAGGTGATCCTGGTGGCCGTCATCGGTACTGCGATGGTCTGGCTCTGGCGACGGTGGCACGACGGCGTGTTCCTCGCCGTGACCGTCATCTTCGAGGCCACGATCTTCCTCTTCTCCAGCTTGATCGTCGGGCGCGAGCGCCCCCCGGTGACGCGGTTGGACGACGCCGCCCCGACGGGGAGCTTCCCCTCCGGCCATGCCGCCGCGGCGGTGGCGTTCTACGTGTCGGTCTTCGTCATCGTGTGCTGGCACACGCGCAACCGAGCGCTGAGGTTCTTCTTCGCCGTGGTGGCGGTGGCTGCACCGGTCATCGTCGCCGTCTCCCGGGTCGCTCGCGGGATGCACCATCCGTCCGATGTCATCGCCGGTGTCCTGCTCGGCGTGATCTCGATCATCGTCGTGCGCTCGGCGTTGGCAGCGGGCGTCGAGGAGATCGATCGTGCTGCGGTCGCCGGCGCGCCGCTCCCCGATCAGGTCCGCCGCCTCGACCTCACGGCTGCATCACCTGACGATCTCGACGCAGATCCCGATGCGGTTCCCGACACCTCCCCGATCGGAGCACGGCCATGACCAGCACCACGCTCACGGGCGAGTCCGGCTCGCACAAGGTCGAGCAGATCGCCCACCGACACCCCTCGATCGTCACCGCCGCCCGGCTCGGCTGGGCCGCAAAGGGCGTCGTGTACCTGCTCCTCGGTGTGCTCGCCGTGCCGATCGCGCTCGACGGTCTCGGTGGAAGCGACGCCGGAGCCGGCGGGCAGGAGGCCAGCCAGACGGGCGCCGTCGCGCGACTCGGAGAGTCGTCGCTCGGCTCGGTCGCGCTGTGGGCCGTCGCGATCGGGCTCGCGCTCTACGTCGTCTGGCGGCTCGCATCGATCCTCCTGCCCGCCGACAACACCGCCAAGGCGTGGCTCACCCGCGCCGGCTACCTCGTCAGTGCGCTCGTGTACGCGGGTCTCGCGTGGACGGCGGTCACGTTCGCGCAGCACGGCGGGGCGTCGAACGCGAGCGGCACCGGCAGCGAGAGCGAGGATGCCAAGGTCGAGCGGTTCACCCGCGAGCTGATGGACAAGAGCGGCGGACGGTGGCTCGTGGCGCTGGTCGGCGCAGCGGTGGTCGGGATCGGCGCGTACTTCGTGATCAAAGGCCTGCGGGCCACATTCCGGGACGAGCTCGAGCCTGGCGACGTGGGCCCCGTCGGTCACGAGTCGATCGTGATGCTGGGCCGCGTCGGATGGGTCGGACGTGGCATCATGATGGGCCTCGTCGGCTGGCTGCTCATCCAAGCCGCGGCACACTTCGATCCGGAGGAGGCGAAGGGCATCGACGGCGCCTTGCGTGACGCAACCGGATCGACCTTCGGTTCGCTGCTCGTGCTGTTCGTCGCCGCGGCGCTGATCGTGTACGGCGCGTTCTGTGTGATCTCGGCACCCAGGCAGCGGCTCACCAGCGCGGACTGATGTCGGTCACCCTCGTCGTCGTCATCGTCGCCGTGCTCGCCGCGGCGGGTGTGTGGGCGCTGTCCCGTGAACCCGGCCATGCCGATCCGGTCGATCCAGAAGCCGAGGAGCGCTGGCTGATCCGCTGGCTGATCCGCCATCGCCGGTTCGGAGCGTTCGCCCAGTCGATCGATCGGAGGGCGGTCGGTGGCCTGATGTTGGTACTCGCCCTCGCGATCGTCTTCGTCGCCGCTCTGGCCGTCGGCCTGCTGTTCGACATGGTCGATCGCGATCGCGGGTTGGCGGGCTGGGACCGGTCGGTGGCCGAGTGGGGGAGCGCGCACGCCACCGAACGGTCGACCGAGCTGCTCCAGTTGTTGACGGACCTCGGAGGGTCCGCGTACCTCGCCGTGGCGTTCGCGGTGGTGGCAGCCGTCGACTACGCGCGCCGCCGCAACCCCAACGTCCCGCTGTTCCTCCTCGTCGCCCTCGGTGGGGTGGTCCTGATCAACAACGGGCTCAAGCTGTTGATCGACCGCGACCGCCCTGACGTCACACATCTCGTCAGTGCCGCCGGATCGTCGTTCCCGTCAGGCCACTCGGCCGCGGCCGCAGCGGCGTGGTTCGCGCTCGCGCTGGTGGTCGGCCGCCAGTGGTCGCGTCGCTGGCGTGCCGTCGCGGCGGCACTCGCCGCAGTCGTGACCGTCGCCGTTGCCGCCTCCCGAGCACTGCTGGGCGTCCACTGGCTCACGGACGTCATTGCCGGGGTGATGGTGGGCTGGGCCTGGTTCCTCCTCACCGCGCTGATCTTCGGTGGGCGGCTCCAGCGCCTCGGTGATCCGGCGGCACGGGCCGTCCCGACAACGACGGTCGTCAGAGAGCCAGTTCAGCAGCGATCGTGAGCACCGCGCGACCCTCGTCGTCGGGGTGCGCCCGCTCCAAGACCATGCGCGCCTCGCGCCCGTGCAGTTCGAGCACGCACACGTGGTTGCCGAAGTACGGGCCGGTCTCGATCTCCCATCGGCTCGGGTCGGGCTTCGCCCGCGCTGCTCGCCGCAGCGTCCGCCCGATCAGTTCGCCGGCGCGTGAGAGGCCGAAGCGGATCGTCCGGCGCTCGCGTGCGGCGAGCACGTTGCGGATCGGTGAGTTCACGATCTGATGGATCCGGCTGACGGCGGCGGGCCGGCCGGGCTCGTCGGGGAACGACGCCTGCGCGGCGAAGCTGAAGTGCACGTCGCCGGAGATGATCGTCACGGTGGCGGGTGGCGATGGTGACGGGTGCTCCCCCGGCGTGGCGATGTCGCGGAGGAGCGTCATCAGCGCCGTGTAGGAGTCGTGGAACGCAGCCCAGTCCTCGAGGTCGACAGCGCGGCGGACCCGCTCGCCGAGGCCGACGAACCAGCGCCCCCAGGCTCCCTCGCTCACGAGCTCGTTCCATCGCTCGAGATCGTGCAACCCGCCCGGCATCACCACGGGGACGGACGTCGCCAGCACCAGGTGCTCGCACTCGACCTGCGAGTGCTCGACCACCCATGCCCACTCGTCGTCGTCGACCATCTGTCGCCCACCGGGTTCGAGCACCCGCCCGTTGCGGCTGTCGATCACGACGAGCCGCAGCGGCCCGAGATCGCGGTAGAAGCTGAACCGGTAGCCGCCCGGGACGGGAGTGAACTTCTCCGACTCCTCGGCCCATGCACGAAGCGCGTCGGTGGCATCGCCGAGCTCGACGAAGCGGTCGAGCATCCCCTCCGCCCGGATCTCGTCGGGGGAGAGGTTGCCGAGGTGCTGGTAGACCCAGTACGACATCAGCCCGCCCGTCACGTGGTCCTGCCACCACGGCTGTCGGCGGATGTCGTGCACCCACGAGATCGACGTGTTCCAGTCGTCGATCATGTCGTGGTCGTCGAAGATCATCGCGCTCGGGACCACCGACAGCATCCAGCGCTCGACCTCCGGCAACCACGCCTCGTGGTACAGCCAGGTGTACTCCTCGAAGTCGGCGACGTCGTCGAGCGACGGGAACCGTGGGTCGTCGACGAGGTGACCGCGCCGCCGTGCGATCTTCTCGCGGGCAGCCGGTGACGAGTCGTCGGCGTACACCTGGTCGCCGACGAACAGCATCAGGTCCGGCCATTCGGCCGGCGGTTGCCCGAGCATGCGCAGGCCGTGGGCATAGAGCGCGTCCACGCCGCGGCCGCGCTCGTCGTGATCGAGCTCGAGCGTCCACGGCGGCTCGTGCGGTGCCGCCGCTCGGCATGATCCGAACAAGATCCGGAACGTTTCGCCGCCGAGGGTGCGGATCACGCTGGCCGGGAACTCGCTGACCGGCGGTGGCCAGCATCGTTCACCGTCGAGCAGCACCTCGTACGGCGTGGTCGTGCCCGGCTCCAACCCTTCGACGATCACGAGCGCGTAGTGGTGGTCGGCGACCGAGAACGTGGTCGTGCGATGTCCGAGCACCTCGACCGTGCTCGGCGCGTCGACCTCGACCCAGATCGTCGCCGTCGTCCGGCTGACATGCCGCAACAACGGACCGAGCACGAGGTTGGCCACCGGCGGAAGCTAGCCGAGGTGGGAGCGACCCGGCTCGGTCGGCGTCTCGGATCGGCAGATGCGACCTCAACGCATGAGGAGCGTCGTGATCCAGGTGTCGGCCAGCCAGCGGGAGAAGTGCTCGGCGGTCCAGCCGCGCTCGTTCACGAGCTGGACCCACATCTCCGGTGAGCTCGTCGCCCACACGATGTCGCGAACCGTCTCGGCATCGAGGCCGGGCCGCAGCCGGCCCGTCGCAGCGAGCTGGTCGGCGAAGCGGCCGAGGTTGCGCGCCCGTCGCTCGGTGCCCTCCGCCCAGTGAGTCGCGATCTCCGGGTCGGCGACTGCGGCCTCGCGGACCACGAGGTAGAGCGGCACCTGTCGCGGGCGGATCCTCGCAACGGCCTCGGCGTAGCGCTCGAGCTTGCGCGCCGCATCGGGCTCGGCAGTGATCGCGCGCACGAAGTCGGCATCGTCGATCGTCGCTGTCGATGTCGTGGTCGAGCCCGTCACCGCGAGATCGTTGAGCGCCATCAGCAGCGCCGGCTTCGTGCCGGCGGACGCGTAGACGGTGTCGACGGCCACGCCCGCCCGTTCGGCGATCGCGGCCATGGTGGTCGCCGCGTAGCCGCGCTCGACGAACAACGTGAAGGCTGCATCGAAGATCTCGTTGCGCCGGGCTTCGGCGGCTGCCCGCCGGCGGGAGCCGTCGTACCCACGAGGTTGCCGGTTGACTCGGCCGGTCATCGGCCGTACCGTAGCACTATTCATCCGAATACATCTCGGATCAAATCTGGAGGTGGCTGCCATGGCCTTCGCGTTCGTGCACGACGTGCCGCTCACCGACGACCTGTACGCGCAGGTGCGCGCCGAGCTCGGTTCCGAGCCGCCGCCCGGTCTCATCGCCCACCTCGTGATCCGCACCGAGTCGGGGTTGCGCTACGTCGACGCCTGGGAGAACGAGGCGGACTGGGATCGTTTCCACGAGGAGGCTGTGCACCCTGCACTGCACAAGGTGCTCGGCTTCGACCCTCCCCGGAACATGGGACCGACCCCCGTCGAGCTCGTCGACGCCTGGATCCCCGGCCGCGAGTTCACCGCTTGACCCCGCCGGTCCTCGTCGCGTCCTGACGTGCCGGCCGCACGTGCCGGCCGCACGTGCCGGCCGGAGGTGTCGGCGAGACGCCTCGGGCGCGGCCAGTAGGGTCGGCATGTGCCCAGCGATCTCGTGCTGAAGACGATGAACACGGTCCACCGCTGCATGTTGAAGCTGAGCGGGGGTCGCTTCGGGTGGGACGTCGCGAGGATGCCGGTGCTCGAGCTCACCACGACCGGTCGCAAGAGCGGACAGCAGCGGACCGTGATGCTCACGTCGCCGCTCCAGGAGGGCTCGGCCCTGGTCGTCGTGGCGTCCCGCGGCGGGGACGACCGGCATCCGGCGTGGTTCCTCAACCTGCGTGACGACCCGCAGGTCGAGGTGTCGCTCCGCGGAGCTGCCAAGCGGCCGATGAGGGCTCGTGTCGCCACAGCCGAGGAGCGCGCCCGGATGTGGCCGAAGATCGCCACCGAGTACAAGAACTACGCGGGGTACCAGGCGAGGACCGAGCGGGAGATCCCGCTCGTGCTGCTCGAGCCGATCAGCTGAACGGCGTCCCGTGCCTCGGCCGCTCGGGGTGGCAGCCGTCGCATCGCGGCCGTTCGCGCGAGCTGAGGTGGCAGCCTTGAGCTGATGAACCTGTTCGCCACCACCGTCGGAACGGATCCGCCCGGCGTCCCGACCGACGATGCCGTTACGCCGAACGAGGTCTTCAACATCTTCCTCACCCGTCCGGCGGCCTCGATCGGCGTGCTCCTGGCAACGTGGATCATCACCCGCGTCGCGCGCGGCGTGCTGCGCCGGGTCGTCCGGCGGATCGCCGACCGGAGCCTCGTGCGACCGACATCGTTCTGGCGGGTCCGCGTGCCCAGGCTCTTCGGTGAGACCGCTGAACTGGCCGAGAAGCGACGCCGGCAGCGCATCGACGCGACGAGCAAGATGATGTACCACGTCGTCGCGTTGATCGCGTGGCTCACCGCGGCGATCGTCGTGCTGCACATCATGCAGGTCGACCTCATCCCCGTGCTGACGAGCGCCGGCTTCATCGGCGCGGGGCTGGCGATTGGGGGTCAGCACACGGTGAAGGACTTCATCTCGGGCATCGGCATCCTGGTCGAGGACCGCTTCGGCGTCGGCGATCGCATCAGTCTCGAGTCGGCCACCGGCAAGGAGATCGAAGGGGTCGTCGAGTACGTCGGTGCGTTCAGCACGCGCATCAGCGCCGGCAACTCGACATGGCACCTTGGCAACGGGAGCCTCGGACAGGTGTGCAACCTCTCGCAGAACCCGGTCACGACGGCGCTCGAAGTGCCGATCCCCGCCGATGCCGCGCGAGGCGACGACGTCATGGCCGCTGACGCGGTGGCGCACGCCTTGCGGCGCGCGGCCGGGAACCGAACGCTCACCGGCATGGTGCTGGTCGACGACGTACGCGCCGCCGTCGGCGACTCCGGCGACGACGGCCCGACGATGAAGGTCGAGGTGCGCACCGCGCAGCCGCTCACGGAGACGCAGGCGTCGAAGCTGCAGCGCGTGATGTCCGACGAGATCTGGCGCGTGCACCGCTCGCCCGACGTGGACGAGGACGCCGATTCGGAGGGTGGCGAGCCCGACTGACCTGCAGGCACCCGCCGGTAGGCTCTCCCGCCCTGTGGATTTCGAGCACGGCGAGAGGATCGGGAGGAGGACGTGCCCATGGACACCCCGTCGATGGAGGCGGCGCGTCGACGCACGTTCGCGATCATCAGCCATCCCGATGCCGGCAAGACCACGCTGACCGAGAAGTTCCTCTTGTACGCGGGCGCGGTCGCCGAGGCCGGCGCCGTGCACGCCCGGGCCGGGCGGCGCAGCGCCACGTCCGACTGGATGGAGCTCGAGCAGACCCGCGGCATCTCCGTGACCTCGACCGTGCTGCAGTTCCCCTACCGCGGCCACGTGATCAATCTGCTCGACACACCCGGTCACCGCGACTTCTCCGAGGACACCTACCGCGTGCTCGCCGCGGTCGACGCGGTCGTGATGGTGCTCGACTCCGCGAAGGGCATCGAGCCGCAGACGCTGAAGCTGTTCGAGGTCTGCCGCGCCCGTCAGCTGCCGGTGCTCACGTTCCTCAACAAGTTCGACCGGCCGGGACGAGACATGCTCGAGCTGCTCGACGAGATCGAGGAGCAGATCGATCTCCGACCCACGCCGGTCACCTGGCCGGTCGGCCACTCCGGTGACTTCCGCGGCGTCATCGACCGGCGCACGGGCGTCTTCACCCGCTTCACGCGGACCATCCGTGGCGCGGCGATGGCGCCCGAGGAAGAGGTGCCGCGCGCCCAGGCCGAGCTCGAGGAGGGCACCGCGTGGGCGCAGGCGCTGGACGGCGCCGGGCTGATGGATGCGATCGGCGCCGACGTCGACCTGCCCTCGTTCCTCGCCGGCAGCTCGACCCCCGTGTTCGTCGGCTCGGCGCTCACGAACTTCGGCGTCCGCCACCTGCTCGACGCGGTGGTCGATCTCGCTCCGGCTCCGTCTCCCCGGCCGACCGTGGATGGTGGCGAGCGCGCGCTGGACGCTGCCTGCTCAGCGTTCGTGTTCAAGGTGCAGGCGAACATGGACCGCGCCCACCGGGATCGGATCGCGTTCGTGCGCATCTGCTCCGGCCGCTTCGAACGCGGCATGACGCTGACCGATCAGCGGACCGGACGGCCGTTCGCCACGAAGTACGCCTCGACGGTCTTCGGCGCCGAGCGCTCGACGGTGGATGAGGCGTTCCCGGGCGACGTGGTCGGGCTCGTCAACGCGACCGAGCTGCACCTCGGCGACACGCTCTACGCCGGTGAGCCGGTCCACTTCCCGGGCATCCCCCGCTTCTCGCCCGAGGTCTTCGTGACCGCGCGGCCGAAGGACACCGGCCGTTTCAAGCAGTTCCGCAAGGGCCTCGCCCAACTCGACGAGGAAGGCGTCGTGCAGGTGCTGCGCGACCCCGACATCGGCGACACGGCGCCGATCCTCGCCGCTGTGGGCCAGTTGCAGTTCGAGGTGTTCGCCCACCGGCTCGAAGCGGAGTTCGGCGCGCCGACCGAGCTCACCTCGTCGCCCTACCAGGCGATCCGGGTGACCGACGAGGAGTCGGCCCCCCGGCTCCGGGCGGTCGGCGGGATCCGGGTGCTGAACCGCTCGGACGGCGCGATCGTCGCGCTCTTCGAGAGCATCTACCGGTTGCGCCGGCTCGAGGCGGACGAGCCCGAGCTGACGCTGCGGCACATCGTCGCCGACTGACTCAGCTGATCCCGCTGATCCGGCTGATCCGGCTGTTCCGGCGGATCCGGCAGCACCTCCGATCGGCTGATCGGGCAGGGTCCGATCAATCGTGGATGACGACCCGGCCGCCCATCGGCAAGAGGTTCGTTGCCCAGATCATGTCCATCGCCGGGTTGCTCACCCGGATGCAGCCGTGCGAGGCGGGGTAGTTCGGGATGCTCGGCGAGCCGTGCACGGCCACACCGCCGACGACGAACCGCGGCCGGTACATGCTCCCCAGCGTGCCCTCGTAGCGCACCTGGTCCGAGACCCTGTAGATGTTGAACGAGCCGGTCGGGGTCACCGCGACCCCGATCTCGCGCTGGCCCGGGAAGCGCTGGTTCTCCTCGTCGTAGTCGCGACCGTTGCCGGTGGAGACGTTCAGCACCCACAGCACAGCGCCGCCGCGCACGAAGAAGCCGAGCTGACGTGCCTTGTCCACCTCGAACACGTCGCCGGCGGCGGTCGATGTCGGCCGGCACGCGGCGGTGTTGAGCACGCCGGCCGTTGCTTCGTCGAGCACGCTCGTCGCCGGCAGCCCCGCCCACTTCTGGAAGGCCATCACGGCCTGAGCGGTGCTCAGCCCGTACCCACCGTCGGCGCCCGAGTTCCAGAAACCGAGGTCGAGCAGCCGGCGCTGAGCCACGGCGACGGTTCCGGGACTCGTGCCGCGCGTGACGGCGCTCACCGCGGTGGTGGCGAAGCCGAGGCAGCCTGCGGGGATCGGGCTGACGTTCACCGGCCCGCCGTACGGGCTCGGCGCGGGCGTGCCGAGGTAGAAGCCGGCAACGTCGGCAACGACGTGCGCGCCGCTCTGCAGGAAGACGTCGAAGCCGCGGGCTGACACGGGGACGGTCGTGTGGTTCGGCAGCGTCTGGCCGGCGCGGTTGACGCTGAGCGTCGCCGTGTTTCGGGCCTTCACCGCCGGATCGTTCGAGCCGGCCGGCGTGACGCTCAGGTACCCCGCGCGCAGGGCCTCGGTGGCAGTGACGTTCACGACGACGGCGGCGACATCGCTGCGGCCGATCGCCGGATGGGTGGCGACCGGCACCTCGAGGTTCCACGTGGGCAACGGCATCTGGCTGCCGCCGAGCGGGTTCATCGCGGGATCGCGCGTGTCGAGGAAGCGGGTCGGCGCGCCGAGCGGCACGAACAGCCCGTCCGTGGTGTCGGGTGCTCCAGCGCCGGAGAACACACCGATCATGTCGATGACCACGTGGCCGCCGCCCGTGCTGAAGATCTGGAAGTCGCCGTCGGCGTCGACGGGCACGATGACCTGGTTGGCGGCGAGGTGGAAGGCGCTCAGCGAGTTGAGGTTGGCAGTCGGCGGCATGGTCGTGCCGGCGGGGAACGCGACCCAGTGGCCCGCCGCTGACGCGATGACCGTGACGTTCAGGACGACGGCTGAAGCCCCCGCCGCGCCGGGCACCCGGATCTCACGCGTCTCGCCTGCGGCCACCAGCGTGTCGGTCTCGCGGGTGTCGAGGATCCGTTCGGGCGCGGCCTTCGGGATGAACCGCCCGCTCGTTGCCGATGCCGCCGGCGTGTAGTAGCCGAGCAGGTCGACGACCACGTGTCCGCCTTGGCTCGTGAAGACGTCGACGACGCCGCTCGCGCCGACGGGGACGGTGACGAGGTTCGGGATCGCGAGCCCCTCGCCGA
This sequence comes from Acidimicrobiia bacterium, assembly GCA_050248955.1. GTDB lineage: Bacteria > Actinomycetota > Acidimicrobiia > Acidimicrobiales > Ilumatobacteraceae > JBFWRK01. The sequence goes on from JBFWRK010000001.1 coordinate 200,281, forward strand.
GCATCGCAGCCGGCTCGTCGACGTTCAGGTTCGCCGCGGTCGGCAGGGCGCCGTCGTGCGGGTAGACCGTCCAGAAGCCGATCCCGGCCGGACCCACCACCGTCACGTTCAGCACGGCAGCGACGACGGCGCCCGGCGCGGGGAGCGGAGCGTCACCGATCACCGGTACCGAGACGACGCCTCCCGCGGACAGCGCGCCCGTGGTGAGGCGGGTGTCGAGCAGTCGTGTCGGCGTCGTGAGCGGCACGTAGGCGGACGTCGTCGAGACCTGGGCAGCGTTCGCCGGACGTGGCGAGACGACGGCGACGGCCAGTACGGCGAGGACGCTGCTCGTCGCGACGAGCAGGGCAAGGAGGCGGGCACGCACGGAGCGACACGATATCCACAGCCTGTGTGTGCGCCGTGGCAGACCGGTGCAAGACTTCGTCAATGGCCGTGCAGCACGTGCTCGTCGAGCGCAACGAGGACATCACGACGATCACCCTCGATCGCCCCGAGAAGCGCAACGCGCTCGCCGTCGACGTGATGCGCGAGCTGCTCGCTGCGTTCGAAGCCGTCGGGGCGAGCGACGCGCTCGGCGTGATCCTCGCCGCCAAAGGGCCGGTGTTCAGTGCGGGGCACAACTTCGGCGACATGCACGGCGCCGACCTCGCCGAGGTGCGCGCGATCTTCCGGCTGTGCACCGAGTTGATGGAGATGGTGCAGGCGATCCCGCAGCCGGTCGTCGCGAAGGTCCACGCACTCGCGACTGCGGCTGGGTGCCAACTGGTCGCGACATGCGATCTCGCGGTCGCGTCCGAAGCGGCGTCGTTCGCGATCCCCGGCGGCAAGGGAGGGCTCTTCTGCCACACGCCCCTCGTTGCAGTGGCCCGCAACATCGGACGCAAGCGGGCGCTCGAGATGGCGATGACCGGCGACCCGATCGACGCCCGCACTGCAGCCGACTGGGGTCTCGTCAATCGGGTCGTGCCGGCGGAGGAGCTCGATGCGGCGACGCTCGACCTGATCACCCGCGCGACCCGCGGCAGCGCGCAGTCGAAGGGCCTCGGCAAACAGGGGTTCTACGCCCAGGTCGACCTCGACCAGTCGAAGGCGTATGCATACGCAGTCGAGTTGATGTCGGCGGCGGCGGTCACCGCCGACGCCCAGGAGGGCATTGCCGCGTTCCTGGAGAAGCGGCACGCGAAGTACAGCCGCTGACGGGCATGATGGCGGCGACATGGATGCTGCCCTCGACGTCCTCGAGAACCGCCTCGCAACGCTCGATCGGATCCTCGTCGCGTTCAGCGGCGGCGCCGACTCGGCGTTCCTGACCTTCGTCGCCCACCGGGTGCTCGGACCGGAGCGGGTGCACGCCGTCACCGCGGTGTCGGCTTCGCTGGCGTCCGACGAGGAAGCCGACTGCCGGGCGCTGGCGAGCGAGTGGGGACTGCGCTGGACCCCGGTCGCCACCGACGAGCTCGCCGACGCGGCGTACCGCGCCAACGACACGGACCGCTGCTACCACTGCAAGACGGAGCTGATGCACGTGGTCGGTCCGATCGCCGAGCGCGACGGCGCGACCGTGGTGCTCGGCGTGAACGTCGACGACCTGGGCGACCATCGGCCCGGCCAGCGCGCCGCCGCCGAGCGCGGTGCGGTCTTCCCGCTCGTCGAAGCCGGCTTCACCAAGGCGATGGTGCGCGAAGCATCCCGCGGGCTCGGCCTGCGCACCTGGGACAAGCCCGCCGCAGCTTGTCTCGCTTCGAGGCTGCCCTATGGCACACCGGTCACGTTCCGGACGCTGTCGCAGGTCGACCGGGCGGAGAGCGCGCTCCGCCGCCTCGGGCTGCGTGAGCTGCGGGTCAGGCACTACGACGACACCGCCCGCATCGAGGTCGGTCTCGACGAGCTCCCCGGCGTGCTCGCGCAGCGCGAGTCGGTGATCGCCGCGGTCAAGGCGGCGGGCTACCGGTACGTGACGCTCGATCTCGAGGGCTTCCGCTCGGGCAACCTCAACGGCTGACGCCGGCGCGAGCGCGGGTGCCGCTCCGTTTCGGGCAGGCGCCGCCCGAACCGTAGGGTCGGGCCACGATCGACGAGGAGGTCCGGGGCATGAAGCTCTCGATGATGTTGAACTATTCGGGCGGCTTCAAGGAAGCGGTCGCGAAGGTGGTCGAGCTCGAGCAGGCGGGGCTCGACGTGGTGTGGATCCCCGAGGCGTACAGCTTCGACGCGATCAGCCAGGTCGGGTACCTCGCGGCGAAGACCGAGCGGATCGAGATCGGCACCGCCATCGTCAACGTGTACTCACGCACGCCGGCGTTGATGGCGATGACCGCGGCCGGTTGCGACTACGTGAGCGACGGGCGCTTCATCCTCGGTCTCGGCGCCTCCGGTCCGCAGGTGATCGAGGGCTTCCACGGGGTGCCGTACGAGAAGCCGATGCGGCGGATCAAGGAGTACATCGACATCTGTCGGATGACGTGGCGCCGCGAGCCGTTGAACTACCAGGGCAAGGCGGTGCAGGTGCCGCTGCCGGCCGGTCAGGGCACCGGCCTCGGCAAGCCGCTGAAGCTCATCAACCACCCCGTTCGCCAGGACATCCCGATCTGGTGGGCGAGCCTCATGGGGCTCAGCGTCACGGCGACCGCCGAGGTCGCCGACGGCTGGTTGCCGATCTTCTTCGACCCGGAGAAGTTCCACGACGTCTGGGGTGACGAGCTCAAGGCCGGTCTGGCCAAGCGCGATCCGTCGCTCGGCCAGCTGCAGATCTCCGCCGGCGGCATGGTCGCGATCGGCGACGAGTTCGAGGGGGAGGGTCGCACGAAGGTGCTCGACTTCGCCCGGCCGAACGTCGCGCTGTACGTCGGCGGCATGGGCGCACGGGACAAGAACTTCTACAACTCGATCGCCCAGAAGTACGGCTACGTCAGGGAAGCGATCGAGATCCAGGACCTCTACCTCGACGGCAAGAAGGACGAGGCCGCCAAGGTGGTTCCCGCCGAGATGCTCGAGCACACGAACCTGGTCGGCTCGTTGGGCTACGTGAGGGAGCGCATCGCCGCGTACAAGGAAGCCGGCGTGACGATCCTCTCCGTGACGCCGGTCGCCGGCGATCCGGTCAAGACGATCGAAACGCTCCGCGAGCTGGTCGGCGGCTGATCGAACGCACCGCTGTGACCACTGCGCATCTCGACCGCGCCGGCGTTCGCCTGCGTTTCGACGTCATCGGCTCCGGGCCGGTCGTGCTCATGACCCATGGTTTCGCCGCGTCGTCGCGGATGTTCGCTGCTGCGGCGGAGCGTCTCGCCGCCGAGGCGACGGTGATCACGTGGGACATGCGCGGCCACGGAGGGTCCGATTACCCACCCGAGCAGGCGGAGTACTCCGCCGCGCTCGCCGTCGCCGACATGGTCGCGCTGCTCGACCACGTCGGTGCGGATCGGGCCACGCTCCTCGGGCACTCGCTCGGTGGCTACCTGTCCCTGGTGTTCGCCCTCGATCACCCGGACCGCACGAGCGCGCTCGTGCTCGTCGACACCGGTCCCGGTTTTCGCAAGGAGGCCGGCCGTGAGCGCTGGAACCAGATGGCCGAAGGCTTTGCCGTGCGGTACACCGAACGTGGCCTCGGCGGCATGGGCACGAGCGACGAGCTCGACGCCGACCAGCACCGCGACGCGACGGGTCTCGTGCTCGCCGCCAGGGGCATCCTGCCGCAGCACGACAGCCGCGTGATCGACGGGCTGCCGTCGATCACGGTGCCGACGCTCGTGGTCGTGGGCGAGCACGACACGGCCTTCGTCGACGGCTCCGGCTACATGGCCGAACGCATCCCGGGCGCAGATCTGGCCGTGATCGCGGGAGCCGGGCATGCGCCGCCCGTCTCCCACACGGACGAGTTCGTCGCCGTCGTCACTGCATTCATGCGATCCCGCCGAGCCACCACCAGCTGAGCGCGATCGCGATCATCGTCAGCAACAAGGCCATCGCGAGGTAGCGAACAGTCAACTCGACGACCTGCGGCTCCGGCACTCGCAGCGTCGGCTCCAGCCGCTGCTCGATGTCGGCGTATGCGTCGCGCAGTGCGCCCTCGGACTCCGCGGCGTAGGCAGTGCCGCCGGTCCGCTCGGCGACGGCCGCGAGCTCCTCGGCGTTGACCGGCACCGGCTGGACCGAGGGCTCGCCGGTCGTCGGGTCGGGGAGCGTGATCGTGCCCGCGAGCGTCCCGAACGAGATCGCGTACACCGGGATGCCGGCCTCGGCAGCGGCGTCGGCTCCGGCGGCCGTCGGTTGTCCGACGACGGTCTCGCCGTCGGACAGCAGCACGATCGCCGCCGGTGGCGCCTCGTCACCCTCGGCGAGCGGCGGGTCCGTCCCGTTCGGCGAACCGTCCGCGCCGTCGGCCGACGACGGGCGCAGTTCGTCCTGGATCGTTCGCGACGTCGAGATCAAGGCGTCACCGATCGCGGTGCCCTCTTCGAGCTCCAGCGACTCGATCGACCGCTCGACCGAGTCACGATCGAGCGTCGGCGGGACCCGGAGCCGGACCGACGCGCTGAAGCTCGTGAACCCGATCTCGATCGACGGGTTGACCGCCTTCACGAAGTCGAGCGCTTGCGCCTTTGCTGCCTCGAAGCGGTTCGGTTGGACGTCCTCGGCCTCCATCGACAGCGAGACGTCGAACACGAGCATGATGATCGACCGCTCGTCGGCCGGTCGCTCGAGACGGTACGGCTGGGCGAGACCGAACACGCCGATCGCGAAGCCGAACAGCAGCACCCCGGTGACGAGGTGACGTGGCCAGGCGGCGGTCCGGGGGACGACGGAGTCCAGCAGCTCGATGTTCGTGAAGCGCGCCGCCCGCCGCCGTCGGTGCACGATGCTCGCCGCGTAGACGCCGCCCAGCGCGACGACGAGGAGCAGCGCCCACAACCGCCCGGGGTGGAGGAAGTCCCAGCTCATCGCCTGGTGCCGGATCGCAGGGCGGCGGGTTGGCGCCGGCGGCGGTGGACGAAGCCGATCAGCTCGGACAACCAATCGTGGTCGGTGCGGAGCTGGAGGTGGTGGGCACCCGTGCCGATGACGGCGCTGCGGATCGCTTCCCGCTGGACCACTGCCGCCTCCGCGTACCGGCGTCGCACCGTTTCGGTCAGTCTCACCTCGCGGACCGCGCCGGTCGACGGGTCGCGGAGCACGAGCGAACCGATCTGCGGCAAGTCCAGCTCGCGCGGGTCGACGATCTCGATCGCGAGCACCTCGTGGCGGGCGACGAGCGTGCCGAGGGAACGCCGCCAGGTCTCCGGGTCGCCGAGGAAGTCGCTGATCACGCAGATGAACCCGCGCCGTCTCGCCCGCCCGCCGACGTCGTGCAGCAGCGAGCCGAGGTCCGAGCGACCGGTGCCATCGGTGATCGGCGCGCCACCGATCACGCTGAGCAGCGCCCGCACGTGGTCGCGGCCGACGCGCGGCGGGAGCGCGAGGCGCCGGTCGCCGGCCGTGCTGATCACGGCGCCGACCCGGTTCTGCGCTCGCGCCGTGAGGAACCCCACGCCCGCTGCCGCTCCGAGCGCGATCGTGCGCTTCTCCGCGAGCGCGGTGCCGAACGCCATCGAGGGCGACAGGTCGACGGCGAGCCATGCCTCGAGGTCACGGTCGGCGATCAGGTCGCGGACGTGCAGCTCCTGCGTGCGCGCGGTGACGTTCCAGTCGATCCGCCGGACGTCGTCGCCCACGATGTACGGCCGGCTCTCGCCGTGCTCGCTGCCGTGACCCGGCGTCAGCCCTTGGTGCTGGCCGTGCAGGATCCCGTCGAGCTTGCGATCGACGCGCAGCTCGAGAGAGCGGAGCATCTCCGCCAGATGGGCGTCCGGTGGCCCGGGCCACGGCGGCTGCGGCGACGCCTTCGGGGGAGGCGTCCGGGCCATCAGCGGGCGAGACCCGGGTGGGGTAGGGATGCCACCCGTGTCGGTTGGACCCACGCGGCGGGGACCGTCGACATGAGCCGATGCAGCACGTGCTCGACGCTCACCTCTCGGGCCAGCGCGTCGTACGTCAGGACGAGGCGGTGGCGGAGGAGCTCGGGCGCCACCTCGAAGACGTCCTGCGGCGAGACGTAGCTGCGACCGCGCATCGCCGCTAGCGCCTTCGCCGCTCGGATCAGCCCGATCGTCGCCCGCGGGCTGGCGCCGATGGCGAGCAGCGGCGCGAGGTCGGGGAGCTGGTGAGCCACGGGATCACGCGTCGCATGCACGAGGTCGACCGCGTAGCGCAGCACGGAGCGGTCGACGAGCACCGCGTCGCACTTGCGCTGCAGCTCGACGAGCTCCGCGAGGTCGATGACCTGGCGCGGCTCGGGCGCCGAGACGGCCATCCGCTCGACGATCGCGATCTCTTCGGCGTGGTCCGGATAGCCGAGCGTGACCTTCATCAAGAACCGGTCACGTTGCGCATCGGGCAGCTGGTACACGCCGTCCGACTCGATCGGGTTCTGCGTGGCCATCACCAGGAATGGCTTCGGTACGGGATACGTAGTCCCACCGATCGAGACCTGCTGCTCGGCCATCACCTCGAGCAGCGCCGACTGCACCTTCGCCGGCGCCCGGTTGATCTCGTCGGTGAGCAGGAAGTTCACGAACACCGGGCCGAGCTCGACGTCGAAGCGCTCGGAGGAGCCGCGGTACACACGGGTACCCGTGATGTCCGACGGCAGGAGGTCGGGAGTGAACTGGATGCGCGCGAACGTGCCGCCGACCGTCTTCGCCAACGTCTCGACGGCCAGCGTCTTGGCCAGGCCGGGGACGCTCTCGAGCAGGCAGTGCCCGCGCGCGAGCAGGCAGACGAGCATCCGCTCCAGCGGGCGCTGTTGGCCCACGATCACGGTTCGCATCTCGACGAGCAATCGCTCGACCGTCGTGGCCATCTCCTCGTCCGTCACGGGGCGACAGTACCCAAGGCCGGCCCGTCGGCTTCCGCGGCGAGCCGCTCGCGGAGCGTCCGCGTGAGGAGCAGGTACGTCGTGCCGGCCGCCAGTCCGATCCCGGCGAAGGTCGCGATCGCGATCCTGACGCCGGCCAGTCCCGCCAACCCCCCGGCAGCGAGGTTGGACACCGTGATGATGAGCGTGACGATCCCGAAGTCGCCGGCGAGGATGCGACCACGGATCTCGTCGGGCGCCCGGCGCTGCAGGCCGTAGGTCGACAGCGTCCACTGGGCGCCACCACCGAGATGGGCGAGCAGCACGAGCGGCGCCGCGATCGCGAGTGCAGGCGCAACGCTCAGACCGAGGTAGCAGACCCCGAACGCGAGCGCGGAGCAGCCGCACAGCAGCAGCAATCGCGACAGCGACGCGCCGACGAGCCGAGCGGCGATCAGTGGGCCGAGCGCGACGCCGAGGCCACGGGCGCCGAGCAGCAGACCGGTCGCACCGTCAGCGCCGCTCAGTTCGTCGGTGGCGAGCACGGCGAGGAGGCCGACGATGCCGGCGGCCATCGCGAACGATGCCTTCGACGCGAGCAGCGCGAGCAGCACGTGGTCGCGCCGCGCGTACGAGAAGGCCTCGTGCATGTCGGCGATCGGGCGCATCCGGCTGCGTTCGGCGTGCTTCGTCTCGTGCACCTGCATCGCCCGCCGGATCAGCGAGACGAAGAACACCGCGCCGAGGAACGAGATCGCGTTGGCGACGAACGAGGCCTCACGGCCGAACAGGCTCGAGAAGAGCCCACCAGCGGCTGCGCCGACGGCGAGCATCGCACCCCACAACGAGCCGAAGAGGATGCTCGCCTGCTTGAGCTCCTCGGGACTGCGCACGAGGTTCGGCAGCCCTGCCTGCGCCGACGGGCCGACGAACGAGCCGAGCGCCGAGATCATGCAGAGGCAGAAGAACCCGAGCCAGAGCGTGCCCTTGGTGTCGACCAGGAGCAGGCCGAGCGCGGCCAGCGCCTGGAAGGCGGACACGGTCTGGATGATCCGCCTGCGGTCGAAGCGGTCCGCTGCCGGACCCGCGATCGGCGACATCAAGAACGCGGGGAGCGACTGCGCGACGTACACGAGCGTGACGAGGAGCGGGGAGTCGGTGAGGTCCTGCACGAGCCCGACGAACGCGACGTAGGCGAACCAGTCACCGCAGTACGAGATGACCTGCGCGACGAAGAGCGAGCGGATGTCGCGGTTGGTGCGCAGCATCGTCAACATCGAGATCCCCGCTTCGCCGGCCGGACCAGGACGGTCGGGCGGTCCGATGGCTCAGGCCTCGCGTCGGGCGTGGGCGTCGAGCACCATCGCGATCGCCGCTGTGACCCGCTCGCCCGTCGGCAGGTGCAGGTACTCGTTCGGGCCGTGGGCGTTGGTACCGGGCCCCATGACGCCGGTGATGACGAACTGAGCCGTGGGGAAGCGGGCGCCGAGCATCCCCATGAACGGGATCGAACCGCCCTCGCCGAACGTGCGGGCCGGCCGGCCGAACACCGCGCTCGAGCCAGCTTCGAGCGCCTGCTCGAGCCAGGGTGCCATGGTCGGGGCGTTCCACCCGGCGCCGGCCTCCGGCGCGTCGAAGGTGACCCGCGCGCCGTACGGCGGGTCGGCGAGGAGCCGCTCGCGGATCGCGGCACCGGCGCGTACCGGATCGCAGGTGGGCGGCAGGCGGAAGCTCAGCTTGAGCGACGTCCGTGGCCGCAGCACGTTGCCGGCGTTCCCTGCCGGCGGCAGGCCCTCGGCGCCGACGATGCTGAGCGTCGGTCGCCACGTGCGGTTGAGCATCTGCTCGACCGGGTCGGCGACCATCGGCGTCGCCCCGTCGACGAACGGGAAGTGCGTCGAGATCGGCTCGTCGAACTCCGCGGCCGTCGCCCGGGTCTGGCGCAGCCGGTCGTCGGGGATCTCGGCGTGCAGCTCGGGCACGAGGATCTCGCCGGTGGCGGCGTCCTCGACGCGGTCGAGCAACCGCCTCGCAACGCGAAAGCTCGATGGCACGACACCGCTCGCCTCACCGGAGTGCACACCCTCCGTCAGGATCTCGACCGTCAGCGTGCCGCCGACGAGCCCGCGCAACGACGTGGTGACCCAGAGGCGCTCGTAGTCGAGGCACCCCGAGTCGAGGCAGACGACCAGGCTCGGCGAGCCGATCGCGTCGCCGAGCGCTTCGAGGTGCGCCGGCAGGTCGGGCGAGCCGCTCTCCTCGCTCGCCTCGATCAGGACGATGCACCGGTGGTGCGAGCCGCCGCCGCGCTGCACGGCTTCGATCGCGGTGAGCGACGCGAACGCGGCGTAGCCGTCGTCGGCACCACCCCGCCCGTAGAGTCGGTCACCCTCGACGACGGGGGACCACGGCCCGAGATCGTCCCGCCAGCCGGACATCTCGGGCTGCTTGTCGAGGTGGCCGTAGAGGATCACGGTCTCGTCGTCCGAGCCGTCGGCGCCGAAGGCCGGGATGTCGACCACGATCAGCGGCGTCCGGCCGGGCAGCTCGCGCACGTCGACGCTGAGCCCTACGACGTCCCTGGCCGCGCACCACGCCCGGATCAGCTCGACCGCTTCGGCCATGTGCCCGTGCTCCGCCCAGTCGGGATCGAACGCGGCGGACACGTTGGGGATCCGGATGTAGTCGTGGAGCGCGGGCACGATCTCGGCGCTCCACACCTCGGCACTGTGGGCGCGAACGGTCTCGATCAGGGTCACGGATGGATCGTACGTACCGACGTGGTGAACGCGGCGAGTGCGGCCGGATCGGGGGCGATGCCGACGCCGGGTCCCGGCGGTGGGGTGAGGGTGCCTCCCGGGCCCAGCTCGAACGGGGGCGTCAGGTCTCGCTCGAAGTACCGGGCGGACGCCGACAGGTCGCCGGGCAGGGTCATCCCCGGGAGGGTCGCCAACGCCAGGTTCGCCGCCCGCCCGACCCCCGTCTCGAGCATGCCGCCGCACCACGCGTCCACGCCGTGCTCGCGGCAGATCGCGACGAGCTGCGCTGCGATCCGGAGACCGCCGACGCGTCCGGGCTTGACGTTCAGGACTCCGCACGCGCCGAGCTCGATCGCAGTGCGCAGCGAGCCGACCGACGTGACGCTCTCGTCGAGGCACACCAGCGTGGTGAGCGCTTCCGCGAGCGCCGCGTGGAGCAGCAGCTCGTCGTCGCCGAACGGTTGCTCGACGAGCCCGAGGCCGAACTCGTCGAGCGTGCACAGATGGGCGAGGTGCTCTTCGGTGTAGTCGCCGTTGGCATCGGCCCAGAGCGCCAGGCTCGGGTGTCCGGCGCGCACCGCGGCGAGCGGCTCCCGGTCCCAGCCCGGGCGGATCTTCAGCTTGATGCGGGTGTAGCCCTCAGCCACCCGCCTGCTCACCTGCGCGAGCAGCTCCTCGATGGAGGGGGCGATGCCGACCACCGCGCCGACCGCGACCGGCCCGCCGTGACCGCCGAGCTCGTCCGCCAACCGCCGACCGACCCGCTGCAGGCCGAGGTCGAGCAGCGCCGCTTCCAAGGCCGCCTTCGCCATCGGGTGCCCGGCGATCGTGCGCGCGTCGCCGCCGTCGAGGACGCACGGCACCAGGTGGTGCTCGAGCACGTGCGCAGCCCCGTCCGCATACTCGGCCGAGTACGTCGGGCTGTTCATCGCGACGCACTCGCCCCAGCCGGCGCGACCCTCGCGATCGCGCACTGCGAGCAGGACGACGTCCCGATCGTGCTGGACGCCGTGCGCCGTCCGGAACGGTGACACGAGCGGGATCCGGACCCGGTGCAACTCGACCGCCGTCACCTGCCCCACGACCTCCCCCTCCAACGGGGGGTGTTCGGCGGGGTCGGCGGGCATGGTCCGGTGGCCTCGGTGCGGCTCGGCTTGGTGCGGCTCGGCTCGGTGTCGCTCGGCTCAGCCGCGGACCGCGGCGATGCGGTCGATCATCGCTTCGGCCCCGCGGACCATCGACAGCACGAGATCGCCTGCGTGCACGAGGTCGTGGATCGCGCCCGCGCCCTGGCCCGCCGGCATGAACTCCTGGTCGACGTCCACCTCGGTGCCGCTCGGGAACCCGAGGTGGTTCACGCCCGCCCTACCGGACGCGAATGCCTGCTCGGGGAACGTCTTCAGCTCGTCCGGATGGTCTTCGAAGTGGCTCGTCCAGGCGTTGCGGACCACCCGGCAGGTCTTGCCCGTGAACGCCCGCGAGACGGTCGTGCCGTCCTCGCCGATCTCGAGGAGCTTCTCCTTGTAGCCGTTCACGGCCCGCGCCTCGTGGGTCGCGATGAAGCGAGTGCCGACCCAGACACCGTCCGCGCCGAGCGCGAGTGCGGCGGCGAGCCCGCGGCCGTCGAAGATGCCGCCGGCTGCGACCACCGGGACCCGATCGCCCACCGCGTCGACGACCTGGGGCACGAGCGGCAGCGTGGCGATCTGCCCCGTGTGCCCGCCGGCCTCGGTGCCTTGCGCGACGACGAAGTCGCAGCCGCTCGCCACGGCTCCGATCGCATGGCGGACCTTGCCGCACATCGACCCGACGAGGATGTTCTTCGAGTGGAGCAGCTCGACGACCTCACGTGGGATGCCGAGCCCGGCGACGTAGATCCGGGCTCCGCCATCGATCACCTGCTGGATGCCCGACTCGACCTGGCCGGGCATCGCGGTGAGGAGGTCGACGCCGAACGGCTTGCTCGTCAGCGCCTTCACCGCCGCGATCTCCTCGCCGAGCTGCTCGACCGACATCGTCGATGCCCCGAGCGTGCCGATCCCGCCGGCCTCGGAGACGGCGGCGACGAGCTGGTGGTACGACACACCACCCATGCCCGCCAGCATCACCGGGTGTTCGATGTCGAGGAGCTCGGTGAGACGAGTGCGCATGGTCCGACCGTAGCGACTGACCGTAGCGACTGGCCTCAGTGCTCAGCTGGGCCGTGGGGAGCGGAGCCGCCCGCCCACGCGCCGGCACGGGCGAGGAAGCCCCGATGCCATCGGCGAGGGGTGAACACGATCGCCCGCGGCTCGTCCTCGAACAACCAGCGGGCGAAGTTCCGACGCGTCCAGCCGTTCAGCCCTGCCAGCCACACGGAGCCGCGCGCTGCCCAACGATGCCGGAGCAGCCAGCCGAGGGCGACCGACATGCGGTGGTCGGCCACCAGGTGCCGGCGGACGTCGCGCTCGTAGCGCCGGCGCACGTCGGCGGGTCGGGTGGCGCCGCCGGCGAGGATCGCCTCGGCAGCGAGCACACCGGTGAGCAACGCCTGCGCGATCCCTTCACCGGTCATCGGATCGGTCGCTCTGGCGGCATCACCGGCGAAGAGCACCCGCCCGCTGCTCAGCGTCGTACGGTCGACGCGGGCGGGGATCGGCCAGGCGAGGTGCCGCGCCTGCGGTGTCGCTCCCGGGCCGAGCGCCTCTGCGACGTGCGGCCGAGCGAGCAGCTCGGGCCAGGTGCGCTTCATGTCCTGGATGCGGCGCTCGCCCCCGCGCAGGACGCCGAAGCCGACGTTGGCGCGGTTGCCGGGGAGCGGGAACGACCACGCGTAGCCGGGCAGCAGGTCGTCCTCGAACCACACGTACTGTCGCTCGGCAGCCGGGCCGGTCACGTTGCTGACGTACTGGCGGAAGGCGTGCCACTCGCCGAGGTAGTCGGCCTCCTTCAGGCCAAGTGCCTTGCGCACCGGCGACCACATGCCGTCGGCGGCGACGACGTAGCGGGCACGCACCGCTCCGATGCCGTCCACCTCGGCGACCACCGCTCCGTCGTCGGTGCCATCGCTCGCCGGTGGCAGGAAGCGACGGAACGCGTGGCCGTCGTCGACCTTGACGCCGGTGGAGCGTGCGAGCGCGAGCAGCGCGTCGTCGAGCTCGAAGCGGGGTACGACGGCCGAATACGCGCCCGAGCCGCTCGGCATCGGGAATCGCACCTCGCGTCCCGACGGCGACCGCACCCAGGTGGCATCGACCTCGTACCACGAGGGCGTCATCGTGGGCCGGAAGCCGAGCTCCTCGAGGATCCGGAGGGCACCGGCCGTCAAGCCGTCCCCACAGCACTTGTCACGCGGGAACGACGCCTTGTCGATGAGCGTGACGTCGCGCCCCGCGCGGGCGAGCACGATCGCGGCAGCGGTGCCGGCCGGCCCGCCGCCGACGACGAGGACTTCCGTGTCGAGCATCGGCGCCAGGCTACGGCTGGTGCCGCGAGCCGAGGACGGTCAGGCGGCGGATGGGCGTCGCTGCGGACGTGAATCGTAGGATCCGATCGAGATCGCGATCTGATCGCAGCCGCGCGTGCGGCGACCAAGGAGGAACGACATGGGTCTGTGCGACGGCCGAGTTGCCATCGTCACCGGAGCGGGCCGCGGCATCGGGCGCGAGCACGCCCTCAGCCTCGCGGCACACGGCGCGAGGGTCGTCGTCAACGACATCGGTGGCAACGTCGACGGCTCCGGCGTCGACCTCAGCCCTGCCGAGCAGGTCGTCGCAGAGATCAAGGGCATGGGCGGCGAGGCGGTCTCGAACGCCGACAGCGTCGCCGACTGGGAAGGCGCGCAGCGGCTCGTCAACACCGCGATCGAGACGTTCGGCGACCTCCACGTCGTCGTCAACAACGCCGGCATCCTGCGCGACCGCGTGCTCGTCAACATGACCGAGGAGGAGTGGGACGCCGTCATCGCGGTGCACCTCAAGGGCACCTTCGCGCCGAGCCGGTGGGCCGCGGCGTACTGGCGCGAGCAGTCGAAGGCGGGCAAGGCGGTCGACGGGCGGATCATCAACACCACGTCCGTGTCGGGCATCTACGGCAACCCCGGGCAGACGAACTACGGCGCGGCGAAGGCCGGCATCGCGGCGTTCACGAACATCGCCGCGCTCGAGCTGTCGCGCTACGGCGTCACCGTGAACGCGGTCGCCCCGGTCGCGCTGACGCGCATGACCGAAGGGCTCGGGCCGGCACCCGAGACCGACGAGGAGCGCGAGATGCGCTCACCGCGCTGGATCGCGCCGATCGTGACGTGGCTCGCGTCGCCGGAATCGAAGGGGGTCACCGGACACGTGTTCGAGGCGTCCGGCAACGTCCTGGCGATCGCGGAGGGCTGGCACCGTGGCCCCCGGGTCGCGCCCGTGGAGGACCCGACGAAGCTCGGACCGATCGTCGCCGACCTGATCTCGAAGGCGCGCAAGAACGCGGGCATGGACGGCGAGCCCGGCAGCTGGCCCCAGCCCGGCTGACGCACCCGGCGACGACGGTCGCCGGTCCGTCCGGCATCACCGACGCGCGGGACTCGGCACCCAGGCAGGGTTCTCGATCGCCGGCGATCGGAGACCCTGCCCGCGACGGGCCGAGTGCGATCGGCGCCGCGGATTGTTACTATGGCCGTAGTGCTAATTCGGGCTGCGCGAGGGAGTGTGCGATGACGAGCTTCGACCTGGATCTTTCCCGGTACCAGCTCGGCTGGTCAGATGACGAGGACTACGTCTTCCGCCCGGAGAAGGGCATCAGCGCCAACGTCGTCGACCAGATGAGCTGGTGGAAGGGCGAGCCCGAGTGGATGCGGCAGGCCCGCCTGCGCAGCCTCCGGATGTTCGAGCGCAAGCCGATGGCACCGTGGTTCGCGAAGAACATGCCCGACATCGACTTCCAGGACATCTACTACTACATCAAGCCCACCAGCGCCGGCGTCGTCGACGAGTGGGACGAGCTCCCCGAGCAGATGAAGGCCACGTACGAGAAGCTCGGCATCCCCGAAGCCGAGCGCAAGTACCTCGCCGGCGTCACCGCACAGTACGAGTCGGAAGTCGTGTACCACCGCAACCGCGAGGACCTCGCCGCGCAGGGGATCCTGTTCTGCGACATGGACACTGCGCTGCGCGAGTACCCGGACCTCGTCAAGCAGTACTTCGGCAAGGTGATCCCGCCCGGTGACAACAAGTTCGCGGCGCTGAACACGTCCGTCTGGTCGGGCGGCTCGTTCATCTACGTCCCCCCGGGCGTCGAGTGCGAGATGCCGCTGCAGGCGTACTTCCGGATCAACTCCGAGAACGCGGGCCAGTTCGAGCGCACGCTGATCATCGCCGACGAGGGTTCCAAGGTGCACTACATCGAGGGCTGCTCCGCTCCGGTGTACACGAGCGATTCGCTGCACTCGGCCGTCGTCGAGATCATCGTCAAGCCGAGCGCCCGTGTCACGTACACGACGATCCAGAACTGGTCGCCGAACGTCTACAACCTCGTGACCAAGCGGGCCCGTGTCGAGGCCGAGGGTCACATGGAGTGGATCGACGGCAACATCGGCTCGAAGCTCACGATGAAGTACCCGAGCGTCTACCTCGTCGGGCCGAAGGCGACGGGCGAAGTGCTGAGCGTCGCGTATGCAGGCCCCGGTCAGCATCAGGACGCGGGCGCGAAGATGATCCACGCAGCGCCCGAAACCACGAGCAAGATCGTCTCCAAGTCGATCTCGAAGGACGGCGGCATCACGACGTACCGCGGCCTCGTCCGCGTCGACGAGGGTGCGTACGGCTGCAAGAGCCACGTCCAGTGTGACGCGCTGATCCTCGACGAGCAGTCCGAGAGCAGGACGCTGCCCTACATGGAGGTCGGCGAGCGCGACGCGCAGATCGGCCACGAGGCAACCGTCTCGAAGATCGCCGACGAGCAGCTCTTCTACCTCATGAGCCGCGGCCTCTCGCAGGAGCAGGCGATGGGCATGATCGTCAACGGCTTCATCGAGCCCGTCACGCGGACGCTGCCGATGGAGTACGCGGTCGAGTGGAGCCGCCTGATCGAGCTGCAGATGGAGGGCTCGGTCGGCTGAGCCGCGGTCGGTTCGCCCAGCGCGTCAGTGCGTGTGCGAGTTGCCGAGTGCCCGGACCCGGGAGCAGAGGCCCTCGATGAGCTTCAGGCTCATCTGCGGGTTCTCCTTCAACAACGCCCGGAGATTGACCGAGTTGACCGAGATCGCGGTCACGTCGGTCGTGGCCAGCACCGTGGCGGTGCGATCGCCGCCGTCGAACACCGCGATCTCGCCGAGGTAACGCCCCGGACCGAGGGTGGCCACTGTCGTGCCGTCCGAGACGACGTCGGCGCTCCCGGACAGGATGATGTAGAGCCGCTTGTCCGCCGCGCCCTTCTCGACGATCGTGTCGCCGGCGCGGTAGCTGTGGTCGCGTGCTGCCTGGCGGATCATCGCGAGGTGCGACTCGTCGAGGCCACGGAAGATGTCGATCGAGCCGAGCATCTCGAGGGCTGGATCTGACTGCTGCTTCGTCATGCGTCCCCGGTGTCCCTACCCGACCGGCCGTCCCGATCGCAGCGGAATCGTAGCCACCGGTCCATGGTGTGCGAACCACACCGATCTTCGCCAGAATGGAAGCGTGCCGATGCGCCAGGAGTGCAAGAACTTCGAGAGCCGTACGTACTCGAACGGCGAGACGGTGCGGAAGTGCAACCTCGACCTCGCACCCGATGCGCCGTGGAGGTGCCCGACGGATTGCCACGGGTACGAGCCGCGGATGGCCGATGTCGCCTGGGTCCACGGCGGCCTGATCACCCCGCCCACCCCGCCCGAGCCACCCGGCATCGACGACGGATCAGCGGCCGCCGTGCTCGACCAGGCCGAGGAGATCATCAACTCCGTCGGTGCGAGCGTGCTGGCCGACGTCAGGGCCCAGCAGCAGCGTGGTCGCTTCGGACGGTTGAAGGGGCTCTTCGGCCGCAAGCGCCGCGCCTGAACCACCCGTCCAGCGAGGCTGCACTATCGTGATTCGCGGTTGGGGATCGCGGGACGTACCGACGGACCGTCGGCGGGCACGGGAGGCCGGAGATGGGCGTGCAACGCGGCTGGCAGACGCGGATCGCCCGGGGCCGCGTCGCCCGGAGTGCGATCGCCGGTGTGGCCGTCGCCGTGAGCGTGGCCGTCAGCGGAGCCGTCACGGCCCCGGTTCCTGCATCCGCTGTCACCGAGGTGGTCGACAACCCTGGGCTGCTCCTCGCTCGGTCGATCGTCACGAACCCGTTCGTCGGGTCGACCACGAGGCCGGCGGACTCGGAGGGCCTGGCCTACGTGCCGCGCGACAACTCGATCTGGCTGGCGGACGACAACGCCCACCGCCTCTACGAGGTCGACAAGGACACCGGCGAGCTCAAGCGGACCATTCCCACGGCCGTGCTCGCAGCCGCACCGCGCCTGGGCGGGAGCGACCTCGCGGGGTTGGACACCGCGTCCGACTTCGAAGCGATGGCGTACGACGCGGCGAACGACACGCTGTACGCCTTCTCCGGCAGGTGCTGCTTCCCGAACATCCGTGCAGCCGCGTTCCGGCTCGTCAGGGACGCGTACGGCGTCTTCCAGGTCGAATCGTTCCAACCGTTCTCGGCACCGCTGAACGACTTCAGCGGTGTCGGTGTGGTCGGCACGACCATCTGGATGGCACTGGGCTTCGACTTCTACGAGTACGACTACGCCACGAACACGATCAGCGGACCGTTCACGATCCCGAGCATCGACAGACCCATCCTCGGCATCAGCGATTCGATCCATGGCGGGGACGTGTGGGTGGTCAGCAAGGACGTGTTGTACCGCGTCGATGCGGTGTCCCGAACGGTCCGACCGAACTACGCGTTCGCGCTGGACCCACTGGGCGTGCTCGACGCGCGCTCCGTCGCCGTCGTGAACGACCAGCTGTTCGTCACGGACGGCTACGACGGCTACGCGCCCGGCTCGCTCGACCGGTTCGCGATCAGGGTCTTCGACGTCGTCGATCTCGACGCCGAGTACGTGCCCGTGGTGCCGGCGCGGTTGCTCGACACCCGTGCGGGCATGAACACGATCGATCGCCGGTTCTCCGGGATCGGCATGCGAGCCGCCGGGTCCGTGACGGAGCTCCAGGTGACCGGGCGCGGCGGCGTGCCGACCAACGCCGGCGCGGTCGTCCTCAACGTGACGGTCACCGAGGCGCAGGGCCCCGGTTTCGTCACCGTGTACCCCTGCGAGGAGGGCGTCCCGAACGCCGCGAACTTGAACTACCTCACCGGGTCGACGATCCCGAACGCGGTCATCGCCAAGGTCGGCCCGGGTGGGACCACCTGTCTGTACACGACGAACGCGACGCATCTCGTGGTCGACGTCAACGGCTTCCACCCGGCGGGCTCGTCGTTCGTCTCGCTGTCCCCTGTGCGGTTGCTGGACTCCCGTGAGGGGTTCTCGACGTTCGACGGTGTGTCAGCAGGGATCGGTGTGCGACCAACCGGTTCGGTCACCGAGCTGCAGGTCACCGGGCGGGCCGGCATCCCGGCCGATGCCGAGGCGGTGGTGCTCAACGTGGCGGTGACCGAGGCGCAGGCGCCTGGGTTCGTGACCGTGTTCCCGTGCGATGGCGGCGTGCCGAACGCTGCCAACCTCAACTACCTCGCCGACTCGACGATCCCGAACGCCGTCGTCGCCAAGATCGGCGCCGGCGGCGTCGTGTGCCTGTTCGTGATGGAAGCGACGCATCTCGTGGTCGATGTCAACGGGTACTACCCGGCGGGCTCGTCGTTCGTCTCGCTGTCTCCTGTGCGGTTGCTGGACTCCCGTGAGGGGTTCTCGACGTTCGATGGTGTGTCAGCAGGGATCGGTGTGCGACCAGCCGGTTTCGTCACCGAGCTGCAGGTCACCGGCCGGGCCGGCATCCCGACCGATGCCGAGGCGGTGGTGCTCAACGTGGCGGTGACCGAGGCGCAGGCGCCTGGGTTCGTCACCGTGTTCCCGTGCGCCGGGGGCGTGCCGAACGCTGCCAACCTGAACTACCTCGCCGGCTCGACGATCCCGAACGCGGTCATCGCCAAGATCGGCAAGACCGGTACGATCTGCTTCTTCACGCTCGCCGCGACCCATCTCGTCGTCGACGTCAACGGCTATCACCCGGCGACGTGAGCTGCTCCGACGTCCGACGATCAGCTCGGGAATTAGCACTACGTCGATGGTAGAATTTCGATCGCCGTCGGCGCCCCGCGCCGTGGCGACCGCCCGTCGAGCGCGCCGAACTCCGAAGGATTGCCACGCCCGTGTCCCGCTTCACCGTCGATGCCACCAGCGCCTTCGAAGGCCCGGAGTGGCGTCGGACCCATCGAGCCGCTGCGGTGGCTCGTGCAGCGGCGTCGCCGATGCCGAGCGCCGAGGAGGAGATCTGGCGCTACAGCCGCATCGGTGAGCTCGACCTCTCCCGGTTCGCCCCGGAGGCCGATCACGCGGACGTCACCCTGACCGCGCCCGTCGAGGTGATCACCGACGGCGAGCTCGACGACGTCGACGACCCGGATGTGTTCGACGAGCTCGTCGAGGCGTTCGGGTCGCGGACGCTGCTCCGAGTCCCGCCCGGCGCCACCATCGCCGAGACCATCGTCATCGACCACGACATCTCGCGCGACGGCGCTGCAGTCCTGTCCCGCCTCGTGATCGAAGCCGGTTCCGACAGCGACGTCACCGTGATCGAACGGTTCCGCTCGCCCGACGAGATCACGACGCTCGTGGTACCGACGCTCGAGCTCCGGGTCGGGCCGGCTGCGCGGGTCAAGTACCTCGCGGTCAACGAGCTCGGCACGAGCTCGTGGTTGATCGCCCGCCAGCGGGCGACGAGCGACCGCGACTCCACCACGCTCATCTCGGCGGTCTCGCTCGGAGGCGACTACGCCCGCGTGCGCACCCACGCACGCTCCATCGGCCCGGGTGCGAGCACCCGCCAGATCGCGCTCTACTTCGCCGACGGCACGCAGATGCACGACTTCCGCACGACGCAGGAGCACATCGCCCCGAAGACGGACTCCGATCTGCTGTTCAAGGGTGCGGTCAAGGACACCGCCCGCAGCGTCTACACGGGGCTGATCAAGATCGGCAAGGAGGCGCGGGGGACGGCTGCGTTCCAGACGAACCGCAACCTCACGCTCGCCGAGGGAGCGTGGGCGGAGAGCGTGCCGAACCTCGAGATCGAGACGAACGATGTCAAGTGCAGTCATGCCAGCACGGTCGGCCCGGTCGACGCCGAGCAGCGCTTCTACCTCGAGAGCCGCGGCGTGCCGCCCGAGATCGCGGAGCGCCTGATCGTGCTCGGCTTCTTCGACGAGGTCATCGAGCTGCTGCCGCTGACCACGCTCGCCGGCGAGATCCGTGCCCGCGTCTCGGCCAAGCTCGACAACCTGCAACCGGTGGGTGCGAACGGACGGAACGAAGGGACGACGGCGTGAGCATCACCGTCACGGTCTGCCCGCTCGACGAGCTCGGGCCGGGCACCGCCCGGCGCGTCGAGCACGACGGCTACAAGATCGCGGTCGTCCGCTGCGGCGACGACGTCTATGCGATCGGCGACACCTGCAGTCATGCCGATGTGTCGCTCTCCGAGGGTGAGGTGCTCTGCGACTCGAAGGAGATCGAGTGCTGGAAGCACGGCTCCGTCTTCAGCCTGGAGACCGGTGAGCCGGCGACGTTGCCGGCGACGCAGCCGGTACCGGCGTTCGACGCACGCGTCGTCGACGGCATGATCGAAGTGGTGGTGTCATGAGCACGTTGACGATCTCGTCGCTGAGCGCCGGCGTTGCGGGCAAGCAGATCCTGAACGGGATCGACCTCGCGGTGTCCTCCGGCGAGGTGCACGCCGTGATGGGGCCGAACGGCGCCGGCAAGTCGACCCTGTCCGGGGTCATCATGGGCAAGCCGGGTTACGAGGTGCTCGGCGGATCGGTGACGCTCGACGACGTCGACGTGTTGGCGATGCCGGCGTGGGAGCGAGCCGTCGCCGGGCTGTACCTGGTGATGCAGTACCCGACCGAAGTGCCCGGCGTCGCGCTCGACGACGTGATGTCCGAGGCGCTCAGCGCCCGTGGCAGGTCGACGGAGCACCTCGCGGACACGCTGCTCGCCGAGGCGGCGCGCATCGGCTTCGACGAGCGGTTCCTGCACCGCCCGCTGAACGTCGATCTGTCCGGTGGCGAGAAGAAGCGCAACGAGACGCTCCAGCTCGCCGTGCTCGAACCGCGCATCGCGATCCTGGACGAGCTCGACTCGGGTCTCGACATCGACGCGCTGCGCGACTGCGCCCGGCGCGTGGAGGACGCCACGAAGGACGGCCTCGGCGTGCTCGCGATCACGCACTACACGCGCTTGCTCACCGAGCTGCGTCCCGACCGCGTGCACATCCTCGTCAAGGGTCGGATCGTGGCGAGCGGCGGCCCCGAGCTTGCCGACGAGCTCGAGCGCGACGGCTACGCCGCGTTCACCTGAGCCAGCTGCACCTCACGTCCGCCTGCCGCATTGCGAATCGCGCAACCGGCGCGCACACGCTCGAGAGCGGGATGATCAGATCGCCCGCAGGCGGCGGATCCGTTCGTCGGTGGAGGGGTGCGTGGAGAACAAGCGGGCCACGTTGACGCCGCCACCCTGGCGCCGATGGAGCTCGTTCAGCGGGTTGTGGATGTAGGCCTGCGCCTGCGCGGGTGCGACCTGCATCGGGATGCGAGCTGCGTAGATCTCGATCCGTTCCAGCGCTCTGGCCAGCGGTTCCCCCGTGCCGAGCAGTGCAGCTGCGCCACGGTCGGCCTCGAACTCACGCGAACGTGACACGGCCATCTGGATCAGTGACGCCGCGATCGGCGCGATCAGGCTGACGAGCAGCACGGCGATCGGGTTCGGTCGATCTTCGTCGTCGCCGCCGGAGAACATCGTCGCGAACATCGCCATCTGGGCGATCGCGCTGATCGCCGTGGCGATCGCAGCGGCAACGGAGCCGATCAGGATGTCGCGGTGGCGCACGTGCATCAGCTCGTGGGCCATCACGCCTTCGAGCTCGTCACGCGGCATCGTCCGCAGCAGCCCCTGTGTCGCGCAGACGACCGCGTGGCGCGGGCCGCGCCCCGTGGCGAACGCGTTCGGCTGCTCGCTGGGCGACACCGCGACGCGCGGCATCGGCAAGTTCGCCCGCTCTGCGAGCGAGCGGATCATCGCGTAGAACTCCGGCGACTGGTGCTCTTCGATCACCACGGCGCCGGCGGACTTCAGGGCCAGCTTGTCGCTGAACCAGTACGAGCCGCCGACCATGACGAGCGCGAGCGCGAGTCCGATCATCAACGCACCGGTGCTGCCGCCCCCGAGCAAGCCGGCGACGGCGACGATGAGGCCGCCCAACCCGGCGAGCAGCACCGTGGTCTTCATCGTGTTCTTGAACATCTCAGTCCGTCTCCTCCGGCGCGCACCCAGTTGCAGCTGCCGAAGGTCTCTCCCACCACGATCGCTCGATCGTGACCAGCGCACCGGGCCTTGCGGCCGTCTTGACGATGACGCTGCGGGCGTTGCGCCCCGGGATACTCCCCTTCGATTGGTGATGCACGATACCGGGATCTCGGATCGGAGCACGCGCACCGGCCCCACTACGCTCCTTCGCCCAGGGAAGCACGCCAGCGAGCGAATCCGGAGGTGCGCGTGGCTGAGACGACCGACCGGTTCCCCGGATGGTCCGTCGTCATCGCCAGCTTCGTCTCGTTGATGACGACGTCGGGGCTCGCGTTCTACGGACTCGCCGTCTACCTCAACTCGCTGTCGAAGGAGCGGGGTTGGAGCGTGAGCTCGATCTCCGCTGCCGTCGCAGTCTTCTTCCTCGTCGGTGGTCTCTCCGGTCTCGTGGTCGCGCGGCAGATGGCGAAGCGGGACGTGCGGGTGATCGTCGTCGTCGGCGCACTGCTCGGTGCCGGTGCGCTGGCGATGCTCGGCCAGGTGCAGGAGATCTGGCAGGTGTACCTGGTCTATGCCGTCTTCTCGGTCGGGCACACCGCCTGCGGGCTCGTGCCGGCGACGACGGTCGTCACCCGCTGGTTCCACGCGAAGCGGTCGACGGCACTGTCGGTCGCCAGCACGGGGCTCTCGATGGGTGGCATCGCCCTCACGCCGTTCGTCAAGTGGGCGCTCGACCGTTACGGCCTCTCGGCCACGACGCCATGGCTGGCAGTCGTGTGGCTCGTCGGCATCGTGCCCGTCACGCTGCTGCTGATGCACCCCGATCCTGCTCGGCTCGGCTGGTTGCCGGACGGCGTGCGCGCCGCGCCGCACACGACGCCGCGCCCGCCCGCGGGAGTGCCGTTCGCATCGGCGGTCCGCACTCGTTTCTTCTACGCCGTGACCGTGGCCTACGTGTTCGTGCTCGGCTCGCAGGTCGGCGCGATCCAGCAGCTCGTCAAGCTCGTCGAGGAGCGCACCGGCGAGGGCACGGCGACCATTGCCACCTCTGCACTCGCCGGCACGAGCGTCGTCGCCCGGCTCGCCGGCGGGCAGATCGCCGCCCGTACGTCGATGGTCCGTCTTGCGCTGGTGATGGCGGTGCTCCAGGCGATCGCACTCGCGCTGATCTCGGTGTTCGAGTCGACGCTGCTGTTGTTCGGTGCAATCGTCCTGTTCGGGGCGACCATCGGGAACATCCTGATGCTGCACCCGTTGCTCATCGGCGAGGCGTTCGGGGTGTTGGACTACCCCCGGATCTTCAGCCGCTCGCAGTTCTTCGCGTTCGTCGGCACCGCGTTCGGGCCCTACCTGCTCGGCTGGTTGCACGACCACGCCGGTGGCTACCGCACGTCGTACCTCGTCGCTGCAGCGTGCTCGATCATCGGTGCCGCAGCCTTGGCCCGCAGCGGCACCATCGCAGCCGCTGCCGATGGGACGGGCTGGTCGGCCGACTCGCCCACTACCGTTCCCGCGTCGTGACAGCGCTCCATCCGAACGTCCAACGAGTGATCGCCGCCGCTGCCGAGCGCGGCCTGACGATCGTGCCGCGCCAGTTCCCCGAGGGCACGAAGACCGCAGCCGATGCGGCTGCCGCGATCGGCGTCGACGTCGGCCAGATCGTGAAGAGCCTGATCTTCGCCGTCGATGGCGAGGTGGTGCTCGCGTACGTGAGCGGCGCGAACCAGCTCGACGAGCGAAAGCTCGCGGCGGCTGCCGGCGGCTTGAAGAGCGCGCGGGTCGATGCCGACGTGGTGCGCACGGCGACGGGGTTCCCGATCGGTGGCGTCCCGCCCTTCGGGCACGCCACGCACCTGCGGGTGTTCATCGATCCCGATCTGCTGCAGTGGTCGGAGGTGTGGGCTGCGGCAGGCACGTGGCAGGACGTGTTCGGCATCGAGCCCCACCGACTCGTCGAGGCGAGTGAGGGCCTCGTCGTCGACCTGAAGCGCTGCTGATCGGCTGCGTGCGCAGTTGGGGTGAGCAGTTGGGGTGAGCACGCGCGGCTGAACAATTCGCGTGATTCGTCGGGTCGGGCGGATCTACCATGGTCGCAGCGTCTGGCAGGTCCGGACCCGAGGAGGAGAGGAGGCCGTCATGGAACCCACTGTCGTGGATGCGTCCATCGTTCGCGTCCCTCCGTCCCCTGCACGCTCGCTGGCCTGATCCGGCCCGGCGTGCTCCTCCTCACAGGAGCCTTCGTTGTCTGCAACTTCCGCGCTCGAGCCGTTCGGCTGGAGCGATCGCGTCGCCGCCCTGATGGCCGGCGAACCCCATCCAGCACGAGTGGTCCGCGTCGATCGCGACCGTGCCCTCGTGGCCACCGCCGAGGGTGACGCCGTCGCCCTCGCCGATCTGTTGCCCGCTGTCGGCGATTGGGTCGGCCTCGCGCCGACCGAGCGCGTGGACGTGCCATGGCGCGTCGAGATGGTCGCACCCCGTTGGTCGGAGGTCCGTCGCACCGATCCCCGCTCCGAGGGTCGAGCCGTCGAGTCCGGCCAGGTGCTCGCCGCCAACGTCGACCTCGTGTGCTCGGTCACGCCCCTGGACCGCCCGCTCAGCGCGAACCGCATCGACCGCGAGCTCGCACTCGCGTGGGACGCCGGTGCTCAGCCGGTCGTCGTGCTGACGAAGGCGGACCGTCACGCCGACGTCGTCGCGGCCGTCGCCGACCTGCGGCGGCGGCTGGTCGGCGTCGACATCGTGGTCACTGCGGCGTTGGCCGGTCTCGGTGTCCCCGAGATCGTGGAGCTGCTCCGTCCGAACCGGACCGCGATGCTGCTCGGCGCATCGGGTGCCGGGAAGTCGACGCTCGCGAACGCGCTGCTCGGCGACGAGGTGCTGGAGACCGGCGGCGTCCGCGAGTCCGACTCCCGTGGTCGGCACACGACGACGTCGCGTCACCTCGTCCCGGTCCCGAGCGGTGGTGTCCTGCTCGACACCCCCGGTGTGCGGAGCCTCGGCCTGCTGGGCGCTGGCGAGGGCGTGTCGGCGGTCTTCGCCGATCTCGAGGAGCTCGCCACGCGCTGCAAGTTCTCCGACTGCGTCCACGTCTCCGAACCCGGGTGCGCGGTGCTCGCGTCGATCGCGGCGGGTGAGCTCGATGCGGGACGGCTGCAGAGCTGGCGCAAGCTCCGTCGCGAGATCGCCGCCGCCGAGCGGCGCGTCGACCGCTCTGCACAAGCGAAGTGGAACGCCGAGATGAAGTCGTTCCACCGCCGGATCCGCAAGCAGCACAACCGCCCGTGAGCCCGCCGACACCCCGGTGCCACAAGAGATCCCGTGCTGCTGCGCCGCGCCGTGCGATGAGAATCCCCGCGGGATGACGGCGGCACGTTTGCCCTGGTCACCGGGCCGCAGCCGTCCATCTCCTGACAGGTGCCACCGCACCAGTTCTGCGGGCGTCCGTCGCCACAAGGCGGCTGCCGGCCCGGCGCCCGGCCCAGTCCCGCTCTCCCCGGGTTCTCTGCTCGCCGACGACTCCCCACCCTTTCTCCGCTCCCGTCCGGACATCCAACGACCTCGCCCGATCACAGACCGGGGCTGGAGACGCGGATGAACAGAGAAACGGTGTGGCTGGGTCTCGTCGCTCCGATGACGGCTTCGCACCAGCACACTCGGCTCCGGGTCAGAACCCCGATTGTCGTCAGCGAATCCGTTTGACCCCGCGCACAGACGCTGATCGAGCCGGGCTCGAGCCGCGCTCGGGGCGGGGCCGGGGTCGGCCGGGTCAGCCGGCTTCGTCGAGCCGTTCGGCCCGGGCCTGGTCGAGGCCTTGCGTGAACGTGTTCCAGGCCAGCGTGGCGCACTTGATCCGCACGGGGAACTTCACGACCCCACGCAGCGCCTCGAGGTCGCCGAGGTTCACGTCGGCGTAGTCGTCCGGCTCGGCGGCCGCCTCGGACCCGTCGCCGCCGACTTCCTGCTCGTGGATCGACATCATCGCCTTGAACGCCTTCACCATCCGGCGGGCGTCCTCGACCGGCTTGCCCTTCACGGCCTGGCTCATCATCGACGCCGAGCTCTGGCTGATCGAGCAGCCCTGGCCGGCGATCTTGATGTCGTCGACGACACCGTCCTTGACCACCACGTACACCTGGATCTCGTCGCCGCACAGCGGGTTGTGCCCCTCGCTGCGCACCGCAGGAGGTGTCGGCAGCTCACCGCGGTTCCGCGGCGTGCGGTAGTGGTCGAGGATGATCTCGCGGTAGAGGTCTTCCAAACCGGGCACGTGTCCCCCTCAGAGACTGAAGATGTCCGACGCCGAGTCGAGCGCCTCGGTGAGCGCGTCGGCATCTGACGTGTCGTTGTAGAGGTAGAAGCTTGCCCGAGCCGTGGCGTTCGCGCCCAACAGCCGCATGAGCGGCTTCGCGCAGTGGTGGCCGGCGCGGATGTACACGTTCGCCTGGTCGAGCACCTGGCTGAGGTCGTGCGGGTGGATGCCGCGGAAGGCGAAGCTCAAGGTGGCGCCTCGGACTTCGATGTTCTCGGGGCCGTGGATGCAGATGTCATCGCCGTAGCGGTCCTTCAACGAGCCGATGGCGTAGGCGGCCATCTCCATCTCGTGCCGGCGCACGTTCGCCATGCCGAGCTCGTCGAGGTAGTCGATCGCCGCGCCCAGGCCGACGGCCTCGGTGATCGGCGGTGTGCCCGCTTCGAACTTGGCCGGCAGCTCGGCCGGCGTGAACCCGTCGAGGCGAACGTCGGCGATCATGTTGCCGCCGCCGAGGAACGGTGGCATCGCGTCGAGCAGCGTCTCCTTGCCCCACAGCACGCCGATGCCCGACGGGCCGCAGAGCTTGTGGCTGCTGAACGCGATGAAGTCGGCGCCCATCGCCTGGACGTCGGTGACGTTGTGCGGGACGTACTGGCAGGCATCGACGATCGCGACCGCACCGGCGGCGTGAGCGGCGTCGGTCAGCCGGCGAACGGGCGTGATCGTTCCGAGCACGTTCGACATCGCCGTGAAGCTGAACGCCTTCGCGCCGTCGAGCAGCGTGTCGAGATCGGTCAGGTCCAACTGGCCGTCCGCGGTGAGGGGCACCCAGCGCAGCTCGATGCCGCGCTCGGCGGCGAGCTGGTGCCAGGGCACGATGTTCGCGTGGTGCTCCATGTGGGTGAGCACGACGACGTCACCGGTTCGCAGGTTCGTTCGGCCCCACGAGTGAGCGACGAGGTTGAGCGCCTCGGTCGCGTTCTTCGTGAACACCAGCTCGTGCGGCTGCGGCGCGTTGATGAACCGCCGTGCCTTCTCCCTGGCGCCCTCGTAGGCGTCGGTCGACTCGACTGCGAGCTGGTAGGCGCTGCGGTTGATCGGCGCGTACGTCGTCTCCATGAACCGCGTCATCGCGTCCATCACCTGACGGGGCTTCTGCGAGGTGTTCGCCGAGTCGAGGTAGACGATCGGGCGCCCGTGGATCTGGCGGGCGAGGATCGGGAAGTCGCGCCGGATGCGCTGGACGTCGAGACCGCCACTCGCCGCTCGCGGCTCGGTGGCCGAGGCGCGCAGATCACGGTCGATCGTCATGCCGTCACCCTGAACGACTCGTAGCCGTCGCGCTCGAGCCGCTCGGCGAGCTCCATGCCACCGGAGGCGACGATTCGGCCGTCGACGAGGATGTGGATGTGGTCGGGTGCGAGCTCGTCGAGCAGGCGCTGGTAGTGCGTGATCAGGACGATGCCGAGCTCGGTGCGAGCGGAGCGGATCTCGCGGATGCCGCGCGCCACGGTGCGCAACGCGTCGATGTCCAGGCCGGAGTCGGTCTCGTCGAGGATCGCGAGCTCGGGTTCGAGGATCGCCATCTGCAGGATCTCGTTGCGCTTCTTCTCACCACCGGAGAAGCCCTCGTTGAGGTAGCGGTCGACGAAGCTCGAGTCCATCCCGAGCCGCTTCATCCACTCCATCGAGGCGAGTCGCAGCTCGAGCACCGACAGATCGATGCCCTTGCGGGCGGAGGCGGCCTGGCGGAGGAACTGGATCACCGAGACGCCCGGGATCTCCTGCGGGTACTGGAAGGCCAGGAACAGCCCGGCCTTGGCCCGGACGTCGGTCGGCCAGTCGGTGATGTCGTCACCCTTGAAGAGGATGCGACCCCCCGTGACCTCGTACTCCGGGTTCGCGAGCAGGGTGTTGGCGAGCGTCGACTTGCCGGAGCCGTTCGGCCCCATGAGCGCGTGGACCTCGCCCGGCTGCACGACGAGATCGACGCCCTGCAGGATCTCGACGGTGGATTCCGCGGGCCTGGCGCGGAGACCCTCGATCTGGAACAACGGCGCGGTCACGGCGGAAAGTCTATTAGCACTATGTGCGTAGTGGTAATGTCCGCCCCGAGAAAAACCTGGGTCAACCGGCTCGGAGCGCCCGCCAGATCGCCGGATAGCTCGGGAACTCGAGCTGGTCGGTGACATAGCCGGCGTCGCGCAGTGCTTCGTGGAAACGAGGCAGGTTGCGGAACGGGACCCCGCTGTCGACGTGGTGTGCGAGGTGCCACCCGATGTTGTACGGCACGAGGAGGAACCTGGCGATCGGGTGCTGACGGACGGAATGGGTGGTCTCGCGCCGGTCCTTCGACCGCTGCATGCCGCCGTGCTCGGCGATCGACCGGAGCCGGTTGATGACGCGCCACACGGTCACGTACGGGAGCAACCAGAGGAGCGGGTAGAGCCACCAGTGGCCGGAGAGCAGAGCAGCGCCGATGAGCACGGCCTGGACCGCGAGGATCTTCCACAGCGTGTGGCGCACTCTCGGCTCGGGGGAGCGGAGTCCCCTGAACTGGGCGCGGAACAGCTTGAGCGCTGTCTGGCCGGTCGCGTCGCGCACGAGCTTGCGGCGGAACGATGCCGGGCTGATCGGGTAGCCGATGTAGAGCGGGATGTCGGGCTCGTCGGGGCCGAACTCCTCTCGGTGGTGGGCCATGTGCACGCGGCGATAGGCGTCGGTCGAGGTGAACGCCGGGTACCCGAGCAGCCAGCGGCCGACGAGGTCGTTCGCCCGCCGATCCGAGAACAGCAGCCGGTGCGCGGCCTCGTGCATCAAGGAGGCGAACTGCGCATGGGCGCGGCCCATCAGCACGATGGCGACCGGCCAAGTCCACGGTCCGAAGCGCACGGCGGCCCACACGATCACGGCGACCTGGAGGAACAGGCCCACCACGCTGACGGCGTTGCGCCACGAGGGGATCCGCCGGAGCTGCTCGCGGAACGCCGACGTCGGCCGGCCATCGGCACGGATCAGTTCGGTCTCGTGGCCGCCGAGGATGTCGCGCTCGGGAACCATCGTCGCGGTCATGAGTGCATACTACACTTCACCGACACGTGTTCGAACAACGTAATGCTCCCATGATCGACGTGCCGGAGGCCGTGCTCGAGCGGCCGTTGACGGCGCGATCGATCGTGCTCAGCCTGCTGCTCGGGCGGCGCTCCACATCCGCCACCGTGAGCGAGCTGATCCGGTGGTGCGGGCTCTTCGAGATTCCTGAGGGAACGGTGCGAGTCGCGCTCAGCCGGGCCGTCGCGAGCAGTGAGCTGGTGGCCGCTGGCGGGTCCTACGCGATCGCCGGGCGGCTCCGGGAGCGCCAGGAGGAGCAGGAGGCCGCACTCGCGTTCGAGCCTGGCAGCGATCGCCCGTGGGACGGTACGTGGCGGCTCGCCTTGGTCGAGGGCGGGCGCCGGAACGCCGCCGATCGGGGCGCTTTCCGCCACGCGGCGGCGCGCCTGCACCTCGTCGAGCTCCGTGAGGGCGTCTGGGGCCGTCCCGACAACCTCACCCGCTCACCGTCGCCGTCGGCCGAACGAATCGTCTCGACGCAGGCGAGTTGGTGGATCGGTGCCGTCCCTCCAGGCGACCAGCGCCGATTCGCAGCCCGCCAGTACTCGACCGTAGCGCTGCGCGACCGGGGCGCGTCGCTGCACCGCCGTCTGGTGACCTTGACCGCCGACCTGCAGCCGGCGCACCTCGCCGAGGCGTTCACGATCGGTGCCGCGGTGGCGCAGTTCCTGCGGCGAGACCCGCGCCTGCCCGATGAGCTGCTCCCGGCGCGCTGGCCCGGCGACGACCTGCGTGACGCCTACGCGTCGTACCGGCGGGCGTTCGGCAGAGCCGTCAGCGCGTGGCTCGCGGCGGACGCGGCGGACGCGGCCGAGGGCGAGGACGTCCGTCGTGCCGGAGTCGTCACGCGGTAGCTGCCACCCCGTCGACCCGCCCGGCGAGGTCTTCCTTCCACGCCCGGAAGCGCACGTGGTGCGCGCCGCTCGGCCCGACGCCGTCGCCGGAGCCGTCCGGGAACAGCCGGAAGGTGTGCTGCTCGGACAGGTCGTCGGCGCGCGCTGCCCAGTAGCGGGCGTCGCCCCGTGTGGCGGGGCCCGCTCGCCACAGCAGCCATGGTCCGATCCGCCGCTTGTACGTGGCGACCGGCCGCCCGGGCAGGTCGTCGCCGAGGTGCAGCACCTCGGTGGGGGCCTCGCGCCACGCGGTCGCCGGGATGTTGCGGTCCCGCAGCGGTGTCAGCGGCAGCTCCGCCGTGTCGACCGGGGTGGCATCTTCCGGGCGCTGGTCGTAGGGGAGCGCACCGGACATCGTCGGCGTCCTTCCTGCAGCCGCCGCGTCAGTAGCCGCGCTCGACCCATTCCTGCAGGTGCGGACGTTCGTTCCCGATGGTCGAGTCGACTCCGTGGCCGGGGAGGATGAGGGTCTCCGCCGGGAAGACGAAGAGCTTGTCGTCGATCGATCCGATGATGGTGGCGAAGTCGCCGCCTTCGAAGGACGTGTTGCCCGGGCCGCCTGGGAACAGGGTGTCGCCGGTGAAGAGGAGCGGGGCGTCCTCCACCTTGAACGACACGGAGCCGGGGGTGTGGCCGGGGTTGTGGATCGCGTGCAGCCGGAGCCGGCCGACCTCGATCACCTCGGCGTCGTCGATGAACACGTCGTAGCCGACGTCGGCGAGCCGAGGCGCGTCCTTCTGCGTCACTGCCACCTCGAGACCGGCCTCCCGCATCGCCGGTACGGCCTGGATGTGGTCCCAGTGGCCGTGCGTCTCCAGCACCCGCCGCACCCCGAGGCGCTGGCAGAGCTCGAGCAGCTTGTCGTGCTCGTTCGCGGCGTCGATGAGCACCGCGTCGCCGGTCTCGCGGCAGCGCAGCACGAAGACGTTGTTGTCGTACGGCCCGACCACGAGGCGATGGATCTCCAGCCGGCTGTCGGCCCAGTGCAGCGTCGTCATGCGCCCAGTCTCGCACCGCCTTCGGCGATCGGGACACGGCTCGCACCGTCTCCCGCGATCGGGTTGCTGCTCGGGACCGGGATCGGGGCAGCGATCGGGGCGGGGATCGCCCGTACGTCGCCGAAGCGGTGCCACACGCCGCGCTCGAAGTCGAAGAGCTGGCAGGTGCGGAAGATGCGAGCGACCTCCCGCCAGCGGAACCGGTACTGCACGACGTGCTCGCCGTAGCGGGCGGTCAGGTCCCGCTGCGCCGCGGGCAGTCGGTAGAACGGGATCCGGGTGTCGACGTGGTGCGGCGTGTGCAGCAGGATCCCGTGGGTCAGCCATTCGACTGGTCGTGAGGTGCGGACGATCGTGCTGCAGGCGACCTGGCCGATCGTCGCGCTCCACCGTGCACGGTCGTCGAAGAACGGCAGCGTCGGGTGCGTGTGGTGGAGGTAGATGAACAGTGCGATGAAGTAGTTGAAGACGACCCACGGCACGATCACCGTGAGTACGACGCCACCGACCCCGCCGGCGTAGCGCCAGCCGAGCACCGCCGCCGTCGCGAGGAACGCCGCGGACGCCAGGCGTGATCTCGTGAAGTGGTAGCGGCGACGGATGTCGGCCGGTGCTCGGAACCAGATCATCTTCGACCACCACACACGCAGCACGTAGTGGAGCGCGCAGCCCGGCAGGCTCCGCTCCACCCGGTACACGGCTCGCGTCCGGCGGGTCGCGGTCCGATACTCGTCGGGCGTCATCGGTCGCCAGATCCAGTCGATCGGGCTGAAGCTCGTGAACCCGTGGTGGACCTTGTTGTGGCCATAGGTCCACAGCCGGTACAAGTTCAACGACGGGAGCATCGCGATCGTACCGAGGACGCCTGCGATCCGGTCCGACGTGAAGAGCGCGCCATGAGCGGCGTCGTGCGCCCAGACGAAGAGGAAGGCGACGGCGCACCCGGCGACGACGGCAAAGGCGAGCTGCACGAGCAGGGCATCGAACAGGAAGATGCCGCCGATCGCCGCGCCGTAGAGCGCGACGTCGACGGCGAGCGCGGCGAACGTCCGCGGGAGCGACCGCTCGTACACCCCGGGGGAGAACGCGGCGCGCACCGCGCCCAGCTTGACGGTCCGCAGCGCCGTGTACCCGGGATCGACGGCGACACCGCTCGCCGATCCGCTCTCGAGAGTCAACATCGCAACGACCCTACCTACCAGTCGGTAGGCGGACTAGGGACGAAGGTCCCGACCTCGGCGACGTGAGCCACCGTGCCCCGGCCACGGCGCCGGGCCTGGGCCGCCGACTCAGGTCGACACGACGTCGAAGCCGAGTGACAACGCCACGGGGATCTGCGCCGGGTCGAACGTGAGGAAGGTCACCGGCCGCGGTAGGCGGTCGGCGGCGGCGAGGTGGATCGCGTCCGCGAGACGGACCGGTTGGGCGCGGGCCAGCGCCGCCGCTCGATCGAGGCAGAGCTGATCGACGGGGACGACCGCGAACCGGTCCCAGTCCAGGCGCACGAGGTCCTCGAGGTCCTGGCGCAGCACCTGCTCGTCGGTGAGCCGGTCGATGAGCGCGAGCGCCTCGGTCAGGCTCACCGCGCTCGTGCACCACACGGGGTCGTCCGCCAGCGAATCGACAGCGATTCGCCGGCCCGGGACATCGAGATGGCGGGCGACGATGGCGGAGGTGTCGAGGTAGAGCGTCACCCGCGGATCTCCCGCAGTAGCCGGTCGACCCTGGCGCCGGACCACACCGGTACGGGATCGGTCGGCAGCGGCGGGTCGGTTCGCCTCGGCGCCGTCACCAATCCCCGAGCGATCAGGTCGTCGAGGGTCACCTGACCGGTCACGGCGTCGAGTGGTCCGAGCTGGGCCACCGGGCGGCCGTCGACCGTCACGATCAGCCGCTGCCCTGCCCCGGCGCGACGCACCGCGGCGGCGACGGACGCACGCAGCTCGCGGATCCCGAGATGTGCGTACACAGGTGTACGCAAGCAGAGTTGAGCGTCCCGCGCAAGTCGGGGCAAGCTCGCCGCCATGAACTTCGCATTCACGGAAGAGCAAGAAGAGCTCCGCAAGACCGTCCGTTCGTTCCTCGAGTCCAAGTCGCCCGAGAGCGCGGTCCGCGAGCAGATGGAGACCGAGGCCGGATTCGACCAGGCCGTGTGGTCCCAGATGGGCGAGCAGATGGGCCTCCAGGGCCTGGCGATCCCCGAGGAGTTCGGTGGCTCGGGCTACAGCTACGTCGAGCTCGGGATCGTGCTCGAGGAGATGGGTCGTTCGCTCCTCTGCGCGCCGTACTTCTCGACCGTGGTGCTCGCGGCCAACACGCTCATCCACTGCGGTGACGACGCGGCGAAGAAGGCGCACCTGCCGGGCATCGCGAGCGGTGAGACCATCGCGACGCTCGCCTTCACCGAGCCGTCGGGCAAGTGGGACGAGGCCGGCATCACCATGGAGGCCACGGCCTCGGGCGACGGCTTCACGCTGAACGGCACGAAGATGTTCGTGCTCGACGGCCACACCGCCAACCTGATCATCGTCGCCGCCCGCACGGGCAAGGGCGTGAGCCTGTTCACCGTCGACGGCGGCGCATCCGGCCTCACCCGCACCCCGCTCAGCACGATGGACCAGACCCGCAAGCAGGCGAAGCTCGAGTTCTCGAACACGCCCGCCACGCTGATCGGCGCCGACGGCGAGGGGTGGAAGACGCTCTCGACGGTGCTCGATCTCGCCGCCATCGGCCTCGCTGCCGAGCAGGTCGGCGGTGCCCAGAAGGTGCTCGAGATGGCGGTGGAGTACGCCAAGGTGCGCGTCCAGTTCGGCCGCCCGATCGGCTCGTTCCAGGCGATCAAGCACAAGTGCGCCGACATGCTGCTCGAGGTCGAGTCGGCGAAGTCCGCCGCCTACTACGGCATGTGGTGCGCCTCGGAGATGAACGACGAGCTGCCGTCCGTGGCTTCGCTCGCCAAGGCGTACTGCTCGGAGGCGTACTTCCACGCCACGGCCGAGAACATCCAGATCCACGGTGGCATCGGCTTCACCTGGGAGCACCCGGCACACCTGTACTTCAAGCGGGCGAAGTCGTCGGAGCTGCTGTTCGGCGACCCGACCTACCACCGCGAGCTCCTCGCCCAGCGGATCGGGATCTAGGTTCCTCGCTCCGGCCAGTTCTCTGCTCGCCGACGACCGCCGTTTGCGTCTCCGCTCGGATCCGGACACGAGATGTGCGGATCCGAGCAGGGAACGCCGGGGGACGCGTTCTGGAGCACAGAACCGGCCCCGAGAACACTGTGAACGGGGTGAACACTCGTCGGCCTGGTCGGGGGCGGCTCGATAGCCTTCCGTCGTGACCGTGGGCTCGATCGTGATCGTCGTCGTGCTGGCGATCCTGGTGTTCGCGATCGCAGCGGGGGCGATCGGGCGGGAAGCGCGCCGGCTCGACAAGCTCGCGCCGCGCGCCGTCTACATCGTCGAGGAAGCGGCGCAGTACGTCGCCGACGCGCTCCCGCCGCTGAGCCAGGCGCAGCTCACGCACGCCGAGGTCGAGGGGCTGTTGCTCGCGCACATGCGATGGCTCCACGCCAAGGGCCTGCAGCCCGACGCCGTCACCGATCGTCCCCAGGACATCACCGATCATCCGGTGGTCGTGGAGGACACGACGGCGGTCGGCTACGTGATCGGTGTGGCGGAAGCGGCCGGCCTCGAGCTCGACGACGTCGACATCGCTCACATCGTCGAAGCCCATCTCGCCTACTTCGCCGGCATCGGCGCGGTCGGGCCGGAAGCGGCTGATCCCGACGTGCCGATGCGACAGCTGCCATCCGGCGTGGAGCCTGGCCGCGAGCTGGGACGACGTGACGAGGACCCAGAAAGCTGACGACACACGCCGCTCGTTGTGGTTCAATCTCCGGTACCGAAGAAAGGAGGTGGTCCAGCTGAACGGTGAACTTCACGGGACTTCGGAGGTGGCTGGCCGCTAGGCCAGAGCCGGCTGGGCCGACCTGGCGAATCTCCGCCAGCCTCCGCCGATCCACCCCGCCCGAACGTGGTCCCATCGGGCACTGTCCGGGTGATCGGTTTCAAACCAGTCCGTGCAGCGGCAGGGTGTACGCGCCCTGCCGCTGTCGCGTCCGGCGTCAGCGCTTCGCGTGCCGCGACAGCTGCCGCTAGCGTCATGCTTCATGGAGCGACCGATCCGGTTCGAGCACACCCGCTTCCTCGGCGACAAGCGCACCCAGCTCGTGTACGACGTGGACGGGTGGGACGACGCGTCGGTGATCGACGAGATCGTTGCCGCCGAGACCGGCACGAGCTTCGGCCCTGACACGCTGGCCGAGGCCCGCAACCGTGGCTACCGGCTCGCCCGAGATGGGCAGCGCCGGCCCCGCCTCCGCGCGCCGCGATCCTGAGCGACGCAACCAGCGGCGCCGTGAACGGCACGTTCGTCTCCGGCGGCCTGATCCTGCAGCGCTACCTCGCCCGGCCGGTCGGGCTGAAGGAGCGGCTGCCCGGCTTGGTCCTCTGCCACGGCTTCCCCGTCGGTCCGCTCGACGCCCGCCGTTCGGCCGGCACCTTCCCCGAGCTGATCGACCGCATCGCGAACGAGATCAAGTTCGCGGCGATGACGTTCACGTTCCGCGGCTGCGGGAACAGCGAGGGCAACTTCAGCCTGCAGGGGTGGATCGACGACCTCCGCGCTGCGATCGAGCACCTCATCGACGAAGCCGATCCGAGCGGCATCTGGCTCGTCGGCACCCACACCGGCGGTTCGCTGGCGACCTGCGTGGCGGCGGACGATCCGCGCGTGAGCGGCGTCGCGCTGCTCGGCGCCCGCGCCGACTTCGACGACTGGGCCGCCCAACCCCGGCGCTTCCTCGAGCACGCCCGTGAGATCGGCGCCGTGCGCAGCCCCCGGTTCCCCGAGCACTTCGACGAGTGGAGTCGTGAGTTCCGCCGGTTTCGCCCGACCGATGCGGCCCGCCGCTACGCGCCGCGGCCGATGCTCGTGCTGCACGGGGACGACGACGACTCCGTGCCCTCGTCCGATGCCCGGCAGCTCGTCCAGGCGCACGGGTCGGCCGAGCTGCGGATCATCAGCGGCGCCGGCCATCGCCTCCGTCACGACCCGCGCGCGATGGCGATCCTGCTCGGCTGGCTGGAGCGACAGAAGAACATGAGCGTCGAGGTGCCGTCGGCCGAGCCGAGGAACGCATGAACGGGAGTGTGCACGCATGAGTCTTCGCTCGAACCGCCGGCTGCGGGGCCTCGCTCGTCGCCTCCCGCTGATCCGCGCCTACGAGAAGCGGATCGCCGCACTCACCGCCCAGGTGGGCGAGATCAGCGGCGCGACCGGCGACGGCGCCCCGATGTGGGTGCCACCCGGGCACTTCTACTCGCCGATCCCTGCGCTCAGCGACCTGCGCGCCCGTGAACAGCAGATCTTCGGACGCGACCCGACGGACGTACCGGGCATCGATCTCCGGCTCGATGCTCAGCGATCGCTGCTCGACGCGCTCGAGCCGCTGCAAGAAGGTGTGAGCTTCCCCCGCACCGAGGTCGAGGCCCGCGCTGCGTGCGCCCGCTTCTGGTCCGACAACATCCCGTTCGGCTCGGGCGACGCGCTGTTCCTCACGCTGCTGCTGCGCCATCTGCGCCCGCGCCGGCTGATCGAGCTCGGCTGCGGCTTCTCGTCCGCGTGCACGCTCGACGCGCGTGACCGCTACCTGGACGGTGTCCTCGACGTCACGTTCGTCGACCCGTACCCGCAGCTGCTCGAGTCGCTCGTGCGTGAGCGCGATCGGAGCTCGGCGCGCGTGCTGACGATGGCGACACAGGACGTCCCGCTCGACGTCGTCCGCGAGCTCGAAGCCGGCGACGTGCTGTTCGTCGACTCGACCCACGTGTGCCGGACCGGCAGCGATGTGAACCGGATCGTCTTCGAACTGCTGCCCGCGCTCGCGCCCGGAGTCGTCGTGCACTTCCACGACATGTTCCCGGGCTTCGAATACCCGGCCCCGTGGGTGTTCGAGGGGCGGTCGTGGACGGAGCTGTACCTCGTGCGCGCCTTCCTGCAGTACAACGACAGCTTCGAGATCATGCTGTGGCCGAACCTGTTGGCGATGCTCGACCACCACGAAGTGGTGCGCCGCTTCCCGCTCGCCGGCGCGAACATCGGTGGCAGCCTGTGGCTGCGCAAGGTGAAGTGAGCGCGTGCGGCTGGTGACGCCGTGACCGCCGTGCCGTTCGTGCGGGTCGTGGTGCTGAACTTCGACGGTGGCGCGATGACGCTCGACTGCCTCGACGCGCTCGCCCGCACCGACTGGCCGGCAGACCGGCTGGAGATCGTGCTCGTCGACAACGGATCCGTCGACGGCGTGCTCGACGAGGTCCGCCGCCGCCATCCGCAGGTGCGCGTGCTCGAGCCGCTGTCGAACCTCGGATTCGCCGGCGGCTGCAATCTCGGCATCCGGGCGGTCGGTGCGTGGGACTACGTCGCGCTGGTCAACAACGACGCAGTCGTCGAGCCCGGCTGGCTGGCTCCGCTCGTCGACGCCCTGGAGGCCGATCCGGCGCTCGGTGCCGCTGCGGCGAAGATCCTGTTCGCGGAGCGCTACGTCGGCGTCGAGCTCGATGTCCCCGACGCCGGCCCGATCGCGGGAGGCGATGGTCGCCGGTTGGGGGTGAAGGTCACCGCGGTTCGCATCGACGGCGAACGAGACGATGCCCGGGTGACGACGGACGAGGGGTTCCACGCACCCGATCCGCCGGCGTCGGGAGAGGAGATGGCCCGCTGGTCGGGACGCCACGGGGCGCTGCGCATCGAGGTCGCCGACGGCCGTACGCGCCGCACGCTCGCGTTGCAGCTCGTCGCCCCCGACCGTCGTCGCGTGCTGATCACGGCCGGTGGTGATCCGGCCCGTCGTGATCCGGCCGACGGACTGGTCCTCTGCGACGTGGACGCCGGTCCCGCACCGATGTGGGTCGACGTGCCGCTCGACCAGGAGCCGTTCGACGTCGTCAACAACGTCGGCTCGTGCCTCTTCGCCGGGGGGTACGGCGGTGACCGCGGGTTCCTCGAGCCCGACCACGGGCAGTACGACGAAGCCGCCGACGTGTTCGCGTGGTGCGGGGGCGGCGTGCTGCTCCGCCGGGCCTACCTCGACGACGTCGGGCTCTTCGACGAGCGCTTGTTCCTCTACTACGAGGACAGCGACCTCTCGTGGCGCGGTCAGCTGCGCGGTTGGCGGTACCTGTACGTACCCACGTCGGTGATCCGGCACCGGCACGCAGCCTCCTCCGGCGGACCTGCGTCGCCCGTGTTCCAGTTCCACGTGCAGCGCAATCGGCTGCTGATGCTGGCGAAGAACGCGCCCGCTCGGGTGGCGACCCGGGCGATGGTCGTGTGGCTCCGCGAGTCGTTCGCGATCGTCCTCGGTGACATCGTGCGGCCCGTGGTCCGGCTCCGTCGGCCGCGCCTACGGCGGGCGAAGCTGCGGGTCCGCGTGGCGCGCAGCCTCGTCGCGCTGCTCCCGGCGATGATCGCCGATCGCCGCCGGGCCCGTCCCGCAGTGCCGCGGTCGGCCGTGATGGCGTGGGAGACCAGCAAGGACGGGATGGCATGACGGCACCGCGCGCGGGCCCGTTGCGGGTCGCCGTCTACGACCTGCACTGGCAGACCGTCGGCGGAGGCGAGCAGGTCGCCGGTGCGACCGTGGATGCGCTCGTCGCCGCCGGCCACCGCGTCGAGATGCTCGGACCCGATCCGGTCGACCCGGCGTTCCTGCGCGAGCGGCTCGGCGTCGACGTCGGTGGGGCAGCGTTCCGCGCCGTCGACCGTGAGCTCGGTGCCTCCGCCGCGAGCGCCGACTACGACCTGTTCGTGAACGTCACGTACCGCTCCACGGCGACGAACCACGCGCCGCGGAGCCTCTACTACGTCCACTTCCCCGAGCCTCCTCGCTCGCCGCTCGAGTCGTTCGGCGACGTGATCGGCCGCGGCGTCGTCGGCGCGATCGAACGGACTCCGCTGCGCCGCGTCCGGCCCGTCGCCGTTGCCCGCGACGAGGTGACCCTGCGCACCCGCCAGCACGCGTGGGTCGGGAGCTACCAGCGCTTCGCCGGCAACTCGCGCTTCACGAACGAGTGGATCCGACGGTTGTGGCATGTCGACCCGGTGCTGCTGTACCCACCGGTGCGCCCGCTCGCCATCACGAGTGCTGCCGACGGAGCCCCTCCGGCCAGGCGCCGGACGATCGTCGCCGTCGGCCGGTTCTTCGATGCCCGTCACGGCCATGGCAAGAAGCAGCTCGAGCTCGTGCAGGCGTTCGAGTCGCTCGTGCGCTCCGGCGCGGCGGAGGGGTGGGAGCTCGTGCTCGTCGGAGGATGTGATGCCGCCAACCGCGACTACCTGCTGGAGGTTCGCCGAGCAGCTGTCGGGCTCCCCGTGACGTTCCACGTGAACGCGCTCGGCGACGTCGTGCGTGACGTCGTCGGTACGGCGTCGGTGTTCTGGCACGCGGCGGGCTACGGCGAGGATCCACAGCGCCATCCGGAGCGGTTCGAGCACTTCGGCATCGCGGTGGTCGAGGCGATGTCGGCCGGCGCCGTGCCGGTCGTGTTCGATGCCGCCGGTCCCGCCGAGATCGTCACCGACGGGGTCTCCGGTCGGCGGTGGCGCACCCCGGACGAGCTCGTCGCGGCGACCGCCGAGCTGCTCCGAGACGAGCCGCTGCGGACGCGGCTGTCGAGCGGAGCGCTGCGGCGTGCCGAGGAGTTCACCGGCGCCGCGTTTCGTCACGAACTTGTCAAGATCGTGGACGGCCTGTGACCAGGCGCGTTCGTTCCGTCGGTGCGTGACCGGCGTCGCGAGTGTTCCCTCGATTGCCGTCTCGGGGTACAAAAGACGAGTCCGCGAGTTCGGCGTCAGGGGCATTCGCCCGTGCACTTGACGTCGTCGCGGCAGGCCCGGTTCGCCCGCCGGGCCTACCGCACGTCATCGGCCTCAGCTGAGCGAGCGCTCAGCTGAGGTCGATGCGTTTGTCCATGCCGAGGATCGAGAGGAAGAAGCTCCCGAGCACGGTCGAGAAGCCGAGGATCAGGCCGAGCGCCGCCGGGACGACGACGCGCAGCTGCTGCCCGGGGTCGAGCTCACCGAAGCCCTGGTCGCGCCAGCGCAGGAACGACACGAGCGCGGCAGCGAGGCCGACGAGGAGCACCAGCAGGCCGACGATCAGGCCCCGCTCGAGCTGGAACTGCCCGCCGAGGCGATCGATGCGATCGTCCGGCGGCAGGAAGCCCTTCGCGACGGCGTAGATCTTCGTGAACAGCGCGAACATCACGGCCTGGTGGCCGATGATCGTGAGCGCCATGGCGTACACGAGCGCGCTGAGATCGAACGTGGCGTCGCCGATCCGTACGTCGGTGATGACGAGCGTCGTCGTGAGCGCGAGCCCGACGGCGAACATGACGAACCCCGGGATCAGGAACAGCCATCGTGGGCTGTACAGCAGGAGGAACCGCAGGTGCCGCCAGCCGTCGTGCCAGGTGCGCAGGTGGGGCTTGCGGGTCCGTCCGTCCGGGCGGAGCGTCGTCGGCACCTCACGCAGGTCGAGGTCCCGCAGGCCGGCGCGGACGACCATCTCGCTGGCGAACTCCATGCCGCTCGTGCGCAGGCCGAGCGCCTCGATCCGGTCCTTGCGGAACCCGCGGAGCCCGCAGTGGAAGTCCTGGACCTGGAGCCGGAAGAAGACCCGCCCGATCGTCGAGAGCACGGGGTTGCCGAGGTAGCGGTGGAGGAACGGCATCGCGCCCGGCTCGATGCCCCCGCGGAACCGGTTGCCCATCACGAGGTCGGCACCGTCGCGCAGCTCGTCGACGAATGCG
The DNA here is from genome assembly GCA_050248955.1 of Acidimicrobiia bacterium. GTDB lineage: Bacteria > Actinomycetota > Acidimicrobiia > Acidimicrobiales > Ilumatobacteraceae > JBFWRK01. The sequence continues at coordinate 241,533 of JBFWRK010000001.1, forward strand.
CCGAGGTCGGTGAAGTCGTAGCTGTCGTCGGCATCGCCCATGATGACGAACCGGCCTCTGGCAGCGGCGATCCCACCGCGTAGCGCGGCGCCATATCCTTTGGCGGTCACGTCGACGACCCGCGCGCCCGCCGCTGCAGCGAGCGCCTGGGACCCGTCGGTCGATCCGTTGTCGGCGACCACTACTTCCCCCGCGACGCCGTTCGCGTCCATCCAGGAGCGCGCCTTGCGCACGCAGGTGGCCACGGTCTCCGCCTCGTTCAGGCACGGCATGAGCACGGTGAGCTCGAGTTGCTCGCTGCGGGGCGTCGGTGTCGGCTGGGTCACGGGATGGGGGAGGCTCGGCATCGTCGGGCGCGGTTGGGCGCATGCCGTGGGCGCACGCTAGCGAAGGATGCTCCCGTCGACCTACGGAACAACCGGGTGTTGCTTCTCTAGGATCGTCGGGTGAGCAAAGTTGCGGTCATCGGAGCGGGCTACGTCGGACTGACCACGGCGGTGTGCTTCGCGCACCTCGGTCACGAGGTGATCTGTGCGGACATCGATCCCGAGCGGGTCGATCGGTTGCAGCGCGGTGAGGTGCCGATCGTCGAGGCCGGACTGGACACGATGATGACGGAGGGCCTGCGCAGTGGCCGGCTTCGCTTCGTCCTCGGCGCCGAAGCGGCGGCGGAAGGGTGCGACTTCATCTACCTGTGCGTGCCGACGCCGCAGGGCGAGGACGGCTCGGCCGACCTGAGCTACATCGTGACGGCAGCACGCTCGATCGCCCCGGTGCTCACATCCGAGTCGATCGTGATCAACAAGTCGACTGTGCCGGTCGGCTCGACGAAGGTGGTCGAGAAGGCGCTCGGCCGATCGGACATCAGCGTGGTCTCGAACCCGGAGTTCCTGCGCGAGGGCTCGGCGGTGCACGACTTCCTCAACCCCGACCGCATCGTGATCGGCAGCGACGACCAGGCGGCCGCGATTCGTGTCGCCACGCTCTACCTCGGGGTACCGGCGCCGCTGATCGTCACCAACCCGGCGTCGGCCGAGACGATCAAGTACGCCGCGAACGCGTTCCTCGCCACCAAGATCTCCTTCATCAACGCGGTCGCCGCCGTGTGCGAGGCCGTCGGCGCGGACGTCAACGACGTGGTGCTCGGCATCGGCTACGACAAGCGGATCGGCCAGGAGTTCCTGAAGCCCGGTCCCGGTTGGGGCGGCTCGTGCTTCCCGAAGGACACCAGGGCGATGGTCCACATCGCGGAGACCGCCGGCTACGACTTCCAGCTCCTCCGCGGCGTCATCAACGTGAACGACCAGCAGCGCGAGCGCATCGTCGCGAAGATCCTCGACGCGGCAGGCGGCTCGCTGCAAGGTCGTGTGGTCGCCGTGTGGGGGCTCACCTTCAAGGCTCGCACCGACGACCTGCGCGAGTCGCCGTCGCTGGCGATCGTGCAGCGACTCGTCGAGGAAGGCGCCACCGTCCGCGGCTACGACCCGACCGTCACGACGCCGCTCGCCGGGATCGACGTCGCGGCCGACGCCTACGACGCCTGTGACGGGGCGGACGTGCTCGCCGTGCTCACCGAGTGGGACGAGTTCCGGTGGCTCGACGCCGACAAGGTCGGCGATGCGATGACATTCCGCAAGGTGGTCGACGCCCGCAACCTGCTCGACCGGTCGGCGTTCATCCGCGCCGGGTTCGACTTCCAGGGCATCGGCAGGTGAGCGGCCGCCGCATCCTCGTCGCCGGTGGCGCCGGCTTCCTCGGTTCCCACCTCACCGATCTGCTCCTCTCCCGCGGCGACACCGTCGTCTGCGTCGACAACTTCGCGACCGGGGCGCGGGCGAACATCGACCACCTGCTCGGCCGGGCCGACTTCGAGCTCATCGAAGCGGACGTGTGCGAACCGTTCGTGGTCGGCGGCGCCCTCGACGCGGTGATGGACCTCGCCAGCCCGGCATCGCCGAAGGACTTCGAGACGATGCCGCTCGAGATCCTCGACGTCGGCAGCCGAGGCGTGCGCACCCTCCTGGAGCTGGCGTCGGCGAAGGACGCGGTGTTCTTCTTGGCGTCCACGAGCGAGGTCTACGGCGATCCGCTCGTCCATCCGCAACCCGAGTCGTACTGGGGCAACGTCAACCCGAACGGGTTGCGGAGCTGCTACGACGAGGCGAAGCGGTTCGCCGAAGCGACCACCATGGCGTTCCACCGCGCTCGCGGGGTCGACGTGCGGATCGTGCGGATCTTCAACACCTACGGCCCCCGGATGCGCCCGGACGACGGCCGGGTGGTCGTCAACCTGCTGACTGCGGCGCTGACCGGTCAGCCGTTGACCGTGTACGGCGACGGCTCGCAGACGCGCAGCTTCACGTTCGTCGAGGACGAGGTGCGCGGGTTCGTGGCCTTGCTCGACAGTGACATCACGACGCCGGTGAACATCGGCAATCCGAACGAGTTCACGATCATGGAGCTTGCCCATCTCGTGCTCGAGGTGACGGGGAGCAGCTCGCCGATCGAGACGCGACCGCTGCCCGCCGACGACCCGATGCAGCGCAAGCCGGACATCACGATCGCCCGCACCCGCCTCGGCTGGGAGCCGACGGTGGCGCTGCGCGACGGCCTCGTCGTCATGCGCGACTGGCTCAGCTCGCTGCGCGGCTACGCGAGCTGACCGCGCGAAGCGTGCCCCGGCACGTCCCGCCTCGCTCTGCTCGCCTCGCCGTGGCCCCGCACTGCTCGCCTCGCCCTGCCCTGCCCTGCCCTGCTCGCCCTGCTCGCCTCGCCCCGGCACGTCCCGCCTCGCCCTGCTCGCGTCCGCTACATGTCAGCGTCAGGCGTTCCTGCCAGCGAATCGGTGGATCGGCGCGGGATCGCTGACGCGAAGCACCGTTGCTGACGTGATCGCGATTCGCCGACGCGGCCACGCCGCCAGGATCGGTCGGTTCGGACGGATCGGTTCGGACGGCGGTGATCGGACAGCCCGTGAGGAGTCAGGTCAGCAGGTTCGTGGCGATGTCGAGCCAGAAGTCGGCGGCCAAGCCCAGCGATTCGACGTCGATCCGCTCGTCGTTGCCGTGGAACCGGGAGCCGAACGATTCGAACGTCACGGCGGGCGAGAACAGCCCGGCGCCGTAGGCGACGGCGCCCTTGTCCCGGAAGAAACGGGCGTCCGTGCCGCCGACGATCAGGCCGGGGATCAGCTCGGCGCCCGGGAAGGCGACCTGCGAGCTGCGGCTCAGCGCGTCCCACAGCGGGTTCCCGATCGGCGATTCCGTCGGACGGTACTGCTGCAGGGGTGAGATCTCGACGTGCTGCGCGAGGTCGCCGAGCGCCTCGTGCAGGTGCGCGTCGACATCGGCTGATGTCGTTCCCGGCACGGTGCGGATGTCGACCTCGAGCTCGACGAGGTCGGGGATGATGTTCGTCTTCTGGCCGCCGTGGGCGACGTTGGGCGAGAACGTCGTGTGCGTCGCTGCGTGGCAGCGGCGGGCCTCGGCCACCGGGAGCTGCTCGAGCGTCTCCCAGATGCGGGCGGGATCGAGCAACCCGAGCTTCATCTCGTCGGACAGGTTCATCACCCCGACCTGGGCCTTCCAGACCTCGGAGATCTGCGCCTGTGGGTGGTAGGCGGCGAGGCGGTGGACGATCTCGGCCGCCTTCACGAGCGCGTTGTCGGCGCCGAACGGCATCGAACCGTGGGCCGGTGTGCCGGCGACCCGGAGACGGCGCCAGGCGAGGCCCTTCTCGCCGGTGTTCACGACGATCCGGCGGACGCCGTCCGCGCCGACCGACGACCAGCCGCCCATCTCGGTGAGCACGTAGTCGCTGGCGACCGCGTCCCAGTGCTGGTCGAGCATCCACTCGGCGCCCCAGTGGCCGCCCGCCTCCTCGTCGGCGACGCCGAAGTAGATGAGCGTGCCCTTCGGCCGGAACCCGGTGCGGGCGAGCTGCTTGAACGCCGTCGCCATCGAGGCGGTGATGTTCAACATGTCGATCGCGCCGCGGCCCCAGACCTCGCCGTCGATCACCTCGCCGCCGAACGGATCGCGCGACCAGCCGTCGCGGTTCACCGGCACGACGTCGGTGTGGCCCATGAGGCAGAGCGTCGGCGCGTCGGGGTCGGTGCCCTCGATCCGGGCGACCAGCGACCCCCGTCCGGGGCGCGACTCGAAGCGCTGCACGGCGAGGCCCGCACCCTCGAGGTAGGCCTGCAGGAGATCGGCGTTGCGCGTCTCGCCACCCGAATCAGGCGCGCCGTCGTTGACGCATTCGTTGCGGATCAACGCCTGCAGCAGCTCGGTCGTCTCGCCGGTCAACGATCTCGTGTCGGAAGCGCTCATGGGTCGACGCTATCGACCGGCCGATGATGGTCGTCGTCCGCTCCACCTCGTGAGCACGGGAAGGACGGCACGTTGACGTCGATGAGTGCCGATGCCATCGTGCAGCACGTGGGGCTTCGTCGGAGGACGGCCTGGAGCGGCGGTCTGGTCGCGGCACTCGCTTGCCTGCTCGCCGGGCCCGCGCAGCCGGCATCGGCGGCGCCAACGCTGAGCGTGTCGCCACGGCTGGCTCCGGTCGGCACCGCCGTTGCCATGTCCGGCGATGGTTGCGCTGCGGCCGACGCCGTGAGCGTCCTGCTCGCGGGTCCCATCGTGCCGCCGGGACCCGGCGGTCCCGTCACGGTGCTGCCGGCCACCGCTGACGCCACCGGCGCCTGGTCGATCACGCCGCCGATGCCTGCGGGCACGGTGTCCGTGTCCGCGATCTGCGGCGGACAGACGGTCGGCGGCATCGTGATCTCATCCGATCTCACGCCCGTTCGCGCGATCGACGTCGTCTGGGTCGACGAGACCGTCGCCTCGTTGACGATCTCTGGAGGCGTGCCGACCTCGTCCGTGGACGTCCTCGCCCGCGACGGGCGGGCGATCGGCAGCCTGGCCTTCGACGCCTCCGGTACCGCACGCGGCAATGTGCCGATCCCGGCGGACGTGAGCGAAGTGTTCGCGCTCGGCCGCGAGTTCCTGCTCTCCGAGTTCCCGAGCCCCGCGGCGTGGCGCGCGGTGCTCCCGCCTCGGCCGGAGACACCTCCCACGACGACCGTTGTCGTGAGCACGACGACGCCGGGGGGCACGTCCGTGCCCGTCACCACCGCGACATCGAGTCCCAACGAACCGGGCGGCACCGCGCCATCGTCGATGGTGGCGAGCGCCTCCGCGGCGACCATTCCGGAGACCGGCGCGGGCTCGCTCGTGAGCGGGCTGGGCGTTGCACTCGCGTGCTGCGTCGCAGGTGGCGCGCTGGCTGCTTTGGCTCGGTCCCGTCCCCATGGGTGCCGCTCGCCGCTGCAGCCCGGTGCCTGACGCGGTGCTCGCGTACCGGCCCGGGACGACGAGGCCGAGCGACGTTCAGCAGGGCGATCGCGCCGCGGCTCCACACCTCGCCGCCGAGGACCACTCGCTGTCGGGATCACGGTACTCCTAGTCTTGTGGGGTGAGCGGCGAGTTGGGTCGATTGGCCACACTGGGTTGGGCCGCTCCGGAGTCCGCAGCAGACGGGGTTCGCTACGTCGCCTCGACTGACGGTTCCCCCATCTCGTACCCGGAAGCGGGGTTCGATGTCCTCGGGCTGGAAGGCGGCGCCGGGTTCTGGTTCGACCATCGGGCGGCGGCCGTGGGTCGCCATGTCAAGTGCCTCGGCATCTCCTCGATGTGGGAGGTGGGCGCCGGGACAGGCGCGATGGCGCACCGACTGCGCAGCACGCTGACCGAGGTGATCACCGTCGAGCCCCTCGCCGCGGGGGCACGAGCGTCCGCGGCGCTGGGGATGACGTCGCTCTGCGGGACCCTGCAGGATCTGCGGCTGCCCGACCGATCCCTGGAGTCGATCGGCGTGTTCGATGTGCTCGAACACCTGAAGCATCCCGGGCCCCTCGTGGACGAGATGCACAGAGTGCTCCGCCCCGACGGGATCGTCATCGCTACGGTCCCGGCGTTCCAGGCCCTGTGGGGCGACGAGGACGACGTTGCAGGGCACCATCGCCGCTACACCAGGTCGACCCTCGAGGCCGAGTTCACTGGGAGGGGATTCACCCTGATTCGGAGCGAGTATCTGTACGCCAGCCTGGTCGCACCGGCGGGCGTGCTCCGCGCGCTGCCGTATCGGTTCGGCCGCCGATCGTCGAGCGAAGACGTTCTCCGATCACTCCGCAGCCAACTGAAGACCCGGCCGACGACCGATCGCTTCGCGCGAGTCGTGCTGGCCGCTGAATCCGCGATCGCCAAGGTCGTGCCGTTGCCGTTCGGGCTGACCGTTCTGGGGGCCTTCAGGAAACGATGAGGAGTCATTGGAAGACTCATCGGATGTCGTTGCACGACGACCCGGAGACGAACCGAATACTCGACCTGGGCCTGCTGATCACGGCCGGGCTGTTGAGCTTCGTCGTCTTCGCTCGCGTTCCGGTCCATGCACTGTCACCCGGCTTCCAGGGTGAGTTCAGGAACCACTCGCTCCTGGTGACGTCGCTCGAGTCGGACGGATCGACCCCGTATTCGCTCTGGTACGTCCTCCAGAAGGCGCTCGTCGGTGGGAATCGAGACGAGCTCGTCCTGCTCAACGCTGGGTGGCTCATGCTGGGGGCGCTCGCTGCCTTCAAGGGGATCGTGCTCACGGGGGCTCTCCTCGCGACGTCAGCATCTCGCCTGCAGGCGCTGATCGTGGGGTTCCTGCTCGGCTCAGCGGTGGCGTTCCCGATGCCATGGCTCGAGCGCCGATCGAGGCTGAGGGAAGGGCCTGTCAACTACCTCGGCACGTTGCCGCCGAACGTGTTCATGTCAGCGACCCAGCTCATGGCGAACATCGCCGCTGTGGTCGCCGTGGTCACGCTCACGCTCTGGTTCCAGAAGCCGACGAGCGCCCGCTTCGCGACCATGGCCTCGTCCGCACTCCTCGCCACACTCGCCAAGCCTGGGATCGCGCCCGCTCTCCTGGCGACCGTCGCGCTGCTCACGCTGCTGTCCGTGCGCGCTCGACGGCAGGACGTGCGAACGGGTGTTGCGAGTCTCCTGATCGTGGGCTTCCTGGTCGGCATCCCGCTCCTCGGCGCGTACAGCAGCTTCATGACCGGACGCGGTCGGCTCGGTCTGCACTCGGAGCTCCGGCCGTTCGACACGTGGACCACCTTCACCAATCAGTGGTTTCCGGACCTCATCGCCAGCTGGGCTTTTCCGATCGTCGTGATCGGCGTCCTGTGGGTCAGCCGGAACGCATCGCCGACTCGACGTGAGTGGCTGATACCCGCGTGGTCGATGGCCGCGATCTCGACGCTCATGTTCGCGCTCCTCGCTGAGGTGAACCGCGAGGGCAAGGTGATCTATGCGGGGAACTTCGCGTGGGGCGCGATGGCGGCGACGAGCGGTCTGTACGTCGTGTCAGCGATCGCACTGCACGGCATCCCGTGGAGGATCCGGTGGATGCCGCTCGCCGTCCTGACGGTGCAGGCCATCACCGGCCTGCACTACCTCAACCGCTACATCGACACGGGCATCTTCATCTAGTGTCCCGCATCAGAGGTTCGTCAAGTATTTCTTGAGGCTGTCGAGGATCTGGTCGGCGGTCTTGTGCCAGACGAACGGTTTCGGGTTGTCGTTCCGGGCGGCGATCCAGGCGTTCAGGTCGGCGGTGAGCGCCGCGATCGACCTGTGCGCAGACCGTTTGAGCATCTTGTTCGTGAGCTCGGCGAACCATCGCTCGACGAGGTTCATCCACGATGACGAAGTCGGGGTGAAGTGGAACGCGAAGCGAGGGTGCTTGAGCAGCCAGTCGCGGATCGCTGGAGTCTTGTGCGTGCTCGGGTTGTCGAGCACGACATGCACCGCCAGGTCGGCCGGCACGGACTCGTCGATGAGCTTGAGGAACTTACGGAACTCGATCGCCCGATGCTGGGCGCGGGTCTGGGCCACCACCTGCCCGGTCGCCAGGTTGAGCGCGGCGAACAGATCGGTGACCCCGTGACGCTTGTAGTCATGGGTGCGGCGTTCGACCTGACCCGGTCGCATCGGCAGGCTGGGCTGGGTCCGGTCGAGCGCTTGGATGCTCGTCTTCTCGTCGACACACATCACCACGGCATGTTCGGGCGGGTTCATGTACAACCCGACGACATCGCGGACCTTGTCGACGAACTGCGGGTCCTCTGACAGTTTGAAGGTGTCGGTCAGCCACGGCTTCAACCCGAACGCACGCCAGATCCGCCCCACCGACGACGGCGAGATCCCCGACCGGGCCGCGAGATCACGCGTCGACCAGTGCGTCGCATCGGTCGGCTTGTCCTCCAACGTCCGCACGATCACCGCTTCGACGTCGTCATCGGTGATCGAACGCGGTGCTCCCGGTCGTGGATCGTCCGGCAACCCGTCAAGACCACGTTCGATGAACCGCTTGCGCCACTTCACCACCGTCGCCTGGTTGCAGCCGACCTTGTCGGCCACTTCGTTGTTCGACAACCCGTCCGCAGCGAGCAACACGATCCTGGCCCGCTGCGCGATCGAGTGCGGCGACGTCGGCCGTTTCGACCACCGGACCAGCACCTCCCGATCCTCATCAGACACCGTCAACAACGCCCGCGGGCGACCACGACCAGCCATGGAACAAGTATGAACGAACCCACCCAACAACGCGAACTATTTCTGACCCAATACACTAGTAGGTGCTCGCATCGGGGTGATGGCGACGCAGCGTCCCTCCGGGCCACGCGTCGTGCCGTTCGGTGCTCAGCAGCGAAACGCCCGAATGGACTCGACGATGTGCTCGACGCTGGCGGCAGCGAGATCGGGATAGAGCGGCAACCGAACCAGACGCTCACTGACATCGCGTGAGATCGGGCAGTCGGGATCGTCACCCCGGAGCTCGGTGCCATAGGGCGAGGTGTCGAGCGGCACGTAGTGGAACACCGCCTGGACACGTTGATCGGCAAGGTGCGCGATGAGGCGGGTCCGAGCATCGAGGTCCGGCATGAGGAGGTAGAAGATGTGCGCCGGCTGCTCGCAGTTCGGCGGAACAACGGGAAGCCGGACGCCCTCCGTTGTCGCCCAGTCGGACAGGCAGCTGTGGTAGGTCGACCAGATCCGCTGTCGGGCGGCTTGAGTCACCTCGGCGTTCTCGAGGGCGGCGACGAGCACCGCGGCGGTGAACTCCGACGGCAGCCAGCTCGAGCCCAGCCCGACCCACGTGTACTTGTCGACCATGCCACGGAAGAACTGACTGCGGTTCGTGCCCTTCTCGCGCGCGATCTCTGCCGCAGGAACGAGCGCTGGGTCGTTGATGACGAGTGCGCCGCCCTCGCCCGCGCTGATGTTCTTCGTCTCGTGGAAGCTGAGGGTGCTCATCGAGCCGAACGTGCCGAGTGGCCGGCCGTCCACGCCGGCGAACAGCCCGTGCGCGTTGTCCTCCACCACGATGGCGCCGACACGCGAGGCGATCGCCGTGATCCGGAGCAGCTCGCACGCGACACCGGCGTAGTGCACCGGCACGATGACGCGGGTGCGGTCGGTGACGAGTGCATCCACCGACGCAGGATCGACGCACAACGTGTCCGGGAGGATCTCGGCGAACCGGATCCTCGCGCCACGCAACGCGAACGCGTTCGCTGTGCTCACGAACGTGAACGCGGGCACGATGACCTCATCGCCCGGCCGAATGTCAAGGGTGAGCGCCGAGAGCTCGAGCGCGTGTGTGCACGACGTCGTGAGGAGGATCGTTGCTGCGTCGGGGTAGTACTTCGCGAGCAGGTCGGCAGCTCGGCGTGTCATCGGTCCGTCTCCCGAGTGGTGGCCGGACGAGGCGACCTCGGCGAGGCGGGCGGCCAGCTCCGGCGATGCCGGCGGGCGGTTGAACGGGATCACCCGTGGCTCCGATGACCGGCGCGGTGCCAGTGCAGCCAGTAGCCGAGTCGGGCGACCTTGAAGCCGGACGCCTGGTACATCTTCATCGCGGCGGCGCTGCCGCCTTGGGTGACGACGGTCATGCGCGGGCAGCCCACAGCGAACAACGACTCGATCGCGTGCGCGACCAATCTCGGCCCGAGACCCGCGCCGCGGGCGGGCGGTGCCACGCCGACCAAGCCGATCGTGCCGTCGCCATTGGCCAGACGCCCGTACGAGACGTATCCGACGACCTGCCCGTGTCGCTCGGACGCCGCCAGCGCCCATCCGGGCATCGCGACGTCACGTCGGATCCACTGCCGGTAGAACTCCTCGATCCTCGTCGTGTCGAGGACAGGATCGGCGCCGAAGCGGGAGTTGCCGTGACAGACCGCTGCGAGCTCCGCGATCGGCGCCACGTCGCTCGGGGTGGCGCTCTTGACGGCAGGGTCGCGAGATGAGGCGGCCACATGCGCCACCCGGTCGAGCACGACCTCGGATCGCAGGTCCACCAGGAGGAAGCCGGCGCGCTCCGCTGCTTGCGCGTGCGCGGTCTGAGCGGCCGGCACGAGGATCTGGACGAAGTCGTAGGCCTCCTGGGCGCGGTCGATCGCGTCGCGGACGGCTTCGACGGACGCCGGATGGTGCTCATCGAGATGCACCCGTCCGGCCGGCTCCCCCCAGAACTCCGAGTCCCATGGCAGGGAGGTGATCGCGACGTCAGTCTCCATGGCTGCCGCCGGCCTCGTTGCTGCCGACCTCGTTCCTGACGAAGTAGGACGGGCGGCGCATCGTGCGGAAGTGGACGCGTGCCAGATACTCGCCGATCACTGCGATACCGATCATCTGGATCCCACCGACGAGGGAGAGCAGCGATGCGAGGAACGTGAATCCAGGCACGGTCGTGTCGCCGAGGAAGAACCGCACGAGCACGTAGGTGAGCGTCCCCATGCCGAGCGCGCCGAGCAGCAGGCCGAGGTACGCGACCACGCGCAGCGGTGCGGCGCTGTATCCGGTGATCATGTTCACTGCGTGCCGCACGAGACCGCGGAAGCTGTAGCCGGAGCTTCCGGACGCGCGGGCGTCCATCTCGACGGACACCGGTGTGACTCGACTGGTCGACCAGGACAGCAGCACGTCGATCGACACGTACGGGTCGTTCACGGTTGCGAACGCCTCACGGAGTTGGGTGCGGAAGCACCGGAACGCGCTGATGTACTCCGCGTGGGACACGCCCAGCGAGCGACGCAGGATGCGCTTCACCAGTCGGGAGGCGAGGGAGCGCCCGGCAGCGTGCTCCTCCACGGCAGAAACGCCGTACACCAGATCGGTGGCCGGGGTGAGCGCCTCGAGCAGTCTCGGTAGATCCTCTGGACGGTGCTGCAGATCGTCGTCCATCGTGACGATGATCGGATTGCGCGCCGCTCTGATGCCCGCGAGCAGCGCGCCGTGCTGCCCACTGTTCCGACCGAGTTGGATCCCGCGCCAGGTCGGGTGTTCGGCGACAACGGCCGCGATCACGTCCCAGCTACCGTCGCTACCGACGTCCTCGACGAAGATCACCTCGTCCCCGGCCGAGAGCACGTTCGCAAGGCGCGCCGCAAGTTCCGAGAGCGTCTGTTCGGCATTGAACACCGGGATGACGACGCTCAGCGCGACCGCGGCGGTCATCGGCGGACGCGCAGATGTTCGATGCGAAGGCAGCGATCGGGAAGCTCGCGGAACATCAGATTGACACTACCGGCCGGCTCTCGCCGCACACTGGACGCCGGCGATCCGCCGGGACTCCACCCGACCCGGTGAGCTTCGAAGTGAGATGATCTTCAGAAATGTGTCATTCCCCTGGTTGTTCGATCGCGGTCGTTCGGTGCGATGCGCGGAGGATCGCTTGCGCGCGACGTCGATGACGAAGCACTCGGTCGCATGACACGAGCGGAACTGACGCGGCGCGTCGTCACAACGGTACGCGCACCAGCCGTGGTCCTGGTCGCCGTTGTCGTGGTTCCGGTTGGCGTGGCCGTCGTCGCCGCGACACGGTGGGCGTGGGTGCTGATCGCAAACGCGGGTCGCGGTCTGGACGTGTCGGACGAGGCCTACTACTTGCTGTCGGCGTGGCGTCCCTCGACCACGAGGGCGACGGCTTCCGACTTCGGCTTCTATCTGCGCCCCGTGCTGTGGCTGTCCGGGGGGTCGTTGAGGTGGTTCAGGGTGGCGGGCATGGTGTTGGTGCTCGTCGCCTGCGCGGGAGCGGCTTTCGCCGCGATCACGGGGTCGGACTCCGATCGCAGAACATCGAAGTCGCAGCGGGCCGCCGCACTTCTCGGCGCCACCGCGCTGGTGTCGGCGACGACCTTGACGTACTACGGACGATGGCTTCCGACGCCGAGCTACAACCTCCTCAACCTCGTGCTGATGCTGCTCGTGGCGGGGTGTCTGACAGCCGGCAGTCGAACGCTTGCGCAGCTCCACGAGACAGGCATCGCAGTGGCCGGCCCCCGGCTGCGCGACCTCTGGCCACTCTCGGCGCTCGGTGCGCTGCTCGTGTTCGGTTCGACGATCAAGGCGTCGTCGTACCTCGCTGCGACGCTGGTGTGCGCAGTCTGCCTCGCCGTCGTTGCGGGACGGCACGTCGTCCCTGCTGTGCGTGCCGCGTTCGTCGGAGCGGTTGCCGGCCTCGTGGTGCACTGGGGCCTGATCGCCGGAGCACCGGCGAGTGACCTGCGCAGGCTCCGACGGGGCGTGGAAGCGTTGGGGCTGTTGGAGAGCCATTCGGCGAGTCAGGTGTGGGAGACCGACTTCCTCGTCGACACGGTTGCGCCTTGGTTCGCGGTGTGGGGCCTCGGCGTACTCCTGATCGTTGCCGTGTGGCGAGTCGTCCGTTCGCCGGCGGTTCGATCGTTGGTGGTGGTGTCGTCGGCGAGTCTCACCTTCGTGCTCATGTGGGACGGGCGACCTCGAGGTGGTGCGGCCCTGCTGAGTGACGCCACGGGCTGGTGGTGGGTTCGACTGGGTGCTGTCACCCTGGTCTGGATCAGTGCACTCGCGCCCCGACCCTCGCGCCTGCTCGTGGTCGGCCCGTGCGTCGCACTGCTCGGGGTAGCGGCGAGCGTCGGCTCCAACATCGGTGTCGTCCGCCAGATCGGCATGAGCGCCGGCGTGATCGGCCTCGGTGTCCTCATCCAGGCCGTTGGTGTCGTGGGCATGATGGACCGATCGCACATCCGGTCGCTGGCAGCGGTCCCAGGGGCGCTCTTCTTCGTACTGGCATCCGTCGCTTCGAGCGGAGCAGTCGACGACGCCCTTGCTGACCCATATCGACTCGGCGCGCCGCTGGCGGAGTCGAACGAACGCATCGAGCTGGGGCGATTCGGTCCCGTCGAGGTCACCCCGAGCCTCGCCTCGTACTTCACCGGGCTGCAGGCCCTTTCCGGGGAGTTGAGTGACGAGCAGCGGGGGTGCCTGATCGACCTCACGGGCGGCACGCCGATATCGGCCATCGCGCTCGACGCGCGACCAGCCGGATTCGCGTGGCTGCTCGGCGGGTACGCCGGTTCTGCGGACGCTGCCGACTACTGGCTGTCGCTCGACGACTGCGTGACTGGGCCGATCACGCTGCTCGAAGCACCGGGCGGCGAGCGCTCGATCCGTCGGCCGCCGTGGTTGTCCGAGCGTTCGTTCCGCGTCGTCGGTGAGGTCGCGTTCAACGGTTATCTGGACGAGCTCCAGGTGCTTTCCGTGACGACCGACAACGGCGATGGCGAGTGACCGGGGCGCGGTCCATCTGGCGAACCGAGCTGTAGCAGCCCTCCATCGCGACCGTCCGGGCGAAGTCGGCAATATGCTGGTTCGACGTGGCTGACCGACATGAGCTCCAGGAACGCCTGCTCGTCCTGGTTCGCCGTGTCGCACCGCTGGCGACGCCGCTGCGGATCGTCATGGACGTGCTCGCGTGGGCCGTCGCTGCGGCGCTCGCCATCTACCTCCGGTTCGGTCTGACCTTCCCGGAGGAGGGCAACAACGGCTTCTGGCGGATCCTGCCGCTCGTGGCAGTGCTCCAAGTCCTCACGGGCTACGCGATCGGCCTGTACAGGCGGCGCTGGCGTTACGGCTCGTATGACGAGGTTGCCGCGCTCGGACTCACGGCCGCGATCACCACGACGGGTCTCTACCTCCTGAACGAGCACTACTTCTCGGAGCGTCCGATCCCTCAGAGCGCGGTGCTCGTCGGTGGCCTGTTCGGTCTCGTGCTCATGGGCGCGATCCGGTACGTCTGGCGCCTCGTGCTCGAATGGCTGCGCCGGCCGACCGATCGCACCGCGGAGAAGCTGCTGATCTTCGGCGCCGGCGAGGGCGGGCTGCAGGTGATCACCGCGCTGTTGCGGAGTCGCTCGTCACCGTACGTGCCGGTCGGTCTGCTCGACGACAACCCGTCGAAGCAGCGACTGTCGATCATGGGCGTGAGCGTGATGGGCGACCGGCGGGCGATGGCGCGCGCTGCCGAAAAGACCGGGGCCGAGATCCTGCTCATCGCTGTGCCGTCGGCCACCGCCAAGACGATCGGCGAGATCGCCGACCAGGCTTCCGCTGCGGGGCTCACGGTCAAGGTGCTGCCGGCTGTCAACGAGCTGTTCGAGCAACCGGTCGGGGTCGGCGACATCCGCGACCTGAGCGAAGCCGATCTGCTCGGGCGCCACCAGGTCGAGACGAACGTCGAGGAGATCGCCCACTACCTCGCGGGCAAGCGCGTGCTCGTCACAGGAGCGGGGGGCAGCATCGGCAGTGAGCTGTGCCGGCAGCTCAATCGGTTCCGCCCGGCCGAGCTGATGATGCTCGACCGCGACGAGAGCTCGCTCCACCAGGTCCAGTTGTCGATCTACGGCCGGGCGTTGCTCGACACGCCGGAGACGATCCTCGCCGACATCCGAGATGCGGAGACGCTGCACGAGCTGTTCGTCGATCGGCGTCCCCAGGTCGTCTTCCACGCCGCCGCACTCAAGCACCTGCCGCTGCTCGAGCAGTACCCGACCGAGGCGTACAAGTCGAACGTGATCGGCACGCTCAACGTGCTCGAAGCGTCCCGGGCCGCCGGAGTCGAGGTCTTCGTGAACATCTCGACCGACAAGGCGGCGAACCCGACGAGCGTGCTCGGCTACTCGAAGCGGGTTGCGGAGCGCCTCACTGCGCACATGGCGTCGGCAGCGCCATCGGGCACCTTCCTGTCGGTGCGCTTCGGCAACGTGCTCGGCTCGCGGGGAAGCGTCCTCGGCGCGTTCCGCGACCAGATCGAGAAGGGTGGCCCGGTCACCGTCACCGACGAGAACGTCACGCGGTTCTTCATGACGATCCCCGAGGCGGTGCAGCTCGTGATCCAGGCCGGTGCGATCGGCCGTTCCGGTGAGGTGCTCGTGCTGGACATGGGTGAGCCCGTGCGGATCTACGACGTCGCCCGGCGGCTGATCGCGCAGTCGAAGCGCCAGGTTCCGATCGTGTTCACGGGGCTCCGGCCCGGCGAGAAGCTCCACGAGGAGCTCTTCGGCGACGAAGAGCTCGACGATCGGCCGCGCCACAAGTTGATCGCGCATGCGCTGGTTCCGGGCCTGGCACCGATCCAGGTGGTGACGGTCGAGGGTGACATCCGCGGCGCCCTCGCCCGTTGGTCCTGAGCTTCAGCTCCGGCCGAGACTGAGCGGAGTCCCGAGCGGTCCATCGTTCGCCGCGGAGAACGCTTCGATCCGCCGGATCGCCCAGTCGGGATCGAGGTCGACGGTCGCGAAGTACGACGCGACCCCGAGCGGGTTGACCTGGTTGTCGGCGGTCAGCTTCGCGAGGGCCACCTCGCGCGTCGACAGGCCGAATCGCACCTGGTTCGCCCGCAGCGCGTCGTGTTCCGTCATGCCGAGCGCGATGAGGTACATCAGGTTGTAGAAGGGCGCCGTCCCGTCGCCCATCCTCCAGGACGACGACGACCGGTCCTCGCCAGCGCTCCATCCGTAGTGCTGTCGCAACGTGGACTCGAGCACCGCTTCGTCCCACGGTATGTACGAGAACGGTCGCACGAAGTCGTGGCTGCGCATGTAGTAGTCGAAGAACCCGACCGCGCCTTCTGCGACGAGCGAGGGGAACAGTCCCGGCGCCCGCATCGCGTGCGCGCCGTACGACCCGATCATGCGACCGAGACTGCGCTTGTCGAGGCGGTAGGCGACGCCTCCTTCGTCGCTCGGTCCCGGCTTCGCGCCGGCGAGCATCGACTTGAAGCCGGTCGTCTCGAGCGGATGATCAGCCATGACGGCCGGTAGTCCGCCGCGCTCGGCGGCAACGATTCGGGCGTACCTGAAGTACGGCTTGTCCCCGGCCATCAGGATCGGCAGTGTGCCGACTCGCGGATGGCGCAACCACGCCGTGAGGGCGCGCTGGATCCGCAGCCGGTTCTTGCGGATGTTCGGTGAGACGAGGATGTGCTCGGTGCCGAGCGCGCCGCACAGCTTCGCCATGTTCTCGCGGGCTGCGGTCGTCACCATTCCCCAGTCGTACGTGTACGCGATCGGGTCGAAGCCGAGCTCCTTCACGAGGTGGAGCACGTAGCAGCTGTCCCGCCCACCGCTCAGGCAGACCAGCACGGATCGGCCGTCGGGGCTGGCCGCGGTGAGATCGCGGACGAGCGCCTCGACGCCGTCGTAGCGTGGTTGGACGAACTGAGCGCACACCGAGCAACAGCCGTCCGCATCGAACTCGATGCCGGGAAACGACTCGGGCAGCACGCACTGCGTGCATCGGCGAAGACCCGCAGCCCGCACATGGGCGGTCTCGGCAACGGCCGCGAGCGCGGTCACGAACCGACCGTCGACGCCATCGTGGCGCAGGTGCAGCCCCTGTGCGCCGCCGAACGAGCGCGCCTTCGACACCCCGGCCTCGCTCACCGAGACGACACCATGCTCGTCCCCTGGTTGCGCGAGCCACATCGTCTGGTCCAGCGGAAGCCGCGTGGCTCGGTCCCGCACGTCGTCGGCGTACTGGCGGGGCTCGCTCGCGACGAGCACCTCGCCGTCGGCGGTGGTCACGGTGTAGAGGTTGCCGACGTTCGTGTGGAGCAGCACGTCGCCGAAGGTGGAGACGGCGATGATGGAGTACTCACCCTCGAGGTGGGCGAACACCTCGTCGATCGCATCCTGACGGCCTCGCCGGTGCCAGTCCGTGAGCAGCACACCGATCGATGCCGTGTCCGAGTCGATGCCGTTGACGTCGACGCTCGGATGATCGGCTCGGATCTGCTCGTGGTTGGTGATGATCCCGTTGTGCAACACGACCCAGTCGCCGACGATGACGGGCTGGTTGTTCTCGACTGCCGCCGAGAAGCCGTGCGTCTCCAGGCGGCTGTGCCCGAACAACGCCCGTGCCGAACCGCGCCTGGCGAGGTCCGTCAGATTGCGGGCTGCTGGAGACTTGGCGAGCGCGCCGAAGTCCAGGTCCGACTTCACGACGGTGATCGCGCCGCCGGCATCGACGCGAACGATGCCGCTCGCGTCCGAGCCGCGACGTCGCGCCTGCCGGCCGAGATGGGTGAACGTCAGGATCTGCTGTTCGCGGAGCTGCTGGCCGGGGGCGGCCAGGACGCCGAAGAGACCACACACGGCGGCCTACGCCACGGCCTTGGACGCGCTCGCGGCGATCTCGTTCGGGGTGGGCGCGGTCGGATCGGGCGCTTCCACCCAGTCCTCTCGTCGCTTGGTCAGCCCGAGCGAGAACAGGACATCGAGCACGACGGCGAGCACCAGCATGATTGCGCCGCCCACGAACAGCATCGATGCCGCAACCACTTCGGCAGGCGTCGCCGCGTCCGTGAAGGCGCGGACCACGAGGTAGATCGACCAGATGGAGCCGAGCAGGAAGCTCAGCAGGCCGGCGATGTACGCCAGTGGCACGGGGTTCGCCTCCAACACCACGAAGCGGACGAACATCCGCTTCCAGAAGCCCTTGAACAGGAGGAAGGCGATCGGGAGCGCCACCTTGCGGGGTCGCAGCTTCGACTCCTCGCCGACGGCGTAGCGTGGTTTGGTCGGCACGTCCTCGACGCGCGCGCCGCTGAGCGCGCACGTCACGAGCAAGTCGTTGGGCACCCCGTAACGGGGGTACATGCCGCGCCGGACGAACTGGGTCGTGAGCTCCTTCGATGCCGCGGTGAACCCGGTCTGTGCGTCGCCGATCGTCCAGTAGCCCGTGGCGAACCGAGTGAGGAACGACAGCACCATGTTGCCGAACAGCCGCGTTCGCGGGATGTCGTCCCAGTGGTACATCAGCGTGAGGCGGTTCGCCTTTGCGTAGTCGGTCCGACCGCAGGCGACGGGGTGCACGATGCGATGCAGGTCATCAGGATCCATCTGCCCGTCGCCGGCCATCACGCAGATCACGTCGGCGTCGAGCTCGAGGGCGCGCGCGTAGCCCGATTCGATCGCTGCTCCGACGCCGCCGTTCTTCTTCCGAGCGACCAGGTCGACTCGAGCGTCGTTCTGGGCTCTCTCGCTGACGATCTGCGTGGTGCGATCCGGCGCCGGGCTGCAGTCGTCGACGACGATCACGTGGTCGACCCATCGCGGCATCGTGTCGATCACCGTGGCGATCTGTCGTTCTTCTCTGTACGCAGGGACGACCACTGCGATGCTTCGGTCCTGGTACAACGAGACTCCTCGACGAGCGGATCAGTCAAGCCTAACGGACGGTGGTTGACCCGGCCGAGGGCGCGGCGGCGCCTCTGGCGCCGAGCGTGCGTTCAAGAGCACCCTGCGTGGGCGACCTCGGTGCGGGTGACGATGAGGATCGACCCGAACGACGTGACGTCCAGGCCCGCGCCTTCGATCGCGACCGGCGGATCGACCACCGCCTCGACGAGGACCACCGGCACTCGCTCGTGGTCGAGGAACGCGCGGTCGACCTTGGGGAACGGCGCGACGTACTGCAGCACCGTCCGCCGGTAGTCGTGGCCGAACAGCGCGGATTGCGGGAACTTCCCCGGGATCATGATGCCGACCCGATCGGTGTCGCCGTAACACCCGTCGAAGTAGCTGAGCGCGGCGGTGATGTCCGCGGGGTAGTCGAAGCCTCCGACCATCCCGATGAGATCGGTCGATGACGCCGACCACACCTGCTCGTCGCCGACCAAGGGTCGAGTGCCGATGCGCAACGCTCCGTGGACCGATTGAACGCTCATGCCGACGAC
This sequence comes from Acidimicrobiia bacterium, assembly GCA_050248955.1. GTDB lineage: Bacteria > Actinomycetota > Acidimicrobiia > Acidimicrobiales > Ilumatobacteraceae > JBFWRK01. The sequence goes on from JBFWRK010000001.1 coordinate 260,649, forward strand.
CACGACGAACGCTGCTGCGCCCACGATCGACTTGGCCCCCACCGATCTCGCGTTCAGGTGTGAGATCGCGGCGGCGGTGGCACACAGGAAGAGTGCCGCGGGAATGAGCATGTAGCGGGAGAACGCGCCGGTGAAGTTCGTTCTCGTCCAGAAGATGAACACGATGAACGTGACGGCAGGCACGAGCGGCACGAGCAGCCCGAGCGCTCGGTGCCGGACGACCAGGTACCAGGCCATCGTGGTCCCGACCAACATCATCGAGGCAGGGAAGAACCCCGTCCAGGCCTGGCCGAGTTCGAGGTATCTGCCAGTCCCGATGAACCGGTCGTACTGCTTGAGGCGCCAGAGGCCACGGACGTGCGCGGCAACGCTCGGCGTGAGGTCTGCGAAGAAGACATCCGCTGCCGTTCGCCGCAGGTTCGTCGACATCGCCGAGAGCCGCTCTTGCACGGTCGCGTCGACGGCGAACAGCTCGAACGACTCCGGCTCACCCAGCGGGTGTCCGAAGTACGACCAGTTGCGCACGTAGTCGACGCACCCGATCAGCGCGATCACCGGCGCGGAGACTGCGGCCCACAGCAACCACGTTCGCCTTCGGCTCCATTCGACCAGCAGCACACCAATGAGCACCGCAGCCAGTCCTGGCGCCACGAAGATCAGCGTTTGCTTGGTCCCGAGGCCGAGGCCGATCGCGATCGACGACAGAACGAGCATCGACCAACGCTGCTCCGTCCAGCCCACGTACCCGAACGCGAGCGCAGTGACGAGGCACGACACCGAGACGAGGTCGGTGAGCGCCAGGCCCGACTGGGCGCCGACCGTCGGGACGAGCAACCACGTGCCCCCGCAGAAGATCGCCGCCACGCGTCGAGCTCCGAGCGCACGCGACAGGCTGAAGATGCCGACCGCACCGATCGCTGACGCCGCCCACTGCTCGAGGCCGACGTATCGATCGGAACCGGACAGGACGATCGAACGCAGGATCGGTAGCTGCGCGTTGACGGGATACGACACCTGGACCGAGTTGTACGTCGACGTCGGGAAGGGCGAGAGATCTCCCTGCTGCATCCAGTACCCGACGCGGGGCAAGTAGGCGGTGAGCACGTCGTCGAGGTTCTGGGGGATCAGGATCGAAGCCGCCAGGAGCACCAGGGCGAGGGCAGTCGCGACGACCCCGAGGACGACGAGCGCCGGCGCCAGGAACCGACCTCCGATCGCATCGCGCAGGATGCCGCGGGGCACGGGTGGCTTCGGCGACGGGCGCCCGGCGCGGTGCCAGACCAACGTCGTCGCCGCGAGGAACACTGCGTCGGCGAGGAACCAGGCTGGCCGGGAGCCCAGTTGCCCGGCGACGCTGAGCAGCCGGCCGGCGACGACGATCTCGAGGTACCAGACGACCGCGACGGTGAGCACCCAGAGGTGCAGCCGGCGCTGGCCGAGCAGTGCCGAAACGAGCACGCCGCCCGCGACGATGAAGAGCGACGAGAGCACGAACACCGTCATGTGACGGTCGTCAGCTCGCCGTCGAACGGCCCCCATGCACCGGAGCCCACCACCACCTCACCGGAGATCGGTGCCAGTTCGTCGGCGTTCACGGAGCGTGAGCAGATCTCGTTGCCGTTCTGGATGACCTTCATCGAGGTCCCGTCGAGCCGGAACGTGAGCCGGGAGTCGGGCACCGAGTCGAGCTGGCAGGAGATCTCGGCGTCCCGTTCGAGCAGGTACACGCGGCCGTACTCCGCCCGTTGCTCGGGATCGAGCAACGCCAGCGCGCCGGCCGACTGCGCGTTCTTCGCCGACGTCGCGACGGCGATCCCGGTCGACCAGCTCGCCATGCCGAAGATCCGCTGGCCCAGCGCGTTGAAGTCGAACGAGGGTTTGGTGCTGACGAGGTCGGCGTAGGCCGCCTCTCCGCAGGGTGCCGGGCCGGTGAACATCCGAGCGGCGAGGCGCCATGCTTCGCCGGGCATGCCAGTCCAGACCTCCCCCCACGGCCACACGCCAACTGCGAGCTCACCGCCCCACACGCCGACGGTCTGTGCTTCTCGCTGCCCTTCGCTGCTGCACTCCTGCGACCCGATCGGCGGATCGGCGAACTGGTCGGTGTCATGACCGTCATACGACGTCAGGTTGCCAGTCGGATAGTGCCCGAGCAGCCACGTGTCGTAGAACTTCACGGCGGAGTAGATCTGATTGGACACGTCGTTCGGGCCGGCGACCGTGCTGATGCCGCCGTCCAGGCTCACGTCCACGATCTCGCCCTTCGACCCGAAGACGATGAGCGATCCTGACTCGTGATCGGGCATCGCGGCATACGACCAGAAGACGTTGCCGAACCGGTGATCCGCGCACGCGTCGAGCTGGTCCCCGGGCGACCACGCGCAGACACGGTAGCCGCTATCGCTCGGCTGGTCGCCGCCGTCGTAGTAGTCGACGTGAAGGTAGAGGGCGCCGTCGAGGAAGTACGCCGACATGATCGTGCCGCCCTTCCAGTCGATCGCGTCCGAGATCCGCTCGCCGGCGTACCACACGTCGTCTCCGATGATCTCCAGCGCCTCACCGGCGATCTCCATGAGCACTGGTCGGAGATCGTCGAGGTTCGGATCAGCGCTCTGGAGCTCGGTCCAGGAGCTCTGCTCGACGTCCCAGTACCTCGGGAGGATCCCCTGCTCGTCGAAGGGGACGGCAACGAGCCGCCCGTCGAGCACGACGAGGTGGAACGGAACCGCTTCGGTGAACGGGGTGCCGAGGTCCTGCGTCGTCACGTCGCGCTGCTCCGACCGGGCGAAGAAGGTCACGACCGTCGCGCTCGCCAACTGCGTCGAGTTGTCAGCGAAGGTGATGCCAGCCCCGATCTGGACCCCCGATCCGGTGCCAACCTGGAACAGCGTTCCCGTGACGGGGCCGTTGTCGGCGGAGAGGTCTACCTCCAGTCGCACCTCGAACGGCACGCCGCCGGCCTCGTTCGCCGGTGCTGTCGAGCTGCACGACACCAGCAGCACGAGGGTGGTCAGCCATCCGGTGAGCGCGAGCCTGGGACGCGATCTGGCAGTCGGTTTCATGTGATGCCCTCGGGGTGCTCTCGGCTACATCGTCCGTCATCGACGATGCCCGCGGTGCCGGTGAGACCACGGATCGTAGTGCGTCCAGAGGTCCCGATCCCCATTCGCTACGGAGCGAATCCGACTCGCGGGCGGGACAGCCGACGCAGGTACGGGATCAGCGCGACCTGCGCGACGGCGGTGCCGATCGCTGAGCCGGTCGCGCCGAGGAACGGGACGAGCAGCAGGTTGAGCACGATGTTCGTGGTGCTGACCAGCGCCAGCAGGAGCGAGTGACGGGTCGGATCGCCCGTCTGCTGCAGGAGGTTCGTGAACGGGATGTAGCCGGCGGTGAGCACCACGCCGGTCGCGAGGAGGGCGTAGAGCTGCCACGTGTCATCGGCGAGGTCGGCGCCGAACAGGAAGCTCGTGGAAAGCGGGTACACGAGGATGGTCACCACGCCGACCGGGACGACGAGGAGGTACACGCGACGCATCGATCGGTGCACGAGGTGTCGGAGCTCGTCGATGCGGTGCTCGACGAAGAGGCCGGCCACGACCGGATCGAAGCTGTACCGGCTGACCATGGCCAGCTGGTACAGGCCCTCGGCGAAGATGCTGGCGATGCTGTAGCGACCGACCGCGCCGGAACCGGCAATGCCGCCGAGGATGAGCACGTCCACCCGCGTGTTGAGGTCGAGCAGCAAGCCGCCGCTCATGCCTCGGATGCCGAAGCGCACGAGTCGCGACGTCAGCTCGGGCTCTCGGACCGCGTGACGAGCACGTCGGAGCTCGCCGAGCTGCGTCGCGACGAGCACGAGCGTCAGCACGAGCTCCGCGCCCGTCACCGCCCATGGCAACGTCGAGCCGTCCGCGCCGAGCAGAGCGAGCCCGGCGACCATGGCCACGAGCAGCACGTAGCGCGACGCAAAGATGATCGCGAAGAGGGTGATCCGGCCGAGACCGTTGATGTGGGCGAGCAGCGTCTTGTTGATCGGGTAGAGGAACAGCCCGAGCGCGATGGCGCGCAGACCGGTGCGGTAGGCCTCGTTGCCGACCTCGCCCAGGACGAGCTCGGCGCCACCGACGATCGCGGCGACGCACACGGCAGACGACACCAGGTTGACCTTGAGCGCAGCGGCGAGCACTGGACCGGTGGCGTGGTCGATGGACCGCGCCCGAGGCGTGTGGAACAGCAGCGCGGATTGCATCCCTACCGAGCCGAGCTGTCCGCCGATGAGGAAGATCGCGAGCAGCACGTTGAACTGGCCGAGGATCGACGAGCCGTACTGGTCGGTGATGACGAGGTTGAGCGTGAGACCGGCGACGCCGACGACGACGAAACCGACCATGCTCCAGTACAGACCGGCGCGATCGATGCTGCCGGTGGACCGCGTCAGCGGGGGGTTCCCGGACGGTGCTCGGGCGTCCGGCTCCACGTTCGGAGATGGTACGAGCCACAGCTCGCGGTTTGCTGGGACGGTGCTCGTGACGTGCCGTGGCCGAGCCGCTCGCGACGTCGCGAGGGGTGCGATCGGCATCACTCGGTAGAGTGCGGAGCCGTGTCTGTTCACGACTTCTACGCCCATCCTTCGGCGATCATCGAGGACGGGGCGATGATCGGTCGGGGAACGCGGGTCTGGCACCACTCCCATGTCCGGGCAGGCTCCACCATCGGTGCGGACTGCGTGATCGGGAAGAACGTGTACGTCGACACGCACGCCGTGATCGGGGACCGCTGCAAGGTCCAGAACAACGTCAGCGTGTACCACGGCGTCACGATCGGCGACGATGTCTTCGTGGGTCCCTCCGCAACGTTCACGAACGATCTCGTCCCGCGGGCGTTCAACGAGGACTGGCAGGTCACCGAGACGTTCGTCGCCAATGGTGCCTCCGTGGGGGCGAACGCGACCATCGTCTGCGGCAACCGACTCGGCGAGTACGCGATGGTCGCTGCCGGCGCGACGGTGACGCGCGACGTGGCCGACCACGAGCTCGTCGCAGGCACACCCGCCCGCCGGCTCGGCTGGGTGTGCCGTTGCGGCACGGTCATCTCCCGGAACGACGAGGCTCCCGCCGAGCTCCGTTGCGAGTCGTGCAAGCAGAAGGAAGGCGCATGATCCCGATCACCACGGTCCGATTCGGACCCGAGGAGGAAGCGCTGGTCCTCGAGGTGCTGCGCTCGGGCCAGCTGGCCCAGGGCGCGTACGTCGAGCGCTTCGAGCGCGAGTTCGGTGCGCTCCACGAGGTCGAGCACGCGGTCGCCGTGAACAACGGCACGACGGCGCTCGTGATCGCGATGGAGGCGCTCGGGATCGGTCCGGGTGACGAGGTCATCACGAGCCCGTTCACGTTCGTCGCCACGCTCAACGCGATCCTCGAAGCCGGTGCGACCGCGCGGTTCGCGGACATCGGAGCGGACTTCAACATCGACCCCGCCAACATCGACGGCGTCGTCAACGAGCGCACGCGCGCTGTCATGCCGGTCCACCTCTACGGCTACATGGCCGACATGGAACCGATCATGGAGCTGGCGACGGCGCGCGGGCTCGACGTGGTCGAGGACGCGGCGCAGGCCGTGGCGGCGCGCTACCACGGGCGCCCGGCGGGCAGCTTCGGCGTCGGCTGCTTCTCGCTCTACGCGACGAAGAACCTGAACACCGGCGAAGGGGGCATGGTCACGACGAACGACGAGGCGCTCGCCGATCGGCTGCGCCTCCTGCGCAACCAGGGGATGCGGCAGCGCTACCAGTACGAGGTCGCCGGGCACAACTACCGGCTCACGAACCTCGCCGCCGCGGTCGGGCTGCCGCAGCTCGCACGCATGGAGGAGATCAACGAGACGCGCCGCGCCAACGCGGCTGCGCTCCGCTCGGGTCTTGCCGGCATCCCCGGCCTCGTCCTGCCGAGCGAGCCGGCCGACGGACGGACGCACGTCTACCACCAGTTCACGGTGCGGATCACGGAGGAGGCACCGATCACCCGCGACGAGGTGATCGACCAGCTCACAGCGCGGGGGATCGGGTGCGGGATCTACTACCCGAAGGTCGTCTACGACTACGACTGCTACCGCAACCATCCGGGTGTGATCCTCGATGCGGTCCCGAACGCGGACCGCACGGTCACCGAGGTCGTGTCGCTCCCGGTGCACCCCTTCCTCACTGCCGGTGACCTCGACCAGATCGTCTGCACGGTCCGTGAGGTGCTCGGAGCATGAGCGATCCGATCAGGTTCGCCGTCGTCGGCGCCGGGATCATGGGTACGAACCACGTCCGCGTGGCGCGCCAACTGCCCGGTGTCGAGCTCGTCGCCGTCGTCGACCACGACATCGAGCGAGCACGTGCCGCAGCGCGCGCCGGCGGTGAGCGTGCCTGTGACACCGTGGCCGAGCTGTTCGGGGCCGTCGATGCCGCCGTGATCGCCGTGCCGACGGCGTTTCACCTGGACGCGGCGCTCGCGCTGGCCGAGCATGGCGTGCACCTGCTCGTCGAGAAGCCGCTGGCTCCGAGTGTCGAGGACGCACAGCGCATCGTCGACGCTGCGGCAGCCAACGGCATCGTGCTCGCCGTCGGGCACATCGAGCGGTTCAACGCCGCGGTGGCCGAGCTGCCGCGGCTGCTGCACGATCCGATCCACATCGAGGCATCGCGGATCAGCCCCTACTCGCCGCGCGTCGCCGACGGCGTGATCTTCGACCTGATGATCCACGACATCGACATCGTCTGCTCGCTCGCCGGGCCCGACGCGGTCGCGACCAAGGTGACCGGCGTGGCGCGGACGACGAAGGGTGGCACCGAGGACCTCGCTTCGGTCACGGTCGAGTTCTCGACCGGCCTGACCGCCACGTTCAACACGAGCCGCCTCGGTCAGCAGAAGATCCGTACGATCGAGATCACCCAGGCTGACAGCGTCGTGATCGCCGATCTCGTCCGCCAGGACGTGACCATCCATCGCATGAACCACAGCGAGTACCTGAGCGACGAGGGCACGCGGTACCGCCAGGCCAGCGTCATCGAGATCCCCTTCCTCGAGACGCGCGGTGAGCCGCTCGCGCTCGAGCTCAGCCACTTCGTCGACTGCATCCGCACCGGCCAGGCGCCGCGGGTCGACGGCGCCGCAGGCATTCGTGCGATCGAGCTCGCGCAACGAGCGACCGACGCCGTCAGGGTGGCGGCGACTGCTGATCTGCGTTGACGGTCGAGACCGCCGCGCTCGAAAGGACGACTCCGTGAACGTATGTGTCGTGGCCCTGGGCAAGATCGGACTGCCCCTCGCAGTCCAGTGCGCCCGCTCCGGCATGCGCGTGCGTGGCGCCGACGTCAACGATCAGGTCGTGCAGCTCGTCAACGACGGGCAGGCTCCGTTCCCCGGCGAGGCCCATCTCGCCGAGTGGCTGCCCGAGGTGGTCTCGTCGGGCGCGCTGACCGCGACGACCGACACCGCTGCGGCGGTCGCCGACTCGGACGTGGTGATCGTCGTCGTGCCGCTCGTCGCCGACGCAGCGGGCGTGCCCGACTTCCGTGGCATGGACGCGGCGACCGAGGTCATCGCCGGCGCCCTCCGCCCAGGCACGTTGGTGAGCTACGAGACGACCCTGCCCGTCGGCACCACCAGGAACCGCTTCGCTCCGGTGCTGGCCGAGCGTTCGGGTCTGCAACTCGGCGAGGACCTCTTCGTCTGCCACAGCCCGGAGCGCGTCTTCTCGGGCCGGATCTTCGCCGATCTGCGCCGGTACCCGAAGCTCGTTGGTGGCATCGACACGGCGTCCGCGCGCAAGGCGGTCGAGTTCTACGAGGCGGCGCTGCAGTTCGACGATCGGCCCGACCTGACCCGCCCGAACGGCGTCTGGGACCTCGGTTCGGCGGAGGCTGCGGAGCTGGCGAAGCTCGCCGAGACGACCTACCGAGACGTCAACATCGCCTTCGCCAACGAACTGGCGCGCTTCGCCGACGCCGCCGGCATCGACGTCCATGCCGTGATCGACGCCTCGAACAGCCAGCCGTTCAGCCACATCCATCGTCCCGGCATCGCCGTCGGTGGTCACTGCATCCCCGTGTACCCGCGCTTCTATCTGGCCGGCGATCCTGACGCCCGGCTGCCGGCCGCCGCCCGGGACATCAACGAGCAGATGCCCGCGTACGCCATCCAACGACTGGCCGAGGCGGTCGGTTCGCTCGCCGGACTCCGGGTGGCCGTGCTCGGCGCTGCGTACCGGGGTGGCGTCAAGGAGACAGCGTTCTCCGGCGTGTTCCCGGCCGTGACTGCCCTTCGCGCTGCGGGAGCGATCGCGCTCGTGCACGATCCGTTGTTCTCGGACGACGAGCTGGCAGCAATGGACCTCGTGCCGTACCACCTCGGCGACCCGTGCGACGCGGTGGTGCTCCAGGCCGAGCACCCGGAGTACCAGCAGATCGGCGCCGCCGACGTGCCGGGTGCTCGCGTCGTCCTCGACGGACGCGACGTGCTGGGCGCCAGCCGGCTCGCCCGTGAAGGCGTGCCGATCATGGGCATCGGGCGGGGTCCGGGGCGGTGACACGGCCGTCGGTCGCCGTGGTGATCCCGGCGCGGAACGAGGAGCGCGCGATCGGTCCGCTGCTCGACTCGCTCGGCGCGCAGACATACGAGCAGGACCGGCTCGAGGTCGTGATCGCGGATGGCTTCTCGACCGACGCGACCCGCTCCACCGTTGCAGCATGGGACGCAGCGCACCCGCTCCGCGTGCGGGTGGTCGACAACGAGCAGCGGGTCACGGCGTCCGGTCTCAACGCCGGCATCGCCGCAACCGATGCCGACATCGTCATCGTGCTCGGCGCGCACGCTTCGGTGCCGGCCGACTTCGTCGAGGCGAGCATCCGCGTCCTCGCCGAGTCCGGAGCCGACTGTGCCGGCGGGCTGCTCGAGACCGTCGGGACGACGCCGACCGGTCGCGCCATCGCGGCGGCGACCACGTCCCCGTTCGGCGTCGGCAACGCGCTCTTCCGCACGGGGACCTCCGCCGCGGCGCGCGATGTCGACACCGTCGCGTTCGCCGCCTACCGGCGCGAGCTCTTCGACCGGATCGGCGGGTTCGACGTCTCCCTCGTCGGGGCCGAGGACGACGAGCTGAACTTTCGGCTCGTTCGCAGTGGGGGTCGAATCCGGTTCGATCCGTCGATCCGGTCCACCTACTTCTGCCGCACCACCTTGCGCGGGCTCGCTCGCCAGTACTTCATGTATGGCCGCGGCAAGGCGTGGGTGCTGAAGAAGCACCGGCGGCCGCCGTCGGTGCGGATGCTCGCTCCGGCCGGCCTCGTCGGTGGACTCGTCGCCGGTCTCGGGGCTTCGGTCGCGCTCCGTCGACCGCTCGTCCTCGTCCCACTCCTGCCGTATGCGGCCGTGGTCGCGCTCGGTGCGCGGCGGGCAGGGGGATCGTCGGGCGTGTCTCGTCCCCGAACCGCGATGGCGCTCATGACGCTCCACGTCGCATACGGAGTCGGGCTGTTCGTCGGTGCCGTGCGCCCCGCGCCGCACCCTCGTCAGTCGTTCAACTCGAGCTCGTAGAGGACCGAGTTGCCTTCGCGGTCGCTGACCTTCCAGCCGCCTCGCTCGTAGAACCGGATCGCCCTCGCGTTGTCGTCGAAGACGGAGAGCCGGATCCGGCGGGCGCCGCGGGTGCGTTCGGCTTCGATGTAGCCCGCCATCACCGCGTCCGCCATGCCGGTCCCCTGGGTTGCCGGATCAACGCAGATGGAGAACAAGTACGACGTCGTCTCCGCTCCCTGTTCGGGAGCAGACCTGTCGCCGCGGTGGAGGAGTGACGAGACGGCGAGTCGCACGTGGTGCAGCCGCGCGAAGACGTGACGCCTGACGACGGGGTCGACCACGATCTTGCCGGCGACGATGGCGGGGAAGCGGAGCAGGTTCGGGGTGTAGAGATCGCGGCGGAAGCGGGCGAGATCGGTGGTGCCGGCAACGAAGCCGGCGGGACGGCCGTCGACCGAGCCGATGACGACGGTGTGCGGCTCCCGGAGGAACGCCTCGTAGTAGCGCTGCAGGAAGGACGGGCCGAGGTGGGTGAGGAAGTAGTCGGGGAACGCGGCGGCGTGGATCTCGGCCACACGGCGACGGTCGCTCGGCGTCGCGCGACGCACGGAGATCTCGCTCATCGCCCGGACCGTTCGGATCGGCCGAAGCAGGCATCGAGATCGCGGTCGCGCGGATAGGTGATCAGCACGGCACGGTGCTTCCCGCTGAACACGAACAGGCTCCCGGCCGCCGCTGCGCTGGCGCCCGCTTCGACCGCGGCACCGAGATCGGCGACGGAACCGGCGCCCCCGCAAGCGACCACCGGCACGTTGACCGCTGCGCTGACTGCGTGGACGAGCTCGATGTCGTAGCCCTTCTGCGTGCCGTCACGATCGACCGACGTGAGCAAGATCTCGCCGGCGCCGCGGCGGGCCACGTCCATCGCATAGTCGACCGGGGAAGCCGACACCTTGCGAGTACCTGACGCCGTGACGACCTCTGGTCCTCCGAAGCGAGGTCGGCGGACATCGATCGAGACCACGATGGTGGAGCGACCGAAGACGCGGGCGGCCTCGTCGATGAAGCCCGGGTTGCTGGCGGCGGTGGTGTTCAGGACGACCTTCTCGTAACCGAGGCCGAGGATCTCGCGGATCTCGTCGAGTGTCGTGATGCCGCCGCCGTACGCGAGTGGCATGAAGGCCTCGGACGCGATCTCGGCGAGCAGGTCGAACTGCGGTCCCGAGCCGCGCACCGACGCGTTGATGTCGAGCAGGGCGAGTTCGTCGGCGCCCTTCTCGTTGAAGATCCGCACGGTGTTCACCGGATCCCCGAGGTAGGTGCGCTCCTTGAACTTCACCGTCTTCACGAGGCCCAGCCCGTCGATGAGCAGGCAGGGAATCACCCGTGGGCGAAAGCCGCTGCTCACGCGGGCACCTTCGCCGCGAAGCGCCGCAACAGCTCCATGCCGAAGCGATGGCTCTTCTCGGGGTGGAACTGCGTGCCGCTCACCACGCCGCGCTGCACCGCCGCCGTCACCGGCAGCCCGTAGTCGACAGTTGCGGCCACGTCGGCCGGCTCGTCGCAGTCGAGGAAGTACGAGTGGACGAAGTAGTAGCGCTGTGCTTCGTCGGTCCGTGGCACGAGATCGTGGTGCTCCACGGGCTCCGTGTAGTACCAGCCCATCACCGGCAACCGCACGCCCGGCTCCACGCGGCCGGCGAGCTGCCGGACGCGCCCGGGAACCCAGCCGAGGCCGGGAAGATCCCCTTCGTCGCTACCGTGAGCGAGCATCTGCATGCCGACGCAGATCCCGAGCAGCGGCCGCTCTGCGCCGAGCACCAGCGCCTCGAGCGCGGGGCGGAGGCCGGAAGCTGCGAATCGCGACACCACGTCGTCGAAGGCGCCGACGCCGGGGAGCACGAACGCATCGCACTGCTCCATCAGATCCGGCTCGGTGACCCTGGTGGCAGGGATGGTGAGCCGGCGCATCATCGAGAGGATGGACGACACGTTGCCGACCCCGTAGTCGAGCACACCGATCATGAGAGGACTCCTGGGACGTGAGGGGCTCGCGGCACGGTGACGCGTCTCCCGAGGGGTAGCCAGAGGTGGACGAAGGCGATCATGGCGGCGAGGACACCGATGTTCCCGAACGGGAACTGCAGGATCGAGTCGAACAGGGAGTTCGACGTGAGGAACAGAAGCTGGACCGCCGTCACCGCTTGGAGCGGGATGCCGAGTGCCATCGGGAGGTGGCGCCGGTTGAGTCGGTCGAGCGCGGCGATGACGACGCCGGTGACGATGCTCCCGCCGACGACGCCGAGCATCCCGAAGTCGGCGTAGAAGTTGGAGATGTAGCTCCCGTTCGCGTTGCCCTGCACCTCGGCGTTCGGGAAGATGCGCTGCTGCACCTCCGCGGTGATCGCCACGTTCGGCCCGGTCGCGAACTTGCCGATGTTCGGCAGCGTCCTGCCGGCGAGCAGCTGGTCGAGGTCCTCGTCGACGAACGCGATGTAGTTGTAGTGGACGTTCGGCGGGACGCGCAACATGCGCTCACCGATGCCCGAGGCAATGGCGGCGTTCGAGTTGAGCGGTGAGTTCGACAGCCGGGTCACGGCGAACGGGAAGCCGACGAAGAGCACCGCGACGAGCAGCAGCGACCGCCACCGCAGCGAATTCCGATGGGCGATCCACACGGTCAGGAACAGCACGAGCAGGAGCCGGCCGACCGGCGACTTCTCGGTCGTCACGGCCGCCGCGAACACGGCCGCGAGGAACACGATCGAGAAGCGCACGAAGCGCACGAAGCCGGGGTTGCGCAGCAGCTGGATCAGGAGCACTGCGCTCGCCGCGGGGAGCACGATGTCGCGCACCGCACCGAAGAGGTATGACAGGAGCGGCGATGACAGCCGGGTCAGCGCCTGCTCGCGGGCGAGCGCGAGGTCGGAGCTGCGGGCCCCGCTCAGCACCTCGACCAGCGGCAGCACCGGCGCGAGCACGACGTAAGCACCGAGGACGAGCAACCCGACGAGCGCGAGTGCGCGCGCGACCTTGTCGACCGATCGGTCGGACACGCCCGGACCGGACCAGTCCGCCGACGCCGTGCTCGGCACGAACGCGAGAACGGCGGTGGTGAGGACGAACGCGATGCACACGCTGGCGAGGAACATCGCCGCTGATCGCTCGCGGGCGTGCTCGCCGAAGACGCTCGGTGTGCCGATGAGCATGGTCAGCTCGAAGCCCAGGACGTAGATGCCGCCGAGCTTGAACGTCCGCAGGTCGAACGGAACTGGTCGGGAAGCGACGAGCGCGCCGACGAGCAGTGCCGTCGCCTGGATCGCTGCGTAGGCGAAGACGTTTGCCTCGTCGACACCAGTGGTGACCGCATCCCCGACGAGCACCACGAGGGGGAGACCGACGATCACCGAGACCACGGTGGTCGGATCGAGCGGACCGGGCGATGATCGCCGCAGGGAACGCAGCTGGGCGGAGGGCGAGGACATCGTCATGACCAGCGGCCGATGCTACCCACTCCCGGCTGCGACGGACCGGGCGGCCTACACTGACTGCTCCATTGCCGAGCATCGCCAAGTGAGGTGCAGTGACGACGGAGGTCTCGCCTCCCACCGCCGGCAGAGCGCTTGCCATCCTCGGTAGCTCCTCGCTGATCACCGTGATCGCGGGTATCGCCTCGGCCAAGGTCGCGGCGCTGCTGATCGGGCCGAGCGGCGTCGGTCTCGTCGGTCTCGTGCAGGGCATCAGCGCGATCGTCGCGGCGTTGATCGAGCTCGGTCTCGCGTCCGCGATCGTCCGTGCGTTCGCCACCACCGCTCGGCACCAGGGATGGTCGCTCGCGTCGCTCGGGACCACCGCGCGTCGAGCTGTCCTCCTCGCCGGTGTGGTCGTCATCGCGTTGGCGGGCGCGCTCGCTCCGATCCTGACGGCGCCCATCCTCGGGGACGATCGCCAGTCGCTCGATCTCCTGCTCGCCGCGGCCGCCGGCGTGCCGGTCGCCCTCACCGCGATCGAGAACGGGTTGCTGATCGCGGCGCACCGGGTCAGGGCCGTCGCGCGCGCCGCGGTGTGCGTGGCCTTCGTCAGCCCGCTCGTGAACCTCGCGTGGTTCGCGACGCTGAAGGAGGACGGCGTCGCTCCAGGAGCGGTCTGTAGCGCGATCGCCGTGTTCGGACTGACATCGCTCATCCGCCGTCGTGAGCTCGGTGAGCCCGCGCTCGACAGCGACAGCGAACCGGCGGCTCCAACCTCGAGGCGTATGCGAGCGGCACTCCTCCGGGACGGAGTTCCGGTGATGGCCTCCGCGATGGTCGGGGCGGCCGCGGTGCTCCTGCTCCCGGTGATCGTGGCCGGCCGCCTCGGACGTGAAGGCGTCGGCTTCTACCGAGCCGCCAACGTCATCTCGCTCGGGTACACCGCTGCGGTCATCACCGTCATCGGTTCGGACTTCCTCCCTCGCGTCAGCCGCGTCAGTCACTCCGCCGAGGAGCTGCGCACGCTCGTCTTCAAGCAGATCAACCTCCTCGTGATGGTCCTCGTACCACTCCTCGCGCTCACCAGCGCGTTCCTGCCCTTCGCCGTCACGGTCCTCTACCGCGACGACTTCGCGCCGACCGTGACGATCCTCGAGTGGCAGCTCGTCGGCGACCTCTTCCGGGTGATCGGTTCCGTGTTGGCGACAGCGGTCTTCGCTCGCTTCGGCGGCACCGCGCGTCTCGTGTCGGAGTCCGTTGGCCTCGCGCTGCTCGTGGGGTTGTCGACCTTCGGTCTGATCGTCGACGACATCCGCGGCCTCGGATGGGGCTTCCTCGTGACGTACATGATCTACGTCGTGCTGCTCTGGCTCCTGCTCGGCCTCAACCGCGGCGGTGCAGAAGCCAGGAGCTGCGTCGGGGTGATGCTCGCCGGAGCGTTCGCCGCCTCGCTCCCGCCGCTGTGCGTCCACGTGTTGGGCAACGACTCGTTCCGTCGGATCGGCATCGTCGTCGCGGTGGCGTGGGTCGCCCCGCTCGCCGTCCGCTACCGGCGCCGCCGCGCCGCGCCTGCGCTCGACGAGCTGTGACCCGACGAGCCGTCGTGGTCACACGGGCGTCAGGTCTGCGCGAGCAACGGGCGGCGCGCCCATTCGAGCTCGGCGGCCGGGACGTCCCACAGCACGACGCCGAGGACGTTCACCCGGCGCGCATCGAGGTCGGCGAGGATCGTCGCCAACTGCGCGTCCGTCGTTCGCCCACCTCGCGTGAGGACGACCGCTTGGCCCTCGGTCAGCGCGCCGGTGCCCCGACGGATCGTCAGACCGTCTTCCGACTGCAGCGCCGCGCCGAGGTCGCTCGGCAGCTCGCTCGGATCGGCGTCGCTCACACCGGCCACCGCCGTCGGATCGCGGCGAGCGGCGAGTCGTGCCTGCAGTGCGGCGAGCTCATCGGGGTCTGCACCCCTGCGGCCGAACACTCCCAGGATGGGCACGCCGCCGGCAATCCGCTCCACGTCGGCCCGCGAACGGATCCGGTGGTCGACCGAGTTCAGCAGGAGCGCCAAGCCGATGCCGGCCATCGCGCCGAGCAGGGCGCCGATCAACCCGAAGACGACCCACCCGCTCGACGAGGACGGCGCCGCCGGCTCGACGATCACGGGGTCGGTGAGGCCGGAGTCGTACTGCTCGGCGTTCGTCGTTGCCGCGTTGGCCCGTTCGCTCGCCTGGAGCAGTCGATCGAACAGCTGGATCCGTTCGCCTTCGAGCGTGAGCGATGAGCCGGACGACGCGCTGAGCTCGGTGTTGACCTGGTCGAGGCGTTCGCCGAGCTGGGTGAGCTGCTGCTGTTCGAACGCGGCCTGCTCGGAGTAGCGCGCCCGGTCGACGGCTCGACGAGCTTCGACGAACGCGGTGCCAGAGCTGACGGCGAGCTCCTCCGCCTCCGCTGCGGTCTCGCCTTCGGCGCTGACGATGATCGCGTTGCCGGCCACGTCTGCCTTCACGGTCACGGATTCGTGGAGCTCGCCGGCGAACGTCCGGATGTCGGCGGCGAACCGGGCCGCCTCGACGCTGGCGCGCAGCTCGACCGGCGCGCTGACGTTCTCGGGGAGGATGACGTTCGACTGGACGATGTTGATCGTCGCCTCGGCCTCGAAGTTGCCGCCTGACGTGGTTTGGCGGCCGTACCAGGCGCCGAGCAGCGCCAGCGCGACGATGCACGCGGCAACGAGCACCCGGCGCCGCGCGATCGCTCGGACGAGGTCCTCGTAGGTCGGCTGTTCGCCCATGTCATCCTTCCCGCTGAGCAGTGCGATGTCGCCCAGCAACGACGCTCGCTGCGAGCGTCATCCGTTGCGCTGGATCCAGATCGAGCTCGGGTGGATCACGCCGGCTCGGGACAGGCTGGGCACCGCCCGACCGAGGTGCTCGGGAGCGTAGTGAGCCATCCAGAAGGACGCGAGCCGGATCGAGAACTCGCTGTTGAACATCAGGAACGCCCGCAGCATCGCGACCTCGTTCCAGAACATGTGCTCGCGCAGGATGATGTCCGGATCGACGAACTCGAACGGCAACGGGATGTCGTGCACGTGGACGACGACGCCGGGACGCAGCCGCGGGAGCACCTCGAGGAACAGGAAGCTCGTGTCGCTCCCGGTCTTCACGACGTGCGTCGAGTCGATGAAGAGCACGTCGCCCGGTCCGAGTGCGTCGAAGACGGCCATGTCGACGTCCTGCACCAGCGAGCGGAGCACCTCGACCTGGACGCCGGGCGACGCGAGTGCATCGAGGCCGTGCCACCTGAACGGCTCGACGCAGGTCAGCGACGCGTTCACGCCATCCCGTGCGGAACGGGCGAGCGCCGCGGCCGTGTAGTGCGTTGACACACCGGAGCCGATCTCGACGACGCGGCTCGGGCGCGTCGCGCGGAGCCATGCGTAGAGGATCTCGGCGTCGGCGACGCCGTACCCCTCGCCCGACGACCGTTGCTCGAACTCCTCGTACGGATCGAGTGCCGCCACCTCGGCGGCGAACGGGGCGAGCAGCTCGATCGCCGGGAGCTGTCCTTCGAGGGTCAGCTCGATGCCGCGCAGCTCCGATGGCTGCACGAGGAGGTCGCGGCGAGCGCGCAGCTCCCGCAACGACGGCACAGGGCTGTAGTAGTGCGCCGGGAGCACCTGCAACCCGGCCCATTCGAGGCGCGGTCCCCAGCGGTAGATCAGCTCGGTGTACCCCTGGCGGGCCGCCGCGCGGAAGCCGACCTGGCGGGCTTTGCGAGCCTTGCGACGTATGGCGCCAAGCGGCCCTGCTCTACCCACAGGTTCGAGAGGGTACTGCGGCCACGAAGAACGCAACAACCTTCGAGATTCGCCATGAGACCGCCGTGAGCCGCTCGGCGCGCCACAATGGACCTGATGCGCGAGTCATTCCTGCCCTTCTCACCGCCGTTGCTCGGCGCTGACGAGATCGACGAGGTCGTCGACACCCTTCGGGGGGACTGGATCACCACGGGGCCGAAGACCCGTCAGTTCGAGTCCGACTTCGCGAACTACGTCGCGAGCCCTGGAGCGCTCGCAGTCTCGTCCTGCACCGATGCGCTGCAGGTCGCACTGGCTGCGCTCGGCGTGGGGCCGGGTGACGCCGTCTTCACGACGACGATGACGTTCTGTTCCACCGTGCACGTGATCGAGCACGTCGGGGCGCACCCCGTGCTGGTCGACATCGACCCGGTGACGCTCAACATCGATCCGGACGCCTTGCGCACAGCGATCGGCGACACCGAGCGCGCCGGCGACTTCACGCCGAAGGCGATCATCCCCGTCCACTACGCCGGCCATCCGTGCGACATGGCGTCGATCGATTCGATCGCCGAGGCGAACGGCCTGCACATCGTCGAGGACGCCGCTCATGCCCTGCCGGCCACCGTCGACGGGAGGTTCATCGGCGACCCCAGCGCCCCGGCCGGCGTGACACGCGCGACCGCCTTCAGCTTCTACGCCACGAAGAACTTGACGACGGCGGAGGGCGGCATGTTGACCGGCCCCGACGACTTCATGGAGGAGGCTCGGCTGTGGAGCCTGCACGGCATGAGTCGTGACGCATGGAAGCGCTACGGCAAAGGAGGCTCGTGGTTCTACGAGGTGGTGCGCCCGGGCTTCAAGTGCAACATGACCGACATCCAGGCCGCGATCGGGCTCCATCAGTTGAAGCGCCTCGAGTCGATGCAGACGCGCCGCGGCGAGGTCGTGGCGGCCTACGACGAGCTGCTCGGTGATGTGCCCGAGGTGCAGCTGCCGGTCGAGCTCGCCGGGGTGAGCTCCGCTCGGCACCTCTACCCGATCCGCTTGCACCTCGACCAACTCGACATCGACCGCTCGGCGTTCATCGAAGAGATGGGTGCCTGCAACATCGGCACGAGCGTTCACTTCATCCCCGTCCACCTGCACCCGTACTACCGCGATCGGTACGGCTACGCGGAAGACGCCTTCCCGAACGCATGGCGCGAGTACCACCGGCTGGTCAGCCTGCCGCTCAACCCGCGCCTGACCGAACAGGACGTGATCGACGTCGCCGATGCCGTGAAGGCGATCGTCAGCGCGCATCGGCGCTGAGCGCGATCGGCATGGAACGTCCGGGCGAGTACCGAGGCAAGCGGGTGTTCGACGTCGTGGTCGCCGCGATCGCGCTGGTCGTGCTCTCACCGGTGCTGCTGGCTGCAGCGGCCGCCGTGCGATTCTCCTCGAAGGGACCGGCGCTGCACCGCGCCCGTCGAGTGGGGCGCGACGGGGAGCTCTTCGAGCTCCTGAAGTTCAGGTCGATGCGGGTGGGTGCCGCAGCGTCCGGCCCAGGCATCACGGCGCGAGGCGACAGCAGGATCACGGGCGTGGGCCGCGTACTCCGCTCGACCAAGATCGACGAGCTGCCGCAGCTGGTCAACGTGCTGCGCGGCGAGATGAGCATCGTCGGTCCGCGCCCCGAGGATCCTCGCTACGTGGAGTGGTACACGAACGAGCAGCGGGTGATCCTCAGCTGGCGCCCCGGCATCACATCGCCGGCGTCGCTGTCGTACCGGGACGAGGAGTCGATCCTGGCCGGTGCGGAGGATCTCGACGCCGCGTACCGGACGGTCATGGCCGAGAAGATCGACATCGACATGCCGTACTTCCAGCAGCAGTCCCTGCGCGGCGATCTCCGGACGCTGTGGCGGACCGTCGCAGCCGTTGCGCGGCGAGGTCGGGGATGACGCTGCTGACGCGCGACGAGTCGCTCTCGAGCGTCGACGCCACCGACCTCGACACTGCGTCGAAGCCGCCGCCGGCGCGGCCCTGGAAGATCCTCGCCGCAGCGGTGGGGATCTTGATCTGCACGAACGGGCCTGCCGTGTTCGTCTCCGTCCACGTGATGGGCGACCCGCTCAACGTGGACCACTGGGCGTGGGTGCTGCCGACCGCTGCGATCGGCACCGCCAGTCTGGTCGCGCTCGCTCGCCGGCCCGACCTTCGGCCGCTGATCGAACGGACGCCGGCCTCCTTCGCTGCGATCGCCGCGCTCGTCGCGATGATCCTGCTCTCGAGCGTGTGGACCGTCATGCCCACGTTGACGCCCCTGCGGTCGCTGCTGCACGCAGGCGTGACGTTGTTCGGCATCTGGCTGGGCATCGAGCTCGATCGGCGCGAGCTGGTGGTCGCCATCTGCGCGGCGACCGCGTTTGCCGCCATCTTCAGCGGCGCGCTGGTCTGGCTGAAGCCGAACGTCGGGTTGATGCCGAAAGAAGTGGGCTTCGAGTACTGGGACTTCCAGTACTGGCGGGGGATGTACAGCAACCGGAACTCGCTCGGTCCGGTGGCCGGGCTCGGGATCGTCGCACTCGTCGGTCTCGTCCTCGTCGCGGGTTCCCGGCGACGTCTCGCGGTCCTCGTCGCCGTGCCGCTGATCGCGCTGCACGCCCTCCTGATCGACGGATCGCAGAGCGACACGGTGCTCATCGCGCTCGCCGCCTTCGCAGTCGGCTGCCTGATGTTGCCGTTCTTCCGGCTCTGCAAGGCCGCGCGCATCCCCGGGTGGGGTGTGGCCGCGGGGCTCGCGCTCACGGGCGTGGTCGCGTGGTTCGTCGTCTTCGCCAACTTCGCTCGCATCGCAGGCTGGTTCGGGAAGGACCCGACATGGTCGCTGCGCCGTCCGATCTGGGCGGACATCAGAGAGCTCGTCGCCGTACACCCGTTGCGGGGGTACGGGTTCTGGGCGTTCTGGGACCGACCTGATCTCGTGGCACCGACCTACGAGCGCATCGGCGTCGCGTACGGCAGCGCGCACAACAGCGTCCTCGAGATGGCGCTGGGCGTCGGGTGGCTCGGCGCCGCGTTGTTCGTCGCCGTGCTGCTCTGCGCCGTCGTTCGCGCCGGCATGTCGCTCTGGCGCGCACCGAGCTACCTCACCGCGTGGTGGATGGGTGTGCTGGCGTTCCTCGTGGTCGAGAACATGAGCGAGAGCTTCGTGCTCTGGTACTCGTACATGTGGGTCCTGCTCGTCGCCGGCGCCGTCATGTGGCTCCCGGGGAAGGGTTCCGAGCGCATTGCGCTCACTGGCCCGGTCGTGACGTGACGTCGTCGACGGCCTTCACGGTGGTGCTGCGGACGCAGGGGCGCCGGCCCCGCGGGCTCGCGCAGGCCCTGGCCGCTCTCGCTGTCCAGACCGATGCGGACTTCGAGGTGCAACTGGTGGTGCACGATGCCGACGACGCAGGCCTCGTCCTCGCCCGGTCGACCGTCGATGCGTTGACGCCCGCGTTCGCCGCCAGGGTGCACGTCGTCCCGGTTTCCGGCGGCGGGCGCTCGGCACCGCTCAATGCCGGTCTCGACGCGGCGACCGGCAGCCACGTCGTCTTCCTCGATGACGACGACCTCGTCGAGCCGAACTGGGTCGGGGCGTTCCGAGCCGGGTCAGCCACGTGTCCGGGCGCGGTGGTGCGGGCGCGGTGCGCCGAGCAGCCATGGCACGGCGACCGCCTGACGGGCGATCCGATCGAGCCCGCAGGCCCGACCGGGCAACCGTGGGCCCCGACGTTCGATCTGCTGCTGCAGATCCACCACAACGAGTCACCGATCTGTTCGTTCGCGCTCCCGCTCGAGGGCCTCCGCGCCCGAGGGCTTCGCTTCGACGCCGACCTGCCGGTCCTCGAGGACTGGGACCTGTTCATGCGCAGCGTGTTCCTGTTCGGGGTGGTCGACGTGGAGGAGTGCACGTCGACCTACCGCCGGATCTCGACCGGCACGTCGCGAGACGTCCATGCCGACGCCGTCTGGGCAGATACGATCCCCGTCGTCCGCCAACGATGGGGCGACGCCCGCCTCCCGCTGCCGCCGGGCTGGCCGACGACGCTGGCCCTCGCGTACGAGGCGGAGGTGAAGCTCCGCGAGGCGACCGCGCACCTGCAGGCGGCAATCGGGCGGCTCGAGCACGAGAACGGCGAGTTGCACGCCAGGCTCCACGCGATCGAGTCGTCGAAGTTCTGGCGAATGACCAGGCCGTTGCGCATCGCGACGCGGATGATCCGTGGGCGCTAGATCAGCTGCGATGCGGAACCAGCGAGCCGTCCCGAGCGTCATCTTCTTCACCAGCACCAACGCGCTGGACATCCGCACCGACAAGGAGTGCCGGGCACTCCTCGATGCCGGCTTCCGCGTCACGGTCGTCGCGCCGAGCGCTACCGACCGGCCTGCGGACGGGATCGAGCTCGTGAGCATGACGCCGGCCTCGGGTGGCCGGCTCGGTCGCATTGTCCTCGGCAACGTCCGGCTGCTCCGGCTCCTCGTCGCGATGCGCGCCGACGTGTACCACTTCCACGACCCCGAGCTGCTCCCGCTCGCCCTGTTGCTCCGAGCTGCTCGCCGGCGCGTGGTCTACGACGCGTACGAGAACGTGCGCGACGACATCCGTACCAAGCCGTATCTCGGCGCTATCTCGCGGAGGGTGCTGAGCTCGGTCGTCGGCGCGCTCGAATGGGTCGTCGTCCGCAGCGTGAACCATGTGATCGCCGCGACGCCGACCCTGGCGCTGCAGTTCCCTCCGCGGCGAACGACGACGATCCACAACTACCCGATCATCGACGAGCTCGATGCCGACTTCACCTTCGACGACTACGTCCGCCGGTCACCGCATGGCTCGTACGTCGGCGCGATGACGCCGATGCGACAGGCGCGGGAGATGTTCGAAGCGAGCGACAAGGTCCACGAGGAGCGTCCTGAGTTCGCCCTCGTCACGGCCGGCCCGACCTTCGGCATCGAGGACCCGGGATCGCATCCCGGCGTCGACTACCGCTCGACCGTGCCGCGCGAGGCCGTGCCGGCCCTCATCGCTCGTGCACGCTTCGGCATCTCGCTGCTGGCCGACGAGCCACACCTCGCCAAGTCACTCCCGACGAAGGTCTACGAGTACGCGGCGGCGGGGCTGCCCGTGATCGTCTCCCGTTCGAACACCACCATCACGAGCCTGCTGCACGAGACGCGGTGCGGACTGATCGTCGACGAGACCGATCCGAGCGCGATCGCCGAGGCGATGACCTGGATCCTCGACCACCCGCGAGAGGCGTACGAGATGGGCCGCCGCGGCGCCACGGCCGTGCGCGAGCGCTACCAGTGGGCAAACGAAGCGGCTGCACTGGTCGCGCGCTATCGCGCGCTCGTGGGTTCCGGGGGACCGAACGCAGCCGAGAACGCCGCGACGTAGCCCTGGGATTCATGCTCCCAGTTGAGGTGGCGGGCAGCAGCGAGAGCGGCGCGCTTGAACGCAACGATGTCCGACGCCTCGAGCTGCTCGATCGCCGACGCGATCTCTGACACTCCGTACGGCGCCGGGATGAGGACGCCGGCACCGGCTTCCTCGACGACCTCGCGCATCGACGGCATGTCGCTCACGCAGACGGCGAGCCCCGCCATCATGTACTCGAAGAGCTTGTTCGGGAGCGCGAGGCTGGCCTGCCTCCCGTTCGGCTGATGGGCGAAGATGCCGATGTCCGAGCGGGCCGCGATCGACACCATCTCGGTCAGCGGGACGGCACCCGGAATGTCGACACGCTCGCTCACCGGCACAGCGAGGCGACGGAGCGAGGCGACGTACTCGTCACCCCCTGGCCCCTGCAGCGTGAGGCGCCAGTTGGCCGGCCACCGCGACACGCTCTCGATCACCTGCTCGATGCCGCGGCCGGGCAGCAGACCACCGAGGTAGAGCACGCTCACGATCTCGCCCACTGGCCGCAGCGGGTGCTCTTCGTACGGCGGCATGTTCCGCACCGGTGTCGGCCGAGCTGCGAGCGCGTACCGCTGTTGCAGGATGTCGCCGATCCTGCCGGTCACCGCAGTGACGAGCTGGGCCTGCGGCAAGTATCGGCGCTCGATGGCGACCACCATCGGCCGGAAGAACCGCCGCCAGACCGCCGACTCCTCGCTCTCCTCCGCCGAGAGCTCGGGCGAGTCCATCGCCAGTCCGGCGCCCGTCACCTCGCACGCCGCCACGGCGATCGGGAGCGTCCGCCACTCGCGCGCAACGTAGACATCGGCTCGCTCCGCGATGGCGGCGTCACGCACCGCGCGCCGGCGGGCGTCGGACCAGTAGGCGGCGAGCGCGGCTCGCTCGCCCAGCGCCGACGACGCCTGCCGTGCCGTGGCCAGCAGTCGGTCCCCGCCACTCAGCCGCGGCAGGTCGAGCTCCACCACCCGCCATGCCGGCTCGGGTGAACGTCCGCCAGTGCTACCGATCGCCACCACCTCGTAGCCGGCCGTGTGCAACGCGTCGCCCTGACGGCGAATCCGCGGCTGGTCGTGGATCGGCTCCACGGAGAGGAAACAGACCTTCACGGCGATCCCTTCAGTGGTGACCGGTCGGTGCGGAGATCGTGCGGTGGCTCGGCTCGTCAGCCATAGCGGCTGAGCTTCTTGCGGGTGACCTTCTCCGCGACGGACTGGACCGCCTTCAGCATGCGGTAGGGGCGCTCCTGGTTCGGCAGGTCCTCGAACCGGTGCACGGGTACCTCGAGGAGCGCCTCGAACTCGGCGCGGCTCAGACGCAGCCGCTTCGCGACGAAGTCGATGTCGCGATCGAGCTCAGCCGGTTCGTACAGCGGCTCCTCGAGCTTCGTGAGCGCTTCGTCCCGCGTCATCTGGCCGCTGACGATGAGGCTCGAGAAGTGCGGCAGGCGGTTGTCGTATCCGAATCGCTTCGGCAGGTAGTAGTCCTGGTGGAAGCGAGTGAACAGCGATTCGCCGTGCTTGCGGGCGTACGCCTTGTAGCCGATCACCCGTTCGAGCTCGGCAACGGCGTCGCTCTTCACGTACGGCATGTAGTTCAGCGGACGGACGACCTGCATCCGCCTGAGGTACGGGTACTCGATGTAGTACTGGAAGAAGCTCACCGTGCGGTAGTCGGTGAGCTTGCGCGTGCCGAACCGCCTCTGGATCGCCTTCAGACTGCGGGCATCCGTCGACGAGCCGTGCCATGCGACGGGGAAGACTCCCTCTGTTGCGACGTTGGCGCCGTTGAGCACCCACTTCAGCCTGTGCTTCACAGCGTGGTGGTAGAGCGTCGCGAAGAACACGTGGTCCTGGGGGACGTCCTGGTTGGAGATCCCCGACTTGAGGTACGAGAGCTGCAACTCGCGCATGTCCTCCCAGTTGACGACGTGCGTGAACAGGTCCATGCCGCAGTGCTCGATGAGCCGTTCGATGTTGTGGGCCGCGGTCTCGCTGTTCCAGCCGGCATCGACGTGAACGGCGAGGATGCGCAGGCCGCGATCGGCCATCTTCAACGCGAGGTACGACGAATCGACGCCGCCGCTGACACCGAGGATGCAGTCGTACTCCTTGTGCTTGCCATCGGCTTTCATCCGTTCGACGATGGCGTCGAGCTGCTTCGCTCCGTCCTCGTTCGGGAACCACGAGCGGTTCGCGAGCTCCACGAACCGGTGGCAGTGGTCGCACACGCCCTCGGCGTCGAACACGATGTTCGGGTCCGACGTGTCCATCACGCAGCGCGTGCACCTCTGGTACGCCTGTGAGGGCGCCGGCGAATTCGATGTCACTTGTCATCCTTCTGAACCTGTGGCCCGACGACCTGGCACGCTGCAACAGAACGGCGCGGCCGCACCGGCAGCTCGCCGCACGGCTCGGCCATGATAACGACGAGGGCTCGATCGACCGCGAGTGCGCCCGGTGCAGGTGCGGGCCGTGAACGGTGTCCTCGCGGTCGCTGCGCGGTGACCCGTAGAATCGCTCCGATGTCGACGCCTGCCCAGGAATCCTCCCGACCCCGCTCGCCCGACGAGCAGATCGAGGCGCTGCGAGCCGAGGTCGAGCGGTTACGGGCACTCGTCGGCCCGACCGAGGAGAGCTACATGAAGCTCCGCCTCGATCTGTGGGGCGCCCGTGACCTCGCCCAGGGCGCCGAGGCCGAGGCCGGTCAGCTGCGCGGGCGTGTTCGGGCACTCGAAGCCGAGCTCGTCCGGGCGATGCAGGACAAGCGCAACTTCCACAAGCTCTTCTACGGCCACCTCCGCCAGTACTCCGGCGCGATCCGGCGCAAGCTGCGCAACCGCCTGCCGATCTGAGCCCGCCGCTCACCGGCCGGTGATAGCGAACTCGACTTAGACTAAGTAGACTTCGGTATGTGACCAAGCCTGACGGCGTCTTCGATCGGGACCGCGAGTGGGCCGCGCTCGAACGGCTCCAGGAGCCCACGCCGGGTCGCCTGCAGTTCGGCGTCGTGTGGGGCCGCCGGCGCTACGGCAAGTCGTTCCTGCTGCGCCACCTCGCCCGGGAGCACGGCGGCTTCTACCACCAGGCGCTCGAGCTCGACCGCCAACCGGCGCTCGACCGCTACGCGGCATCCCTCTCCGGGCACCTGTCGCTCCCGGCGTCGTTGCAGTTCCACACCTGGGAAGCGGCCATCCGCGCCACGGTGTCGTCGCCCGGCGCGCCGCTCGTGGTGCTGGACGAGTTCCCCTACCTGCTCCGCTCGGCACCGGAGCTGGCGTCGGTGCTCCAGCTCGCGGTCGACGATGCGGCGAGCGGCGGCCCCGGTGGACGGATCGTCGTGTGCGGGTCGTCGTTGTCCGTGATGGCGGGCCTGCTCTCGGGCGCCGCTCCGCTGCGTGGCCGGGCAGTGCTCGACCTCGTCCTCGACGCGTTCGACTACCGGACCGCGGCTCGGTACTGGGGGCTCGACGGCGACGCCCGTGCGGCCTTTGCCGTCGACGCCGTGCTCGGCGGCGCGCCCGGCTACCGCGACCTGATGCGTGGCGCCGTTCCCGTGCTCCGTGAGCCGAGCGGTGGTGCGGCTGGAGCCTTCAGGCCGGCAGCGGACGAGGGGTTCCGGGAGTGGCTCGGGACCGGGCCGCTCGACCCGGCGCACGCGCTCTTCAGCGAGGACGACTTCCTGCTCCGTGAGGAGGCCCGCATCACGGACCGGAGCCAGTACCTCTCCGTGCTGAGCGCGATCGCCGGGGGTGCAGCGACGTCCGGCGCGATCGCCTCGCGCGTGGGTCGGGATGCTCGCAGCCTGCACCACTCGCTCGGCGTGCTGGAGCAAGCAGGGTTCGTCGAGCGCGCCGACGATCTCCTGCAGGACCGCCGGCCGATCTACCGGTTGCGCGACCCGATCGTGCGCTTCAGCCGGCTGGTGACGAAGCCGGAGGGCGACCGGCTGGAGCGCGGCGACTGGGCTGCGGTCCTCGCCGATCGAGCTCACGCCCTCGATGCCGGTGTCTTCGGTCCGCACTTCGAGCACCTCGCCCGGGAGTTCGTCGCCCGTTTCGCGTCGGCGACGACGATCGGTGGGACGGCCGGTGCCGTCGGCTCGGCAGTGGTGCCCGACGCGAACGCCCGCCGCAGCCATGAGATCGACGTCGTGGCGATCGATTCGACGTCGAATCGCCGGCCGAACGTGGCCGCGATCGGGGAGGCGAAGTTCACCGCCGCGCCCCGCACCGTCGGCGACCTGCTCCGCCTCGAGCGGGCCCGTGAGCTCGTCGTCGCGACCCGTGGCGAGCGATTCGACGCATCCTCGATCCGGCTCCTGCTCTTCTCGGCGAACGGCTTCGACGCCGAGCTCACCGCCGCTGCGCAGGCTCGGTCCGATCTCGAGCTGATCGATCTGGAGCGGCTGTACGGCGGCGAGTGAGGGGTAGTTGTAGGAACGGTAGGATTCCTACCATGAAGGTCACCGAGAAGGGGCAGGTCACGATCCCGAAAGACATCCGTGACGCACTCGGGATCGGCGAAGGGACCGAGGTCGAGTTCGAGCGCGCCGGCGACGAGATCGTCCTGCGCAAGGTCGTCGATGGGCCGACCCGAGGCGATCGCATCGCCGGTCGGCTCCGGGGACGAGGCGACGTCAGCATGACGACCGACGAGATCATGGCCTTGACCCGGGGGACGTGACGGTGCCGCACGGAACGCTCGTCGACACCAACGTCCTGCTGGATGTCCTCACGGAGGATCCGGCGTGGCTGAACTGGTCGATCGACGCCCTTGCCGCAGCGGCCGAGGCAGGGCCCTTGTTCATCAACCCGATCGTCTACGCCGAAGTCTCCGTGCGGTTCACGAGCATCGAAGACCTCGACGACGCGCTTCCGTCGCAGGACTTCCGGCGCTCGCCGTTGCCATGGGAGGCGGCGTTCTTGGCCGGTAAAGCCTTCCTCGAGCACCGCCGCAAGGCGCGAGTCAGATCGTCGACCTTGCCGGACTTCTTCATCGGCGCGCATGCCGCGGTGGGCGACCTCGTCCTCCTCACGCGGGATGCCGCTCGATACCGGACCTACTTCCCGACGGTGCGGCTCATCGCGCCCCGGACCTGAGTCTGCGGCGGACGACGGTCAGGTCCCCGTCGTGGCCAGCTCGACCACGGCATCATGACCATGCGAGCGGGCGAGCTGCGCGTCGCAGGTCAGCAGCGGGGCCGTCAGGCCCTCGGCGAGGGCGACGTGGGCGGCGTCGTAGGCCGTGAGCACGTCGCGCAGGCCGAACATCCGATCGAGCAGTGGGGCGTGCTCGTACGTCTCGATGCCCAGCGCGCCGAGCTCGGCAACTGCTCGTTCGGCATCGGCTGCCGTGATCTCGCCGCGAGCGGTCAGACGGCGGAGGACACTGACGACCTCGATGCCGAGGAGATCCGGGCTGTGCAGCGAGTGGTCGGTCCCGATGCGTTCGACGGTTCGCCGGCCTGTCGGTGTCGACAGCAACAGCTCGACGATCGCCGAAGCATCAACCACCAGCACGTGCGTCGCGCTCCTCGCGAAGGATCGCCGACGGGGACGTCGTCAGATGCCGCTCCGGTCGGCTGGCCAGGGCCTCGATGAGCTCTTGTCGCGTCGGTCGCTCGAGCGATCGCGTCAGCTCGGCGAGCGCATAGTCCGAGAGCGACATGCCGGCCAGCGCAGCGCGCGACTTGAGTTGTGTAGACGGATTCCTGATCCTCTCCGGACACCAGGTGTCCGGGGGTGAGCAGAGATCGGGATGAGCCGTTCTCCGATCCTCTCCGGACACCAGGTGTCCGGGGGTGAGCAGAGATCGGGATGAGCCGGGCTGGGTCGTAGGATCTCGGGTCTTCCATGCCGCGCATCTCCATCGTCACGCCCGTCTACAACCCGCCTGCCGACATCCTCCGCGCCTGCCTGCGCAGCGTCGCCGAGCAGACGCTGACGGACTGGGAGCACGTCCTCGTCGACGACGCGTCGACGCAGCCACACGTCCGTCAGATCCTCGACGAAGCGGCCGCTGCCGATCCACGGGTGAAGGTCCACCACCGCGCCGAGAACGGCGGCATCGTGGCGGCGAGCAACGACGGTCTCACGCTGGCGACGGGTGAGCTCGTCGGCCTGCTCGACCACGACGACGAGATCGTCCCCGAGGCGCTCGCCGCGATGAGCGAAGCGTTCGCGTCGGACGAGACGATCGACGTCGCGTACAGCGACGAGGACCACCTCGACCCCGAGGGCCTGAGGATCCATCCGTTCTACAAGCCCGACTTCTCGCCGGAGCGGCTCCGTGCACAGAACTACATCTGCCACTTCCTGGTCACCAAGCGGGCATTGATCACCGAGGTCGGCGGCTTCCGTCCGGGTTTCGACGGCAGCCAGGACTACGACCTCGTGCTGCGACTCACGGAGAAGGCCCGGCGGGTCCACCACGTGCCGCGGATCCTCTACCACTGGCGCCAGCTCGCCGGGTCGGTCGCGGCGGACATGCTCGCCAAGCCGTACGCGTACGAAGCGGGACGGAAGGCGATCCAGGAGCACTGCGATCGCGTGGGGATCGACGCCGTCGTCGAGGAGCGCGACCTTCCCGGCACGTATCGCGTCCGCCGGCGCGTGCAGGGCGAGCCGCTCGTCAGCGTGATCATCCCGACCCGGGGCAGCATCGGCCGGGTCTGGGGCGCCGAGCGGATCTTCGTCGTGGAGGCGGTGCGCGGGCTGGTGGAGCGCTCGACCTACCAGCACCTCGAGTTCGTCGTCGTCGTCGACACCTCGACCCCGCCCGAGGTCATCAGAGCGCTCGAACGGGTGGGCGGCGATCGTCTGCAGCTCGTCTGGTACGACCGCCCGTTCAACTTCGCAGAGAAGATGAACGTCGGCGCGCTCCACGCCGCCGGCGAGTACCTGCTCCTGCTGAACGACGACGTCGAGCTCATCGCCGACGACAGCGTGGAAGTGCTGCTCGCGCTCGCGCAGGCAGCCGACGTCGCGATGGCCGGCGCAAAGCTGCTCTTCGCCGACGGCACGTTGCAGCACGCGGGTCACGTCTACAACGTCGCCGCGTACCACTCCTTCTTCCGGTGGTGGGGCGGCGAGCTCGGTCCTCGGGCGCTGCTCGTCGTCGAGCGTGAGTGCTCCGGGGTCACGGCTGCGGCCGCAGTCGTGAAGGCGTCCGTCTTCGACGAGGTCGGCGGCTTCTGCACGGCGTTCCCCGGCAACTTCAACGACGTCGACTTCTCGCTCAAGATCCGCGAGAAGGGCTACCGCATCCTGTGGAGCCCGAACGCGAGCTGGTACCACTTCGAGTCGCAGTCCCGCGACCCGAAGGTCGAGGTCTGGGAGCACGAGCAGATCAACGCTCGCTGGCTGCACCGCCTCGTTGCCGACCCGTACCACAACCCGAACCTCGCCCCCGGCAGGGACGACTGGGTCGAGCTCCCCTTCCGCTCGGGCGCCTGACCTCGCCTCCCGGCAACGTGCATTCATGAGGAGCGGGTCGACACGGTGGGACTGGCTGGTCTGGTTCGGCCTCTTCGTCGTCATCGGCGCGCTGTGGGCCGTCGCCACACCGCGCTTCGCCAGCCCGGACGAACCAGCCCACGTCCGCAAGGCCGCCGGCACGGTACGCCTCCAGGGAATCGGGGAGCAGGTACCCGGGCAGCCCGCCTGGCTCCGCACGTTCGAGATCCCCGATGCCTACGTCGAACCCGATCCCGGGTGCTTCGCCTTCGACCCGACGATCACGGCCGCCTGCGCCACGCTCCCCCCGCTCACCCGGGAGAACGTGGCGGCGGCCACGTCCGCATCGCGCTACCCGCCCGTGTACTACGTCGTGACCGGCGCGCCGACGCTGGTGATCGACTCGTACAAAGGCGTCTACGCCATGCGGTTCGCGAGCGCGGCTCTCAGCGCCGCGGCCGTCGCGTCGGCGTTCGCGCTCGCAGCGCGGTCCCGTTCGCCGAAGTGGCTGCGTGCCGGGGTGCTCGTCGCCGTGACGCCGATGGTCGCCTTCCTGGCCGCCATGGTGAACCCGAACGGTGCGGAGATCTCGTTCTTCCTCGCAGGGTGGGTGGCGCTCCTCGTCGCCATCGAACGCTCCGAGTACGGCGGACGGCCACCGTGGTTCGCGGCCGCAGCCTTGTTCGCGGTCGGCGTCTTGATGCGACAGCTCGGTGTCGTGTGGCTCCTCGCCGGTGCGGTCGTCACCGGCGCGCTCGTTGGATTGCCGGCCCTGCGCCGGATCCTCGGTGACACTCGGTTCAGGATCGCTGCTGCGGTGCTCGCCGCGGCTGCCGTCCTGCAGTTCGCCTGGCTCGCTGCCGCGAACAGTCTCGGGGCGGTGAACGATCCTCGCATCGCGATCGACGCGCCGAGCGACACGATCATCGGCGACGTCCTCAACGCGAGCATGGGGAACGTGCGCGAGATGATCGGCCGGCTGGGCTGGTCCGACGTCCCGATGCCCACGATCACCGAGCTCGTCTGGGTGATCGGGCTCGGCGGGCTGATCGTGGCCGCGCTCGTCCTGTCGTCCCGCCGGCACGCGATTGGCCTCGCGACCGCGCTCGTGGCGACGTGGGGAATCCCGTTCGTCCTCGAGGTGAAGGACGCGCGTGTCACCGGCTACTACTGGCAGGGGCGCTACACCTTGCCGCTGGCAGTGCTCGTGCCGATCCTCGCGACGTGGGTGCTCGGCCGGGCGTCGAACGATCGCTTCCCGGGGCGCCTGAGCGCCTGCATCGCGGTGGGCGTCGTCGTCGGGCACGTTGCCGCGTTCCATCAGGCGTTGCGTCGCTACATGGTCGGTCTCGACGGCCCGGTCTCGTTGCGCGATCCGGAGTGGGAGCCCGCGCTCCCGGCGTGGCTGCTGATCGTGGCGTACGGCGCGGTCTGGTCCGTCGTGTGTTGGCGAGCACTCGCGCCGACGCCGTCGCTGTCAGTCGGGCGAGTTCTGGATGTCCAGGGTGAGCGCGCTGATGAGCAGCTGGACGCCGACCAGGAACGGTGCGACCCAGAGGATCGCGGTGCCCGCTGATGCGGACTTCTCGCCCAGCGTGTTGATCACCACCCAGATGCCGAAGAAGAAGCTCCAGGTCAACAAGGCCAGGCCGCTGAACAGGAACAATGCGATCGGAGAGAAGGAGCGGAGCACGTACTTGAGCATGATCCGACGCCAGAACCCCTTGATGAGCAGGAAGCTGATCGCAGGGATCACCCGCCTCAGCTTGATGCCGGACGTCTCCTCGCCGTAGACCGCCGGGATCGGCACATCCGTCGCACGGACATCCAGGATGTTCAAGTTGATGAGCAGGTCGTTCTCGAACTCGTAGGTCTTGGCGATCCGGTCGAGGCTGAGGCGCCGGAGGACGTCGGTTCGCACAGCGGTGTAGCCGTTCTGCGGGTCGAAGATGTTCCAGTAGCCGGAAGCCAGCTTCGTGAGGAACGAGAGCACGACGTTGCCGAACACTCGGCTCTTGGGCATGTCGCCGAACGAGTCGGACGAGAAGAACCGGTTCGCCTTCGTGAACCCGTAGCCCCGGTCGATGATCGGCTCGAGCAGCGACTCGAGGTAGTCGGGGTCCATCTGCGCGTCACCCGCCATGACCGCACTGATGTCTGCGCCGAGCTCCATCGCCCGCCGATGGCCGGTGATGATCGCTCCGCCGACGCCTTGATTCACCTGGTGGGTGATGACCTCGGTCCTCGCGTCCGACGCGGCGAGGGCGGCGGCGCGGGTGCCGTCAGTAGACGCGTCGTCGACGATCACGACGTGGTCGACGAAGTCGGGGATCGTCGAGATGACTCTCGAGATCAGCGCTTCTTCGTTGTACGCGGGGACCACGACTGCGATGGCCATCCCCGTCAACACGGCAGCGGACACTACTGCCGGAGCTCGCTGCCGGGGCGATTGCGTCGAGGCCGATCTCGCTTCGGCATCCGACCTGCCCGGCTGCAGCGGTCAACAGAGCGGCACCGTGCTGCCGCCGAGCCACACGATCTCGGTGTCGAGTGGTGGCCGCACGCCGAGGGCTGCGAGCGTCGGTGTATCCGCGATCGGCGTGTCGCCCAGCCCGTGGGCGAGCTTGAACGACACCAGGGCCGCCTTCGTGAGGTTGCCGAAGATCCCGTCCACAACGAGATCGGCGCCGGCCA
This sequence comes from Acidimicrobiia bacterium, assembly GCA_050248955.1. Lineage (GTDB taxonomy): Bacteria > Actinomycetota > Acidimicrobiia > Acidimicrobiales > Ilumatobacteraceae > JBFWRK01. The sequence continues at coordinate 293,074 of JBFWRK010000001.1, forward strand.
CGTTGAGCCGCGTCTGGACGGCGCCCACCACGTCCCACTCCTCCAGGTCTCCGTAGAAGCGCCACGGATCAGTGCCGATCGAGAAGCGTCGCGCCGCCGTTTGCCAACCCTCCTGCCCGTCCTCGGAGGCGCACGCTTCCGACCCGAACCACACGTCGTCGTACTCCGCGAGCAGCGCCCCGATCGTCCCGCCGACGCGGCCGCCGCCCGACGTCGCGAGCCGAGGGCCAGAGCTCCATGCGACGAACCGGAGCTCGCCCGGAGCGGATGTGCCGTCACCCGCGAGGGCATCGCTCAGATCGACGACGAGTCCCAGGTCGTACCATTCGAGGTGTCGCTGGGCGGTCTCCGCGCCGTATCCGACGTCGACGGCTTCCGACCGGATCTCGCCGTGATCGACCTGCGGCGGGCCGAACGTCGACCCCAAGGCCGCGACGAGCGCGCGCGCAGCCTCGCCGAGCCGAACCCCAGCGAGGCTCCCTCGATCGAGCGTGAGGCGGTCGTCGACCGGTCCGATTGCCGGCGGGGGCGGCTCGGGTCGTTCGCCCTCGCAGCGTGCGCGCAGACCCGCCTCGAGCGAGCCGACGAAACCGACGCCCCACGTCGGGTGGCCGCGAAGGCCGGCCTCCGCGCCGCTGGTGTCGCCGAGCTGGAACTCGAACGCAGTCACGCCCAACGGGTCGTCGCACGGTCCATCGTCATCGATGGTGTAGCTGGGGAACTGCACCGCGAGCTCCGTGAGCGTCATGCCGAGCGCGACGCCCCCGGGGGTCGCCAGCCGAGGATCGCCACCGGGAGCCGGCAGCTCGTCCGGCATCGGGGCCAGATCGGCAGGCGCGTACCGCCAGGCGGCCAGGCGCAGCACACCTGGTTCGCCGGGGTCGACGGCGTCGCTGAACACGACCTGCAACCCGTTCGGCCACACGACACGGCGGTAGGCCTCATCGGCGGGGTACTCCGCCCATGCCTCGACGAGCGGCTTCCGCACCACGTCCCACGTCCGCACCTCGCCGAACTGCTCGGCGAGCCACGCCTCGACCTCCTCGCCGGCACTGCCGAATGCGTACGGTCCGATGCCGTCACCCATCAGGAGTGCGGTCTCGTTCGTGGGCGCTGAGGTTGTCGGCGCGGAGCTCGTCGTCGCTGGTGCCCTGGTCGACGGTGGGGCGGAGGCCGTGGTCGCCGGCAGCGTCGTGCGCGACGTGGTCGAGCTCGATGTCGCCGTGGTGGTCGTCACCCTCGCCCCGTTCCCGCACGCTTGTGCGGCGACCAAGACCGCACACGACAGCACGATCGCAGCACGCATCCGGGACGCCTCCTGCTCCATCGTGCGGAGTTCGCGCGCGACGGACCACGGTCAAAGGTCCCGTCGCCACGCTTGCGCCGGGGGCAGTTGACGTGGCGCCGGCGAGCCGACACGATGCTCCGCCGTGCCGAGCATCGTGATGCCTCCTTCGGTCCGACGTTTGCTCGGAAGGGTGAGACGTCGCTTCGCCGGCACAGTGCCTCCCGCCGCGGTCCCCGGTCCGGACGGCGCCGCGGCCGCGGACACCGGGCGACCGGGGATCCTCGATTGGTACACGAAGGACCCGCCGAGCCCGGCCAACGCGGTCGGGATCTTCGCCGGCGAATGGGCGTCGCGCTTCCCGCCGCCGCTGCAGGACGTCCCTGCCGGCCCGGCGCCGCTGTTCGAGGATCCGCGGATCTCGTGGTGCATCGAGCAGCTCGGCGGCGTCTCCGGCAAGGTGGTGTTGGAGCTCGGCCCACTCGAGGGCGGGCACAGCTACATGCTCGAGACGGCAGGCGCGGCGAGCGTGCTCTCGATCGAGAGCAACGCGCGGTCGTTCCTGAAGTGCCTCGTCGCCAAGGAGCTGCTCGGGATGACCCGCACGTCGTACGTGTTCGGCGACTTCATCCCGTTCCTGCGCACAGCTGGGCAGCGCTTCGACCTGAGCGTCGCCAGTGGGGTCATCTACCACCTGCTCGACCCCGTGCCGGTGATCGCCGACCTGTGCGCCGCGACTGACGATGCGATCCTCGTCTGGACGCAGTACTACGCCGACGACGTCATCGCCACCCGCCCCGACCTGCATCGCAAGTTCGGTGAGCGTCGGACGGCGACGCACGAGGGGCACGACTACGACCTCGTCGAGTATCGCTACCTCGATGCGCTGCAGCACGCCGGGTTCTGCGGCGGCAGCGCGCCGACGTCCAGCTGGCTGACCAGGGACGGGCTGTTCGACGCGTTCCGCCGCCACGGCTTCGGGACGATCGAGGTCATGGAGGACGATCGTGAGCACGTCCACGGGCCGGCGATCACGCTCCTCGCCCGCCGCGGAGGATGACCCAGGACGACCCAGCGCGGGTTTCGTCGGACACTGCGACGGTAACCTGACGGGGACTTGAGCCGAAGTGGTGGCGGAGCGGGCCATACTCGACCGGGAGTAGTAGTTCAATCACGATCTGCGGGCGGAGTAGGAGCCAACAACCATGCGTCGACCGATCGCGATCCTGGTCGCGCTCGCCGCCATCGTCGTGCCGGCACTCCCGGCCTCGGCGGTGCCGACCGCACTCCCACCTTCCTGGTCGCCGGATGCGACGTGGTCGACGGACGGGGACTTCGCGACCGATGTGTACGGCGACCCATGGGACTTCTCGAACGACGAGGACGTGATTCCGACCCACGAGGTCGGGGTCCAGGCTGCGGCCGGCATCACCCGGCTGCCGAGCGGGCAGCTGAGCGTCGACACCGTCGACGGCACGACGATCCGGCTGGTGTTCAACTGGCCGAACGTCATCCCCTGGGGCCGTGACGGCAGGAACGTGCCGATCAACGGCGATCGCTACTCGCGGCTCAGCTTCTCCGCCTACGCCGACGCCCCGCTGGCAGCCGGGATCCGTTTCCAGACGGCGAGTGGCGCACAGGGCGTCCTGCCGTTCGCCCTGCGACCCGGGTGGAACTCGTACGCCTACAACCTGAACGATCCCGCCAACTACCCGGCCGGATTCCCGTCCGGTCCGTGGAGCGGGCAGATCGTCAACCTCGAACTGCACCGCGGCGGCGGGTCCGGCACCGTCAACGTGCAGCTGGACTGGGTGCGGCTACACCGGCCGGACACGCCCGATACCCCGCCCGCGCCCGGCTCGACCCCGCAGCCGGTCGTGCTGAGCCCCAACGCCGAAGGCGGCGAGGACTACGCCACCGCTGTCCGCGGCAACCCGTGGGACATGGCCGCGGCGGACGACGTGCTGCTCGCGCACGACCTCGCCAACGTGGGCTTCGGCGGTGGCGACATGAGCGGAGCGACGATCGCCAACGACCCGTACGTGCTGCTGCCGACGAACGGCCCGATCGACGGTGACAAGTACCACCGCGCCACGGTCGACGCGTGCTACGACGGCGGCTTCAGCCTCGCCAACGCTCCCGGTGGCGGGATGGTCGGACGCTTCGCGTGGGAGACGACGACGATCCCGCAGTGGACCGAGACCCAGGACTTCGTCGTGTTCCCGGGGTGCCATCGGATCACCTTCGACATGAAGACCGACCCCGCCGGCGCGGTGCACGACGAGAGCTCGGTCTGGCGGCCGGGCTGGGCCGGCCAGTCCGTGACGTACTTCCGCTACGACCTGAACGAGGACCCGGGTGCACGCGGCTTCACGTTGCGCGACATCCGTCTCGCCGACGACGCCGCGTTCTCGACGACCTACCCGATCAGCTTCATCGACACCGGTTGGGCCTCGGGCACGACGGCAGAGATCTATGCCAGCACGATCCGTGGCGCGCTCGGCGGTTCGCTCATCGGCAGCGTCAACGTCGGCCAGGGCGTGAACACCTTCACGTGGAACGGGACGAACACGAGTGGAGCTCGGCTCCCGAACGGCACGTACTGGATCACGATCCGGATGTCGCGCGGCGGACGCTCGACCACGGCCGTTGCGAGCGGGCCGCTCCGCTACGAGCCGCCGCAGCCATCGGCTCCGGGCTACTACGTGCCGCTCACGCCGTTCCGACTGCTCGACACGCGGGACGGCACCGGTGGGGTGATCTCCCCGCTCGGCCACAGCGAGGACCTCGAGCTCGACGTGACCGGTGTCGGTGGCGTCCCTGAGACGGGCGTGCGCGGCGTCGTCATGAACGTGACCGTCGACGGACCGACGAACGAGAGCTTCCTCACGGTCTGGCCGGCGGATCAGCCGTTGCCGCTCGCCGCGAACCTCAACTTCCTGCCCGGCCAGACCGTGCCGAACCTCGTCGCGGTCAAGACGGGCGCGAACGGCAAGGTGAAGATCTTCAACAAGATCGGGTTGGTCAACGTGATCGCCGACGTCGTCGGCTACTACTCGGAGACGGCGCCGCAGAGCGGCGGACGGTACACACCGCTCACGCCGAGCCGGGTGCTCGACACCCGCGACGGCACGGGCACCGGTGGGAGCACCGCGCCGATCGGCGCCGGCGGCGAGATCAACGTGAAGGTCACGGGCACGAACGGCGTACCGGCGACCGGCGTGTCGGGCGTCGCGATCAACGTCACCGTCGACCAACCGACCGGGAGCAGCTTCCTCACCGTGTGGCCGACAGGCGAGCCCAGACCGCTCGCGGCGACCCACAACTTCGTCCCTGGACTGACGGTCGCGAACCTCGTGCTCGCGAAGGTCGGCGCCGGCGGCAACATCAGCATCTACAACCTTGGCGGTGGGGTGCACGTCGTCGGCGACATCGTCGGCTACTTCTCGGCGAGCGGTGGCCAGTTCGTGCCGCTCGTGCCGCACCGCATCCTCGACACCCGCGACGGCACCGGCACTGGCGGCTCGACCGCGCCGGTCGGTCAGCAGACGTTCATCGATCTGCAGGTCTCGGGCCAGGGCGGTGTGCCGTCCAGCGGTGCGACCGGCGCGGTGATCAACATCACCGCGACAGAGTCGAGCTTGCCGACGTTCGTGACGGCCTGGCCGACGGGAGAGGTGCGACCGACGGCCGCGTCGTCCAATCCTCGCCCGGGCGTCGCGGTGCCGAACCTCGCCTACGCGAAGCTCGGCGCCGGGGGCAAGATCAGCCTCTGGAACAACACCGGCACGACGCACCTCGTCGGCGACGTCGTCGGCTACATCATGTAGCTGCGGTGGTGGCCGGCGGTGCGGGCCACGCTTCGGCCGTCTCGCGCGTCTCCCGCGTCGCCAAGACGTACAGCCACCACCCCGCCATGAGGTGGGTCCCGACCCCGATGACCACGACGGTCCATGCCGGGAGCGGCGGTTGCCAGCTGGCGCCGTCCCAGAGCTGGATGGGTCCGGACGCGCCGACGGTGTAGCGACGGAGTGCCTGGTAGAACGCGACGCCGCAGGCGAGCGCGCTCGCGAGGGTCACGACCAGCGCGATCCGCCGCCGGACGGCCGGCGGCGCGCCGGCGAGCACCGGGCCTTCGATCGCCCGGGCCGCGAGCAGGGGTACACCGAGCGCGAACGGCAGGCTGTACCGGCCCTGCCAGATGAACCCGACGGCATCGACGCCCTGCACCTCCATCACGACCGGCACGACCACTGCGGCGACGGCCAGGCCGGAGAGGACGGCGAGACGGCGGTGCTCGCCGGCGAGCAGCGCCAGTCCCGTGAGGAGACCGAGCACCACGAGCCAGGTGATGACGACGCCGCTCGGCACCCGGGTGTCGAGCCAACCGAAGATGCCGATCATCTCTTCGAGCACCTTCGGTTGACGCCCGATCGACGTCCGCAAAGCGTCGCTCGCGCTGATGCCGGTGAGCGCCGTGCGGGGATCGGTCGAACCGAGCGAACCGTTGCCGGCGACGAGCGCCGCCTGTACGGCCCCGATCACGATCACGATCGCGGCGCCGATCCGCACCGAGCGCTCGGCGAGCAACCTGCGCAGCGGCGCGCGACCGGCGTCGATCATCACGACGATCGCGATCAGCCCGAGCCAGACGAGCGAGAGCGGGCGGACCACGGCGAGCCCGGCGCCCGAGATCATGGTGCCGGCCACCAGGCCGCGGGCCGGCGGGTGGCGCTCGTCGCCGGTGAGGGCGATCAGACCGACCCACCACGCCAGAGCGAGCGCGATCTCTGCGCCGTTCGGGTTGACGCTCGCACCCATGAACCACACCATCGGCGTGAGCGCGACGGCGATGCCGAGCAGCATCACCCGCCGGCGCCGGCGGGCCACCGTGACGGCGAACGCGATCGCTCCAGCGGCGATGGCGCTGCTGACTGCCCGCATCGCGTAGATCGTGGCGGTCGTGTCGGCGACGAGGGACGGCAGCCCGACGATCGCGTAGTACGGCTTGGGGTAGAGCCGCGTCGACATCACGAGCTCGCGGGTCCCGCTCAGGTCGGCGAAGGTCTGGCAGTCCGCCGTGACGTCACTGTCGAAGTTGAAGCAGGCGAAGCCCTCTTGCGAGTAGAAGGCGGGCAGCCGGGCGTAGCCCCAGCCGACAGCGATCAGGTCCGGCGCGGCGATCCCGCGCTGGGCGAACTGATCGAAGACGTCGTCGCTCCACTCACGGTCGTCGGCGGGGATCGCCTTCACCGGCGTGAACGACGCGACGGCGACGGCGTAGCGGATGTGGTCGTTCTCGTCGGGCGAGGCGTACGGCGGCGTGGCCAGCGCCCAGGCGAGGAACGGAGCGAGCACGATCACGAACGTGAGGAGCGCGGTGACCCAGGGCTGGTCGACTCGTAGCGCACCGGCAGAGGCCGGCGTCGTTCCCTCACCGGACCCTGACACCCCCGTAGTCTAGGAAGAGTGTCCCCGACGGTGAAGCAAGGACTGCTGATCGCGGTCGGTGGGTTGGCGCTGCTCCTGTTGACCGCCGCGCTCGCCCGTCGGCGGCTCCTCTCACTGCGCTACGCGCTCGGCTGGGTCGGCGTGTCGATGTTCGTGGTCGCGGCAGCGATCCTCACACCACTCGTCACCCCGCTGGCCGAGCAGTTCTCGATGACCGGTACGGCCGTGTTCCTCGCTGCTGCGAGCGCGGTGCTCGTGCTCGTCTGCATCCAGCTCTCGATCACGGTGTCGGGGCTGCACGCGCAGCTGCGCGACGTGATCGAGTCGAACGCGCTGCTGGAGGCGCGGCTCGTGGCCGTCGAGGACAGCGCGCGTCGTGACGACGGCGCTCCATGAGCGGTGAGCGGATCCTGGTCGTCATCCCCGCGTACCGGGAGGAGGCGACCGTGGGCGGGGTCGTCACGGCGGTGCGGGCCGCGGGGTTCGACTGCGTCGTGGTCGATGACGGCTCTCCCGACCGCACGACGGACGTCGCCCGCGCTGCTGGCGCAGTCGTGCTGCGGCTCGCCGTCAACCTCGGTGTCGGCGCTGCGTTGCGCTGCGGATTCCGCTATGCGGACAGCCACGGGTACGACGGGGTCGTGCAGTGCGACGCCGACGGGCAGCACCCGCCCGAGGCGATCGTGCGGTTGATCGAGGCGGCGCGTGAGCACGACGCCCACCTCGTCATCGGTTCGCGGTTCACGAACGACTCGGGCCGTTTCGACCTCCCGCGCGGGCGCCGGCTCGTGATGCGCACGCTGTCGTTCCTCGTGGCGCGCGCTGGTCACGTGCGCGTGCGCGACACGTCGTCGGGCTTCCGCTACATCGGTCGTCCGCTGCTCGGCGAGTTCGCCCGCACCTATCCCGCGCAGTACCTCGGCGACACGGTCGAGGCCCTCGTCGCCGCTGGCCGCGCCGGGTACCGCGTCGTCGAGGTTCCGGCGGACCTCTTGCCACGTGCCGGCGGCGAGGCGTCCGCTCGACCGCTGCGGGCGATGCTGCTCACCGCGCGCGTCGCGATCACGGTGATCTTCGGGATCGGCGTCCGGCTCGCGCCCGCCGCGGCAACCGTGCCGGCACTCACCACGACTCGCGATCGCAGAAACTCCGACCGCTGAACCCGGTGTCCTCGGCGGGCACCGCCCGACAACGTCGGTGTCAGCGACCGAGATCCTTGTCAGACAATGTATGTCTCGGCACAGGATCGCTGACGCGTATCGAGGTCGCTGACACGAAGGGGCGTGAACGTCCCGGCAGTCGTCCGCCAGCACCTCTACGCCGGACGACGTGACCGCAGGTCGTTCACGAGCAGGCGCGTCTTCGCTCGGGCGGCAGGAACGCGGCGGGCGGCGAGGTCGAGGCCGGCGCGCAGTGCGAGGTGCGTTCGCACCATCGAGCGGCGTCGCGCGGCGCGCGCCGTGCGCTGCCAGCCCTGCCCTGCAGCGACGACGGCGAGCTCCCGGTAGAGCGCGAGCTCTTCCTCGAACCGCACCGCGCTCGACGTCAGCACGTTCGTCTGATTGCCGCCGTGGCGCCGGTACTCGTAGAGCGGTGACCGCACCGCCGCGAGCCGCTCGCCCCGGAGGAGGAGGCGGGCGACGAGGTCGAGGTCGATCACCATCTTCCACCGTTCGTCGAACGGCCGCTCGCCGACGACCGATCGCCGGAAGCAGAGCGTCGGGCAGAAGACGTAGTTGTTCGCGAGGATCGACGCAAGGTCTCGGTCGCCGTCGACGACGTGATCGGTGCGCGGGCGGCGGGCGAGGCGCTTCACGGCGTCGGGCAGCGATCGCGCCGGCCGGCCGTCCTCGCCGATCACGACCGGGTCCGTGAACACCGCCGCGACATCGGGGTGGTCGATCGCCGCCGCCACCACCGCGGCGACGTATCCGGGTGCGAGACGGTCGTCGCCGTGGAGCAGGGTGACGAGATCGGTCGATGCACGACGGATGCACTCGTTCCAGTTGCCGGCGAGGCCGAGGTTGACAGGGTTGCGCACATGTTCGATGCGATCGTCGGCATACGAGGCGACGAGATCGGCGGCCGGCTCGGGGCCGGCGTCGTCGACGATCAGGAGCCGCCAGTCCTGCAGCGATTGGCCGAGCACGCTGTCGATCGCCTCGGCCAGGTACGAGCGCGCGGCGTAGTAGGGGATCGCGACGGTGATTGCCGGCGTCGTCTCCATGCCAGGGTCCGTCCGCTCAGCGGACGGACATGCGGGCCGGCATGAGCACGAGCCCGTCCTGGCGCCCGTGGTGCAGCACTTCGATCTGGTCCTGGTTCTCGCGCAATGCCAGCACCCGTCCGTCGCCGTGACTGCGGAGCTGGATGCTCACCGGGTACTGCCCGTCGAGCAACGGCACGCTCTCGAAGTCGACGTACATCTCGCCGCTGCCGCTCAACGGGGGCAGATCGCAGCCGAGCGTGTGCGAGGTGCCTGCGAAGAGCACTTCTCCGCGCTGGTTGCGCACCTGCACCTCCAGCACCGCGTCGTCGATGAGGCGGTGGCACTCGTAGCCGATCACCATCCGCAATGGATCGCCGGCGAGGACGTAGCGGTGCTCGCGGTCATTCGGTTCGAAGCGGACATCGACGATCTTCACATCGGGGTCGACGATCGGTGCGTCCGGCGTGCCCGACTCCTGGAGCGTGCCGTGCAAGCGCTCGCGGAAGATCCGGATCGCGTCGGCCGGCTGACCGTCGGCGACCTTCTCGCCGTGGTGCAGCACGACGGCGCGGTCGCAGAACCGCCGCACCTGCTCGGCCGAGTGGGTGACGAACAGGATCGTGCGACCTTCCCGTTGGAACTCCTCGATGCGGTCGAGGCACTTCAACTGGAACGCCTCGTCGCCGACCGAGAGCACCTCGTCGATCAGGAGCAGCTCCGGGTCGACGTTGATCGCGACGGCGAAGCCGAGCCGGATGACCATGCCCGACGAGTAGTGCTTCACCTGCTGGTCGATGAACGGCTCGAGCTCGGCAAAGGCGACGATCTCATCGAAGCGGCGGGCGATCTCCTTCTTCGGGATCGCCAGGAACGACGCGTTGATGAAGATGTTCTCGCGGCCCGAGAGATCGGGGTGGAAGCCGGCGCCGAGCTCGAGCAACGACGCCATCCGGCCGCGCACCTGCACCCGGCCGGTCGTCGGCTTGAGGATGCCGGCGACGCACTTCAGGAGCGTCGACTTGCCCGACCCGTTGTGGCCGAGGATGCCGACCGTCTCGCCCTGGGCGACGGACAGGTCCATCTCCTTCAGCGCCCAGAAGTCCTCCCGATCGGTGTGGGAGCGGTGGTGGAACAGGCGGTCCTTGAACGACGACCGAGCGAGCGTGAGGTTGAACTTCTTCGAGATGCCCTCGGCGACGATGGCCTGTTGGGCGAGCGCATGGGTCGCCATCAGATGACCTCGGCGAAGTTCGCTTCGGCGCGGTCGAAGACCTTGATCGCGACGGCCAAGAGGATGCAGGCGACCGTGAACGCGATCCCGACGTTCCTGAGGTACCACCACTGGGACAGGTCGGGCAGCAGCTGTTGCACCGTTCCGTCGCTGCGCACCACTCGAGGGTTGCCGTAGACGCCGCGCTGGATCGCGATGATGCTCGGTGCCACCGGGTTCAGCAACGGGATCCATGTCGGCAGGCTGCTGCCGTCGAGCTTGTCGTACAGCAGCTGGAACGGGTAGACGATCGGCGTCAACCAGAACCATGCGAGCAGCGTCAGGTCGAGCAGGTGGGCGGTGTCGCGGGCGTACGCGTTCGCCGCGCTGAGCAGGACCGCCAGCGCGCTGGCCAACACGATCACGGTGATGATCGCCGGCACGGTGAGCCAGAGGTACGCCCAATCGACGTCGAACCGGGTGACGAGCAGGACGATGATCATCAGCGCGGTCGAGAACATCAGGTGGATCAATGCCGCGCCGATGTTCGCGAGTGGCAGCACCTCCCGGGGGAAGTTCACCTTGCTCACGAGGTAGCCGTTGTTGACGATCGATCCGGTGCCCGTCGCCAGCGCTGTCGCGAAGAAGTTCCACACGAGCAGCCCGCTCAGCAGCCAGATCGCGAACCACTCGAAGGACTGGCCGAGGATGTTGAACACGATCGAGTACACGACAAGCAGGAAGAGCGGGTTCAGCATCGACCACGCGAAGCCGAGCACCGACTTCTGGTAGCGGACGTGGAGCTCCTTGCGGATCAACTGCCGGAGCAGCTCGCGGTAGCGCCAGATGTCCGTGACGTGCTCGCGGATCGAGCGGCGGGGTGCGACGATGCGCAGCTCGGAGGGGGAATCGAAGGAGGTGGCCATGGGTGTCGTGCCCGCTCGGGCAAGTCTGAACGCTACACAGTGCCCCTCCGCATCCGGGCGCACCGGTGCCATGGAACACCCTGGTCGGACCCTCCGCAGATACCCTGCCTCGGATGTCCAGCGACCTCGACGGCGAGCGCGCGCACCTCGTCTACGAGAGCGTGAACCTCTCCGTGTGGCGGGCGACTCGCCACCACCGTGGCGCGCGCATCCTCGATGTGGGCTGTGGGACGGGGGCGCTGGCCGATCGCCTGACCCGCCTCGGCAACCACGTCGAAGGCGTCACGCACAACCCGGACGAGGCGGCGATCGCCCGTGACCGCATGGCGGCGGTGCACCTCGTCGACCTCGACGAGCCCGAGCACCTCGCCGAGCTCGTGGACCTGCCGTCGTTCGACGCCGTCATCCTCGCCGGCGTGCTGGAGCACTTGAAGGATCCGGTGCGCGTGCTGCGCGCGCTCGGGCCGGCGCTCGACCGTGGCATCCCGGTCTACGTGTCGCTGCCGAACATCGCCTGCTGGTACATCCGGCTCGGACTGCTCGCCGGCCGGTTCCAACCGCGCGACGACGGCATCCTCGATCGCACCCATCTCCACCACTACACGCTCTCCACCGCACGGGAGATGCTCGGCGAGGCCGGCCTGACCGTCGACTGGATGGACGTCACCCCGTCGTTCAGCGTCTGGTTCTACTCGCACTTCGTGAAGAAGGTCGCGTCGGAGCCCGACCGGCCGCGGGCGGATCGGGCCGACTTCGCGTTCTACGAGCGGTGGGTCTTCCCGGTCGAACGGGTCCCGACGGTACTGTGGAAGAGGATGCTCGCGAACGAGATCATGTTCGCCGCGCGGCGCGGTCCGACGCCGGTGCGCCGGCAGACGCTCCTCCGGCGACTGAGCCGGCGACTGAGCTGGCGCCGTCGTGGCCGTTGACCGGGAGCGCTTCGGCGCCGGGGGCGTGCCTCCGTGGGTGCACCGTGAGCACGTCGCCCGGTGGGAGTTCGCGTCCGGGTTCGTATCGGGCCGACGCGTGGCCGATTGCGCCTGCGGTGTCGGCGACGGCACGGCGATGTTCGCCAGCGCCGGCGCTGCGTCCGTGCGGGCCTTCGACGTCTCGCCCGACGCCGTCGCCGCGACGACGCAGCGTTGTGCCGCGCTCGACACGGTCGAGGTCGCCGAGGCGAGCGCCGCGGCGCTCCCACTCGAGGACGCTTCGATCGACGTGTTCGTGTGCCTCGAGACGATCGAGCACGTGGCGGACGATCACCGTCTCGTCGAAGAGCTCGCCCGTGTCGTCGCAGACGATGGTGTGCTGATCTGCTCCACGCCGAACCGCTCCGTGACGATGCCCGGCAAGACGATCAGCGACGCGCCGTGGAACCCGTTCCACGTGCGCGAGTACTCGCACGAGGAGTTCGCAACGCTGCTCGGTGCGCGCTTCGGGACGATCGAGATGTTTGGGCAGAACCCTCGCCGAGGTTGGCGGGTCCGGGTGATGGCCGCGCTGGGGCGCGTGCTGCCGGGCAACCTCGGCGGCCGGCTCACGTCGGTGTTGAAGCTCCCCCGGCTGGCGTTCGACCGCGAGCACCACCACGCCGTCGTCAACCTTCCTGCCGGCGGGACGTGCGAGTACCTCGTCGCTGTCTGCCGTCATCCCCGCCGCAGCCCCTGACCTCAGCTGCGGGCCGCGTGACCCCGGCCGGGGCAGTGATCCGACAGCGGGCGAGTGACCCGACAGCGGGCGAGTGACCCGAGAGCGGGCAGTGATCCGACAGCGGGCGAGTGACCGACAGTGGGCGAGCGATCAGTCCTGCTTGCTCTTCTTCGCTGCCTTCTGCGCCTTCTTCCACTCGCGCACGACGCCGAGCGAGGTCGGCGAATCGATGTCGGCCACGGAGCGCGGCGTGCTGTCGCCGAACGGGCCCGCTGCGGCCTCCCATCCTTCGGGCCGCACGCCGAGCCGCTTCGCGAGGATCGCCACGAAGATCTTCGACTTCTCCTCGCCGTACCCGGGCAGCTCTCGCAGCCGGCGGTAGAGCTCGTCGCCAGTGACGACGCCCTTCCACACGTTCTCGGCCTTGCCCTTGTACTGCTCGGTCAGCATCACGCACAGCTCGTGGATCCGCTTGCCCATCGACGCCGGGAAGCGATGGATCGCCGGCTTCTCCCGGCAGACGTCGACGAAGGCGTCGACGTCCATCGCCGCAATCTTCTTCGCGTCGAGGTGTCCGAGGCGCTCCTTCAACGTCGCCGGGCCGGTGAACGCCCACTCCATCGGGACCTGCTGGTCGAGCAGCATGCCGATCAGCAGCGCGGTGCCATCGGTGTTCAGCAGTCGGTCGGCGTCCTTGCGACCGGTGATGTAGAGCGTCCCCACAGCCATGCGAGGAAGGGTACCGGCGCAGTCAGGAGCGTGTCGTCAACGCAGCAGCAGCTCGTCGAGAGGCAGCGCGCCGCCCCACGGCAGCGGCACCGATGCGCCTGCCCCGTGGATCGCGACTGTCGCGTAGCGCCGCTCTGCGACGACGGGGTCGGCGTGCACCTCGATCCGTCCGGCAGCCAGATCCACCAGCCACATGACCGGGATGCCGGCCGATGCGTACAGCGGCAGCTTCAGCCGCCGGTCGAGACGGAGCGACGAATCGGCGACCTCGATGACGAGTGCGAGCTCGTGCGGCAACGGCTTGCCCTCGACCAGGTCACGGCGCGGCACGTGAGCGACCCACACGTCCGGCTCGGGCTCGCTGTGCTCGCCGATGATGATCGGAGTCTGCGACCCGGTGCACATGGCCATCGGATCGACCGATCGCGTCATCAGATCGTGGATCTGGTCGGTGACGAGCGCGTGGGCGCGCGACATGGGTGACACGTCGATGATCTCCCCCTCGATGAGCTCGCACCGTGCGAACAGCTCCGGATCGAGCAGCGCGTATTCGGTGCGGGTCCACCGATGGCGGGGAAGATCGAGCGCTACCACGTCCCGAACGGTATCAAGGGGGTCTGACAAGGTTCCGCCGTGCCCGCCGCTCAGGGGAGGTGGGTGGCGGGGACGGCCTCGGGGTCGATGCCGTACCGCTCGATGGCGTCCGCGACGACCTCCGGCTTCACGTCGCCGTGGGCGGCGAGCCCGGCGAGCACGGCCACCACCACGTGGGCAGCGTCCACCTCGAACAGCCGGCGGAGCGCCTCGCGCGTGTCGGAACGGCCCATGCCGTCGGTGCCCAACGGCGTGAACACACGGCCGGGCAGGAACCGGGCGACTTGTTCCGGCACGATCTTCATGAAGTCGGTGACGGCCACGATCGGACCGGGTGCTTCGGACAGCAGCTCGGCGATGAGTGGGGTGCGGGCAGCCTGGCCGGGATGGAGCCGGTTCCAGCGCTCCGTCTCGAGCGCCTGCTCGCGCAGCGCCTTGTAGGACGTGGCCGACCACAACTCGACCCCGACGTCGTAGTGCTCGGCCAGGGCGGTGGCGGCCTCGCGCGCTGCGCCCTGCGCAGATCCCGAGAAGAGCACGGTCGCCTTCTTCGACACGCCCTCGGGCGCGTGCGCCCAGTGGTAGAGGCCGCGCACGATCTCGGCCTCGATCCCGTCGCGCTCGACCATCGGCGGCATCGGGTAGTTCTCGTTGTAGAGGGTGAGGTAGTAGAAGACGTCCTCGGGGCTCGGCCCGAACATCCGCCGCATGCCGTCCTTCACGATGACCGCGGTCTCGTACGCGAACGCCGGGTCGAAGGCCTGGCACGACGGGATCGTCGAGGCGTGCACGTGGCTGTGGCCGTCCTGGTGCTGGAGCCCCTCGCCGAGGAGCGTCGTGCGACCAGCGGTGGCACCCAAGAGGAAGCCCCGCGCCCGTGCGTCGGCGGCCTGCCAGATCAGGTCGCCCACGCGCTGGAAGCCGAACATCGAATAGAAGGTGTAGAAGGGGATCATCGGCACGCCGTGGCTGGCGTAGCTCGTTCCCGCGGCGATGAAGCTGGCCATCGCGCCCGCTTCGGTGATGCCCTCCTCGAGGATCTGCCCGTCGGACGCCTCGGTGTACGACAGCAGCATCGCCGCATCGATCGGCTGGTACTTCTGGCCCTGCGAGGCGTAGATCTTCAGTTCCTTGAACAGCGCGTCCATGCCGAACGTGCGGGCCTCGTCGGGGATGATCGGTACGACGCGAGCGCCGACGGTCTCGTCTCGGCAGAGGTTTCGCAACAACCGGGTGAACGCGGTGGTCGTGCTGGCAGCCTGCTTCCCGGACCCGAGCAGGACCTCGGCGAACGCCTCGTCCGAGGGCAGCCCGAGCGGCCGCCGAGCGCGGGTGGTCCGCCGGGGGAGCGAGCCGGACTGGGCCTGGCGTCGCTCGACCATGTACTGGTACTCGACGGAGTCGGCCGGCGGCCGGTAGTACGGCGGGTGCTCGGCGTCGAGCGCCGACTCGGGGATCTCGTCCTGCATGTACAGCCGGTCGCGCAGGACCATCAGCTGATCCTTGGTCATCTTCTTGATCTGGTGCGTCGCGTTGCGCGCCTCGATGTCACCGCCGAGCGTCCAGCCCTTGATCGTCTTGGCGAGGATCACGGTCGGCGCGCCGCTGCCGAGGTTGTCGACGGCGGCCTTGTACGCGGCGTAGAGCTTGCGGTAGTCGTGGCCGCCGCGCGGCAGCACCTGGAGCTCGTCGTCGGTGAGGTGCTCGACCATCTTGCGCAGCCGCGGATCGGGACCGAAGAAGGTCTCGCGGATCTCGCTGCCGGGCGCGTTCGTGAGCCGCTGGAACTCGCCGTCGACCGTCGTGTTCATCTTGTTGAGCAGCACGCCATCGATGTCCCGAGCGATGATCTCGTCCCACTTGGAACCCCAGATCACCTTGATGACGTTCCACCCGGCACCGCGGAAGACCGCTTCCAGCTCCTGGATGATCTTGCCGTTGCCGCGCACCGGGCCGTCGAGGCGCTGCAAGTTGCAGTTGACGACGAACACGAGGTTGTCCAGCCGCTCGCGCGACGCGAGCGACAGTGCGCCCAGCGTCTCGGGCTCGTCGCACTCGCCGTCGCCGAGGAAGGCCCAGACTCGGCTCTGGCTGGTGTCGTCGAGCCGGCGGTCGTGGAGGTAGCGGTTGTATCGCGCCTGGTAGATCGCGGAGATCGGCCCGAGCCCCATCGAGACCGTCGGGAACTCCCAGAACTCCGGCATGAGCCGGGGGTGCGGGTAGCTCGACAGCCCGCGGCGGTCGCGACCGATCTCGCGGCGGAAGTGATCGAGGTCGTCCTCGGTGAGCCTGCCCTCCAGGTACGCCCTTGCGTAGATGCCCGTGGCGGCATGGCCCTGGAAGTACACCTGGTCGCCGGCGAGGCCGTCGTCCTTCCCCCGGAAGAAGTGGTTGAACCCGATCTCGTAGAGGCTGGCCGAGCTCGCGAACGTGGCGAGGTGGCCGCCGATGCCGTCGGCCTGCTTGTTCGCGTTGACCACCATGACGGCGGCGTTCCAGCGAATGTAGGCCCGGATGCGACGCTCGATGTGCTCGTCGCCCGGGAACCACGGCTCCTGCTCGCGCGGGATCGTGTTCACGTACGGCGTGGACACCGTGGCGGGAAAGCTCACCTGGGAAGCGCGCGCCCGTTCCAGCAGCTTGGACAGCAGGAACCGGGCGCGCGTCTTGCCGTGCGTGTCGATGACAGCGTCGATGCTGTCGAGCCATTCCTTCGTCTCGACCGGATCGGTGTCGGGAAGCTGGTTCACGAAGCCGTCGAAGATCATGCGACCAGTCTCGCAGGGCTACCGGCGAGTAGGCACTGGGTCGCCGGATTTCCAGCAAGCCGACCCGCTGCGAACGCTTGCGGACCCCCTCGAGCCCCGCCGCCGGCCGACCCCTCGAGCCCGCCGCCGACCCCTCGAGCCCGCCGCCGGGACCCGAGCCACCCCCCCCCCCCCGGGACCCGAGCCACGCCGTTTCTCTGCTCATCGGCGTCACCAGCCCCGGTCTCTGCTCGGGCGAGGTCGTTGGATGTCCGGATGGGAGCTGAGAACCGGTCGGGCGTCGGCGGCGAGCAGAGAACTTCGGTCCGTCAGGCGGTCAGGGAAAGCGGGTGTCGAGTGCTCGGAACGCCGTGACGGCGTGGAAGCCGTCCGTCCAACCCGACAGGTCGACGACGATGTCCGTCTCGACCGAGGTCGTGACGCACGCCATGCCACCATCCCCCGGCCCGACCAGGGCGAAGTTCGCGATCGTGCTCGCCGGCATCGTGTTGAGCGTCGACGTGGGCGGGAACGGGCCACCGCACGGGTATGCGGTCAGGAAGCCCGGGCCGAGGGTGTCGACCGCGGTGATGTTGAGGAACGCACCGGTCGCGACTGCGGGCTGGTCGACCCCACCCGTGATCCGGACCTGGACGGTGTCGCCGGCGGCGAGCCGGCTCGTCTCGCGGGTGTCGAGCAAGCGCACCGGCGTGCGCATCGAAACCGGCGCGGTGCCGGAGAACGCGCCGATGACATCGACGACGACGTGGGCGGGCTGCGACGTGACGACGCAGACCTTGCGATCGGCGCCTGGTGCGACGACCGCCATGTTCGGGACGGTCGCACCGGCGACGAAGTTCAGGTTCGCGGCCAGCGGCGGCGGCGTCCCGCACGGATAGGCCGTCGCGTACCCGGCGAGCGTCGGCTCCGTCACGGTGACACTGAGGATCGCCGCTCGAGCGTCCGGTGACATGCCCGGCACGTCGTCGAGATCGATCTCGACCGGCGTCAGTCGCGGCCATGGCGGAGCGCCGCCCGCGCGCGAGTCGAACGCCCGACTGGGTCCGACCGGGACGATGCCGTCGGCGGCCGAGAACCACCCCTGCACGTCGACGACGAGATCGGTGGATGCGCTGTTGAACAGGCAGATCCGTCCGCCATCGCCGACCTCGACGATCGCGGCGCCGTTCACGGTAGCTGCGGCCGCGTGGTTCCCGTTCGCGGTGAACGGGCGGTCGCGCCCGCATGGGTATGCCGTGATGAAGCCCGCGGCGCGGCCGTTGACCGCGGTGAGGTTGACCGCAACCGCGACCGCGTCGGCCGGCACAGCGCCGACACCGGCGACCGTCACGGGAGTGACGGTGCCCGCCGGGAGTCGCGTGGTCGCGGCAGCCGCTGCCTCGGCGATCGTCGCCGCGTAGAGCGCGGCACCCGTGGTGTTGAGGTGGATCGCGTCGTAGGTCAGTCCCGGGCGGTCGGCGACGGCCGCCCAGTCGGCGAGCGACAGATCGGGATGGCGGGCGAGAGCGGCGCGGAGGTGCGCGTTGACGGTGGGGAAGTACCAGTAGTACGGCTGGACCTGTCGCCACGCCGACGGCGTGATGTACTGCGGCTTCACTTCGCGGAGCGTGACCCAGATGATGTCCCGCGCTCCGGCGGCCCGGAGGGTGGCGATCATGTGGTCGATCGAGCGGTCGAAGCGCTCCGGGTCCCAGTACGGGTAGTTGTAGCCGCCTGCGACGACCGCGATCCCGTTCACGAAGAGCTCGGGGTTCGAGGCGATGCGCGGCCGCACGAGACGCTCTTCGAGCAGTTCGACGAAGAGCGCCGGAGTGCCGTCGACGACGACGGTGCGTCCGGGGAAGGCAGCCGGCACCGCGTTCTTCGCGCCGAGGCCGACCGAGTCGGTGACCATGTAGACGTTCGGGAGCGGACCAGCGTTCGTCGTCGATGCGGTCGACCGTGCGATCGGTCCGCCCGAGGCCGCCGAGGGGATGGTGACGAGCGCGCCGAGCAGCGCAGCTGCGATCGTCAGCAACGTGGTCGTTCGCCCGGTCGTGCCGCTCACGGGACCCACCATCCTGTCGTGTCGAAGACGACGTGGCTGCTGACGGCGGCGTTCACGCCCATGCTCGGTGAGATGCCGACGGTGACCGAGTTCGCGACGACACCGGCTCGGGCCGCGTTGAGGCTCGCGGTCAGCGGGAGTGGGCCGGCGCCGGGGAACGCGGTCAGATGGGCGTCGAGCGCCGGGTCGACCATCGTCAGCGTGCCGCTGACCGCCTGCGCCCCGATCGGCGCGACCGCCAGCTCGACGGTCTGCGACCGGCCGAGGCGACCGGTCCAGCCGCCGGTGCCGTCGCGGGTGTCGAGCATGCGCGCCGGAACCCCGGGCACGAATCGCAGCGCGCCCGTCGGGGAGAACGCGCCGGTCAGGTCGACGACGACGTCGGTCGGAACGTTCGAGTAGATGCACACCCCGCCGGCCTCCCCCGCTGGAACGAACGCGGCGCCGCCGACCGTCTCGCCGGCGCGGAAGTTGACGTTCGCGACCGTCGGCATCGTGCCACCGCACGGGAACGCGGTGAGGTAGCCGGGGAGCGTGGAGCCGGTAGCCGTGATGTTGAGCACGACCGCAGTCGCTCCCGGCGGCGTCGGCACCCGGACGACCTGCGAGCGGCCGGTCTGACGCGTGTCGGCGAGGCGTTCGGGCGGGAACGGGTCGAGCCGGTCGATGGACGTGGGCGAGAAGACCCCTTGGAGGTCGACGATCAGCTCGGTAGCCGTGGAGCTGAAGATGCACAGGCGCCTGCTGTCGTCGAGTGCCACGAGCGCGTGGGCGCCGCGGGCGGACCGGGCCACCATGTTGAGCGAAGACGTGGTCGGCATCGCCGCGTCGCACGGCCAGGCAGTGAGGAATCCAGCAGTTGCGGGATCGTCGGCGGCGATGTTCACGCTGACGGCCGTCGCGTCGGCGGGGAGGTGACCGGACAGATCGAGGGTGTGGAAGTTCAGAGCGGGCAGGCGATCACCGGTCGCGCGCGTGTCGAGGACGCGTTCGGGAGGCAACGGCGAGTACCCCACCGGGTCGCCGCTCGCCACGGGGACGGCCGCCGACGCGCCGATCGGGAGCGAGGAGCCCCTCCGCGCTGCCACGTCGTCGGCGATGAGTCGTGAGCGGGTGCGATACGCCGACGCGGTCGGTAGGTGCACGCCATCGCCGGACATCGGGATGCCGGAGCTCGCGATCACCGCCGGCCAGTCCCAGACGAGCAGCTCGGATCGGCGGCCGGCGACCGCGTCGAGCGCGGCGTTCCACGTGGCCGCGTCCGCAGCGTCGGGCATCGTGATCTTCGCCCACCAGACCTGGTGGCCGGGGCCGATCAGGTCGAGGAACCCGTCGATGCTGCGCACGGCGCACTCGACCGACTGGAAGCACGAGCTGACCTCGTTCGCGCCCAGGTTCACGACGAAGGTGGTGGCGTCCCAGCCGAGCCGCCGGCGGTTCGTGATCCACGTCGCCATGTTCGCCCCGTGGCCGTCGGCGAGGAAGCGCCCTGTCTGGAAGCCGACTCCGGCCTTGCTCGTGACGGGTCCCCATCCGTCGCCGGCGAGCATCGCGCCGAGCGATGGTCCGTAGCCACCGGTCTCCCAGACCGACCCGAGCATGACGGAGTCGCCGATGACGGCGATCGAACCACGTGGTCCGGGCGATGGCGACTCGGTCTCCACGTAGATCGGTGGTGCCGCGGCCGCCGGTGTCGCATGGAGCGGCACGGCCAGCATGCCGGCGATGGCTGCCGCCGCCATCAACCGAAATCGTGGTGCTCTCATCGCTGTCTCCCGCACGAACGCCTCGAGGGCATCACTGTCGCACGATTCGGTCACCGATACCGTGAATGAGATGTCAGTTCTGACCGTGTACACCGACGGAGCGTGCTCGGGCAACCCCGGACCAGGTGGCTGGGCGTGGGCGGTGGCGCCCGACGGCGAGGAGTTCGCGAGCGGTGGCGCGGCACACACGACGAACCAGCGGATGGAGATCCAAGCCGTGCTCGAGGCGCTGCGCACGCTCGGTGATACGCCGGGCACGATCGAGATCGTGTCGGACTCGACCTACGTCGTGAACTGCTTCCGTGACGCGTGGTGGAAGGGGTGGCTGGCGCGCGGGTGGAAGAACAGCCAACGTCAGCCGGTCGCCAACCGCGATCTCTGGGAGCCGCTGATCGAGCTCGTCCGGGATCGTGGCGACGTGTCGTTCCGCTGGGTGAAGGGCCACAGCGGGGACTTCATGAACGACGTGGTCGACCGCCTCGCCGTCGAAGCCGCGAAGGGCCCCTTCGACCCGATCCCACCACCGCCCCCCGGTTCACCCGCGGCACCGCTCCCGCCCCCCGCCGCGCCGACGCTGTTCTGACGCCGCCCCCGGCCGCCGCCCGGGTTCCTGGCCTCCCGCCCTCCGCCACGCGGGCGGTCTGGCGTGGTCCGGCTTGGCCCGGAGACGAAGGTGCCGCCTAGCCTCGCCCGCATGGACATCAACGGCGCAAGCGCAATCGTGACCGGCGGAGCCTCTGGCATCGGTGCTGCCTCGGCTCGGCTCCTGGCGGCCAAGGGCGCCAAGGTCGTCGTCGCCGACCTGCAGGAGGACAAGGGCAAGGCGCTCGCCGATAAGATCGGTGGCGCGTTCTGCAAGGTCGACGTCACCAACACCGACGACATCGTCAACGCCGTCGAGATGGCGAAGTCGATGGGCCCGCTGCGCGTGCTCGTGAACTCGGCCGGTATCGGGTGGGCGCAGCGCACCGTCGGCAAGGACGGCTCGTACGAGTCGGCGGCGAACCTCGACGCGTTCAAGAAGGTCATCGCGATCAACCTGGTCGGCACGTACGACTGCATTCGTCTCGCAGCGACCGCGATGAGTCAGGCGGAGCCGATGGATTTCGGCGAGCGGGGCGCGATCGTCAACATCGCCTCGATCGCGGCGTTCGACGGGCAGATCGGGCAGGCCGCGTACTCGTCGTCGAAGGGCGGCATCGTCGGCATGACGCTCCCGGTCGCCCGCGACCTGGCAGCGATCGGCGTCCGCGTCAACACCGTCGCGCCGGGGCTCATCGACACGCCGATCTACGGCCAGGGTGAGAACTCAGAGGCGTTCAAGGCGAACCTCCAGAAGGGTGTCCCCTTCCCGCAGCGCCTCGGCCTGCCGGAGGAGCTCGCCTCGATGGTGATGGAGTGCGTCACCAACAGCTACATGAACGCCGAGACGATCCGCGTCGACGGGGGCATCCGCTTCCAACCCAAGTGATCCGACGCAGTTGTCGCTCGAAGTCGTGATGGCCGGGGTGGCCACCGAGCCGGGCGCGCGGCCCGGTCCCGCTCTCCCCGGGTTCTCTGCTTGCCGACGACTCCCGACCGGTTCTCCGCTCCCATCCGGACACCCAACGACCTCGCCCGATCAGAGACCGGAGCTGGTGACGCGGATGAGCAGAGAAACGTCGTGGCTGGGTCAGCGCAGCGGAGACAATCGCGAGGCCGTGTACGGCGGCGAGGGAAGCGCCAGCGACGAGCCGCAGCCGAGAGCGGTCGAAGCGCAGCGGAGACCAACCGAGGCTGTTTAGGTCGTGTAGTCGGCGTTGATCCTGACGTAGCCGTCGGAGAGGTCGCAGCCCCACACGGTGGCGGTGGCGATGCCGGTGTCGAGCGAGACGTGGATGCGCACGTCCTCGCCACGCATGTACTCGGCCAGGCAGGCGAGTCCGCGCTCGTCGACCTGCCCGGGATAGACCTGCTGGTCGCCGAAGCGGATCACGACCCGCGCCTCGTCGATGTCGGTGTCGTCGCTGCACTTGCCGATCGCCATCGCCACGCGGCCCCAGTTCGGGTCGGCGCCGTGCACGGCGGTCTTCACGAGCGGTGAGTTCACGATCGCCTTCGCCACCCGCTTGGCCTGAGCGCCGTCCCGGGCCTCGTCGACGCACACCTCGATCAGCTTCGTCGCGCCCTCACCGTCGCGAGCGACCATCTTCGTCAGCGTCCGCGCGACCTCGAACAGCGCGACCTCGAACTCGTCGACGTCGACGGGGCCGGCGACTCCCGACGCCAGGATCGTCGCGGTGTCGGACGTCGACGTGTCCGTGTCGATCGAGACGCAGTTGAACGTCCGGTCGATCACTGACCGGAACACGGCGTCGAGCGCTTCGCGCGCGAGCTCGGCATCCGTGAAGAACAGCGTGATCAGCGTGGCCATGTCGGGTTCGATCATCCCGACGCCCTTCGCCACACCGACGATCCGCGCCGACCCTGCGCCGACCGTCGCCGACGCGACCTTGGGGTGCGTGTCCGTCGTCATGATCCCCGCTGCGACTGCGTCGGCGTCATTGCCACCGAACGGCCACGTGAGCGCGCCGAGCCCGGCCCGAACGCGGTCCATCGGGTACTGCCGGCCGATCACACCGGTCGACGCGATCAGCACCTCGCCGGCGTCGCACCCCAACGCGGTCGCCACACCGGCAACGACTTCTCGGGCGTTCGCCAAGCCCTCCGGTCCCGTCGCGACGTTCGCGTTCTTCGAGATGACCACGACCGCACGGGCCACGTTGCCGGCGATGTTCGATCGGCTGACGACGACGCTCGGGCCCGAGAACCGCGATCGTGTGAACACACCGGCCGCCGCGCACGGTCGGTCGGCGGCGACCACCACGAAGTCGTCGGTCTCGTCCTTGATGCCGACGTTGGACACGTGGCAGCTGAAGCCTTGCGGGAGCGGTGTGGTCACGGCTCCGGTTGTACCAGGGCTGCACCGTTCGCTACCCACCCCGCGCGGATCGCGCCGAGCGCGTCGCCGAGTTGCGCGATCTGCTCGCGGTCGAGGTGGTCGAGCATGTGGCGGCGCACGCTGTCGACGTGGTCGGGTGCGGCCTCGGCGAGACGGGCGAATCCGTGCTCCGTCAGCACCGCGAGCGAGACCCGGCGATCCTCGACGCTCGGTTCCCGGACGACGAGACCGCCCTTGACGAGACCGTCGAGACGGCGGGTCAGGCCGCTCGGGGAGAGCCGCAGGCGGCCGGCGAGATCGCACATCCGCAGGCGGTGCTGTGGTGCCTCGGAGAGGTAGACGAGCACCTGGTAGTCGCCGAGCGTCAGCCCGTGGGCCCGTACCAGGTCGTCCTCGAGCCGCGACGTCAGTTCGTCGACGAGCTGGACGTAGTTGCGCCACACCCGCATCTCCGTGTCGTCCAGCCATCTCGTTTGCCTCGGGGTCACCACCACGCCGCCGAGTCTACCGCTTGTGCACTGCAAATGTTGTGATCACAACTACCTCCGGGTATTGTTGCGATCACAACAGTTCGTCCGCCTGCAAGGAGCATCCATGTCGCAGTCCAACCTCCCCGTCCCCGGTGTGTACAACGTCGATCCGTCGCACTCGACGATCGGGTTCTCGGCCCGCCACCTCATGGTCAGCAAGGTCCGCGGCCGGTTCACCGACTTCACCGGCGTCATCACCATCGCCGAGCAGCCGCTCGACTCGTCCGTCGAGGCCGTCGCCCAGGTCGCCTCGATCACGACCAACGACGACCAGCGGGACGGCCACCTGAAGAGCGGCGACTTCCTCGATGTCGAGCGCTTCCCGACGATCACGTTCCGCAGCACGGCACTCCGTCAGGACGGCAGTGACTACGTGCTCGTCGCGGACGTGACGATCAAGGACGTCACGAAGTCGATCGAGTTCGAGCTCGAGTACGAGGGCACCGAGAAGGACCCGTGGGGCGGCACCCGCGTCGGCTTCAGCGCCGAGGCAGAGGTGAACCGCAAGGACTTCGGGATGGAGTGGAACGTCGTGCTGGAGACCGGCGGTCTCCTCGTCGGCGAGAAGATCAAGATCAACCTCGACATCGAGGCGGTGCAGGCCTGATCGGAACGTCCGGCGGGCCTCGGAACAGGCCCTCAGCCGGACGACGACGTGACGGCCGACATACCTAGTCGTCACGGATCGTGGCAATACGTCACTCACCCGATGTGGCGAGCTACTTCAGGGGTCCATCGTGGAGACATCACCGAGAGGAGGTGCCCACGATGATGACCAACTGGTCCATGAACCTCGACGTCGCCCGTCAGCGCCACAGCACTGACATCGCGACCGCCGAGCGCCACCGCCTGGTCCGCCGTTCGCGGCGGGCCAGGCGCCGTGCCGGCACCGCCGAGCAGCCGTCGCCGGGTGCGATGATCGTCCCGCTGCCCCCCTCGTCGAAGACCCCGCAGTCGCAGGACACGCCCGACCGCCTCGCGTCGTGACCTCGCGTGACCTCGTGCTCGTGATCCCGTGCTCGTGACCGGGCGTTCCGGGCCGACCGACGGCGATACGCCGCTCGCAGCGGCGATCCAGCGCAGCGCGCCGGACGATGTCGGTAATCTCGCCCAGGTGCAGTGCCGCGCCGGTCGTAGCCCCGTGATGGTCGGACGCAGCTCGGCACTCGAATCGCTGCGCGATCTCATCGAAGCCGCGGCGGTCCCCGCGCGCGAGGTTCCCGCCGTCGTCCTCATCGCCGGCGAGGCCGGCATCGGCAAGACGCGGCTGCTGCAGGAGCTGCTCCTCCAGCGTCCGGACGATGCGATCGTGCTCGCCGGCGGGGCAGAGCCCGGCGGTGAAGGCGTCGCGCACTCGCTGATCGCATCCGTGCTGGGACGGCGCGATCTGGCGGAGTCGACCACGACCGACCTCATGCGCGAGCTGGTCGAGCGGATCGGCCAACGGCGATCGATCGTGATCGTGGAAGACCTCCACTGGGCCGATGCGGAGAGCGCCGCCGTCATCGACCGGCTCGCCCAGGAGACGTGGCCCGGCATGGTGCTCATCGGCACGTACCGGCCAGAGGACCTCAGCCGGCGATCCCCGGGCGGCGAGCTGCTGTTCCGCCTCGAGCGCAGGCAGACCGTCGAGCAGATCCGCCTCGACCGCCTCGATCGCACGGGCGTGAGCGCGATCCTCAGCGGCATGTTCGGCACGACGCCCGCTTCGGCGCTCATCGAGGCGACCTACCAGCGCAGCGGCGGCAACCCGTTCCTCATCGAGGAGCTCGCCGGGTGCTGCGGGGACATCACCGCGGAGGAGATCGCCGCCAGCCGGCTGCCGTGGTCGCTCGAAGAGGCGGTCAAGGAACGGCTCGCCGGGATCTCCGCCGTCGAGCGCCGGGTGATCGAGAGCGCTGCAGTGCTCGGTCCGTCGGCGTCGTTCGACGTGCTCGCTGCGGTGACCGAGCTCTCCGAGCGGGAGCTGATCGACGCGCTCCGGTCGCTCGTCGACCGCAACCTCCTCTCCGAGCTCGAGCCCGACGAGTTCGGCTTCCGCCACGCTCTCGTCCGCGACGCCGTGAACCACCAGGTGCTCGGGCGTGAGCGGCGGCTGCTCCACCAGCGAGCGCTCGAGGCGCTCCGGGCCGTCACCCCCCACGACCTCAGTGCGCTGTCCCGGCACGCCGGCGGCGCAGGACGCTTCGACGAGATGGTCGAGTTCGGCCGCGCCGCGGCAGCGGAGAACCTGGTCAAGGGCTCGACGTTCGAGGCGCTCCGGCTCGCCGACGAAGCGTTGCAGGAGGCGCCCGACGACGTCGGGTTGCTCGGCGTCGCGACACAAGCGGCGTGGCTCGTGGGGTTCAACGAGGAGTCACTCGGTCTCGCCCGACGTTGGTTCGATGCCGCCCGCGCGCTCGGCTCGCTCGGTGAGGAAGCAGCAGCGACCAGGTGGCTGGTGCGGACGAACTTCGAGCTCGGCGAGCGCGACGCGATGCTGATCGAACTGGCCCGACTCGAGCACCTGGCCGACGAGCTCGGCGCCGGCGAGGACCGCGCCAGGGCGTTCGCTGCGATCGCGCAGGCGAACATGGTGCTCGACCGCAGCGCGGTCGCGATCGAGTGGGCAGACCGGACGATCGCCGAAGCCGAGGCGTTCGACCTCCCTTCGGTCCGCGCGCAGGGGTTGATCGAACGGGGTAGCGCTCGGGTGACCCTCGTCGGACGCGCGGCGAGCGCGGAGCTGCTCGCCGCGGTCGACGAGGCCGAATCGGTCGGCGACTACGTGCTCGTGGCGCGAGGTCTGAACAACGTCTTCGACATGGTCTCGCTCAGGAGCGACACAGGTCGCCAGTTGGTGGAGCGCTTCCGTGCCGCGATCGAGCGCTGCGGCTTCGACGCGATGTGGACGCTCGCGGCCAGGGAGGCCGAGATCGCCCTCGCCGAGGCCGACATGCCGTCGCTGCGGCGCGTGCTGCTACGCATCCGGGAGCGGGGCTCGCTGTCGCGCAAGGACCTGTTCTGGACGACGTTCTTCGAGGGCGAGCTGGCTCTCGAGGAGGGGCGGGTCGCCGATGCCGAACGGCTGGCGAACCTGAACGAGCAGCTGCGCACCGAGAAGGGGCACGATCACGCGGATGAGGCGTCGGTCGCCCGCGCGTTCCTGTCCGTTGCCGCGCTCGGCGGAGCGATGGGCCGGTCACCGATCGACCTGCTCCGGACCGGCTTCGGTGCAGGGTTGAGTGACAACACCTGGCTCGAGCGCGATGCGCTCATGGGCGTCGAGGACGCGATCGCCCTCGGCATCGACCCGCAGCTCGCGCACGACATCGTCGTTGCCGGGGCACCGACGCCCGAGACCGCCGAGCGGATCGAGCGCGTTGTGTCCGGCCTCGTCCACCTCGCCGAAGGGCGCATGGCGGAAGCGGCCGCTCGACTCCTGACCGCGCTGGCAGATCCGGACATCGAGCTCTCCCGAGCGCTGCTCGGGCACCTGCGCATCCGTGCCGCCGAGGCGGTGCTCGCGAGCGGCGACCACGCCGGGGCGAAGGCGCTGGTGCGCCAGGCGCTCGACAACGAGCTCGCGCTCTGGCCCGGATGGCGACGCGACCGCGGCGAGGCGCTGCTCCGCCGGCTCGAGGGTGCCACGCCGAGCGGCAAGGGCTCCGAGCTGACGCCCCGCGAGCAGGAGGTCGCGGCCCTGCTCACGGAGGGACTGACGAACGGCGAGGTGGCCCGCCGGCTCTACATCTCGCCGAAGACCGCGGCAGTCCACGTCTCGAACATCTTGATGAAGCTGAACATGTCGAGCCGCGCCGAGATCGCGGCGTGGGCCGTTCGCAGCGGGCTCGTCGGCAGTGCGACCTGACCAGATCTGACGAGCGTCGACCCGGTCTGAACTTGACCTGACCCGGTCTGGCCCGCCGCGACCGGCGACTCGACCGTCAGGCGGTCGCCGACTTCGACAGCAACGCCCGCAGGGCCACGTCGAGCGTCGGGTGCTCGAACCGGTACCCGGCGGCGAGCAGCGCCGTCGGGAGCACCTTCTGGCCGGTGTAGAGCAGCGACTCGGCGAGCTCGGCACCCAGCAGCAGCTTCGGCCCGAACGACGGGATCGGCAGCACCGCGGGACGCCGCAGCGCCTTCGCCAGTGTCGTTGTGAACGCGGCGTTCGTCACGGGGTTCGGCGCGGTCAGGTTCACGCCGCCGCGCACATCGGCGGTCAGCAGGTGGCTGATCGCACCGATCTCGTCAGGCAGCGAGATCCAGCTCTGCCACTGCCGGCCGCCGCCGAACTTGCCGCCGAGACCGAGCTTGAACAGCGGCAGTTGCTTCTTGAGCGCCCCGCCCTTGGCGGACAGCACGATGCCGCTGCGCAGGTGGGCGACGCGAATACCGGCCGCTTCAGCGGGCGCGGTGGCCTCCTCCCACTGCTGGCAGAGATCGGCGAGGAAGCCCTCGCCGGGGTCGGACTGCTCGTCGAGCGGCTCGTCGCCGCGCGGCCCGTACCACCCGATGGCCGAGGCCGACAGCAGCACCGACGGCCGCCGCTCGAGCCCGGCGAGCGCACGGGAGAGCAGGCTGGTCGGCGAGGTGCGGCTCTCGCGGAGCTGACGCTTGTAGTCGTCGGTCCACCGGTGCTCGGCGATGCCCGCCCCAGCGAGATGGATCACCGCGTCGCACCCTTCGAGCGCGGCGGCGTCGATCGTGCCGGCCGCTGGATCCCAGCGGATCTCGCCGGGCATCGGGGCCCGGCGGACGAGTCGCCTCACCTCGTGACCGGCTTGCTCGAGGCGAGGGAGGAGCGCAGCACCGACGAAGCCGCTCGAGCCGGACACGATGATCTTCATGGAATCAGGCTATTGGGCGCTACCCGGGCGCGGCCGTGGCGTGGTACAACCGTCGGCTTGAACGACCGGAGGCGGACATGAGCGATCAGCAATCCACAGGGCCGGACGCGCCCGGCGCAGGAACGCCTCCGCCTCCGCCGCCTCTGTCGCCCCCAGGCGCGACGCCGGCGCCGGCCGGAGGCGGCGCGTGGTTCCCACCCGGGCCGGGCACGTCCTGGGCGCCCCAGCCCGGCGAGCCCGCGGTCGCTCCTGTCGAGGTCTCGGTCGACGCACCCACCCCATCGAAGCGGGGCAAGGGCCGCGCGATCGGTGCCGTCGCCGGCGTGGTCGCGCTGATCGCGGCAGGTGGCTTCGCCGTCCAGGCGATGACGGGCGGGTCCGACGGCGGCGCTGATACGCCCGAGGCCGCGGTACGCGACTTCGTCGCCGCCGTCAACGAGGAGGACGTCCTCGGCGCGATCGACGTGGTGCTACCGGGCGAGCGACGCACGTTCAAGGACCCGTTGGTCCGTTTCGTCGAGCAGTTGCAGCGCCTCGACGTGCTGAGCGAGGACGCGGACCTCGGCAAGATCGGCGGCATCGATCTCCAGATCACGCTCGACGACGTACAGGTGGAGCAGATCACCGACGACATCGCGACGGTCTCGATCGCCGGCACGGCATCGGGGGCGGTGGACGGCGAGCAGTTGCCGATCGGCGACCTGCTCATCGACCGGGCGCTCGACGGGCAGCGCCCCGGCAGCTCGAGCAGCGACGGGACGAGCTTCGGTTCCGGTGGTGGCGGGGAGGTGCGGCTCACGACGGTCGAGCAGGACGGTCGCTGGTACGTGAGCCTCTGGTACACCGTGGCCGAAGTGGCCCGCGTCGGAGCCGGACTGAGCGAGGTGCCCGAGCAGGACCAGGCGATCGTCCCCGACGGCGGCGACTCGCCCGAGGCGGCGATGGACCAGTTCCTCGACCGCGTCGGCAACCTCGATCTCGAGGGCATGATCGCGTCGCTCGACCCCGACGAGGCCGAAGCGTTGCAGCGGTATGCGCCGCTGTTCATCAACGAGGCCCAGGGCTCGATCGACGAGATGCTCGCGGAGTCCGGGCTGCAGGTCTCGATCGAGAACGTCGAGTACGACGTGACGGTCGACGGTGACACGGCGACGATCGTGCCGACGAGCTACTCGGTCTCGGCGACGGCCGAGGGCGACGAGGTTCGCATCGAGTTCGCCGACGGCTGCGCCACCATGCTGATCGCCGGCGAAGAGCAGACGAGCTGCCTGGACGACGCCGACGAAGCGCTCGGCGAGATGGGCCTCGGCGGCCTCGCCGGCTTCGGATCGGATTCGGGCGTACGGCTGAACCAGGTCGACGGTGAGTGGTACGTGAGCATCTTCGGCACGACGTTCGACGTGTTGCTCAACGCCCTGGAGTCGGTCGACCGTGCCGACATCGAGGAGCTGCTCGACGGCCTGCAGGACGGCTCGATCGACCCGTTCGGCGCAGTGCCGGGGATGATCGAGGACGAGCTCGGAGGCACGCTCGAGCCGGACGACACGACGTTCGATCCGACCGAGGACACGACCGAGGACACGACCGGCGACACAACCGAGGACACGACGGAGGACACGAAGGGCGACGTCGGCCTCGGTGCGGCATCCGATTGCTACGTGGAGCAGGAGGCGGACACCGCGTTGGCGTGCCTGCTCGCGGCGCAGGAGCTCGACGCCGAGGTGTACATCCCGCCGGCGTTGCGCTTCCCCGAGTGCGGCATCGCCGACTACTCGTGGACGTACAGCTGGAGCGAGCTCGCCGACGCGGAGTTCATCGAGATCGTCACCGAGGGCAAGGAGTGCTTCGACGCGAAGGTCGCCAGTGGCGAGCTCGAGGAGTACGAGGTGCCGTCGGAGCTGATGGACCCGTCGTGCTACGAGGGCGTCAATCCCTACGCCATCGAGGACTACGAAGCGCAGAGCGACGCGGTCAGCAAGTACTTCGACTGCGCGTTCTCCTGACGTTCGTCAGTCGACGAGCACCGGCACCGATGTCACGACCGTGTTCGGCCGGTAGAGGAGCCGCGCCTTCAACGCGAGCGCCGACTGGTTGTGCAACCACTGCGTCGAGATTGCGGTCACGAACTCCGGGATCACGACCGTGATGATCTCGTCGGGGTTCTCCCGGTCGAGCTCGTCGAGGTACTCGAGGATCGGGCGTGTGAGCTCACGGTACGGCGACGAGATCGTGTGCAGTTCGACGGCGATGTCGTGCTCGGCCCACGCCCGGGTGACCTCCTCCTGCTCTTCGGCGTCACCGACGACGGAGAGGCCGATGATCCGCTCGGGTGACAGTGATCGCGCGTACTGGATCGCGTGCACGACGCCCTTGTTGACCGAGCCGACGAGCACGACGACGTAGTGCGTCTGGCGCTTCGCCTTGTAGGTGGGCGTGATCGCGATCGCAGCGCGCACCCGCGTGTAGTGCTTCCCGATCGAACGGAACGCGACCACCATGATCGGGATCAGGGCAGCGGGGATCCATGCCCCCTCGGTGAACTTCGAGATGACCACGATCGCGGCGATGACGCCGGTCGTGACGCAACCGACGGCGTTGACCACCGCTGACGCCCGCCATCGCGGCTCCTTCAGCCGGAAGTGGTGCACGACCATGCCTGCCTGGCTGAGCGTGAACCCGGTGAACACGCCGAACGCGTAGAGCGGGATGAGGGCCGAGATGTTGCCCTTGAAGATGACGATCAGGATGCTCGCCACGATGGCGAGGAAGATCACGCCGTTGGAGAAGACGAGCCGGTCACCGCGGTTCGTGAACTGGCGGGGGAGGAAGCCGTCCCGGGCGACGATCGAGGAGAGGCGCGGGAAGTCCGCGTACGCGGTGTTCGCGGCAAGGATGAGGATCGCGAACGTCGCCAGCTGCGTCACCCAGAACAGCACGTTCTTGCCGCCGTAGATGTGCTCAGCCATGAGTGCGATCCCGGTCGGGTCCTCGTCACCCCGGTACGGCTTCAGGCGCGAGGCGAGCAACGAGACACCGAAGAAGCACGAGCCGAGGATCGTGCCCATGAAGAGCAGCGTGCGCGCGGCGTTCTTCGCCTCCGGCTTCTGGAAGGCGGGCACGCCGTTCGACACGGCCTCCACCCCCGACAGCGCGACCGCGCCGGACGAGAACGCCCGGAGCAGCATGAGCAGCCCGAGCGACTTCGCACCCTCCGAGAACTCCCGGGCTTCGTCGCTCAGCTGGTCGATCGGGATCGGCCCGAGGTCCCGTACGTAGATGCGGTAGCAGCCGATACCGATCAGCAGCAGCAGCATGAGCACGTAGATGTACGTCGGTGGTGCGAAGAGCGCGCCGGACTCTCGCACGCCGCGCAGGTTCGCCAACGTCATGCCGAGGACGCACAGCAGGCACATGGGAACGGTCCACTTGTTGTCGAAGCCGAACGCAGAGCGGATGGCGAGCACGCCACCGGCGACCGACACGGCGACCGTGAGGATGTAGTCGACGAGCAGCGACGAGGCGGCGACGAGCGATGGCATCGTGCCCAGGTTCTCCCTGCTCACGATGTAGCTGCCGCCACCGCTCGGATAGGCATGGATCGTCTGGGTGTAGCTCGTCACGACGATCACGAGCAGGACGACGACGATGATCGCGATCGGCACGAGCTTCGTGAACGCGACCGCGCCGACGCTGGCCTGCAGGAGCAGGACGATGAGGATCTCGTCGGTCGCGTAGGCGGTGGAGGAGATCGCGTCACTGGCGAACACCGGGAGCGCGACCTTCTTCGAGAGCCGCTGGTGGTGCTCCTCGGACGACGCGATCGGCGTACCGATGAACAGTCTCTTCAACATGGCGAACATAGGCGGCGCCACGCTAGGCACATCGCCGCGCCCGCGCGCGAACGGGCTAGTCCACGAGGATGGGCACCGAGGTCACGACGGTGTTCTTGCGGAACAACAGGCGCGCCTTCAGCGCGAAGGCGCTCTGGTTGTGGAGCAGCTGGGTGTACCACGTCCTCACGACGAACTCCGGGATCACGACCGTGATGAGGTCGTCCGGGTCCTCCTCGTCGAGCTCGTCGAGGAAGCGCATGATCGGGCGGGTCAGCGCACGGTACGGCGACGACAGGAGGTGGAGCTCCATCGGCAGGTCGTACTTCGCCCACGCTTCGGTGATCGCCCGTTGTTCTTCTTCGTCGGTGACGACCGATGTCGCGATCAGGCGGTCGGGCGCGAGCGAGCGGGCGTAGGTGAGCGCCTGCAGCGTGCCCTTGTTGATCGATCCGACGAGCACGACGACCGTGTGGGTGTGGCGCTTCGGCTTCCACCCGTCCTCGACGACGATCCGCTCGCGCACGCCGTCGTAGTGCTTGCCGATCGACTTGAAGAACACGACGATGATCGGGATCACGACGGCGGGCACCCAGGCTCCGTCCGTGAACTTCGAGACGAGCACCACGACGAGGACCACGCCGGTCGCGATCGCGCCGACGAGGTTCACGGCCATTCGCCGTTGCCAGCCGGCCAGCCGATGATGACGTTGGTACATCACCATGCCGCTCTGGCTCATCGTGAATCCGGTGAACACTCCGACCGCGTACAGCGGGATGAGCGCGGTGGTCACACCGCCGAACACCACGATGAGGGCTGATGCCATCACGGCGAGCACGACGATGCCGTTCGAGAACACGAGACGATCACCACGGTTCTTGAACTGGTGCGGCAGGAACTCGTCCTTGGCGATGATCGACGAGAGGCGCGGGAAGTCCGCGTAGGCGGTGTTCGCCGCCAGGATCAGGATTGCGAACGTCGAGAACTGCAGCACGTAGTAGAGGAACCCACGCCCGAAGACCGCCTCACCGAGCTTCGACATCAGCGTGTCGCCGGTCTCCTCGGGGATCGCCTCCAACCGTTGGGCGAGCACCGCGAGCCCGAAGAACGCCGTGCCGAGGATCGTCGCCATCAGCACGAGCACCGCAGCTGCGTTCTTCGGCTCGGGCTTCTTGAACGCGGGGACACCGTCGGCCACCGCCTCGACGCCGGTCAGCGCGACCGCGCCGGACGAGAAGGCCTTCAGCAGGATCAGCAGGCCGAGACCGCTCCCCGCCTCGCCGGCGCCGTGCAGCAGCTCGCCGAGTGCCTCCTCGTCGACCGGCAGCCGGTCGAGGTCGCCCGTGAAGCTGCGGTAGAGGCCCCAGATGATCAACCCGAACAGCATCAGCACGTAGATGTAGGTCGGCGGCGCGAATATCGCCCCCGACTCCTTCATCCCGCGCAGGTTCGCGATCGTCATCAGCGCGATGAAGCCGAGGCACATCGCCACCCGGTACTCGCTCAAGGTGCCGAACGCGGCGATGATCGCCGCGACGCCGGCCGACACCGAGACGGCGACGGTCAGCACGTAGTCCACGAGGATGGACGCGCCCGCGACCAGCGACGGGTTCTTGCCCAGGTTCTCGCGGCTCACGATGTAGGTGCCGCCGCCGCCCGGGTACGCCCGGATCGTCTGGCGGTAGCTCGTGATGACGACCGCGAGCAGCAGGCAGACGACGAGTGACAGTGGGACGAGCTTCGAGTACGCCGCCAAGCCGGCCGCCGGCACCAGGATGATCAGGATCTCCTGGGTCGCGTACGCGGTGGAGGAGATCGCGTCGCTCGCAAAAACCGGGAGCGCGATCTTCTTCGGCAGGCGCGTGTGGTGCTCTTCCGACGTTGCGATCGGCGTCCCGACGACGAGCCTCTTCATGACGGCGAACACCGCGTCACTCTTGCATGGAGGCTGCCGGTCGCGCGAAGCACTGATTAGAGTCCACGCCGGCCGGTGCGCCGGCCGCAGTCAAAGGAGCGTGTCGTGCACGTGGTCGTCGTTGGATGTGGGCGTGTCGGGTCGTCGCTGGCTCGTCAGCTCACCGAGGCAGGGCACACGGTCGCCGTGATCGATCGGAACCCCGACGCGTTCCTGCGGTTGGGTGACGAGTTCACCGGCCGGATCATCGCCGGGATCGGCTTCGATCGAGACCGCCTGATCGAGGCCGGAATCGAGGAGGCGGGGGCGCTGGCGTCGGTGACGAACGGCGACAACTCGAACATCCTCATCGCCCGGGTCGCCCGGGAGACGTTCGGTGTCGAGCGGGTCGTGGCTCGGATCTACGACCCCCGGCGCGCCGCGATCTACCAACGGTTGGGGATCGCCACGGTCGCCACGGTCGCCTGGACCACCGAGCGGGTGCTCCGCCGGCTCATCCCCGAGACGCCGTCGGTCGAATGGGTCGATCCGAGCGCGAACGTCTCGGTCGTCGAACGGCAGGTCGGGCGGGGCTGGGCGGGGCATCGACTGCTCGACATCGACGACTCCGGTTTCGCCCGCGTCGTCGCGCTCAGCCGGCTCGGTGTCTCGCAGCTGCCGTCGCACTCGGTGGTGGCTCAGGAGGGCGACGTCGTCTATCTCGCCGTGTCGGGGGACACGTTCGACCAGATCGACGAGCTGCTCCTCGGACCGACCAAGAGGGGACACTGATCATGGAGGTCGTCATCGCAGGCGGCGGCAGCGTCGGTCGTTTCATCGCCGAGCAGCTCCAGCAGGGCGGTCATCGCGTGACCATCCTCGACAACGACGCGCGGGTGGTCCGCCAGGCGCGGGCGTCGGGCGAACCGAAGGGCGCGACGTGGATGGAAGCGGACGCGTGCGAGGTCGCCAGCCTCGCGGCCGCGGGCGTGGAGACGGCCGACGTCGTCGCGTCCGTCACCGGTGACGACGAGGACAACCTCGTGATCTCGTTGCTCGCCAAGCAGGAGTTCGGCGTGCCCCGGGTCGTCGCCCGCGTGAACAACCCGAAGAACGAGTGGATGTTCAACGAGATGTGGGGCGTCGATGTCGCCGTGTCCACGCCGCACCTGATCACGGCGCTCGTCCAGGAGGCGGTGTCGGTCGGGTCCTTCGTGCGCTTGCTGTCCTTCGAGGGCGGCAAGGCGAAGCTCGCCGAGGTGACGCTCGCCGAGGGCTCGCCGGCCGACGGCAAGGAGATCGCCGAGCTCGGCTTCCCCCGCGACGCCACCGTGGTCGCCGTCATCCGCAGCGAGCGCGTCATCGTGCCGCGGGGTGACACCGTGCTGCGGATCGGCGACGAGGTGCTCGTGCTCGTGACAGCGGACGCCGAGGAGGGCGTGCGGGCGTTGCTGATCGCGGACGTCGGTGACGGATCGGGCCCGCCGTCGGATCAGAGCGGCAGCAGCGTGTAGGACGGGTTCAGGATGATCCGTCGGCCGCGCTCGTCGTAGGCAACGCCTTCCAGCACCACGGCACGACCGTGGGTGAGGCCCGAGATCGTGCGTCTGCCCGTGAAGATCGCCGTCGTGTGGCCCGTCCCGTCGCTGACGCGGATCTCGAGCGCCGGCGTGCCGTTCCTCGGCGCGATGAGCACCCGCGTGATCTCGCCGCCGATGCGGATCGGGCGCCGGGCAGGCGCCTCGGCGATCGGCGTCAGGCCGAGGCCGACGAAGCGGTCCTGGAGCCGCATCGCATCGAGATCCTCGACCGACGTGCGCAGTCGCTTGCCGAGATCACGGAGTCCCATCACACACCTGCCATCAGTTCGTCGAAGCGCCGTTCGAACAGGGCTCACGGTACCGGTTGGGGAGACGGTGGCGCTCGCCGTACCCTGCGATCCTCGTGAGCACCCGGCGACTCATCCTCCTCGCGCTTGCCTGTGGCATGGCGATCCTCGTGGCAGGCAGCATCCAGCTCCTGCGCCTCAGCCGGTCGGACAACACCGTCGAGATCGGCCGGGTGGGCACCGCAGCGGCGGTCGACCGCGTGGAGGTGACGCTCGTCGAGCGACCCGAGGCGGATCGGGTGCTCGTGCGGGTCGCTGTCGACCCGGACCGGGACGCCTTGGACGACGTCGCCGCGCCGTGGGCCGTCCGGGTCGGCGCCACGCGGTTCCCGGCGGTGCCGACCGCGTTCGACGACGGTCCGCCGGACTGCGCCGAGGTCAGTCGGATCGACGCCGGCACATCGACGGAGTGCCAGTTGCGGTTCGTCACCTCTGGCGAGGGAACGCACTACCTCCAGTTCACGTTGAGCGGAACGACAGCCGTGTGGACGCTCGACGGGTGACGTGTCTGAACCTCCTCGGGAACGGGTAGCACCGGTCCCTGGACCACCAGGTCCTTACCCGTGGGTAGCCCACTACGCTGCTCCGCGGTTTCGATGACGAGCAACGCAAGATGACGCTGGAGGTGGTTCGTACGGCTGAGCACTTCGATCTCGTGGTGATCGGTGGTGGTCCAGGGGGATACGGCTCAGCGCTGTATGCCGCCTCCGCCGGTCTGCATGTCGCCATCATCGAAACGGATGTGCTCGGCGGCACCTGCCTGAACCGGGGATGCATCCCGGCGAAGGCCTTCCTGGAGACGGCATCCGTGCACCGCCACGTCGCGCATGCCGCCGAGTTCGGCATCGAGGCCGGCACGCCGAAGGTGCACTTCGACGTCACGCAGGCGCGCAAGCAGAAGATCGTGGAGGGCCTCGTCAAGGGCATCACCGGTCTGATGAAGGCGCGCAAGGTGACGGTGTTCAACGGCGTCGGCTCGCTCGGACCGAATCGGACCGTGTCCGTGCGGATGGCCGATGGCTCGTCGGCGACGATCGAGGGCCGCAGTGTGATCCTCTGCACCGGGTCGGTGCCGCGGATGATCCCGAACTTCGAGCGCGGCGGGCCGATCATGTCGAGCGACGAGGTCCTGATGCTCGACCACGTCCCGGAGCGCGTCGCTGTCATCGGCGGCGGCGCGATCGGCTGCGAGTTCGCGTCGGCCTTCGCCGATCTCGGCGCCAAGGTGACGATCCTCGAAGGACTCCCGAAGATCCTCCCCGGCCTCGATGCCGACGTCGCGAACATGGTCGTGCGCTCGTTCCGGAAGAAGGACATCGACATCCGTACGGGCGTGATGGTGAACGGTCACGCCCCGAACGACAGTGGCGGCACCACGGTGCAGTACGGCGAGAGCGACCAGCTCGAGGTCGACGCCGTGGTCGTGTCCGTCGGCCGGCGGCCCTACGCCGACCTGCTCGGTCTCGAGGGCACGGCGGTGAAGGTCGACCAGCGCGGCTTCGTCGAGGTCGACGAGTTCTGTCGCACCGGCGAACCGGAGGTGTATGCGATCGGTGACCTGATCAACACACCGCAGCTCGCTCACGTGGCCTACGCCGAGGCGGTGCTCGCGGTGAAGCTGTCGATGGGCGAGCACGCGATCCCGGTGGCTTACGACAGAGTGCCGTGGGCGATCTACTGCGATCCAGAGGTGGCGTGGGCGGGTCCCGGCGAAGAGGCTGCCCGCGAGGCGGGTCACGACGTGCTCGTCGCCAAGCACCAGTTCCGCGGCAACAGCCGCGCCCAGATCATCGGCTCGACCGACGGGCTCGTGAAGGTCATCGCGAAGAAGAACGCGGACGGCACGGCCGGCCAGGTGCTCGGCGTGCACATGGTCGGTCCCTGGGTCACCGAGCAGCTCTCGGGCGGCTACCTCGCGGTGAACTGGGAAGCAACCGTGGACGAGATCGCCCAGTTCATCCAACCCCACCCGAGCCTCACCGAGCTGTTCGGTGAGACCGTGATGTCGCTCACCGGAAGGAGCATGAACGCGTAATGGCTGAGGTCCAACTGCCCCAGCTCGGTGAG
Source organism: Acidimicrobiia bacterium (assembly GCA_050248955.1). Taxonomy (GTDB): domain Bacteria; phylum Actinomycetota; class Acidimicrobiia; order Acidimicrobiales; family Ilumatobacteraceae; genus JBFWRK01. The sequence continues at coordinate 331,691 of JBFWRK010000001.1, forward strand.
ACCGTCACCGAGGGAACGATCACGAAGTGGTTCAAGAAGGTCGGTGAGTCCGTCGCCGCCGACGAGCCCTTGTTCGAGGTCTCCACTGACAAGGTCGACACCGAGGTGCCGTCACCGGTGGCCGGCGTGCTCTCCGAGATCCGGGTGCCGGAGGGCGACACCGTCGCCGTCGGCACGGTGATCGCAGTCGTCGGCGACGGTGCAGCACCCGAGCCGGCGTCCGCCGAGGCCCCGGCGGCGGAGGCCCCGGTGGCGGAGGCCGCGGCGCCCGCGGCGCCCGTCGCTCCCGTTGCTCCGGCGGAGCCACCCGCAGCGGCCCCGGCCTCGGCCGAGATGCCGGCTCCGGCGCCCGAACCTGCGCCAGCGGCACCCCCGCCGGCCGCGCCCCAGGCCGCTCCCGCGATGCCCGCTCCCGCTGCCCCGGCAGCGCCGGCCTCGCAACCCGCACCGGCGCCTGCACCGGCGCCTGCAGCGGCCGGGTCGTCGGCGGACAACCGGCTGCTCTCGCCCGTCGTGCGGCGACTCGTCGCCGAGAACAACCTCGACCCGGCTCAGATCACCGGCACGGGTCCCGGTGGGCGGATCACCCGCGAAGACGTGCTCGACCACCTCGACCGGCGTGTCGGTTCCGCGGCACCGGCCGCTGCGGCACCGGCCGCCCCGGCGCCGGCCGCCCCGGCGCCGGTTCCTGCGGCACCGGCTGCTGCGGCACCGGCTGCACCGGCGGCTGCGGCTCCCGCGGCCGCTCCGGCACGCACGCCGGCTCCCGCACCGGTCGTCACCTCCGGTCAACGTGACCAGGTCGTCGCGCTGTCGAAGATCCGCAGGCTCACCGGCGACCACATGGTGATGTCGAAGAGCGTCGCGCCGCACGCGTTCAGCGTCGTCGAGGTCGACTTCGCCAACGTCGACCGCACCCGCGTCGCCGTGAAGGAGGAGTGGAAGTCCGCGGAGGGCTTCAGCCTCACCTACCTCCCGTTCATCAGCCGGGCCGTCGTCGATGCGCTCGCCGAGTTCCCGCACCTCAACGCGAGCGTCGGCGAGGGCGAGCTCGTCGTGCACGACTTCGTCGACATCGGCATCGCCGTCGATCTCCAGTACCAGGGGCTGCTCGTCCCCGTCGTGCGCGGCGCGGACGGCAAGCGGCTGCGCGCCCTCGCCCGCGAGATCAACGACCTCGCGACGCGGGCCAAGACGCGCAAGCTGTCGCCCGATGAGATCCAGGGCGGCACGTTCACGATCACGAACAACGGCTCGGCCGGTTCCGTACTGACGATGGCGATCATCAATCAGCCGCAGGTGGCGATCCTCTCGACGGATGCGATCGTCCGCAAGCCGGTCGTCGTCCAGTCCGCCGACGGCGGCGAGGGCATCGCCATCCACCCGGTCGGCAACCTCGCGATGACGTGGGACCACCGCGCGTTCGACGGCGCCTACGCCGCCGGCTTCCTCGTGAAGGCGAAGGAGCTCCTCGAGACCCGAGACTGGTCAGCGGAGCTGTGACGGACGTGTTCGGGCCACTGCGCGTGCGGTGGCTCGGGCGCGTCCCGTACACCGAGGCGCTCGGCCTGCAGGAGGCGCTGTTCGCCCACGGCCGCGAGCAGCACCTGCTGCTGCTCGAGCATCCACACGTGTTCACCCACGGCGCACGTGCTGATCTCAGGGCGAACGTCCTCGTCGAGCCGGCATCCGTCGGGGCGAGCCTCGTCGGTGTGAACCGTGGCGGCGACGTCACGTACCACGGGCCCGGCCAGCTCGTCGGCTACCCCATCCTCTCGCTGCCGCCGAAGCACGGCACGAACGGCTCCGGGCTCACGGACACGGTGGCGTACGTGCGCACGGTCGAGCAGGTGGTCATCGACAGCCTCGCCGAGCTCGGGCTGCCGAACGCCGGCCGGCTCCGCGACTACCCCGGCGTGTGGATCGATCCCGACGGCCCCGATCCACGGAAGATCTGCGCGATCGGCGTCCGGTTGTCGCGCGGCCGGACCATGCACGGCTTCGCGCTCAACGTCACGACGGACATGCGCTACCTGCGCGAGTACATCGTCCCCTGCGGCATCCCCGACCGGCCGGTCACCTCGCTCGCGGAGGAGGGGATCGACGTCTCGATGGAGCACGTCGCCGGCGTCGTCGCCCGGCACGCGGCTGCTGCCTGGGGTGGCGGGAGCATGGAGCGCCAGGACGTCGCGTGGCGACATCGTCCCGACGACCTCTCGGCGTTCTCGCGCGGCGAGGGTCCGGGTGCCGCCGTCAAGAGCGCGGCTGATCACGGCGTCGCGGCTGATCCGGCGTTCGTCGCCGTCGCGGTCGCCGCTGGGGAGCCGGTGCGCCTGCTCGGACGCCTTGCCCAGGCCGGTGTGTCCGACGGGCTCGCGATCGCCACCCGCAAGCCCGAGTGGCTCCGGCCGAAGGTGAAGCACGGTCCGGAGGTGCTGCAGCTCAAGCAGACCGTGCGCGACCTCGGTCTCGTCACGGTGTGCGAGGAGGCGGGGTGCCCGAACCTCTCGGACTGCTGGGCCGACGGCACGGCAACGTTCATGATCCTCGGCGAGCGCTGCACGCGGGCGTGCGGCTTCTGCCTCGTCGACACGCGCAAGCCGCTCCAGCCCGATCCCGACGAACCACGCCGGGTCGCCGAGGCAGTCGACCGGATGGGACTCGCCCATGCGGTCGTCACGATGGTCGCCCGCGACGACCTGTCCGATGGGGGTGCGGCGGCGGTCGCCGCCACGATCCGTGCCGTCCGCGAGCTCACGCCTCGGGCCGCGATCGAGGTGCTCGTCTCCGACTTCCGCGGCGATGCTGCCGCGATCGACACGGTCATCGACGCCCGCCCCGACGTCTACAACCACAACCTCGAGACCGTCGCCCGGCTGCAGCGCGCGGTGCGGCCGTCGTCGGGGTACGCGCGCAGCCTCGGCACACTCGCGCGGGCGAAGCTCGCCGGGATGACGACGAAGAGCGGGCTGATCGTCGGGATGGGCGAGACCGACGCAGAGATCGAGGGCGCGCTCGCGGACCTCGCCGGCATCGGCTGCGACATCGTCACGATCGGCCAGTACCTGCGGCCCACGAGCCACCACCTGCCGGTCGCGCGATGGGTGCACCCGTCCACGTTCACCCACTTCGCCGAGGTCGGCGAGCGGTTCGGGATCCGCCACGTCGAGTCGAGCCCGCTGACCCGTTCCAGCTACCACGCCCGTCAAGCGGCGGAGGCTGCTTCGCCGATCGGGTCCGGCGCGGTCGGGTGACGCCGGACGCGGCGACCGACCGCGTCGCCCGCGGCCACGGTGGCGGGCAGACTGGAGCCGTGAGCTCGATCGCCGACACCGCCGTCTACTCCGACCGCCTCGCGAGGGCGCGCGACGCGATGGAGGAGCAGGACGTCGACGTCCTGCTCCTCTCCGTCGGGCACGACCTGCCCTACCTGACCGGCTACCTCGCGATGCCGCTCGAGCGGCTGACGATGCTCGTCGTCCCCCGTCACGGCGAAGCGACGCTCGTGATCCCGAAGCTCGAGGCGCCGCGCGTGACCGAGCAACCGGGCGTGTTCACGCTCCTCCCGTGGCCGGAGACCGAAGACCCGGTCGCGATCGTGGCGCGCCTGTGCGCAGGGTCCCGCACCGCGGCGATCGGCGATCAGACCTGGGCCCGCTTCCTCGTCGATCTCCTGCCGCACCTGTCGTCGACGAAGTTCCGCAGGGCGGTCGAGATCGTCGGTCGGTTGCGGATGTGCAAGGACGCGGCCGAGATCGCGGCTCTTGCGGCTGCCGGCGCGGCCGCCGACCGTGTCGCCGCGCAGTTGCACGCCGGCGAGATCCCGCTCGTCGGTCGGACCGAGGCGCAGGTGTCGGCTGACATCTCGGCGCGGCTGATCGCCGAGGGCCACGACGTCGTCAACTTCGCGATCGTTGCGGCCGGCGAGAACGCGGCGAGCCCGCACCACCACGCCGGTCCGCGGGTCATCCGATCGGGGGAGATCCTCCTCACCGACTTCGGCGGGACGATGAACGGCTACTGCAGCGACATCACGCGGTGCGTGTTCCTCGGGACACCCCCCGCGGAGGTGGCCGATGCGTACGCCGTGCTCCACGAGGCGCAGCGAGCATCGGTGGCGTCCGGGGTTGTCGGTGCGCCCTGCCAGGAGGTCGACCGCGTCGCCCGCCGGATCATCAGCGACGCCGGGTTCGGCGAGTACTTCGTCCACCGCACGGGGCACGGCATCGGGATGGAGGCGCACGAGGATCCGTACATGGTCGAGGGGAACGAGCTGCCGATCGCCGCCGGCCACGCGTTCTCGGTCGAGCCCGGGATCTACCTCCCCGGTCGCTGGGGGATGCGGCTCGAGGACATCGTCGTCGCCAGCGAAGCCGGCCCACTGCCGATGAACGCCGCCCGCCACGAGCTCGTCACCCTCGACACCTGACACCGCCGGCTGATGCCGCCGCTGGAGGTTGGCAGCGTTTCTGCACGCCGGCCGTGGGCGCCGGGCAGAACCCTGACACCTGAATTACCGGCTGGTGCGACTCGAGGTTGGCAGAGTTCTGCACGCCAGGCGTGCAGAACTCTGCCAGGAACGCCAGGAACGTCGTGGTGCCGTTGCCGCGGGCTGGGCGATCGCCGGGCTGGGCGATCGCCGGGCTGGGCGATCGCCGGACTGGGCGATCGCTGGGCTTGGGCGATCGCTGGGCTTGCGATCGCCGACTGGGTAGTCGCGACGGGGTGGGCGGTAGGGTCGCCGTGAGACCGGCTGCGCCGGTGGACGAAGGGGATGGGGATCATGCTCGACCTGTGCATCACCGGTGGCACGATCGTCGACGGAACCGGAGCGCCGGGCGTGGTCGGCGACGTCGGCGTCAAGGACGGTCGCATCGTTGCCATCGGCACGGTCGACGAGCCCGCGGCAGAGACGATCGATGCCACCGGGCAGATCGTCTCGCCCGGCTTCGTCGACGTCCACACCCACTACGACGCCCAGGCCTTCTGGGACACCACGCTCAGTCCGTCACCCCTGCACGGCGTGACGACCGTGTTCGGCGGGAACTGCGGCTTCACGATCGCGCCGCTCACGCCCGAGGACGGCGACTACCTGATGCGGATGCTCGCCCGGGTGGAAGGCATGCCACTCGAGTCGCTGCAGACCGGCGTGCCGTGGGACTGGCGGACCACCGCCGAGTACCTCGACAGGCTCGACGGCGTGCTGATGCCGAACGCCGGCTTCCTCGTCGGCCACTCGGCCATCCGCCGTGTCGTGATGAAGGAAGCAGCCACCGAGCGCCACGCCACGGCGGACGAGCTGTTGCAGATGCAACAACTGCTGAGGGATGGGCTCGCGGCCGGTGGGATGGGCTTCTCGTCGACGTGGTCCAGCTCGCACAACGACCACAACGGGATCCCCGTGCCGTCTCGCCACGCCAGTCGTGCCGAGCTGATCGCGTTGTGCAGCGTCGTCGCCGAGTTCCCCGGAACCACGCTCGAGTTCATCCCTGCGGTGGGGCAGTTCGGCGACGAGGTGTTCGAACTGATGGCGGACATGAGCGCGGCAGCGAACCGCCCGCTCAACTGGAATCTGCTGCAGGTCTACGGCCAGAACTGGGACTACGTGCAGCACCAGCTGACCGGCTTCGACCATGCCGCAGCGCGCGGTGGCAAGGTCATCGCGTTGACGCTCCCGGACTCGTTCCGTCTGCGGCTGAACTTCAGCGGCGGGTTCGTGCTGGACATCCTGAACGGCTGGGATGCCCTCATGGCGCTCCCCGCCGAGGAGAAGCTGCGGCGTTTGCGCGACCCGGAGATCCGGGCGGAATGGAACCGTCTCGCGCAGTCGACCGAGGGGACCGTGCGTGCCATCGCCAACTGGGCCGACTACTACTTGCTCGAGACGTTCACGGAGGAGTACAAGCCGCACCAGGGGAGGCTCATCGGCGAGATCGCCCGCGACCTCGGCAAGAGCCCGTGGGACACGCTGGTCGACATCGTCATCGCCGACGGTCTGATGACCGTCATCGCGAACCAGGACCGCGGGCAGGACGACATGTCGTGGGCGCGGCGGGTCGAGGTCTGGCGGGACGGTCGCGCGCTCATCGGCGCCTCCGACGCCGGCGCCCACCTCGACATGATCGACTCGTTCTCGTTCTCGACGATCGTGCTCGGCCGCGCGTTCCGCGAGCGCGGGTTGCTCCCGGTCGAGGAGGCGGTGCACTACCTGACCGACGCGCCGGCCCGCCTGTACGGACTGCGCGAGCGGGGACGGATCGCGCTCGGCTGGCACGCCGACCTCGTGGTGTTCGACCCGACGACGATCGGCCCATCGCCCGTGTACACCAAGTTCGACCTCCCCGGCGGAGCGGGCCGCGTCTACGGCGAAGCCGAGGGCATCTCGCACGTGATCGTCAACGGCACCCGCGTGGTCGAGGGCAAGCGACTGCTCGCCGCACGACCCGGCACGCTGCTGCGCTCGGGCCGCGACACGGACACGGTCACCGCTCGCTGAACAAGCCCGCGTCGGCGCCGTCGCGGAAGGATTCGAGTTCGACGATCACGTCCGCTGCCGCCCAGCGGGCGAGGATGCCCGGCGCGATCGCGCAGTACGACTCGACACCGGTGCCGACGGGCACGGAGACACACGTCGCGTCGATCCCGGCGATCGTCGTCGCGTCAGGGAGCGGCTCGCCGGCGCGGCGCTCCCACGCGATGCGCAGCCGTCGCGCCGGCACGTCGGTGGCGAAGCCGGAGCTGAACCCGAGATCACTCGTGCGCGCTTCGAGGATGCCCTCCTCGCAGCCGCCTCCATCGCCGAGACGGCAGGTCTGCTCGGGTTGGTCACCCCCGGAGAGGAAGCGGACCGATCCGATCGTCACCGATCGACGGCCCGCATCGTCCAGGGCGACGGTTGCTGAGGAAGAGACGTTGCCGAGCCGGAGCACCAGCGCGTAGGTCGCCGTGAACGACGCGTCGGTCGGCGACTCGAGCAGCGTCAGCACGGCATCGACGCCGGGTTCGCCGACCGGAGCGCCTGCGTCGGCAACGGGGTCGGGCTCGCTCAGCTCGGGGCGCGACCCGCCGGAGCAGGCGGCCGGCAGCACGCCCGTGCCGGCCATGAGCAGCAACGCAACGACACGGCGACCGAACATCTGCACGGAGGGCGAGCGTACGCGACCAACCCCATTGGGGCACCGTGGACGAACGCCCGTAGCCTGCGACGCCGTGATCCGACTCGACGCCGCCACCGTGCTCCTGCAATGGGCGGCGGGCGGGATGCTGTTCTGCTGGTTCACCACGCGCCGCCGCGAGGTCGGCCTCGGCTACGGCTGGCTGCTCCGCGGCACCTACTTCGTGTTCGCGGTCGGTGCGGCGGCGCTCGGCTTCGCGTACGACGTCAACCCCGTACGCGAAGTCGCCAGCGTCGGCGTCGCCCTCGCGTGCCTCGTCGGACTCGTGGTGTCGGTCGCGCGCCGCGGCGCAGGCGTGTCGGGGCGCGCTGCCGAGCACGACCGCCGCAGCGAGCGGGTCGCGGCGATGACGGGCATCGAGCGCGAGGTCCGGCCGGCAACGTCCGGAGCCGACGACGGGGCGATGGGCCCGGAGTTCCCGCCGATCCTCGATCTCGTACCGGCGCTGATCGGCTCGGTCGGACTCGTTGCTGCAGGGGTGGGTGCGGGCGGGAACGACGCCCTCGCCGTGCTGCGCACGCTCGCCGGCGCCGCGTTCCTCGGCGCGGTCACCGATGCGATGCTGCTCGGACACTGGTACCTCGTCCAGCCGGGCCTCCCCCGCCGACTCCTCAACGAGCTGGTGAGCGCGCTCGGCTGGGTGTGGCCGATCGAGATCGTCGCGCTGCTCATCCCGACGGGGATGTTGAGCGTGCTCTCCGGCTCGGTCGACGACGGCTGGAACGGCACGCTCGGCTGGTTCTGGGTGGCGTGCGCCGTCACGACGATCGCGCTCGTGTTCGTCACCCGCGCCGCGCTCAAGGAGCGCTACTACTCGGCGGTCATGGCGGCGACCGGGCTGCTCTACCTCGCGATCCTGACTGCGTTCGGCACCGATCTCGTCGCCCGGGCGGTCCTGGCCGGCTGATCCCCAGGCGCGTCTGTCAGGGCCACACTGCCGAGGCCAGACGGCCCAGGCCAGACTGTCGGAGTGCCCGACCGCCCCCGCAGCAACACCGCTCGCACCGCCGGCAACGGTGCGATCGAGTTCGACGGCCGCCGGCTCAAGGTGTCGAACCTCGGCAAGGTGCTCTACCCGGCGACGGGGTTCCTGAAGGCGCAGGTGATCGACTACTACGCCCGCATCGCACCAGCGATGCTGCCGCACCTCGCGGGGCGTGGCGTCACGCTGCGCCGGTTCCCGAACGGCGTGGACGAACCGGGCTTCTTCGAGAAGCGCTGTCCCAAGCATCGACCGGAGTGGCTCGACGCCGTCGTCGGACCGGGCGACCGCAACGGCGTCATCCGCTACTGCCTGTTCGAGGAGCCGGCCGCACTCGTGTGGTCGGCGAACCTCGCGGCGATCGAGCTGCACGCGCCGATGGCGAAGGCCGACGACCTCGAGTCGCCGCTGGCGATCGTCTTCGACCTCGATCCCGGATCACCCGCGGCGATGCGCGAGTGCTGTGAGATCGCGCTCATGGTGCGCGAGATCCTGGCGGCGGTCGGGCTCGATGGCTGGTGCAAGACGTCCGGCTCGAAGGGGCTGCAGCTGTACGTCCCGCTGAACACGCCGACGACGCACGACCACGCGTCGTCGTTCGCCCTGGCCGTCGGGCAGGTGCTCGAGCGTGATCATCCCGGCCGTGTCACGACGACCATGGCGAAGGTGGAGCGACCGGGCAGGATCTTCGTCGACTGGAGCCAGAACGCTCGGCACAAGACCACGATCGCGCCGTACTCGCTGCGCGCCCGGCCGGAGCCGACCGTCTCGACCCCGGTCGACTGGGACGAGGTCGCGGCGGGCGCTGACGGTTCGACGCCGCTCCGGTTCGAAGCGGGCGAGGTGCTCGAGCGCGTCGCCGATCGAGGTGATCTGTTCGCACCCGTGCTCGAAGTGCGCCAACATCTGCCGGTCGAGGCCTGATGCACGAGGCCTGATGCACGAGGCCTGACGGTCGAGGCCTGACGGTCGAGGCCGCGTATCTGGGAACCGTTCTGCTGGCTCATGCGTCTCAACGACGGCGCGCGCGTGCCGATGAAGGCTGCCATGCTCGGTGTGGTCGACGAGGGGGACGGAATGGGCAACAGGCGAGGGCGGCTCGGGGCGACGGCCGGCGCGGTCGCGGTCGCGATCCTCCTCGGACTCGCTGCCTGCGGCGGCTCGGGTGACGAAGCCACCGAGGGCACGAACGACGAGACGGCGGCAACCGGCGACTCGACCGAATCGAACGGCGATCAGGAGTTCAGTGACGACCCGTTCTCACCCGATGCCGCCGTCGACGACTACCCCGTCAGCCCGATGTCGGACTTCTTCGGCTACGACGACATGGACACCGATGAGCAGGAGCAGCGCTATCGCCAGGAGGAGATGGATCGCCAGCAGGTGATCGCCGAGTGCATGCGCGCCGAGGGCTTCGAGTACACGGTGTTCGTGTCGAAGCAGTCGTTCTCGTTCGAGTCGCCGTATCAGGACATGACCCGCCGCGAGTTCGTCGAGAAGTACGGCTTCGGGATCTCGACCATGTACGAGGAGGGCTTCACGCCGCCGGAGCCGAACATGGAGGACCAGGAGGTCGACCCGAACAACGAGTACGTGGACAGCCTCTCCTCGGCGGAGCAGACCGCGTACTACGAGGCTCTCTACGGACCGCCGCAGGACGAGCCGTCACCGGAGGAGACCGTCGGCACCGACCGTGAGCCCGTCGAGGACAACTTCGAGTACGTCCCTCAGGGCTGCGAAGGCAAGGCTTACAGCGACGAGAGCTCCCCGGAGGACCAGGAGTTCATCGAGGACATCAGCACGAAGATGTCGACGGAGATCTACGAGCGAGTCCAGGCGGACTCTCGCGTCGTCGACGCGACGAAGGCGTACGCCGAGTGCATGAGCGATGCCGGCTACCCCGAGATCACGAAGCAGGAGGACACCTGGAACGAGGTCTCGACGCGCATGGAGCCGATCTACGACTCGATGGGCGGTGGGTTCGTCTCCGAGGAGGCAGCGTCGAGCGATGGCGTGAGCGCCACCGTCGTGGCAGGACCGGCACCTGTCGGTGGCGACGGAGAGCCCACCTACGACACCGAGCTGCTCGAGCAGGTCCAGGCGTACGAGCTCGCGCTCGCAGCGGCAGACCTCGAGTGCGGCGCCGACCTCCAGCGAGCGATGTTCGAGGTGTCCTCGGAGTACGAGGAGCAGTTCATCGCAGAGCACGGCGACGAGCTCGCCAGGTACAAGGAGCTGACGAACCCCTGATGCGCCGCCCGCTCGCAGTCACCGGGGTGGTCGGGTTCGCACTCGCGTCGGCCGGCATCGGCTGGGCCGTCGGTCAGCAGATCGAGTCGCCCGACGAGGCGGCGCGGTCTGCCGAAGCGCCGCCCGCGTCCGCGATCACCGTGCCGGTCGAGCGGCGGGCGCTGTCGGCGAACGTCGTCATCCGCGGCGACATCATCTACGAGGACGCCGCGGCGGTGCGGCTGGCGGTCTCCGAGGGCATCGTCACGAAGAGCTCGCCCGAGGCGGGCACCTCGCTCGAGGAGGGTCAGCTGCTCGTCGAGATCGACAGCCGCCCGACGTTCGTGCTCTCAGGCGAGCTGCCCGTCTATCGCGACATCACGCCCGGGCTGAGGGGCGACGACATCGCGCAGCTCCAGTCCGCGCTGCAGCGGCTCGGTCTCTACGCGGGTGTCGTCGACGGCGAGTTCGACGCGGCGACGCAGGATGCGGTTCGCGCGTTCTACGCGGCGCGCGGCTATGACCCGCGTCCACCCACGAAGGAGCAGCTCGACGCGCTCGACGCGGCGACGAAGGGTGTCGAAGAGGCGCGTGACAGCCTCCGCCGTGCCCAGCAGGCGCTCCAGGAGAGCACCGAGGGGCTGAGCGAGCTCGAGCGGTTCCAGCTCGACCAGGCGGTGCGGCTCGCCGAGGCGAACCTCGTCGCTGCGCAAGCCGCCCGTCAACCTGCCATCGACGCCGCCGCGGCGGAGCTCGCCGACGCGAATGCGGCGCTCGTCGCCGCGCAGGCGGCCAAGGCGAACGCCGAAGCTGGCCTCGCCGTTGCGAAGGCCTCGACCGATCCGGACACTGGCCTCCCGTTGACCCCACTGCAGCTCGCGCCGTACGAGCAGCTCGTGGCCGAGGCGACCTCCGGGGTGAGGCAGGCCGAACGGGCCGTGACTGCAGCGGCCGCGAAGCTCGCCGCCGAGCCTGCTGTCCAGGATGCGTTGATCGCTGCCGCGGCGGACGAGTTGCACGTCGCCGAGCTCTCCCGGGCCGACCGTTTGCAGCCACAGGACGCGAGCGCGGCGATCGACGGCGTCAAGGACGCGACGAACTCGCTCACACAGGCAGAAACCTCGTTGGCCGCCGCCGAGCTGGCCGCCGGTCTCACCGTGCCCAAGTCGGAGCTGGTCTTCCTCCGCGAGCTGCCGCGACGCATCGACGCCAGCAACGCAGCTCGCGGTCAGCCCGTGCCGCAAGAGGTGGTGCAGGTGAGCGGCACGGGACTGGTGATCGACGCCACTGTCGCTGCCGCGGATCGCCAGAGCGTGCGTACGGGCGCCGAGGTCACGCTCGACGACCGGAACCAGGGGCTCACGTTCACCGGCACGATCGTGTTCGTCGCCGACAAGCCCGGCACGCGGCCCGATGGCAGCAGCGCCGGCTCCGGCGACGGCCAAGCCGGTGGGGTGGACGACGGTTCCGGCTCGGGTTCCGGATCTGGTTCCGGATCGGCGTCGTCCCGGTACGCCATCCGCATCCAGCCACAGCTCCCCGACGGGATGAATCCGATCGATCTCGCCGGCATCAACGTCCGCGTGACGATCCCGGTCTCGGGGACGACGGGCGAAGTGCTCGCGGTGCCGGTCGCTGCGCTGAGCGCGGGACCTGACGGCACCCCACGGCTCGAGGTCGAGGACGAGCCCGGCGTGACCCGCATCGTCGAGGTGGCGACCGGGATCTCCGCGCAGGGCCTCGTCGAAGTGACGCCGCTCGGGGGAGCGAGCCTCGAAGAGGGTGATCGGGTGATCATCGGCACGACGCCGGCCGGCGGCGTGGACGAGCTCGACTCGACGGATGACTCGGTCTCGGATGACTCGGTCTCGGACGACACGGTCGGCACGGCTGACACGGACGTCTCGGACGTCTCGGACGTTTCGGACGTCACCGAGCCCGAGGTCTCGGATGCCACCGACGTGTCCGGGCCCGACGACGAAGCCGCCGGCTGACATGGCCGACAACGTCGTCGAGCTCCGCGGCGTGGCGCGGACGTTCCCCGGCGACCCGCCGGTCGAAGCGGTACGGCCGACCGATCTCGTCGTACGGCGGGGCGAGTACGTCGCCGTGATGGGCGCTTCCGGCTCCGGCAAGAGCACGCTGCTCCACGTGATCGGCCTGCTCGACCGGCCGACCGAGGGCACGTTCCTGCTCGATGGCGTCGACGTCGGGGAGCTGTCCGACGGCCGCCGCACCGGCCTGCGCGGTCAACGGATCGGGTTCGTGTTCCAGGCCTTCCACCTGCTGCCCCACCGCACCGTCCTCGAGAACGTCATGGTCGCCCAGGTGTACAACCGCAGCCCGCGCAAGGGTCGGGCCGAGCGGGCGACGGCGGCGCTCGAACGGGTCGGCCTCGGGCACCGTCTCGACTTCGTGCCGACGAAGCTCTCGGGCGGCGAGCGTCAGCGCGTCGCGATCGCCCGTGCGATCGTCGGCAACCCTGCGCTCCTGCTCGCCGACGAGCCGACCGGCAACCTCGACTCCGTCAACACGGCGGCGATCCTCGACCTGCTCGACGAGATCCATCGCGAGGGCCTGACGATCATGGTGATCACCCACGACGCGGAGGTCGGCGCCCACGCCGGGCGGAGCCTCGTGATGAAGGACGGCGAGCTGCGCGAGCTCGTGACGACATGACGGTCGACCTTGCCAGCGCTGCCGACGAACCAGTCGGCACTGAGCGCGACGATGTCGCCGAGGTCGATGCTGACGCGCCCCGCCCGAAGTTCGCGATCCTCGACCTGATCGACGAGTCGGTCGTCGGCATGCTGTCCCGGCCTGCTCGCGCCGCTCTCACGGCACTCGGCACAGTGCTCGGGGTCGCTGCGCTCGTGGCAACCCTCGGGGCGACCAAGACCGCGGCGAACCAGATCGTCGCCCGCTTCGATGCGCTCGCCGCGACCGAGGTCGTCATCCGCCCGGCCGGGCAGGACTTCGGCTTCGGCTTCGGGGGAAGCCAGTCGCGAACGAGCAGCATCCCGTGGGACGCCCAGGACCGCCTCGAGCGGTTGAACGGGGTGGTCGCCGCGGGCACGATCAGCGACGTCGACACGGGTTCCCAGCTCGCCCGGTCCGTCCCGGTGAACGATCCGCTCGGCCAGGGTGAGTTCCAGATCGACGTGCTCGCGACGTCGCCTGGTGTCTTCGAGGCGGTGCGCGCCGACTTCGCGCAGGGCCGGGCGTTCGAGCAGATCCACTCCGAGCGCGCCGATCCGGTGGCCGTCCTCGGCAAGGGCGCGGCGGAGCGCCTCGGCGTCACCAGGGTCGACAACCTGCCGGCGATCTTCATCGGCGACCAGTTGCTCGTCGTGATGGGGATCATCGACGACGTCGCGCGGCGCCCCGAGCTGCTCAACTCGATCATCATCCCTGACGGCCTCGCGCAGGAGCGATTCGGTCTCGAGGCGCCGGCCGAAGTGCAGATCGAGACGGTCGTCGGCGCGGCGGCGCTGATCGGGGAGCAGGCACCCATCGCGCTCGATCCGAACCAGCCGGATCGCCTCGACGCCCAGGTGCCGCCCGAGCCGGCACGAACGAAGGCCGAGGTGCAGCAAGACACGCAGGCGCTGTTCCTCGTGCTCGGTGGGGTCTCGTTGCTCGTCGGTGCGCTCGGCATCGCCAACGTGACGCTCGTATCGGTGATGGAACGAGTCGGCGAGATCGGCTTGCGGCGGGCGGTCGGCGCTGCTCGCCGACACATCGCCGCCCAGTTCCTGCTCGAGTCGACGGCGCTCGGCGCGCTCGGTGGAATCCTCGGCACGAGCGCCGGTGTGATCGTCGTCGTAGCCGTGTCGGCGGCGAAGCAGTGGACGCCGGTGCTCGATCCGTGGCTGCCGATCGCGGCACCGATCGCCGGTGCGTTCGTCGGGCTGATCGCCGGGCTCTACCCCGCGCTGAAGGCTGCGTCCGTCGAACCGATCGCCGCCCTCCGCCAGGCGCTCTGAGGTCGCGGCTGGCCGCGCCCTCGCCCGATCTCTGCTCAGCGCCCGCACGCCCAACCGATCTCTGCTCACCGCCGCACCCCAGCCCGATCTCGGCTCAGCGCCGGACGGGAGCTGTCCGGATGTGAGCAGAGATCATGGGGTGTGCGGGGTGGGGGTGGTGGTGGGGGCGTGGGGTGGGGGCGTGGGGTGGGGGTGGGGGTGAGGGCGGAGTCAGTGGCGGTGGGCGAGGGGGGCGCTCGCCGTGGCGACGACGCCGCGGGAGGCGACGAAGCCGAGCATCGCCATCGCCAAGGCCAGGCCCATGTTGAAGAGGATCGCGCTGCTGAGCGACACGGACGTCCGATCGGCGAACGCGACGACGGCGCCGCCGAGGCCACCCATCAGCGCGAAGCCGAGTGAGTCGGCCATGTTCATCTGACTGCTGACCAGCCCCTCCTCGCCGGGGACGGCGGTGCCCATCGCCGTGACGGTCGTCGGGTTGAACAGGAGCCCCATGCCCAACCCGCCCACCGACCATGCCGCGAACGTGATCGGGAGCGCCACGTCGCGATCCACGACGATCGAGGCGCCGACGACGCCGAGGGCGAGGACAGCGAAGCCGGTCCGCACCAGACGATTCGGTGGCACCTTGTCGTGGAGGCGCGCGGCGAACGCCTGTCCGCCGGTCCAGCTGATCGCAGCGCCGATGATCAACATCCCCTGCGCGATCGGCCCGACGCCGTGGATGCGGTCGGCGGCGAGGGGCAGGAAGCTGTCGACGCCGAGGAACGCCATCGTGGCGCACAGCCGGCAGGCGACGATCGCCGGCAGACCGGGGCGAGCGCGGATGACGCCCCTCGGGAACAGCCGGCGCAGCGCCGGTAGCGCGACGATCCCGCCGGCGAGGACCGTGGGCACGACGACGAACACCGAGCGATGGGCGAGGCCGCCGAGCACCGCCGCGACGCCGGCTGCCGCGCGCACGGCATCGACGAGGCGGCTCCGATCGCGCGGGGCGGCGTCCGGGCTCGGCGCGAGCGCCAGCAGCGGCGGGGCGACGACGGTCGCGGCGACGACGACGAGCGGGATGATGCCGAGGAACACCCACCGCCAACCGAACTGGTCGGTGACACCACCGGCGAGCGCCGGCGCAGCAAGGCTCGGCAGGACCCAGCCGGCCGACAGCCAGGCGTACATCACCGGTTGTCGTTCCGGGGGAATGGCTCGACGAACCGCCACGTACGCGATCGCGGCGAAGCCGCCGACTCCCGCTCCCTGCAGGATGCGACCGGCAACGACGACGAGCATGCCGGTGGCCGCGCCCGCAACGACGAGCCCGACGACGAACAGCGAGGCGCAGACCAGGAACGGGCGGCCGGGACCGAGACGGTCGGCGGCGTCGGACGCGGCGACGATCACGACGATGTTGGCGAGGAGGTTCGCGGCGAGCGTCGCGCCGTAGAGCGCATCGCCGCCGAGCTCGTCGGTGATCGTGGGGAGCGCGGTGATGACCGCCGTCGCTTCGAAGGCCGAGATCGTGATCAGCGTGAACAGCCCGACGGCGAGCCGCCGATCCGTCTTCATCTCGGTGAGCCGGGCGCCACCAATGGCCAGGGTCGGTGCCGTTCGACGAGGAGCGCGAGATCGAGCAGGAGCGGCTCGGTGAAGTGCCTCCCGAGGACCTGGAGGCCGATGGGGAGCCCGTCGAGCGACCCGGCGGGAATCGAGATCGCTGGATTGCCGTGGAGGTTGGCCGGGAACGTGAGCCGACCGTTGTTGC
Source organism: Acidimicrobiia bacterium (assembly GCA_050248955.1). Lineage (GTDB taxonomy): Bacteria > Actinomycetota > Acidimicrobiia > Acidimicrobiales > Ilumatobacteraceae > JBFWRK01. The sequence continues at coordinate 347,822 of JBFWRK010000001.1, forward strand.
CGGCACCAGCGCTCACGCCGCCGAACGTGCTCGGGAGCGGTCCCTCGGCGGCGAAGGCGACATCGGGGTTGCTGGCCGTGATGACGAGGTCGACCTGGTCGAACAGCACGGCCATCGCTTCGTTCAGCTCCATCCGGCGCCGCTCGATCCGTGCTCGCGCCTCGACGCCGTAGAGGCCCTCGGTGGATTCGAGCGCGTAGCGCATCTCGGGCGTCAACTGCTCGGCGCAGTCCGGCCAGTGCTCGGCGAGAGCTGTCCGGATCTCGAGCATCCCGCTGATCGACCAGGCCGCACCCATCCGCGGCAGCTTGGTGTCGACGCCGTCGACCCGCTGCAGGCCGGCATCGACGATGAGGTCTGCAGCGGCCGCTTCGAGCAGCTCCCACATCACGGGTGAGACGGCAGCGCCACCCCAGTCGGGGACCACGGCGACGCGCAGGCCGCGAAGTGCATCGATCTGCGACCCGAGCCCGGCCTCCCAGCCGTCGACTCGGGGCAAGCTGAACGGGTCGCGTGCATCCCGGCCGTTGCAGACGTCGAACCATCTCGCTGTGTCGCGCACGCTGCGGGCCACGCAGCCGACAGTGACGGTGTAGTTGCCGATCTCGTGGGCAGGAGCAAGCGGGATGCGACCGAACGTCGCCTTCAACCCGACGAGGCCGGTGAACCCGGCAGGGATGCGGATCGATCCGCCGCCGTCGCCACCCGTCGCGAGCGTGCACAGCCCGCCGGCGACCGCCGCGGCACTGCCGCCCGATGAACCGCCAGGCGTGTGCGCCGGGTTCCACGGATTGCGGGTGACGCCGTTGAGCACCGTGCGCGTGACGTTGACCCCGCCGAACTCGCTCGCCGTCGTCAGACCGACAGGCACTGCGCCGCCGCGACGGCGGGCGCGATCGACCATGACGGACGTGTGGACCGCGCGGCGGCCGGCGAAGACCGCGCACGCCTGCGTGGCGGGCCACCCGGCGACGCTGTCGAGCCCTTTGACGCCGAGCGGTACACCGCCGAAGGGCAGTGAGACATCGGCCGAGCGGGCGGCAGCCCGAGCGGCCTCCGGGTCGAGGTGCGAGAACGCGTTCAGGTCGCTCGCCTCGATGGCGGCGAGCGTGGCGTCGACTTCTTCGAGCGGTGAGCGCTCGCCCGCTCGGAAGGCCTCCACCAACGAGCACGCGTCTGCCTGCCAGGTCGTGTCCCGCATGCGCTCGAACCTACCGCGCCGCCGGATGCTGCCCCATGTGCGCCAGCAGGCTGTCGCGGTCCTCGACCGAGACGGCGAGCTCGCGGAGCCTGATCGGCCAACCAACGACGCGCGCGCTCGCCGGCGGGTCGATCGTGAGCACGACGATGCCGCGCGAGGAGCCGTTGACGAGCCATCGTCCTCGCCAGCCGTGGGCGCCCCATGCCCAGACCCGGCCGTCGTACGGTGCGACGTCGGTGATCGTGGCGCGGGGGATCTTGGCGCGGAAGCTCCAGCCGAGCCGGACGACGACCTCGGTCTCCGTGACATCAACCCTGCTGTGGCGAGGGCCGCAGCCGAGGACGCCCATGAAGGCTCGGAGTACGGGGTGGTAGGAGATCGCGAACCGGGTCACTCGTCGAGTCTGCCCCGAGGTCTCGGCGCGCGTCTCCACCCGTTCGCGATCGCGCCGTGCGCCTAGTGTCGGCGTGACATGGACTCACGCGCGTTTCTCGGCCTGACCCCGAGTCACAACCCGTATCGCTGGTCGATGGAGGTGCGTCCCGACCTCTCCACGCACGGTGGGTTCCTCTTCGGAGGCTGCGGGCTGGGTGCCGCCATCGCGGCGCTCGAGGCGACCAGCGAGCGCGCCTGCGTGTGGGCGACGGCCCAGTACCTGTCGTACGCGTCGCCCGGTGAGGTGATGGACATCGACATCACGCTCGCCGTCGAGGGCCACCAGGTCACGCAGGCGCGAGCGGTGTGCCACGTCGGCGACCGCGAGATCCTCACGGTCAACGCCGCGCTGGGGCATCGCGAGTTCGAGCACGCCGGTCAGTGGGAGCAGATGCCCGACGTACCGCGACCGTCCGAGTGCGACGTGCGGGTGCACCGCATGCCGATCGATGGGACGATCAACGAACGCCTCGACGAGCGGGCGGTGAAGATGCGCACGTTCGCCGAGCTCGACGGCACCCGAGGCGACGGCCAGGCGATGTTCTGGGCGCGCATCCCCGACGTCATCGAGGGGGTGGACGCGGCGGCGCTGGCCATCCTCGGCGACTTCGTGCCGATGGGCGTCGGCCAATCGCTCGGCATCCCTGGCGGCGGGAACAGCCTCGACAACACGCTCCGGGTGGTGCACCTCGTTCCCACCGAGTGGGTGCTGCTCGACATCCGCGTGCACGCCGTCGAGCGCGGCTTCGGCCACGGCCTCGTCCACATGTACGCCGAGGACGGCACCTTGTTGGCGACTGCCAGCCAGAGCTGCATCGTGCGCTTCTGGCGCAGCGATCCGAGCTCGCCGCGACGAGCATCCCGATCCTCTCCGTCCTGACCATCGCTCACTCCTGATCCGTCTCGTACAAAGGGGCTTCCGACATGGCGCAACCGAACCGACCGGGCATGACGGTGCCGCTTCCCGGGCACCTCCACACGCATCGCGACAAGCTCAGGGAGCTCGCCGATCTCGGCTACACCGACATCTGGTCGGCCGAGGCCGATGGCGCCGACGCGTTCACCCCCCTCGCGCTCGCCGCCGCGTGGGAGCCTCGCCTGCGCCTCGGCACGGCGATCGTGCCGGCGTACACACGTGCACCGGCGTGCCTCGCCCAGTCGGTCGCCTCGTTGGCCGACGCCGCGCCGGGGCGGTTCGCGATCGGCATCGGGTCGTCGAGCAACGTCATCGTCGAGCGCTGGAACGGCGTGCCCTTCGTCGAGCCCTACAAGAAGGTCCGTGACGTCGTTCGGTTCCTGAACGACGCATTGTCGGGCGAGAAGGTCACGAAGACCTATGACACGTTCGAGATCAACGGGTTCAAGCTCGGCGTGCGCCCGGAGATCAAGCCGACGATCCTCGTCGCCGCGCTGCGCGAAGGGATGCTGCGCCTCGCCGGCCGTGAAGCCGACGGCGCGATCATCAACTGGCTGTCAGCGGACGATGTCCGCCGCGTCGCAGCGGTCGTGAACAGCCAGGGCGACGACAAGGAGCTCGTCGCGCGGATCTTCGTCTGCCCGAGCGAGAACGCCGACGTGGTGCGGGCCGCGGGCAAGTTCGCGATCGCGGCGTACATGAACGTGCCCGTGTACGCCGCGTTCCACGAATGGCTCGGCCGTGGTGTCGCGCTGCGACCGATGTGGGACGCCTGGGCGTCGGGCGACCGCAAGGGCGCGCTGGCGTCGATCCCCGACGAAGTCGTGGACCAGCTCATCGTGCACGGGTCGCCGGCGGCCTGCCGGCGGCAGATCCAGGCCTACTTCGACAACGGCGTCACGACGAGCTCGCTCGCGCTGCTGCCGCTCGACCCGGAGCTCGACCATTGGGAGGCCGTCCGAGCGCTGGCACCCAGCGCGAGCTGAGCGGCGCCGAGGGGAAGCTCGGCGTGACCGGAGCCGACATCAGGCGGCCTTCCTGACGAACGGCACCGTGTGCGCAGCGTCGCGCTCGGCACGGCGACGAGCCTGCTCGTCGAGGATGGCCTTGGCTTCGGCGACGCCGACGAGGCCGATCTGGCGAGTGCGCTCGTCCAGCCGGAGCGCCCGCGGCAGACGCCGGGTGTCGAGCAGGGCCAGTTGTTGGGGGCGGGTGCGGGTGAGTTGCTTGCGTGCCATGCCTTCACTCTGACAAGGGGGTATGTCAGAGTTACCCCGCCGCAGAACTACGTGGTCTTGACGATGTAGACGTCACAGGGAGCGTGGTGGGCGACCGAGTTGGCGATGCTGCCGAGCAGCCGGCCGGCGCCCTGCATCCGACGGTTGCCGACGACGATGATCGCAGCGTCGAGCCGCTCGGCCTCCTCGATCAGCACGTCGTGCGGCTTCCCGGGGGCGGCGCTGCTCGTGACCGTCAACCCGGGGCGGGCCAAGGAGCTGGCGATCGACCGCGCCAGGTTCTCGGCCGAATCCCCGCTCGACAGGAAGAAGCGGTCACTGCCGACTTCGATCTGCACCGACTCCTCGTCCTCGTACGCCGTGACGACGTGGAGCGGGCTCCCCATGCTCTCGGCGAGGTTCGCGGCGGCGGCGGCCGCCTTCGCGGCGGTCTCGCTCTGGTCGACTCCGACGATGATCGCCCGTCCCATGCGGCGCCTTCCTCTCCGCGGCTCGATGCCGACGCTCGTACGACCCGACATCATTGCCGAACCGAACGCCACGCACGTGCCGGAGATCGTCTCGGAGTCCGCGACCTACGCTCCGGTGATGGGGACTGTGCTGCCGCTCGTCGGCGTCGTCTGCAGCCCAGCGGGCAGCCGCGGGTGGCGAGGGCACATCACCTCCGCGACCGCCGGAACCAGAAGGCGCGGAAGCCCGAGCGGATCGACGTCGAGCTCGCGGTCGTCGAAGCGCTCCTGCGTGAAGGCCGCGGCTGGAGCCTGCCGCCGCCGATCGGATCAGCGTCGGCGCCTGCCTGAGACACCCCTGCGTCCGCCGATCGCCTGCAGCACGAGCAGGAGCAAGCACGCGCCGAGGAAGGCGATGATCAGCGATCGCCAGCTGAAGTCGCCGAGTCCTTCCTCGCCGGCGGCTTGTGCGATGGCGCCACCGATCAGCGCCCCGAGGACACCGACGACGAGCGTGTAGATGCAGCCCCGTCGCTCCTCGTGCGTCACCCAGGACGCGAGCGCTCCCGCGATCAAACCGACGACGATCCAGCCGAAGATGTTCATGCGGCAGCACTGTAGGAGGCCGCAATCGACCCGTGCGGCGCCGCAACCCGCCGTTAACCTGACCCACGGGTCAAGCGTCGGGGGTGATGCGTGTCGCAGGTACGGAAGGAGGGGTGGCGCCTCCTTCGTCGTACGTTGGCCGCGCAGAAGTGGGGGTTGATCGCCGGCGTCCTCGTCGGGCTGCTCTGGAGTGCCGGCAAGATCGTCGTGCCGCTGCTCGTGAAGTTCGCGATCGACCGTGCCGTCGAGACTCGCGAAGACCCGCTGATGCTGTGGGTCGGGCTGATCCTTGCCACCGGCGTGGTCGCCGGGCTGTCCACGGCCGGGCGGCGACTGCTCGCGTTCCGCGAAGCGAGGTGGACCGAGACGTGGTTGCGCGAGCGGCTGTTCGCCCACGTCCAGCAGCTCCACGTCGGCTATCACGACCACGCCCAGACGGGTCAGCTGATGAGCAGGGCGAGCACCGACCTGCAGCAGGTGCAGGGCTTCGTCGTGATGATCCCGCTCACGATCTCGAACATGGCGATGGTCGTCGCGGTCGGTGTGGTGCTGTTCGTGCTCGATCCGGTGCTCGCGCTGATCGCCTTCGCGCCGATGCCGTTCATCAACGTGCTCGCCAACCGCTTCTCACGGCGGATCCACCCTGCGGTGATGGCCGTGCAGCAGGAGTCGGCTCAGCTCGCCACGGTCGTCGAGGAGAGCGTGGCAGGCGTCCGGGTCGTCAAGGGGTTCGGAGCCGAGCGGGTGCAGGCCGGGAAGCTCGCCGCCGAAGCGGCCGACGTGCGCATTGCCTCGTTGTCCGCAGCACGGGTCCGCAGCCGCTTCCTCCCGGTGATCGACCTCCTGCCGTCGATCGGGCTCATCGCCGTGCTCGGCGTCGGCGGGCGAAGGGTGCTCGACGGGCACATGACGATCGGCGATCTCGTCGCGTTCAACACCTACGTGACGCTGCTGGTCTGGCCGTTGCGGACGATCGGCATGACCGTCGCCTTCGGACAGCGCGCCGCCGCCGCCCTCGAGCGGATCAACGAGGTGCTCTCGACCGAGCCGATCGTGGCCGACCCGCCGCACCCGAGATCGCTCCCGCCCCGACGAACCGGCACCCAAGTCGGTGCGATCCGGTTCGACTCCGTGCGCTTCGGCTATGACCCTGCGATGCCGGTCCTCGACGGCTTCGACCTCGAGATCGCACCCGCCACGTCGGTCGCACTCGTCGGCGCCACCGGCTCGGGGAAGTCGACCGTCGCCCGCCTGCTCGACCGCTTCTACGACGTGCAGTCGGGCGCCGTGCTGCTCGACGGCGTCGACCTCCGCCGGCTGAAGCTGCACGACCTGCGGCGCGCCGTCGGCATCGTCTTCGAGGACACGTTCCTGTTCCACGACACTGTCGCCGCGAACATCGCCTTCGCCGAGCCTGACGCGCCGTTCGATCGGATCGAGCGCGCCGCCCAACTGGCCGGTGCCGCGGACTTCATCGGCGAGCTGCCAGATGGGTACGCGACGCTCTTGGGGGAGCGTGGCTACTCGCTGTCCGGCGGCCAGCGCCAGCGGATCGCCATCGCCCGGGCGATCCTCGCCGATCCCCGCGTACTCGTCCTCGACGATGCCACCTCCGCCGTCGATCCCTCGAAGGAGCACGAGATCCGCGATGCGCTCGCGACCGTGATGCGGGACCGCACCACGATCGTGATCGCCCACCGGCCGGCGACGATCGCGCTCGCGGACACCGTCGTGCTGATCGATGGTGGAAAGGTCGAAGCGATCGGTACGCACGACGGACTGCTCGCCACGAGCGAGCGCTACCGCGCCGTCCTCGCCGGGTGGGCGGCGCGTGAGGACGAGGCCGCCTGACCATGTGGGCGATGCACGCCGTCAGCGAGGAGGATCGCCTCGACCGCGAGTCGACACGACGTGTGCTCCGCCGCACGCTGCGGTTCGCGGCCCCGTACCGGCGCACGCTCCTGCTCGCGCTCGTCCTCGTGGTCCTGTCGACGATCGTCACGCTGTCAGGGCCGACGCTCGTGAAGATCGGCATCGACGACGGCATTCGCGGCAACAGCCGTCGGGCGCTCGATGCTGCGGTCATCGGCTACATCGCGGTGACCTGCGTCGGATGGGTCCTCTCGCAGGCCCAGATCCGCGCCGTCTCCAGAGCGGGTGAGGGGTTCCTGCGCGACCTGCGGGTCCGCGTCTTCGATCACCTGCAGCAGCAGTCGATGGCGTTCTTCGACCGCGAGAAGGCCGGCGTGCTCGTCTCACGGATGACGAGCGACATCGACTCGATGGGTGAGCTCGTCCAGTTCGGGTTGCAGCAGTTCGTCTCCGCCGGGCTGCTGCTCGTGCTCACGCTCGCGCTGCTGTTCGTGCTGTCGTGGCAGCTGACCTTCGTGGTCTTGCTCGTGCTGCCCGTCCTCGTCCTCGCATCGATCAGGTTCCAGCGGCTCTCGAACCGCGCGTACCTGCGCGTGCGCGACCGAGTCGGTCAGAACCTGTCCGCGCTGCAGGAGTCGATCAGCGGCGTCCGCGTCATCCAGGCCTACGCCCGCGAGCCCGAGCAGATCCGGCGCTTCACGGCCACGAACCGCGCGCTGTTCGACGCCCACATGACCTCGGTGAAGGTCTCGGTCTGGTACTTCGGTCTCGTCGAGCTGTCGGGCATCGCGGCCTCGGCGGCGGTCGTCGGCATCGGTGGGTACTGGGTCCACACGGGCACGATCTCGCTCGGCACCGTGATCGCGTTCGTGCTCCTGCTGTCGAACCTGTTCGAGCCCGTGCAGCTGCTGTCGCAGTTGTTCAACACGGTCCAGTCGGCGGGCGCGGCGCTGAACAAGCTGTACGCACTCCTCGATGCCGAGCCCGACGTCCGAGAGGCCCCTGATGCGGTGGAGCTGCCGCCGACCGGTGCGATCGAGGTCGATTCGCTGACGTTCCGCTACGAGACGGCGGAGCGTCCCGCCTTGTCCGACATCGATTTGACGATCGCCGCTGGCGAGCGACTCGCGTTGGTCGGGCCCACCGGCGCAGGCAAGTCGACGCTGGCGAAGCTCATCGCCCGCCTCTACGACCCGGCGACCGGAGCAGTGCGCTTCGCCGGCATCGACCTCCGTCAGGCGACGATGACCTCACTGCGGGAGCGGATCGTCGTCGTGCCGCAGGAGGGGTTCCTCTTCGGCGGCTCGATCCGGGAGAACATCCGCATCGCGCGCCCGGGTGCCAGCGACGCGGACATCGAGGCGGCGGTCGAAGCGATCGGCGCGACGGAGCGGTTCGACGCGTTCGAGCAGGGCCTCGACACCGAGGTGCGCGAGCGCGGCAGCCGCCTGTCGGCCGGAGAGCGCCAGCTCGTGTCGTTGGCCCGAGCCGCACTCGTCGATCCGGCGGTGCTCGTGCTCGACGAGGCGACGTCGAACCTCGATCCCGGCACCGAGGCCGTCGTCGAGCGGGCGATGGAGACCCTGATGGAGAGCCGTACCGTGATCGTGGTCGCCCACCGGCTGACGACCGTCCGTCGCGCCGACCGGATCGCGGTCGTCGACCATGGACGGCTGGCCGAGGTCGGTACGCACGACGAGCTCGTCGCGCTGCCCGGTGGGTCGTACGCCGCGCTCGCATCGGCGTGGGCCAAGAGCCAGCCCACGGTGGAAGCAGGCAGCGGAGTGAGTTCGGCTGCCGGGATCAGCACGGGCAGCTACCCCGGCAGCGGTGGCAGTGCCGGCGAACCGGCACGGTGACGCGCAACAGCCTGCGAGCCCCGGAGGGCCCGCAGGCTGTTGGTCAGTTCATTGACCGGTTGTGGTCAGAGCGCGCGCACGTTGGTCGCTTCGAGGCCCTTGCGGCCCTGAGCGACATCGAACTCCACGGACTGGCCTTCGACGAGCTTCTTGAAGCCCGTGCCGGCGATGTTGGAGAAGTGCACGAACAGGTCGTCGCCATCCTCTCGCTTGATGAATCCGAAACCCTTTTGGTCGTTGAAGAACTTGACGACACCTGTTGCCACTTGAATTTCACCTCTGTATTCGCACGGGACCGCCGGAACTGACGGAACCCGGGTGCAACACTACGGGATCTGCGGAGGAAAACCGCATCGACTTCGTCCGTCCGGCGGCCGCCGCGGTCAGGCCTTCGCCATCACCAGTAGGAACTCGAGCAGGCCGTTGTCCTCGGTGCTCACGAAACCGGTCGACGGGTTGTCGATGTCGTAGTCGGCGAAGAGGATCGGGATCGCACCCGTGGCAGTGATCTTGCCCCCGGCGACGAACGCCTGCAGCTCGAATGTGACCGATCTGGTGACGCCGTGGAGCAGCAGATCGCCGGTCACGCTCGCGGCGACGACCTCACCCTCCGCCGGCACGCCGGCCAGCGTGACGGGCTGCGTGAGCGTGAACGACGCGGTCGGGAACGTGTCCGCCTCCATGATCCGGCCGCGGAACTGGTTGTCGCGCTGGCTGCGGTCGCTGGAGATCGACGCCACATCGGCGGTGAACTCGGCCGCCTCGAGCGAGGCGCCGGAGATCGTGGCACTCCCGGTGACCTGTGTCGTCCGCCCGGTCGCGGTCGTGTTGATGCCCGAGAGGACCTCCTCGACGCGGTAACCGACGTAGATCTCACTCGTGGTGTCCACGGTCCAGGTTCCGTCGAGCGGTGTCGCGCCGGCGGCGTCGGCCACCGTCGTCGCCGCGTCAGCGGCGGTGGTGCCGGGATCGGCGGCGGTGGTGCCAGGGTCCGCCCCGGTGGTGTCGACGGGTGCCGTGGTCGACTCGGCAGCAGCCTCGACGCGGTCGGCGAAGTCCGATTCTGCGGTCTCGTCGGCCTTGTTGATCACCTTGGCGTACACCAGGATCCCGCCGAACAACAGCACTGGCACGGCGATGATCGCCACGATCGCGATCTTCATCCATCTCTTCATGTCATCACCTCGTGAAGAAGTACGGACGACGAGTCCGATCGGTTCGTGCAGGCGACGGAGACCGTTGCGTGCGCAAGCAACGTACCGGGTCCCGTCGCGGCGTCAGCCTCGCCGGAGGTAGGGATCAGGTGAGAACTCGGCGCGGCGGCTTGCAGCGTCCCGCGGGCGGTCGGCGCCGAGGGGGGCCGGGTCAGCGGGCGACGAAGTACTTCGCCCGCGGGTGATGGCAGATGATCGCCGAGGTGGTCTGCTCGGGGTGGTACTGCCAGCCGGTCTCCTCGCTCACCTCGATGCCGAGCCGGTCGGCACCCAACAGCGCCGCGACCGTGGCGTTGTCCTCCAGGTCGGGACAGGCCGGGTAACCCCACGAGTACCGGCCGCCGCGGTACTGCTGGCGGAACAACCCGAGCACGTTCGGGCCGTCCTCGCCGGCGAAGCCCCACTCCTGGCGGATGCGGAGGTGCCAGTACTCGGCGAGCGCTTCGGCCATCTCGACGCCGATGCCATGGAGCAACAGGTACTCCTGGTAGCGGTTCTCGGCGAACAGCTTCGCCGTGGCCTCCGACACTGCCGCCCCCATCGTGACGATGTGGAAGGCGGCGTAGTCGGTCTCGCCGCTCTCGACCGGACGGAAGAAGTCGGCGATGCACAGGAACGGCTCGACCCGCTGGCGGGGGTAGTGGAACCGGTAGGCCTCGGCCGTGCGGGTCTCGTCGGTCCACACGACGAGGTCGTCGCCGTCGCCGTTCGCCGGGAAGTAGCCGTAGACGACCTGGGGCACGAGCACGCCGCTCGCCTTCGCCGCGCCCAGCTGCTCGCGCAAGGTCGGACGGATTCGGGCCTTGAACTCCTCGTCGTTCTCGCCGCTCTCCGGCCGGTACTGCCACTGGTTGCGGAAGAGCGCCGTTTCGTTGACGAAGGTGGCGATCTCGTCGAGCGACAAGCCCTTCACGATCTTCGAGCCGAGGAACGGGGGAGTGAAGACGGGGTTGTCCGCTGCGACCTCGGGCGATCGGCGAGGCAGCACGATGGTGTCGTCGACCGGGCGTTGGGAGCGGCGCGTCGGCAGGTTGCGGCCGCTCGGCACCGTGCCGAACTCGGGGTCCCACTCGTTGCTCCGCTTCATCTGCATGAGGCGGTCGAGCGTGTGCAGACCCTCGAACGCGTCGCGGCCGTAGAAGAGCCGCCCGTCGTACACCTCGCGCAGGTCCTTCTCGACGTAGGTGCGCGTGAGCGCTGCGCCGCCGAGCAGCACCGGTACCTCCTCGGCCAGACCGAGGTTGTTCAGCTCCTCCAGGTTGTCGCGCATGATCAACGTCGACTTCACGAGCAGGCCGCTCATGCCGAGCGCGTCCGCGCTGACTTCCTTGACCTTCGCGACCATGTCGCCGATCGACACCTTGATGCCGAGGTTGTGCACCTCGTAGCCGTTGTTCGTGCAGATGATGTCGACGAGATTCTTGCCGATGTCGTGGACGTCGCCCTTCACGGTGCCGAGCACCAACCGGCCCTTCGACGTGTCGCCGTCGAGCTTGTCCATGTGGGGCTCGAGGAACGCCACCGCGGACTTCATCGTCTCTGCCGACTGCAGCACGAACGGCAGCTGCATCTGGCCGGAGCCGAACAGCTCACCGACCACCCGCATCCCGTCGAGCAGCACGTCGTTCACGATGTCGAGCGCCTTCATGTCCTCGCGCATGGCGAGCTCGAGATCGTCGGTGAGGCCCTCGCGGTCACCATCGATGATCCGGTGCTTGAGCCGCTCGGCGACCGGCCAGTCGGAGCGGTCCTCCTTCACCGTCTTGATCGACTTCACGTCGGCGAAGACCTCGAGCAGCTGCTGCAGGGGGTCGTAGTCGGGGCGCCGGCGGTCGTAGATCAGGTCGAGGCAGACGTCGCGCTGCTCGTCGGGGATCTTCGACAGCGGGACGATCTTCGCCGCGTGGACGATGGCGGAGTCGAGGCCGGCCTGTGTGCACTCGTGGAGGAACACGCTGTTGAGCACGTGGCGAGCGGCCGGGTTGAGCCCGAAGCTCACGTTCGACACGCCGAGCGTGGTGTACGCGCCAGGGATCTCGGTCTTGATCCGCCGGATCGCTTCGATCGTGTTCATCGCGTCCCCGCGCAGGTCGTCATCGCCCGTGGAGAGCGGGAAGGTGAGCGCGTCGAAGACCAGGTCGCTCGCCGAGAGACCGAAGCGCTCGGTCGCGATCTGGTGGATGCGATGAGCGATCTCGAGCTTCCACTCGACATCTCGGGCCTGACCGCGCTCGTCGATGAGGAGGCAGATGACCGCGGCGCCGTACTCGCGGGCGAGCGAGAAGACGCGATCGAGCCGCGAGCCCGGCAGCTCCCCGTCCTCGAGGTTGGCCGAGTTGAGGATCGCCCGACCGCCGATGTGCTGCAGGCCCATCTCGAGCACGGGAGGTTCCGTGGAGTCGAGCACCAGCGGCACGCTCGCCTGCGTGGCGAAGCGCGAGACGATCTCGTCCATGTCGGCTGTGCCGTCGCGACCGACGTAGTCGACGCACACGTCGAGCACGTGCGCGCCTTCGCGGATCTGCTCGGTGGCGATCTTCGAGCAGGTGTCCCAGTCGGCGGCGAGCATCGCATCGCGGAACGCCCTCGACCCGTTCGCGTTCGTGCGCTCGCCGATGATGAGGAAGCTGTTGTCCTGCTCCATCGTGACCGGCGAGTAGATCGACGAGACGCTCGGCTCGAACACCGGGTTCCGCCTCGGCAGCTCGAGGTCCTTGACCGCCTCGACGACGGCCCGGAGGTGCTCGGGTGTGGTGCCGCAGCAGCCGCCGACGATGCCGATGCCGAGGTCCTCGACGTGATGACGGTGGAAGGTCGCCAGCTCGGGCGCCGTCAGGTCGTAGTGGGTGCGGCCGTCGACGACGCTCGGGAGACCGGCGTTGGGGAGCACGCTGATCGGGATCGTGCTGTTGTGCGAGAGGTAGCGGAGGTGCTCCTGCATCTCGGTCGGCCCTGTGGCGCAGTTGATGCCGATCACGTCGGGCTTCATCGCCGTCAGCACCGTGAGCGCGGCGCCGATCTCGGACCCGACGAGCATCCGCCCGGTCGTCTCCATGGTGACCTGCACCTGCAGCGGGATCTGGCGGCCTTCGGCCTTCATCGCACGGCGGCAGGCGATCATCGCCGCCTTGACCTGCAGGAGATCCATGCAGGTCTCGATGAGGAAGAGGTCGACGCCACCTTCGAGCAGGGCGCGGGCCTGCTCCTCGTATCCGTCGCGCAGATCGGTGAAGCGGATGTGGCCGAGGCTCGGCAGCTTCGTGCCCGGACCGATCGATCCGGCGACGTAGCGGCTCTTGCCATCGCGCCCCTCGTAGCCGTCGGCCACCTCCCGTGCGAGGCGGGCCGCAGCCACGTTCAGCTCGTGGGTCTTCTCGGGGATCGAGTACTCGTTGAGCACCACGCCGAACGAGCCGAAGCTCGCCGTCTCGACCGCGTCGACGCCGACGGCGAAGAACGCGTCGTGCATGCTCCTGATCACGTCGGGCCGGGTGAGGCAGAGCATCTCGTTGCAGCCCTCGAGCTCGGGTCCGCCGAAGTCGTCAGCGGTGAGATCGAGACCTTGGACGTAGGTGCCGAACGCACCGTCGAAGACGATGACGCGCTGCGCCACCGCGTCGAGGTAGGGCTGTCGTGCCATGGCGGGCAGGCTACCGAGAGGGTGCATCAAGGCGGGGGCCGGCTTCTGGCTCCTGGGCCGTACGGACCATGGTCCCGAGCGGAGCGTTAGCGTCGGCACACGATGGCGCGCGAACGGATCTACACGAAGAAGGGCGACGACGGCACGACGGGACTCTTCTACGGCGGGCGGGTACGCAAGGACAGCGAGCTGCCCCGGGCGTACGGCACGGTCGACGAGGCACAAGCCGTCCTCGGCCTCGCCCGGTCGGCGGCGCGCTCGGGTGGCGCCGACGAGGTGGACGTGCTGCTCGTCCCGATCATGCGCGATCTGTGGGTGCTCATGGCGGAGCTGGCGACACTGCCGGCGAACCGTCCGAAGCTCACGCCTGGGACGTCATCCGTGACGCAGGAGATGGTCGACCAGCTGGAGCGGCTGATCGACGATCTCGACACGCGCTTCGAGCCGCCGACCGAGTTCGTCGTGCCGGGTGAGCACCCGGTTGCGGCCTGGCTCGATCTCGGCCGGACGGTCGTGCGCCGGGCCGAGCGCCACGCGCTCGTCGCCGCCGAGCCGCCGTCATTCGTCGTCCCGTACCTCAACCGGCTCTCGGACCTGTTGTGGACGATGGCCAGGTGGCAGGAAGGCGACAGCCTCAGGGTCCGCGATCTGTAGATAATCTACTCCACGGTAGATTGGAGATTCGCGCCGCGAGGGACCAGAAGCTTCTCGTCGTGATCGATGAGTTCCCGTGGATGCTGCCGACGACCGATGCCTCCATCGAGCAGGAGCTGAGCGCGGTGCAGGCGGTGTTCGAGGAGGAGCGCGACCAGTCGCAACTGAAGCTCGTCCTCTGCGGGTCGATGGTCGCTCAGATGGAAGCGCTCATGGGAGTGCGGAGCCCGATGCACGGGCGCCTCGTCCCGTTGCAGCTCCAGCCGATGAGATTCCGCGATGCATCCCTCTTCTTCCCGCGACAGGCTCCGCTCGCGCAGTTCGAACGCTTCGCTCTCGCAGGTGGGGTGCCGAGATATCTGTCCGCATTGTCCGACCCGCGAGGGAGTCTGCGCTCCGTCGTGTGCGACCAGATCCTGGACCGAAACGCTCCTCTGTGGGACGAAGGTCGGACCGTCCTCGAGCAGGAGCTCCGAGAACCGAAGGTGTACTTCTCGATCCTCCAGTCGCTGTCGAGCGGAGACAAGGAGCTCAACGAGATCGTGCAGGCGCTTCGCTCGTTGCCGTCGTCGGTCTCCAAGTATCTGAACATCCTCGAGGAGATGCGGATTGCACCTGCGCTCAACGACCACGTCGCGCTCGAGTTCGAGGACTGGTGCCGCGATTGGACCCGGTCGACCTACGGGCGGGAGGCCACCAAGGTCGGCGCTTGGTGGGGCCAAGCCCGGCACGATCTCCGACGGGCTGGCGTCCGCAGCTCGGAGGAGATCGACATCGTCGGCCTCGGCCGGGGTCGTGTCTCGGTGGTGGGCGAAGCGAAGTGGCAGCGTCGACGGCTCGACGTCGGCGTACTGCGGGATCTCGAGAAGTTCAAGATCCCGGCGATCGAACAGGCTGGGTTCAAGCTCTCGCCCAGGGTCAGGATTCTGTTGTTCGCGAAGGCCGGCTACACCGACGGCCTCGTCGATGCCGCGAGGCGCGACGACCGGATCGTGTTGGTCGACGTGCCAGCCGCGCTCGGCGGCGCCGCATCGCCGTCCGCGGAGTGACCTGCCACCAGCAGATCGAGTGCGCGCACGCGACGTTCCTCGTGGGCTCGCCGTGGTGGTCATCTGCGTCACTGCGGGCCAGACTGTCGCTCCCTGTTCAACATTCCCAGGAGACACGATGAGCCCCGCCGTCGACATCGCCCGTTCCGTGCCGCGCACCGTGGAGGCCGTCGGCGTTCCCGTCGCCACGGAAGGCGCGGTGCCGCGATCGCTCGGCATGTCCCGTGCCGCGCTCGCCGCGAACGGGTTCGAGGGCAAGCCGGGCCAGACGCTCGTACTGCCGAGTGCCACCGGGCCGACGATGGTCGCGGTCGGCATCGGCTCGGTGAAGGAGCTCTCGGCGAACGGTCTGCGCACGGCCGCGGCCGCGCTCGCCCGGGCGACGTCGAAGCGGGCGACGGTCGCGACGACCCTGGCCGATGCCGATCACGTCGACGCCCGCAGTGCCGCGCAGGCGGTCGTCGAAGGGTTTGCCCTCGGCGGCTATCGATACGTTGCGCTGAAGGCGGACAAGAACAGTGCGTCGAAGCTCGAGCGGCTCACGCTCGTCGTCCCCGCGGCGAAGACTGTCGCCGCGGCAGCCGGCGCGGAGCGCGGTCAGGCGACGGCGGATGCGGTGTGCCTCGCCCGCGACCTCGCGAACACGCCGCCCGGCCTGCTGACCGCGACCGTCATGGCGGAGCGGGCCGTCGAGGTGGCGAGGTCCGCCGGCCTCAGCGCCGAGGTGATCGACGAGCACCAGGCGCGGGAGATGCGACTCGGTGGGCTGCTCGGCGTCAACGCCGGATCCGCCGAGCCGCCCCGGATGGTGAAGCTCACGTACGCACCGCGCAACGCCACGGGCCACGTCGCGCTCGTCGGCAAGGGCGTCATGTACGACTCCGGTGGCATCAGCCTCAAGCCCTCCGACGGCATGCACGTGAACATGAAGATGGACATGAGCGGCGCTGCGGCCGTGCTCGGAGCGATGTCAGCGCTCAAGGCGCTGCGCGTGCGGACGAAGGTCACCGGCTATTTGATGTGCACCGACAACATGCCCTCCGGCAGCGCGATGAAGCTCGGCGACGTCCTCACGATCCGCAACGGCAAGACGGTCGAGATCCACAACACCGACGCCGAGGGACGACTGGTCCTCGCCGATGGCCTGTCCCTCGCAGTTGAAGAAGGGCCGGACGCGATCGTCGACATCGCCACGCTCACCGGCGCCTGCGTCGTGGCGCTCGGCACGAAGATCGGCGGCGTGATCGGCAACGACCAGGGTTGGATCGAGCAGGTGAAGGGTGCGTCGGACCGGGTGGACGAGCCGGTGTGGCAGCTGCCGCTGGCGAAGGACTATCGCAAGCTGCTCGACTCGAACGTTGCCGACATGAAGAACGTCGGCGGTCCCTATGGCGGGGTGATCACGGCATCGCTGTTCCTCAACGAGTTCGTCGGTGAGATCCCGTGGGCGCATCTCGACATTGCCGGGCCGATGAACGCAGATGCCGACGAGGGCTGGGTCAGCCGCGGCGCCAGCGCGTTCGGCACCCGCCTGATGATCGACCTCTGCGCCAACTTCACGTCCCCCAAGGGCTGACGCCGCGCGCTCCGAGGATGTATCATTGATGATACTGTCATAGACGATAGTATCTCGGAGGTGCACCATGTCTCGCTTCGTCGGCCGGTCCCGTGAGCTGCAGTCGCTCACGCGAGAGCTGGACCGGGTGCGCTCGGCTCCGAGTGGTGCGGTCCCGGGGCGCTGCGTCCTTGTCCGAGGGCGCAGGCGGGTCGGCAAGTCACGGCTGATCGAGACGTTCTGTGCGGCCGCGGAGGTGCCGTATGTTTTCTTCACCGCGTCCCAACGGGGAGCTCGTGAGCCGGAGCTGTTCACCGAGGAGGTCGCGCGATCCGACGTCGCCGGCAAGGAGCTGCTCGTCGATGCCACGCCCCAGAACTGGGACGCGGCCCTGCGTCTGCTGGCCGCCGCGCTCGACGATGTGAGTCCGACGATCGTCGTGATCGACGAGTTCCCGTATCTCGCCACCGGCGATCCGAGTGTCGAGGCGACGTTCCAGAAGCAGTGGGACCGCCTGCTGTCCAAGAAGCCCGTGCTCCTCGTGATCATCGGCTCTGACCTAGCGATGATGGAAGCGTTGAACACGCACGGGCATGCATTCTTCCAGCGCGGCACGGAGATGGTCGTCCCACCGCTCTCGCCACCGGAGACCGGCACGATCGTCGGCACCGACGGCGCGTCCGAGGCGTTCGACGCCTACTTGATCACCGGTGGCCTGCCACTCATCTGCGACGAGTGGACGACAGGTGTGACGATGTGGGCGTATCTCGAGGATGCACTGTTCGAGCCGACCTCGGCACTCATCGTCAGTGCTGAACGGGCGCTCGCGGCAGAGTTCCCGGAGGAGGCACAGGCCCGACTGGTGCTCGGGCAGATCGGCGCCGGCGAGATGACCTTCTCGAACATCGCCCGCGCCACCGGGGGATTGCAGGCAACGTCGCTCAAGCGATCGCTCGACGTGTTGACGGCCAAGCGGATCGTCGCCCGTGAGACGCCCTTGTCGACCAAGCCGAGCAAGGACGCTCGCTATCGAGTGGTCGACCCGTACCTGCGGTTCTGGTTGAACTTCATCGGCCCACATCTCGCAGAGATCGAACGGGGGCGCAGCGACCGGGTCATCGACCGCATCCGCCGCAACTGGACGACATGGCGAGGACGGGTCATCGAGCCGATCGTGCGTGAGGCGCTCACGCGGCTGTCACCTGTTCTCGGACTGCCGGCCGCCGACGCAGTGGGTGGTTTCTGGACGCGTACGAACGTCCCCGAAGTCGACATCATCGGTGCCGACCGGAGCCCAGTGGCGAGGAGCATCGCCTACGCCGGCACGATCAAGTGGCTCGACAGCACGCCGCTCGATCAAACCGACCTCAACCAACTCGCTGCCGATGTGTTGAAGGTTCCCGGCGCAAGCCCTGCGAGCCCGCTCGTCGCCGTCTCCCGTGCCGGCGTGACCGCGGCAGGCGCAACATCCCTCGGCCCCGACGACCTCATTGCCGCCTGGTAGCAGTCCCTATTCGAAGGCGTGCGGGTTGAGGAACTGCCGGCACATGAACGCGTCACGTTGGGACTTGGTGAGCTGCGCGGCATCGCAGACCTCGATCCAGTTGTCCTCGATCACGGCAATCTGGTGATCGACGATGCCGCGGGCGTCGGTGGTGTCGAGGTGGTAGACGTGGGCTGCGTCCATCAATGCACTGATCCGTGCGTCGCGTACGCCGTCGGGCGCGAATGCCATGGCCTGGCTCGCGGTCTGCCCAGACCGAGCCTGCGGGCAGAGGTCATAGGCGGGCGTGAGCTCGAGACCCGTTGGACCGACGAGCGCGGCGTGATTGCGGCCGTGGTCGTCGGTGTTGCCGCACAGGATGTTGAACGCGATGCGAGCGAAGAGCTCGCTCAGCGTGTCGTCCGGGTGCAAGAACTCGGCCCGGATCTTGTGGGCGAGGTCCACGTACGTCGCGTATCGTCCCTCGGGGAACGTCGTCAGGCCGAGGACGGTGAGCGTGGAGACGATCTGGCGTCGGTGTCCGTCGGCATCACGGTCGAACCGTTCGACCAGCAGGGCGTACCGGCCGGCGGCCTTCGTGAGATCGACCGGTGCGGCGTTGACGCCGGCCATGCGGGCCAGCTGCATCGCGACGTACTCGCCCTGGACGACTGGAAAGGTGTCAGTCGTCGATGAGAACTTCGCGATGAGCTGTCGATCGTGATCGGTCAGCAGCGCCTTCGGCCGAGCCCCGCCGATGGACGTCCCCCGCAGCAGCGCGGCTTCGAGGGCCGGGTCGAGCGGCTCGCCCGTCTCGATCCGCTCGGCTGCGATCGCCATGTCGTCCAGCGTGGGATGGTCGGCGGCGCGGGGCACGTAGACGTCGGGGCTGAGCTGGAAGTCGAGCGCACCGATGCGATCGGATCCGGACTCGAGCAGGTAGGTGATCTCGTTGAACCCGCTGTTCGGCTGCCCGAGCCGGTGGTTCACGAGCCGACGCCCCCACGAGTCCGGCATCGCGTCGTCGATGCACAGCGGTAGCCGGGTACCGCTCGCGGCGTACTGCTGGCCGACCTGTAGCGGCAGCTCGGGCTCGAACACCGCGACGGCGTTGGCGCGACCGCGGTAAGAGCGTGCGTAGGTGAACGAGATCCGTCCTTGATCGTCGTCGAGGCGGCCGCACACGACCGGCTCGAGCTCGCCGGGCAACCAGATCCATACGAAGGCGCTGCTCGGTTCAGAAGTCATCGTCGACCCTGCGGCGCGGGCGGGCTGCAGCGGGCAACAGGGCGAGCTCGGCGCGCTTGTGGGCCCCGTAGCGCTCACGGGCTTCGGCGTCCACGGCGAACAGTGGCACGCCGACGAGCACAGCGGCCTCGAGCATCGTGCCGATGGCTACGGTCGGGTCGCCCCGCTCGACCTTGATGATGGTCGGCTGGGACACACCTACTCGTTCGGCCAACTCCCGCACGGTCCAACCGCGACGCAGCCGCGCGGCACGAATCCCAACCGCGAGGATCCCCAGAGCTTCTTTCGTCAGGGGGGACACGACTACGGCCATCACTAAAGTATAAGTGTACGCAGCGGTGTTACGCACAAGTATGTTTGAGCTGAAGTGGGCCAAGGAGCGATCCGATGCGTCGAAAGTCGCCTCAGTTGGACAGCGGCTGAACGTGAACGCCCGGCAGGTGGGTGCAGAGGCGGCCGAGGTCGCCGGGGTCGCCGGTGATGACCACCGCCGGTCGGTGATCGGCTGCGGTGGCAGCGACGAACGCGTCCACCGCGGCCTCCGATCCACGCCCGAGTCGGCCGAGCAGAAGGCCAGCGCGTTGGGCGATCCTGCGATCCGTGGGGATCACTGCGAGCTTGGCAATCACCGCGTCGATCGCGCTCGCTCTGCTCCTCGAGCGCCCGGCCTCGGCGAGGACTGGCGCTGGCACGACGACGCGGGACCCACTCGCCAACGCCAGCGTGAGGATCGCCGACGCTCGCCGACGCGCCACGCCGCGCTCTCCGGGGGACGCGACGGATGACAACGCCTCGGAATCGAGCACCACCGTCGTCGGCGGAGGCGGGGCGGCCGACCTACGCCGCGCCACTGCGCCGCGGAGACGGTCGTGCGAGAGCGGCGCTGGCCCACGCCAACTCCTCGTCGGTGGGTGGTCCCAGCTCGTCGTGGAGATCGGCGACGAGATCGGCCAGCTGCGCACGCTCCAGCTCGAATCGCAATGCTCGATTGACGAATCCGCTCAGCCCGCGCGGCCCGACTCGGGCCTTCACGGCCGCCAGCACTTCAGCTTCGACGGTTGCCGAGACCCGTTCCCGAGACATAGTGGCATAGTTATACCACTATGTACCGCCTACGCCGCGTCGAGGGGGACGTAACCGTTCGCCAGCGCGACGCGTATGGCCGCGGTCGCGGTGAGCGGCGGCGTACCGAGCAGCGCAAGCCGACGCTCGACGTCCTCGGCCGAGTCACCCTGTTGCAGGAGCGCGCTCGCGATCGCCTCGGCCCTGCTCCGCTCGGCCGGCGCGACTGGTGCCGGTCGACCCCACTGCGCGTGCGCGCTCTGGAGATGGGGCGGCAGGCGATCGATCTGGCGAGCGGCGAGTGGCGGCACCCGACGCCGGACCGCGAGCCCCGAGGGTGCTTCGTGGGCCATGCCGAACAGGACGCAGCGCTGCAAGGCGCGTACGAACGGGCCGTGCTTGCCCGGGGCGAACGTGAGGCCGAGCGCGGTCGCAGTCTCGGTCAGGTCGAGCTCGTAGCCGTCGGGGTAGTGCTCGAGCCCGAACGCGAGCCGGCGGAGCAGCCAGGTCGCCGTTGGCCCGAGCACACCCAACCAGAACAGCTCGACGTAGCGGCCGTGCGGGTCGTGGCCGACGGGGTCGACGACGGGGTCGACCCATGGGCGGACGACGACCGTGGACTGGATCGAGTCGGGGGCGAGCAACGTCACGAGGGGACCTCCCGGTCGGGCAGGCGCCTGAGGCGCACGTACGAAGGAGGAAGTCGCAGTACCTGAGGTGTGCCGGAAGCGCGGCGATGCGGCAATCACCAGGGAACCGGCAAGCTGCAGGCGGCCGGCTACTCGCCCACGGTGCAGGACTTCCCGTTCCCCTACTTCGAGGAGCTCTCACCGGCCGTGCTCGAGCAGACGGCGCCGAACACCGTCGCCTATGGGTACCTCGTGGACTTCTTCACGATGGACTACTCGGGGAGTGGGAACGTCACTGCCGCCGTACAAGCAGTCGATCTGGATCCTGCCGCCGACCGGTGGGTCGACCAGCGGCTGTGAAGCCAGTGACTTCTCCGGGTTCACCGCCGGGAGGATCGCGTTGATCCAGCGCGGCACGTGCGACTTCGCCGTCAAGGCGGCGAACGCGCAGGCAGCGGGCGCTTCTGGCGTCATCATCTTCAACGAGGGCAACACACCGGACCGCGTCGAGCTGTTCGGCGGAACGCTCGGGGCACCGGGCGTGACGATCCCCGTGGTGAGCGCGTCGTTCGCCCTCGGCGTGGAGCTCAACGGACTGATCGGCAGCGGTCTCGTGCTCCACCTCCAGACCAACACGACTTCGGAGACCCGTGTGACGCAGAACGTCATCGCCGAGACAGCCGGCGGCCGCAGCGACCGCGTTGTGGTCGTCGGAGCGCACCTCGACTCCGTGCCGGGTGGCCCCGGCATCAACGACAACGGCAGCGGCTCGGCGACGATCCTCGAGATCGCCGAGGAGATCGCCGAGCTGAACATCCAACCCCGAAACAAGATCCGCTTCATGTGGTACGGCGCTGAGGAGTCCGGGCTGAGGGGATCCGAGTACTACGTGAGCCAGCTGACCACGCGCCAGGTCAAGGACATCGCGGTCATGCTCAACTTCGACATGCTCGGTTCACCGAACTTCGTCCGGTACGTCTACGACGGCGATGGCGACGGCACGGGCACGGCCGGTCCGAACGGGTCGGATGTGGTGGAAGACGTTTTCCTCGACTACTTCTCCTCGCAGAACCTCCCGACCGAGCCGACTGCGTTCGACGGCCGCTCCGACTACGGCCCGTTCATCGACGTCGGCATCCCGGCGGGTGGGTTGTTCAGCGGCGCCGAGGAGCTCAAGACTGCGGAGCAGGCTGGGATCTTCGGCGGTACGGCGGGCCTCGCGCTCGATCCCTGCTACCACCAGGCGTGCGACACGTTCGCGAACAACAACGACACGGTGCTCGACCAGTTCGCCGATGCTGCGGCGCATGCGACGATCACGTTCGCGATGACGACGTCGGCCGTGAACGGCACGGGCAAGGGCAAGGGGAAGGGCCAGGCGAACTTCGATTTCGCCGGTTCGCACCTCCGGCGGTAGCTGATGGACGGTGGGTGCCGGCGCTGGTCGGCACCCACCGTCACCTTCACGCTGATCCTCGGACGGTCCGCCGTGGAGGTTTGTGCAGGCTGCTGTCGAGGGACACGTTGTCGAGTTCGAGGCCGATGTTCCGGTCGAAGGCTGCCATCGCCTCGATGCGCAATGCATCGAACACACCGGCGTTGATCCCATCCGTCGCGGCGGGCTCGAGCGCGCGCGTGATGGTGGATGACCTCCCCGGCCGGCTGTGTTGGGTGGCACTCGGTAGGAGCGCGAGCCGACCCACCGACAGGTGGATGGGTACCTGCCCGCGCGAGTCCTTAGCCCGGTCGAAGGACGGCTCGTGCTGCCGATCGGTAGGCCCCCTCGACGAGTCGAAGCAGTTCCTCGTCGACCGAACTGATCGTACGGCCATGAGCCATCGTTTCCCCGATGTGGTGTTCGATCGGTTGTAGCCAATCGTTCGCGTGACGTTCGAACACCCGGCGCCAGAGCTGCAGACTTGGACGGCCGTAGTCGTTCCATATGGTGACGAGGCCGACGTTCTCGGCATGCAGCCGTGGCAGCAACGTCAATCGCTTGTCGCCAACGGACATCCGCATCACTGATGGCGCGCGGCCGTGGCCGTCGGTCAGCGCGGCGCGGCGAGGCAGCGGAGGTAGCCACCGAGCCCCGCTCGCTCCACCACGCGAGCGCCGACGGCGAGGGTCGAGCCCTTCACCGCGTGGCCGTGGCGGATGAGCTCGATCGCGCGGTTCGTGACGTTCGGTTGGATCGACTCCTGGCGAAGCACCTGCCAGCCCGCCGTTTCCAGCGCCACCCGCAGCGATCGCTTCGAGAAGAAGTTGATGTGCTCCGGCGGGCGGAGCTGGCTCCACCGAGCTCCGTTCTTCCGCCGACCCAGCGCCCCCCACTGAGGCAGTTCGATGAAGAGGTAGCCGCCCGGTGCGATCTTTGGCTTCGCTGCCACGAGCGCGCCGAGTGGATCGACGAGGTGCTCGAGCACGTGCCACATCGTGATGAGCCCGAAATCGCCAGCGACAGCAGCGACTTCGTTCGACACCGGGACGCCGAACTCCCGCTCCGCGATCGTCGCTGCCGAGGCGGCCTTCTCGACACCGTGCACCTTCCAGCCGGCCGCCTTCGCCTCGGACAGGAACGCACCCGTCGCGCAGCCGATGTCCAGGACGCTCTTCTTCGGCGGCTCGACCGACGCCCACGACTGCAGAGAGCTCCACATGGCGCGGGCGTTCGCCTCGGCCCACGACGCTCCTCGATAGTCCCCGTAGCCGAGGCCCTCCGTGTCGGTCGCGAAGTAGGTATCCGTGTAGAACGCGTCGAGCTCGGCCGCGGTGGGTCGCGGCATCGTGAAGGCCAGTCCGCATCCGGTGCAGACGTGCACGACGTAGCGCTGCGTCGTCTTCTTGGTTGTCGACGTGGCGCGGCTCGGCGCTGCACATACCGGACAATTCATCATCGGATCGTAAGTGAGTGATCCATTCTCGTGCTGGCAGGCCTGCAGCGTCGTCCATGCGTCTAGCTATCGGCGTACGGCGCCGCCTGGATGTTGAACATCTCGGCGTAGTGGCCGTTCGTCGCCATGAGCTCGTCGTGATTGCCCACTTCGATGAGGTGTCCGCTGTCGAGCACGAGGATCCGGTCGGCTGAGCGCACCGTGGAGAATCGGTGCGAGATCAGCAGCACGGTCCGTCCAACGGCGAGTGCTCTCAGCCGTTTGAACAGCTCGTGCTCCGCCAGAGGGTCGAGTGCGGCAGTCGGCTCGTCGAGCACCAGGATCGGTGTATCGCGGAAGAAGGCGCGTGCGATCGCCACACGTTGCCACTGCCCACCGGAGAGCTCGACACCGTGTTCGAAGGAGCGCGACAAGAGCGTGCCGTAGCCGTTCGGGAGATCGTCGAGGAAGGCATCGACGCCAGCCCGCTCACCGGCGACGTGGACGCCGGCGACGTCGTCGAGCCGGCTGACGTCGCCGAACGCAACGTTCTCGTGTGCGGTGACCTCGTATCGACCGAAGTCCTGGAACACGAGAGAGACCGATCGGCGAACGGAGGAGCGGTCGAACGAGGAGCGGTCCGCGCCGTTCCAGCGCACCGCGCCGGCCGTCGGCGAGTAGAGCCCGGCCAGGAGCTTGGCGATGGTCGTCTTGCCGGAGCCGTTCTCGCCGACGACCGCGACGACCTCGCCTGCCTTCAGGGTGAACGAGATGTTGTGCAGCACCTCCTGGTCCGTTCCCGGATAGGTGAACGAGACATCGTCCATCGCCAGTGACTCGAGTGTCGGAAGTGCCTCACCGGCGTGCTCGACGGCGTGCAGCCGGGGTGCGTCCTCACGCTCGAACCGATCGAAGTCCTCCAGGAACGGTGCCGCCGCATCAACTTCGCCGAGCACGTCGACGACACCTCGGAGCTGATTCGTGACCTGTTGCAGGGCGAGAACGGCAACGCCCGCTTGGGCAACGGTGAGACCGCCGTCGATCGCGACCGCGACGAGCAGTGCGAGCGCCGCGGCGGCGAACATCGACGAAACGACGCTGCTCGTCAACGCGATCCGCAGCCGCCGTGCGGCGACGCGTTGCATGGCGCTGATGCGTAGGTCGTACAGCTTGCGGATGCGTCCCACGAGGTGGTCACCGAGGTCCAGCGAGCGCAGCTCGGGGACGCTCGCGCGAGTGGTCACGAGGTTCTCGAGGTACTCGCGCTCGCGCCCGAGGTGCGTCTGCTCGACCACGACGTCGTAGAAGAGGCGGCTACGACGTCGGTTCGCCCACATGAACGGGAGCGCACCGAGTGCGCCGACGACGAGCACGAGCGGAGCGATGGTCGCGAGCACGACGATCATCGAGATCGTCACCGTGATCTGGCTGCCGAGCGTGACCACGGCCCACACGGTGTTCGACACGCTCCGGTAGGTCTCGGAGCGGACACGGCGCAGGCGATCATGGAACGCCGGGTCCTCGAAGTCCGAGACGTCGGCGCGCACCGCCGCGCTGAGCACCCGCTCGGCAACATCGCGCTGGACCACCTCGCCGATGACCGACTGGCGCTCGCTGATGAACGAGCGGGTCACCGACCGGAGCGCGTAGGTGCCAGCGGCCCCGATGAGTGCGGGAACGAACGTGGAGAAGCCAGGTCGGTCGACCCGGCTCAGCAGCTCGAGGATGCGCCGGATGAAGAGCAGCTGCGTGCCCAGCACCATCGCGTCGACGACCTGCATCGAGACGACGAGCAGGGTGTCGCGCTTCGCTGCCCGCCACTGCAGCCCGATTCCGATGCCGAGGGCACGTCGAAGCCGCCGGACATCACGAGGCACGGTCGGACGATATCCCGGTGCCGAGGTACGGCTCGATCGCCTCTCGAACGGAATAGGCAGACGCCCGGCTCAACGAATCAGTTCCGGCGACCGTCACCTCGATCACGGGGACGGCGTTCGCCAGGCGGGCGACGAGATCGAACTCCTGCTCGACGATCGCCGCATCGCGCCAACCCTCCAGGCGTGGGCTCGCCGTCAGCTCCCGGAACGCTTCTCCAGCGGAGAGCTCGCGAACCGTTACGCCGACCGTGCCGGCGACGAGTCGGGGTCGAACGAAGCAGGCGATCGGCGTGCGATCGTGCTGGCTGACGCGTGCTGGGACCACGCCGAACCGCCCGTCGACCGTCTTGCGCACCCGATCCGCCGGTATGTCCTCGGAGAGCGCGGCGGCGCTCTCACGGAGCCGGAGCTCGAGCAGCCCGCGTGGCGCAACGATCACGCCGTCCGCCACCATCGGTGCAAGCACGTCCTCACCGATCAGCGTGGCGCCGACGGACATGAGCAGACCGGCCGTCGTCGTCTTCCCGGCGCCGACCGGGCCGATGACGGCGATGGCACGATCCCCGATCGCAACGGTGGTGGCGTGGAGGCACGACCGGCCGCGAAGCGTCGAAGCGATCGCGAGGACCCCGCCGGCAAGGACGAGTCCGAGTGCGTCGAGCGGTCTTCCGGCGCCAACCGCCACGGTGAGATCGTCCACTGCCGAGTTGATCGCAACCTCGTAGTCGTCGTCGACTCGATACCGAAATCCGTCACCGGCTCGCACGAGTCGGGAGTCCCAGGTCGGTCGCTGATCGAGCACGGTCCGGCCGTACGAGCGGGATCGGTCGAGCTCCGCCGGATCGAGCCGCATGGTGATGTCAGCCGGACTGTCCGAGCGCGCCGCGACGATCGGCAGCTCCGTCGCCACCGACCATCCGTGCAACCGCACCGATGTCAGCGCCGACGTGCTCACGAGCGATCTCCGCTCGCCGCGGTGAGCGCGGCACGCTGGAGCAAGATCGTCGAACCACCGTGGATTCGGTCTGCGGAGGACCAGTGCTCCTTCAACCATCGTGCGTCGACGCGATCCGGGACGCCGCGACCGTCCCATACCCGGCCGAATCGACGGGTATGGGCGGCGAAGTAGGCGTCGGAGAACTCCGCCTTCGACCGTCGTTCGATGATCTCGGCTGGGAGCAACGAAGTGAAGTAGCGAGCGATGAGCTCGCTCCGGTTGATCCAGCGAGACCGAGGCACGGTCGCAGCGAGAACGGCGACGAAGTCCGGGTGGAGCAACGGGCTGTGCAACGTCACGCCGAAGTGTGCCCGCACGAGCCGGGCGTTGTGCTGCGGGACCCAGACGCCGGGCAGTGAGAGGTAGTACTCGAAGTACCGGCGCGGGTCGAGCGGCTCGGCCGCGTCCTCCGGGCTGGAGAGGAGCGACAGGTCGCGGCGCAGCGCTTCGTCGAGCCACGGCGGCCCGTACTGGCGGCGAATGTCCGCAGCGATGAGGCGAGTGCGAACTGGCCGGGGGCCGAGGTCGCGCAGGAGCGATCGCCCTCTGCGTACGGCGGGACGCAGCTCGCCGTGACGGAGATGACGCAGGAAGACCCGCGAGCTCGTGATCCTCCGGCTGCCCAGCACAGCGTCACCTCCCTCGCCGTTCAGCATCGATCGACCGCGCAGCTGCGCCAGGCTCCATGCCTTGCCGGCGAGCACGCCGGGCAGGATCGGTCCGATCTCGGACAGCAGCTCGAGCGCGTTCGGGCCGACGACATCGTGCTCGTCGGTGAGCTGGAAGACGCGCCACTCGCGCAGGTTCAAGGATCGAACGACCACCTCTTGGAACGCTGCTTCGTCGGTCGCCGGAGCATCGGTGTAGCGATACGTGACCGGCACCGGATCAGGCCGGCCGGCGCGGCGCGCGGCAACGGTCGCCGCACTCAGGACGAGCGAGGAGTCGATCCCCCCGGAGAACTCGACGAGCGTCGGATCGGAGGAGTCGAGGAGGGTGGCCACAACATCGATGAGCGCAGCAGCGGGATCGCGCTCACGGCGATGAGGCAGGGCGGTCGGACGCCGATCACGCAGCGGATAGCCGAACAGAACCTCGTCGTCTGTCGGCGCGAGGAACTGATCGAGCGCGACCGGCACCAACGTCCGTGTCAGGCCAAGGGCGCCGTGACGCAGGGGTTGTTGGAACCGTCGTTGACGTTCGGCTGACAGTTCTGGTCGTCGTTCGCCGCGCTCTTGTGGTTCGACATCGTCAAGCGAGCCACCGAACCGATCGACGCGATCACTGGTGGTGAATATGGTTTCCGCCCTGCCATGTGGTCATCGTCCTCCCCTGCGTGGTGGCCAGCAATGGGCCGTATGACCTAGTGACATCCCGCAATAGGCGCACTAACCAGCACTGACGGTGGATACTGCGGCGGAGATCTTGAGACTTCGGCCCTCGCGGCTCTCGTGGCGTCGCCTCGACGATGCGCTCGTGGTGCTCGACCTCGAGCGCTCCGAGTACCTCTCCGTGAACGCGACCGGCAGCGCCATCTGGGAGCTCCTCGCCGACGGGGCCACGATGGGTCAGCTCGTCGACGCGCTCACCGAGGTGTTCTCGGTCGACGCCGAGGTTGCGGAGCGCGACGCTCTCGAGTTCATCGACATGCTTCGCAAGCACGAGCTCATCACGACCTCATCGCCGACCTGAGCGTCGGTTCATCCGCCGAGGTCGGCGACACGTTCGAAGTAGCGCTCGCGGGCGCCGGGGGTCGCATCTTCGCGGAGCACCGATGGTTCCGGGAGCGAGGCCGCGCGTCGCTGACGTCGCCAAGGGTGATTCGGGTTGGCCGTCAGCTCCCGGGAGGCGGTGAGCGCGGACGACGCCAGCGCGACGAAGCTCGTCAAGCTCGTCGGCCGCGTGGCGCCCACGAGCAGGCGACCACTGCCGGTCCCGCCGGTCCACCGTTCCGGCGGCCGGAGCCGGTCGATCGCATTGACCAATGCAGCCCACGGCCGCGTTGGCCGGTCCAGCAGCGGAGCCACGACGAGGGGGCGGCCGACGAGGCGTTCGGCCCGCTCGCACATCACTGAAGCGAGGAGCTCGGCGCGGGCGTCGCGCACAGCCCCCACGAGCTGGCGCCGGGTTCCATCGTCGCCGACATCGAGACGCAGACTCGCGAACCACAGATCGATGCTCCATCGCAAGACGTGTCCGCCTGAGAGGCATGCGTGGACGAACAGATGGACGAGCTGGTCGATGGGATCGAGTGCCGGAACCGCGGTCCGGCCGAGCATGGTCTCGGTGGTACGTGCCAGCAACGCGGGTGTGTCCGATCGCAGGTGCCGCCGCTGCCGCGCGTCGAACAGCACGTGCCAGTGCAGATCGACGGCTGGGCCGGTCGGGAACGTGACGCTCAGCTCACCCCGCTCTTCGGCGGTCATCTGCGACCAGTTGCGTTCCGCAACTCGACCGCCCTGCTGCTCGAGCAGCTCGGCTGCGGATCCGAAGTCGTCGGGGTGCACGAGCACGTCGACATCGCTGTACCAGCGGAGATCGAACCGCGGGTACACGGTCTCGGCGAGGACGGGTCCTTTGACGACTGCCCAGCGGATCCCCGATTGCCGAAAGCCGGCCGCCATGCGGTCGAGCGCATCGATGGCCTCCAGATGGCGGGTCAGGCCCGTGTAGTACGCCGCTTCGAGACGGCTGTGCACATCGGGTGGTGCCAGCTGGGCGATGGGCGACGTGAAGAGCGCGGGTAGCACGCGATGCGCGTCGGCGGCGCGGATCAACTGCTCCCACTCGACTGCTCCGGAGCCGTCGAGGGCTGCCAGTGCCGACGCCGGTGCGAGGTCGAACGGCACCAGGAGCAGCTGATGCAAGCGGTCTGCACTCAGCTTCGATCTCGATGTCGTACGTGTCACGATCATCCCTGCCGTTCCCGGCCGGAGGCACCGGGGAGCTGCGACCGTATCGCGACCGTGTCTCGACTACCCTTCGCGCCTCTTCGACCCGCTGACTCACGACGAATGAAGGCCTGATGCAGCGCCCGGTGATGAAACAGCGCCTCAAGCAGGGGCTCAGGCGGACCATCGGCGAGCCATACGTGGGCAAGCGACTCAAGCTCCGTTCGGTGTCCCACGCGTTGCGCGCCGCAGACCTCCAGGTCCGATCGATCGTCGACGCCGGGGCGGAAGACGCCACCTTCGTCTACTGGCTCGCCGATCGATACCCGGAGGCAACCGTGACGGCGATCGACATCGACCGGACCGCGATGGCGGCGTGCGAGGCCGCGCGCCCCCGGCGCTACAACGGACGGGTCAGCTTCCGTGTCGGGACCTTCGAAGACCTGCCGCCGGAATCCACCGACCTGATCGTGGCCTTCGACGTGTTGGAACACATCACCGACGACGCTGCGGTGCTGAGCCAGTTCCATCGGGCGATCCGGCCGGGCGGATCGTTGATCATCCATGTTCCTCGGGATCGGTGGCGCCGTGCCGACGGAGCGATCGAGCGCGTGCCGGACGATGAAGCGTGGCGGATCAACCCCGGACACGTCCGAATGGGGTACGCACCTGAGCGCCTTGCCGAACTGGTCACCGGTGCCGGCTTCGATGTCGTGGAGGTGCAGACGTGGGTGCGGACATGGGGAGTCAGGGCGTTCTCGCTCTATCACCGGCTCGAGCGATTCGGACCAGCACGGCTGCTCACAGTTCCGTTCACCGATCTCGCCGCCGCGCTCGACCGTCGGCGACCGGCGGACGAAGGGAACACCGTGTGGCTCCGAGCTCGCCGGTCGTGACGTCATTGCACGCGGAGCGATCGTTCGGCAGAGCCGGTCGGAGGTGACGGGAATGGACGCAGCAGACATCCGAGCGGTGCAGGGTTGGATCGCCGATGCACGACGGATCGTCGTCCTCACCGGGGCCGGCATCTCGACCGACTCGGGGATCCCGGACTTCCGTGGACCGAACGGGCTCTGGACCAAGAACCCGGCCGCTGAGAAGGCCTCGACGTTGCAGCACTACCTGGCCGATGGCGAGGTCCGACGAGCGGCTTGGCGGAACCGCCTCACGTCGCCGGCCTGGGATGCCGAGCCGAACGAGGGGCATCGAGCCATCGTGGAGCTGGAACGGCGTGGGCAGCTTCACGCAGTGATCACCCAGAACGTCGACGGATTGCACCAGCGCGCCGGGAACACCGAGGACAAGGTCATCGAGATCCATGGAACCCTTCGGTGGTCGATCTGCTGGAGCTGCGGCGACAGATTGCCCATGCAGCAGACGCTGGCTCGTGTGCGGGCTGGTGAGGATGATCCCGCGTGTCTCGTGTGCGGCGGGATCCTCAAGAGCGACACGATCAGCTTCGGCCAGACGCTCGTACCCGAGGTGATCGATCGTGCAATGAAAGCGGCGTCCGAGAGCGACCTCGTGCTGGCGATCGGCTCGACGTTGCAGGTGCATCCGGCGGCGAGCGTCGTGCCGCGAGCGAAGGTCAGCGGTGCCCGCGTCGTCATCGTCAACGGCGAGAGCACGAGCATGGACCGTCATGCCGACGCGGTGCTCATCGGCTCCATCGGTGAGCTGCTTCCGTCCTTGGTCGGGTGAGCGGGGCGCGCCGTTACTGCTCAGCGTGCCCGTGCAAGGATGACCGGGCCGTGGACATGCCAGCGCACGACCAACCAGTGATCGAACGGTCTCCGACGACCGGCAGGGGCCTCGCGCCGCCAGGGGGCGGCCCGATGCCACCGCCGCGTGGTGCCGAGCCGCCACCGATACGGCTCATGCCACCGCCGAGCAGCAGTGCCGCGGCTCCGCCACTGCCCGGCGGCCGTCCTCCGGTCCCGCCGCCACCGCCACCACCGCCGTCAGCGTCACCGCCACCGCGACCGTCGCCGCCGCCTGCGCCTCCCGATGCCGGGCTGATCGCACTGCCGGCACATGATGTCACGGGCTCGAGTGGGTGCGTCTTGTCGTCCAGCGGTACGACGGAGATCCGTGCTCTGCTCGCCGAGCGCGCTGAACTGTCGCGGCAACTCGGTGAGCTCGACGCAGAGAGCGAGCGGCTCGCTCGGGTCGTGCAGCGCGTCGGTGGTCTGACCACCGGTCCCCGTCCCTTCACGGGTGCACCGCCGGTGCGACTGGCGTCGTCGACCTTGCTCGAGAGCGAGATCCAGCGGCTCTCCGAGGAGATGAAGCGGTTGACCGCCGACATCAGCAGCCGTGAGCTGGAGCTCCAAGCGCTCGAGCGCAAGTCGACGAGGCGATGGCTCGTCGGCCTCGTCGTCGTCGTCGTGCTGGTCGCAGCATGCGTCGCGGGATTCCTGGTGGTTCGTTGACCGTGGTCGCCATCCGATCCCGAACCCGCCGGCAACGCCGTCACAGCACGGCAATTGCGGCCGGACGAGCGCGGCTCGAGCTCGTGCGCGACGAGATCAAGGAGCTCGGTCGTGTAGGTCAGCCCGTCATCGCGAGCGAGCGAGCAGCGGTTGTCGCGGCGTTGATGGAGAATCGCCGGAAGCTCGCGCACACGGCCGTCGATGGCCCCGTACCGGCACTGGCGCCGATGGAGCTCGATCGGTGGGTTCTCTGGCGGCCGAACCAGCAGGAACGCATCACGGAGGTCCGAGTAGGAGCGGTGCGCGAGAGCGCGGAGGGTGATTCGCTCGGCGTTCCGTGTGTCGTGCCGCTCGTCGTCGGTCGTGCGATCGTCATCGTGAACCAGACCGATCGTCAACGCGAGACAGCACGCGCCCTGTGGCTCTCCACCGTCACCCGGATCGCCGCGCTCAGCGCGGGGCGCTCGGAGCTCGTTCTGGTGGATCCCACTGGTACGTCGGCAGACCACCGCTTGTTCACGCGTGTCGTGCGCGGTGTCGACGTGCCGACCCAGCTCGAACAGCTCGTGGCGCAGCCGCCCTCGCCAGGGGGCCGGTTCCTCGTCGTCGCCGGTGTGCCGACCGGACTGGGTCCTCGTGAGACCGCTCTCCTGCTGGCAGTGCTCCGCTCCGGCGCCGGTGGCACCACGCTCGTCATGCACCTCGATCTCGACTACTACCGGATGGCGATCGGCGAACCCGATCTCGGCGACGATCGTTACCGCTGGCTCATCGATGTCTCCACTGCCGAGGTCGACGCGGGTTCGACGTGGCCGGTGATCTGGGACAGCGCACCACCAGCGCCGCTCCAGGACCTCGTCGTCGACCGCCTCGCGGCTCGCTGAGATCGAGCCGGCTCCTCGGTCCCGTCGCCCTGACCCGTGTGATCGATGCCCACGGCGAGCCCGATCACCAACCACGGCAGTGTGCCAGTGCCCGCCACCCAGAAGATGCCGGCCATCGAATCGACCGCGTGCGCGATGGTGAGGTAGAGCGCCGCACGTCCGAGCGGATCGTGCCGACGGCGGAACTGCGCAACCATCGCGACGTTGAGCGCCACGAAGCCGATGGTGCCCACCAGGCCGGACTCGCCCAGCGACGAGATGATCAAGTTGTGGGGTTCGGAGGCGTTCAGCGTGGGGTCGCGGAAGAAGCGCACGCCGACGCCGAAGATCGGATTCGTCTTCCAGAGCTCGAACGATCGGTCGTAGCTCTCGATCCTGGTGTTGAGGCTGTTGAATCGTGCGTTGTCCGTGCGGTCTGACAAGTCCTGGGAGGTGCTCCAGATCATCGCCACGACGGCCGCAGTTCCGAGGATCGGAACGAACGCGCGAGATCCACCGCGGCGGAAGCTGGCGATGAAGAGCACGCCGACGAACGTGGCGGCTGAGGCCCGGCTCTGGCACGCCACCAAGCCGGCGAGCAGCAGGCCCTCGGCCGGCAGGATGACGGGTCTCGGAAGCGCGACCTGCCGCGGCGCGACGACGAGCAAGAGCAGGGCGCACGTGAGGAAGAATCCCGCGGCGTTCTTGTTCACGTTGAACGGGTAGGCGGGTTCGAAGCCGTTCGAGAGCGAGTCGGCGACCGCGGCGATCGCCAAGACGGCACAGGCGCCGATCAGCAACTGGAGCGCGATCCGGGTCTTGCCGCCGGCAGAGATCGCAGCGCCGACGACCACGGCGCCGCCCACCAGTTCCATTCGGTGGAGCAGCTCGACGACGGCGGTCACGGACGGGTGGACGATGATCGTGATCGAGAGGACGACGAGGTACGCAGCGAGTGCCACGAGCACGTTTCGCAACGCTCGTGATCGCCATGGCACGTACGGGAGCGCGAGAGCGGTCGAGGCGATCAGGACGGCATCGGCGTAGCTCAGGTCGATGCCACCCCCGCCGAGGCGACGTGTCGCGAGCACAGCGGGGAACGCGACCACGGCGACGCCGAGCGGACTGATCAGCGAGAGGACCGCGCCGACGAGCACGATCGTCGCTCCCAGAGCAAGCGACGGATCTCGTGCCGCGAGCAGTCCGATCGCCGCTTGGACCACGACGAACGCGATGAGGACGCCACCGTTCAGCGACGTCCGCATGCGCCGCCGTGGGAACGCCGTCATCGCCACGCGGCAACCCTACTGGCGCGCAGCCGGCGCCAACCGTCGACAGCCGCTTTCGGCATTGCTGCGGTAATTTGCCCTCGATGGCGGCCGGCTCGGAACTTCGAATCGTGCACGCCGTGAGGTCGGATGCGTTTGCCGGCGTGGAGCGGTCGATGCTGCTGTCGACGCGGGCGCTGGTCGAACGAGGTCACGACGTGTCCGTCGTGGGCGGAGAGCGCGAGCAGATGACCGCCGTGCTTTCGGAGCTCGGCGTCAGCTGGTCGGCGGCAGCCTCGTTCCGCGACGTCGTACGTGAGCTCCGCCGGCTCGGCCGAGCCGACATCGTGCATGCGCACATGACCGCTGCGGAGTGTGCCGCAATCGTCTCTCGGCATGTGAATGGCGGGGCCTTGGTCATGACACGCCACTTCGCGCAACGCCGGGGTCGCAGTCTCCCCGGCCGGCTCGCCGCCGTGTTGATCGATCGTGTGCGGCACACCGACCTCGCGATCTCGCAGTTCGTCGCGGATACCGTTGGCAGCACCCACGTCGTGTACCACGGCATCGATGATCGGCCCGCGATCTCGGGTCAGAGCCGGCGCATCGCCATCATCCAACGCCTCGAGCCAGAGAAGGACACCGCGTTCGCGCTGCGAGCGTGGGAGCGTTCGGGCTTGGGTGATGAGGGGTGGGAGCTCGTGGTCGCCGGCGACGGTTCGGAGCGGGCACAGCTCGAAGCGCTCGCGAAGGGGGGCGGCAGCGCGCCGTCCGTGCGCTTTCTCGGCCGCGTCGATGATGTCGATGCGCTGCGGGCCACGGCTGTCCTCCAGCTCGCTCCGCCTCGTAACGAGCACTTCGGCCTGTCGGTGCTCGAGGCGATGGCGGTCGGCCTGCCTGTGCTCGCCGCGGACAGTGGGGCGCACCGCGAGCTGATCGGCTCCGATCATCCGGAGTTGTTCTTCGGGCCGGGCGATGCAGGTGACGCAGCACGACGCATGCGCGAGCTCGTGTCGAACGAGCACCTGCGTGCCCAACTGGGCAGCGAGCTCCGGCATCGCCAACAAGAGCGGTTCTCACTCGCGGCGCATGGCCGGGCGCTCGAAGACGCGTACCGGCTGGCGATTGCGCAGCAGGCGCGCCACGGCGGACGGCGTCGTTGAGACGCCGACCGATCCTCGTCTTCCCGCACGCCCACCATCGGGGCGGTGTCGAGCAGATCACGTGGCAAGCACTTCGTCACTTGGCATCGCGAGGGCCAGTCGTGTTCGTCGGCCACACGATCGACCCCGCGATCCCGGGCGTTGAACATGTCGCGGTCCGTCGACGTGGCGGGCGCGCGACTGCGCCGCTGTGGTTCCGGCACACGGCGAGACGCGCCATCTCGTCGACGTTTCAGGACAATGACGTCGTGGTGTCGTTCGGCGCGAACTGCCCACCCGGCGACGTGTGCGTGGTCAACAGCGTCCATCGATCCTGGCTGCGCTTCGGACGACCGGTGACGGTGCACGGTGTGCGCGTGCCAAACGCGTTGCGCTACCTCCTCGTTCGCCACGTCGTGCTGCTCGGCCTGGAGCGGTCCTACTTCCGGACAGCGCGACGCCGACGTGTCGCGGCTGTGTCCGAGGCGGTCGCACTCGACCTGCGGGAGCTCTACGACGTGCCGCTCGATCGGACGGAAGTGATCCCCAATGGCTTCTCGGGGTCGCAGTGCTCCCCGTCTCGCCGTCTGGCCGACAGGCGGCAGCAGCGAGCGGCGTGGGGCGTCGCCGAGGGCACGATCGTGCTGCTGTTCGTCGCCAACGAGCTGCACCGCAAGGGTTTCGACTGCCTGTTGGAGGCCGTGGCCAGGACGGGTGACCCCGCGTTCGAGATCCACGTCGTCGGGCGGGCTCCGATCGATCCGTACGACGCCCGCATCTCGCAGCTCGGTCTCGAGCAGCGCGTGCATCATCACGGCTCGCTCGACATCGGGCTCGCCCATGCCGCGGCTGATGCACTCGTGCTGCCGACGCAGTACGAGGCGTTCGCGCTCACGATCGTGGAGGCGCTCGCGTCAGGTCTCCCGGTGGTCACCACGACCGTGCCCGGTGCCGGAGACCTGATCACTGCCGGGGTGAACGGCCTGTTGCAGCGCGACCCTGGTGACGCTGATGAGCTCGCCGCGCTGCTGCATCAGCTCTCGGATCCTGCGCTGAGGGAGCGTCTTGGCGCCGCCGGTCCCGAGAGCGTCGCCCACCTCGAGTGGGATCGGCTGATGTCGCGGCTCGACGAGCTCGTGCAGGCCCGTCCGTGAGGGTCGTGCGCGTGTATCACTCGGCGGTCGTCTCGGCGTGGCGGGAACGTGATCGCCGGCTCCAGGCCCTCGGCCACGACCTCACCCTTGTCAGCCCGCTGCGGTGGAACGAGGGTGGCTCTCCCGTTCGGTTGAACGTCGGCGACGACGCGTTCGTCGTTGCGGCCCGGACGATCGGGCGTCACCCGTACGTCTTTCTGTACGACCCGCGCCCGATCTGGCGCGTGCTGCGAGCCAGCGAGGTTGACATCCTCGACGTCCACGAGGAGCCAGCCAGCCTCGCAGCGGCCGAGCTCCTGCTGTTGCGCCGGCTCGCAGCGGGTCGCTCGAAGTTGCTGTTCTACGGCGCGCAGAACATCGAGAAGCGCTTCCCGATCCCGTTCCGATGGATCGAGCGTCGAGCGTTGCGAAGCGCAGCCGGCACGTACTGCTGCAACGAGGCGGCGGCCGACATCTTCCAGCGGAAGGGCTTCGCTGGTGAGGTCAGCGTGATCGGGTTAGGGGTCGATGTCGAACGGTTCTCGCCGCGTCCCGACGGCCGACGCGAGCACACGGCCGACCCCGGGTTCCGCGTCGGCTACGTCGGTCGGCTCGAGCAGCGCAAGGGCATTCACGTGGTGGTCCGGGCGCTCTCGTCGTTGCCGGAGCACGTCGAGCTGCACCTGCACGGCTCGGGCCCGTACGAGGCGGAGCTCCGGGACATCGTCGACCAACTCGGACTCGGCGCGAGGGTGAGGTTCTTCGGCTTCTGCGAGCACGGCGCGCTCCCTGATGCGTACCGGGATCTCGATGCCGTCGTGGTGCCCTCGCAGACGACACCACGGTGGATCGAGCAGTTCGGCAGGGTTGCCGTCGAAGCGATGGCATCCGGCGTGCCGGTCGTCGTCTCCGACAGCGGCTCGCTGCCGGAGGTCGTCGGCGACGCCGGGATCGTCGTCCCTGAGCACGACGTTGCTGCCTGGGCAGCCGCGATCGGATCGATCGTCGCGCAGCCGCTGGTCGCGTCGAAGCTGCGTGCGGCCGGTGTGGCCAGGGCACGCCGTTACTCGTGGGACGCCGTTGCCAGCGCGCAGGCCGAGCTCTACGCGGCGGTGTCGACGTGAAGGTCGACGTCGTGATCGTCGGCTACCGGTCGGCGGACAGCATCCGCGCCTGCATCCGATCCGTTCCTCGGAGCGACGACGTCGACATCATCGTGATCGACAACGCCTCAGGCGACGGCTCCGCCGGCATCGCACGTTCGGCGGGTTGCCGTGTCGTCGAGAACGACGACAACCGCGGCTTCGCCGCGGCCGCCAACCAGGGTGCGCGCCTCGGAAGCGGTGAAGCGATCCTCTTCCTCAATCCGGATGCGCGCTTGCGGGAGGGTGCACTCGACGCGCTGACGCTCCGATTGGCCGATCCCGAAGTTGCGATCGTGGGCGCTCGTCTGGTCAACCCTGACGGCACAGCCCAACGCTCCCGGTGGCCGTACCCGACAGCAAGAGGCATGTGGGCAGAAGCGTTCGGCCTCCACCGGTTCGGCGCCAGTCCGGACCGTGGCGGCTTCGTCGTCGGAGCCTGCTTGCTGGTCCGACGCGCCTCGTTCGACGCCGTCGGCGGCTTCGACGAGCGCTACTGGCTGTACGGCGAGGAAGCCGACCTGTGCCGTCGCGTGGAAGATGCCGGCGGGCAGGTGGTCCTGGCCGAAGATGCAGTCGTCGAGCACGAGGGAGGCGCCTCCGGACGCGAAACGAGCCAGCTCGTCGCGGAGCACTTCACTCGCGGATCTGATCGGTTCGTGTTCGACCATGGCGGCCGGCTCTCCCTGCT
Source organism: Acidimicrobiia bacterium (assembly GCA_050248955.1). Taxonomy (GTDB): domain Bacteria; phylum Actinomycetota; class Acidimicrobiia; order Acidimicrobiales; family Ilumatobacteraceae; genus JBFWRK01. The sequence continues at coordinate 386,238 of JBFWRK010000001.1, forward strand.
GTCCTATCGCCTGGCCGGGCTCACCGCAGCCGCGCTTCGCTACCCGTTGCTCCGCGCCCGCGCCGGGGGTGCGGGACGCGCTGCGGTGCGGTCGGCGCAGATCCGCCGTACCGCCAGATCGCTGATCCGCTACCCCCTCTCCGTGCCGTCCCTGAAGCCTTCGTCCCGCACCCCACAGCTCATCCTGCTCTCGCTCGAACCATGGGACGAGGTGTGGCGACGGAATCAGTTTCTCGTTCGCGAGTTGTTGCGACTGCAGCCCGAGGTCCGCGTCCTGTGGGTGGAACCCGCGTTCGACCCCCTGCACGAGCTGGTGCGGACGCGGCGAGTGCCGGCCCTCGGACGTCGATCGGTGCGCCGGCTGCCCGGCCAACCCCGCGTGCTCGTGTTCAGACCCCACAAGCTGCTGCCGCGGTCCGTGTGGCCGTGGGTCGACCAGTCACTGTCCGAACAAGTCCGCCGGCTCGCACACAGGATCGGCTTCGAAGATCCCGTGCTGTGGGTCAACGACAACGCCTACCTGCCACTCGTGCGTACATCGACCTGGCGGACGGTGTACGACATCACGGACGACTGGCTGGACGCGTCGATGCCGTCGAGGCAGCGCCGACGGCTCGAGGCGCGTGAGCGCGACCTGATCGCCGCAGCGGATGAGGTCGTGGTCTGCTCCCCGGAGCTCGAACAGCGTCGTTCGACGACCCGAGCCGTGCATCTGGTGCCGAACGCCGTCGACGCCGACCACATGAGGGCTCCCCAGGATCGACCCGCCGATCTACCCGCCGGCCGTACTGCTGTCTACGTCGGGTCGTTGCACGAGGACCGAGTCGACGTCGAGCTCGTCACGCAGATCGCCGTCGAGCTCCCCGAGCTCAACGTCGTCCTGGTGGGGCCGAACTCGTTCTCCAGAGCGTCGAGCACCACCCTCAGGTCGCTGCCGAACGTGCACCTCCTGGGCGTCCGTCCATATGAGGGGGTGCCGGCATACATGCAGCACGCGGACGTGTTGATCGTGCCGCATCGCGTCTCGCCGTTCACCGAGAGCCTCGATCCGATCAAGGCCTACGAGTGCCTCGCTGCTGGACGGCCGACGCTCGCCACTCCCGTGGCCGGCTTCCGTGACCTCGAAGGCGCGATCATCTCCGATCGCTCCGAGTTCGTCGCTCGGCTTCGAGCGCTGCTCGACGAGCCCGATCAACCGAGAGAGGCGATCGAGGTGCCGTCGTGGAGGCAGCGAGCACTGCAGTTCGCGTCGGTCCTCGACGGCAGCGAGGCGGCGATCGCTCCGACCCGACGGTTCAAGATCGCGTTCATCGGCCATACGGCGGTCGCATCGGGCGGAGAGCTCGCCCTGGCGCGGTTGCTGCCGGGATTGCGGCACGTCGATGCGCACGTCGTGCTCGGCGAGGAGGGACCGATCGTCGAGCGGCTGCGCGCCGCCGGTGCGACCGTCGAGATCCTGCCGATCGACGAGCGGGCTCGATCGGTGAAGCGCGGGTCCGTCGTACCGGGCAGGTTGCCGTTGACCGCGATCACGTCAGCTGTCCGGTACACGAGCACGTTGTCGCGCCGGCTGCGCGAGCTCGAGCCCGATGTCGTGCACACGAACACGTTGAAGGCGGCCATCTACGGTGGGATCGCGGCGCGACTCGCCAACCGGCCAGTCGTCTGGCACATCCGCGACCGGATTGCGCCGGACTACCTGCCGTGGTTCGCGGTCATGGCCGTCCGCGGCCTCGCGCACGTCGTGCCGGACGCGATCGTCACCAACTCCACCGCGACCCAGAAGACGCTCGGCGCGACCAGGCGCGTGATCGCTGTGATGCCGAGCCCTGTGGTCAACGACCCCGTCGAGCCCGTGACCATCGTGGACACGCGGAGCGATGAGCTCGTCGTCGGGATGATCGGTCGATTGGCGCCGTGGAAAGGGCAGGACGTGTTCCTGCGCGCGTTCGCGGCTGCTTTCCCAAGCGGACCGGAGCGCGCGGTCGTCGTCGGCGGTGCGCTCTTCGGCGAGGACGAGTACGAGGCATCGCTGAGGGCCCTGATCGACGAGCTCGGCCTGCAGGGCCGCGTCGAGCTGACCGGTCATGTCGACGATGTTTCGGCGCAGCTCGCCAGCATGGAGATCGTCGTCCACGCATCGGTCATCCCCGAACCCTTCGGGCAAGTGGTGGTGGAGGCGATGGCAGCGCAGAAGGGGGTCATCGCGTCGGCAGCCGGTGGACCGGCCGAGATCGTTCATCACGAGATCGACGGACTGCTCGTTCCGCCGGGCGATGTCACGGCACTTGCGGATGCGCTGCGACGGCTGGCTGGCGACCCGGCGCTGCGGACACGGTTGGCGGCTGCGGGGCGCGATACCGCAGGGCACTACAGCGCGGAGCGGATCGGGCAGGAGGTCGAGCGCGTCTACCGACGGCTGGCCAAGGGACCCCGATGACAACGCCGCTGCGGCTTGCCGTGACGAGCTACTACCTTCCGTCGGAGAGCAAGATCGGTGCCGGCTGGATGGCGCACCGGCTGGCGAACGCGCTCATCGACCTCGGCCACGACGTCACGATGTTCAGCCCGTGCCGCGCGCCGAGCGATGCGTCGTACCGGCACCATCTGGTCGAACTGAGCGGCTCGATGCGCACGTTCCGGTGGGGCTGGGCCATTCGCCGTCTGGACCTGTCGGGGTTCGACGGCCTGCTGGCACAAGGCGACGATCACTTCGTGCGACGCAGTGCGGTGCCGGCGCACATCCGGACCCTGCACGGTTCGTGCTTCGACGAGCTTCGTTACATCCCGAGGCTGCGCGAGAAGGCACGCATGTTCCTGCTCGGCGTGACGGAGCTTGCAGCGGCCGTCCGCACGCCCGACGTCGTCGGGGTCTCGAAGACGGCTCTGCGGTTCTTCCCCTGGAGGCACCGGGTCATCCCCAACGGTGTCGACACCGGACGGTTCCACCCGGACCCCTCGGTCCCGAAGGAGCAACGACCTACGGTGCTCTTCGTCGGCACGTTCCACCGGCGCAAGCGCGGTGCGCTGCTCCACGAGGTGTTCCGAACGCACGTGCTACCCCGGGTTCCCGATGCACAGTTGTGGATGGTGTGCGATGACGCGCCCGAGGCGCCCGGGATCGAAGTGCTCGGGCGGCTGAGTGACGAGGAGCTCGCCGACCGATACCGCCGGGCCTGGGTGTTCTGCCTGCCGAGCTCGTACGAGGGGTTCGGCGTGCCCTACGTCGAGGCGATGGTGAGCGGTACTGCGGTCGTGGCGACACCGAACCGTGGAGCCCGTGAAGTGCTCGAGGACGGCGCGGCGGGTGTGCTGGCCGCCGACGATCACCTGGGAGCGGAGATCGTCCGATTGCTCACCGACACCGAGTCCCGACAGCGGTTCGAGCAGGCCGGCCTCGCTCGCCGGGATCGCTACGACATCCACGCCACCGCGCAGCAGTACGTCGACCTCGTGCGTTCGCGACTCGTCTGATCGACGCCTGCGCCGCGCGATGCATCGTCAGCGGCCGAGGGCTTCGTTCACGACGTGGCGGAGTTGACTGCGGGGTGTGGTTCCTTGCTGCTCGCGGTACGCCGCCGACGGCCAGAGAAGATCGCCGACGTAGCGAGGCCAGCGGCGGATCGGCTGCACGGCGAGGTTCGCCGCAAGGGCCAGGTACCCCGGTGTCGGCCGGTCGCTGTCGAGCGCCTCGGCCAGGCGTCGCTCGGCCCAACCGCTGGAATCACGTGCGGGCGCGGCCGGCCGGGCTACGCCGAGCAGGTCGGCGAGCCGCGCCATGCCGCGCTCGGCGATGTGGGAGGCCTTGATCTCGGCCGCCGCAGCTCGCACTTCTGCGACGTCCACGCCGGCTGTCCACATGACGACGAGGTCGGTGAGGCCGTTCACGGCCCGCGTCGATGGGGGAGGGTTCATCATCTGGTGGACGAGGGCATGGAGGAACCGCCACGAGCGAGGCAACGCAGACAACGTGACGCCTCCGAGGCTGAACGTGTCCGGTCGATCCCAGCACGTCACGGGTGCCTTGCTCGGCTGGCTGAGGCGGTGGTGAAGATCGATCTCGGTGCCCTGCGGATGGACGAACGTCTCCGAGTGGAAGAACGACGGGCTCGAGAACGGATGGGTGATCGCCCGCGTGCAGCCGGTTGACTCGAGTGCTGCCATTGCCGAGTCCAGGTCATGAGCCCGCACCAGCAGATCGATGTCACCGACTTCGCGGTCGCTGGGCGTCCGGTGATCGAGGTGCGCCGTGGCGTTGCCCTTCAGCACCAAGTTCGCGACGCCCGCACGACCGAGGAGTGCCGCGGCTTCGAGCAGCCGGCGTTCGATCTCGATGGCGCCCGCGAGTGCGATGACACCGCCGCCCGACTCGCCCGGCAGCAGCCGGCTGAGCAGTCCGGTCACGCGATGCCGTTCAGCGAAGGCCCGAGCTTGCTCGAGCTCGAGCGGGTCGAGCTGGAGTGGCTGCGCGGCACCTGTCGAGAGCATCGTGACCAGGGCCCAGGTCGCCTGCTCGGCGACCGGGTCGCCGACGACATCCGTCGTCAGCACCTCCAGCGCCGCTCGTCGGCGGGCCTGATCCGCTCCGCTCCGAGTGGCCATCGCGGCATCGTACGGCGATCGGATCCGAGCTGGGGCGCCGATGCGTGGCGCAGCGCAGCCCGTAGTCTGCTGCGCATGGCGACGGATGCGAGCGCACAGCACTTCACCGTGCCGAGCCACGTCCTGTCGAGGTCGGTCGGTGACGAGACGGTGCTGCTCGACCTCCACCAGGACGAGTACTTCGCGCTCAGCCAGGTCGGCACACGGGTCTGGTCGCTCGTCAGTGACGGAGCATCTTTCGGCTCGATCGTCGACGCGGTTGCGGAGAGCTACGACGTCGATCGTGGCACCGTCGAGGGCGACGTGCGGGCCTTGATCGCTGATCTGGTCACCACCGGACTGCTCCACCAGGGCTGAGCGCGTGGGCGGCTTCATCGCGGCGGTCCCGCGTGGTGCGCCGGCGAGCCCGGACCTCATCGAACGAGCGATCGCCGCGTCGCGGGATCGGGCGCCCGACGGCGTCAGGCACGTGGTGACGCCGGAAGGCGTTCTGCTCGTGCAGTGCATGTTCGCCAACACGCCCGAGTCGGTTGGCGAGCAACTGCCGCTCGCCGACCCGTCCGGTCGCGTGTGGATCGTGAAGCGAGGACACCTCAACAACATCGACGAGCTACGCGGCCGCTTGCGCGACCGGCTCGGTGCGGATGCCAGGGTGCACACCGACGCCGAAGTGATGCTCGCCGCCTATCTCGCCTGGGGCGCCGGCATGGCCGGACGGCTCAACGGCGAGTTCACGCTCGCCATCTGGGATGGACGTGACCGGTCGCTGTTCGTGCTGCGTGATCACTTGGGTCGCCGTGGTTGTTACACGCACGATGGACCCGAGTGGTACGTCGCAGCGTCCGAACCGGCGCAGGTGCTTCCATTTCCCGGGGTCTCTGATGAGCTAGATGAGTTGGCGGTCGTCGACTACATCTCCGGCTGGCCCGTCGACCGTCTGAGGACGTTCTTCGCCGGCATCCATCGCCCGCTGCCGGCGACGGCAGTGATGGCCCGATGCGAGGGAGCCGCCGAGCATCTGTACTGGACCCCCTCGCTCTGCACCGACAAGGCGACCCAGCCTCCCTCCGACTACGCGCCGACGATCTATCAGTACTTCGAGCGCTCGGTTCGCGCTTCACTCCGATCCTCGACGCCGGTCCTTTGCGACTTGTCGGGGGGACTCGACTCCGCGGCGGTTGTGGGCATGGCGGCGAAGCTCTGTCGCGAAGAACCTGGTCTGAGTCGTGGGCTCAGCGCGCATTCGTACGTCTACCCCGGTCGCGAGTGCGACGAATCGAACTACATCCAGGATGTCCTCGCGATGTGGCCGATGCCTTGGATCGGCAGAGATGCAACCATTCCTGACGAGCCTGATCTGGAGCGTGTTGAACTGGCACGCTCGATGAGATGGATCGTTGGTGTTCGATCGCCTGCAGCCAGGCAACAGATGCGATGGATGCGAGAGAGCGACGTCCGCGTCCAGCTCAACGGCGACGCAGGTGACGCGCTGTTCCACAGCGGCCCTCTGCCGCTCGATCCCTCCCTTCGCACCGCGGACGCGTGGCCTCGGTACGTCTGGTGGACTTCACGACGCTCGCTCAGGCTCGCCGTGACGCGCGTGCGGCGCGAAGTGCTTCGTCGTCGAACGCCTGAATGGGCTCTGCGTCGCTATCTGCAGCTCGTGGGATTCGATCCTCACGGAGACTCGGTGCTGACTGACAAGGCTTTGGCACTTCATCGCGAGGTTGCGCAGGAGCAGCCTGCCTTCTCAGCTCATGAGCGCGCGGCCATGGACGATGTTTGGAACCCTGGTGCGCTGATAGCCAGCGGTGCAAACGATGCGGTGTCCTTGCGGTCCGCCTTCGAACTCAGAGCACCGCTGGCGAATGCGGATCTCGTCTCTGCGGTCCTCGCCGTTCCTCTGCTCACGCATCGCTGGAACGCTCGATGGCGGGCGCTGCAGCGGGAGGCATTTGCCTCGCTCTATCCAGCGAGCGTCGCAGCTCGGACCGACAAGGCGGAGTTCAGCCTCCAATCCGTGCAGACGAATACCCCTCAGCGATCGACAGGCGTAGATCAGTTGGTAGCCCGAGGTCTTGTGGATGGCGAGCGGTTCCAAGCTCGATGCGAGGAGCTTGCGCTTTCGAGGGCGAGCGGGCGCGACCTGTCGGTTCCATGGAGCCTCGTGACGAGCAGCATCTTCGGCAGATGGCTCAGCGAAGCCGAGCCGTAGCAGGACCGCGGTGTGCACTCCGGGATGTGGTGGTGCTGCTCGCGTCCGCGAGGGTGAGCCCGAAGTCAGTCGCGTGAGCCGAACAGCCCATTCGCAAGGGGACGTCGATGTGTACGATTGTCCGCATGCCCACCGACGTCCAGCGCGCTTCCTATGAGAGTCCAACGCTCGTACGCCTTGGAGCGGTCGCATCCCTCACGCTGGCCAGTGGCGTCGGTAGCCGGATGGACACTGGCGGTCCGAACGCGTGCGACGTGGGAGACATGCGGAATCCGGGGACCTGCTGATTTGTGTCGACGTCGGAGTTGGCCGAACACCTCGGCTACCTGACGGACAAGACGAGGCTCGAGGCATATCGGTCTGCTCTGTGCGAGATTGTCCGACCTGACTCAGTTGTGCTCGACTTGGGAGCAGGAACCGGCCTTCTCGGGCTTCTGGCTGCCCAAGCGGGTGCGCGGCGCGTGTACGCCGTGGACGGGGGACCGATCCTCGAGTTGTCCCGGCTCGTCGCCTGGCGATCGGAGCTGGGCGATCGCATCGTGCACATCCGTGGACTCAGCACCCGCATCGATCTTCCCGAGCGCGTGGACGTGGTGGTGTGCGATCAGATCGGCGGCTTCGTCCACGATGCCGGAATCCTCGGCTACTACGCCGATGCCGTGGCGCGATTCCTCAAGCCCGGTGGTGTGCTGATCCCCGGTTCGTTCCGGCTGTGCCTGACGCCCATCGACGACGAGCAACTCGAGCGCCGCGTCGCTGACTGGCGAAGTGGTCCGGACGGCCTCGACTTCACTCCCTTCGCCGACGCGGCGGCGAACACGGAGCACCATGTGAACGCGCCCGCTGGGTGCGCGCTTGGGCCGGAGGCAGTCATTGCGGAGATCACGGCCGACCATGACAGCCACTTCGGTGGTTCGGTCGAGCTTCCGATCGAACGACCGGGCCGGGTGTGCGGCGTGCTCGGCACGTTCGTCGCTCGAATGTCGCCGAGCGTCACGCTCACGAATGCCCCGTGGGCGGACCAACCGATGAACCGCTGGCAGAACTTCTATCCATTCGCTGAAGCAAGCGATGTCGACGCGGGCGACCGCGTCGAAGCATCGATCGACGTGTCGCCCCGCAATGGCATGGTCGCCTGGCGGGGGAGGATCGTCCGTGCTGACGGCGCGAGCGGCCCGAGCTTCGCCCACGACACCTTGCAGGGGAGCTTCGCGGGTCCGCGGGCGATCATCCGGTCCAGCGACAAGTGGACACCCTCGCCGACCGAGCACGTGCCTGTAGCGCGCAGCGTGCTCGACTCGCTCGACGCCACCCGGTCGATCGATGATCTTGCTCGACTCGTGCGTGAGGCCCACCCTGGGCAGTTCGTCAGCCAGCACCACGCGCGGAGCTTCGTGCGTTCGGTGCTCGGGCCGGTCGTGCATCCTTCCGAGGGTTGACCGCGATGCCGGTCCGCGTGCTCGGCTGTTCGATCGCTTGTGATCGCCCCCTCCCGGCGGCCGCGCTGCCCGACGACGAACCCGTCGACGTCGTCGTCGAAGGTGGGTTCGAACCGATGCCGCCGGCAGCCTGGATCGGATCCGAGGACTGGCCACGTATCACCCTGGACGCCGACGGGGCGACGCTGTGGTTCGACGGTGATGCCGTGTTCCGGTTGGAGCCGCGGCGCCGCACGATCGCGTACCAGCTGTTGAGCGATCTCGACGACCAGACGTTCGCCCACGAGTTGGTCGACGCGGTGCTTCCGCGCTATCTGGCGCTCAGAGGCGATCACGTATTGCACGGAAGCTCGGTGGGAGGTCGTACGGGCGCGCTCGTGCTGGTGGGGTCATCCGGCGCGGGCAAGTCGACGCTCGCCGCTTCTCTGGTCGCGGCAGGATGGCAGTTGCTCGGCGACGATGCGGCAGTGGTCCTGTCGATCCACGGCGTCGATCACGTTGTCCCGTCCGGCACGAGCCTCCGGCTGTACACAGATGCCGCGAATGCCGCGTTCGACTCGCTCCCACAGCTCGGTCCGCCGATGGCGTACTGGTCGTCGAAGCGCTTGCTCTCCCCGATGGACAATGCGCTGCCGACGGCACAACAGCCGTTGCTGTTGCGCGCCGTCGTGGAGTTGCTCGAGGGCACTGGATCACCGTCGCTCATTCGGCTGGACGGGGGTGCGAGCTTCGAGCTCCTCGCCCGCAGCTCGTTCGACTTGCCTGACGACACCGTGATGGCAGGTCTGCGGCTGCTCGAGCGATGGGCGCCGCTTGCCGGACGTGTCGAGTGCTACCGGCTCGTCAGACGTTTCGACCTGGACGCGCTGCGCGACATCGGCGACGTGCTCCGACCGCTCCTCGACGGTCCGTCGTGATCGAGGAGGCTCCTACGAGGTGCGCGTCTGCTCGTAGTAGCCGTAGCCGTAGGCGTCGCCCTGGTCCTGCGTCGCCCGGTTGGCGACCACGCCCAGGAGCTTCACCCGAGCAGTCGTGAGGCGATCGATCGCGGCGCGCAGCGAGCTCTTGTGCGTCTTGACCATGGACGTCACGACGATCGCACCGTCGACCAACTTCGACAGGACGACGCCGTCCGTGACCACAGTCGGCGGACAGTCGATGATCACCATGTCTGCGAACTTCACGATGTCATCGATGACCTGTGTGAGATAGGGCGAGCCGAGCAGCTCGGCCGGATTCGGTGTCGGCGTTCCGGAGGGGAGGATCCAGAGGTTCGGGACCTCCGTCTCGCACAGGAAGTCAGTCGCCTTCACGACGGGGAACCGCGCGGCATCGTGCTCGCCGGCCGTCGCTGGCAGATAGCGGTGCTGGTCGACCAAGAGGTCGGCAAGCCCGAGGTGACCCGACACCCCGAATGCGGCATCGAGTTGGGGCCGCCGCAGATCGCCGGACACGAGCACCGTGGTGCTGCCGGTCATGGCGAACGCAGCAGCCAGGTTGGAGGAGACGAGTGACTTGCCGTCGCCCTGCTCGGGACTGGTGACTGCGACGGCGCGGAGAGGTTCCTCGGCGCCGAGGAACCGCACGCTCGTTCGGAGCGAACGGAACGCTTCTGCGAGTGCGCGCTCGGACTCATCGAACACGGGCAGCGCAGTGCCGAGCACGTGAGATGCCTTTGGCAGCTGAGAGATGGTCGGGACGCCGGCGATCTCTGCCGCATCGTCGGGCGTGCGGATCTTGTCGTCGAGCAGTTCTCGCGCTCCTGCCAGTGCACCGCCGATGAACAGACCGAGCACGGCGCCGAGCGCGGCCCGCATCGGTACGTTCGGTCCCGGAGGCTGTGTCGCCGCTGTCGCCGATTCGAGGAGCTCGGCCGCCTTTGGCCGAGTCGCCTCCTGCGTGAGGATCGTCTGCTGCTGGTCGAACAAGCCCTGGAATCGGCGAAGCTCGGCGTCGCGTTGCGCTTCGAGGGCGGACGTATCGGCGTTGGTGAAGAGCGCGACGTTGATGTCCCGGGTCAGACTCGCTACTCGCTCCTGAGACGCCGCGAGTTGCGCTTCGATGTCTGCCGAGCGCTCGGTGAGCGTCGCGGTGCGAGCCTCGTTCTGGATCTCGACGAACGACTCGCCATAGGCGTTGACGATGGCGATGGCGCGATCTGCGTCGTAGTTCGTCGCAGTGATCGTGAACGTGCTCGAGTACTGCTCGCTCGTGCCGTCGATCGCGGCGAGCTCGTCGGCGGTGACGCCGGGGAGCTTCTCCGCAACGGCTGCCGTGACGATCGGACCACGCATGATCTTCAGCTGGGCCTTGATGTACGACGTCGAATCGCCAAAGCGCAGCGACAGATCGCCATCGTCGGGGGCTGCGCGGACCAGCACCGATGCCGATGCCTGATACGGCTCCGCCGGGACGCGGGAGGCCTGCCATCCGGCGGCGAGGCCGACGACCACCATGGCCTGGAGGATGACCCACCACTGGCGCTTGAGCACCGCCAGTGTCTTGCGGAACGCAACCGGGTCCATCAGATCAGCTTACGGATCCGCGAGCAGTGTGTGTCGTCGACCCGCCACGATGAGCGCTAGTCCGGGCAGACCATTCACGTGGCTCCATCATGGTGTGACGCCGAGCGCCTCGGCCAGCACTTCCAGGTAGCGACGGCCGAATCGTTGGTCGGGCTCCAGATGGTTGCCTTCCGCCCACTCGTTCCATGATTTCACGAACAGGAGCCGGCGCCCCCTGCGAAGCGCGGACAGGCGCTCGATTGCGTCCCGGGCGTGAACGCCAAACTTCTCCGGGGTGCTCCGGTGGAGCACCAGGCCGTTGGCGCCGCTGCGAGGCGAGTTGTCCCAGCAGGGAACGATCGCCGGGTAGATCGGCCGTTCCGGGTCGACTGGCGGCCGCTCGATCGGGTGACGTGCGTACGGGTAGATCTCCGGCCGCCCGAGCCGCCGGAGCGCACGCATCATCATGTTGGTCGCCGTCGTTCTCGTCGCTGGCAGTTGCAGGTCGACACCAGCATCGAAGCCGTCGGCGACAGGATCGGCGTAGGTGCCGCGGCCGAGCGGGTCGTTGGTCTCCGCGACGAGGAACAGCCCCGGTAGGCCCGCTCGCTGGGCCATCAACTGCCAGCGATCGACGAATCGCTTCGGCTCCGGGAGGTCTTCGCCGCGGAACACGTAGAAGAGCGGCTTGTCGTCGACAGTGAGGTAGCGGGGGTCGGTGAACGCCGGCAGGAGCGTCGCGAAGTGAGCCTCGTCGTCGTCCTCGGGGTATGTCTGCTCGATCAGGATCCGAGTAGCCGTACCGTGCCAGTGCCCTCGCCAGGTCTGGTTGGCCCAAGCCAGCGCGAAGCCGAACTGCGGCCCCTCGGCACCGCGCCACAGCTCGAGCGGGCGTTCGAGGATCCGGCGGCCCGCGAACCAGTAGTGCCAGAAGACGAAGCCCTCTACGCCGTAGCGGCCGGCGAGATCGGCCTGAGCGTGGAGTGACTCCACGAGACGAAGGTCGTAGAACCCGAGATCCGCCGGCAGGTGCGGCTGGTAGTGGCCCGGGAAGCGGCGCGGCGCCTTCACGACGTTGGTCCACTCGGTGAAGCCCGGTTCCCACCACTCGTCGTTCTCAGGGATCGGGTGGAACTGCGGTAGGTGCAGTGCGAGGGCCCGCGCCCGCGGTGCGGCGTTCATCGGCCTTACGGAACCCGAAGGAACGCGAGGCTCGTGCGGCTGATCTTGGTCAGGCGATCGGCACCAACGACCGAGACGATGCCGTGGACGAGCCCATGCCAGTACGGCTCGAAGTCGTCCCAGAAGATCCAGCCGCCGCGACGGGCGAGCAACAGCGCGGAGTTCGAGTCGGCTACCCCGTGGGCATGGTCGTGCGCGCCGTCCACCAGCACGAGGTCCATCGTGTCCCGCCAAGCGGTGAAGTCGTAGGTCGTGGTGTCGCCTCGGTGCTGGACGATTTCAGCTCGCCCGGTCGGCGCTGCTTCTCGAAACGCTCGACCGACGTCTCTCGACGTGAAGGCCGCTGGGGCTTGCGTCTGATCGAACCGGTCATCCGGAAGGTCGATCGTGTGGACGACGCCGCCCGGACCGATTGCCTCAGCGAGAGCCAGCGTGGTGCCACCGTCGAACGTGCCGAGCTCGAACGATGCCTTCGCCGACATGGAACGAGCGACCTCGGCAAGCAGGGCTTGTTCCAGAGCGCCGATCTGCCAGCCGTGGTTCTGACCGCCAGATGAGCGGACTGTCACGCCCACGCTTCCGATCTGATGGAGGAATTCTGGGACGGTGACCGACCGCATGCCGCGCACCACTCCCTCGGCACGCAGAACCAGCGGCGCCTTCGCCGCCGAGCGCATGGCGGCCCGCGCGTGTCCACGGAACGCCCAGCGAGCGGTGGACCACGCCTCAGCCGACCTGCTCATCCGGTCTTCCGCTCCTTGCAAATGAGATCGTCCGACCGCACGACACTACCGAGCCACCCGGGACGATGGCCCGCGACAGCGGGCGTGGGACCGAGCGGTACTGTCGCTCGGATCGGCGATTCACTCGCATGTCTCGACGGAGGCCCGACCCTGCTGTACGACCAACGGTTCTACGACGAGCTCTGGGAGGGCGGTCGTCGGGCGGCGCAGCTCGTACTCCCTGACGTCATTGCCGGTGTGTCACCGACCACGATCGTCGACGTCGGCTGTGGCGGCGGCTCGTGGTTGTCAGTGGCGGCAGATCTCGGCGTCGCCGACCTGACCGGAGTCGACAGCGCGCAATCGCGCCGCGCAACGTCGCGCTTCGACGCGTTCAACTTCATCGAGGCCGACCTCGCGCGGACGCTCGAGCTCCCTCGGAGCTACGACCTCGCGATGTCGATCGAGGTTGCGGAGCACCTGCCGCCTGAGCGCGCAGAAGGGTTTGTCGCTGACCTCACGCGACTCGCGCCGGTGGTGCTCTTCTCCGCCGCCTACCCCGGACAAGGCGGTACGGGGCACATCAACGAGCAGTGGCCGAGCTACTGGGTCGAGAGGTTTGCCGCAATCGGATATCGCTCACTCGAGGTATGCCGAGCGACGCACTGGAACGATCGGGAATCGCCGATGGCGATCCGCACGAACATGCTGCTTTATGTGGATTCGTCCATCGCAAGCCGGTTTGTAAATCGCTGGCCGTCACCCGTGATGGTCGATGTCGTGCATCCATCGTTGTGGGACAGTGCGCTGCTCCAACACCGTCGGGCGCCTCACCGATTGGCGGGACGGGTGCTGCGAGAGTACGGGCGCGCGGCCAACCTATGGACGCGCCGTGCGCGCTAGCTCGGCATCGGCCAGTGGGTGCCCGTGTAGCTAGCGAGACGCGGCCCGCGGACGCTCAGCACAGACCGTGTCACGGTGGACGTTCCACCTCTTCGCGACTTGTGCGGGTAGGTCGCGAGTAAGATGATGACAACGCTTTGGGCGGGAAAGCCGAAAAATGGGACGACACAATATACATGAGGCTGATAAGTCACGACTCCGCGATGGAGGAGCTGATTTCGTAATCAACGCCTTCGAACGAAACATCGCTCGCATGGCATCACCGGGACACATCGCCGCCCTTGTAGCGAAGCAGAAGCATGACTTTGAAGATGTGACGCTGATCATCAACAACGTGAAAGATCGTGCTGAGTCAGAGGCTATGGCGGTGGAATGCAGACGTCGAGGAGATATCTCGCGATATGTGTTTGTAGAAGATCACCTCGACGAAGCACTCGCTACAACCGGCTTCCGCAAGAAGGATTTCGGACGCTTCCTTCATTGGTCAGACGTATGCCTGGTCGGCACAACAATAACGGGTCCGCCTGTCTTGCTCTGGTGGGACGACGAAAGTGAGCTCGTGCAGAACGATTTATGGATTCCAACATCCATCGAGCTCCTTCGTGATGATCCCAGCATCTTCTGTGCCTCTCCACTTTGGGGCGAGGCTGGCTCCCCGCAGGACACAGCAGAACTCGAAACCGATCGACGACAAGGCGAGTTCCTCATAGGCTACGGATTCACGGATGTGTGCTTTCTGGCGTTACGTGACGCTCTCAGCTCGCGTATAAGGACGTTTGTGCCGTGGTGGATTCGTTCACCCGTTAGCGCGCGATATCCGATACGCCACACCCTCTGCTACGAGCAAGCGGTGGACGTACATATGAGGTCGGCAAAGCTCATGCGTGCCGTCAGCACTCGAGCCCGGATGGTCGCGCGCGGCGATCCGGCATCGCCTGATCGTTATCGCGCTTATGGATTGAAGGAAACCGTTGCGGTGAAACGGAGCAGCCTGCTCTTGCGGGCGAGTGACCGACTATCCGCTAGAACGGCCAACCCCAGGGTAAGGCGAGCTGGGCTTATGCTGAAGAACTGAGCAACAGGCCTGGCGCCGGGGAGGACTGCAGGGGAAGCGCTGGCCCACACGCAGCTAGTTGCTGCTCGACCTCGGCACGATAGATCGCAACCACGCCTTGGTGCAGAGCGCGTAAGCACGCGCCCGCTCGCGACGGGTAGTGCCAAGCAGACGCGTGAAGGCAAGCGCGTCGAGGAAGCCCGTCATGCCTTGGCAAGCCAGAGATCGGATGTGTGACGCGAAGAACTGCCGGTCATCGAGCAAGCGCGGAACCACGTCTGGGTTGCGCGCGTTCCCGGCCGGCACGATGTTGCCGCCATGTCGCACAGCGGTTATCCCTGCTAGAAGAGGTCGACTCCAGTCAGTCGACATGGTTGTCGAGGCCGGATGAATGCGATAGAGGAGGGACGGCTCATCCAACAGCACTACGTCACCTCCTATAGTCATGTCCAAGAGTGCTATGTAGTCGTCGAAAGAACGCGCGAACGGGGCGCATCCACCTGCGGACACGAACCTCTGACGAGAGACGACAAGCGACGCGGTCACGCTAGGGGGGCCCGCCAAGAGCTCTCTCAGGGTGAGGCGGCGAGATATTAATGGCACATCGCCTGCATCCGGGCGATGGCAGCCGTTGAGAGCTTCAACAACGGAGCTGACGACAGGAGAGCCTAGGTGCAGGCGCTCTCCCGTGGCCCTCAGCGCCTCATTGTCGGAAACCAATGAGAAGCCCGCGCATGTTGTGACAACGACCTCGACCTCAGGCGACGAGCGTAGGAATCGAAGTAGCCGGGCATGGCGTTCGGGCGCCCAGAGATCATCCTGGTCGAGAAACGCCACATGACTGCGCGAGGCAAGCAGTGCACCGAGGTTCCTGCAGTACGCCACGCCACGGTTGGCCTGCCGGATCACCTTTGGCGCAATTGCATGCGCTTCTGCCATCTGAGCGCCATCGTCGCTGGAACCATCATCGATGACAAGCACCTCGGCGACGGGCTCGGACTGTGCAGAGAGCGAATCCAGTGTGTCGCCGATGTAGCGGGCGCCGTTGTACAGAGGAATAACAACCGAAATGCCAAATGCCGGAATCACGGCGAACGTTCCCCCGTTGATGTTGGACGAGAGAGCGAAGATCCGGCAACAACCTGAACCCACCGAGGTGGTGGGCCTCCGCGTCCCCGAGTGATACCGGCCGTAAGCCCGGCGAGCGCCAGAAGTAGGCCTCTCAGCGGTCGGTCCCCTCCGCGCAGCACGGCCCTGAGATGCGGGCGGATGACGCTCGCCAGCATGAAGGAACGAAGCTCAACTTGACCCCTCGTCGAATCGAGGTGGCGGGCCGTAATGGCGCCATTGCGTGCAAATAGATAGCTTGATGCGCCACCGATGTTGCCGATTGAGCGGCTCACTTTGTGCGTTATCGAGCTATGGCGAACTGTACTAAGCGCAACTCCCTTTGACATGCAGCGAGCCGACCACTCGACGTCCTCAAAGTATAGGAAGAAGCGTTCGTCAAAGAGCCCGACCTCCTTCCAAGTATGCGCGCACGCAAATATTGCGCAGCCGCTCAAGTACGACGGCGCAACGCCCTCTGACGGTAAGGTATGCACGGGTCTGCCAAGTGTGTTGCTATGGCTGGTACCAGAGAACCACACCCTCGTCGGTTCGTCGTGATAATAGATAATCGGGCTCACCGCTAAGAACGAGTGCACTCGCTGAAGCTCGTCCACCAGTGGTCCGAGGAATTGTGGATCGACAATCGTGTCGTTATTCAAGACTCCAATGACGGCTGCACTGCGAGCTAATGCATACCGTATGCCGACGTTATATCCACCCGAACACCCGAGATTCTCGCCCGTGGGAAGTACGACACAATTGAGCTGCGCCCGTGCAATGCGTAGGAGCGAGTCATCGGAGGACCCGTTGTCAACGACTACGACGTCAAGTTCACAGTACTCAGCCGCGTTCAGAGATCGGACGCATGCGATGGTGTCATCGGCGCCATTCCAGTTCAGGACGACAACAACGACGCGCGGGGTCTCCGTCATTGGAATCGCTTGGCGTAGCCGAGACGATAGGAGAGCCCCCTGGTGCGTTCACCGACGCAGCGTGCCGGCACGCCCGCCACGATTTGGTAGGGATCTACGTCTCTGGTGACGACCGCACCACTCGCAACAACCGCACCTTCTCCGATGTGGATGTTGGGCAGCACAGTTACGCGTGTACCAATGTACACATAATCATCAATAATTACGGGGCCACCGATCTCAGCAAAGCTACAGCTATTGACGTCATGTTCTCGAGTATAGATACGAACCTCACCGGCGATGTTCACTGACGCTCCTATTGTAATACCCGACCGAGCGTCATAGAAACCATCATTGCCCAAGGATGAATACTCGCCAATTGACAATCCCTGAGGCGAGAAGAATCGCGCGCGCCAATGTAATGAACTTGTAGAAGGGATTACGATGCCGGCCTTTCTATAACAAAGATTCCTCACATGATGAGATGGAACATAGCCAACCAAGGTCAGCATCAGAAGCTGGCCATCGCCGAGAACGTCGTGGATCCAGATGGAGAAGCGCCGCAGCGGACTCACATGTCTCGACGCTGATCTGAACAGTCGCTTCCATGCGGGAATGCGCTGGGTCATGGCTGCCCTCGCCAGACTGCGTGCGTGAGGGCTGCTGCCTTGTGCCATCCGAGTCGCGCACTGGAAGGGATGAACGCCAATACCGGATGCTCATCGCAGAACCTTGCTCCGAGTTTGGATCGATATCGCGTCGTAATGCGGTACGCGATAGCCAGCATTCGGTCACGCTGGCCCAACTCGGTGGCCCAAAGCTCCGGACGGTGATCGAAGTAGTTCGCTATCTCGAAAGGGAGATGTGATCTCGGGACGACTCGGATCGGAAAGCGCCCCAGAAGGTCCACGTGCAATCGGAGACATCGCTCCACGTGCCAAGTGGTGTCGAATACTCCGGTCAATTCGGAGTGAGCAAAGTCATGAAGCTTTCGACGAATTCGCTCACCTTCGCCCAGGTACGTGAAGTGCCAGCCCGCATCGGACAGCTTGGAGAGCTGAGTTTCTTCTCGTATCGACTGCAGATCCAATGGGTGCGACGAGACTCGCACCGCGCGAGCCAGAGGCCAAGGTCGGGCAATCTCCATGTTCAGCTTGTACTGCATGTACCTCATCGTCAACTCGACTGGCTCAGAGCCGAGCAGGCAGGGGAGACTCGCGACACACGCGGGGCTTGGGATCTCATCCGCATCGGTCAGAACGATGATGTCTCCTTCGCGTGCGCCTACCCGCTCGAGACCCCGGCTCAGGGCTCGACGTTGATGATTTTCTCTTGCCCATCTGTCCGGCCCCGTTGGCATGTCTGCGACAACCACCACCTCCAACTGTGGGCCGAGTTCGTGGCGCAGCGCATCGGTGAGTATTAGGTCACGCGGCTCGCCGGTGTGTGTCACTGTGGCCTCAGCGACGATGAACTTGTCTACGACGCTGCCGAGCAAGGACATCCGGAGCCGTAGAAGATCGATCTCATTGTGGAAGGTGAAACAGTCGAAGATGCGTGTCACGCTGGTACTCAACCCGAGTGATCATGCGGCATTGTAGGCGATCCCGCTTTATGCAGCGGGCCAAGGGTCCAAGCGTGCGACGTCGAGACGCTTGCCCCGTCTGCAGGATCGGCCAGTGAATGGAATGAGAAGTTGGGCAAGACCAAATTGTGCACCTGCGCCTCATCAGCAAGAGTCGATAGATACGGAAGCGATGGCAAGACTTCGAACCAACAAGCCCCGTCATAGCTATCGATGATTCCTGCATTACAAACGAATACGTCCGCTTCGTAGCGTCCCGGCTTGAGCCAGGGCGTCTCGAGTCGGAGCTCGAACGTCTGAATCCCCGAAACGTGCTCGATCCATGGTCCCGTGCTACGCGAGTCACATTGTGCCACAATTCTGCGCAATGAGTCAACAATGTGCACCGAAACAAAGTATCGATCAAGGTCGGCTTGCACCTTCGCTACTTCGAATCGTATGAGCTTGTGTTGTTCGCATGAGAAGGGCGCTCCCGGCGCGGATGCGGCGTGTATGCGAAACTCGCCGCTTCCAGATCGACGATGTGGTCTGCTGCGGGTCGGCCGCGAAGCGGGAAGGGCTGTGTAATTGAGTACGGCGTTGGTGGTTGCGTCGAGCGTGAGCACTCGGCCCTCGTGGAGGACGAGCCCGCGCTCGCAAAGGCGAACGATGGAATCGAGATTGTGACTCACAAGGATGACTGTTCGACCGCCAACGGTTACTTCTTCGATCTTGCCGAGGCATTTCTCCTGAAACTCGGCATCTCCCACCGCGAGCACCTCGTCGACGAGGAGGATCTCTGTGTCGAGGTGCGCCGCGACCGCGAACGCCAACCGCACGTACATCCCGCTCGAGTAGCGCTTGACCGGGGTGTCAAGGAATCGCTCGACGCCGGCGAAATCGACGATGGCATCGAACTGGCGCTCGATCTCGGGCTTCCGCATGCCGAGGATCGAACCGTTGAGGTAGATGTTCTCCCGGCCGGTTAGCTCCGGATGGAAGCCCGTTCCGACCTCCAGCAGGCTGCCGATTCGGCCGAACACGTCGACCCGCCCGGTGGTCGGTGGCGTGATCCGTGACAGCACCTTGAGCAGGGTGCTCTTGCCGGCGCCGTTGCGGCCGATGAGGCCGAGCACCTCACCCCGCTTGATCTCGAGGTCGATGTCCTTCAGCGCCCAGAACGTCTCCACCTCGGGCCGACGGAACGGATGGCGGAGGCGGTCGAGCGCCTGCTCGGCGAGCGTGACGTGCTGCTCCTGGTGCTTGATCCGGTACGACTTGCCGAGCCCCTCGATGCGGATGGCGACGTCAGATGACATCGGCGAACCTCCGCTCCATTCTTGTGAAGACGAGCGATCCGGCGAGGAAGAGCGTGATCGACGCAACTGCCGACCAGATGATCACGCCCCCGGTCGGCGCGGGCGTGTCGAGCAACGACCAGCGGAACCCCTCGATCACGCCAGCCAGCGGGTTGAGTTGCACCACCCACTTCGCACTCTGCGGCACGGCACTCATCGCGTACGCGATCGGTGTGCCGTAGAGCAGCATCTGCGTGACGACCGGGAGCACGTAACCGATGTCGCGGTACTGCACCATTAGGGCGGCCGCGACCAACCCCAAGCCAGTACCGAGCAGCAACGCGAGCACGAACCACAGGGGCATCGTCAGCACGGCGAGCCCCGGAGCGACACCGCCCGCTGCGATGACCACGGCGCCCATGGCGAGTGCTACCGCAAAGTCCACGAGCGTCGAGCCGAGCGTCGAGAGTGGCAGCACGAGGCGGGGGAAGAAGATCTTCGAGATCAGCTGCGCGTTGCCGACGAGCGAGCTGCTGATCTTCGACAGCGTCGACGAGAAGGCCGTCCACGCCATCATCCCCACATACGCGAACACGAAGTACGGCACGCCTTCGCTCGGCAGGTCGGCCACGCGGCCGAACACGAAGCTGAAGATCCCCGCGGCGAGCAGCGGCTGGAGCACGACCCAGATGACGCCGAGCGCCGTCTGCTTGTACCTCAGCTTGAGGTCACGGATGGCGAAGCGCGTGAGCAGGTCGCGGAACTCCCACACCTCGCGCAGGTTGAGCGGGGCCCACCTCGACGGTGGCTTGATGACGATGTGCGGAACGGGGTCAGCTGCGCTCATCCGCCGCCCTCCGGCCGATCCAGAAGGCCGAGCGAGTGACCGCGAGCGACGGCGTGTTTGCGGTTGCCCACGCCGAGCTTGCGGAACAGGAACCGCTGCACGTTGTCGACCGTACGGGGTGAGATGCCCAGTGCACTCGCAGTCTGCTTTATCGACATGCCGTGATCGATGGCGTGCAGCACATCTCGCTCGCGCGGCGTCAGCGTCGGCGCCGGCGGCGAGTCGTGGTTTCGGATGGTGCTGGCGAGCAGAGCAACACCTGCAGCACTGAGCGCTCCGATCGCACCACGCCGAAGGGCGTCGGCCACGGCAGCTTCCTCGGGGGTGTCGTCGAACACGACGAAACTCGGCACGCCGAGTTGCTCCACGTCGCGCCAGACCTCCTCGTTCGGCCCGACGACGATGGCGAGCACATGGGCGCTCTCGCCGGTTGCCGCGAGCGGATCGCGCCGGCTGATCGCGACGCCGGCCGACTCGAGCGTGGCACGAAGGTAGGCCTCGCGGCGTGCGTCGCCGCCGAGCACGACAGCGGTCGCCACCGGTGGAACGGCTCGCTCCGCCAGCGCAGTGGGTGCGCCGTCCGTCCGCATGGCGCGACTCTAGGCATCGATGCCGGACAAATCCCCTAGGTCCTCTGGCCCAACGACACATCTCAGCGGGCAATATCCAACAACGCGCCGCCAGCGAACGGATGTGGCACATACAGTCTCGGTCGGTGGTACCTCGGGCCTGGAGCACGCGCCTGCGGGCGGCCCCGACGCGGGTGGCGCACTGGATGCGGCGGAGCGTCTCGATGTCGCTCGCGGAGTGGACGATCTTCGTCTCTGCCGCGGCGGTGAACCCGATCATGCTCGCGGTCCTACGCATCCGGGGTACGCGGGCCGCAGCGCACCTGGTTCGGCGAGCCTCGGCGCGGAAGCTCGCCGCTCGGCGCCGTCCGATCAACGAGCAGACCATCGCAGAAGCGAAGCGGGCCAGTGCCTGGGTGAACCGAGGCGCGGCGTGGCCGATGCCGACCGTGACCTGCCTCGCCCGTTCGCTGACCGGCCAACTGCTGCTGCAACGGCGAGGCATCGAGTCGGTGCTGCGGATCGGGGTCCGTCCGGCCATCGGAGAGGAGGGTGATGCGAGCTCCAGTCTCCTCTTCCACGCCTGGGTAGAGGTCGGTGACGTGCCCGTCAACGACACCCTCGACATCGGAGACCGCTTTCTCCCGTTCCCGCTCGAAGAGGGCCTTGATGTGCTCGACGCCTGACGGCTGGGATCGCCCGCTCGGACGCTCAACGTTGATCGTCAAGATCCGGAGCCTGCGTTGACAATCCGCTCCGGGCCTTCGATACTTCGGTCACAGCTCGCGGTTGCGGACACTGCGGGAGAGGCGGACTCGGTTGGCGGACCTGGCGGTTTCACACGGCGTGTCGGCGGGCAGCGTGGTCGCTGCCGCCCGCCCGCCGGTCGCCCTCGTCCATGACTACCTCTCGGAGCGCGGCGGTGCCGAGCGTGTTGCGATCTCCTTGACCAGGGCGTTCCCGACAGCCCCGCTCTACACGTCGGTCTACGACCGTGCCGCCTACCCCGAGCTCATCGGTGTCGATGTCCGCTCGTCTCTCCTCGACCGCGTCTCGTTCCTGCGCACCCGGCACCGAGTAGCCCTGCCGCTGTTGCCGACCGCCTATGGCCGGCTCCACGTGGACGCGGACGTCGTGCTCTGCTCGTCGTCCGGTTGGTCTCACGGCGTGGCGACTGATGCGCCCAAGGTCGTCTACTGCCACAACCCGCCGCGCTGGGTGTACCAGCGCGTCGAGTACTCGCGGACTCGCCGGCGGTACTGGGTGGCGAGTGCCGCGCTCGATCCGTTCCTTCGCCGTTGGGATCAGTCTGCGGCGCGGAGCTGCACCCTGTACCTGGCGAACTCGTCCACCGTCGCGCGCCGCATCGAGCAGATCTACGGCCGCGAGGCCGAAGTGGTCCCGCCGCCCACGACGCTCGACGTCGACGGCGACCAGGAGCCCGTCGACGGTCTGGAGCTCGGATTCATCGTCTGTGTCGGCCGGCTGCTCGCGTACAAGAACGTGACGGCGGTGATCGAAGCGTTCAGGAAGCTGCGCGGCGAGCAGCTCGTGATCGTCGGCGACGGGCCGCAGCGCTCCGAGCTCGAGGCGATCGCACCGAAGAACGTGGTCTTCGCCGGGCGGGTCACCGATGCACAGCTCCGCTGGCTGTACGCGAACTGTGCCGGTCTCGTCAGCGCGTCGCACGAGGACTTCGGGCTCACACCGGTCGAGGCCGCGTTGTTCGGCAAGCCGAGTGCCGTGCTCCGCGGCGGCGGCTTCCTCGACACGACGGTCGAGGGCACGACGGGGTTGTTCTTCGACGAGCCCGAGCCCGACGCGATCCGATCGACCGTGCGAGAGATGCTCGGCACGGAATGGTCGCCGGAGGCGATCGCCAAGACGGCTGAGCGGTTCTCCGAAGAGGGCTTCGGCAGGCGGCTGCGCGAGATCGTCAGCGCGGTGGCGCTGGGCTCGAGCTGAGCCGCGCCGATACCGGCAGAGTCGGACTCGTCGGAGGGTGTTGCGCCGCTCGGAGGGGCGGGTGCGTCAGGCGGCGGGAGCGGGCTTGCGCCGGCGAACCAGGACCACGGAGAGCACACCGGCGACGAGCAAGCCAGCTGCAACTCGCAAGGGCGTTGCGCTGTCGCTGCCCGTCGAGGGCAGGTTCGCGCTGATGACGACCCCTGAGACGTTGGGGTCAGGCGTGATGACGACCGGACCGAGTTGCTCGACGGTCGTCGATGTGGTCGACGAGGTGGGCACCGGCGGATATCCAGCGACCTCGCTGGTGGGCGGCGTCGTTGGTGTGGTGGCCGCGGCCATCGGCACGAACGAACCGAGCACCGCAACCGCCGTCACTGCTGAGATCACGAGTTTGCGCACCAAGGTCTCCCGCCGAGTCCGGGGCATTCGCCCACTTCGATCGTACGACGATGTCGCAGCTCGCGCATGGGCCGATCGACCCATGCGCGACGGATGTTCCCTGCTCCGTAGCATCCCCAGGTGCCCAACCGTCAGGCTCTGACGCCCTCCGAGACGGTGTGGTTGCTGTCCGCCGTCGGCGGCCTGCTGGGTGCGCTGGCCGACGCGCAGCCGACCGGTCACGAGTTCGTCGATCGGTTGCTCTGCGCAGCGCTCGTCGCATTCGCCGTCTGGGCCGGTTCGACCGCGCGGACATGGCTGCTCGTCGCAGCGAGCGGAGCGGTCGGCGTGCTGGCGGTGACCGAGCCGGTGGTCGGCGGCGCGGCGTTGGCCGCGGCCGTGCTCGTCGGCGTCGCAGACGCGTTCGTCGGGCGCCGGCGGTGGGTGAAGGCTGTCGCCTCGGGCATCACCGCACTGGCGGTGCTGAACCTCCCCGAGATCGTCGGCTTCGGCGGCTCTGCGCTGGTGGCCGCGACCGTCCTCATCGCCATCTCCGTGAGTGGCGTGCGCATGAAGCGCCGAGCCGTGCGTCGGCGCGTCTACTGGGGGATCGGCGCGATCGCGGTGATCGGGGTGCTCGGCATCGCCGGCGTCGGTGCCACCCTGGCCGAGGCGCAGTCCGCCGTCACGGATGGCGAGGACCAGATCCGTGCGGCCATCGCCGCGGTCAACGACGGAGACGTCGATTCGGCGAGGACGAGCATCGCCGCGGCCGAGGCGTCGCTCGCCGACGCCGAGCGAGCCATGTCCCGTCCGTGGGGACGGCTCGCCGCGATCATCCCCGTCGTCGCGCAGCATCGCTCGCTCGCAGTCGATCTGACGATCAGCGCCAGTCGGGCCGCGGCTGCCGCGTCACGAGCGATAGCCGAGGTCGATCTCGACCACCTCCGACTGCCGGACGGGCGGTTCGACGTCGACCTCATGGGACAGCTCGGTCAACCGTTCGCGGCGCTCTCCGATGCTGTGGACGGCTTCGAGTCGCGCCTCGACGAGAGCACGTCGCCCTGGCTCGTGTCACCGGTGCGGGATCGCGTCGACGAGGTGTCCGACGAGCTCGACGCAGAGGGCCATCGAGTGGCGAACCTCGCGGCGGCGACGAAGCTCATGCCTGCGCTGCTCGGCGCCGGCGACGAGCGGCGGTACTTCGTCGCCTTCATCACGCCGTCCGAGGCCAGGCCGCTCGGTGGGCACATGGCGAACTATGCCGAGCTGACGATCAGCAATGGTCGAATGTCGCTCAGCAAGTTCGGCCGAGCCGCGGACCTCATCGAGGCGAACGCCGAGCGTTCGTCGCGCATCCTCTCCGGTCCGGCCGCGTACCTGGATCGCTACGGCGTGTTCGGCGCCGGCGGCGATGGCGTCCCTTCCGGTCCACTGTGGTGGCTCAGTGTGACGATCTCGCCTGACTTCCCGAGCGTCGCGCAGGTCATGTCGGAGCTGTACGAGAACGGCACGGGCCGCGGCGTCGACGGCGTGCTCGCGATCGACCCGACCGGGCTCGCCGGGCTGCTCCGGGTCACCGGCCCCGTCGACGTGCCGTCGTTGGGTCGCCAGCTCACGGCGGACAACGTCGTCGACTTCCTCCAGCGCGAGCAGTACCTGCTGTTCGGCGCGGGTGAGAACGAAGAACGCGCCGATCTCCTCGGCGAGGTCGCCCGCACCACGTTCGACACGTTCCTCGGGAGCGGCGCCACCGACCCTGTCGCTCTGGTGCAGAACCTGGCGCCTGCAGTGAGCGCCGGGCACTTCCTCGCCTGGTCTGTCGACACCGACGAGCAGCGGCTGTTCACCGGCATCGGCGCCGCCGGGTCGTTCGCACGTCGAGGCCCGCGCGACGGCTTGGCGCTCACGAGTCTGAACATCAGCGCCAACAAGATCGACATGTTCCTCAAGCGCACCGTGCGCTACGAGGCCGTCGTGGACGAGCAGAGCGGCGCGCTCGCTGGAACCGTCGAGGTGACGCTCACCAACAACGCGCCCGCAGATGGGCTGCCCGCCTATGTCATCGGCAACTCGGTCGGCCTGCCGCTCGGGTACAACATGACCTACCTCACGCTCTACCGCGCTGGCGACATCACCGGTGCAACAGTCGACAGCAGCGCCGTTGACGTGTCACTGGGCACCGAGCTCGGCTGGAACTACGCCGAGCAGCAGCTGCGGCTGCCGCCCGGGTCCTCGACGACGGTCCGCTACACGGTCAGTGGTGCCGTCGACCCGCACGCGTCGTACGAGCTGTTGGTCCGCGCCCAGCCGCTGGCGACGCCGGATGAGCTCACGGTGTCGGTGACCACCAGTTCGGGTCGGCAGTTGCTGGCGTTCGACGGAACTCTCGAGCGCACGACGGTGCTGCGCTCGGATCAGTCGCCGGCACGCAGCTGAGCCGTGGACCCATCCGCAGCGTGACGGGTTCAGCAGTCAGCGAGGGCGTTCAAGGCCCGGCAGATCTCCCCATGGTCGTCGACGTCAAGCTGCCCGACGCGCTGTGTGAGGAAGGCTCGTCGCACGGGCTGCAGGTTGTCGAACGACGCTGCGCATTCGATGTCGAGCCCGTGCTGCGGGCCGAGCGCGATCTCCGTGGGAATGCGGCGAACGGTTCGAGTGACCGGCGCAATGACGATCGCGTTCAACACGGGCACGGCGTCAGTACGGGTGACCACCAAGACAGGGCGCCGCTTGTCCTCTGCTTCCGCCCACCAGATCTCGCCTTGCCGTGGAATCACCACGCCTCTTCCGCGATCATCCGCTTCGTGAGATCGTCGGCCCAGCGAAGCTCGTCGTCGGTCTGCGGCATCGCTCGGTAGCCCTCGACGATTCGGGCACCGATCTCGTTGCGCCGGTGGCGGTCCACGAGCCCCTCGAGGCCGAGCCGCACCGCTTCCGAGCGGTTCGCGACCACTCCGGCGGCGACGAGGGCATCCAGCTCCGCCGCAAGTGCATCGTCAATCCGGGTCACGACCTGTGGCATGCGCAGAGCATAGCAACGTGCAATACGAAGTGGGATGCGTTGCATTGCTCCCTCGTCAGCCTCCTCATTCGACCGTCGCGTAGCCATTCGGGTGGGTGGAATGCCACTTCCACGCCGACGCGACGATCTCGTCGAGGTCGTGCGTCGGACGCCAGCCGAGCAGCTCGCTCGCGTAGGAGTTGTCGGCGAAGACCGCAGCAGGATCACCAGGACGGCGTCCCGTGTGCTCGCACGGCACGGACTGTCCGCTCACTGCGGCCGTCGCGGCGAGCACCTCACTCACGGAGGAGCCGGTGCCAGAGCCGAGGTTGACCGCGGTCGTGGTGCCGCCGGCCGTGAGGTGATCGAGCGCGCGCAGGTGGGCGTCTGCCAGATCGTCGACGTGGACGTAGTCGCGGATCGCCGTGCCGTCCGGCGTCGGGTAGTCGGTACCGAAGACCTTCACCGGACCACGACGACCGAGTGCGGCGGCGATCACCAACGGGATCAGGTTCTGCGTCTGGTCCCACGTCTCGCCGATCGAAGCGTCGGCTGCGGCACCGGACGCGTTGAAGTAGCGCAGGCTGATCGAGCGGACGCCGCGGCAGCGGTCGAACCATGCGAGGAGGTCCTCGCCCATCTGCTTCGACTGGCCGTACGGGCTCTCCGGTCGACGAGGCGCTGACTCGTCGACGGGCAGCGACGTCGGGTTGCCGTAGACGGAACACGAGGACGAGAACACGAACGCGTGGATGCCCGCGTCCGCAGCGGCATCCAACAGCGTCAGCGTGCCGGTGACGTTCTCGCGGAAGTAGAGACCGGGCTGCTCCATCGACTCGCCCGGGTTCTTCAAACCTGCGAAGTGGATCACCGACGTGACGTCATGGTCCTGGAGGACTCGCGCCACGAGCGCGGCATCGCCAACGGTGCCGACGACGAGCGGGCATCCACTGACGGCTGCCGGGTGACCGGTGCGCAGCGAGTCGAGCACGACCACCTCGTCGCCTCGCTCGACCAACTTCCGGACGGTGTGCGAGCCGATGTATCCGGCGCCACCCGTGACGAGGACGGACATGGACCGGAACGTACCTGCTCGAGCCCGCCCGGCAGGCCGCGGAGGTCGATATATGCTGCGGCCGGCAGCGACCTCGTGCCTGTGGCGGGGTCGGCCCCGAGCACCACGTTCGCTGCCCGAGCAAGATGGGCGATCGAGAACGATGCTTCATCTCAAGGTGCGGTTGGCGCAACGGATTCGTGGGTTTCTGCCGGTTCGCGCTCGGCGGTCGATCCTCGGCGCAGGACTCGTCATCGGGGACGACCTCGTCTTCCCGGGGATCGAGCCGTCGCTCACCGTCCTACGAGACTGGGGGTACCGGCCGGCGTTCGCCGTCGACGTCGGTGCGTTCATAGGTGAATGGACGGATCTGTTCCGGCGTGTGTTCCCGACGTGTCGTGTGCTCATGGTCGAACCGCAAGCCGAGAAGCAGACGGCGCTGCGGGCCGTGTGCAGCAGGGCGCCGGATGCGATTCGAGCCGTGCAGGCGTTGGTCGGGCCGACGGACGGGACCGAAGTCGAGTTCTTCGAGATGGAGACCGGTAGCTCCGTCTTGCCCGAGATCAGTGCGGTGACGAGATCCGTCACGCAGATGCGCACCGTCACGCTCGATGCTCTGCTCTCCCGGGAAGCATCGGACTGGGGCATGCCGGACTTCGTCAAGCTGGACGTCCAAGGCTATGAGCTGAGTGTCCTCGCGGGGGCCCTCGAGGCAATGCGCCACTGTGACTTCGTGCTGCTCGAGGCGGCACTCTTGCCCTACAACGAAGGTGCACCGCTGTTGCCCGATGTCCTCGCACACATGACGAGCAACGGGTTCCATCTGCTCGACTTCTGCTCGCAGCTCAGACGCAGCGACGGCGCTCTCGTGCAGACAGACCTGCTCTTCGTCAGTTCCCGCAGCACGTTCGCTGCGCGACGGCTCGATCCTCCGTCGGGACTCACCTATGCGGGCCTCCGTAGAGGCTGAATCGTTTGTCTCCCGGCTGCCCGAGCCGGGTTCGAGGCAGGGTTTTCGATCGCCGGCGGTCGCGAAGCCTGCCCGGGTCGTGGTGGACCGGGTGCATGCGAGCTCCTCGCGCCGCAGGCTCAGCGTGGACGGTAGATGTCGCTGCGATGCTTGATCGCCTCGATGATCACGCAGTGCGCGTCATCGTCGATCCGATAGACGATTCGGTGGTCTCCTCGCCGCGCGCTGTGCAGTCCTTCCAGCTCGAAGTGCAGTGGATGACCGGACCGGTGCGGGTTGTCGGCGAGCGTCGAGTAGATGAACTCGATCGCTGCCGTGGCGACCTTCTCGGGCATGCCGCCGACCGCGCGACGCGCTGGGCCAGACCACGCGACGTCATACGTCACTCGAGCGAGACGAGCCGCAGGGCTGCTTCTCGGCTCAGGCGTTCCGGCTCGACCCCGGCAGCGCGCTCGGCGTGCGACGCCCTGATGTCGGCCACCAGACCGGGATCGGACATGACGGCCACCGTCTCCTCGAGCGACTCGAGATCCTCGATGCTGAGAACGACAGCTGCTGGCCGGCCGTGCTTCGTGATGACGACCCTGCCGTGCTCGCGCTCGATGCGCTCGACGACCTCGGAAAGTCGGTTCTTGACCTCTGCCAAGGGGAGCTGTTCAGCCAGATTCATGACCAGAAGTGTAGCTACATTCGGATGCGAGCGTGATCGTTCCGTGATCCGGCCGAGCCGCCGTTTGTCTCCCGGCTGCTGAGCCGGGTTCGAGGCAGCGATTTCGATCGCCGGCGGTCGCGAAGCCTGCCCGGGTCGTGGTGGACCGCGTGAAGACGTGCTGATGCGGAAACCTGACCCAGCGGGTAGACTTTCGCTCATGCCGAACTTCCGTGACCTGTTGTCCGCCGCCAAGGCGGAGATCACCGAGGTGGACACCGCAGGCGCGGAGTCCCGCATCGCCGCCGGGGACGTGGTCGTCCTCGACGTCCGCGAGCCCGACGAGTACGACCAGGGAGCGATCCCGGACGCGATCCACATCCCGCGTGGCCACCTCGAATCCCAGGTCGAGGGCAAGATCCTCGACAAGAGCGCGCCGGTCGTCGTGTACTGCGCGGGCGGCGTCCGCTCGGCGTTCGCGGCGCGAACGCTGCAGGAGCTCGGCTACGCCGACGTCGTGTCGATGGCCGGTGGCTTCGGCAAGTGGAAGGACGAGGGTCGGGCGTGGAAGACGCCTGTCACGCTCAACGCCGACCAGCGGAACCGCTACATGCGCCACCTCCTGCTGCCGGAGGTGGGCACGGAGGGCCAGGCGAAGCTGCTCGGCTCGAAGGTGCTGCTGCTCGGTGCCGGTGGCCTCGGCTCGCCCGCCGCCCTGTACCTCGCTGCCGCCGGCGTCGGCACGATCGGCATCGTCGACATGGACGAGGTCGACGCGTCGAACCTGCAGCGTCAGATCCTCCACAACCTCGACCGGATCGGCGACCGCAAGGTCGACTCGGCGAAGAAGACGCTGACGATGATGAACCCCGACATCGACGTCGTCACCTACGACACACGGCTCGGTGCGGACAACATCGTCGAGATCATCACCGGCTACGACGTGATCGTCGACGGCGCGGACAACTTCCCCAGCCGCTACCTGCTGAACGACGCGAGCGTGAAGCTCGGCATCCCGGTCGTGCACGGATCGATCTTCCGCTTCGAGGGCATGGTCAGCGTCTTCGATCCGAAGAGCGGGCCGACCTATCGCGACATGGTGCCCGAGCCGCCGCCCGCCGAGCTCGCCCCGAGCTGCGCCGAGGCAGGAGTGCTCGGCGTGCTGCCGGGCATCGTCGGCTCGATCCAGGCGGTCGAGACCATCAAGCTGCTCCTCGGGCTGGGCGACAGCCTGTCGGGGCGGATCCTCGCGATCGACACGCTCGACATGACGTTCCGCACGTTCAAGCTGCAGCCCGACCCGAGCAACCCGGTCACCTGGGAGCGCCGCGACGACATCCAGATCCGCGAGCTCGACGGTCTCTGCGCACCCTGGATGGGGCACTGACCCCGGCCCGATGCGGGTTCGGCCGACCCATGACGGCCAGCTCGTCGCGTCGCGATCGATCAGCCCCGGCCCTCGAGGAGCTGTCGGCGCCCGGCGTCGAGCAGTCGGGCCGCGCCCGCGTCGATGGCCTCGACCACGGGCCGCAACGCTTCGAGCCCGCTGATCAGGGCGTACGCGGGGACGCCACGGCCGACCAGTAGGTCCTCGAGCCACTCGAGGAACTCGGCGAAGATCAATTCGTCCGAGACGAGCATCGCTGCGGCCAGGAACTGGACGATGAAGACCAGATCCTCTTGCGTGCGGGCCAGTCGTCGCTCGTCGTACTCCGCTGTCGGCGGGAAGCGGGTGGCGAGGCCGTCGAGCGCTGAGCGACCGATATCGCCCGACTGGGTGGCGAGGTGGAGCGCCACCGGGTCGAGCGGCGTCGGCTCGCGGGTGACGGACGGCGGCTCGGAACGCCAGCCGCGAAGAACCGCCGCAGCCTCGCCGGCCGTGAGGGCCCAAGCGTCCGCGCCGAGCCGTTCGGCCCGGCGCGCGTTCGTGCCGAAGGCTCGACCGCCGACGATGACGGGGAGCCCCAGGCTGTGCGCAGCATCGACGAGCCGGACCACGCCCGGGAAGTAGACGGCCATGGTGCACGACACCGCCAGAGCGTCGCCGTCCCGGCGGGTGAGGAACTCACAGACCACCTCTGCCGGCGTCGAGGCACCGAGCACTGTGACGCCGATGCCGTGGGAGCGCAGCGACTCCCCGAACATCTGCGCCGTGAGCGCGTGCCAGTCACCTTCGGCGCACGCGACGACGGTGTGTCCCTCGAGCGATGAGGGATTCGCCTCGTTCGCCAGCGCGTCCAGCGCCGCCGCAGCCACGCCCGTCGCGATGTGCTCATCGGCGATCGTGAGCTCGTTCCGATGCCATCGCTCGCCGACCTCACGCTGGGCCGCAGCGAGCAGGCCGACGACGATCTGCTCCGCCGAGACGCCGTGTTCGAACAGGTCGAGCGCGACGCGTATCGCCTGCCGCCGCTCGCCCCGCAACGCGCTCTCGAGGTAGAGGTCGACGACGTCGGAAGGGCGCCGTCGCTTCATCGGTCGGTGCCCTCGCGCGCCTGTTCATCGGTCGGTCCGGTCGACCACGACCATCGATCTCGTCCGGCTCCCTTAGCTTGGTACAGGGCCTCGTCCGCCCGCGCCAGCGTGGCTTCGGCATCGCCGACCGCATGTGTGATGCCGGCGGAGAAGGTGATCAGTTCGGGCCGGTTCGCCACCCATTCGGCGCGCAGCCGATCGAGGAAGATCTCGGCGCCGGTCGGCGAGGCGACGACGACGACGAACTCCTCGCCGCCGAGACGCCCGACGACATCGCGACCTCGGACCGTGGCGCGCAGCACGGCGCCGAAGGCGCGGAGCACTGCGTCACCGGCACTGTGCCCGAGCTCGTCGTTCACCCGCTTGAAGTGGTCGAGGTCGAGCAGGACCACGGTGTCCTCGCCGGAGAGCCGGCTGAGCGCTCGCACCAGCGCGCGGCGGTTCGGTAGACCGGTCAGGGCGTCCGTCGACGCGTCTTCGGCGAGCCGCTCGGTCTGCCCGCTCAGCAGCAGTGCTCGCCGGGCGTCCAGCAGGAACGGCGTGAGGTGCCGTTCGAGCAGCGCCCGGGCACCGCTGCCAGGCGGTGCACTCGGGAGCAGTGGCTCGCCGGCCCCGAACGCCACGTCGGCCGGGAGCGCGTCGACGTCGATCGTGTCGGCGGGCACGAGTGTCCCGCCGAGCCCGCGCACCAGCTCTTCGGCGATGCGCCGAGCGTCGGCCTCGGTCTTGATCCAGAGCAGCGACCGCGTCGCTTCGAGCAGGGCCGCGGGCACGAGCTGGCGCGGCTCCGTCGGTGTCGTAGCGTCCTCGGTCACTGTTGCCTTCTCGTGCCAGTCCCACGCGCCGGCGTTGCCCGGCGACCTTATCGGGGAGCGCGCCACTCGACCGTGCTCGCCGACGGCGCGTGAGGCGCGCTGGCCTACAGTCGTGCGATGACTCGGTCGTCGCCTGACGATCCCGTGGTGCCGTTCGCGTTCCATCCGCTCTCGAACGGTGAGTACGCCCCGCTGCCGCGGTCCGAGTTGGTCACCGAGACGGTCCGGCGCACGCTCGAGCTCGCAGAGACCAACGCCCGCCGGCTGGGCATCTCGCGACGGCAGTTCCTGCGCAGCACGTGCGGCATGGCGGCGACGTTGACCACGTTGGCGGCCTGCTCGCGCGAGCAGTCGGCGTCACAGTCGGGCACCACCTCGACGACCGGCTCGGGCAGCACGTCGTCCGCGCCCGGTGGCACGTTCACGTTGCCGCCCGAATCGACGATCGACGAGACCGCAGCGACGACGGTGCTCGGCGCCTCCGCCGGCGAGCTGGTGGTCGACGTGCAGACCCACTTGCTCGAGTACCCGAGCGGATCCTCGCCCGGCTTCGGGCTGGGGTTCCCGCAGGCCTCGTGCGGCGACGATCCGGTCGAGTGCCTCGGCATCGACGCCTGGCTGGCGCTCGTGCTCGGCGGCAGCGACACGACGGTCGCCGTGCTCTCGGCCGTGCCCGTGATCGCCGATCCCGACCCGCTGTCGACCGAGGTGATGGAACGAGCGCGGCGGCAGGCGGAGGAGCTCGGCTGCCTCGACCGGGTGCTGATCCAGGGTCACGCCACCCCGACGACGGGTCCGCTCCCGGCCGCGCTCGAGGCGATGGCGCAGACGGCGGCCGACTTCGAGCTCGCGGCGTGGAAGGCGTACACGCACGCGGGACCGCCGTGGCGGCTCGACGACGACACCGGCAACGCGTTCTGCGACCAGGTTCGTGCACTCGGCCAGCGGATCATCTGCGTGCACAAGGGGCTCGGCCCCGCGGCTGCGTCACCGGCCGACGTCGGGCCGGCGGCGCGCAACCACCCGGACCTCTCGTTCTGCATCTACCACTCCGGCTTCGAGACCGCAGTCACCGAAGGTCCGTATCCGGGCGACGACGCCGGCGCCGCCTCCGGTGGTGTGGACCGGCTGATCGCGTCGGTCAGGACGGCGGGGATCGGACCCGCGGGAAACGTCTATGCCGAGCTCGGCTCCACGTGGTGGAACCTCGTCCAGCGCCCGGACGAGGCGGCGCACGTGCTCGGCAAGCTGCTCGTCGCGTTCGGGCCGGACAACATCCTGTGGGGAACCGACTCTCTCTGGTACGGCTCCCCGCAAGCGCAGATCGAAGCGTTCCGCGCCTTCGAGATCACGACCGAGCTGCAGGAGCAGTACGGCTATCCGGCGCCGACGGCAGAGGTGAAGCGGAAGATCCTCGGGCTCAACGCGGCGCGCCTGTACGGCGTCGACCCGACGCTGACGCGGTGCCAACCGGCGCCCGTCGAACGTGCTGCGTTTCGAGCACACCTGCCGGACCCGGCACCGCGCGGGCCGACGACGGCGGCCGGTGCGCGGGCGGTCTTCGCCGCCGAGCATCCCTGGTTCCGGCGCTGAACCCGCGGCGAGGGGGCCGGATGGCCCAGGTCACCTCGGATGACCGCGTTCTCGCGGGGGCTGTGGGCAGAATGGACGCCGGGCGGTCCGTACACCTCTCTCACATCGGGAACCTGTTCTTCCATGCATCGACACCCAACGATCCGGCCCTTCCGCGGCCCCGTGATCGGACTCGTGGCCTTCGCGCTCGTCGCTGCCGCCTGCAGCGGATCGGACGAATCGACCGCGTCGACGAGCTTCTCGACGATCGCCCCCACCACGTCGACGTCCTCGACAACGACCACATCGACGTCGACGACCGTCGAGCGCACGACCACCACGGTGGAAGCGACCACCACGACCGTGCCGGGCCCGCCCGTGTACCCGCTCACCGGCATCCTCGTCGCCGACCCGGCGATCGCAGCCCGCCCGGCGCTCGTCGTCAAGATCGACAACGCATCGGCCGCGCGTCCCCAGACGGGCTTCAACGCTGCCGACCTCGTCTTCGAAGAGATCGTCAACGACAACCTCACCCGGTTCGCGATGGTCTTCCAGAGTGGTGGCAGCGACCCAGTCGGGCCGATCCGGTCCGGGCGGATCCAGGACATCGACCTCTTCGGCTCGTTCAACCATCCGCTGTTCGCCTGGAGCGGCGGCAACGCGACCGTGACAGCGGCGATCCGGGCGAGCGACCTTGTCGAGCTCGGCCCGAGCGTCGCTCGGGTCTACTTCCGCACCTCGGACCGCAAGGTGCCGCACAACCTGTACTCGAACACGACGGCGCTGTGGGGGTTCACCCCGTACCTGGCCGGTCCGCCGCCGCAGCAGTTCCGCTACCGCAGCGACGGTGAGCCGGCAGCGGGCGTGCCCGCGCTCGGTGTCGGGGTCGCGCTCGACAGCATCAATGCGGAGTGGGAGTGGGACCCGGCGAGCGGCCTCTACATGCGCACGATGGAGGGCAGACCGCACAACGACGCCGCCGGTGGGCGCGTCAGCGCGCACAACGTCGTCGTGCTGGTGATGGAGTACCTCCCCGGCATCTCGGGAAGCCCGGACGCGCAGACGCTCGGCACCGGTGAGGCGTTCGTCTTCACCGCCGGGAACTACATCCACGGCACCTGGACCCGCAACGACCGGCTGCAGCCGTTCACCCTGACGGCGGACGACGGCTCGCCGATCGAGCTCACGCCGGGGCGGACGTTCATCGAGCTGCCGCGCAACGGCAGCACCCTGCCGTTCCCCGCCTGAGCGGCCGCCGACCGGTCTGATCTGTGTGCAACCGTGTGGATGAACGGTGGATGAACGGTCTGTGCCCTGTGTGGAACGTGCGAATCCTGGGGATGAACGAAGAAAGTCTGGGCATAACCCTGTGAGTTGGAAAATACCCCTTGACCTGGGGAAACGCGAGGAGCAACATGGGCTTCGCCGAGCGGAACGCCGGTTCCGAAGGGGCGCAGGAGACGGGGGTGAAAGCTTCCGATTCCGATCCTCGGAGGGACGGTTGAACCGCACGAAGCAGTAAGGAGAGCACCTCGCGGTCAGAGCGCCGAGCAGCAATGCGGAGCGGTCTGGGAGGGGCGAGCAGCGCAGCAATGCGCAGTGAGCCCGGAACGCGACAACGCCCCCCGGAGCGATCCGGAGGGCGGCGTCATCAGATGAGGGCAATGGTAGCGATACCGGCGGCCTCAGTGGTGGATCTTCGATCTGCAGGAGCCCCGGGGCTCGGCGACTTCGGTCGTCGGAACCGGGGCTCCGCCCTTTTTCCCTGACGACGGGCGGTCGGGCTGCGGCACTGCCGGGCTCACCGCCCGCCGATCTCTGCTCGGAAACGTCGTGTGAACCGATCTGCGCCTCGATCCGGACACCTCGTGTCCGGATCGGAGCACAGAAGCGTGGGGGCTTCGTCGAGGTCAGCCGGGGCGTCGTCAGGTGCGGTCCTGCACCAGAACGCCGGCGAGGATGAACGCCACGCCGAGGAGCTTCCCGGGTGTTGGTCGTTGGTCGAGCGCGATCGCTCCCATCACGAGGGCGGTGACCGGCAACAGGGCGAGCATCACCGCGAACCGCCGGACCGTCATCCGCCGCATCACGTGCTGATCGATGCCATAGCCGATCGCGTTCGAGAACACGCCGACGACGAGGCAGGCCACGAGCAGTGTCGGCGATCCCCACACGGGACCGCTCCCGGGCACGCCGATCGGGACGAGCGCGACGGCGCCGATGCCGAGGCCGAGCGCCAACCCGGACAGGCCTCGATCGAGCCGGGCGACGTGGGCGCCGACGACGATGTAGAGCGCCCACATCGTGGAGGCCAGGAAGATGAACGCGAGTCCGAGCGGTTCACCGCCGAGCTCGAGACCCGACAGGATCAGCACGCCGACGATCGCCAGCGCGAGCGCGAGCGCGTTCCGGCGCGTCCTCGTGCGCAGCGCGGCCACCGTGATCGGCCCGATGAACTCGATGGCGACGCTCGGACCGAGATCGATGCGCGCGATCCCGAGGTAGAAGAACAGGTTCATCAAAGCGGTCGCGACACCGAAGACGGCAGCGGCGGCGAGCTCGGCGCGGGTCCATCGCCGAGCGCGATGCCGCCACGACACTGCGCCGAGCGCGAGCGCAGCGCCGACGACCCGCAGCCAGGCGACCGTCGCCGGTGGCACCTCGTCGAACAGGTTGACGGCGATGATCGCCCCGACGTACTGCGCCACCGCGCTGACGACGAAGAGCGCCTCAGCGGAGACCCCGTCGAGGCGCGAGGTGCGCCGCGGCGCCCCGAGGTCGGTCAACGCGGTCAGTCGAAGAGCTCAGGATCCGTCCGGCAGATCTCCTGCCAGAGCGGCTGGAAGCTGAACCATCCGGCGAGCGGGAACCCTGTCTGCTGCGCGGTGTACGTCGCCATGTCGTGGGGGATGTGCTTCGGCGTCCCTGCCGCCATCGCGAGCAGCTGCGCCTGGCAGCTCCGCTCCATGGACACGAACCAGAACGCCGCCTCGTCGACGGTCTGGCCGACCGTGAACAACCCGTGGTTCTGGTGGATCGCTGCTTTACCCGTGGGGAACGCGGCAGCCAGCTCCTTGCCGGCCTCGACGTCGAACACGACGGCGCCGCCCTGTTCGGTGATGACCCGGTGATCCTCGTAGAAGATGCATGAGTCCTGCGTGATCGGGTCGAGCGGGACCCCGAGCGAGGAGAACGCCTTGCCGTGAACGCTGTGGCTGTGGGCGGCGGCGATGACGTCGGGCCGCGCGCCGTGGATCGCGGAGTGGATCACGAACGCCGCCCGGTTGACCGGCTGCGCGCCGTGGACGACATCGCCGCTGTGGTTCACGAGGAGAAGGTCGCTGACCCGCATGTGGCGGAAGCTCAGACCGAACGGGTTGACCCAGAAGTGGTCGGGGAACTCCGGGTCGCGCACGGTGATGTGGCCGGCGACCCCCTCGCCGAAGCCGAGGCGGCCGAAGACCCGTAGCGCGCCGGCGAGCTTCTGCTTGCGGTGGAGGCGTTCCTCCTCGACCGTGTCGAACACGGGCGGTCCGGCGAGGCCGACTTCCTTCGGGGTGAGGGGGATGCCGTCGATGGAGCGGGTCTCGTTCTCGGTGAGCGCCATGACGGAACGCTACCTGCGGGTTCGGTCTCAGCCGAGCGCGACCAGGGCGGCGTTGACGAGCTGGTCGGGCAGGAGGTCGAACGCGTCGTACAGCTCGGCGATCGTGCCGGACTGACCGAACCCGTCGACGCCGACCGGGACCACCCGCGTGCCGAAGACCGATCCGAGCCACGCGAGCGAATGGCTCGCCGCGTCGTGGACCGTGACGATCGGCAGCCGCCGCTCGGCGGGGGAGAGCAGCCGCGCGAGATGCAGCTCGACGCCGCCGGTCGCAGCGGTGCGGCTGGCATGCTGGAGCGCTCCTCGCCACTCTCGGTAGAGGCGGTCGGCACTCGTGAGGTCGAGCACCGTCGCGGCGATGCCCTCCGCGGCGAGCAGCGCGGCCGCGGCAACTGCCTCGGGCACGACCGCACCAGCGGCGCCGAGCACGACGCCCTCATCGTCGGCGTTCGAGACGGCGGGCTCGACGAGCCGATAGCCGCCGGCGATGACGTCCGCGCGCAGGCGATCCTCGCCGATCCGCTCCATCGCTGACGCGAACGGCGACTGGTCGATCGGGCGTGTCGACAACCGCAGGTAGAGGCTCTCGCCGTCGGGCGTGCCGAGCCGGCGGAGACCGTCGCACAGCAGCCAGTCGAGCGCGGTCGCGTACGCCGGCTCGGCAAGCGTGAGCCCGGGCAGCTCCATGCCGATCGACGCGGTGATCGTGCTCTGGTGAGCGCCGCCCTCCGGTGAGAGCGTGATCCCCGAAGGCGTGCCGACGACGACGAAGCGGGCGCCGTTGTAGAGCGCGTAGATCAAGGCGTCGAGCCCACGGCAGACGAACGGGTCGTAGACGGTGCCGATCGGCAACAGGTGCTCGCCGTGCAGTTCGTGACCGAGACCGAGCGCATGCAGCGTGAGGAAGAGGTTCATCTCGCTGATGCCGAGCTCGACGTGATGACCCGCCGATGTCTGCTTCCATCGGAGCAGTCGACCCTCGCCGAGGAAGTCGGGTTGCTCGTCGGCGTTGAAGACGCCCATCTTGTTGATCCAGCCGCCGAGGTTCGTGGACACGCTGACGTCGGGCGATGTCGTCACGAGGCGGGCGGCTACCTCGGGGATCGCCGCGAGCCCGGTCATCAGGCGGCCGAACGTCTCCTGTGTCGACACTGCCTTCGACGTCAGCGCGCCGACTGCGGCGGGCAGCGGGAGCTCGGGCCGGTCGGGGACGGGTTGGTTGTTGAGGTCGGCGCCCACGGCCGTGCACCAACGGGACTCCGGCGTGTCGTCCGGGAAGCGGTCCCACTCGGTGTCCGGGGTGAGCCGGAGCTCGGTGCGCAGCGCGTCGATCTGGTCAGCACTCAGGAGCGCGGCATGGTTCAGGGGGTCGCCGGCGATCGGCAGACCCCAGCCCTTCACGGTGTAGGCGAACACGACGCTCGGTCGGTCGGTCGCCCCGTCGCAGGCGCGGTAGCTCTCGAGGAGCACCTGCAGATCGTGACCGCCGAGGTTCTGCACGAGCGGTGCGAGGTCGTCGTCGGCGACGTTCTCCAGGAAGGCGGTGACGTCCTCGGCAGCGTTCGCGAGGAACCGCTGCCGCAGGTCTGCGCCTCGATGGGCGAAGAGCGACTGGTACTCCTCGTTCGACATCGCGTCGATGTGCCGGCGCAGCGCCTCACCGCCGGGCTCGGCGAAGGCGGCCTGCAGCCGGTGGCCGTACTTCGCCTCGACGACGTGCCAACCGGCGCCCTCGAAGAACTCCATCAGCTTCTTGATCTTCATGCCGGGGATCACCCGGTCGAGGCTCTGGCGGTTCGCGTCGACGATCCACATCACGTTGCCGAGGCCCTGCAACGCCGGGTCTGCGATCGCCTCCCAGATGTTCCCCTCGTCGAGCTCGGCGTCCCCGACGAGCGCGATGAACCGCGCCGGCCGCGCGGTGCGTGGGCCGAAGTGTGCCTCGACGTAGCGCCGGGTCGCGGCGGCGAAGAGCGGAGCGACCGCGCCGAGGCCGACGGAGCCGGTGGAGAAGTCGGCGACGTCGGGATCCTTGGTGCGGCTCGGGTAGGCCTGGAGGCCGCCGGCTTCCCGAAGGCGGGTGAGGTAGGAACGGTCGAGCTCGCCCGTGAGGTACTTGATCGCGTGGTACACGGGCGAGGCGTGGGGCTTGACCGAGACCTTGTCGTCGCCGTGTAGGTGGCCGAACCACAGCGACGTCATGATCCCGACCATCGACGCGCTCGAGGCCTGATGCCCGCCGACCTTGACCGCGAACTCGGCCGTGCGACCGCCCGGTGCGGCGAGCTCGACGCGGTCGCGATTCGCGTGGTCGACCATCCGCACTGCCAGCCACAGCACCCGGCGTTGGATCTCCTCGAGCGTCGACAGATCGTGCTCGGCCTCGATCTCGACAACGGTCTCGGTCACGGTCTCGGTCACGGT
This sequence comes from Acidimicrobiia bacterium, assembly GCA_050248955.1. GTDB lineage: Bacteria > Actinomycetota > Acidimicrobiia > Acidimicrobiales > Ilumatobacteraceae > JBFWRK01. The sequence goes on from JBFWRK010000001.1 coordinate 426,074, forward strand.
CGTCCTTCCCCCGGTGACACCGGCGATCGGACGCTACCGTGGACGCCCCATGGCCCGCTTCCAGGTTCTCGGCATCCCGGTGCAGGTCGATCCGTGGTTCCTGCTCGGGCTGTTCTTCGTCTACTCGTGGTCCGGCGGTGACCAGATCGGGCTGTTCGCGGCGTTGTCGCTCGGCGTGCTCACGCTCGTCCACGAGCTCGGGCACGCGATCACCGCCCGCCGCTACGGCTGCACCGTCTCGATCAGCCTCAACCTGTTCGTCGGCTGGGCGTCATATGCCTCCGATCGCCCGCTCACCCGCCGGCAGCAGGTGCTCATCAGCCTGATGGGCCCGCTCACGCAGCTCGCGGTGACGCTGAGCGCGCTGGCGTTCGTGCACGGCATGATCCAGCGCTCCGACAGCGTCGTCGGCTGGTGGCAGTTCGGGGTCGGCCTGTCGTGGGCCGGCGTGGTGATCGCGTTCTTGAACCTGCTGCCGCTCTGGCCACTCGACGGCGGCCACGTGCTGCACTCGATCCTCGGAAAGTTCGTACCGCCTCGCTCGGCGCTCCGTGCCGTGCTCGTGTGGACCCTCGTCGCGATCGGACTGATGGTCGTCGTCGGCATCGTGGCGAAGGGTGCCGACTCGGGGCTGCTCGCCGAGGAGCGTCGCCGACCCGCCGACGCGGCGCGGCGGTTGCTCGACCCGTCACTCGGGTCGGCGTTGTGGGCGCAGGTGCGGGCGCTGCCGGCGTACCTGATCGACCTGCCGTGGTTCCTGCTGTTCTTCTCCGGGCTGGCGACGGTGCAGGGGTTGCAGCGCGTGTCGAACCGGCCGGAGATCGCGGCGCCGGCAGGCGGCGACGAACGCCTCGCAGCAGCGGCGGCGGGTGAGCGTCGTGGCTGGCACGAGCGCCGGCTGCCGGAGATGCCGAAGGGGTTCACGGCGTCGCCCTGGCTGCGGGCGCACCTCGCGCTGCGCGGCGGCGACACCGCCGGTGTGCAGGCAGCGCTCGCCCAGGTGACCGCGCCAGGCCGACGCTGGGTCCTGCCCGACGTGCCCGCCCGGGCGGAGCTGGCGCCGCTCGTCGAGCGCTTGGCCGAGCCGGTGCCGCTCGGAGCGCCGGTCTACAACGCGGTCGCGCTCCACGTGATGTCGTGGCACGGGCCGGCGGACCGCTTGCTGCGGTACGCCGGCGAGCTCTACGCGGCGACCCGCGATCCGGAGGTCCTGTTCGTGGCGGCAGCAGGACTGGCCCGGCGCGGCGAGGCCGACGCCGCGCTCGCCTGGTTGCGGCGGGCGCTCGTCGAGCGCCCCGACGCGGACCGCGTGCTCGGCGACCCGGCGTTCGTGCCGTTCCGGGCGCGACCCGACTTCCAGCACCTCCTCGGCCAGCTCCCCACCTCGCCATAGTCACCGCCGCCGCCGCCCCCGTCGGCGTCGGCGTCGGCGTCAGGTGGGCGGGACGAGGACGCCACTCATGACGTGCACGACGCCGTTGGTCGCCTCGACGTCCCCGGCGGCGATCTCGATGCCGTTGATCAGCACCGTGTCGCCCTCGCGAGTGACGGTCAGGTCGATACCGGCGAGCGTTTCGAGCGTGCCTGGCTGCAGGTCGGCGAGGGGCAGCTTGCCGGGCACGACGTGGTACGTGAGCACCGTCGTGAGCAGGTCCTTGTCGGCGCGGACCGAGGCGAGGGTTCCGTCAGGAAGTGCTGCGAACGCCTCGTTCGTGGGCGCGAAGACCGTGATCGGCCCGGGTGCCCGCAACGCCTCGATGAGCCCGGCATCGACGACGAGGCCGGCGAGCGTCGTGAACGTCGGGCCCTTCAGGGCCGTGCCGACGATGTCGTACAGCCCCGGCACGGACGCGACCGTCGTGGCCGTCGCGTCGGCAACCGTCGTGTCGGTGGCGCCGAGCGACGAGCCGGCCAGCGTGGTGGTCGCCTCGGCGTCGGGCTCGTCGTCCGAACAGGCGGCGACGAACAGCGAACCCGCGGCGAGGCAGGCGAACAGAGCTCGGGCAGTGCGAGGAGGGGTCACGCGGCCACGGTAGAGACCCGGTGGACGACGAGAGCAGGGCACCCCGGCCCCCGGGCCTAGGGACTTCGGTCCCAAACGGGCCTCCGTCCACCCGCACCCGGTCGGTGAGGTGGCGGTGAGGCAGTCACTGGCGGGTGAGGTGGATGACCCCGGCGAAGCGCTCGATCGCGGCGGTGTCGTCGAGGTCGGCGAGGCTGACCATCACGGTGCCGACGCCGAGCTCGGCGAGGTCGCGCACCCGATCGGCATGCTGCGCCACGGTGCCGGCACTGACCCGCTGTGCGAACCGCTCGGCGCTGACCCGAGCCGGACGGAGCCGCTCGACCAGCGACGCGACCTCGTCCACATCGCGCCCGACGAGCACGGTCGAGAGCTGCGTCACCTCGACCTCCGCGGGATCCCGTCCGACCTCGGCACAGTGTCGGCGGAGCACGGCGACCTTCCGCGCGATCGTCGGCGCTTCACCGAACAGGTTGCAGGCGTCGGCGTAGCGGGCGGCGAGCCGGAGCGTGGTGCGCTCACCTGATCCACCGATCAGCAGCGGGATCCGCTCCTGCAGCGGCCTCGGATAGCACATCGCCTCGGGCACATGGATCGCTCGTCCGGTGAACGACGGCGTGCCCGGGCCCCAGAGCAGCGGCAACAGCTTGAGCGCGTCCTCCAGCAACGCGTAGCGGTCACGCAGCGGAGGGAACGGCCAACCGTAGGCGAGGTGCTCCTCCCGGTACCAGGCCGCTCCGAGGCCGCACATCGCCCGGCCGCCGGAGAGCACGTCGAGCGTGGCGACGATCTTCCCGAGGTGGGCGATGTTCCGGTAGGTGATGCCGGTCACGAGCGTGCCGAGGCGGATCGTGCTGGTGACGCCGGCGAGATAGCCGAGTGTCGTCCAGCTCTCGAGCATTTCCTCCCACGGACGGCCCATCGACGGGATCTGGCGGAAGTGGTCCATCAGCCACAGCTGGTCGAAGCCGGCCGTCTCGGCGGCGAGGGCGATCTCCCGCAACCGTGATCCGATGGCGGCCGGGCCTCCTTCCCAGGTGAACCGCGGCACCTGCAGCCCGAACCGGACCCCAGGTGGCCGTTCCACCGCCGGCACGGCTGCGGCTGGGTCCGTGGCCGAAGCTGCCGCGCCCGCCGCGCCCGCCTTCGTCCGCGAGTGCGACCTGGCCCCGGGCGCGAGGTGGGCCGGCGCGAGCGTGGCGCGGTGCGCGGTCGTGACGACGTGGAGCTCGTCGAAGTCGTCGTCGCGGAGGGTCTCCAGAACCGACGGCCAGCGCTCGAGCTGCGCCCGTAGCACGGCCTCGGGGAGACGTTCCTCACGACCGCGGTTGCGTCGCCTGATCTCACCCGGAGGAGCGTCGAGTGCGATCGCGACGCATGGCACGGCAGCAGCGCGGCCGAGGTCGCGCCAGCGGATCCGCTGCTGCCGGTCGAGCGCGAGCGAGTCGATGACGGTCGTCAGTCCGCGGCGGAGCCGGCGGGTTGCGATCTCCTCGACGAGCGCGAACGCGTCTGCCGATGCAGTGAGGTCGTGCGCGCCCTCGCCGACCGCGTCCTGAGCACATCCGACGAGACGATCTGGTTCGGCGCGAACTGCGTCGTCGCCCAGGTCGACTTCCCGACACCGGCCGGGCCGATGAGCACCACCAGACACGGCGAGGGCAGGACCAAGACCGTGCTCGCGCCCGTGCTCGGTGGCTCGCCGCTCACGTCGCTCCGTTCCCGCTGATCGGTGGCGGGCGCGAGTCCTCCTCGAAGGCGCGCACGGCGGCGTTGATCGTGAGGAAGGTGCGCAGCGTGCCGTCGGGTGGCAGCAGCCGGGCGCGTCCGAGACGGTCGAGCACGTGGTCGTTGGCGCGGGCGATGGCGACCGTCGCGACGCCGGCACTGCGCAGCGAGGCGAGGATCTCGAAGAGGGCGTCGGTCGCGGTGGCGTCGACCGAGCCGACGCCTTCGAAGTCGAGCACGACCCATCGCTCGGTGCCCGGGTTGGCGTCGAGCACGGCGTGCAGCCGCTCGTCGAACCGTGTCGTGTTGGCGAAGAACAGCGGGGCGTCGAAGCGGTAGACGAGCAGGCCGGGGAGGGTCGTCGCTCCTGGCACCTCGTCGACGTCGACCCAGCCCTCCTGACCCGCCGCCGCGCCGAGCACCGCGTCGTGCGGGCGGGCCATCCGGTACAGCGCGACGACCGCCGACAGCACCACCGCGATCAGGACGCCGACCAGGACGTCGAAGATCATCACGCCGAGCGCGGCGATCACGGCGAGACCGAACTCGGCGCGGCTCACCCGCCAGAGGTCTCTGTAGCCGGGCACGTCGAGGATCGCGATGCCGGCGGCGAGGATGACCGCCGCGAGGGCGGGTGTCGGGATGCGCTCCAGCAGGGGACGCATCGTGACCAGCGCGAGCGCGAGGGTGGCCGCGGCGATCACACCAGTGAGCTGGGTCCGGCTGCGCAGATCCGCGGCGATGCCGGTCCGGCTCGCGCTCGACGAGATCGGGAAGCCACGCGAGACACCCGAAGCGAGGTTCTCCACGCCGAGCGCCAGCAGCTCCCGGTTCGGGTCGATGCGGTAGCCGAGCCGCGCGGCCACCGACCGCGCGGTGATGACGTTGTCGCTGTAGCCGACGAGCGCGATGCCGAACGCGATCGGCAGGAGCGAGCCCAGGTCGGCCAGCGCGACGTCGGGGATCCGGAGCGACGGGATCCCGCTCGGGATCGCGCCGATCTCCGAGATGCCGTGGTCGTCGAGCGACATCAGCGCCACGACGAGCCCGGCCAGCGCGACGACGATCAGCGACGCCGGCAGCCTCGGGTACCAACGGCGGAGAGCGAGGATGCCGGCGAGGCTCGCCGCGCCGAGACCGAGCGTCAGGCCGTCGATCTCGTCGATGTTCCGAACGAGCTCCCAGGCGCGCGGGAAGAACGTGTCGGTGGTGATGCGGACAGCGGTGAACTTGCTGATCTGACTCGAGATGAGGGTGAGGCCGACGCCGGTGATGTAGCCGACGAGCACGGGCTTCGACAGCAGGTCGGCGAGGAAGCCGAGGCGGAGCACGTAGGCGACGAAGCACACCGCGGCGACGGTCAGTGCGAGCGCGCTCATCAGCGTGAGGTAGCGGGCCGGGTCCTGGTCAGCACCGACGAGGCCGGAGACGCCAGCGGCAGCCAGGATCGCCGTACCCGGTTCCGGGCCGACGCCGAGGTGCCGCGACGTCCCGATCACCGCGTACGCGACTAGCGCGAGCAGCGCGGCATGGAAGCCGGTCGCGGGTGGTACCCCGGCGACCTCCGCGTAGGCCATGCACTGGGGCACGAGGAGCGCCGCGACCGTGAACCCGGCGAGCACGTCCGCCGTCAGCCAACCGCGCTCGTAGTGACGGATCAGGTCCCACCCGGAGCGGGGTCGGTCGAGCACGCCGGTGAGCTCGGGCATCTCTCGGCACCCTATTCGGAGGGCACCGGGCGATGCGGCGCAAGTGCGGCGCGGGTGCGGCGTGGGTGCGGCGTGGGTGCGGCGTGGGTGCGGCGGCGCCTCGCGTCGTACGCTCTGGTCGTGGCCCATGACGCGAAGCGAACCGATTCCGGGATCGAGGTGAAGCCGCTCTACACAGCGGCGGATCTGGAGCAGTGGGATCCCGACACGAAGCTGGGAGCTCCTGGCAAGCCCCCGTACACGCGGGGGATCTACCCGACGATGCACCGCGACCGGCTCTGGACGATGCGCCAGTACGCCGGCTTCGGGAGCGCGGAGTCGACGAACCAGCGCTTCAAGTTCCTGCTCGACGCCGGCCAGACCGGCTTGTCGTGCGCGTTCGATCTCCCGACGCAGATGGGCTACGACTCGGACCATCCGCGCGCCGAGGGCGAGGTCGGCAAGGTCGGTGTCGCGATCGACTCGATCGAGGACATGCGGCTGCTGCTCGCCGACATCCCGCTCGACAAGGTGACCACGTCGATGACGATCAACTCGACGGCCGCGATCCTGCTGCTGATGTACGAGCTCGTCGCCGAGGAGCAGGGCGTCGCGTCGAAGGAGATCAAGGGCACGATCCAGAACGATCTCCTGAAGGAGTACATCGCGCGCGGCACCTACGTGTATCCGCCGCGACCGTCGATGCGCGTGATCACCGACATCTTCGGGTACTGCAAGGATCGCATCCCGAACTGGAACACGATCTCGATCTCCGGCTACCACATCCGTGAGGCCGGCTCGACGGCGGTCCAGGAGATCGCGTTCACGATCGCCAACGGCATCGCCTACGTGGATGCCGCGATCGCCGCCGGCCTCGATGTCGACGACTTCGCGCCGCGGCTCAGCTTCTTCTGGAACGCGCACAACAACTTCTTCGAAGAGGTGGCGAAGTTCCGCGCCTCCCGGCGGATCTGGTACCGCTTGATGAACGACCGCTTCGGCGCGAAGAAGGAGTCGTCGAAGCTGCTCCGCTTCCACACGCAGACCGGCGGCTCGACGCTGACCGCCCAGCAGCCCGAGGCGAACATCGTGCGCGTCGCCGTGCAGTCGATGGCGGCCGTGATGGGTGGCACGCAGTCGCTGCACACGAACGGCTACGACGAAGCGTTGAGCCTGCCGACCGAGCGCGCCGCTCGCATCGCGCTGCGCACGCAGCAGATCATCGGCTACGAGAGCGGGATCGTCGACACCCCTGACCCGCTCGCGGGCTCGTACTTCGTCGAGTCACTGACCGACGAGGTCGAACGGCTGGCGTGGGAGTACATCGAGAAGATCGACGAGCTCGGTGGCGCGGTCGCCGCGATCGAGGCCGGGTACCAGATGGACGAGATCGAGCAGGCCGCGTACGAGTACGCGAAGTCGATCGACGACGGCGAGCGCGTCATCGTCGGCGTCAACCGGTTCGCGCTCGAGTCCGAGCCCGAGCCCGACGTCTTCCCGATCGATCCGGAGCTCCAGGCCACCCAGATCGCACGGGTGAAGCGGTTCAAGGCGGACCGCGACCAGGGCGAGGTCGAAACCCGGCTCGAGACCCTGCGCGCCGCGGCGAGGGGCACCGAGAACGTGATGCTGCCGATGCGCGAGGCGCTCAAGGCGAACGCGACCCTCGGCGAGGTCAGCGATGCGCTCCGGGACGTGTTCGGCATCCACCGTCCCGGCTGACGTCGCATCCGGGCGGCTGCGCGGCGCCGAGGGCCGAGCCGGTCGCCGTCGCGCCGCTGCGGGTGGACGACGGGGCAGCGCTCAGGCAGGCACGTCGATCAGCGGTTCATCGGCGGCATCGTGCTGCGCCGCCTCCATCTCTTCGGCGGTCATCGGCTCGAAGTGGTTCGCGGCGTCGAGCGCGGGGCCGATCAACCGGATGTCACCTGGCGTGCAGAACGCGTGGACGCCGGGCACGGAGAGCACGAACCTGACGCCGCGCTCGATGTGCTCGTCGTCCAGGTGCGGCTCGTACCAGGTGTTCGCCGAGCGCATCCGATCCGGCGACCACGGACGGCGAGCGGCAGCCTTGATGATCATCACCCCGATGTCGCGCTCGGCGCAGAGCGACAGCAGGGCTTCGGCTGCTGAGCGGTACTCGCGGTCCGCCCAGTAGCCGGGGTAGATCGGGAACATCACGGTGTCGAGGTCGTACCGGCGCAACGCCTCGGCGTGCGTCGCCGGAGCGAGCGGACCGTGCCCGGTGATGCCGGCGAACCGTGTGACCCCTTCGTCCCGCAGCGCCAGGATCGTGTCGAAGGCCGGCGCGCGCGCCGTGAGGTCCTCGACGGAGATCACACCGTGCGCCTGGTAGAGGTCGAACGTGGTGCAGCCGAGCAGCTCGAGCGATCGGTCGGCCTGGGCGCGCACACCGTCCGGCTGCGTCCGGCCGGACTTGCAGGCGACGAACAGGCGGTCGCGCACCGCCGGGACCAACGGCCCGACGAGCGACTCCGCCTTCCCGTACGTCGGCGCGATGTCGAGGTGGTTGACGCCGGCGTCGAGCGCGAGCTGGAACGCACGCGCCGTGGCTTCCGGTGTCTCGTCCCCGAACGCGGCGCCGCCGAGGATCGCGAGCGATGACTGGTGGCCGGTGCGGCCGAGTCGGCGAGTCTCCATGGAGACGACGCTACGCCGATACGTGGAGCAGCTCGACCGAGGGCCGGACCGGGGTCTCGATGTGCTGGTCACTCGGCCAGCCGAGGTAGACCGCGCCGACCAGACGGGTGCCGGGATCGAACTGGCAGAGCCCGATCGTGTTCGGCGCGTCGGCGATCGGCGGCGTCGACCAGTAGCTGGCGAGCCCGACCGCCGTTGCCCCGAGGAGGATGTTCTGGATGCCGGCTGCGACGGCATCACGGTCGTCGGCGCGCAGCCCGTCCCTGACCGGCGGCGCGCAACCGACCGCGAGCACGGCCGGTGTGCGGAGGTACTTCGTCAGCGTCTTCGCCCGCTTCACCTCGTCTCCCTGGTCGGCGGCGATCATGTCCGCGACCAACGCCTCGCCGAGGCGGGCGCGGCCATCGCCGGTGAAGAGTGCGAATCGCCACGGCCAGGTGCGCTTGTGGTTCGGGGCCCACATCGCCAGCTCGCACAGCTGGCCGACGAGCTCGGCCGGTACAGGACGGTCGCGGTCGACGAGCATGCTCGTGCGCCGTGCCCGGATCAGATCCGCCAGGTCGGAGAACGACATCGACATGGCTCCCAGCATGCCGCTTCGATGCCAACTCTGCTCACCCGCGGACATGACGTGTCCGGCGCTGATCAGAGACCGGGAGGAGGGTCAGAAGACGGGGTGAGCACGGAACCTGGCTTGGGGTCAGGGGACGAGGTGCCCGGCCTCGAGGCGCAGGATCTGGTCGGCGCGGGCGAAGGCGACGGCGCGATGCGAGACGGCCAGCACGGTCATCCCGGCGTCGGCGAGGTTCGACCAGAGCTGCAGCTCGGTCTCGACGTCGAGCGCACTCGAGAGGTCGTCGAGCACGACGAGCTCGGGTTCGTGCACGAGGGCGCGGGCCGTCGCGACCCGCTGGCGCTGACCGCCCGAGAGCCGCACACCGCGCGGCCCGATCAACGTGCGCAAGCCGTCGGGCATCGTCGAGATGTCGGTACCGACCGCCGCGAGCTCGAGCGCCGGGCCGAGCTCGTCGTCGGAGAACGAACCGAGCGCGATGTTGTCTGCCACCGAGTCGGAGATCAGCTGCGGCACCTGTGGGAGGAACGCGACGTTCGGAGGGACGAGGAACTCGGCGCGGTCGGTCACGAGCGAACCGTTCCACCGGACCTCTCCGGTGGTCGTCGCCTGGTGCGCGAGGCCGAGGATCGCACGCAGGAGCGTGCTCTTGCCGGATCCGATCGGCCCGGTCAGCACCGTGAACGTACCGCGCTCGATCGAGAACGAGATGTCCTCGATACCCGCGCCGTTCTGGTAGCGAGCGCCGAGGTGGACGACGTCGAGCCGAACGAGTGGGACGCGAACGCGATGCCGCAGCGGTGGGCGCCGCCGGTCGTCGTGCAGGCCGATCGGCAACGCACGCGGCGCCACGGTGTGCTCGACGAGCTCGTCGGCGACGAGGTGTCGCATGCGTTCGAAGGCGACGCCGGCCTGCCGCCGGCGAGCGAGCACGCGCCCGATCATCCGTGGCAGGAAGCTCAGCCACCCGAGGTACGCCGTGAACAGCGCGAGCTCGCCGACACCGAACCGACCGGACGCCATCGCCGACGCGCTGACCAGCAGCACGAAGCCGAGACCGATGTCCGCCGCGCCCTGGCTGAACGCCTGCACGCCCTCGTCGAGGACGCGGTCGCGGACTGCTGTCCGGCGGCGCTGATCGACGAGCTTGCGGAGCCGGACGAGCGTCGGCTCGACGGCGTCGTTCACCTTCACCGTCGTGGCCGCCGCCATGATGTCGCCGAGGTACCCGCTGACTGCCGCAGTGGCGATGCGGTCGGCGCTGCGATACGCCTTGATGCGCGAGTCGAGCGTGCGCGTCGCGAGCGCGACCGCGGCGAGCGGGATGAGCAGCACCGCCGCCGCGCGGGCGTCGACGCTGCCGAGCACGAACGCGGCCAGCACCGTGAACACGAGACCTGCGGAGACGTCGACCATGCCGTCGACGAACATCGCGACGTCCTCGGTGTCGTCGCGGAAATGCGTGAGCGCCTCGCCGGCAGAGCCGACCGGCTGCCCCGCCTCCGGGCCTCCGCTCGCCACCTGCGCGGCCAGCAGGTTCGCTCGCAACAGCGTCTGGATGTGCACCCAGGCCTGGGTCCAGTAGATCGCCGCGAGGTGCACGGTCGCCATCCGCAACGTCTCGTTCACCGCGAGCACCGCGGCGAGCACGTACACCGTGCCGGTGTCGCCGGCCGTCAACGCGTCGAAGCCGCGCCCGAGCAGCCAGCCGCTCGCCACCGGGAACGTGAAGAACAGGACGAACGCGCCCCAACCGACCCAGAACGACTTCCGGTCCTGCTGCGACGCCCGATAGGCCAATCGCCAGACGCTCGCACTCGTGCTCGCGCTCACGGGACGACCTCCTCGTCGCGCGTGGTCGCTTCGTCGAGCGCCAGTTCGAGCAGGTGCCGGAAGCGGCTGCGATCGCTCGCCGCGAGCGTCGCTCGATCGCCGTGCTCGACGACCTCGCCGTGGTCGAGGACGACGATCTCGTCGACCTTGTTCAGCGTCGACAAGCGGTGGGCGATGATCAGCGTCGTGCGTCCGGCCATCAGCTCGGCAACGGCCGCCTCGAGCCGCGACTCGGTGACGGGATCGATGCGTGCTGTCGCTTCGTCCAGCACGACCAGGTCCGGCTTCCGCAACCACACCCTGGCCAGCGCGAGCAGCTGCGCCTCACCGGCGGACAAGCCGGCACCACCGGGCCCGAGAATGCGGTGGATGCCACCGTCGACGAGCGCGGTGAGGCCGGCTCGGCGGAGCGCGTCGCTCACGGCGTCGTCGGTCGGGATGTCGTCGAACAGCGTGACGTTGTCGCGGATCGTGCCCGAGAGGAGCTCGACCTCCTGCGGGATGAGTGCCACGCGACGTCGGAGCTCGGTGAGCGGGATCTCGGCGATCGGGACACCGCCGAGCGCGAGCGTGCCGTTCGACGCCTCGACCAAGCGCAGCACGAGCCGCGACAGCGTGGTCTTGCCGCTGCCGGTGCGCCCGATGATGCCCACCGAACGACCTGCCGCGATGTGCAGGTCGACGCGGTGCAGGACGAGCTCGTCGTCGCCGTAGTCGAACGACACGCCATCGAGATCGATCGCCAACGGACCGACGGGCGGGCTGGTCGTGCCGTGGTCGACGATGTCAGGCTTCACGGCGAGGAGGTCGATGACTCGCACCATCGCGCCGTTCGCCTTCTGCACGGTCTCCAGCTGTTGCACGACGTCCTCGAGCGGCCGCGAGAGCAGCAGCACGTACTGGAAGAGCAGGAATGCAGTGCCGAGCGTGATCGCGCCGCCGGCGACCAGTGCCGCGCCGGCGACGAGCCCGACCACCGAACCGGCCGCGACGGAACCCTGGACGCCCCACCACATCGTGAGGAACGCCCGCTCGCGCCGCACCGACGTTGCCATCGCGTCCGCGCTCTCCTGGACGAAGCGCCACACGGCGTGGTGGCCCGCCGCGTTGGCACGGAGGTCCTCGGCCGCGGTGAGCCGCTCCTCGATGCCGCCGTAGAGACGAGCGTACGAACCCATCTCCTCGGACGACTCGCGCACCGCGCGGTGCCGGCCGCTGGCGACCATGACGACGGCGATCACGACGTAGACCGCGGCGCCGGCCGCGAGCCGCCAGTCCAGCACGGCCAGCGCGGCGACCATCCCGACGACGAGCAGTGCCGCGCTGACCGCTCGCGGGATGACCATGCCGAGGAAGTCGGAGACGGACGTGACATCGCCGTCGACGCGCTGGATCAGTTCGCCGGGCGTGTGGCGGCGGTGGAACTCGTGGTCGAGACCGAGCACGTGGCGGGCCATCCGCATCCGCAGCAGGTTCGTCGTCCGCCATGCCGTGATGGTGGCGAACCAGACCACGACGACTGCGAACGCCTGGGCGGCGACGGCGATCGCGAGGTAGACGAACGCCAACCGGGTGAGCCCTGCGGCGTCGGTGCCTGATGTCGCTCGGTCGACCATCGCGCGGACGACGAGCGGGCCGGCGAGGGTGAGCGCGGAGCTCAGCGCCAGCAGCCCGCCGAGCGCGGTCCATCGCAACGCGTCGGGACGCAGCAGCGCAGCGAGCGCTCGCGACCGGGATGCGACAGGAGTGGACACCCCCGAAGTCTCCCGCCGACCGACCGCCACGCCCCCACGAATATCGCCCGCCGCCCGCCATCCGCCGCCCGCCACCGGCCGCCCGCCGCCCGCCACCGGCCCTCGGCCGCCCGCCGCCCGCCACCGGCCGCCCCCGCCCGCCCGCCGACCCCCGATCGCCGACCCCGACCCACCCCGCCCGCCCGAACGTGCCTGGGGTGAGATGAGTTCGGTCGTTGCGCGTAACGGTTGGTGACGCTGGAGCGCCGGAGTGTGCGGGTGCGACGTCGTCATCGGACGACGAGACCTCAGCCACGCCGCTTCTCTGCTCATCCGCGTCACCAGCCCCGGTCTCTGATCGGGCGAGGTCGTTGGATGTCCGGATCGGAGCGGAGAACCGGTCGGGGGTCGTCGGCGAGCAGAGAACCCGGGGGCCGCGTCCCCATTTCATCCCTGCCCGGTGGCCACCCGGGCGATGCCTTTGGGGCGTCCCGCAGCACGTCTCCCGGCGCTCTGTCGCCACAAAGGCGGAAACGTGCGACTCGGCCGCCTGATCCCACGCGATCTGGGGCGGCCTGGCTCTCGGCTGGGGAGCGAGCCGACGAGACGTAACGTTCGGGAGGTGGTGACGATCGACGACGTGCGCCGGTTGGCGGAGACGCTGCCGCGCAGCACCGAGGGCGTGGTGCGCGATCGCGTCAAGTTCCGGATCGGGCGGATCGTCTACCTCGCGTTCTCACGCGACGACACGATGATGGGCTTCGCGTTCCCGAAGGAGGAACGGGACGCGCTCGTCGCATCCGAGCCGGACAAGTTCCTGCTGCCGAAGCCGTCGGACCTTCGCTACAACTGGGTCGTCGTGCGTCTCGCCGCGATCGACGAGACCGAGATGCGCGAGCTCGTCCTCGAGGCGTGGCGGATGTGCGTGCCGAAGCGGGTCGCCGCCGAGTACGACGAGCAGCGCCCGAACTGACCGGCGCGCCGGTCAGTTCGCGTGGAGGTCGGCGTTCAGGCCGTCCCACTTCGCCGAGCGGGGCACCGCCTCGACGGCACCGGTCTGGCTGTGACGCCGGTACAGCAGCCCGCCGTGACCGCTCAACTGGCGCGCTTTGACGATCTCGCCGTCCGGGAGCTTCACCTGGGTGCCGGCGGTGACGTAGAGCCCGGCCTCGACGACGCACTCGTCGCCGAGGGAGATCCCGATGCCGCTGTTCGCGCCGAGCAGGCACCGCTCGCCGATCGAGACGACCTCCAGGCCGCCACCCGACAGGGTGCCCATGATCGACGCGCCGCCGCCGACGTCCGAGCCGTCCCCGACGATCACACCGGCGGAGATCCGCCCCTCGACCATCGACGTGCCGAGCGTTCCGGCGTTGAAGTTGCAGAACCCCTCGTGCATCACCGTGGTTCCGGCGGCGAGGTGCGCACCGAGCCGCACGCGGTTGGCGTCGGCGATGCGCACCCCGGGCGGTGTCACGTAGTCGGTCATCCGCGGGAACTTGTCCAGGCCGTGCACGTTCAACACGCGGCCGGCGGAGCGTTCTGCCCAGCGCAGCGCATCGACCCGCTCGACGGGCACCGGCCCGAGGTTGGTCCAGGCCACGTTCGCCAGGTAGCCGAACGCTCCATCCAGGTCGATCGTGCGCGGCTGCGCCTTGCGATGGGACAGCAGATGGACGCGGAGGTAGACGTCGGCCGCCGAGGCCGGCGGGTCGTCGGTGTCGATGACGAGCGTGATCGGCCGGATGTCGACGCCGCGGGCGGCATCGTGGCGCGCCTCGATCGGTGAGTACGTCGGCGCGGGCTCGTCGCCCCAACCGAGCTCGGGGAACCACGCATCGAGCGTGACGCCGTCGTGGGTGACCGTGGTGAGGCCGGAACCCCAGGCTGCGGGCATCTCAGAACACCTCGGGACGAAGGGTTGGGAAGAGGATCACGTCCTTGATCGAGTGGACGCCGGCGAGGAGCATCGCCACGCGGTCGATGCCGACGCCGAGTCCGCCCGTCGGTGGCATCCCGTATTCGAGCGCGCGGAGGTAGTCCTCGTCGACCGTTCCGGACTCGAGGTTGCCGGCTTCCTTCGCCGCTTGCTCGTCCTCGAAGCGGAGCCGTTGCTCGCGCGGGTCGTTGAGCTCGGTGTACCCGTTCGCCAGCTCGCGCGCGCCGACGAACAGCTCGAACCGTTCGGTGAGATGCGGATCGTTCCGGTCGGCGCGGGCGAGCGGCGAGATCTCGACCGGATGACCGGTGACGAACGTCGGCTTGATCAGGTCCGCCTCGGCAGTGGCTTCGAACAGCTCCTCGATCAGCTTGCCGGTGCCCCACTGCGGCTCTACGCGTACGCCGTGCGCGTCGGCGAGCTTGCGGAGGTCGTCAACCGGCATCGTCGGGTGCACCGCGACCCCGGTCTTCTCGGCAACGAGGTCGATCATGCGCGCTCTGGCGAACGGCTCGGCGAAGTCCACGGGCGTGCCATGCACGTCGACGACCGTCGTGCCGAGCGCATCCTGGGCGGCGCGCCGCAGCAGTTCCTCGGTGATCGCCATCACCTCGGAGTAGTCGCCGAACGCCCAGTACAGCTCGAGCATCGTGAACTCGGGGTTGTGCCGCGTGGAGATGCCCTCGTTGCGGAACACCCGCGCCATCTCGTAGACGCGCTCCATCCCACCGACGATCAACCGCTTGAGGTGCAGCTCGAGCGCGATCCGCAGGTGGAGCTGGAGGTCGAGCGCGTGGTGATGCGTCAGGAACGGCCGCGCGTGGGCACCTCCGGCCTCGACGTGGAGCACGGGTGTCTCGACCTCGATGAAACCGTGGCCGTCGAGCGTGCGCCTGATGCTGGCGACGAGTGCGTGGCGGATCTCGAACGCCCGGCGCGCCTCCTCGTTCACGATCAGATCTGCGTACCGCTGGCGGTAGCGGGTGTCGACGTCGGTGAGCCCCTTCCACTTGTCGGGAAGCGGCCGCACGGCCTTGGCCAGCAACGTGAACCCGTCGAGCTTCACCGACAGCTCGCCCTTGCGCGTCGTCATGACGGTGCCCTCGGCGCCGACCCAGTCACCGAGGTCGAGCGACCCGAACGCGGTGAACTGCTCGTCGCCGACGACCGCCTTCGAGACGAACAGCTGGATCTCACCCGAGCGGTCGCGCATGGTGGCGAAGATCAGCTTGCCCTGCTCGCGCATCAGCATCACGCGGCCAGCCACGCTGACACGGACCTCGGTCTCGGTGCCCGGCTCGAGGTCGCCGTACGCGGCGCGCAGCTGGACGAGCGTGTGCGTGCGATCGAAGCGATACGGGTAGGGGTTCGCGCCGGCGGCCCGGAGGGCGTCGATCTTGGCGAAGCGCTTCGCCTTCTCGGCCGCGAGGCCGCCACCGCTCGGGGTGCCGTGCGGCTCGATGGTCCCCTCGGCGGGTGTCCCGGTGTCCTCGCTCACGATCGGCACACGCTAGCCAGCGGCCTCGCCGAACGCCGTGGTCCGTTCCCGCCGCGACCTGCCCGCGACGTGCCCGCGAGCGTTCGCGCTGTTGCCGCGCGACCGCGCCGTTGCGGAACATGACGATACGGTTACGGGCCATGCGTCGAACCCTCCCTGTCATCGTCGCCGCGCTGACGATCGGTGGGCTCTGGGTCGGCACGGGCGACGCGGCAACGTCGCCGCCGCTGCCCGACATCTCCGACGGCGCGGTTGCGTCCGTCCTCGCCGTGCGCTCGCCGATCGTCACCGATGCGGTCTCGGTCGCCGAGACGAGCGACCTCAGCCCGGCCGTCGAAGCCGCTGCGGCACGGGCTGCACTGCAGGCCGGCGCGGCGGCCGTGCCCGGGCGGAGCGCCTCGATCGGCATGACGCAGGTGGTCCGTGGGGCCACACCGGTGCAGGTCGCGCCGGCCGGTTTCGCGTTCCCGATGGGCGTCACGATCCTGCCGCCCGACGGCGCCGCGGCGGTCATGTCGTCGACCGTGTCCGGCGTGATCGCCCAGGGCCAGATCGTGATGGGCCGCACGACCGCTGACCTGCGTGGTGCCGCCCCCGGCGACGTCGTGTCGCTCGTCGCCGCCAATGGCGCGGTCTTCTCCTACACGATCGGGTACGTCGCCGCCGATGCAGAGGTCGGTGGCACCGAGATCGTGATGTCACCAGCACTCGCCGACCAACTCGGCGCAACGCAGGTGAGCCGGGTGCTCATCTGGGGGTTCGCGTCGCGTGCGGCGATCGATGCCACGCTCGCCGCGAACGGGCTCGAGCGCGCCGGCGTGCGGATCAGCCGTTCGTGGTCGCCGCCGAGCCCCGACAGCACGCACGGCCTCGCCCGGACGAAGCAACTCGTCGGCGAGTTCGCCTATCGGGTGAACGCGAACGGATCCGTGTCCCTGGCGAACGACTGGGCCGCGCTCAACATCACGCGGCGCAGCTACGACTCGATCCCGATCCGGGCGAGCTGCAACAACGCGATCATCCCGTCCCTGCAGGGCGCGCTGACCGAAGTGGCAGCCGTCGGCCTGGCCGGCGAGATCGACGTCGTGAACGCGAACACCTACGGCGGGTGCTTCTACCCACGCTTCAACCGGGTCACCGGGAACCTCGGCTTCCTGTCCCGCCACAGCTGGGGCCAGGCGTTCGACACGAACACGGTCACCAACGCCCAGGGCGCCGTCCCGAAGATGCACTGTGACGTCGTGCGGATCTTCCGCAAGTGGGGCTTCGCGTGGGGCGGCAACTTCAACACGCCGGACGGCATGCACTTCGAGTACGTCGGTGAGCGGCGTGACCAGATCGCCTACCCGTCGAAGTACTGCCCGAACATCATCGCCGGGACGAGCTCGGTCCCGCAGTCGAACAACGCCGCGTCCGCCGCGCCGGCAGCGACCGAACGCGACACCATGTTCTCCTCGGACGGCTTCGGCTGAGGCGGCTGACCCGATTCGGGTCGGTACAGTCACGGCGTGCCACTGCACTTCGTCATCATCGGCGGCGGACCCGCCGGCAACACCGCGGCCACGTACGCGGCGCGCCTCGGCGCGACCGTCACGGTCGTCGAGCGTGACGTCATCGGCGGCGCAGCCCACCTGTGGGACTGCATCCCGTCGAAGACGATGATCGCCACCGGCGGCGCGATGAGCTTCAGCCGGCGCATCCGCGGCATGGGGCTCGAACAGAGCGATCCCGAGGTCGACGCCATCGCCCTGACCGATCGCATCGAGTCGATCAAGGGGCACTTGCAGAAGAACGTCACCCGCCTCCTGGAGTCGCAGGGCGTGCGGCTGATCAGTGGTGTCGCCCGATTCACCTCGCCGCGCGACATCGTCGTCGATGCTGCCGACGGGAGCACGATCGATCTCCGTGCCGACGCGGTCCTGATCGCCACCGGGTCGCGTCCCCGCATCCCCGAGTGGTGCCAGCCCGACGGCGAGCGGATCCTCACGACGCGCGACTGCTACCCGCCGAAGGAGTTCCCGGAGAGCATCACGGTGATCGGCTCCGGCGTCACCGGCGTCGAGTTCGTCCACATGTTCTCGTCGTTCGGCAGCGGCGTGACGCTCGTCGTCAGCCGCCAGCAGGTGCTGCCGAACAAGGACCCCGAGGTCGCGGCGGTGCTCGAGGACGACTTCCTGCGGCGCGGCGTGCGGCTGCTGAAGGGTGCCCGCGCGACGTCGATCGAGCGCGACGGGGACGAGGTGACGGTGCGCTGCGACGACGGCCGCGTGGTCCGCAGCTCGCACGCCGTGCTCGCGATCGGGTCCGTTCCGAACAGTGACGATCTCGGTCTGGACGCCGCCGGTGTCGAGCTCGACAGCGGCTACGTCCACATCAACCACCACTGCCAGAGCAACCAGCAGCACATCTACGCCGCCGGCGACGTCAGCGGGAAGCTGCCGCTCAGCTCGGTCGCCTCGATGCAGGGCCGCAAGGTCGCCGAGCACGTGATGGGCCTGCATACCCGTGAGCACCGCCACCTCGACTACGACAAGGCGGCATCGGCGATCTTCACCGAACCCGAGATCGCCGATGTCGGTCTCGCCGAGGCGGAAGCGTTCGCCGTCGGGCGCAAGATCCGGGTCACCAAGGTGCCGTTCTCGGCGACGCCGAAGGCGCTGATCAACAACGACCCGCGCGGCTTCGTGAAGATCATCTCCGACCCGGCGACGGGCGTCGTGCTCGGCGGGTCGATCGTCGGCCGCCACGCCGGTGAGCTGATCAGCGTGATCGCCCTCGCCGTCACCGCGAACCTGAAGGTGACCGACATCGTCGAGAGCCTGCTCGTGCACCCGGCCCTCTCGGAGGCACTGGCCGAAGCGGCCGAGTAGCGACCCGCTGTTCAGCGGCGGTGGTGAGGCGCCTGCTGGTACCGGCCGCGCAGCGAGCGCTGCATGCTGAGCGTGATCGCGCCCACCACCACGAGGCAGACGACGTTGATCGTCAGCTGCCGTAGCGAGCCGAGTGCCTCGTCGGCGTTCGTCGTGGCGATGCCGAGGCCGATGTCGGCGATCGCCGGGATCGTCGTCACGGAGATCAGGACGCCGACGAGCGTGCCGGTCCTCGTGAGCGTGAGCGAGAGGACGCCGGCGACTGCCGCAGCGGCGGCGACGATCGGCGCGAAGAAGTCGGGCTGCGCGATGAACCCCGTCAGCGGACGGCCGGGGATGTACGTCGGCGGGATCCGGTCGATCGCCCGCAGCGCCACGCCGAGGAGGCAAGCGATGGCGATCGCCGCGATCGTGCCAACCGTGAACGTCACCGCGCCGCGCTTCAGCAGCGGCCAGTCGCGGGCATGGAGCCCGAACGCCATCGCGGCGAGCGAGCCGTACTCCGGGCCGACGACCATCGCGCCCACGATCAGGATCGGTGAATCGGTCAACACGCCGACGGCAGCGATCAGCGACCCGACCAGGAAGAAGGCGAGGAACTGGATCGAGAGACCGCTGTCGGCGGCGACGGTCTCCTTCACCTCACTCCAGATGACCGCGCCTTCCGCATCGCCAGGGGCGAGGCGCGCTGCCCGGTCCGATCCGGCGCCCATCGAGAACTCGGTGTGCTCGAGTGAGAAGGCTCCCTCGCGATGGACGTCGTGGGCCTGCAGGAGCGCGACGATCTCGTCCGCCGCCTCCCGGACGACGTCGAACAGGACCAGGTGGCCCTCGGGCTCGTCGGCGACGCCGGCCACGACGACGATGTTGCACACGGCGACGTGCTCTCGGAGATCATCGAGCAGCGCGCGGTGCAACCGCTCGGGCACCACCGCCCTGACGTGGAGGAGCGAGGACATCGGCCTCCCGCTGTGCGAGCGCTACGCGATGACGACGACGACGTCGCCGGCGCCGACGGTGTCGCCCGTGGCGACCTTGATCTCCTTGACCGTGCCCGACATCTCGGCCTGGAGCTGGTTCTCCATCTTCATCGCCTCGAGGACGACGACTGCCTGACCGGCCTCGACGGCTTGGCCGATCTCGACGAGCACCTTCACGATCGTGCCCTGCATGGGTGCCGTGACGTCGCCGGAACCGCCGCCGGCGCTGCTGCTGCCGGCCGCGCGCGCCGGCTTCCTGGCCGCACCCTGTGCGCCGGCCACGGCGACGAGCGGCGTGTCCGGCACCCACAGCTTCACGGTGAAGCGCTTGCCGTTGACCTCGACGGTCGTCGAACGCTCGACGAGCGGTGCCTCGCCGTCCTGGGACGGCGCGGGTGGCTGCGGCGCCCCGATGTGCGACAGATCGAGCACTTCCTCGACCCACTTGGTCGAGTGCGTGACGTCCTGGAAGTCCTGGTGGCGGAGGATCGCGAGATCGGCCGGGATGGTCGTCGCGACGCCCTCGATCACCATCTCCTCGAGTGCCCGGATGGTGCGCGCGATCGCCGTCGGGCGGTCCTTGCCCCACACGATCAGCTTGCCGACGAGGTTGTCGTAGTACTGGCTGATCTCGTCGCCCGACTCGTAGCCGGCGTCGAAGCGGATGCCGAAGCCGTCCGGCGGGACGAGCTTGCGGATCGGTCCGGGCGAGGGCAGGAACGCGCCCCCCGCCGGGTTCTCGGCGTTGATCCGGATCTCGATGCCGTGGCCGTGTCGGCGGGCGGCGATCTCGTCCTGCGTCATCGGCAGCCGCTCACCGGAGGCGACGCGGATCTGCCACTCGACGAGATCGATGCCCGTGATCACCTCGGTCACGGGATGCTCCACCTGGAGCCGGGTGTTCATCTCGAGGAAGAAGAAGTCGCCGTCCTGGTAGATGAACTCGACGGTGCCGGCGTTGTAGTACCCGACGGCCTTCGCGGCCTTCACCGCCGCTGCGCCCATCGCCTCTTCGACACCGTCCGGCAGCCCCGGCGCGGGCGCCTCCTCGATCAGCTTCTGGTGGCGGCGCTGCGCGGAGCAGTCGCGCGTGCTGACCCAGACCACGTCGCCGTGCTGGTCGCCGACGATCTGGACCTCGATGTGGCGCGGCCAGGTGAGGTAGCGCTCGACGTACACCTCGTCGCGGCCGAAGAAGGCCTTCGCCTCGCGTTGCGCGCTCTCCATCATCTCGGCCACGGAGCCCGCCGCGTGCACGACCTTCATGCCGCGGCCGCCGCCGCCGAACGCGGCCTTGATCGCGATCGGCCAGCCATGGGCGTTGCCGAAGTCGCTGATCTCCTGGGCGCTCTGCGCGAACTCGGTGGTGCCCGGCACGATCGGTGCGCCACCGCGGAGCGCGGCCTTGCGCGACGACACCTTGTCGCCCATCTCGTCGATCGCGGTCGCCGGCGGGCCGATGAACGCGACACCCATCTCGGAGATCGCGCGGGCGAAGTCAGCGTTCTCCGAGAAGAACCCGTAACCGGGGTGCACGCCGTCCGCGCCGCTGCGGCGGATGGCATCCAGGATCGCCTCGGTGTTGAGGTAGCTCTCCGCTGCTGTCTGGCCGCCGAGGGCATACGCCTCGTCGGCGAGGCGGACGTGGAGCGCGTTGCGATCGAGCTCGGAGTAGACGGCGACCGTCTGCACGCCGAGCTCCCGGGCGGCCCGGATGACCCGGACGGCGATCTCACCACGGTTGGCGATCAAGATCTTCTGGAGCACGAGTGCCAATGTTTGCCTTATGAAGGGTGCGAACGCCACATCGCCGCACGAATGGCCCGCGCCCTGGCGCGTGCAGGTCGTCGAGGAGACCGGTTCGACGAACGCCGATCTGCTCGTGGCCGGACGATCCGGCGCACCGCACGGCACGGTGCTCGTCGCCGACCACCAGACGGCTGGGCGGGGTCGGCTCGATCGAACGTGGGACGCGCCGCCTGCTGCGAACCTCCTCGTCTCACTGCTGTTCCGTGACGCCGGCACCGACCCACGGGAGCTGACGCGGCGGGTGGCGATCGCCGCCGTGCACGCCTGCGAGGCCGTCGCCGGGGTCCGGCCGGTGCTCAAGTGGCCGAACGACCTGCTGCTCGACGACCGAAAGCTGGCAGGGATCCTCGCCCAGGGCGGGCCGAATCTCGAGTTCGTGGTCGTCGGGCTGGGACTGAACATCGGATGGGCGCCGGAGGGTGCCGCACGGCTGCCGACGGGCACTCGCGATGACGTCCTGCTGGCGCTGCTCGAGGCGCTCGGCGAGCTGCCGGCCGACATCGGCGCCGAGTACCGCTCGTTGCTCGGCACCCTCGGTGAGCTGGTGCGGGTGGAGTTGCCGAACGGTTCGTTCAGCGGTACCGCGGTCGATGTCGACGACGCGGGCAGGCTGGTCGTGGACACCGGATCGGAGCGGCGCGTGGTCGATGTCGGTGACGTGATCCACATGCGCCGCGTGGCACGGTGACGCCGGTCGGGGCCGCCCAGCCGATACCGTCGTGACCCATGGTACGGAACCCGGGAGGCGCGCAGTCGCGTCTCGGAACCGCCCGCTGGGTGAGCGGTGCGGGCCTGTTCCTCGCGATCGCCGTCGGCGGCTCGACGATCCTCGTCTCGCAGAGCGAGAGCGAGGCCGGGTCGATCACCGTCGACGAGCAGGTCGCGCCCGCGCTGTCCGACGTGGACCCCGGGGCGACGGTCGAGACCTTCCTGCTCGTCGGCTCGGACACCCGCGCCGGGGCAGACCCGACCGATCCTGACTTCGGGGGCATCGGCGACGCGACCGAGACCGATGGCCGCCGGTCCGACACGATCATGCTCCTCCGCCACGACATGGCTCGCGGTGAGGCATCGCTGCTCTCGCTCCCGCGCGACCTGTGGCTCGAGATCGCCGACACCGGCCACGAAGCACGCATCAACTCGGCCTACTCGAAGGGCACCAACGTGCTCGTCGACACGATCGAGGCGCACCTCGGCGTCGCCATCAACCACTACATCGAGGTCGACTTCCAGGGGTTCAAGCAGCTCGTCGACGCGGTCGACGGCGTGCCGGCCTGCTTCGAGTACGCGACCCGTGACAAGTACACCGGCCTGTCCGTACCCGACGCCGGTTGCTACACGCTCGACGGCGTCCAGTCGCTCCAGTACACGCGGTCTCGCCACTTCCAGGAGTTCCGTGACGGCAAGTGGGCCGAGGACATCCGCTCCGACCTCGGGCGGATCGCCCGCCAGCAGCAGTTCATCCTCGCCGCGGTCACGAAGGCGCAGGGGCGGATCTCCGAGAACCCGTTCACGCTCGACGCGTTGATCGGCGCGGCGCGGGCTGCGCTCGTCGTCGACCCGGACCTCGACGTGTTCCGCCTCGCGGCGCGGTTCTCCGACCTGTCCGCCGAGAACATCGTCGCCTACCAGCTGCCTGTGCGGCCGAAGAAGATCGACGGTGCCGACGTGCTGTTGCTCAACGAGGACGAGTCGCAGCCGATCATTGACTTCTTCACCGGGCGTGGGCCCGCTCCCACGACCACCGTTCCGGAGGGCTGACGTTGCGTCGCGTCCGCCGTAACGGGCACCTGACCGTGGCCGCCGGCCTCGTGGCCGTCACCGCGGGTGCGCTCGGCGTCGGCCTCGGCGCGACCGCCCGCGCCCGGATCGACGAGATCCCGCGCATCGACTCGCTCGCCGGCGTGCTCAGCCCGGCTGGTCCGATCGAGAACTACCTCCTCGTCGGATCCGACAGTCGGGCGGGCGCTGACCCGACGGATCCGGACTTCGGCGGGATCGGTGACGAGTCGCAGACCGGCGGCAAGCGGTCGGACACGATCATGGTGTTGCGCTACGACCGCGGCACCGGGGACGTCGCGCTCGTGTCGCTCCCGCGCGACCTGTGGGTCGAGATCGCCGGCGGCGGGTCGAATCGGATCAACGCTGCGTACGCGCAAGGTCCCGAGGTGCTCGTCGCCACGGTCCAGACAGCGCTCGGGATCCCGGTGCACCACTACGTCGAAGTCGACTTCCAAGGCTTCAAGCGGCTCGTGGACGCCGTGGGTGGTGTCGAGGTGTGCTTCGAGTTCGCCGCGCGCGACCTGCACACCGGGCTGAACATCCCCGACCCTGGCTGCTACGTGCTCGACGGCGTCCAGGGACTCCAGTACGCCCGGTCGCGGTACTACGAGCAGTTCGTCGACGGCGACTGGCAGATCGACGGGACCGCCGACATCGGACGCACCGCCCGCCAGCAGGCGTTCATCGAGGCGGCGATGACGGCCGCGATCGACTCGACGACGAGCAACCCGTTCCGTGCCGCATCGCTGATCGACGCCGGGGTCGACTCGCTGCTGGTCGACACCGCGCTCGACGTACCGACGATGGCGCGCCAGTTGCGACCGGTCGCATCGAGCGGCGCGCAGCGCTATGCGCTCGCGGTGCGCGGCACCGAGATCGACGGCAAGTCGGTGCTGGTGCTGCAGGACGAAGCGCTCGCGGTGATCGCCTACTTCCAGGGCGGACCACCGCCGGTGGGCTCGTGAGGGCTCTCGCCGCCCGGCGAGGTGCTGTGCGAGACTCGCCGGTCGTCATGAGGAGCGTGTCGTGAAGGGTCTGATCCTTGCAGGTGGTGCCGGGACGCGTCTGCGTCCGATCACGCACACCTCGGCCAAACAACTGGTGCCGGTCGCGAACAAGCCGATCCTGTTCTACGGCATCGAGGCGATGGTCGCCGCCGGCATCGTCGAGATCGGCGTGATCGTCGGCGACACGCGCGACGAGGTGATGGCGGCGCTCGGCGACGGATCGCAGTGGGGCGCGGAGATCACCTTCATCCCGCAGGACGAACCGCTCGGCCTGGCGCACTGCATGTTGATCGCCGAGGACTTCCTCGGCGACGACGACGTGGTGATGTACCTCGGCGACAACCTGCTCGAGCAGGACCTGGGCGCCTTCGTCGCCGCGTTCGAAGATGCACAGCGCCAGTTCGACCCGCCGGCCGCGCAGATCCTGTTGAAGCAGGTACCCGATCCGCACCGCTTCGGCATCGCCGAGCTCGACGAGGGTGGGAACGTCGTGCACCTCGTCGAGAAGCCGGACGACCCTCCGTCGGACCTCGCGCTCGTCGGCGTGTACCTCTTCGACCGCTCGATCCACGAGGCAGTGCGATCGATCAAGCCGTCGCCCCGCGGCGAGCTCGAGATCACCGATGCGATCCAGTGGCTCATCGACCACGGCCGCCGTGTGCGGACCGAGGTGCTGACCGGTTGGTGGATCGACACCGGCAAGCTGACGCCGCTGCTCGAGGCCAACCGCCTCCTGCTCGAGAAGCTGGAGCAGCGCATCGACGGCTCGGTCGACGAACAGAGCGCGATCGAGGGTCGGGTGGTGATCGAGGAGGGCGCGGTCGTGCAGAACTCGACCGTCCGTGGACCGGTCGCGATCGGCGCCGGCACGCGGATCGTCGATTCCTTCGTCGGTCCGTTCTCGGCGATCGGCGCGGGTTGCTCGGTGATCAACTCCGAGGTCGAGCACTCGGTCGTGATGGATCGTTCCGAGATCCGCGACATCGCTCGACTCGAGGACTCGCTCATCGGCAGAGAAGCAGTGGTGACGAGGACGCTGACCCGCCCCCGGGCGTTGCGGCTGATGGTCGGCGACCACTGCCAGATCGACGTGGAGTGACGATGCCCAAGGTGACGGAGAGCGTGGCGATTGCCGGGGTGTGGCTGGTCGAGCCGACCATCCACGGCGACCAGCGCGGCCTGTTCATCGAGACGTACCGGCGGGAGTGGTTCCCGAACGGGCGCGAGATGGTGCAGGCCAACCGTGCGAACCGCCAGGCCGGAGCGCTCGTCGGGTTGCACTACCACCTCCACCAGGCGGACTACTGGTACGTACCGTTCGGGACTGCCCGGGTCGTGCTGCACGACCTCCGCGAGGGTGGCCCGACCGATGGCGCCACGTTGTCGCTCGATCTCTCGGGTGACAACCACGTCGGGGTGTTCATCCCGCCCGGCGTCGCCCACGGGTTCGCCGCAGTCACCGACATGGTGATCACCTATCTCGTCGACGGTTACTACAACACGGCGGACGAGCTCGGTGTGGCCTGGGACGATCCGGCCGTCGCGGCCGACTGGGGCGTCACGGATCCGATCCTCTCGGATCGCGACCGGAACAACCCGGCTCGGGCGGAGCTGCCGGCCGGCCGCCGGCCCTACTGGCCGATGAGGACCTAGGACCGTCACATGAAGCTGTTCGTCACCGGCGCTGCCGGTTTCATCGGGTCGAACTACGTGCGCCACGTGCTCAGCACGACGGACGACGAGGTCACGATCTACGACGCGCTCACCTACGCGGGCAACCTCGCCAGCATCCGTGACGTCGTCGACGATCGACGGTGCACGTTCGTCCACGCCGACATCTGCGATCAGGACGCCGTGCTCGAGCACATGGCCGGCCACGACGCGGTCGTCCACTTCGCCGCCGAGAGCCATGTCGATCGCTCGATCGTCGACCCGTACGCGTTCGTACGGACGAACTGCTTCGGCACGAACGTGCTCTGCGACATCGCCCGGCAGGTCGGTGTCGAGCGGTTCCTGCACATCTCGACCGACGAGGTCTACGGCTCGATCGACGTCGGGTCGTTCCGGGAGACCGACGTGCTGACGCCGCGCTCGCCGTACTCCGCGGCGAAGGCCGGGAGCGACCTCATCGCGCTCTCCTACGTGACGACGTACGGCCTGCCGGTCGTCGTGACGCGGTGCTCGAACAACTTCGGTCCGTACCAGTACCCCGAGAAGGTCATCCCGCTGTTCACCACGAACCTGCTCGACGGCGAGAAGGTGCCGCTCTACGGCGACGGCGGGAACGTGCGCGACTGGATCCACGTCGAGGACCACAACCGGGCCGCCGATCTCGTGCTGCGCCAGGGAACGATCGGCGAGATCTACAACATCGGTGCCCACAACGAGATCACCAACCGCGAGCTCACCTACCGCCTCCTCGAGTTGACGGGGCGCGACGAGAGCTTCATCCAGCCGGTGGCGGACCGCCTCGGCCACGACCGGCGCTACTCGGTCAACATCGACAAGATCTCTGCGCTCGGCTGGAAGCTCGAGCACGGGTTCGACGCCGCGCTGGAAGCGACCGTCGCCTGGTACCGCGACCACCGCCACTGGTGGGAGCCGCTGAAGGCCCGGACCTGAATGCGGGTGCTCGTCACGGGAGCGAGCGGCCAGCTGGGACGCGATGTGACGTTGGCCTGCGAGTCCGTCGGCGACGACGTCGTCGCCGCTGACCGCGGCGCGTTGGACGTGACGTCGCGCGATGCCGTGCTCGGCGCGGTGACGGCGCTTCGGCCTGATGCCGTCATCCACTGCGCGGCGTGGACCGCCGTCGATGCCTGCGAGTCCGACACCGATCGGGCGTGGCTCGTGAACGCGCTCGCCGTCCGCCACGTTGCCGACGCCTGCCGGCGGGTGGATGCCCACCTCGTGCACGTGTCGACCGATTACGTGTTCAGCGGCACGAAGCCGACGCCGTACACCGAGTGGGACACCCCGGATCCTCTGTCGGCGTACGGCCGCTCCAAGCTCGGTGGCGAGCACGAGGCGGAGTCGGCCGGCATCGGTGCCACGGTCGTGCGCACGTCG
Organism: Acidimicrobiia bacterium; assembly: GCA_050248955.1. GTDB lineage: Bacteria > Actinomycetota > Acidimicrobiia > Acidimicrobiales > Ilumatobacteraceae > JBFWRK01. Next base: position 453,268 of record JBFWRK010000001.1, read on the forward strand.
TGGGTCTGCGGCGAGCACGGCTCGAACATGGTCAAGACGATCCTCCGGTTGGCGGCAGAACGGCCGGAGTTGACGTTCGTCGACGACCAGATCGGACACCCGTCGTTCTGCGCCGACCTCGCGCCGGTCCTGCGCCGTCTCGCCGTCGACCGTCGGCCGGGCATCCACCACGTGACGAACCAGGGTGCGGTCAGCTGGTTCGAGTTCGCCCGTGACGTGGTGGCGGCGAGCGGGCGTGACCCGGCGATGGTCCAGCCGATCGCGACTGCCGATCTGCAGCCGGCGCGCCCGGCGCCGCGACCCGCCAACAGCGTGCTCGACAACGCCGCTCTGCGGCTCGGCGGCCTGCCGATGCCGCGCGACTACCGCGCGCCGTTGGCAGAGCTCGTCGCCCGCCTCACCTGACGCGCTCGCGGGGTGAGCAGGTGCGTCAGTACGCGGCGTGCGCCCTCCGCTCGGCGCGCTGCTCGGCGGCCATCCGGGCGATCTCGTCGATCTCGTCGGTGTCGAAACCGGCCATCTCCCGGAACGTACGAGCGAGCCGGATCGATGCTTCGCGGCCCTCGCCGCGCAGACCGCGGAAGTTGAAGAGCCTGTCGACGGTGCGCTGGAACTCGAGTGCCTTCGCTTGGCGGTCGCGGTCGTCCTTGGTGATCTCGCGCAGCCACGTGGAGCCCATCTTCACGTGGGTCACCTCGTCGGCGAGCATCCAGTCCTCGCAGAACTGCAGGATCGGATCGTTCATCTCGACCGCGAAGTCGCGCATCGTCGTGAACACGTCGATCGCGAGCCCTTCGAGCGCCCGGTTCACACCCGCCAGACGGAACACAGGGTCGGGATGGCACGACGCCTCGAAGAGCGTGGTCGCCTCGCTGTACTCGCCGATCTCCGCTCCCATGTGATCGCCGAGCTTGCAGCTGATCTCGACGTGGCGGGCTTCGTCCCAGCACTGGCGGGCCATGTCGAGCTTCATCGGGAACGGGATCTCGTCGGTCGTGTAGTCGAACGCCGTACGACCGGCGCCCTCGAGCGCCTGGATCTCGCCGACGAAGATCCCGTGCATCTGACGACGTGCTCGATCGGTCACTTCGGTCGACTCCGGATCGATCCGGCGGTCCTGGTCGGCGTCCTTCGGCCGTTCGTCGGCGAAGCGCTCGGCCGTGGTGATCCGGTGGAACCGGGAGTCGCGAGCCAACGCGCTCGGCGAGAGCTGGGTGCGCATGGGCGAACAGTACCGCCGCGCTGCGGAGGAGGGTGCGCCGTCCCCCGGACGCCGAAGCCGTGCAATTAGCGTCACCGTCCGATGGCCTCGAACCTCGTGCTCGTCCTGGCCGCGTACCTAATCGGCACGTTCCCCACGGCGATCCTCGTCGGTCGCCAGACCGGCCACGACCCGACCAGCGAGGGCAGCGGCAATCCCGGCGCTTCGAACGTGTACCGCACAGCGGGCCGGCGGGCGGGCGCCATGGTGGCGATCGGCGACATCGCCAAGGGCGCACTCCCTGCACTGGCCGGATGGCTGATCGGCGGCCGTGCCGTCGGCTTCGCCTGCTGGGTGGCCGCGGTGGTGGGGCACATCCTGCCGGCGACCCGCCGGTTCCGAGGCGGCAAGGGGGTCGCGACCGCCGGCGGCGGCGTTCTCGTGCTGCTCCCGCTCGTCGCTGCATGCTGTCTGGCCGCCTTCGTGCTCGCGATCAAGCGGTTCAAGACCGCGTCGATCGGTTCGATCGTGATGTTCGTGCTCGGGCCGGTGCTGACCGCGGCCTTCGGCCGACCGGGCTGGGAGGTCGCCGTGGTGGCGGCGGTCAGCGTGATCGTGCTGGCCCGGCACGCCGGCAACATCAAACGCCTCGCCACCGGCGACGAGCTCGGACTGGGTGACGACGGACCAGCTCCCTGAGGGCGCAGCGGTCCGGTTCACGGCGAGGTGATGATCGCCTGGATCTCGCGCACGACGATCGGTGTCGGCGTCGTGGTGCGAATCGGAGCGAGCTCGCCGCCCGCGCCGGACGACGAGGTCCACCAGACGTCCCACTCGATGGTCATCCCGGCTCGGAAGGCTTGGCGATCCTCGGCGAGCACCGACGAGTGCCGGTAGGTGTACATGCACGTCGATGCGAGCTCGTCGCCGTACTCCGGCAGCCATGGCTGCCCGGGACCGTCGCACACGAGCGGCCCGTCGCCGAGGCCGCCGTCGCCGGGGTCGACGACCAGGCGCACGGGCGTCGCTGTCGTGGTCGCCCAGACCGCACCGTTCGGTGTGGGCACCCACGCGGTCACGGACATCGGCTCCCACGGCGTGCTCGTCCAGAACCACATGCCGACCTGGGCGACGCCTTCGCCGGTCGGCGGCGCCGCGCCGATCTCGGGCCGGGGGAGGATGCGAGCGAGGTAGGACCGACCGTCGAAGGCGAGCGCGCCGGGACCGCGTTGCGGTATCCAGACCAACTGGTCGGTGGCGGCGCAGGTGCGCACGTAGAGGCGGTAGCGGATGCCGTCGAGGATCTTCTCGATCGGCTGGTCACGCTCGAAGCGGTCGAGCGCTGCGGATGCGTCGAGCGGATCCCACGTGCACGACGACCGGGTGCCCCGCCAACCGCCCAAGTACACGGTCACGCCCGCGGCGATCGTCCCTGTGGACGGATCGGAGGAGGTAGAAGTACCAGAGTTGGAGTTGTTCGCTTGCGCGCCAGCGGGGGATAGACAGCAGATCAGGGCAGCGGCGACGAGACAGGTCAGTGCTCTGGGCATCGGTTCTCTCCTGGCCAGTTCTCGAGATCTCGACCGCCGGAGCGACGCCATCCTTCCGAGGTGAGCACGAGCTCGAGATCCTGCCGCCACGACAACACCGAGTCGTCGACGACGATGTCATCGTCCGGACCGTCGGAAGGACCGGGATCGACCAGCCAGTTGCCGTCGACGCCACAGAGACGGACGACAGCGGACCTGCCGTCGAGCCCCACGGACACTGACTCGGTCACGTGGTACCTGAGTCCGACGTCACGCCCGATGAGGCCGTCCCTGGCGTAGGACGACATCAGTCCGTCGAACCAGTCGAACGCCGGTGACCCCTCGAAGGCAACGGTCCGAGCATGACATGCCGGCGGAGCAGCGAGGCAGGCGGCGATGTTCGCCTCGATCTCCGCGAAGCCGACGAGCACCTCGTCCTCGATCGAGATCGTGGTGGTCGTGTCGAGCGCCGTGATGGGCACGGCCGACGTGGCGACGGTCGTCGTTGCATCGACCGTCGTCGGCGGGGTCGTCGTCTCGGGCCGCGGGGTCGTCGGCAGGGTCTCGAACCCTCCGTCCGCGCCACCGCATGCAGTGAGCGCGATGCACGCGCCGATCACCACTCGTCGGACCGTCTGTCCCAGTCGCATCACGTCGTTCCTTCATCGGCAAACAAATCGGCCGGCAAGGATGCCGCCTCGTTGCCGATGTGTGCCGACGGCGACGCGAGACGGCACGAACGACCTAGATCATGCGCGCCGAGCGTGTTCCAACCGCCGGAACCAGCACCGTCAGTGCGCGCCGCGAGAAGCTCGGTTGACCACCCGACCACGCGCGATGGCGCGCTCCGGCGGGCTCAGTACGGGTCGCGCTCCGCCTCGGTGCGGTTGGCGAGGTACCAGTCGATCGTGCGCCGCAGCCCTTCCTCGAACGACATCTCGGCTCGCCAGCCGAACAGGTTCGCGGCGCGCGTCGCGTCGACGCGGCGGCGCGGCTGGCCGTCGGGCTTGGTCGGATCCCAGCGGAGCTCACCGCTGAACCCGACGAGACGTGCGATCGTCTCCACCGTCTCCCGGATCGTCACCTCGTGGTCGTTGCCGAGGTTCACCGGGTCGGCACCCTCGTGCAGTTCGGCGGCGAGCACGATCGCGGCGGCGGCATCATCGACGTACAGGTACTCGCGGCTCGCGCGCCCGGTGCCCCACACGTCGATCTTGTCCTCGCCGCGCTCGACCGCCTCGACGCACTTCTTGATCAGCGCCGGGATCACGTGCGACACCGACGTGTGGAACTTGTCGCCGGGGCCGTAGAGGTTCGTCGGGATCAGGTACGCGAATCGCTGCCCGTACTGCCCGCGGTTGACCTGTGCGTGGATCAGGTTCGCCTTCTTCGCGATGCCGTAGGGCGCGTTCGTCTCCTCGGGATAGCCGTCCCACAGCGACTCCTCGCGGAACGGCACTGGGGTGAACTTCGGGTACGAGCACACCGTGCCCAGGAGGACGGTCTTCTCGGTACCGGCCGCGAGCGTCGCGTCGATGACGTAGGTACCCATCAACAAGTTGTCGCGGTAGAGGCGCGCCGGCTCGGCCTGGTTGAACCCGATCCCGCCGACGCGCGCGGCGAGGTGGATCACCGTCGCCGGGTTGTGTTCGGCCAGCAGCGACGTGGCGACTCCCGGTCGGGTGAGGTCGTAGTCAGCACTACGAGGCACGACGACGGATGCGCCGAGGCCGCGCAGCCGATCGACGACGACCCTGCCGAGGAAGCCCGAGCCTCCAGTGACGAGGACGGACCGATCGCGCCAGAAGTCGCTCATGGACATCGATCCTACGAGCGCGGCGGTCATGATGGTCGCCGTGCGCGTCGCCTACACCCTCGAGCAGTGCTGGCACCGGGTGCCCGGCGGCACAGCCGTTGCCGCCCTCGAGATCGCCCGCGAACTGCGCGCCGGGCATCCCGACGTGGAGCTCGTGGGCGTCGCTGGCAAGCACGACGAGCAGCCGCCGGCATCGTGGCGGCCGCCGATCGCCGTGCGCTCGTTGCGCGCCGCCGGCGGCGCCCGGCTCTACGCGCGATGGCTCTTCACCGGTCGCCCTCGCGTCGAGAACGCGACCGGTCGCGTCGACGTCGCACACGCCACCACGATCATTCCGTGTCCGAGTCACGCGCCGCTCGTCGTCACGGTCCACGACCTCGCCTTCCTGCACGAGCCGGAGCACTTCACGCGATGGGGTCGTCTGCTGTTCACGCGCAGCCTGAAGGTGCTCCGCGAGCGGGACGCGACGGTGCTCTGCTCGTCGCTCGCGACGATGGACGACTGCTCCCGTGCTGGCATCCGAGCCGATCGTCTCCGCCACGTCCCGCTGGGTGTGCGGTCGACACCTGCCTCCGCCGACGACGTCGAGCGGGTGCGCCGCGAGCACCGCCTGCCGGAGCGGTACCTGCTCTTCGTCGGCACCGTGGAGCCACGCAAGAACCTCGCCCGCCTGATCGACGCGGTCGGCCGCCTGCAAGAGCCGATCGAGCTCGTCGTCGCCGGGTCGCCAGGGTGGGGCGACGGCGTGCCGGCGGGCTCCGCCAACGGACGGACGCGCTTCCTCGGGTTCGTGCCCTCGGCCGATCTCGGTCCGCTCTACGCGGGTGCCGCGGCGGTCTGCTATCCGAGCATTCGCGAGGGTTTCGGGCTACCGGTCGTCGAGGCGATGGCACAGGGCGCACCAGTCGTGACGTCGCGCGGCACGTCGACCGAGGAGGCCGCCGGCGGCGCGGCAGTGCTCGTCGATCCGCTCGATGTGGATGACATCGCGCGGGGCATCGACGACGCGCTCCGGGACGCCGGCACGCTCGCCGCTACCGGTCGCCACCGCGCCGCCGAGCTCACATGGGCGCGAGCCGCGGCGCTGACCGTCGAGGCGTATCGAGAGGCCGCACGATGACACCAGCGACCAAGGTCGCAGTGAACCTGCTGTGGTGCGTGCCCGGCCGCGTGGGCGGCTCGGAGGAGTACCTCGCACGTCAGCTCGTCGGACTCACCGAGCACGACCACGGCCTCGACATCACGGTGTTCGCGTTGCCCGGCTACGCCGCTGCGCACCCGGATGTCGCTGACGCGTTCCGGCTCGTCGAGAGCAGAACCGATGGAGCGTCACGACCCGGACGGATCCTGGCCGAGCACACGTGGCTGGCGCGCCGGACGAGATCGTGCGACCTCGTGCACCACGGCGGTGGCACGGTGCCTGCCCTCGGAGGCAACCCGGTCGTGCTCACCATCCACGATCTGCAGTACCGCGAGTTCCCGCGTTACTTCGGCGGCATGAAGTTGCGCTACCTGCGTCACCAGATGCCTCGCGCCGCGGCGCGCGCCAGCGTGATCACGGTGCCGAGCGAGTACGTCCGCCGGACCGTCATCGAGGCGTTCGGGCGCACGACCGACGACGTGATCGTCGTCCGCCACGGTGTGGAGCCGGCGCTGGGTGCCGACGCGACACCAGAGGACGAGCTGCGCTCACGGTACGCGCTCGGCGAGGGCACCCGCGTGCTCGTGTTCCCTGCGATCACGCATCCGCACAAGCGACACGACTTCCTCGTGGAGCTCATGGCGCGGCACTGGACCGACGACGACATCCGACTCGTCCTGCTCGGCGGCAGGGGCCTCGCCGACGCGGCGCTCGCGGTGCTCATCGAGCAGAGCGGCATCGGTGATCGCATCGTCCGGCCCGGCCGCGTGTCGTCGCCGGACCGCGACGGCCTCGTGCAGATGGCGACCGCGCTCGTCTTCCCGAGCGAGTACGAGGGGTTCGGCGCGCCGGTCCTCGAAGCGATGGCACTCGGCACACCCGTGATCGCGAGCGACCGGGCCGCGCTGCCAGAAGTGCTCGATGGTGCAGGGCTCGTGCTCCCGCTCGAACCCGAGGCGTGGGCAGGCGCGCTCGTCGAGGTGGGGCGCCGTCGGGCGGAGCTCGTCGCTGCCGGCAGGCGGCGGGCGGCGAGGTTCACTGCGGGAAAGTCGGCCGGGGATCTGCTCGGCGCATACCGTCGGGCCCTCCGGAGCCGATGAACCCGAAGAACACACGACGAGGCACGACGACCGCACCGCATGACCACGAGCACGACCTCCACGACCATCACCTCCACGACCGCGCCGCTGCGGCTCGCCGTGCTCTGCCCGCACTTCGCTCCCGACCTCGCGCCGACGGGCGAGGTGATGACGCGCATCGTCCTCGAGCTCGCCGCCCGGGGCCACGAGCTCCACGTCGTCACCGCGCTGCCGTGGTACCAGCACCACCGCATCGAGCCCGGTTGGGGCGGCAAGCTCGTGCGCACGGAATGCACCGCGTGGGGCTCGATCACGAGGATCCACCCCTTCCCCGGACCGGACAAGCGCAGCATCCCGCGACGAGCGCTCGGCTTCGCCGGCTTCAGCGCACTCGCCGCGCTGGCGGGCATGCGCGGGCGGCGCGTCGACGGTGTGCTCGCGATGTCGCCGCCGCTCACGCTCGGGCTCACCGGTTGGCTCGTCCACCTGAAGCGGCGCGGTCCGCTCGTGTTCAACATCCAGGACGTGTTCCCCGACGCGGCACGTGCGACGGGAGCGATCACGAACCGTCACGTCCTGCGCGTGGCGGCGTGGCTCGAGCGGGTGAGCTACCAGCGGTCGTCGGCGGTGACGGTGCTCTCCGACGATCTGCGTGACAACGTCGCCGCGAAGATGTCGCCCGCTCGCCGCGACCGGGTGCGCGTGATCCCGAACTTCGTCGACACCGAGGCGATCAGGCCGCTCGATCGGATGACGAGCTATCGGGAGGAGCTCGGCATCGGTTCGGAACCGGTCGTGATGTACGCGGGCAACGTCGGCTTCTCCCAGTCGCTCGACCTCCTGCTCGCCGCGGCCCGCGAGCTGCCGGAGGTGACGCTCCTGATCAACGGCGGCGGTGCGGCCCGGCTCCAGCTGATCGAGGATGCACGACGGCTCCCGAACGTGCGCTTCGGCCAGTACCAGGCGAAGGACCGGTTGGCGGAGGTGCTCGCGACCGGTGACATCCACGTCGTGCCGCTCCGGGCGGGCCTCGCCCACGTGAGCGTGCCGTCGAAGACGTACTCGATCCTCGCCGCGGGGCGACCGGTGCTCGCGGCGATCGACTCCGGAACCGAGGTACCACGGATCATCGAGCGCTCCGGTGGCGGTGTCGCGGTCCCGCCCGACGATCCGGCGGCCTTCGTCGCCGCACTCCGATCGCTGCTGGACGACCCGGCGCGGCTCGCGTCGATGGGAGCAGCGGCACGTCGCTGGGTCGAGACCTGGGCGTCGCCGGCGGCCGTTGCGCGATCCTACGAGGACCTATTCCGCGAACTGAACCGGCGCTGACGACCTGCTCACGGGGCGCGACCGGTGGGGATCCGGTACCAGCCTGTAGCCTCACGCCCTCGTGGGTAAGGCTTCCTCCGCCAAGAAGATCGCCCGAATGGCTCAAAAGGGCAAGGGTAAGAAGGTCCGCTTCCAGGGCGGCACCGTCTTCCCTGTCACGATCCTCATCGTCGCCATCCTCGGACTCTCGTTGATCATCTATTCGCGCACGAGCACGAAGGCGCTCGCCGTGCCGCCGCAGGCCAGCAACAGCGACCACTGGCACATCGCGTTCGGGATCTACGCCTGCGACGAATGGCTGCCGAACATCACCGGAACGAAGGAGGGCGGGGAGACCGGCGTGCCCGATCCTGAGTTCCTGGCCTCGGGCGTCCACTCGCACGACGACGGCGTGATCCACTACCACCCGTACACGGCAGCAGCGAGCGGTCGCAACGCGAAGCTCGTGCGCTACCTCGACGTGTATGACATCGAGCTCTCGAATGACAAGCTCCAGATGCCGGACGACCAGGGTGGACAGGTCTACGAAGAGGGCGTCACGAAGTGCACGGACGAAGACGGCAAGGAAGTCGACGCAGAGCTGCGTCTCGCCGTCTGGGACGACGCGAAGGATCCCGGTGAGTTCCGGGTGCTGACGAGCGACATGGCGAACGCCCGCATCGACCGCAACGGCATGGCGATGGCGATCTTCTTCGCCCCGGCCGACGTCGACGTCGTCGAGCCGCCGACGGCAGCGCAGCTCGATGCGCTCGGGGCGGTCGACACGGCCGAGCCCGCGCCGACCACGGTCGGGGGGGACACCGCTACCACGGTGGCCGGCACCGAGAGTTCGGTGACCGGCAGCACCGTCGCTGGTGACACGTCGACGAGCGTCGGCTCCGACAGCACGGTGACGACGACGGGCGAGCCGACCGCGACGACGAGCGACGCCACCACGACGTCGGGCTGATGCGCGCCGTCGTCCTGGTGGGCGGCTTCGGGACCCGGTTGCGCCCGCTGACCTACACGACGCCGAAACCGATGTTGCCGGTCTGTCATCGGCCGGTGATCGAGCACCTCGTCGAGCATCTCGGCCGGGCCGGCGTCACCGAGGTGACGCTCGCGCTCGGCTTCAAGCCGGAGGTGTTCGTCGAAGCGTTCCCGGACGGCACGTGCGCCGGCGTCGCGCTGCGCTACGCGGTCGAACCCGAGCCACTCGACACGGCGGGAGCGATCAAGTTCGCCGCCGAGGAAGCAGGGATCGACGACACGTTCGTCGTCGTCAACGGTGACGTGCTCACCGACCTCGACGTCGCCGCGCTCGTCGCGTTCCACCGCGCCCACGGCGCGGAGGGGACCCTGCACCTGATCCCGGTCGAGGACCCGAGCGCGTTCGGCGTCGTCGCCATCGATGCGGACGGCCGGGTCGAGTCGTTCGTCGAGAAGCCGACACGCGGCGAAGCGCCTTCGAACCTGATCAACGCCGGCACGTACGTGCTCGAGCCGTCCGTGCTGGCGCGCATCGAGGCGGGCCGCAAGGTCTCGATCGAGCGGGAGACGTTCCCGAGCATGGTCGCCGAGGGTTCCCTGTACGCGATGGCGTCCGATGTGTACTGGATCGACACGGGCCGGCCCGACCAGTACCTCCGGGCGAACCTCGATCTGTTGGACGGGCGGCGTGAGCAGGCCGACTCGTCGGCACCGGTGCACGCCGATGCCATGGTCGCCGACGGCGCGATGATCGAGCACAGCGTCGTGGGCGCGGGTGCCAGCGTGGGATCCGGCGCGACCGTGCGTGACTCGGTGCTGCTGGCAGGGGCCGTCATCGCCGCAGGGGCGCGCGTCGAGGCGTCCGTCGTGGCCGGCCGGGTCGGCAGATGTGCGACGATCATCGACGTGGTCGTCGGAGCAGAGGGGGACGTGGCCGACGGCACGACGATGGAAGGCGAACGCATCCCCGGGGAGCGCTGAGATGCGCGCCCTCGTGGTGGGCGGCGCCGGCTTCATCGGATCGCACCTCGTCGATCGGCTGCTCGCGGAGGAGCACCGGGTGGACGTGATCGACGACCTGTCGACCGGGTCGCTCGCCAACCTCTCGATCGCCCGCGGGTTCGCCGCCGGGGCGCTCAAGTTCCACCACCTCGACGTGCGGGCGGACGAGCTCGACGAGCTCATCGGGCGCCGCGAGCCCGAGATCATCGTCCACCTGGCAGCACTCCCGCCCGGCCTCTCCGATCGCGTCGCGCTCGAGGTCGCGATCATCGGCACGATGAACCTGCTCGAAGCAGCGTGCCGGAACGGCGTCGAGAAGGTCGTCGTTGCGCTCCCCGCGGCGCAGCTCTACGGGGACGTGCCGGCGCGCGAGCTCCCAGTCAAGGAGGGGCGGACCTGGGAGCCGTCGAGCGTGCGCGGAGTCGCAGCGCGGAGCGTCGCCGAGCTGCTCGGCGTGTACCGTGCCGAGCGCGGCCTCGAGTTCACCGCGTTGGCGTTGACGAACGTCTACGGCACCCGACAGCGGGCCGAGGACGGCGTGGTCGCGCGCTTCGCCGCCGCAGCGGCTGCGGGCGAGCGGGCGGAGCTGCACGGTGACGGCCGCCAGACGCGCGACTTCGTCTTCATCGACGACGTGGTCGATGCGTTCGTGCGTGCCGCCGGGCGCGGCTCCGGTCTGGTCGTCAACATCGGCACCGGCACGCAGACGACGATCCGCGAGCTGCACGATCTCGTCGTCGGCCGCGATGGCCCGGCGCCACGATCGACGCCGAGGCGGATCGGCGAGACCGGTCGCTTCGCGGTGTCGCCGGTGCGGGCGCGCATCCACCTCGCGTGGGAGCCGTGGACTGCGCTCGAGACCGGCATCGAGGCGATGCGCTGACGCCACGTCGAGCCGGCAGCCCCGCCCTGCCTGCTACCGGAACAGATCTTCTTGCGGCGGGCGAATCAGCTCGCTGACGGATGCCTCCCGTAACCACGCCGGATCGACGCCACGCAGGACCCCGACCGGCACGCCCGACGACTTGCCCATCACGAGCTCGGCGGCGGACGCGAGCTCGTCGGCGACGGCGACTTCGGTCACCTGCATCGCACGCCCGAGTGCGTCCGGTGCGCCACGCAGGTCGACGACACCGGCGACGCCGGCAACACCGATCGCCACGTCGGTCAGTCCCTTGCGCCACGGCCGGCCGAACGTGTCGCTCACGATCACGCCGACGGTGACGCCGAGGCGGGCGCGCACGATGTCGCGCACTCGACGCGCCGACCGGTCGCTGTCAACAGGGAGCAGCGCGGCGTACCCGCGCTCGACGTTCGACAGGTCGACGCCGCTGTTCGCGCAGATGAAGCCGTGCTTCGTCTCGGTGATGAGCAGGTCGCCTCGGCGCCGCACGACGCGCACGGCCTCGTCCTCGACGAGCCGCTTGTGCGACCGCGGATCGTCAGGATCGATCTCGACCAGCCGTCCCTCCGCCTTCGACACGACCTTCTGCGTCACGACGAGCACGTCGCCGTCGCGCAGCGGACCGTTCGGTGGCCCGGCACACGCGTCGGCGATGATCTCACCGAGCTGGTCGCCGACGCGGATCTCGCCGATGCCCTCGACGCCCCAGGCTTCGAGCCGGCTCATCGGCGAACCGCCGCCAGCGTCGTGCGGGCGAGCTCGTCGGCGATCTCCGGTGAGCGCATGATCGTGTCGGCGACGACGCAGCGGAGGCCTTCCCGCTCGACGGCGTCGACGAGATCGGCATCGGCACGGTCGACCACGAGGCAGCCGCAGATCGGCGCGTAGAGCCTGGCGACCCCTACCACCGATGCCTCGTGCCCGAGCTCTGCGAGCATCCGGTCGGCAGGGCCCTTCAGGGCGGTACCGGCGATGATCGGGGAGACCGCGACGACGGTCTCCCGGCGCGACGCCAGCGCGTCGTCGATGCCGGTGAGCGCTCGCACCGGTCCGATCGAGACGATCGGGTTCGATGGTGCAACGACCACGATCTCCGCCGAGCCCAGTGCGTCCATGACGCCGTCGGCGGGCCGTGCCAGCGCGGCGCCATCGAAGCGCACCGCGTTGACGGGCACACCGTGGTGGCGCCCGACGAAGTACTCCTGGAACGACAGCTCATCCTCGCCGGGCACGGTGACGAACGTGGCAACGGTGTCGTCCGTCATCGGGAGCAGGCGCAGCTCGAGGCCGAACGCGGCAGCGATCTCGGCGGTGACGGCGCTCAGAGACGCGCCCTCGGCGCGGCGCCCCGTGCGGTACAGATGAGTGGCGAGGTCCTGGTCGCCCAGGTTGAACCAGGTACCACCGGCGAGCGAACCCGCGGGCCGATGTGGTGTGAACCGGGCGAGCGCACCCATCGCGCGCCACGACTCGTCGACGAGACCCCATCCCCGCTCCGGATCGATCGCGCCGGCCAGCGTGTACGTGACGGTGTCGAGGTCGGGGGAGATGGACAGTCCGTGCAGGACGGTGTCGTCGGCGGTGTTGACGACCGCGGTGATCTCCGACGGTGGGACGACGCGCTGCAGACCGCTCAGGTAGCGGGCGGCACCGACGCCGCCGGCCAACACGGTGATCATCCGGTCGTCCCCTCCATGGCGAGCGAAGCGTAGAGGTCGGCCATGCGCTTCGCCGCTGCCCGCCACGAGAACCGGGCGACGCGAGCCCGGCCGGTGGTGACGAGCTCGTGGTGCAGCCGATCGTCCGTCAGCACCCGCTCGATCGCCGCCGCGAGCCCATCGACGTCGAGCGGGTCGACGAGCAGCGCCGCGCCTCCGGTGACCTCGGGAATGGAACCAGCCGTGCTCGCGACGACCGGCACGTCGGCCGACATCGCCTCCAGGAGCGGGAACCCGAAGCCTTCGTCGAGTGACGGGTAGGCGAGCACGGACGCGTTGTGGAGCAGCCAGCTCTTCGTGTCGTCGTCCACCTGCCCGAGCCGGACGACGCTCGCCGCCGCCCCGGCGGTCAGTCGAAAGACGCTCGCGGCAACGTCCGGTGTGCCGTTGCCGTCCCGGCCGGCGATCACGAGGAGGAGCTCGGGGTGAATCGCGTGAAGGCGGCCGAACGCATCGACGAGCCGGTACAGGTTCTTGCGCCGCTCGACGGTACTGAGCGCGAGCACGTACGGCCGCCCGCCGATCCGCTCGGCGACGAGCTCCGGAGGCGACGCCGGCGGCGGGGCGACCGGGCTCGCGCCGAGGTGGACGACTTCGACGCGTGCCGGCGCCATCAGCGAGTGCACCTCATCGGCCGTGGCTCGGGACGAGACGTGCACGACCGCACCACGAGCGACCGCTCGTCGCAGCACGGCGGCTGCGCGAGCGACGTCCGGATGGACGTCCTCTGGATGGCGCAGGAACCAGCAGTCGTAGACGCTGACGAGGCGCGGGCAGCGCGCCGGTGGCACCACGTAGTTCGTGCCGTGCACGAGCGCCGGCCGGCCGAGGGCCCGTGTGGCGTCGGGCAGATCCATCCGAGCCCACAGCCGGTGGGCGAGCGCCGCCGGGTAGCGGAGCCGCCGGGTCCCCGCCGGCAGCTGCGCACGGAAGCTCAGCACGTAGGGGTGCAGCTCGGGCGGGTCGGGCAGCTCCTCGAACGCCGTCAGCAGGTGCGAGACCGCCTCACCCACGCCGGTGCGCGGCCCGACCAGCGGACCCACGTCGATCGCCACTCCTCTTGACACCCAGGGCACCGTACCGGTCCGCGGGTGTCGTGACCGGTCTCGCGGACCTAGCATTGAGTTTTCGCCTTCAGGCAGTTCCAGGAGATCCCTTCGCATGCCCCGAGCGCTCATCACCGGCATCACCGGTCAGGACGGACAGCACCTCGCTGAGTTCCTCCATGCCCAGGGGTACGAGATCTTCGGCATCGTGAAGGGTCAGAACAACCCGCGGACGATCCAGATCCAGCACGAGTTCCCCTACGTCGAGCTGATCTCCGGCGATCTCGCCGACCTGCCGTCGCTGATCAACGCGGTCGACCAGGCGCAGCCGGACGAGGTCTACAACCTCGCCGCGATCTCGTTCGTCGCGCTGTCGTTCACGCAAGCGGAGCTCACGGCGAACCTCACCGGCCTCGGCGTCTTGCGGATGCTCGAGGCCGTCCGCATGGTCGGCGGCACGCAGAACAACAAGATCCGCTTCTACCAGGCGTCGTCGTCGGAGATGTTCGGCCAGGTGCGCGAGACGCCGCAGACGGAGCGCACCCCGTTCCATCCGCGGTCGCCCTACGGCTGCGCGAAGGTCTTCGGCCACGACATCACCGTGAACTACCGGGAGAGCTACGGCCTCTACGCCTGCAGCGGGATCCTGTTCAACCACGAAGGTCCGCGCCGCGGGCTCGAGTTCGTGACCCGCAAGGTGTCGAACGCGGCGGCGCGGATCAAGCTCGGCCTCCAGGACGAGCTCGTCATGGGCACGCTCGACACGAAGCGTGACTGGGGGTTCGCCGGCGACTACGTGAAGGCGATGTGGCTGATGCTCCAGCAGGACGAGCCGGACGACTACGTCATCTCGACGGGAGACACGCACTCGATCAGGGAGTTCGTGGAGTGCGCGTTCGCCGAGGTCGGCATCACCGACTGGCAGCAGTACGTGCGCCAGGACGAGCGCTTCACGCGACCGGCCGAGGTCGATCTGCTGATCGGTGACTCCTCGAAGGCGCGCACGAAGCTCGGCTGGCAGCCGGACGTCGACTTCCACGGTCTCGTCAAGATGATGGTCGCCCACGATCTCCAGTGGGAAGCCCAGAAGGCCGGCCTCGACCTGAGCTGACCCACCCGCAACTCTGTTCACCGGCGGACACCTCGGGGCCGGGGGTGAGCAGAGATCCGGTCGGGGTGGGGTCAGCCTTCGAGCGGGAGATCGGTGATCGCGTCGAAGATCGAGTCGGACGTCGCCCGGACGTCGCCGCTCAGCTTCGCCCGCAGGCTGAGCACGAATGCCAGCATCGCCCCGGCCGAGCCGGCGAACAAGCCGAACTCGACCCGGCGGAAGAGGTCGTCGCTGGCGAACATCGTCGTGAGCACGAAGGCGACCATGCCGACGAACCACCCGAGCGCGACCATCGCGTGCCCGCGGAGCGCGATCACGGCCTGCGCCGTGGCGAGGGCGACCATGTAGCACGCGCTGCCGAGCGCGAGCAGGCCGAGCGTGCGGGCGCTGATGTCCGCGTCGAACGCGATCTCGTAGGCGATCGGACCGGCGGTGAACGCGCCGATGGTGCCCACCGCGCCGACGCCGAGGACGAGGGTCATCAACTGCTTGAACCCCTGGCGGAACTCGGTCAGGTCACCGCGGGCGGCGAGGCGGGCGAGGCGGGGCAGGAGCGCCGCCTGCACCGCCTGGAAGAGGAACAGCGGCACTCTGGCGAGGAGCACGGCATTGGCGAAGCGGGTGACCTGGGCTGCCTGGTTGTCGTTGGCGAGCAGGTCGGTCGCGAGGGGTCCGGCGTTGACGAGACCAGCGGCGAGCACGGAGCCGGCGAGCAACCAACCCAGGTTCGGAGTGACCTCCCGCCACGATGCCTCGGGGCCGGGTTGGGTGCGGAGCTGGTTCTTGCTGGCGATGTAGAGCACGCCCGTCAAGGGCGCGATCGCCACGACGAACCCGTACGCGCCGACGACCTCGACGCCGAACACGGCGAGCAGGAGGCAGCCGGCGATCCGGGTGAACCCGTCGGCGCCCATGACGATCGCGTACGACGAGAAGCGGCCGGTGCCCGAGCAGATGCCCCGCGAGAGGTGCGCCGGCGCATACGCGAGGAACGCTCCGATCAGCGCCACCGTCATCACCCAGTTGCCGTCGAACAGCTCGCTCGTCAGGAACGGCCCGGCGGCGAGGATCGCGATGGACACGATCGTCGCCAGCACCGCCCCCAGCATCACGACCCGGCGGACGACCGGGAGGCCACCCTGCTCGAGCGCCCGTCGGTGGGCGAGCGCCCTGCCGACCTCCTGTTCGAGCGGGAGGAAGAACCCTGGGGCGAGGGCGAACGTCAAGAACCAGAGCGATGCGACCGGCTTGAACGCCTCTTCGCCGAGCGCGCCCTTGCCGACGATGAAGAAGGCGTAGCTCGCAACTCCCGCCACGAGGAGGCCGATGCCCACCGGGATCGTGCCCTCGGGAAGCGGGAGGCGCGTGGCGGCGGTGTGTCGGGATGAGACTGCGTCGGACAAGGGAAACCACGCTATCTGCTCGGTTGCGTCACATCCTGCCTCACCGGCCGCGACCGCGAACGGCACCAGAGCGACTACAAAGGAGGGTTCGCAGGTGCCCGGCGGGGCACCGAGGAGGTCGTTTGGTGAAGGAATCCAGAGGAAAGCGGGCGCGCTTGCGCCGTGGCATCGCGTGGGCCGTGGCGGTCGCGAGCGTCTCAGCCGCAACGGCAGGCGCGCTGCCCGTCGCGTCCGTGGCTGCCGGCGTCCCGACGGCGGCTGGTCCGTACGGCTCGACGGTCGTCATCGACGGGCACGGGTTCGGCCACGGCATCGGCCTCAGCCAGTACGGCGCGCTCGGCTACGCGCTCAGCGGTTCGCCGTGGACGTGGATCCTCGACCACTACTACGGCGGCACCGTGGCGGGAACGATCGGCAACGAGTGGATCTCGACGCGGTTGATCGCACTCGACGGCGGCAACACCTCGGTCGTGTCCGGCCCGTCGGGCACGCCGTTGGCGACGTCCGCCGACGGCGGCGCGGCGCCATGGCAGTCGCTCGTCGCGATCCCGATCGGTGCCAACGTCTACGACGTCTGGGGCCACGCCTCGGCCGCCGCGTGCGCTGCCGGCGACCTCGCGGCCGCCGGTTGGCAGCAGATCGGCTCGGTTGCCGGACCGATCGAGTTCTGGTCGACCGTCCCGGACTCCACCACCGCGGATCTCTCGCAGCTCATCGGGAGTTGCGAAGCTGGTGGGCAGGTGCGGTCCCACCGTGGATCGATCGTCGCCGCCACCGACAGCAGCGGCAACCGGCGGACGTTGACCATGCAGCCGGTCGAGACCTACCTGCGCTCGGTCGTCGGCGCCGAGGTGCCGTGGTCGTGGGGTGACCAGGGCGGTGGCGCCGGCATGCACGCGCTCTACGCGCAGGCGGTCGCGGCTCGGAGCTACGCGCTCGCCCAGCGCCGGTACACCTACCAGAACGCAGGTGGAGCGCTGGCGGCCGCCGCGTCGACCTGCGACACCCAGGCATGCCAGGTCTACCGCGGCGCGGCGTTGCGCTCGTCGGTCGCCGCCGGCTTCTCCGGCAACGCGATCTACGAGTTCCCGAACACCGACTGGGCTGTGGGCGCCACGGCCGGAGCGATCCGGCGCTGGCCGGACGGCCGCGTGGTCAGCACGATGTTCTCCTCGTCCAGCGGTGGCTACACGTCGGGCGGCGCCGGGTTCACGCCCGTCGTCGACGACGGCGATGCCGTTGCGAGCAACGGTCGCCACGACTGGCGGCTGTCGATCCCCGTCAGCACGATCGAGGCCAAGTGGCCCGCGATCGGCAGCTTGCAGTCGATCGTCGTCAACCAGCGCAACGGCCTGGGTGACATGGGAGGGCGGATCACGCCCGAGCTCGGCAAGGTGGTCGTCATCACAGGCGACCAGGGATCGGTCGCGCTGACCGGCGACGAGACCCGTCTTGCGCTCGGCCTGTACTCCAACTGGTTCGCGATCGGGGTGTGCAACGGCCGCGACGAACCGACCGTCACAGCGAACGAGAGCACGACACCGGCAACCGGCTTCGTGCCGATCGCGCCCGAGCGTGTGATCGACACCCGCAACGGCGTCGGCACCTCCGCCGCACCCGTGCGGCAGGGGTGCACCCTGCCGGTGAGCTTCCCGAGCAAGCCGTCCGGTGCGACGGCGGTCGCGATCAACATCACCACGACGAACTCCGCCGCACAGGGCTTCATCACGGCGTACCCGTGTGGCACGCCACGTCCGCTGACTGCCGTCGTGCAGACGAAGGTCGGTGACGGCAACGACATCCCGGGCACGACCCTGGTGTCGCTCGGTCCGGATGGTCGGGTGTGCCTCTACACCTCGGTGCCGACCGACATCGTCGTGGACGTGATGGGCTGGTTCAAGCCGACGGGCGGCAGCAAGTACCTGCCCGAGACGCCGGAGCGGCTGCTCGACACCAGGCTCCTCGGACCGCGTCCCGCGGCCTTCACGGAGACCCGGGTCCAGGTCACCGGCGGCAGCCGGCCGGGTTCGGCGACCGCTGCTTCGATCAACGTGGCGGCGACCGAGGCGGCCACGGGCGGCTACGTCACCGTCTACCCGTGCGCGAACCGCGACCTCACGTCGGTCGTCAACATCCGACCCGGGCTCGACATCTCCAACCATGCGCTCGTGCCGCTCGACGCGGCGGGCGGGTTCTGCCTGTGGTCGTCGACGTCGGTCCACCTCGTGGTCGACATCGACGGCGTGTTCAGCCCGACCGCGCCGCAGTCCTTCCGCTTCTGGCGACCTGAGCGGGCCGTGGACACCCGCAGCGGGTTCGGCTCGGCGGGTCGCTTCGCGCAGTTCGAATCGCGGGCGATCGACCTGGGCGCCGCTTCCGGCAGCGTCACGTTCGAGCTGACGGTCGTCGACCCGGCGCTGCCCGGGCATGTGACGGTGTGGAAGCCGTCATCGACCAGTGACACCTGTGTCGGCTCCGTGCCGACGACCGCGGTCGTGAACGCCCCGGCGAACACGAACGTGGCGGCGCTCGTGATCGTGCCGACCGACGCCGACGGCCGGATCTGCGTCAACACGCACATGCCGACCGATCTCGTGATCGACATCTCCGGACGATCCTCGTAGCCGTTCGCCCCGAACCGGTTCCGGACGCGGCGAAGGGCCCCTCCTCGGAGGGGCCCTTCACCGTGGGGAAGTCAGATCAGGCTGCCTTGGCGATCAGATCGCGCACCTGCTGGCGGGCAGTGCGGGCGGCGTCGTGAGCCTGTGCGAGCACCTCGCCGGCGGGGGCAGGGAGACGATCCTTGACCTGCTCGACGACAGTGTCGAGCTTGGCCTCGAAGGTCTGGATGCGCTCGTCGAGGCCGCTGATGCGGGCCTCGAACGCCTTCATCACGTCGTCGAGCTGCACCTTGTGGGAGCCGGTCCGCTCGTTCAGGCGCTGCTTGAGCTCGTTGCGGCGGACCTGCAACTTCTGGAAGCCGAGGACACCGAGCCCGACGGACACGTAAAGGGCATCCTTGGCGAGCTCGACGACCTTGCCGGCATCGACGGCGGGGAGATCGATGGTGGGGAACTTGGTCTCGGTCATGGCTTCATGATAAAGCAGAGTGCTAACAATTGCAAGCACTTCTGCCCATCGCCCGGACCGCGGTGCTTCGGAACCCGAGGGGCGCGCCAGTAGCCTTTCCCGATCGTGGATCCCACTGGCGCAACGTCGCTCGCTCCGCCCGTGGTGGCCGTGATGGTCGTGCACGAACCCGGCCCGTGGTTCGCCGAAGTGATCGATGCGCTGGGTGAGCAGGACTACCCGAACCTGAGCGTGCTCTTCCTCGTGACCGGTGAGCCCGGCGATGTCCCGTCCCGCATCCGTGAGCGGCTGCCCCATGCCTACGTGCGCGCCGTGGCGGCGAACCCTGGCTTCGGCCCTGCTGCCAACCAGGCGCTCCGCCTCGTCGAGGGCAGCGGGTTCTTCTGCTTCCTGCACGACGACGTCGTGCTCCTCCCCGGCGCGATCCGCGAGCTCGTCGAGGAGCTCTACCGCTCGAACGCCGGCATCGTCGGCCCGAAGCTGGTCTCGTGGGACGACACGAGGGTGCTCCAGCACGTCGGGCTCGGCGTCGATCGGTTCGGCGAGGTGGACCCGTTCGTCGAGCCGGGCGAGATGGACCAGGAGCAGCACGATGCGGTGCGCGACGTGTTCTGCCTGCCGTCGGCGTGCCTGCTCGTTCGCGCCGACCTGTTCCGGACCCTCGAGGGCTTCCACCCGGGCATCGACTTCCACGGCGAGGACCTCGACCTGTGCTGGCGCGCGCACCTGAGCGGCGCGCGCGTGCTCGTCGTCCCGGCCGCCGTCGCACGGCACCGGGAGCAGCTGTCGGAGCGCCGGCCCGACCTCAACCACCGTGCGCTCGCCGCTCGCCACCGCGTCCAGAACGTCGCCACGCTGACGGGCCGGTGGAGGACGCCGCTGGTGCTGCTGCAGGCGCTCGTGGTCGCCATCCTCCAGACCGTCGTCGGCCTCGTCTCCGGCCGCTTCCGCAACGGCGTCGCGTCGTTCCTCGCGACGCTCGGCGTCCTGCCGCGACTGCCCGCGGTGATCGCTCGTCGGCGCGCGGTCAAGCCGTTGCGCCTCGTCCCCGACCGCGAGGTCGCCGGACTGCAGCTGCGCGGCAGCGCTCGCCTGTCGTCGTTCCTGCGCCAGCACCAACGGGTCACCGAGCACGTCGGCGAGGGCGCCACTCCCGTCGTGCGCACCGGCTCCCGGACGCCACTCGTGCTCGCGCTGTGCCTCGGCGCACTGCTGCTGGTCGGCACCCGCGGCCTCATCCGCAGCGGCATCCCCGACGTCGGGCAGTTCGTCGACCTCCCGCTCGGGCGTGACGCGCTCCACCGCTACTTCGTCGGCTGGAACGGCCACGGCTTCGGCAGCTCGGCAGCGCCGGCGACCGGGATCGCGCTGCTCGGGTTCGCTGCGTCGCTGTCGTTCGGCGGGTTGGGGCTGCTCCAACTGCTCCTCGTGATCGGGCCGATCGCGGCCGGCTACGTCGGCGCCTGGCGGATGGTCGCGTTCTTCCCGTCGGTCCGGGCACGGGCCGGCGCCGTCGTGGTGTACGCCGCGGTCCCACTGCCGTACGCGGCGGTGGCCGCCGGTCGGTGGAGCGTCCTGGCTGTCTACGGCGCGACGCCGTGGGCGATCTACCTCATCCGCCGGGTCAGCGGCTTGGCCACGGTCGACGGTCGCGCCTGGGGTGACGACGACATCGCCGACGCGGTCGTCGACGTGCCCCGGTCACGGCGGATCAGGCTGCTCGCCGCGCTCACACTGCTGTGCGCCGTGGTCTCGGCGTTCGTCCCCGCCTTCCTCCTGATCGTGCTGCTCGTGGCGGCAGCGCTCGTGCTCGGTTCGGTGCTCGCGCGCGGGTCGTCGAGCATCCTCGCCGGCGCGGCCATGGCGGCGCTCGCCGTCGTCGGCGCGTTCGTGCTCAACCTGCCCTGGTCGGCCGGGCTGCTCGGCACGGACGGGTGGCGGCTCATCGCCGGTCCCGAGCTCGCCGGCCCACGCGACCTCGGGATCGCCCACCTCGCCTCGTTCCGCATCGGCCGTACCGTGCTCGGCCCGCTCGCCTTCGGCCTGTACATCCCGGTCCTGGCGGCGCCGCTCGTCGCCAGGGGGTGGCGCCTCACGTGGGCAGCGCGCGCCGGAGCGCTGACCGCGGGGATCGGCATCCTCGCCGTGCTCGACGACCGGGGCGCGCTGCCGTTCGGTCTTCCCGAACCCGGCGTGCTGCTCGTACCGGTCGCATGTGGCTTGGCCCTCGGTGGCGCCTGCGCCATTGCCGCCTTCGAGCACGACATCCGCGGGGCGCGCTTCGGTTGGCGCCAGCCGCTCGGACTGGTCGCCGGCATCGGAGTGCTCATCGGGCTCCTCCCCGGCCTCGTCGGCGCGGCGAACGGGCGCTGGTCGGCGCGCACGATCGCCTTCCGCGACTACCTCCAGCAGCTCCCCGCGGCAACACCGACGGAAGCAGGGGATCTCGGTGGCGACTACCGGATCCTCTTCCTCGGCGAGCCGCGTTCGCTGCCGGCGCCCGGGCGCACGGTCGCCCCGGGCGTCGCCTACGCGATCGTGGACGACGGCGGGATCGTGGTCGACGACCTGTGGAGCGCCGAGGCGACTCGCGGCGACGAGCTCACCGAGGAAGCGCTGAGCGCGACCGCCTCGTTCTCCACCGCCCGCGTCGGACGGCTGCTCGGTCCGCTCGGCATCCGCTTCATCGTGGTGCCGGTGGACGACGGCACCACGCCGACGGACGAGGCGATCCCCCCGGTTCCGGAGGGCCTCGTGACGGCGTTGTCGGCCCAGCTCGACCTGCGACTCGTCGACAGCCCCGACAAGCTCGTGATCTACGAGAACACGTCCTGGCTGCCGGTGCGCTCGATGCTCGACGCGACGGCGGTGGCTGCGAGCAACGAGGCAAGCGCGGCGGTGCGCGTCGCGACCCCGCTCGGGCGGGCAACACCGGTGTTCACCGACGCCGCGCCGGACCGAGTCGCCGTCGCCACGGTGCCGGCCGGCACGCTCCACCTCTCCGAACCGATCGACAGTGGCTGGCGACTGCGGCTCGACGGCGCGACGGTTGCGCCGCGATCGGCGTTCGGCTGGTCGGTGGCGTGGGAGCTGCCGGCCGGCGGTCAGGCGACGCTCGAGCGCGTACCGGCCGGTGGCCGACGCATTGCCGTCGCCATCCAGCTCGTGCTGTGGGCGCTCGTGCTGGTCGCCGCTCGCAGCGGCACGTTCAGCGGGCGCGGCCCGATCCGGCGGGCGACCCCGGTCGAACCGCCGACCGGCCCGTTGCTCGACCTCGACCTGCTCGGCAACCGCGTACCGGTCGGCGGGCGGGCGGCCGATGACGATGACGACGAGCGCCACGACGACGCCCACGACATCGGGGGGGACGACCGATGATCTCCCGCCGGCTCGTCATCTCGCTCGCCGTGGTGTGCGGCTTCGCCGCTGTCGTGATCCTCGGCCTCGACCGTCCCGCGCCCGTGGCCCCGGTCTTCGCACGGCCAAGCGCGCCGACCACGCCGTACATGCCACTCGGCAACCAGCTCAGCAGCACCTTCTACTGCGCCGGCGCCGTCCTCGAGGGCGACGGACGAAGCGCAGAGATCGTCGTCGCGAACCCCACCGAATCGGCGATCACCGGCCAGCTCACCGCGTTCACGCCCGACGGCGGCGCGCTCCCCGTGCCGCTCGACGTCGCCGCTCGTGGCCGCGACGTGATCGCGCTCGACGACGTCGTCGGCACGGCTGCGACCGCGGTCGGCGTGATCGTCGAGCTCGAACGGACCGGCGCCACCGTCGAACAGCGCGCCTCAGCCCCGACCGGCGTGTCGATCTCGCCGTGCGGCAACGACGCCTCGACGCAGTGGTACTTCGCCGATGGCACGAGCGTTGACGGCGTCACCTACTCGATCCTGCTGACGAACCCGTACCCCGACAGCGCGGTCGTCGACATCTCGCTCGTCACAGCCTCGGGGCTCACCAACCCGACCGAGCTGCAGGGATACGTCGTGCCGCCGCGGTCGATCGGCACGGTGGACATCTCCGGATCGTTCGCGCGGGACGAGGAGCAGTTGTCGATCGCCGTCGAGTCGCGCCGAGGACGGGTGATCGCGGCGAAGTCGCAGACCTTCAACGGTGGTCGCCGCCTCGGGTACACGGTGTCGCTCGGTTCGCCTGCTGTCGGCGATCAGTGGTTCTTCGCCGACGGCGAGTCCGGCACCGGGATCGACGAGCGGTACTCGATCTTCAACCCGACCTCGGAGGCGATCGACGTCGATGTCGTCTTCCTGCCGATCGCGGATGCACCCGATCTCGCGCCCGTCACCGTGACGGTCGAGTCGGAGGACACCGTCCTCGTCGACGCCGCGACCGTGGAGGGGATGCCGGCCGGCGTGCACAGCGTGTCGGTCAGGACGTTCAGCTCCGCGTCGATCGTCGTCGAGCGGGCGCTGACCCGTCCTGCAGGGCAGGTCGTGGCGACATCGGTCGTGCTCGGCTCGCGGTTCGCCTCGCCGAGCTGGTGGCTGCCGACGGGCGTGCCGGTAGCGACGCCGGGAGCGCTGGTGGTGCAGAACGCGACGAACCTCGACGGCACGTTCACCGTCAGCTCGCTCGGCCCGGGTGGGCTGGCGCCGGTCCCGGGGCTGACCGACGTCGCCCTCGGCGCCGGCGGCGTGGTCGCGCTCGATCTGACCGCCGCCGACGCGGTGGGCAAGACGGTGCTCGTGACGAGCCCCGACCTCCAGCTGATCGTCGAGCAGCGCTACCCGCGCGGTGACGAGCCGGGGCTCGGCGGGGCGCTCGCCGTACCGGAGTGAGCCCGTGAAGCAGCTGCTGATCGCGATCGTGCTCGTCGCGGTGGCGGGTGGGATCGCCGCGCTGGTGCGACGGCGCACCGTGGTGGACGCGCCGAGCACGCCGCGTTCGCACGCGGTGCCGGCGCAGCTGGACCGGGAGGACTTCGCGCGGCCCGAGGCGCCCTGGCTCGTCGTGCTGTTCTCCTCGGCGACGTGCGAGACGTGTGCCCTCGTGCGCGACAAGGTGGGCGTCCTCGCCTCGAGTGACGTCGCCGTGCACGACGCGGAGTTCACCGCTGCCCGCCGGCTGCACGAGCGCTACGGCATCGACGCCGTGCCGACCGTCGTCGTGGCCGACGCGGCCGGCGTGGTGCGAGCGAGCTTCATCGGGCCGATGAGCGCGACCGACCTGTGGGCCGCTGTCGCGGAGGCCCGCGACCCCGGCTCGTCACCCGAGCCGTGGCTGGGACGCGACCTCAGTTGAGCGCTGACGCCTGCGGAGCGGGGGTGTCCTCGCCGCCGCCCAGACCCTGCTGAATCAGGCGGCCGACGTCGACGCCGTCGATCGTCTCGCGCTCGAGGAGCGCTTCAGCGACGAGATCGAGACCAGCGCGGTGCTTGGTGAGCAACGCCTTCGCCCGGACCTCTTGCTCGTGGAGGATCTTGGAGATCTCCTGGTCGATCAAGCGGGCGGTGTCGTCGGAGTACTCGCGGCCGCCGGTCATCAGGTCCTCGCCGAGGAAGACCTGCTGGTGGCCTTCCCACGCCATCGGGCCGACCTTGTCGCTCATGCCCCACTCGCGCACCATCCGCCGGGCGAGCCCGGTGATGACCTCGAGGTCGTTGGCTGCGCCGGTGGTCTGCTGGCCGAACACGAGCTCCTCGGCCACACGGCCGCCGAGCGCCATGCAGATCCGGTCCTCGACGTAGTCGCGCGTGAAGCTGTGACGCTCCTCCGGCAGCGTCTGCGTGACGCCGAGCGCCATGCCGCGGGGGAGGATCGTCACCTTGTGGACCGGGTCGCCGTTCGGCAGCACGGCAGCGAGGATGGCGTGGCCGCCCTCGTGGTAGGCGGTGGTCCGCTTCTCCTCGGCCGACAGCACCATGCTGTCGCGCCTCGCGCCCATCATCACGCGGTCCCGAGCGCCTTCGAAGTCGATCCGCTCGATCTGCTTGGAGCCGCGGCGGACTGCGAACAGCGCCGCTTCGTTGACGAGGTTCGCAAGGTCGGCGCCGCTCATGCCGGGCGTGCCCTTCGCCATCAGCTCGAGATCGGCATCCGGCCCCATCCGCTTGTCGCGGGAGTGGACCTTCAGGATCGCCAGGCGCTCCTCGTACTCGGGGAGCGGCACGACGATCTGGCGGTCGAAGCGGCCGGGCCGCAGCAACGCCGGGTCGAGCACGTCCGGGCGGTTGGTGGCCGCCAGGATCACGATGCCCTCTGACGTCTCGAAGCCGTCCATCTCGGCGAGCATCTGGTTGAGCGTCTGCTCGCGCTCGTCGTGCCCGCCGCCGAGCCCGGCGCCGCGCTTGCGGCCGATCGAGTCGATCTCGTCGACGAAGATGATCGCCCGACCCATCTTCCGCGCCTGCTGGAACAAGTCGCGGACGCGGCTGGCGCCGACGCCGACGAACATCTCCATGAAGTCGGATCCGGTGACGGAGAGGAAGCCGACGCCGGCCTCCCCCGCGACCGCGCGGGCGAACAGCGTCTTGCCGGTGCCAGGAGGACCGACGAGGAGGATGCCCTTCGGGACGCGGGCACCGATCTCCTTGAACCGTTCCGGCATGCGCAGGAAGTCGACGACCTCGCGGATCTCCATCTTGACGCCCTCGTAGCCGGCGACGTCGGCGAACGTGGTCGACGGTCGATCGGTCGTGTACGCCTTGGCGCGGCTGCGCCCGATCGACATCACGTTGCCCATCTGGCCGGACGCTCGGCGCTGCATCCACACGAACAGGCCGAGGATCAGCATGATCGGCAACAGGAGCGTGATGAGCCCGGGGATCCAGCTCGTCTTCGGCGTGTTGGGGCTGAACTTCACGCCCTCGGACTCGAACAGCGCGAGGTCTTCCTCGGTCGGTCCGGGCGCCTGGACGAACGATGTGAACTCGGTGCCGTCCTTCAGCGTGCCGGTGATCGCGAGCGTGTTGTTGTTGAGCTTGATCTCGTCGACCTTCCCATCGCGCACGAGCGTCTTCAGCTCGCTGTAGGCGAGTTCGTCGACATCGGCCTCAGGCAGCAGCCGCGGGCTCAGGAGGGCGAGCGCGAGCACGCCGAGGAGCACCCAGATCGTCCACTTCGGCAGGCCGGCGCCGGTGCGTGCGGGCTTCGACCGCTCGGGCGGGGGCGGTGTCGAGCCCGGCCCCGGTCCGCGCGACCCGGAGGATCGGCCCGGCGGCGGCGGCGGGGGCGGCGGCGGCGGCAGGTTGCTCATGCATCCATGCTATTGGCGAGAACGTGGTCGCGACGTGCGGGTGCCCGGTACGTATCCCGTTCCCTACGGCGCGGACATCCACCACTCACAGGAGGCGGTTCGGTACCGTCGGACGGGTGAATCGCCAGTGCTCCCGACCCTGCTGTGCCGAGCCGGCGTCGGTCACCCTGACGTACCAGTACGCGCGCGGAGCAGCGTGGCTCGACGAGCTCACTGCTGAACGGGAGCCGCACGCCTACGACCTCTGCGAGCGTCATGCCGCCCGGCTGAGCGTGCCGCACGGATGGCGCCTCGAGGACCGTCGGCGGGCGCGGATGCACCTGCTGGCCGGCTGATCGATCGCGCCGCGCGTGGTCGCGTCGAACCGGCCGATCGGCTCGGTAGGGTCGGCCTCCGTGCGTCCCGTGCCGGGTCAGGCCCGCTTCACCGTTGGCGCCGCGGCGCTGACGTGGTTCGTGACCCTGATGGTGGCGTTCGCAGTCACGGTCACCGTGGCGACGATCACCGGTCAGGCCGACACCCCGACCGACGAGCTGCCCGGCTGGATGACCGCCGTGTCGGTCACGGCGCTGTGGATCCCCGTGATCATCGGTCTGCGGATCCTCAGCGGACGGCTCGGCACGGGCGACTTCCGAACCGACTACGGCCTCCGCTTCCGCTGGATCGACCTTGCCGGCGTCCCGCTCGGCGTGCTCACCCAGCTCGTCCTCCTCGAGCTCGTGTACTGGCCGCTTCGTTCGTGGTTCCCCGACCAGTTCGACAAGGACGCGGTCGAGGAGCCGGCGCGGAACCTCTTCGATCGCCTGAACGGCGGCTGGCTCGTGCTGCTCGTGGTGATCGTCGTCGTCGGTGCGCCGGTGATCGAGGAGTTGCTCTACCGAGGGCTGATCTTCCGGACGCTCGACGGCCTCATCGCGCCGCAACTCGCCGTGCTCGGCTCTGCGATCTGGTTCGCCGCGGCGCACTTCCAGATGATCCAGTTCGCCGGGCTCGTCGTGATCGGCATCGTGCTCGCGCTCTGCGCGCAGCGCACGGGCCGGTTGGGCATGAGCATCTTGGCGCACGCCGGGTTCAACGCGACGACGGTGCTCGTCCTGTTGAGGCGTGGGTGACCCGCCGTGCCGGGCCAGCGATGGAAAGATGAGAGCCACTCATGAGCAGGACCACGGAGCCTTCGTCCGCTGCGGATGAATCGGCGAGCGGTCGGGACGACACGACGGTCGACCCGACTCCTCCCGGCGGCATCGCGCGCAGCGACGTCAACGAGGTCGATGACATCTTCCGCGTGCTCGACACAACGGTGGTGACGGACAGGGTCGTCGCCGGACCCGTGCTTGCCCCCGTGCCCGGAGCCGCTCCCGCGTCGGGCACCACGGTCGAACAGCCGCTGGTCGTCGCCGACGCCGATCCGAAGCGGCCGATCCGGTCGATGCTCGGCACGCGCGAGATGGTGCAGGCGATCTCGACGTTGACCGTGCTGGTCGGCGTCACGCTCTTCACGTTCGTGCAACTGCACCCGTCGCGGATCTTCTCCTCAGCGGTGCCGACGGGCGGCGACATGGGTGCACACGTGTGGGCGCCGGCCTACCTGCGCGACCACCTGCTGCCGCACGGACGGGTGATCGGCTGGTCGATGGACTGGTACGCGGGCTTGCCCGTGTACCGCTTCTACATGCTGCCGCCGGCGCTGTTGATCCTGCTGCTCGACGTCGTGATGTCGTACGGCATGGCGTTCAAGATCATCGCCGTCCTCGGCGTGCTCACGCTGCCGGTGTGCTGCTGGGCGTTCGGGCGGCTCAGTCGTTTCCCGCACCCGATCCCGGCGCTGTTCGCGGTGGCGGGGACGATCTTCCTCTTCGACGAGACGTTCACGATCCTCGGTGGGAACATCGCCTCGACGATGGCGGGCGAGTTCTCCTTCTCGATCGCGCTGTCGCTGGCGATGCTCGCGCTCGGGGTCTTCGCCCGCGGGATGGAGAACGGCGAGCACCGCGCACTCGCCGCGATCCTCATCGCGCTCGCCGCGCTGACGCACGGCATCGTCGTGTTCTTCGTCGCGCTGGGCGTCGTGGTGCTGTTCTTGATCGCTGCCGACCGTCGCCGGCTCGTCTACTTCCTGACGACGGGGATCACGGCGCTCGCCCTCGCCGCGTTCTGGCTCGCTCCGTTCGTACTGACGAGTCGCTACATGACCGACATGAAGTACGAGGGCGCGCCGACGCCGGGCGGCGAGTGGAACTCGTACTGGCGGATGTTCTTCCCGCACCTCACGATCGTCGACCAGTTCTGGACCATCCTCGCGCTCGTCGGGTTCGTTGCCGCCGTCGTTCGGCGCCACCGCGTCGGCGCGTTCATGGGCGTCTACTCGCTGCTGCTCGTGGCGCTCGTGTTCCTCTCGAAGGAGGGCATCCCGGGGTTCGGCCTGCTGTGGAACGTCCGGCTGCTGCCGTTCCTCTATCTGCTGCGCTACATGCTGGCGATGGTCGGGATCATCGAGATCGCCTGGTTCCTCGTGCGGTCCGTCCGCAACGCCCGGCTCGCGCGGTTGGTCGACACCGCCGGCCCGAACCTGCCGATCGGCGCCATCTACGTGCGCGGTGCGCGGCCGCGCGACGTGTCTCG
The DNA here is from genome assembly GCA_050248955.1 of Acidimicrobiia bacterium. Classification (GTDB taxonomy): domain Bacteria; phylum Actinomycetota; class Acidimicrobiia; order Acidimicrobiales; family Ilumatobacteraceae; genus JBFWRK01. The sequence goes on from JBFWRK010000001.1 coordinate 482,444, forward strand.
CCGCAAGCTCCTCGCCTCGGTGCTCACCCTCGGCCTCGTCTCGGTCGTGAGCGTCGGTTGGCTCTCCTGGCACCTCGGCAAGTTCCCGGGCCAGAAGGAGGTCTACCGGGCCGAAGGGCAGACCGACTCGGAGAAGTACCGCTTCGAGTGGTTCGGCATGGACGTCGCCACGTCGAACAAGAACGGCTTCGTCGACGGCTGGGCGGACTGGAACTTCAAGGGCTGGGTCGGCAAGCCGGCGTACGGCGAGTACCGCGCGCTGATGGAGACGATGAAGCAGATCGGTGCCGATCCGGAGCACGGGTGCGGCCGGGCCCTGTGGGAGGAGCCGAACGGCGGCGAGTACGGGACGCCGATGGCGTTGATGCTGCTGCCGTTCTGGACCGACAGCTGCATCGGGTCGATGGAGGGTCTGTACTTCGAAGCCTCGGCGACGACGCCGTACAACTTCCTCGCCAGAGCGGCGATGTCGGAGGAGGCGTCGAACCCGGTGCGCGGGCTCGCCTACGAGAACAAGAGCGCGGAGGTCGGCGTTCGCTACCTCCAGACGCTGGGTGCCCGGTACTACCTCGCGTGGACGCCCCAGGCCGTCGGGCGCGCCGCGGAGCAGCCCGAGCTGATCGAGATCGCGGTGTCCGGTCCGTGGCACATCTACGAGGTCGCAGGGAGCGATCTCGTGACACCGCTCGCGAACGAGCCCGTCGTCGTGCGTGAGCGCGACGGCGACCAGCGCGAGCGCTGGCTCGAGGTCGGCGCGAGCTGGTTCCAACACCCCGAGGCCTGGAACGCGATCCCGGTCGCCGACGGACCCGACTCGTGGCAGCGCGTCTCGGTCGCGCCCGACGAGCTGCTGCCGCACCCACGCGTCGACGTGGTGCGGCCGACCGCTGAGATCGAAGCGAGGCCGCTCGACGAGGTCCAGGTGAGCGACGTTCGCCTCGGCAACGAGTCGATGTCGTTCACGGTCGACCAGATCGGCGTGCCCGTGCTCGTGAAGGTCAGCTACTTCCCGAACTGGGAGGTGTCCGGCGCGGACGGTCCGTATCGGGTCGCCCCGAACATGATGGTGGTCATCCCGACCGAGAACGAGGTGAAGCTCAGCTACGGGTTGACGGTCATCGACTACGCCTCGTACGCGATCACCCTCCTCGGCGTGATCGGGCTGTTCGTGCTGTGGCGTCGCGGGCGGGTCGTCTACGCGGATCGACTCGACCCGTGGGCGGCGTACCCGTCCGACGCCGATCCGTTCGCGCCAGATCGGCCCTACACCTACGAGGCCGTCGCGCCGGTCGTCCCGGTGCAGGAACCGTCCTTCGACCTGTTCGACTTCGACGACATCGAGCTCGACCGCCCGGTGGAGGGCACCGCGCAGGCGCCGGCGCTCGACGATGACTTCGACGCATGGGCGTTCGGCGTCGAGACCGCCACTGTCGTCGAGCGCGACGGCACGGCGGACGCGGTCGTGACCGAGCGCGGCGACGCCCCGGAGCGCGATGTGGTGACCGAGCACGGCGACACCGCGGACAGCGACGCCACGGACAGCAACGCTTCGATGAGCGAAACGACGGCGAGTGACGAGTCGGCGAGTGACGAGTCGGCGAGTGACGCGCCCGCGAGCGACGTGATCAAGGCCGGTCCGGCCGATCGTCCCGTTGCGTCGGTGCCGATCCCCCCGGCGCCGTACGTGCCGCCCGCGCCGATCGATCCGGCGACCGGCTGGGCCGTGCCGAGTGGACGCCCGCTGCCCGAGCCGCCCGGCTCGCAGTTCTGGCTCGACGACACGCCCGAAGGAACCATCGGGCTCGGCGAAACGCAGCCTGATGAGGGCAAGACCGACATCGACAGCGACGGACGGTAGGGTCGGCGCGCCATGTCAGCGCTCGACGTCATCGTGAAGGCCTACGACATCCGGGGCACGGTCCCGGATCAGCTCGACGCCTCCATTGCCCACGCTCTCGGAGTCGGCTTTGCCCGCTTCGTCAAGGCAGACCGGATCCTGATCGCCCAGGACATGCGTCCATCGGGCGAACAGCTCGTCGAGGCGTTCGCCCGCGGCGTGATGGAGCAAGGCGTCGACGTCGTGCGACTCGGCCTCGCTTCGACCGACCTCGTCTACTTCGCCGCGGGCCGCCTCGACGCCCCCGGTGCGATGTTCACCGCCTCGCACAACCCGGCCCAGTACAACGGGATCAAGCTGTGCCTCGCGGGCGCCCGTCCCGTCGGCGCCGACACCGGTCTCGAGGACGTGAAGGCGATCGCGCAGCAGGTGCTCGACGGCGCGGGGCCAGCACCGGCATCGGTGCCGGGCAGCTCGTCCGAGCTCGATCTGCTCGAAGAGTTCGCCGACCACGTGGTCTCGTTCATCGACCCGTCGACGATCCGCCCGCTGCGCGTCGTCGCCGACACCGCCAACGGCATGGGCGGACTGATCGTGCCGAAGGTCTTCGAACGGCTGCCACAGGTCCAGCTCGAGGTGATGTACCCCGAGCTCGACGGCACGTTCCCGAACCACCCCGCCGATCCGATCCAGCCCGCGAACCAGCGGGACCTCCAGGCCCGGGTCGTCTCGGGCGGGTTCGATGTCGGGCTCGCGTTCGACGGCGATGCCGACCGGGTGTTCGTCGTCGACGAGGAGGGGCGCGGCATGTCGGGCTCGACGACGACGGCGCTCCTCTCCGTCAACGTGCTCGGTCGCCATCCCGGAGCGACGATCCTGCACAACCTGATCTGCTCGAAGGCCGTGCCGGAGGTGATCCGCGAGCACGGCGGCGTGCCGGTGCGCACCCAGGTCGGTCATTCCTACATCAAGTCGATGATGGAGGAGACCGGTGCCGCGTTCGGCGGCGAGCACTCCGCGCACTACTACTTCCTCGACAACTACCGCGCCGACAGCGGCATCATCGCCACGATGCTCCTGCTCGCCGAGATGAGCAAGGGCGACCAGCCGTTGTCCGTGCTCCGCAAGCCGTTCGAGCGCTACTCGGCGAGCGGCGAGATCAACACGCAGGTGTCCGACACCGCAGCGGTCATCGAGCAGGTCGCCAAGGCGTTCGCCGGCTACGACCAGGATCGGCTCGACGGCCTCACCGTGGACTGCGGGGACTGGTGGTTCAACCTCCGACCGTCGAACACCGAACCGCTGCTGCGCCTCAACCTCGAAGCTCCCAACCGCGAAGCCTGCGACCGACGCGTCGAAGAGCTCCTCGCCCTGGTCACCGCAGCCTGACCCTGGAGACACCATGCCGCTCGACCCGAAACTGCTGGAGATCCTGGCCTGTCCCGAGGACAAGGGGCCGCTCTACTACCTCGCCGACGAGGACACGCTCTACAACCCCCGTCTGCACCGCCGCTACCACGTGCGCGACGGGATCCCCGTCATGCTGATCGACGAGGCCGAGGCGGTCGACGACACCGAGCACGCCCGGTTGATGGCGCGCGTCGAAGCCGAGGGCATCGCAGCGACGTTCGGGGACTGACGCCCGGTCCCGTGCCGGGTCCATTACAGTTCCATGACGAACGTCGATCGCTGGAGGACCTCCGTGACCCAACGCCGAGCGCGAATCACCCGACTGGCTGCCGTGGCAGCGGCCTGCCTCGGCGTCGGCGCCGTCGTGGTCGTCGGGACGAGCATCCCGCCGTTCTCGGTGCCGGCGGCGCACGCCGCGCTGGGTGCCGGCGGTGAGTACCACCCGGTCACGCCGGCTCGCGTGCTCGACACGCGGGTGGCGAACAGCCCCGCCGCCGGTGCCCATCGGTTCCTGCAGCCGTTCGACGTGCTGCTCGCGGGCGCGAACGCGCTCGACGGCACGCCATCCGGGATCCCGGCGTCGGGTGTCCTCGCCGTCGTCGCCAACATCACCGTCGTCGATCCGCAGCAGCCCGGCTTCCTGACCGCATACCCCTCCGGCACCTCGATGCCACTCGCGGCGAACGTGAACTTCGCACCCGGACGCAACGTCCCGAACCTGTCGCTGATGCGTCCAGGGACCAACGGCGCGGTGTCGATCGCGCTCGGCCCGGGCCACGCCACGGGCACAGCGCACGTCGTCATCGACGTCGTCGGCTGGTTCTCGACGTCGAGCTCGGGCGAGCGGGGTGCCCGCCTGGTCTCGCTCGCGCCAGGGCGGATCCTCGACACCCGCAACGGCACCGGACGGCTGGGCGCGCTCACCCAAGGCGAGTCGATGCGGCTGCAGATCCGTGGCGCGGACGCCGTCGGTCCGGAGCGTCCCGACTACGTCCCGGACACCACCGATGTCACCGGCGTGCTGCTGAACGTCGCCGCGACCGAGCCGACGCTCCCCACGCACATCTCCGTCGTCCCCGACCAGCCCGTCGGCTCGCCGAGCACTGCGTCGCTGAACGTGAGCGCCGGGCAGACGAAGGCGAACCTCGTGATGGCGCCCGTCGGCGCGGACGGCGCGGTGCACCTATACAACAACTCGGGTGCCGTCCACCTCGTGATCGACGTCGTCGGCTACTTCCGCACCGGCGTGAACGACGAGAGCCGAGCGGGCCGCATCATCCCGCTGTCGAGCCCGTTCCGCGTGCTCGACACGCGTGAGCCGAACTTCGGCAGCGCGCGCCTCGGTCCGGCGCAGCAGGAGATCTGGAACTTCCGCCCGTTCGTGGAGAACGTGCTGAGCGCTGGGATCTGGGTCGGCGAGCAGGACGCGGTGATCATGAACTTCACCGCGACGGACCTCACGTTCCCGTACCCGGCCGGCAACGCGACGCACATGACGCTGTACCCCGGCGGGACGACCCTGCCGCTCGCCGCGAACATCAACCTGCTCGTCAACGAGAACGTCCCGAACCTCGTCGTGGCGAGGCTCTCCGACGACGACCGGCTGTCGGTGTACAACAACTCCGGCTTCATCCACTACGTCGCCGACGTCGCCGCCGTCGTTCTCCAAGACTGACAGCCACACCCCGGGTGCCACCCCCCGGGTCCGCGCCCCAGTCGCGCCCTCACTGCTCGCCGGACCGGGATCCGGCGCGCGGCCCAGTCCCGCTCTCCCCGGGTTCTCTGCTCGCCGACGACTCCCGACCGGTTCTCCGCTCCCGTCCGGACATCCAACGACCTCGACCAAGCAGAGACCGGGGCTGGTGACGCGGATGAGCAGAGAAACGGCGTGGCTGGGATCTCGTCGTCCGATGACGACGTCGCACCAGCACACTCCGGCGCTCCAGCACACTCCGGCGGCTCCAGCGTCACCAGCCGTTACGCGCAACCACCGAACTCATCTCGCCACAAAGGCGCGTGACGACGGGAAGACGGGTCAGCCGGCGCCACAAAGGTGGCGGGAGTGGGCCCGGTGATGCGTGGGCAGCTGGGCGGGGTCGTAGACTTGTTGAGACCGTCGGGCTGACGAGATCGGTGCCAGCAGGCCCCAGCCCACGACCGACACCGCCAGTTGGCCTCGTGGAAGGACCGTTACCCAATGACCTCTTCATCCCTCGCTGCGCGCAAGGACTACCGCGTCGCTGATCTCTCGATGGCGCCGTTCGGGCGCAAGGAGATCCACCTCGCCGAGCACGAGATGCCGGGCCTGCGTGCACTCCGCAAGGAGTTCGGCCCGCAGAAGCCGCTCGCCGGCGCTCGCATCTCCGGCTCCCTGCACATGACCATCCAGACCGCTGTGCTCATCGAGACGCTGGTCGAGCTCGGCGCCGAGGTGCGCTGGGCGAGCTGCAACATCTTCTCGACGCAGGACCATGCGGCGGCCGCTGTCGCCGTCGGTCCAGAAGGCACCCCCGACGATCCGAACGGTGTGCCGGTCTTCGCCTGGAAGGGCGAGACGCTCGAGGAGTACTGGTGGTGCACCGAGCAGATGATGACCTGGCCGGACGGCAACGGTCCGAACATGATCCTCGACGACGGTGGCGACGCGACGCTGCTGCTCCACAAAGGCGTCGAGTTCGAGAAGTCCGGTGAAGTGCCCGACCCGACGACAGCATCGAACCCCGAGTTCGCGATCGTCCTCGGGCTGCTCCAGCGTTCGCTCAAGACCGAGCCGAACAAGTGGACGCAGATGGCCGCCGGGATCAAGGGCGTCACCGAGGAGACGACCACCGGTGTGATGCGGCTCTACAAGATGTTCGAGCGCGGCGAGCTGCTGTTCCCGGCGATCAACGTGAACGACTCCGTGACGAAGTCGAAGTTCGACAACCTCTATGGCTGCCGGCACTCCCTCGTCGACGCGATCTGCCGGGCGACCGACGTGATGCTCGGCGGCAAGGTGGCCGTCGTATGCGGCTACGGCGACGTCGGCAAGGGCTGCGCCCAGGCGCTGCGCGGACAGGGCTGCCGGGTCATCGTGACCGAGGCCGACCCGATCAACGCACTGCAGGCAGCGATGGAGGGCTACCAGGTGACGGTGCTCGAGGATGTCGTCGGGACTGCCGACATCTTCGTCTCGGCGACCGGCAACGACCACATCATCACGATCGACCACATGCTGCGGATGAAGCACAACGCGATCGTCTGCAACATCGGCCACTTCGACTCCGAGATCGACATGGCCGGTCTCGCCCGCAGCGGCGCGACCCACGACCAGCTGAAGCCCGGCACTGATCTGTGGACCTTCGACGACGGCCACGCGATCATCGTCCTCGCTGAGGGCCGGCTCGTGAACCTCGGCTGCGCCACCGGCCACCCGAGCTTCGTGATGAGCTGCTCGTTCTCGAACCAGGTGATCGCCCAGATGGAGCTGTGGGGGAACGCCGAGCAGTACCCGCTCGGCGTCTACGTGCTGCCGAAGCGGCTCGACGAGAAGGTCGCGTCACTGCACCTCGACGCCCTCGGCGTGAAGCTGACGAAGCTGACCGACGAGCAGGCCGAGTACCTCGGCGTCGACCCGAGCGGCCCGTTCAAGCCCGACCACTACCGGTACTGACGGATCGGGACCGGCTGTACTGATTGATCGGGACTGGCCGCCGCTTCGCTTTGGCCGCTCCCGATCGGCGGCTCGTCGCTGGCGCTTCCTCGCCGCACTCGTGTGCCGGGTTCGTGTTCACGGCAGATCGACACCTGATTGATCTGACGTGAACACGACGGTCGCGGTCGGCGCGACCCGGAACCAGATGAGGGTGAGGTGGGCGAGCGGGCCGATGCCGAGCGCGAACACGATCGTGCCGATGCCGACGGAACCGCCGAGCGCCCATCCGGACGCCAGCGCGGCGATCTCGACCACGGTGCGCGACACCCGAATCGACCAGCCGAAGCGCTCGTTGAGCCCGACCATCAGGCCGTCGCGCGGTCCGGAGCCGAGTCCACTGCCGATGTAGAGGCCGGAGCCGATGGCGATGATCCCGATGCCGCCTGCGAGGTAGATCCAGCGCAGCGCCGCGGCGTCGGTCTCCGGGACGACGGCGAGCGCGAGATCGACGACGACGCCGATCTCCAGCGCGTTGAGGACCGTGCCGATCCCGACCCGTTGGCGCAGTGGGATCCAGAGCGCGAGCAGCGCGACGCCGGTGAGGATGATCACGAGCCCGAGGGACGACCCCGTCCGTTCGCTGACACCCTGATGGAACACGTCCCAGGGCGCGAGCCCGAGGTCGGCACGCACGACGAGCGCGATGCCCACCCCGAACACCGCCAGCCCGATCAGGCAGCGGGGGAGCCGGCGGATCAGCTCGGGCCCGGGCGGTATCGGCAGCACGGCAGTCGACGCTACCGACGGGCACTCGGATCCGTGATGGACCATCATCGGCCGTTGCCCGCTCTCGCCAGGGGGATGAAGATCGCTCTCTCCAGCGCCGGCTCTCCGGAACTCTGACGCACCCCTTGTCTAGAGTCGGCGGTGTTCGTCTTCCCCCGGAACGCCTCGGGCCTGTGGGCTCCTTGATGGTCGTGTGGCGTTGGCGGAGGGAGGGTGGTGTCATGGGTGGTCTCGATCTCGGGGTGACGGTCGATGTCCTCGCGGCGTGCGACGCCGCGATCGCGGATCGGGTCGGGGTCGAGCGGGTCCTGGTGGCGATCTCGCAGTTGCGGTGCTGGCTGGACGGGATCGAGGTCGCCGACGTGGCTCGCCTCGAACAACTCGCGGTGTCGTGCCCGGCGATGTTTCCCGAGCAGGTGACTGCGTCGGTGACTCGGCGGAGCCTGCGGGACGCGACCCGGGTGCAGGAACGCGCCGCGACGGTGACCGCGGTCCCGGCGTTCGCCGAGGGCCTCACCGCCGGCACCGTCTCGGGCGCTCATGTCGATGTCCTCGCCGCAGCGCTGCGCGAACTATCGGCTGGTCAGCGGGAGCGGCTCGTCGCTCGGTCACCGCGATTGGTGGCCGTCGCCGGCGAAGCGACCGTGGAGGAGTTCCGGCGCACCCTGACCCGGGAGGTGCGCTCGATCACCGCCGACGACGGCGCGTCACGCCTCGAACGTCAACGCCGCGAGGTGCGGTTGCGGACCTGGACCGATGCCGACACCGGCATGGTCCGTCTCGACGGCCGCTTCGACCCCGCCACCGGCCTCAGCCTGCTGCACCGGTTGGCGGATTGCACCGGGACCCTGTTCCACGGGCCACCGCTCCCGGGCTGTCCCGAGGATCCCCTGGCGAAGCAGGACTTCCTGCGCGCCCACGCCCTGCTCGAGCTGATCTCGGGCACCGGGAGCGGGGTCGGGAGAGCGGGTCCGGACAAACTTCGATGCACCCCTTCGGTAGGGGTGTCGGCATGCTCCTCGTCATCCGTTGCCCCGCCTGCGGTCAGGCGGGTTCGGCCCCGTGCGAACGCTGCTGGTCTGCCGTCGGTTCACCGCCCCGATCGTCCGTGATTCCCGCCGCGTTGTCCTACCAAGGCGTCGGCCGGCAGCTGCTGCTCGGGCTCAAGTACGGCAACGGGCGGACCCTCGCGGGTCCGCTCGCTGCTCGCATGGCACGCCTGGTCGAGCCGGGCTCGGTCGACGTCGTCACGTGGGCGCCAACGAGCACTCGGCGAGCTCGCGGGCGCGGGTTCGACCAGGCGGAGCTGTTGGCGCGTGCCGTCGCCGCAGAGCTGGGAGTGCCGTGCCGGCGGTTGCTGCGGCGCATCTCGCGCAGCCGCCCGCAGACCGGGCGCAGCCGTGCCGAACGGCGGATCGGGCCGGCGTTCGTGGGTCGCCGCCAGTGGAGCAACGTCCGGATCCTCGTCGTCGACGACGTGGTCACGACGGGTGCGACCCTTCGTGCCGCGCAGCGGGCGTTGCTCCGGGCCGGCGCTGCGGAGGTGCGGCTCCTCGCGGCAGCGGCGACCCCGTGACCGGCGCCACCGTCGCTGCGCGGGTGGTCGCCCGCGCGCCGGGTCATACGGCCCACCGCCGGTAGCATGGTTCCCCGCATGGGCATCCTCGATCGCATCCTTCGCGCAGGCGAAGGCAAGAAGGTGAAGGCGCTCGCGGGACTCGTCCCCGAGATCAACGCCTACGAAGACCAGATCTCGCGTCTGTCGGACGACGACCTGCGGGGCAAGACCAACGAGTTCCGGAGCCGCATCGATCGCGGCGAGTCGCTGGACGAGCTGCTCTCCGAAGCATTCGCCGTGACGCGCGAGGCCGCGAAGCGCGTCATCGGCCAGCGTCACTTCGACGTGCAGCTCATGGGTGGCGCCGCGCTCCACTTCGGCTGGGTCGCCGAGATGAAGACCGGCGAGGGCAAGACGCTCGTCTCGACGCTCCCGGCCTACCTGAACGGTCTCTCCGGGCGCGGCATGCACATCATCACCGTGAACGACTACCTCGCGAGGTTCCATGCGGAGTGGATGGGTCGGATCCACCGGTGGATGGGCCTGTCGGTCGGGCTCGTCGTCCCCGGCTCCCGCGAGCAGCCGGCGCTCAAGCGAGCCGACTACGCGTGTGACATCACCTACGGCACGAACAACGAGTTCGGCTTCGACTACCTGCGCGACAACATGGCCACCCGGCTGACCGACAAGGTGCAGCGCGGCCACGTGTACGCGATCGTCGACGAGGTCGACTCGATCCTCATCGACGAGGCCCGTACGCCGCTCATCATCTCGGGTCGCGTCGCCGATGCGGCGAAGCTCTACTACAAGTTCGCAAGCATCGTCCGAGCGTTGAAGCGCGACGTGCACTACGAGGTCGAGGAAGACAAGCGCATCGTCGTGCCGACCGAGGAGGGCATCGAGCAGGTCGAAGCCGCGCTCGGGGTCGAGAACCTGTACGACGAGATCCAGCAGAACCTCGTCCATCAGCTGCAGGCCGCACTGAAGGCGAAGGAGCTGTACCGCCGCGACAAGGACTACATCGTCCAGGCGGGCGAGGTGAAGATCGTCGACGAGTTCACGGGGCGCATCCTCGAGGGTCGCCGGTGGTCCGAAGGCCTGCACCAGGCTGTCGAGGCCAAGGAGGGGGTGAAGATCAAGGAGGAGAATCAAACCCTCGCGACGATCACCCTGCAGAACTACTTCCGCATGTACGAGAAGCTCGCCGGCATGACCGGCACGGCGCAGACCGAAGCGGCCGAGCTGATGTCCACCTACGGCCTGCAGGTCATCCCGGTGCCGACGAACCGCGCGCTCGTGCGGATCGACCAGCCCGATCTCATCTACAAGAGCGAGCAGGCGAAGTTCGGCGCGGTCGTCGACGACATCGTCGAGCGGTTCGAGACCGGCCAGCCGGTGCTCGTCGGCACGGTCAGCGTCAACAAGAGCGAGCTGCTCTCCCGCGAGCTGCAGAAGCGTGGCATCGACCACGAGGTTCTCAACGCGAAGCAGCACACCCGGGAGGCGGAGATCGTCACCCAGGCCGGCCGCCTGCACGCAGTCACGGTGTCCACCAACATGGCCGGGCGTGGTGTCGACATCATGCTCGGCGGCAATCCCGAGGGGTTGGCAAAGGTCGAGGTCGTGCGTGCCGGACTGGACTTCGATTCCGAGGAGGGGCAGGCTCGCTACCAGGAGCTGCTGCCCAAGTTCGAAGCAGAGTGCCTTGCCGAGGGCGACCAGGTGCGCCAGCTCGGGGGGCTCTACGTCATCGGCTCCGAGCGCCACGAGAGCCGCCGGATCGACAACCAGTTGCGCGGCCGCTCGGGCCGCCAGGGCGATCCCGGCGAGAGCCGCTTCTACCTCAGCCTCGACGACGAGCTCATGCGGTTGTTCGCGACCGGCGCGCTGTCGTGGGTGATGGGCAGGGCCCTCCCCGACGACGAAGCGATCGAAGCGAAGATGGTCACGAAGGCGATCGAGCGGGCGCAGAGCACCGTCGAGCAGCGCAACGCCGAGATCCGCAAGAACGTCCTCAAGTACGACGAGGTGATGAACGAGCAGCGCAAGGTGATCTACATGCGCCGCGATCAGATCCTCGAGGGCACCGACCTCAAGAGCGCGGCGATGGACTACCTCGCCGACGCCGTGAACGCACTGATCGAGCGCCATTGCGTGAGCGACGCCGAGGACGAGTGGGATCTCGAAGGTCTCGCCTCCGAGCTCCTCAGCTACTACCCGTCGACGATCGGCGTCGAGCGGCTCGCCGACTGCCAGAGCACCGACGAGATGTACGACCTCGTCATGCAAGAGGCAACGGCGTACTACAACCGACGTGAGGAAGAGCTGACCCCGACGGTGCTGCGCGAGGTCGAGCGTCAGGTGATGCTGCGCATCATCGACCAGCGCTGGCGCGAGCACCTCTACGAGATGGACTACCTCCAAGAGGGCATCAACCTCCGGGCGATGGGCCAGAAGGATCCGCTCGTCGAGTGGCAGCGCGAGGGTTTCGAGATGTTCGGCAAGCTCATGAAGGGCATCGCCGACGACTTCGTGCGCTACGTCATGCACGTCCAGGTCGTGCAGAAGGAGCAGGAGCCCGTCCCGGCGGTGCAGAACCTCCAGACCACCTCGGCAGACACCGAGCAGACCACCGGGTTCCAGGCTGCCGCGCAGTCGGCCGCTGCCGATGGCTCGCTCGACGAGGAGACCGCCCGCGAGGTCGCGGCGGCCAGGCCGGTCGAGAAGGCCCAACCGGTCGTGAAGGACGACTGGTCGAAGACGCCCCGGAACGCACCGTGCCCATGCGGCTCCGGCAAGAAGTACAAGCAGTGCCACGGTGCGACGGTCTGAGGCTCGATGCGCGACTTCACTGACGATCTCAAGGCGCTGCGCGCCCGGCTCGACGAGGCTCACGGCTACCTGAAGATCGAGGCGTCCCGGAGCCGGTTGTCCGAGCTCGAGCACGCGGTCTCCGAACCCGGTCTCTGGGACGACCAAGAGCGGGCGAAGAAGCTCAGCGGCGAGTACGCGAACGTGAAGACCGACATCGAGGACTTCGACGCGCTGAGCCGCCAGCTGGAAGACGCGGAAGTGCTGCACGAGCTCGCGCGCGAGGTCGACGACGAGTCGCAGGAGGCCGAGATCGAGGCCGCGACGCGCACGATCGGCCGCACGCTCGACACGCTCGAGCTGCGCAGCTTCTTCACCGGCCCGCACGACTACGCGGATGCGATCGTGCAGATCAATGCGAAGGATGGTGGCGTCGACGCCCAGGACTGGACCGAGATGCTGCTGCGGATGTACACGCGCTGGGCGGAGCGTCGCGGGTTCGAGGTCGAGATCGACGACGTCGCCGAGGGTGCCGAGGCCGGGTTGCTGTCCGTGCAGTTCACGCTCAAGGGGCGCTACGCCTTCGGGCTGATGTCGGCCGAGCGGGGAACGCATCGGCTCGTGCGGATCTCGCCGTTCGACAACCAGGGTCGCCGCCAGACCAGCTTCGCCGCCGTGCAGGTGTGGCCGGTGATGGAGGACCCGGACGTCGAGATCAACGAGTCCGACGTCCGGATGGAGGTCTTCCGGGCCTCGGGCGCTGGTGGCCAGCACATCAACAAGACGTCCTCCGCCGTACGGTTGATCCACGAGCCGACGGGCCTGGTGGTCTCCTCGCAGGAGGAACGCAGCCAGCTGCAGAACCGTGAGCGGGCGATGACGCGGCTCAAGGCGATGGTCGCGGCGAAGATCGAAGAAGAGCGGGAGGAAGAGCTCGCCCGCATCGCCGGCAAGCAGGCCCAGGTCGGTTGGGGCAGCCAGATCCGCAGCTACGTGCTGCAGCCGTACCAGCTCGTGAAGGACCTCCGCACCGAGTACGAGGTCGGCAACGTGAGCGCGGTGCTCGACGGCGACATCGAGGAGTTCATCGAGGCGTTCCTGCGGATGAAGCGGCGCAACGCCGAAGAGGGCGGCGCATGATCAAGCTCCAAGGCGTGAGCAAGGTCTACAACGCCGAAGTCACCGCCGTCAGGGACGCATCGTTCGACATCCCCAAGGGTGAGTTCGTGTTCCTCGTCGGCGCATCGGGCTCCGGCAAGTCGACCCTGCTGCGGCTGATGAACCGCCAGGAACGGCCGGAGCGCGGCGAGGTCTGGGTGGCTGGTCGGGACATCAACCGGATGTCCGACTCGAAGGTGCCCTACCTCCGGCGCAACATCGGCAACATCTTCCAGGACTACAAGTTGCTCCCGAACAAGACGGTCTTCGAGAACGTCGCGTTCGCTCTCGAGGTGATCGGCCGGCCGAAGCACGTGATCCGACAGCAGGTACCCGCTGTGCTCGATCTCGTCGGCCTCGCCGGCAAGCAGGAGCGCTTCCCGCACCAGCTCTCCGGCGGCGAGCAGCAGCGTGTCTCCATCGCGCGAGCGTTCGTGAACCGGCCGCTGATCCTCCTCGCCGACGAGCCCACCGGCAACCTCGACCCGTCCACGGGCGAGGGCATCATGCGCCTGCTCGACCGGATCAACAAGACCGGCACCACCGTCGTGATGGCCACCCACGACCAACGGATCGTGAACATGATGCGCCGACGCGTGATCCAGCTCGACCGCGGCGTGATCGTCCGCGACCAGGTCCGAGGGGTGTACGACTGATGCTCTCCCGCATCGCCTACGCGTTCCGCGAGACCGCGGCCAGCTTCCAGCGCAACGTGACGCTGAGCGCCGCCGCGATCCTCACAGCCGCGGTCGCCCTGCTGCTCGCCGGCGCGACGTTCCTCATCCAGGAAGCGTTCTCCAACCTGCTCGTGAAGTGGCAGGACGGCGTCGAGATGATCGTGTTCGTCAAGCCGGGCGTCGGCCAGGCCGAGATCGACGCGCTGAAGTCGCAGCTCGAAGGCAACAACATCGTCGACACCGTCACCTACCTGACGCAGGAGCAGTCCTACGACCAGGCGAAGACGGTGCTCGCCGGGCAGCAGTCGCTGCTCGACACGCTGACGATCGAGAAGACGCCGGCGCAGCTCCGGGTGAAGCCGGTCGAGGGCGCCCAGGAGCTGCTCTCGGAGTACCGCGAGCAGCTGAAGAACCAGCCGAACGTGCTCGAGGTCGGTCTCGCCACGGACACGATCAAGCTCTACGGCCGGCTCTCCGGGTTCGTGCGGAGCTTCACCATCGGCGCGTCCGTGATCCTGCTGATCGTTGCCGTCGTACTGATCTGGAACACGATCCGAACGGCGATGGTGGCCCGCCGGCGCGAGATCGAGGTGATGAAGCTCGTCGGCGCGACGAACTGGTTCATCCGGGTGCCGTTCATGCTCGAGGGGCTGCTCCAGGGGCTGATCGGCGCGCTGCTCTCCTGCGGCGGGCTCGCGCTCGTGAACGGCCTCTGGACGAACAACCTGCGCGACTTCGGGGGCAAGGGGTTGGTCACCAACGACCTGCTCTCGCTGCAGGTCGGGCCCGAGTACCTCCGCGGCGTGATGGTGATCATCCTGCTGATCGGTGCGCTGGCCGGCGCGATCGGCTCCGGCGTCGCCGCCTCGCGCTTCCTCGACGTTTAGATCGGACGGTAGCGACGGGCACGAGGTCGGCGCGTACGGTGCCTCGCATGGAGTACACGCAGATCGCCTACGAGGTCACGGACGGGGTCGCGACCCTGACGCTCGACCGGCCCGACCAGCTCAACGCGTTCACGACCGTGATGATGCGCGAGGTCATCGATGCCTTCGATCGTTCCGACGCCGACGACGCGGTGCGGGTCGTGATCGTCACGGGGCGGGGCCGCGGCTTCTGCGCCGGCGCCGATCTGTCGGCGGGCGGCGGCACGTTCAGCCGCGGCGGCAGCGACGAGCAGACCTCGATCGGTGTGCCACGCGACGGCGGCGGGCTCGTCTCGCTGCGCATCTTCAACAGCCACAAGCCGGTCATCGCCGCGATCAACGGTGCTGCCGTCGGCGTCGGGATCACGATGACCTTGCCGATGGACATCCGGCTGGCGAGCACCTCGGCGAAGATCGGCTTCGTCTTCGCCCGTCGCGGCATCGTGCCGGAGGCCGCGTCGAGCTGGTTCCTGCCGCGGCTCGTCGGCATCCAGCAGGCCGCGGAATGGGTCTACACCGGCCGCCTGATGACGGCGGACGAAGCGCTCGCCGGACGGCTGGTGCGCAGCGTCCACGCCCCGGACGAGCTGCTCCCAGCGGCACACGCCATCGCCCGCGAGATCGCCGACAACACGGCACCGGTCTCGGTTGCGTTGAGCCGCCAGATGCTGTGGCGGATGCTCGGTGCCTCGCATCCGATGGAGGCGCACCGGGTCGACAGCCGCGGCATCATGGAGCGCGGTGCGAGTGACGACGCCCGTGAGGGCGTCGTCAGCTTCCTGGAGAAGCGCCCCGCCGAGTTCCCGCTCAAGGTCAGCGCCGGCCTGCCCGAGATCTTCCCCGGCTGGGTCGACCCCACGTTCGAATGAGCGCGGAGGCCCGGTTGCGCCACGACGCCGTCGTCGCCGGCCGATAGCCTGATCCTCCCGGGATCCTTGCCGATGCCGGGCTCATCTACCTGCTAACAGGTGCATGCCGAGATGCTCGACGAGCGTAAGACAGCGATCCTCCGGGCGGTGGTCCAGGAGTACATCGAGACCGCGCAGCCGGTCGGCTCGACGCACGTCGCCGACGCGCCCGGTGTCCAGGTCAGCTCGGCGACCGTGCGCAACGAGATGGCGGTGCTCGAGCAAGAGGGCTACCTCGCGCAACCGCACACGTCGGCGGGACGGATCCCGACCGACAAGGGCTACCGGTTCTTCGTCGACCACCTGACGGTGCCCGGCCGCCTCGATTCGGTCCGCCGGGCGCAGATCGGGGACTTCTTCTCGCACACCCACGGCGCCCTCGAGCAGATGCTGCAGGACACGAGCCGCCTGCTGTCGCACCTGACGAACTACGCCGCCGTTGTCGTCGGGCCGGCCGCCGAAGCCGCAGTGATCCGCTCGGTGCAGCTCGTCGGCCTCTCGTCCAGGGTCGCGATGCTGGTCGTCGTGTCCTCGAACGGCAGCGTCGTGAACGAGTCCGTCGAGCTGCCGGATGATGCCTCCGACGCCCGCCTCGCGGCGACGACCGCCCATCTCCAGCGCCATCTGGTCGGGCGCGCCTTCGGCGACCGCTCCGACCTGCCGTCCTCGGGCGACGATCTCGTCGACCAGCTCGCGGCGAGCGCGCTGCGCCACCTGCGGGAGAGCGCCGACGACGGCGAGACGGTGTTCGTCGGTGGCGCTTCTTCGATGGCACGGGCGTTCGACGCGGTGGACGTGGTCCGCCGGGTGCTGCACACGCTGGAGCAGCAGTACGTCGTGGTCACATTGATGCGCGATGTCCTCGACCGAGGGCTGTCCGTCGCGATCGGCGGCGAGCACGGCATCGAACCGCTGGCGGCGTGCTCGGTCGTCGTCGCCTCTGTGCACGTCGATGGCGAGGACCTGGGCACGGTCGGCGTGCTCGGTCCGACGAGGATGAACTACCCGCAGGCGCTCGCCGCCGTCGAGGTGGTCAGCGACCGGCTCGGACGCCGGCTCGCGGAGAGCTGAAGGGGCAGGTTTGGCTGACTTCTACGAGCTGCTCGGTGTCGAGCGGACTGCGAGCAACGAGGAGATCAAGCGGGCGTATCGCAAGCGCGCACGCGAGCTGCATCCCGACGCGAATCCGGACGACGAGCACGCCGAGGAGCAGTTCAAGGAGCTGGCCCGCGCCTACGAGGTGCTCTCCGATCCCGATCAGCGGGTGCGCTACGACCGGTTCGGTGAGCCGGGCTTGGCCGGCGCTGGCGGTAGCAGCGGCGACTTCTTCGCCGGTGGAGCCGGGGGCGGCCTCGGTGATCTGTTCGACGCCTTCTTCGGCGGTCAGAGCCCGTTCGGCGGCGGCAACGGCGGCCCAGCGGGACCGCCCCGCGGCCAGGACCTCGAGGTCGTAGCCGACCTCTCGTTCGAGCAGGCGGTCTTCGGCGCCGCGCTCCCCGTCACGATCCGCACGGCTGTGTCGTGCCCCGACTGCGGCGGTTCCGGCGCCGGTTCCGGGACCCAGCCGGTCACCTGTGCCGACTGCAACGGGTCCGGTCAGGTTCGTCGCGTTCGTCAGAGCCTGCTCGGTCAGATGGTCACGTCCGGCCCGTGCCCGCGGTGCAGCGGGTTGGGCCAAGTGATCGTGACGCCGTGCTCGACGTGTCGCGGCGAGGGCCGGGTCGTCGAGGAGCGCACGCTCAACGTCGACGTGCCCGCCGGCGTCGACAACGGCTCGACGCTGCGGTTGTCCGGGCGAGGTGCGGTCGGGCCCCGCCGTGGTCCCGCCGGCGACCTCTACGTCCACCTCCGCGTCGCCCCGCACGAGCGCTACCAGCGCGTCGGCAGTGACCTCGTCACCGAGGTCGAGGTGTCGATCGCGCAGGCGGCGCTCGGCACCACGTTCACGCTGCCGACGCTCGACGGCGACGAGGAGCTCGTCGTCCCGGCGGGCACCCAGCCGGGGCGCGAGTTCGTGTTGCGCGGTCGGGGCGTGCCGCACGTGCAGGGACGTGGTCGGGGCGACCTCCGGGTCGTCACCAGCGTCGAGGTGCCGTCGAAGCTCACCGCCGACGAGTCCGAGCTGCTCCGCCGCTTCGCGGAGGCCCGCGGCGAGAGCGTGAACCCGCCCGACAAGGGACTGCTCTCGCGGATCAAGTCCGCGTTCTCCTGATGTCGGCCGCGCCGGGCCCCGCGGGTCCGCCGCCGCAGCTGCTCGAAGCCGCTGCCCACGTCTTCGTCGACGATCTCGACGACCCGCTCCTCAGCGACGAGGACGCCCACCACCTCCGGCGCGTGCTCCGGCTGCGCGACGGCGAGGTCGTGACGGTGTCGGACGGCGCCGGCCGGTGGCGGCCGTGCACGCTCAGTCAGGGCACGCTGGAACCGACCGGGCCCGTCGTCACGGCGGCCGCGCCGCAGCCGCCGATCTCCGTGGCCTTCGCACTGCCGAAGGGCGATCGGCCCGAGCTCGTGGTGCAGAAGCTGACCGAGATCGGCGCCGACGTGATCATCCCGATGGTGACCGAGCGGTCCGTCGTGCGTTGGGATCCCGAGCGGGCGGCGAAGCACGGTGCGCGGCTCGCCCGGGTCGCCCGCGAGGCGGCGATGCAGTCGCGGCGGACCCGGTTGCCGGTTGTCGAGGCATTGAGCCCGTTCGCATCGGTAGTGGGGCGCGTCGGTGCCGCGCTCGCCGCGCCTGGTGGCGCCTGGCCGCGTACGGCGACGCCGCTCATCCTCGTGGGGCCGGAGGGTGGCTGGTCGCCGGCGGAACTCGCTGCCGCACGGGCGACCGTCGGCCTCGGTGACCTGGTGCTCCGTACGGAAACCGCGGCGATCATGGCATGCACGCTCTTGGTGGCCGAGCGTGCCCGCTCAGTCGAAGCCTGAGTCGGAGGAATCACTCTTCGTGAAGGTGGTGCTCGAATCGTTGCTCTGCGTGGCTAGTGTCCCGTACGCTCACGCCACCGCACGGCGGACGAAAGGCAGCTCTCGATGACCGACTTCGACGACGACGACGAAGCTTCTTCTCCCTACAGTCGCAAGGTCGGCGAACGGCTGCGCACCATCCGCCGCCAGAAGCGGCTGTCGCTCCAGGAAGTCGAGGCCACGTCCGAGCAGGAGTTCAAGGCATCGGTGCTGGGCGCGTACGAGCGTGGCGAGCGGGCGATCTCGGTGCCCCGCCTCGAACGCCTCGCCCGCTTCTACCAGGTCCCGGTCGACCAGCTGCTCCCGCGCGACGAGATGCACGCCGGCGACGACCTCGCCGTCGGGCCGGGCTCGAACAAGATCATCGTCGACCTCGTGAAGCTCGGGCAGCTGTCCGGGTCGCCGTTCGAGATGCTGCAGCGCTTCTTCCGGATGATCCAGGTCCAGCGCCAGGACTTCAACGGCAAGGTGCTCACGATCCGCGCCGACGACCGCCGTGCGGTCGCGGCGATGCTCGACGTCCCCGTCGACCAGATCGAATCGCGGCTCGACGCGCTCGATCTGTTGTTCGACGTCGACTGACTCCCCAGACTGGAGGCGTGCCACAAGCGGCCGCCTTCGGCGTCTACGTCCACATCCCGTTCTGCGCGGCGCGCTGCGACTACTGCGCGTTCGCGACCTGGACCGACCGCCACCACCTCACCGAGCCCTACCTCGCCGCGATGGTCACCGACATCGAGCGCGCCCTCGCGGCGGGCATGCCGGCGGCGACCAGCGTCTTCGTCGGCGGCGGCACCCCGTCGATGGTGCCCGGTCCGGCGCTCGTCGACGTGCTCACCCGCATTCCGCTGGTGAGCGGAGCCGAGGTGACCGTCGAGTGCAACCCGGACACGATCACCGCCGAGCTGCTGGCGGCGTACCGGGACGGGCCGGTCACACGGCTGAGCTTCGGCGTCCAGTCGATGGTGCCGCACGTGCTCGCGTCGCTGGGACGCACGCACGATCCGGACAACGTCCGCCGCTCGATCGCGCTCGCCAGGACAGCCGGGTTCGAGTCGTTCAACCTCGATCTCATCTACGGCGCCGCCGGTGAGTCGCTCGCGGACTGGGAGGAGACCGTCCGCGGCGCGATCGAGCTCGCGCCCCCGCACGTGAGCGCGTACGGGCTGACCGTCGAGGCCGGCACGCCGCTGTTCGACGACGTCGCCCGGCACCCGGACGACGACGATCAGGCCGACAAGTACGAGCTCGCTGACGACCTGCTCGGCGCGGCCGGGCTCCGTAACTACGAGATTTCGAACTGGGCGGCCCCGGGCCATGAATGCCGCCACAACGCGGTCTACTGGAGCCAGGGCGACTACCGCGGCTTCGGGTGCGCCGCTCACTCGCACGAATCGGGCCGGCGGTGGTGGAACGTGCGGACGCCGGACCGGTACATCGCGCTTGTCGCCGAGGGTCGGTCGACCGAGGCCGCCGGCGAGCAGCTGGATGACGAGACCCGCCGCATCGAGGGGCTGCAACTGTCGCTCCGGACCCGTGACGGCGTGCCGATCACTGCACTCGATCCCGACGAGCTGCCCGGTCTCGTCGAGGCAGATGGCGAGCGGCTCGTGCTCACGCGCGCGGGCCGCCTGATGGCCAACGAAGTGTCGCTCCGTCTGAGGTGACTGCTAGCCTGCTCGCTGCCCTGACGGGCGCGTAGCTCAGTTGGTTAGAGCGCCACCCTGACACGGTGGAGGTCCCGGGTTCGAGTCCCGTCGTGCCCACTGCCAGCCGTTCAGGCACGTGAACGGCTGGCGTTCGGGAACGTCGTCGTCGCGAGCGTGCCTCGATCAGCTGATTGCATTCTGTGTAGAAATCTGTATAGTTCGACGTATGGCAACCCACCTCGGCGAACGTTCGATTTCTGTCACGGCCGCCAGCGAGCGCGGGGTCTCGGGCCTGCTCAAAGACGCAGAATCCGGAGCGGACGTCGTCGTCGAGCGGCACGGCCGGCCTGTCGCCGCGATCGTCAGTGTCCGCCGGCTCAGCGAGCTGGTCGAGCTCGAAGCAGACCTGCGGAGTGCCGCACTGGTGCTCGCTCGGGCCGCTACCGACACCGGGCAACGTACGGACCTCGACGAGATCATCGCTGTCCTCGGATTCGACCGGTCGCAACTCGAGGCAGAGCTCGAGGCGGAGCGCGCCTCGCAGCGCTGAACCACGACCGTGGTCGACGACGCCAGCGCGGACGCGCCGCGCGCATATGTGCGGCTCATCGAGCCGGCTGTTGCAGACCTGCGCGCTCTGCTGAAGAAGGACCCGCAGATCGTCCGCTGGGCGCTGAAGAAGATGCTGCTCCTCGAACGCGATCCGGACGCGGGTGAGCCGCTGCTCGGGCAGATCGTCGGCTGGAGGAAGCTCACTGTCGGCGACCGTGATTGGCGTGTCGTGTGGCGCGTCACCAGAGATGCCGCGGGCGCCGTGACGATCACGGTCGCTGAAGTGTGGGCGGTGGGCGCCAGATCGGACGACGAGGTGTACGCGGAGATGAACGAACGCGTCGCCACCCTCGGCGCCAACCCGGCGGCGCAGGCATTGGCGAGCGTGATCGACATGCTCGGCCGACACGCCCGACGCCCCGACCTTCACGCCGCTGCAGAGCCGCAGCCCGACCCTGTCCCTGACTGGCTGCACGAGCGACTGGTTCACACGGCCAAGGTTCCCGCTGAGCACGTTCGGACGATGACTGGCTCGCAGGCGATGGAACGGTGGGAACGGTTCATGCAAACCGGTGAATGACAGGCGCTCCGGGGGCGTAACCTTCCTCTGGAAGCAGGTGCACACATGGCTGTTGCGTGGCTCGTTCTCGGGGTTGCCCTCCTGGCCGTCGAGCTGCACCACCTCGCGTTCTTCGCGATGTTCGGCGCGCTCGGTGCCTTTGCCGCGATGGGCGTCGCGTTCGCTGCGCCGTCGGCCGTCGCGCTGCAGGTCGTCGTCGCGATCGCGGTTGCCGCGATCGGGATCGTCGCGGTGCGCCCGCTCGTCAGCAGAGCGATCCACAGCGGGCGCGAGGGCCACCCGGCGCGAGGTGTGCACGGGACGCTCGTCGGTGAGGTCGTCGTCACGCTCGACGTCGTCGGCGACCTCGGACACGCGGGCGACGCAGGCCACGTCCGCCTCGCCGGTGAACGCTGGCTCGCGGTGAGCGGCACTGGTTCCCCCATCCCGAGCGGCACGCGCGTGCTCGTCACGGGAGTCCGTGGGACAACGCTCGTCGTGTGGCCGGTCGGGCAGATCGACCCGTTCTTCGGCGACGGCAGCGGATCGTTCGAGCTACCGCCCGACGCGGGCACGAAGGAGCAGTCGTGATTGCCGCCATCAGTGTCGTGACCATCGTCAGTCTGGCCGTCTCCGTCCTTGTCGTCGTCGTGCTGCTGCTCGCGCTGAAGCAGGCCGTGAACATCGTCCAGCAGGGCCAGGTCGGGGTGGTGAAGCGCCTCGGTGAGTATCGCGACACACGCGAGCCCGGTCTGGCGATCATCCTGCCGTTCGTCGACACCCTGACGCCGATGGACATGCGCGAGATCCCGGTGCCGGGTGACCGCCAGGATGTGATCACCCGGGACAACGTCGTCGTGACCGTCAACGCGACGATCTTCACCCAGGTCGTCGATGCCAAGCAGGCGCTCTTCAGCGTGAAGAACTTCGACATCGCGATCGACGCGCTCGCGCGGACAGCCCTGCGCTCGGTGATCGGCACCATGACCCTCGACGAGGCGTTGTCCGAGCGGGAGCGGATCAACACCGATGTGCAGGCGCAGATGGAGGTCGTCACCGACAAGTGGGGAATCAGGATCAGCCGCATCGAGATCGTCGAGATCGCGCCACCTCCGCAGATCCTGCAGGCACTTGCACTGCAGAAGCAGGCCGACCAGGAGAAGCGGGCGAAGATCCTGCAATCGGAGGGCCTGCAGCTGTCGGCGATCAACATCGCCGACGGCGACGCCAGGGCATCGGTTCGGAACGCCGAGGGTGAGCGGCAGGCGGCGATCCTCCGCGCCGAGGGCAACCGGCAGGCGGCGATCCTGGAGGCCGAAGGCCGCGCCCAGGCGATCGCCGAGGTCTACGGCGCGATCCGCGCCGCGCAACCGGACCAGACCGTCGTGGCGATCCTCCAGCTGGACACACTCGCCCGCTTCGCGGACAGCGACAACGCGAAGATCGTCGTGCCGTACGAGACCGCCGGCCTGCTCGGCGCGGCGCAGACGCTCCGCAGCGTCCTCGGTCCCCTCGCCGACGGCGTGGTGTCGTCGCCGGTCCCTGCGGGCAACGGTGCGCAACCGCCCGACTGACCACTGCAACGCACGCGAACATCGCGCGATCACCGCCGTCGGCAGGCCCGTAGGGTTCTCACCATGACCGACGTGGCACCTGCACGAACCGATCTCGACGCCGCAGTCGCCGAAGCCCGCGAGGCGTACGCCGCCCGGCGTCCGGGCTCGCTCGCGGCCCATCGCGACGCGGCCGAGGTGATGCCGGGTGGGAACACTCGCACGGTGCTGTTCCACAGCCCGTTCCCGCTGCGCATCGCCCGCGGCGAGGGCTCCCGGTTGATCGACGTCGACGGCCTCGAGTACGTCGATCTCCTCGGCGAGTACACGGCAGGGCTCTTCGGTCACAGCGATCCCGTCATCCGGGCGGCGATCGACGAGGCGCTCGACGCCGGTGTCAACCTCGGTGCCCACAACACCTACGAGGCCAGGCTCGCCCGCGTCGTGGTGGAGCGGTTCCCTTCGATCGAGAAGGTCCGGTTCACCAACTCCGGCACGGAGGCGAACCTGATGGCGCTCGCCGCGGCCCGGGTGGCGACCGGCCGCCCCAGGGTGATGGTGTTCGAAGGCGGCTACCACGGCGGGGTGCTCACGTTCGGGAGCGAGCCGGCGTCGGTGAACGCGCCGTACCCGACCGTGATCGGTCGCTACAACGACGCCGACGGCGCGGCGGCGACGATCGCGTCGAGCGACGATCTCGCGGCCGTGCTCGTCGAACCGATGATGGGTTCGGGAGGGTGCATCCCGGCGGCCGCCGAGTTCCTCGCCGCGCTACGAGCAGCGACAGCGAAGCGGGATGTGCTGCTCGTGTTCGACGAGGTGATGACGTCTCGCGTCGCGCCAGGTGGGGCACAGGAGCTGCTCGGCGTGCTCCCCGATCTGACCACGCTCGGCAAGTACGTCGGCGGTGGGATGTCGTTCGGCGCGTTCGGTGGCACGGCGGCGCTGATGGACCAGTTCGATCCGACGCTCCCGGGGGCGCTCGGCCATGCCGGCACCTTCAACAACAACGTGCTGACGATGGCCGCCGGCGCGGCCGCGCTCTCGCGGGTCTTCACACCCGACGCGGCGCGTGCGCTGACGGCGACCGGCGATCGCCTTCGCGGCACACTGAACCAGCGGTTCGACGACCTCGGCGTCGACTGGCAGTGCACGGGACTCGGCTCGATCATGAACCTGCACCCCACGCGCGTCACCGTCGGCCATCCTGGAGATCTCGCCGCGGTTGACGATCGTCGCCGTGAGCTGCTCTTCCTCGACCTGCTCGAGGAGGGCTACTACATCGCGCGTCGGGGCTTCATCGCACTGTCGCTCGCGCTGAGCGAGGAGCAGCTGGACGGCTTCGTCGACGCCGTCAGTCGTGTGGTGTCGCGTCGAGGTTGACCGATGCGGTCTGCTCCTCGGCGCCGCGGACGATGGTGAGGACGATCGTGCGCTCGGCCGATCCTTCCTCGATCGCGGCGGCGAGCGCCTCGGGTGTCGCCACCGCGGTTGCGTCGACGGCGACGATGAGGTCACCCGTCCGCAGGCCTGCTCGTTCGGCGGGCGATTCGGCGCGGACGGCGCGGACGAGCAGCCCGTCACGCTCGGGCAGGCCGACGCTCCGGCGCAAGCGGTTCGCCACGTGGCTCGGCGCGATCGTGACGCCGATGGTGCGTCGTTCCACCGACTGACCCTCAGCCAGCTGGTGGAGCACCTGTTGGAGCGCGGCGTCGGTCGGCCTGGCGATCGCGAAGCCGTCGGGCAGGCGCAGGGTGGTGATCGCGACGATCGCGCCGCTGCTGTCGACGAGTGGCCCGCCGGTGGCACCACGGGGGAGTGGGGCGGTGTGCTCGAGCGCGCCTTCGATCACGCGACCCCTCGGTCCGCGGAAGGTCTGGTTGACCGCGCTGACCCGGCCGAAGGTGACCCGCCCGCTGGTGCCGGCCCGGCTGAGCGCCTGCACCTCGCCGCCGACGGCAGGTGCCGTCGACGCGAACGTCGCAGGGCGAGCGTCCGCGGTGTCGACCTCGAGCACGGCGAGGTCGCCGTCGGCGTCGACCCCGACGACCGTGGCCTGCGCAGTGCGGCCGCCCTCGAACATCACCTGCGTGGTGCGATCGCGAAGGTGGTGGCTGTTCGTGACCACGCGTCCCTCCGAGAGGACGAACCCGGTGCCGCGGCCATCTCGGCCGATCGTGACGATGCCGCTCGTGTCGAGCCTCGTGTTGACCATGATGATCTCGTCTCCCTGCTGACTTGTGAAATGCAAGTTACTCGCCAGGGGCCGTTGCGACAACGCCCGTGAGGCACACTGGTGCTCGTGCTGTCGCCCTCGTCCTCGCTCGGTGCGCTCGATCGCGCCCTCCAGGAGGTCGGCGATCGGTGGTCGCTGCTCGTCATCGGCGCGCTCGCCGAGCAGCCGCGCCGGTTCAACGAGCTCCAGCAGCTCGTCCCGGGGATCGCGCCGAACATCCTCGCCCGCCGGTTGCGCGACCTCGAAGCATCGGCGCTGGTGGTGGCCAGCCCGTACCAGGACCGTCCGGTCCGCATGGCGTACCGCCTCAGCGCGACCGGCGCCGAGCTCGCCGGTGTGCTCGCGCAGCTCGCCGCCTGGGGCAGCACCCGCGCCGTCCGCGGACCGCACGACGAGGTCGGCAGCCGAGCCGTACGTCACCTCGCCTGCGGCACACCGCTCGAGACCCGATGGTGGTGCCCGACCTGCGTCCGGGTCGCCGACCCCGCTGACACCGGTGATCTCCACGACGTCTGACCCGCGGCGCCTACCATCCAGCTGATGGTGCAGCACGAGGGGCGGCTCAGCGTGGACAACGAGGCCAGGTCGACGGCTTCCCCCGAACGGCTCTTCACCTTGCTCGCCGATGTCGCACGATGGCCCGAGTGGACGTTTCCCGACGAGGCGACGCGTGAGCAGGACGGTTCACCGGACGTCGACGGCGTCGGCGCCGTCCGCCGCTTCCGCAGGGGCACCACGGTCACCCGGGAGCGGGTGGTCCTGTTCGAGCGGCCGCACGCCTTTTCCTACGAGTTGCTCGAGGGGATCGCCGTGCGCAACTACCGAGCCGACGTGACGATCGCCGTGGACCCCGCCGGTGGCAGCATCGTGCGCTGGCACTCGTCGTTCGATCCGAAGTTCCGCGGCACGGGTTGGCTCTGGAAGATCGGCTTTCGCCGGTTCCTGGGGCGAACCGCCCAGGATCTCGCGAAGGCGGCGGCAGAGCCCGGAGTCAGCTGACCGCGCGGTCGCGCCGGATGACGCGCCGCAGGCGCGGTCCGAGCACGACCATCGCGCTGGCCTGCGCGATGCCCGCCACGAACATCGGTGACCGGTTGCCGAAGATGGCTGCCAGCGCCCCTCCGGCGAGCGCGCCGATCGGGAGGAGGCCGTAGATCACGAGCCGGAAGATGTTCCCGACGCGCCCGAGGAACGCGGGCGGGACGAGTCGCTGGCGCAGTGACACGCTCGACACGGTGCCGACCGTGACGGCGAAACCCTCGAGCGCGATGCCGATCGCGACGGGGACGAAGCTCCCGGCAGCACCGAGGGTGACGTAACCCGCCGAGGCGATCAGCCCGGCAACGATCAGCACCGACGCCGTGCCGAAGCGGCGGTCGATGCGGTCCGCGGTGACCCCACCGATGATGCTGCCGATCGCCCCGACGGCGAGGACGAACCCGAAGCCCGTGTCCGACAGCCCGACGCTGCGGCGCACGAGGAGCACGAGCGTGGCCATCACCATCGCTTGGGCGAAGGCGAGCACCGCGGTCGTCACGGCAAGGGTCCGCAGCACCTGATGCTGGCGGAAGTAGCTGACACCCTCGCCGAGGTCCTCGCGGAAGGTACGTCGTCGCGTCCCGGGCGAGCGCTTGACGAGCGGCAGCGCAGCCGTGAGCAGCACGGCCGACACGGCGAAGCTCGCGCCGTCGACCAGGAACGGCAGCGACGCGGCGGCGGCGAAGAGCAGACCGCCGAGGGCGGGACCGGCCATCGAGTTCGCCGCCGTCTCGCCGGACGCGATGAATCCGTTCGCGCGCACCAACTGGTCGGTGCGCACGATCTGCGGCAGCACCGCGTGGGCGCCGGCGCTGTAGGCGGT
Organism: Acidimicrobiia bacterium; assembly: GCA_050248955.1. Classification (GTDB taxonomy): domain Bacteria; phylum Actinomycetota; class Acidimicrobiia; order Acidimicrobiales; family Ilumatobacteraceae; genus JBFWRK01. The sequence goes on from JBFWRK010000001.1 coordinate 509,526, forward strand.
CTGCAGTGATCCGAGCACGAACGCCACGACGAGCAGCAGCCCGATCGAGTTGCGATCAGCCGCGATCATCAGGCACAGGGCCCAGAGCGCGGCCATCCGGCTGAGCTCGATGAACTGCATGATCGAACGTTGGTTGCCGCGGTCGAGCCAGGTGCCGGCGGGCAGCGCGACGAGCAGCCACGGCAGCTCGCCCACTGCGGTGACGCTCGCGACGAGCAACTCGTTGTCGGTCAACCGGTTCGCGACCAACGGGATGGCGACGTACACGATGCCGTCGCCGAGGCCTGACAGCACGGTGGACAGCCACACCAGCCAGTAGCGAACCCCGAGCCCGCGTTGGAGCGGCACCTCGACCCCGGCACGCGCCGATCCGCCGGGCGGTGGGGGTGGGGGAGGTGTCGTCAGTGCTCGCGGCGCAGAGCCGGCAACCATGCAGAACCCGTTCTTGAAGACATCTTGACGTTGGTCGGGTGCAAGTCGTGCGTCTCTTCTTACACCCGACCAAAGCGTCGGATCCGTCATCACCGTTCTGCCGGAAAGCTACGACCGGGGACGACGGGATTCAGTTGAGGCCCGCTCGAATCACGGGCGGGTGCTCAGCCCCACTTGTTTTCCATTTGATGACTCCCTTCCGTGACGATCCCAACCCGGCCCCGGTGCACCGAGAGTGCGAGGACGACAGCTCGTAGCCGCGCGCTGTCATCCGGGACCCGTTCCGCACCGGACGGTCGTCAGCACCACTTCACGTCAGCTGACGACCGCCTCAAGAGAGTATCAGGCAGACGAGTGGGGCTTGAGACGCCTCAGAGGTTGTTCAAGCTCGCTACCAGCGGTGCTACCACCGCATGTGGTTGTGGACCGCGGAGCGTGACGTTGTGAGCGCTGACCCGACGAACGACCCGTCGACGAACGACCCGTCGACGAACGACCACCGGACGACGGAACGAATCATCGCCACTGGTGCGCTGCTCATCGCGCTCGTCGGCATCGGGATCTGGACCGGGCTGGCGCCGACGACGCTCCCTGCCGGCGCGATGACCACACATCTGCCGTGGTTCGCGCTCGCCGCGTTGTTCGTCGTGTGCGAATCGCTCGAGGTGTACGTCGAGATCCGCGGCGAGGCGAGGATCATCCACGCCGGGCCGGTCGTGCTGGCGATGGGCCTCGCACTGAGCTCGCCACGCGAACTGCTGCTCGGCTGGGTGGTGGGCACGCTCTCGGTCGAGTTCCTGAACTGGGTGCGCTACCGACGGTTCTCACTGCTCAAAGCGGGCTTCAACCTGGCCAGCAACTTCGCCGCGATGTCGATCACGGTGCTGCTGTATCGCGCCGTGCTCGGCGAGGCAGCGGTCGTGTCGCCGAGGGGCTGGCTCGCCAGCGCGGCGGCGCTCTACTGCATGAACACGCTGACGCTGGTCACCGTCGCGTTCGCGATCTCGGTCTCGATCGGCGAGATCCGCTGGTCGTGGTCCGACTTCACCGTCAGTCAGATGATCGTCGCCGCTCACCTCGCGATCGGACAGCTCGCGCTCAACGTGCTGTGGGTCGACTGGCGTGGACTCTGGATGATCGGCGGAATGCTCGTGATGACGTGGCTCGGCTACCGCGCCTTCGTCAAGATCCGCCAGCGGTACGGCAACCTCGGTCTGCTGTATCGATTCACGGACACCCTTGCGGGCGCGACCGAGACGGACGAGGTGATCCGCGAGAGCCTGAAGTTGGCGCGGGAGCTGCTGCGCGCCGACGAGGCGTTGCTCGTCCTGGCCGTGCCGGATGGCGCCATCGTCCGCCGCATGGGCCGCGACGGCAAGGTGAGAGCAGAGGCGCACCGGGGTCATCACCTGTCGGCGCCGGAGGTCGCACTCGTCGCCTTCGAGGAGCCGATCGTCGTCGCCAGGAACGAGCGGGACTCGGCGCTGCGCGCTGTCGCCGAGAGCTTCGGCTGGTCCGACCTCGCGAGCGCGCCGCTGTCGAGCGACCACGGTGCGACTGGTGTCCTCGTCGTCGGCAACCGCATCGCCGACGTCAGCACGTTCGACCGTGATGATCTGCGCCTGCTCGAGACGTTCGCCCGCAACACGACCATCGCGATGAAGGTCGGCGACCTCGTCGCCGAGCTGAAGCGGGAGGCGGTCGAGAAGGAGTTCCAGGCGAACCACGACTCGCTGACCGGTCTGCCCAACCGGACGATGCTCGGCGATCGGCTCGACGCGTTGCTCCTCTCGGTCTCGCCCTCGGCAGGCGTGGCAGTGCTCTTCATGGACCTCGATGGCTTCAAGGACGTGAACGACGCGCTCGGTCACCACACCGGCGACGTGCTCCTCGTGGAGGTCGCCCGCCGCCTGCAGCGCACGATCGGCAAGCGCGGCACGCTCGCCCGCCTCGGCGGCGACGAGTTCGCCGTCGTCGTACCGGACATCGCCGAGCTCGACGATGCAATCATGCTCGCGCACGAGATCTGCGCGGCGGCCGAGCGCCCGTTCTTCCTCGATCAGCTCAGCCTCGAGGTCAGCATGAGCGTCGGCGTCGCCGTCGCACCCACGCACGCGAACGACTCGCGCACCCTCTTCCAGCGGGCCGATGTTGCGATGTACCACGCGAAGGCGAAGCGCTCGGGTGTCGAGGTCTACGACGAGGCGCACGACCACTCGAGCACGCGCCGGCTGAGCCTCGTCGGCGAGCTCCGCCACGCCGTCGAGTCCGATCAGCTCCAGCTCTACTACCAGCCGCAGACCGACCTGCTGACCGGTGACGTCGTCGCTGTCGAGGCGCTCGCACGTTGGCCGCATCCCGTGCTCGGGTTCGTGGCGCCCGACGAGTTCATCCCGATCGCGGAGCAGTCGGGCATGATCCACCTCCTCACGCGGTGGGCGCTGCGGACGGCGCTGACCGATCTGGCCCGCTGGCGCGCCCGGTGGCCGCAGCTGCGGATGTCCGTCAACATGTCGACGAGGAACCTCGTGGACCCGTCGTTCGTTTCGGACGTGATGCAGCTCCTCGCGCAGACCGGCGTGGATCCGGACGCGCTGACGCTCGAGCTCACCGAGTCGAGCGTGATGGGCGATCCGAACCGCAGCGTCGTGATGTTGGGCCAGCTCAACGAGCTCGGCGTACGGCTCGCGATCGACGACTTCGGCACGGGGTACTCGTCGCTCTCGTACTTGAAGCGGTTGCCGGTCCACGAAGTGAAGATCGACAAGTCGTTCGTCATGAACATGGCGGCCGACGCGGACGACACCGTGATCGTGCGCTCGACCATCGACCTCGGCCACAACCTCGGTCTCCAGGCGGTCGCCGAGGGAGTCGAGGACATCGAGACGTGGAACCTGCTCGTCGGGCTCGGGTGCGATCTCGCACAGGGGTACTTCATGGCCAAGCCGATGGCACCCGCCGCGCTCACCGCCTGGCTCGAGGAACGCACGCTGCCGGCGAACATCGTTCGCTACCTGCCGACGCCGGCCGAGAGCTCGTCCGACGAGCCCGTCCCCGTGCTCCGGTACATCGCCCAAGCCAGCTGACTCGCTTTCACGGCGACCCCCGGTCAGGCATCTCCGCCCGCCGGCCGGGCGGATCCCTGGCGAGTCGCCGCTCAGCCCCGACCGCCGGCCGAACAGGCCGATGCCCGCGTGGCTGCGCCGGCCACCCGCGTTCGGTAGCCGACGACGTCAGCGACGCTCATCCATGTCAGCGATCCCTCACGCTGCAACGGATTCGCTGACAACAACCGGGGGTGCTGACACGGAGCCGAGTGTGCTGGTGCGACGTCGTCATCGGAGCGAGGAGACCCCAGCCACGCCGTTTCTCTGCTCATCGGCGTCACCAGCCCCGGTCTGTGATCGGGCGAGGACGTCGCATGTCCGGATGGGAGCGGAGAACCGGTCGGGAGTCGTCGGCGAGCAGAGAACCGGGGGATGGTGGGACCGGGCCGCGCGCCGGGCCCGCAGCCGCCTTTGTGGCGACGGGCGCGCGGAGAGCTGGTGCTGCGGCGCCTTTGTGGCGAGTCTTCGGGGCCGGACCCGACGCCGGGGCTGCCGGGTGCGTCCAGGACCCGTCGCCGGCGAGCGCAACCGAGCGCACGAACGCAGGGTGGGGGTGGCAGGCGGCGATGATGAGGCCATGTCATCACTCCAGGACCAGGCCCAACGGCACCTGTGGGGCCACTTCACGCAGCTGGGCTCGTTCCGCACCGGCAACCTGCCGATCATCAGCAGGGGCGAGGGCTGCTACGTCTGGGACACCGAGGGCCGGCGCTACCTCGACGGGTTGTCGGGCCTGTTCACCGTGCAGGTCGGCCACGGCCGACGGGAGCTCGCGGAGGCTGCGGCGCGGCAGGCCGAGCAGCTCGCCTACTTCCCGGTGTGGTCGTTCGGCACGGAACCGGTCATCGAGCTGGCGGCGAAGCTCGCCTCGCTCGCGCCCGGTGACCTGAACCGCGTCTTCTTCACCGGCGGTGGCGGTGATGCCGTCGAGTCGGCGTGGAAGCTCGCCCGCCAGTACTTCCGCGCGATCGACCAACCGTTGCGAACGAAGGTGATCTCTCGCTACGCCGCCTACCACGGCACGTCGTTCGGCGCGTTGTCGATCAGCGGCATCCCGACGATCAAGGCGCCGTTCGAGCCGTTGGTGCCGGGCGCGATCAAGGTGCAGAACACGAACCGCTACCGGTGCCACGACTGCTCCCACCTGAGCGCGTGCACGTTGCGGTGCGCTGACGACATCGCGATGCGGATCGAGATGGAGGGTCCCGACACCGTGGCCGCGGTGTACCTCGAGCCGATGCAGAACACGGGTGGCGCACTCGTACCTCCGCCGGGGTACTTCGAGCGCGTGCGAGAGATCTGCGACCGCTACGGCGTCCTGCTCGTCTCGGACGAGGTGATCTGCGCGTTCGGGCGGCTCGGGCACTGGTTCGGCTCGCAGCGATACGACTACCAGCCCGACATCATCACCTTCGCCAAGGGCGTCACGTCCGGCTACTCGCCGATGGGCGGCATGATCGTGAGCGACCGGCTCACCGAGCCGTTCCTCCGTGGGGACGACCTGTTCCTCCACGGCGTCACGTTCGGCGGCCACCCGGTGTCGTCCGCCGTCGCGCTCGCCAACATCGAGCTGTTCGAGCGGGAGGACCTGAACGCGCGTGTGCTCGCCAACGAAGATGCCTTCGGCGCGGCGCTCGACGGGCTGCGCGACATCCCGATCGTCGGCGACGTCCGCGGTGCCGGCTACTTCCGCGTGGTCGAGCTCGTGCGCGACAAGGCGACGAAGGAGACGTTCACCGCCGACGAGTGCTCGTGGCTGCTGAAGGGGTTCATCTCGCCGGCGGTGTTCGAGCGCGGACTGATCTGCCGCGCCGACGACCGCGCCGACCCCGTCATCGTCCTCTCGCCACCGCTCATCGCCGGCGAGGAGGAGTTCGCCTTCATCGGCACGGTCCTCCGCGAAGTCCTGGAAGCCGCATCGCTCCGCCTCGCCGCCGGCCAGTAGCTCTGCGCCACCTCGCCTCGTTCACGTCAGATCAACGTGTCGTTGATCTGACGTGGACGCGACCGCCGTTCAATCAATGCGGCTCATGACGTGCTTGATCCTCGTGTAGTCCTCGAAGCCGTACATCGAGAGGTCCTTGCCGTGGCCGGAGCTCTTGAAGCCACCGTGGGGCATCTCGGCGACGAGCGGGATGTGCGTGTTGATCCAGACGCAGCCGAAGTCGAGCCGCTTCGCCATCCGCATCGCCCGGCCGTGGTCTTTCGTCCACACGCTCGACGCGAGCCCGTACGGCACGCCGTTGGCCCAGCGCACGGCCTCGTCCTCGTCCGAGAACCGCTGCACCGTGATCACCGGACCGAAGATCTCGTTCTGGATCATCTCGTCGTCCTGCCGCATGCCCGACACGACGGTCGGCTCGATGAAGAAACCCGACCGGTCGACGCGATGACCACCGGCGCGCACCTCGGCATGCGACGGCGCCCGTTCGAGCAGGCCGAGCACTCGCGCCTGCTGAGCCGGGTTGTTGACGGGCCCGAAGAGCGCGTCCTCGTTGTCGGGGCTGTCGGTCACTGTGTTGCGCGCTTGCTCGGCGAGCGCGGCGACGAAGTCGTCGTGCACCCCGGGGCCGGCGAGGACGCGGGTCGCCGCGGTGCAGTCCTGCCCGGCGTTGAAGTACCCGGCGACGGCGATCGCCTCGGCGGCCGCCTCGATGTCGGCGTCGTCGAAGACCACGACCGGCGCCTTGCCGCCGAGCTCGAGGTGGACGCGCTTCAGCCCGTCGGCGGCGGCGTGAGCGACCTCGATGCCGGCGCGCACGCTGCCGGTGATCGCGACCATCTGCGGGACCGGATGGGACACGAGCGCGCGACCGGTGTCACGGTCGCCGCACACGACGTTCAGCACGCCCGGCGGGAGGAACTCGGCGGCGATCTCGGCAAGCATCAGCGTCGACACCGGCGTCGTGTCGGAGGGCTTCAGCACGACCGTGTTGCCGGCGGCGATCGCCGGCGCGAGCTTCCAGATCGCCATCATCATCGGGTAGTTCCACGGTGCGACCTGACCCACCACGCCGATCGGCTCGCGACGGATCATCGACGTGTGGCCCGCCATGTACTCCCCGGCGGACCGCCCCTCCAGCATGCGCGCGGCTCCCGCGAAGAACCGGATCTGGTCGACCATCGGCGGGATCTCCTCGCTGCGGGTCAGGCCGATCGGCTTCCCGCAGTTCTCGACCTCGGCGGCGATGAGATCCTCGGCGCGCCCCTCGACGGCATCTGCGATGCGGAAAAGTGCGAGCGAGCGTTCGCTCGGCGTGCTGTCCCGCCAGCCCTCGAACGCCGCAGACGCGGCGCTGTACGCAGCGTCGATGTCCGCGGCGCCGGAAACGGGCGCCTGCGCGTACACCTCGCCCGTCGAGGGGTTGACGACGTCGGACGTGCGACCCTCCTTGGCGTCGACGTGCTCGCCGTTCACGAAGTTGCGCAGGACTCGGGTCATGGAAGGCTCCCTCTCGATCAGACCGGGTCAGTCTGCCAAAGCGCTGCCGCTGCCGCGAGCGGCCGGACCAGCGGGCGCGGCGCGGTCGTCACTCGGCAGCACGCGCGAAAGCTCCCGGCACGAGGAGGTCGAGATCGACCTCCGCGCACCGGGAGCGAGCGCGCTCGTCAGGCCGGCATGAGGACGGCGTCGATGACGTGGATGACGCCGTTGCTCGCTTGGATGTCGGTGGCGACGACGGCGACCTCGTTGCCGGCGGCGTCGGTCAGGGTGACGGATCCGTCGGCGGCGATGTTGACGGTGAACGTGGCGCCGTTGACCGTGGTGACGTCCTGGCCGTCGAGCCCGACGACGTCTGCGGCCATGACGGCTCCCGGGACGACGTGGTAGGTGAGGATGCTGGCGAGGTCACCGGTCGGGTCCTCGAGGAGGGTCTCGACGGTGCCCTCGGGCAGTGCTGCGAAGGCGTCGTCGGTGGGGGCGAACACCGTGAACGGGCCGTCGCCGCGGAGCGTCTCTTCGAGGCCGGCGGCCTGCACGGCGGCGACGAGGGTGGTGAAGTCGCCGGCGCCGATGGCCGTGTCGACGATGTCAGCCTCGGCGGGCATCGCCTCGGTGGTCGTCGGCGCAGCCGCGGCTGTGGTCTGCTCGACGGGAGTGCTGGACTCGGCGTCGGCGTCGTCGCTGCAGGCGCCGGCGACGAGGCCGAGGGCGGCGATGCCGGCGGTGACTCGGATGAATCGGGTGTTCACGGGTTGAGCTCCTTGGGGAGGGGACAGGTTCAGCACCCTCTTCGGGGATCGGTTGCGCCACGGATGCACTCCCGAGGACTTTCTTCTCGTCCCGCGTTGCATCCGCAGTGGGTCCGGTGCACGAAAGCAGAGTGGACGACACACCGAACTCGATCATCGACTCGATCACCGATGCATGCCCCGCACCCCACCCCGCACCTCACCCCGCACCTCACCTCGCACCCGGATCCACACCCGGTCCCCCGCCCGGCGTCGCACACGACCCGTCGTCGGTCTCTGCTGCGTTGCCGCGACCTCCGATACCGTGGGGCCGTGCGCGCCGATCCCGCGAGCCCGGAAGCGGCGGATGACGCGGTAGCCGCTCGCTGGGTGGCTGGCGACGATGCCGCGCTCCGTCTGGCGTACGAGCAGTTCGGCACGCTGATCTTCACGTTCTGCTCGCGGGCGCTCGCCGACCAGGGCGCCGCCGCCGACTGCACCCAGGAGACCTTCATCAGTGCATGGCGGTCGCGCGACGGCTACGACCCGGCGCGCGGCAGCCTCGCCGGGTGGCTGATCGGCATCGCCCGGTTCAAGGTGCGTGACGCGTACCGCGCCGCGCCGCGTGTCCCGGTTCCTTCCGACGACGCTGCACGTGAGGAGGCGGGGGAAGATCCCGACGATGATCGGCTCGCCGATCGCCTGCTGATCGCCCACGCCCTGGAGACGCTGTCGCCGCGCGCCCGCAGCGTCGTCGAGCTCGCGTTCTACTCGGATCTGACCCAGACCGAGATCGCCGAGAAGACCGGATTGCCGCTCGGCACCGTGAAGAGCGATCTGCGCCGCGGTCTGCAACGGCTCCGTTTCCATCTGGAAGGAGGTGCAGCGCATGCCTGATCTGCCGAACCCGGACATCCAGGGAGACGATGGCGAGCTCGCCGAACTGCGGGCACTCGCGGGCCGGGCCGGGCCGGGCAGCGTGTCATGGGAGACGCCACCGCGTGACCTGTGGGATCGGATCGCGGCTGGCGCGCACGCGCCGGCCGAGAGCGGTGAGGAGCGCACGCCGGACGACGCCACCGATCGCGCCGCCGTGCTCCCGCTCGAGCGCACTCGACGCTCGGTCGCCAAAGGCGGCGCGGCCGGCGATCGGCACCGCGATCGGAAGCCGTGGCTGCTCGCCGCAGCGGCCGTCGTGGTCGGCGCTGTCGCTGCGGGTTCGTTGATGCGCGGCGGTTCGGACGACTCGACCGTCGTCGCAACAGGGGCGCTCGACCGCCTCGGTGACTCCGGTGACGGCCGGGCCGAGCTCGTCGAGCACGACGGCTTGCTCCAGCTCCGGCTGTCCACCAACGACCTCGACGCAGGCGACGGATTCCTGGAGGTGTGGGTGATCAACCCCGAGGTGACGCAACTCGTGTCGCTCGGGCCGCTGCGCAACGACGGCGTCTACGACCTGCCACCGGGCCTCGACCCTGCGTCGTTCCCGATCGTCGACGTGTCGGTGGAACCGATCGACGGCGATCCCACTCACTCGGGCGACAGCGTGCTCCGCGGCGAACTCTCGTTCTGACGTCCGACAGCACCAGATGACGTCTCCTGCCGACTTCCTCGCCCGCGAGGTCCTCGTGCTCGGCGCCACCGGGTACGTGGGTGGCCGGCTGGTGTCCGAGCTGCTCGATGCAGGCCACCGCGTGCGCGTGCTCACCCGGTCGCGCGGCCGCGCCGAACGCTACGCATGGTCCGATCGGGTGCGCTCGTTCACGGGTGACGTGCTCGAGCCCGACACCCTCGCGCCGGCCCTCGAGGGATGTGATGTCGCCTACTACCTCGTGCACTCGATCGGCACCGCGGGTGACTTCGCGACGACCGAGGCGACCGCGGCCGGCAACGTCCGCGACGCCGCCGACGCCGCTGGCCTGGAGCGGATCGTGTACCTGGGTGGCATGGGCCGCGGCGATGGCCTGTCGGCGCACCTCGCGAGCCGCCACCGGGTCGGCGAGATCCTCGCCGCCGGAAGCACACCGACCACCGAGCTGCGGGCGGCGGTGATCATCGGTTCCGGGTCGATCTCGTTCGAGATGCTCCGCTACCTGACCGAGGTGCTCCCGGCGATGATCACGCCGCGCTGGGTGCGGACGAAGTGTCAGCCGATCGCGATCCAGGACGTGTTGCACTACCTCACTGCAGTGCTCGATGATCCGACGGACGACGACCGCGTCCTCGAGATCGGCGGCCCCGACGTGGTCAGCTACGCCGAGATGATGCAGACCTACGCCGAAGTCGCCGGTCTGCCTCGGCGGATCATCGTCCCCGTTCCGTTGCTCAGCCCGCGGCTCTCGTCGCGATGGGTCGGCCTGGTCACCCCGCTGCCGGCGCGGATCGCGGCCCCGTTGATCGACTCGTTGCGCCACGAGGTGGTGATGACGGAACACGCGATCGACGCCCTCGTGCCGCATCAGCCGCTGTCGTTCCGGGCATCGCTCGAACTCGCGCTGCGGCACACCCGCGCAGAAGCGGTCGACACACGATGGACCGACGCCGGCTTCACCCCGGCGGACGCCATCCCCGGGGATCCCGACTGGGCTGGTGGCGCGCTGTTCGAGGATCACCAGACGGTCGAGACGGCATGTCCGCCCGACGCGCTCTATCGAGCGTTCGCCCGCATCGGCGGGGGGCACGGCTACTACGTGGCGAACTGGGCGTGGTCAGTGCGCGGGTTGGCGGACAAGCTCATCGGCGGCCCCGGGCTGCGCCGCGGCCGGCGGCACCCCGTCGACCTCCGACCGGGGGAATCGCTCGACTTCTGGCGCGTGGTCGACGTCGAGCCGGGACGGCAGCTCGTCCTCGAAGCGGAGATGAAGGTGCCCGGCAAGGCCTGGCTGACGTGGCGCATCGAGGACGCCGACACGCCGGGCAGGGTCCGGCTGCAGCAAGTGGCGTTCTTCGCTCCCAAGGGCCTGTTCGGGAGGCTCTACTGGTACACCATGCTGCCGTTCCACTGGCTCATCTTCCGGCGCATGGCCCACGCCATCGTCGACCACGGAACGCACAGCAGCGCGGCGGGACGAGCCACCGCCACCGCCTCGTAGCTCACCGGCCGGCGCCCGTCACGTTGCCTGCCACGAACGACCAGCTCGGCTGAACAGGTCGGGCTCCGGCGGTTGCAGGCAGACGATGACGAGGCGATCGACGCCGAGTGCGGCCATCCGCAACCGCTCCGGGTGCTCCGGGTCGAACAGCCCCTCGTCGAAGAAGATCGATGCCGTCACCGTCCAGGGACGCACGCCGGCCGGGTCGGCCTCGGCGCGCGCTGCTCTGGCGGCAGCGAGCAGGTCGGGGGCGTTCGCATGTTCGGCGCGAACGTTGATGCCGTCGCAGCGCCGCCCCGCCAGCATCGCGAGCGGCTCGCTGCTCACCCCCATGATGATCGGGGGTCGTGGATCGGCGATCGGGAAGCCTGCGTGCTCGGGGTCGCGATCGACGGACCAGAGCGCGTCGAGCAGGTCCAGCGTGTCGTCGACTGCGGCGTGCCGGTCGGCCATCAGCGGCCGGAGCGGCAAGCCGATCGCGTCGTGCTCGCGGCTCCAGGTGCTGCCCGGCGCGGCGCCGGCGCCGATGCCGAGCAGGAACCGCCCGGCGCTGATCGCCTGCACGCTCGCCGCCGCGGTGGCGAGCACACCCGGGTGCCGATTGGCCACGTTGACGACCATCGAGCCGATCCCGATGCTCGTCGTCGACGCGGCCAGCGCACCGAGCAGCGTGAAGCACTCGAGCATCCGGTCACCTTCCAGCACGGCGCCCGACAGGTGATCGAAGACCCACACCGCGCCGACGCCGGCCTCCTCCGCTGCGACCGCCGTCTCGCGCAGGTGCGACCAATCGGTGGTCGCGGCGTTCAGTTCGAGATCGAGGATCACGCACCTACTATCGCCCTCATGCGCGTCGTCCACACACCTGACCACCGCTTTCATGATCCCGAGGTGGAGATCGAGCGCTCCGCCGCGCAGTCGCCCTACGAGCACGGCGGGCGGGTCGAGGCGATCAAGGCGGCGCTCGTGGCGGACGACCGCTTCTCGTTGCAGCTGCCGACCGAGTGGGGAGTTGCGCCGATCGAGGCCGTGCACGATCCCGGGCTCGTCCGTCTCGTGTCAGAGGGCTGGTCGGAGTACCAGAGAGCGTTCGGCCCGACGCGGGAGGTCATCCCCGACGTGTTCCACCTCGCCAACCTCCGCCTCGGGATGGGGCCGACGACCGAGCCGGAGCACATCGGTGGACGCCTCGGCTGGTGGTGCTACGAGACGACGACACCGCTCGTCGAGGGCACGTTCCGTGCCGCGTGCAGCTCCGTCGACACCGCGCTCAGCGCGATGCAGCTCGTGCTCGACGGCGAGCACGTCGTCTACGGCCTGTGCCGCCCTCCGGGCCACCACGCGTCGGCGAAGCTGTACGGCGGCTACTGCTTCTTCAACAACGCCGCCGTCGCGGCCCACCACGCGGCCCGCGCGACGGGGACGAAGGTGGCCGTGCTCGACGTCGACTACCACCACGGCAACGGTACGCAGCAGATCTTCTACGAGCGTGACGACGTGATGTACGTGTCGCTGCACGGGGACCCGCGGCGTGCCTACCCGTACGCGATCGGGTTCGCGGACGAGACGGGTGCCGGCGCGGGTGCCGGCGCGAACCTCAACCTGCTCCTGCCGGAGGGGCTGGACGACGACGGCTACCTGGGCGCGCTCGATCAGGCGTGCGACGCGATCGACGCGTTCGGCGCGTCGCTGCTCGTCGTGTCGCTCGGGCTGGACACGTTCGTCGACGACCCGATCTGCGACCTCGCGGTGACGACCGATGGCTTCGAGGCGTGCGGCCGCAGGGTCGGCGGGCTCGGACTCCCCACCGTCGTGGTGCAGGAGGGTGGCTACGACGTCGACCAGCTCGGCGAGAACGTCCGTCGGTGGTTGCTCGGGGTCGGCGCCTGATCAGCGCTCGTCGACGAAGAGGCTCTGCACACCGCGGCCGACGCGGCCGTGCGCGTCGTACAGCGCGCTCTCGGCCATGCCCGCGCCCTTCGGCCCGTAGTGGGAGCGGCTGTCCATCCCGATCCACTCACCGACCGGTTCCCGCAGCAGGTGCACCGTGAGCTCTGGGTTGATGAACAGGTAGCGCTCGTAGGGCAGCGTGCCGGAGACACCGTTGCCGAAGTCGGCGGCGGCCAGGGCGCGTTGCACCCCGGACGGCTGCTCGCCGTCGAGCAGCGGCACGTTCAACCTGATCCACACCTGCACGGGGCCGGGATCGAGGAAGCTGCCGCTCGCGAACCGCATGTCGCAGGCCGTGTTGTGGAAGGCGACGAGCTCGTTGTCGAACGACGGTCGCTGCACAGCGCCGATCCCCGCTTCACCGAACGGCGGCTCCGCCGCGATCGCAGGGTGTTCGGGCAACGGGACCGTTGCCGAACGGATCCTCAACGCCCGCACCCGGGCGACCTCGACATCGTCAACGGCGCGGACGAGTCGGGCCTCGACGAGGGCCACCTTGCGCCCCGGCCGCACGACGTCGGACAGCACCCGCAACGGCGCGAGCGGCACCGGACGCGTGAGCTCGATCGTCACGCGCGCCAGCTGCCAGTCGACACCGCCGTTCGGCGTGTGCTCGATGACGCGAGCGAGCAACGCACCCACCGGTCCGCCGTGGCAGGCATCCGGATCCCATGGGCCGCGGCTGAGCTCGGTCGGGGTGAACGTGTCGCCGTCGGTGACGAAGAGCGCGGTCGGTCGGTTGCTCATCCGGGGAGTCTGGGCGAACGGGCGTCCCGCAGACCAACCAGTTCGTCGTGGACGTCAGGTCTGCATCGGCAGCAGTGCATGGGCCGCTTCACCGAGGTGCGCCAGCCAGGCCTCGGGAGTCGGCGGTTCGACGATCGGCAGCACGACGAACTTGGTCGTGCCCACATCCACGAATCGACGGATCTGGTCCTGCAGCGCGTCCCAGCCCTGCGGCACGAGCTCGAGCGGATCGCCTGTCCGGTCGTCGGGCGGCGAGGCCGCTGAGCAGGCCGTCGGGCACCGGCCCGAGCGCGTAGGGGATGAGGACGCCGAAGTGCTCGGGGTCCACCGCCCGTTCGTGCTCGACTGCGACCTGCTCGATCACGACGCGTCCGCGCTCGGCATCGGCCGGAGTGACGAACGACGGGAGCCATCCGTCGGCGAGGCGGCCGACTCGCTTCAGCTCCGATGCCGCGATGCCGCCGAGCCAGACGTCCGGCGGTGACTGGTGCGGTTTGGGGAGCACGCGCAAGCCTCGGTAGTGGAAGCGCGGCCCGTCGTGGTCGACGACGTCCTCCGTCCAGCACGCCCGGACGATCGCGAGCAGCTCGTCGAACATCTTCGCCCGCTCGCCGCGCTCGACGCCGAACGCCTGCTGCTCGTGGGGGTCGGCGATGCCGAGACCGAACGCAGGCAGGAGCCGCCCACCCGACAGGCGGTCGAGCGTCGCCAGCTCCTTCGCCAGCACGACCGGGTTGCGCCCCGGCAGGACGAGCACGCTCATGCCGAGCTTCAGGCGCTTCGTGCGGCCGGCGGCGTAGGCCAGGCCGACCACGGGATCGGGTGCCTCGGCCCCGAGCCGTTCGGAGAGCCAGAGGCTGTCGAAGCGGAGCTCCTCGAGCGCGTCGACCACGACGCCGAAGCCGTCGTCGTTGACGCTCGTACGGACGCCGAAGCCGTAGCCGATTCGCACCTTTGCCATCAGCCGAGCCTCGCACAGCTCGGCGGGCACCGGCGGCCGAGCCTCGTACGGCTCGGCGGGCCGCCTGGCCCGGGGGGTGTGGTCAGGCGACCCGAGGTCCGGAGGACTCGAGGTGACGCACCCTGGCCGGGTGCAGTCGTGCGGCGGGCTGACGCCAGCCGATGATGGAGGCCGCGACGACCGTGCCGAACACGATCGGTGCCTCGTTGACGCCGATGAACCAACTGAGCGCGAGCGCAACGGTCACCGCGACGGTACTGACGAGCAGAGCGAGCTCGAAGGTGGTACGCCACGCAGGCGCTGTGCTGGAGGTCGGCGTGCTCGTCATCATGTGTATAAGACGTCGCAGAGGGCTCTCTGATTCAGCGCGCGGCCACTTCTTCATCGAATCGGAATGAAACGGCGCCGCCTCGTAACGTCGTCGCCATGTCACATGAGTCATTCGACCCACTCGCGTCGTTCGGTCTCGCCGGTCAGGTCGCCGTCGTGACCGGCGCGTCGTCCGGTTTGGGCGGCCGGTTCGCACGGGTGCTCCACGCCGCGGGCGCATCGGTCGTGCTCGCGGCGCGTCGGCGCGAGCGGCTCGAAGCGCTCGCCGAGGTGCTGCCGGGCTCGCTGCCCGTCGTCGCCGACCTGTCCGTGCCGGAGGACCGGGAGCGGGTCATCGCCGAGACGGTCGAGCACTTCGGTGGCGTCCAGGTGCTCGTCAACAACGCCGGAGTCGCCCGTCCGGTCGCCGTCGAGGACGAGGACCTCGACACGTTCCGGGATGCGATGGAGCTCAACGTGACCGCGATCTGGCACCTGTCGAAGCTCGCCGGCGTGCACATGACCGCCGCCGGATACGGGAGCATCGTCAACATCGCGTCGATGCTCGGCCACGTCGGCTCGTCCCCGGTCAAGCAAGCGCACTACTGCGCGAGCAAGGGCGCGGTCGTCAACCTCACCCGCGAGCTCGGGCTGCAGTGGGCGCGCAAGGGCGTGCGTGTCAACGCGCTCTGCCCTGGCTGGTTCCAGAGCGAGATGACGGCGGGCATGGAGAGCGACGAGAGCAGCCAGCGGTTCATCCAGCGGAACTCACCGATCCCGCGCATGGGCGAGGAGCACGAGCTCGACGGTGCCCTCCTGCTCCTCGCCAGCCGCGCGAGCACGTTCATCACCGGGCAGAGCATCATCGTCGACGGCGGCTGGACGGCGAGGTAGCCTGGCGAAGCAGCTCGGCGACGTGGCTCGGCGCCCCTCGTCGCTGCGGTCAGGGCGGGGTGGTGATCACGAGCTCGCCGTCGCCCGCCAGCTGCTTGCGGCTGTTCACGTGCTTCAGCCGGCCGGCGAGCTTGGCGGTCGTGTCCCAGAACCAGCGTTGGACGGGACGGTCCGCGGCGTCGAGCGCGGCCGTCGCGGTCGCCCCGCCGACCCACGCCCTGAGGAGCCGGCGGAACTCGCTCAGCCCGGTCGTGTTCTTCTCGAGCGCGCCGATCACGGTCGAGAACCCGGCGTCGAGGAACGGTTGTGCATGGGTCGCCCCGAAGCAGGCACTCGAGTAGAGCAGCCGGAGCTTCGGTGACGCGCCGGCCGCACGGAGCTGCGCGGCGAGATCCGCCGCAGTCCGCACGTCGGTGGTGCTGAACTGGAGCCTGCCGTTGAGGCCGTGGACCACGAGGATCACGTCCACGACGTCGACGTCCTCGTCTGACGCCAGTCGGTCGATCTCGCGGACGAAGGCGTCGCCGGTCAGGGCCGCACCACTGAGGAGCACGACCTGGCCGTAGCCCGGGGCGAGGATCTGCTTCGCTTCCCGAGCGCCCCCGAGCTCGAGGCCGCGGTACAGCCACTTCAGCTTCTCGATGCCACCGTCGCTCAGACGGAGGGCGATCAGGGCGGCTCGGCGGTCACGGTCGATGCTCACGACGTCAGGCCGCCGTGCTCGCGGCGTGCGAACCAGCGGTGGGCCGCCGTTGCTCCCAACCGACGACCGCTTCGAGCTGTGCGGCGACCCGTAGCAGCACGTCCTCGCGCCCGTAGCCGGCCACGAGCTGGATGCCGACCGGCAGGCCGTCCGGGGTCCAATGCGTGGGCAGGCTGATCGCCGGTTGTCCCGTCGTGTTGAACGGCGGTGTGAACACGGCGAGCTGGCCGGCTTTCACGAACGGCGCGTACGGGTCGTCAGCGTTCTGGGCCATCTCGCCGAGCTCCGGCGGCACGCCGGCGAGCGTCGGTGTGAGAAGGAGGTCCCAGCCGTCCGCCCACCACTGCTGGACAGCCCGCCGGTACGCCGCGATCGCGGCTTGGGCGGCGACGTACTCGTCCGCCGTGAGCTCCTTCGCCCGCTCCGCCAGTGCCCACGTGAGCGGTTCGACTTCGCCCGGACGGACCGGCCGGCCGAGCCACCGCTCGACGGTCAGCACGCCGGCCCGCGTCTGCGCGGCCCAGAGCGCACCGAAGGCTCCCATCAGCGACTCGTCCTGGAGCGCCGCCGGCTCGCCCTCCTCGACGTGATGGCCGAGCTCGGCGAGCATCGCCGCGGCGTCCGTCACCGCCACCTGGCACTCGGGATGGACGGAGTAGCGCCGCGAGCTCGTCAGGAACCCGATCCGGAGCGCGCCCGCCGGCGCGCCGACCTCGTCGATGTAGGGGCGCGTCGGCGCAGGCGCGACGATCGTGTCGCCGACGCCTGGGCCGTGGGTCGCGTCGAGGAGACCTGCCGTGTCGCGGACGGTCCGCGTCACGACGTGCTCGACACCGAGCGCGGTCTCGGACCGGAACGGCCCGAGCGACATCCGCCCCTGGCTCACCTTCAGCCCGACGAGTCCGCAGCACGACGCCGGGATGCGGATCGATCCTCCGCCGTCCGAGGCGTGCGAGGCCGGCACCATGCCGCTCGCCACGGCGCTGGCGGAACCGCCGCTCGACCCACCGGGTGAGCGAGCGGGCGCCCACGGGTTCCGGGTCGCGCCGAAGGCGAGCGGCTCCGTCGTGGGCAGGATGCCGAGCTCCGGCGTGTTCGTGCGGCCGACGATGAGCAGACCCGCCTGCCGGTACCTGGCGACGAGCGTCGTGTCCTGCGTTGCCGTGTGGTTCGCGTCGAGCAGGGCGCGCACGCCGTTCGTGAAGCGGTCCCCCTTGCTCATCGCCCACAGGTCCTTGATCGTGAACGGCACGCCGCGGAACGGTCCCGTCGGAAGCTCGGGATCGTCGGCGCCGGCGAGCGCCTTCTCGAACGTCATGGTGACGACGGCGTTCAGCGCCGGGTTCAGCTCTTCGATGCGTTCGATCGCGGCGGCGACCAGTTCCCGAGGGTGGACGGCCCCGGAGCGGACCAGCTCCGCCTGTCCGGTCGCGTCGATCCACCGGGTCTCTTCCGCGAAAGGCGTCATGTCGCGATGCTCGCACGTATCGGATTGGCCGAGTGCCAGCGGCTGACTAGCGTCCGTCCGCCGTGAGGGACGACACCGACCACCCGCTCGTCACCACGACGAGGGCACCGTCGTTGTTCCACGTGATGTCCGATCGCTCCGTCCGCCGGCTGATCCTCGCGGAGTTCGCGTTCTCGGCGGGCGTGTTCCTCCAGGCTGCGGTGCTCGGCAAACAGGTCTACGACATCACCGGCCGCGAGCTGGACCTCGGGCTGCTCGGCCTGGCGGAGTTCCTGCCCGCCGCCGTGCTCGTGCTCGTGACGGGTGCCGTCGCCGACCGCTTCGACCGCCGGCGGGTCGCCGCGATCGGCTTGTTCGGCGAGCTACTGTGCTCGCTCGGGTTGCTGTTCTACGCCCGCTCCGAACCGACCGCGGTGTGGCCGATCTTCGTGATCTCCGTGCTGTTCGGCGCGAGCCGCTCGTTCATCGCCCCCGCCGCTCGCGCCCTACCGCCGATGGTCGCACCGGACGGCGCGCTGCCCCGGGTGATCGCGCTCAACTCGGGCACGTGGACCGCGGCGATCATCGTCGGGCCGGCGGCGTCGGGGATCCTCTACTCGATCGACGCGTGGGTCGCCTACGCCGTGTCGGCGACCTTGATCGCGGCGGGCATGGTCGGTGTCTGGGGGCTGCCGGTCCGTCGCTGGCCGACTCCGCCGGACCCCGACGAACGGCCGTCGTTGCACAGTGCGCTGGAAGGGCTTCGATTCATCCGCCGCACACCGATCCTGCTGGCGGCGATCTCGCTCGATCTCTTCGCCGTGCTGTTCGGCGGCGCGATCGCGCTGCTGCCGGCGATCGCCGAGGATCGGCTCGGCGTCGGCGACGTCGCCTACGGGTGGTTGCGCGCGGCGGCCGGGATCGGCGCCGCGGCGATGGCGGCATGGCTCGCCATGCGACCGATCACGCGGCACGTCGGTGTGAAGCTGATGGTCGCGGTGGCGGTGTTCGGAGTGGGGACGCTCGTGCTCGGCGCGACGACGAGCTACGTCATCGCCTTCGCCGCGATCGTCGCGTTGAGCGCGGCCGACATGATCAGCGTCTTCATCCGCTCGACGCTCGTCCCGCTCGTCACCCCGGACGAGAAACGTGGCCGCGTCCTCGCCGTGGAGAACGTCTTCATCGGCGCGTCGAACGAGCTCGGTGCGTTCGAGAGCGGCGTCGTCGCGTCCGCCGTCGGCACGCCCGTCGCGGTCGTCAGTGGCGGCGTCGGCACGCTCATCGTGGCGGTGATCTGGATCTTCCGCTTCCCCGCCCTCCGCCGCGTCGATCGCTTCGACGACATCACGGTCGAGTGACGGCGAGCGCGTCCTGGGCGTAGTGGACCACGTCGTCGCCGGACAGGGCTGCGCCGCGGGCCTCGAGATCAGCCAGCCTGACGGGGCCGAGCGCGTCGGGGAGACGCTCGAGGATGGCTGCCAGCCGGCGAAGGTCGGACGCCTCGATGGGCATCGCGAGATCCGCCGAGGCGACGTGGAGGGCTCCCCGGAGCACTGCCGCCACTTCGTGCTCGCCGTGCAGTGCGAACGCGCCCGCGACGTGGCGGAGCGTGAGCCACTGGTTCGCCCAGTCGCCGGCGCGGTACCAGGTGTCGATGACGACCCCGGCGAGCTCGAGCGCGCGGTCGAGGTCGCCGCGCCGCGCCGCGAGCGAGATGAGCTCGGTCCTCGCGAAGGCGACGATCCAGCGGTTGCCGACGGACGTGCCGTGCTCCACGGCTTGTTCGAGCATGGACGCCGCACGGCCGGGATCGAGCGGTTCGAGCGTGATCGCCCGGGCGTAGAGCGCTGACGCCAACGCGGTGGGGTTGTGGATGCGGTGCGCGAGGCTCAGCGCCTCCTCGGCCAACGAACGACTCTCCTCGGATCGGCCGGCGCTGGCGAGCCCCACCGCGGTCATGTACAGGGCGTGGACGAGGCGGGCGTCGTCCCGGCTCGTGCGCGCCGCGCGAACCATTCGATGGCACGCCGCTGCGGCCTCGGCACTGCGGCCCCGGTAGTAGAAGACGTTGCCCATGGTGCGCCAGTGGAGGCCGCTCGGGGCGAGCCCGAGGCGCTGCTCCAGGGTGAGCGACTGCTCGGCCATCGCCATCGCCTGCTCGAGATCACCACGGACGAACCGTCCGTACGCGGCGATGGCGAGCACGACGGGGCCGAGCGGGTGCTCGTCGTCGCCGAGTGACTCGAGGCTCGCCTCTGCCCACGTGAACAGCTCGTAGCGCATGCGCCGGAACGCGAACTCGTGTGCTCCGGCGACGAGCCGGAGTGCGGCGTCGATGTCGCCGTGCACCGTCGCCCAGCGGTGGGCGACGCGCAGGTCATCGAAGGCGTCGTCGAGCAGATCGGCCCATCGCCCCTCGTCGGGGCCACCGAGCTCGGCTCCCGCCGACACGACCCGCTCGACGAAGTACTCGGCATGCCGTCGTTCGAGCTCTCGGTCGACGTCTTCTCGGGCGAGGCGCTGATGGCCGAACGCGCGCAAGGTCTCGAGGAGCGAGTACCGGGTGGGAGAGGCGGCGGTGTCGGCGACGACCATCGACTTGTCGACGAGCGCGGGCACGACGGCCCGCGCGTCCGCAGGACTGACCGAGTCGTCGGTGCAGACGCGCTCGACATCGTCGAGCGTGAACGTTCCCGCGAACACCGCGAGACGACGGAACACGGTCTGCTCGGTCCGGTCGAGCAGGTCGTGCGACCACTCCACTGCAGCGAGCAGGGTCTGGTGCCGCGGCTCCGTGCGTCGCCCGGCGGTGAGCAGCGTGAAGCGCTCGTCGAGCCCGGCGGCGACATCGGCGACTGCCATGGAGCGGACTCTGGCCGCAGCGAGCTCGATGGCGAGCGGGACACCGTCGAGGCGTCGGCAGATCTCGACGACTGCCGGTACGGCGGCCGGTGTGAGCCGGAAGCCCGGGTGCGCGGCGATCGCCCGATCGACGAACAGCCCGACAGCCGGTGAGCGCATCGACCAGATCGGGTCGGTCTCGCTCGCCTCCGGCACCGGGAGCGGGTGCACGACGCGGACCGTCTCGCCATCCACGGTCAGCGGCTCGCGGCTCGTCGCCAGGATCCGGACGCCGGGGCACCTGCGCAGCAGGGTCTCGGTCACCTCGCCGATCGGCGCGAGCAGGTGCTCGCAACTGTCGAACACGACGAGCAGATGACGCGCCTGGAGGACCTCGACGAGGCTCTCGAGCGCCGAACGGTCCTGGCGGCGTTGCACGTCGAGCGCGGTCGTGATCGCGTCTGTTGCCAGCGCAGGATCTCGGATGGTGGCCAGATCGCAGACCCAGACCCCATCGGGGTAGTTGCCGGCACTCACCTCCGCGAGACGCATCGCCAGCCGGGTCTTCCCGACACCGCCCGATCCGATGAGCGTGAGCACGCGCGCGGACTCCAGCACCGCGGTCAGGTCGGCGAGCTCGCTCTCGCGCCCCACGAACGTCGTCAACGGCAGCGGTAGTGGCAGCGGCACCTTCATGTGCGGCAGCGGCGTCTCCACTGCCGTCGGCTGCATGGGAGGTGTGCCGGGCGCCTCGGCGGCGGACGAGTCGAGCGAAGCGTCGTGTCGCAGGATCTGCGCCTCCAGGAGGGCCAACGCGGGCGACGGCTCCAGGCCCAACTCGTTGCCGAGCTCGTCACGGAACCGGCGGTACGCGCGCAACGCCTCCGGGTGCCGGCCGCAGCGGTACAGCGCGAGCATGTGCTGAGCCCGGAACCGCTCCCGCAGTGGCCAATCGGCGATGCACCGCTCCAGCAAGTCGATCGCACCGACGTGATCCCCCAGCGCCGACCGGGCATCCACCAAGACCTCGAAGGCTCGCTGGCGAACCTCGTCGAGGCGGGTTCGTTCCGCGGAGAGCGACAGGTCGTCGGTGAACTCGGCGAATGCCGGCCCGCGCCACCATCCCAAGGCCTCGGTGACGAGATCAGCGGCTCGGACGGCGTCGGACGCGAGCGCAGCGCCGGCCTCGCTCACCCGCCGTTCGAACCGCACGGCGTCGAGGTCGTCGCTGTCGACGGCCAGGAGGTAGCCACCAGGCCGGGTCTGCAGACCGGCAGCGCTCCCGCCGAGATCGTGGCGCAAGCGGGACACGTAGCTCTGCACCGTGCCGATGCCCCGCGCGGGTGGGTCGTCGCCGAACAGGACCTCGACGAGGCGGTCGACGGAGACCACGTGGTTGCGATGCACGAGGAGGGTCGCGAGGAGCAGGCGGCGGCGGGAGCCGCGCACCGGCACGCCACGGCCATCTCGGACCACTTCCAGCGGCCCCAGCACTCGAAACTCCATGCACGCTCCCAGCGCTCGTCGCCACACGACAGTAGATCGAGGTCGCCATGCAGCCGCCTTGCATCCGGGTTGCATCCAGGGCGGGTGACCCTGTGCCTCGTCGGCGAGACGCACCAGTCCCGCCAGGACCCAAGGAGATCCCAATGCCGCTCGTCAACGTCAAGCTCATCGAAGGTGTCTTCGACACCGCGCAGAAGGAAGAGATGATCACCAAGCTCACCGACACCATGGTCGCCATCGAAGGCGAGAACATGCGCGGCGTGACCTGGGTCGTGATCGAAGAGGTCAAGAGCGGCCAATGGGGCATCGGCGGCAGGCCGCTTGCCACCGCAGATGTGAAGGCCCTCGCTGCAGGAGCAACGCTCGGCTGATCGCCCGCGCGGTCCGGTGAAACGGCCGCGATCATCTCGTCGAGGATGGAGCCCGTTCCTGCGGACTCCATCCTCGGGCGCGCCCGCACGCCGTTCGTCTCGAGCGTCGCTCGATGGGCGTCGGCGAGTCGTTCGGCGCTAGGAGGGCGGCGTCAGAAGGGCGGCTCCAGGAGCGCGGTGGCAGGAGGGCGGTGGCAGGATGCACGGATGACGAGCGAACGCTTGGAAGTCCAACGAACCATCGCGGCGGATGCGGCGTCGATCTTCCGGCTGCTCTGCGACCCGCAGGGTCACGTGGCGATCGACAGCTCCGGGATGCTGATGGACGCCACCGGCGAGCCCGTCACGGCCGCCGGCGACAGCTTCGTCGTGCACATGGACCGCGAAGCCCTGAACGACTACCCGATCGGGCTCTACGACGTCACGGTCACGATCACGACGTTCGTCCCCGACCGCGAGATCGCCTGGACGATCCTCGGTCAGATCCGCCCGCAGATCGGCCACGTCTACGGCTACCGGCTCGAGCCTGCGGACGACGGGACGCTCGTGACGTCGTACTACGACTGGTCGTCGATCGACCCGGTGTGGAAGGAGGCCGGCATCTTCCCGGTCCTGTCCGAGGGAGCGCTGCGGGCGACCCTCGGGATCTTCGCCCGGACCGTGACACGAGGCGGCGCCGGCACGTCGGCCTGACCGGCGCCGGCGACGGCATCGGCGACGGCATCGGCGGCTCGCTCGTCGGCGTGGCCGTCAGCCGCGGATCGCGAGCCAGATCGCGAGCGGGACGATGATCCAGGCCAACGAGAACAGGACGATGGCGTAGATCGCGAAGTTGTAGGACTGGTCCTTTGGCGGATCGCCGCAGGCGCCGATGGTTTCGTAGAGCGCCTTCAGCGGTTGATCGACGGCGAGACGGATGCGTCGTCGCGACACGGCGGCGGCGTACAGCGCAACCCATGCCAGCGCGGCGAGCACGACGAACAGCACGGCGGCGAAGATCGCGACGCCGAGCCGGGAGTCGAGCGCGCTGCGCACCGCGCTTTGGAGCGCGCCGAAGATCGCCGAGATGAACGCGCCGCCGAGGAGGAACGTGGGCAGGCCCAGCGCGTTGCCCTTGAACCCCTGCTCGACCTGGACGGCGTTGATGCGGGCCCGACGCAGCATGCGGTGCTCCGGCGTGCCCCAGACCGAGTTCGCCTCGCGCCGCTCGTACAGCTTGCGGATCCGCTCGATGATCGTGTTCTGGTGGCTCTTCACGATCCAGCGGTTGACCTGCTGCACAGGCCACTGCGCGAGCGGCGCGATCGGCCCGAGCCCCTTCGGCATCTTCGCCGGCCGCGCCCCGTTGCGGTCGAGCACCTCGATGCCGCGCATCGCGAGCCGGTGTGCCTCCTCGAAGCGGTCCGGGCGCCACAGCGGACGCGGCTTCGACAGCTCGTTGACGAGGTCCTGCTCGGGCTTGCCGTGGCCGCCGAGCTCCTCGAGCAGCCGGCTCTTCTCCTCCACCGTGTCGGCCCGGAGCACCCGCAGCGCGTCGATCCGGTCGAGGAGCAGGTGCTCGTCGTGTTCGAGCCCGGACGAGCTCGATGCGCTCGCCGTGCCTGATGCGCTCGGTGCGCTCGGTGCGCTCGGGGTGTTCGCCGTGCTCGCGTCGGACGTCATCGACCGCACACGGTAGTGAACCCATACCTGCTCGCTCGCGAGAGCCGGTCGCGGGAGAATCGCGCCATGTCGACCACGATCTCGGAACATCGCACGGCGTGCCCGCTCGACTGCCCGGACACCTGCTCGCTCGCGGTCACGGTGACGAACGGGCGGATCTCGAAGATCGACGCCGCGCCGGCCGGCGAGGGCAACCCGCTCACCCAGGGCTTCATCTGCCAGAAGGTGAAGCACCACGCCCGGCGTGTCTACTCGCCCGAACGGATCATGACACCGCTCGTGCGGACCGGCCCGAAGGGCGCAGCCGAGTTCCGCGCTGCGTCGTGGGACGACGCGCTCGACCTCGTCGCCGGACGGATGCGCACCGCGATCGCGGAGCACGGTGTCGACTCCGTCATCCCGTACCTGTACAGCTCGTCTGCCGGCATGCTCGGTTCGAGCGCGCTCGGCCCGTACGTCGTCGACCGCCTCGGGCTGCCAGAGGTCGAGCACACGATCTGCGCCGGCACGGCGGACGCGGCGTGGAGCCAGGTGTTCGGCGACATGCTCTCCGCCGATCCGCTGGACGTGCCGCACTCGCAGCTCGTCGTCGTCTGGGGCTCGAACCCGACCGTCTCGAACACCCACCTGCCGCCACTCGTCAACGAGGCGAGGAAGCGAGGCGCCGCTCTGGTCGTCATCGACCCGCGCCGTACCGGCATGGCGGCGCGCGCCGATCTCCACCTCGCGGTGCGTCCCGGCACCGATGTGGTGCTCGCGTACGCCGTTGCGAACCTCTTGCGCGAGCGGGGCCAGATCGACACCGGGTTCTGTGCCGCGCACGTGGACGGCGTGGACGAGTTCGTCGCCGCGGCGAAGGAGTGGAGCGTGATCAACGCGGCGGCCGAATGCGGGCTCAGCGACGGTGACATCGAGCAGTTCGCCGATCTCGTCGCTGCTCGCCGACCGGCGATGCTCCGCATGGGATGGGGCATCGAGCGGAACCGCAACGGTGGCTCGTCGTTCGTCGCCGCGCTCTCGCTGTGGGTCGTCGCCGGGCACTTCGGCGAGCGCGGGAGCGGTGTGATCGCGTCGACGTCGGGAGCGGTGCCGGTGTCGATGCGGTCGTTGTGGTCGGCGTGCGCCGAGCGCCCGGCGCAGCGGATCCTCAACATGAACGACGTTGGGCGGCTGCTCGCCGACGGTCTCGACGGCTGGCCGGCGCCGCAGGTGCTGCTCGTGCAGGGGGCGAATCCGGCGGTGAGCGCGGTCGATCAGGAGCGCATGCTGCGGGGACTTGCCCGCGAGGACGTGTTCACGGTCGTGCACGAGCAGGTGATGACCGACACGGCCCGCTACGCCGACGTGGTGCTGCCCGCGACCACGCACTTCGAAGCACCCGACATGGCGATCTCGTACGGCTCCTACGTGATGCAACCGATGCCGGCGGTGATCGATCGCATCGGTGAGAGCCGCACGAACGACGAGGTCGCCGCGGCGATCGGCGCTCGGCTCGGTCTCGACGCGGGCGAGCTCCGCCACGACGCCGCCGGCCTCCTCGACCGCGTCGTCACCGACGGCCGAGCCGACGACCACCGCCGGCTCCGGCTCGAGGGCGCCACACGGCAGTTCGTCGACACGTTCCCGAGCTTCGAGGGGCAACGGGCGCGCCTCCACTCGCCCGAGAGCGAGTTGCCGTTGCCGCGCTACGAGCGGCGGGAATCGCCGTACCCGCTCACGCTGCTGTCGCCGGCGACGAACCGGATGATCAACTCGATGTTCGGCGAGTTCGATTCTCCTGACGTCGTCGTGTCGCTCCATCCCGACGATGCCGAGGCGCGTGGGCTCGCCGACGGCGAGCTCGTCCGGGTGGTCAACGAGCTCGGTGAGATCCTTCTGCCGCTGCGCATCGACGACACGATGCGCAGCGGCGTGTGCCAGATCCCGAAGGGGGTGTGGCTGCGCGACTTCACCGGTGGCCGGAGCGCGAACGTGTTCGTGCCCGGAGCATCGTCCGACCTGGCTGCCGGTGCGTGCTTCAATGACGCGCGGGTCGAGGTCACACAGGGAGGGGTGACCCCGTCCTCTCACCCACGAGAAGGAGACCAACGCCCATGAAGAAGTTCTTCGCCGAGTTCCGGGACTTCATCGCCACCGGCAACCTCATCGAGATCGCAGTCGCTCTGATCCTCGCCCTGAAGGTGAAGGACGTGATCGACGCGTTCATGACCGGTGTGATCAACCCGATCATCGGCGCGATCATCGGCAAGCAGGACCTCACTCAGCTCGGCTTCGACCTCGGTGATGCTCGGATCAGCATCGGCCTGGTGCTGCAGGCGCTCCTCAACCTCGTGCTCGTTGGGCTCGTCCTGTTCTTCATCGTCAAGGCCTACAACAAGATGCG
Source organism: Acidimicrobiia bacterium (assembly GCA_050248955.1). Lineage (GTDB taxonomy): Bacteria > Actinomycetota > Acidimicrobiia > Acidimicrobiales > Ilumatobacteraceae > JBFWRK01. Next base: position 536,104 of record JBFWRK010000001.1, read on the forward strand.
CAAGCCTGCCGGGGTCGCGGGCCCGACGGAGATCGAACTGCTCACGGACATCCGCGACTCGCTGCGCAGCCGCTGACGAGCGGGCAGGGGACGGCCGGGCGCGTGACGGCCGTCCCCACCGCCGGCTGCAAGTACGTTGCGTCGTGATGGGTGCCTACGACGACATCTACACGCGCAGCATCGAGGATCCGGAAGGCTTCTGGGGCGAGGCCGCAGAGCTGATCGACTGGTTCGAGCCGCCCACTGCGGTGCTCACCACGATCGACGAGCACCACCACCGCTGGTTCGAGGGCGGGGTGATGAACACGTGCTACAACGCGCTCGATCGCCACGTGCTCGGCGGGCGGGGTGAACAGGCGGCGGTGATCTACGACTCACCCGTGACGGGCCGTACGCAGACGATCACGTACGCGCAGCTGCTCGAGGACGTCAGCCGGTTCGCCGGCGCGCTCGCCGCTCGCGGCGTGGGGCGCGGCGACACCGTGATCGTCTACCTCCCGATGGTGCCCGAGGCCGTCGTCGCGATGCTCGCCTGTGCGCGCCTCGGCGCCGTCCACTCGGTCGTCTTCGGTGGGTTCGCGCCGAACGAGCTCGCGATCCGGATCGACGACGCACGGCCCAAGGTGATCGTGTCGACGAACGCCGGCATCGAGGTGCAGCGCGTCATCGAGTACAAGCCGCTGCTCGACGAAGCGATCCGCCTCGCCAGCCATCAGCCCGACACCGTCATGATGTTCCACCGGGACGTGGCGACGATCGGCGGCACGGTGCTGCCGGTGGCGTCGATGATCGACGGGCGCGACGTCGACGCCCGTGCTGCGATGGCAGCTGCGGAGCCTGTGGGATGTACGCCCGTCGACGCGTGGGACCCGCTCTACGTCCTCTACACCTCGGGCACGACCGGCAAGCCGAAGGGCGTCGTGCGCGACAACGGTGGGCACGCGGTGGCGCTCGCCTGGAGCATGCCGAACATCTACGACACGCGCCCGGGTCAGGTCTTCTGGGCGGCGAGCGATGTCGGTTGGGTCGTCGGCCACAGCTACATCGTCTACGCGCCGCTCTTCACTGGTTGCACGACGGTGCTGTACGAGGGCAAGCCGGTGGGAACGCCCGATCCGGGTGCGTTCTGGCGCGTCGTCAGCGAGCACCGTGTGCGCACGCTGTTCACGGCCCCGACGGCGTTCCGCGCGATCAAGAAGGAGGACCCGTCCGGCGCGTTGATCGGGCAGTACGACCTCTCCGACTTCGTCTACCTGTTCCTCGCCGGCGAACGCCTCGACCCTGACACGTACCACTGGGCGAGCGAGCACCTCGACCGACCCGTGATCGACCACTGGTGGCAGACGGAGACCGGGTGGCCGATCGCGGCGAACTGCGTCGGCATCGAGCAGTTGCCGGTGAAGCCGGGATCACCGACCCGGCCGGCGCCCGGCTACCGCGTGCGCATCCTCGATGCTGGGTCCGGTGATCAGGTCCCCGCGAACACCGAAGGGTCGGTGGCGATCGAGCTGCCGCTGCCCCCTGGCTGCCTCCCGACCCTGTGGAACGACGACGCGCGGTTCGTGTCCTCGTACCTCTCGACGTTCCCCGGCCACTACACGACCGGTGACGGCGGCTACCTCGACGACGACGGCTACCTGTTCGTGATGGGCCGCATCGACGACGTCATCAACGTCGCCGGACACCGCCTCTCGACCGGTGCGATGGAAGAGGTGCTGGCCACGCACCCGGACGTGGCGGAGTGCGCGGTGATCGGCGTCGCCGACGAGCTGAAGGGTCAGCTGCCTGTCGGCTTCGTCGTGCTGAAGGCCGGCGTCGATCGGACGCAGGACGATCTGCAACCCGAGCTGGTCGCGCTGGTCAGACAGCGGATCGGCGCCGTGGCGGCCCTCCGGACGGTGCTCGTCGTGCAGCGGCTGCCGAAGACCCGGAGCGGCAAGGTGCTGCGGGCGACCATGCGATCGATCGCCGACGGCCGTGAGTTCCAGGTGCCGTCGACGATCGACGACCCGGCGATCCTCGACGAGATCGGTCACGCCCTCGAGAGCGCAAGGACGCCCGGTACCGGGTCCATTCCCCCGGGGTGACTTGCGTTTGCGGTGATGCGGCGATGGACTGGTCCCTCCCATGCCGCACCGCCCTGCTCGCCGTGGAGTTCTCGTCAGCGCGCTCGCCGCGCTGATCGTCGCGTCCTGCGGCACCTCCGGGGGCATCCAGACGCCACCGGAAGAGACGCTGGCGGGCATCGGCGCAACCCCCCGCCAACTGGGCGAGGACGGGGTGCTCCCGACGCAGCCGCCGCTCACCAGTGCCATCACCCAGCCCGACCTGCCGCCGCTGACCGATCCGCGGGTCTTCATGGTCGGCGATTCCGTGCTGCTCGCCGCGACGCAGGGCCGGCCGGACGCGCTCGATGCCTACGTGGGCTCGCTCGGCTGGCAGATCACCGTTGATGCCCGCGTCAGCCGGTTCACCGACGAGGGCGTCAGGGTGCTGCGCAAGCGCCGGGACGAGATCCACGAGGTCGTCGTCGTCGTCCTCGGGAACAACTACGGCGGTGACGAGGCTCAACTCGCGGAGCAGATCGACGAGCTGCTGCAGGTGCTCGACGGTGTCAAGGTGATCGCGTTCCTCACGGTGCCGGTCTACGCCGAGAAGCAGAACGAGGTGAACACGATCCTCCGCAACGTCGAGGCGGCCGACAACCGCGTCGCGCTGATCGACTGGGAGGGCTACACCCGGCTGGTCCCCGCCGTGCTGTCGAACGACGATGTGCACCCGACGACGTACGGCGCCGACGTCATCGCGCAGCTGATCGGCCTGACCCTCGGGCACGCGCCGGGTGGCGACCCGAACGCACCGCTCCCGGTCCTCGGGTCGACGACCCGGCCGGGGGTGTCGATCCCCGACGGTGACAAGGGCGAGTCCTCGCCGAGCGAGGGGGCCGGGCGTCCGCAGGGGACGAGCGCTCCGACCACCACGCGGCCGAGGCCACGGGCGACGACGACCACGACGACCGCCGCCCCGCGGGTGACTGTGCCGATCATCACACCGGCCCCGACGACGACCACGACGACCACGACGACGGCGGCGCCGCCTCCCACGGATCCCCCTGCAACCGACCCGGCGACGACCGCCCCGCCACCAGAGGTGACGCCGGACGACACCGTTGCGCCCTGACTAGGGCGCGAGTGCGCTGAGCGGCGCGTACGGCAGGTTGCGGAGCACGGCGAACAGCAGCAGTGACGCACCCAGCGCCACCCAGGCCCCGGCTGGCGCTCGCGCGACCAGCAGCGGCGGCCTGCGCTCGATCGTCGGCAGGAACCAGGTCAGCCACCCGGCCACGACCAGGACGGCGAACACCGGCAGGAACAGGTTCGTGCCGAGCGCACCGAGCACGTCGCCGTGGAGCGCCTTGTAGGTCGCCCGCGTGACGCCGCAGCCCGGACACCAGAGCCCGGTCATCTCGTGGAGCGGGCAGCGCAGGTAGCCGCGACTCGTCGCCGGATCGGCAGCGAACACGACGCCGAGCGCGCCGACGCCGAGGACGGCCGAGGCCAGCGGGGGCAGGGCGCCGAAGCGGCCCCGCGCAACTTCCGGCGTGTCCGAACCCATCAGCCCGTAGCGTAGAGGGCCGTGCTACAGGTGACAGGACTTGCGTTGGAGGTCGGCGGACGCCGCCTCCTGGAGGACGCGTCCTTCACCATCATGCCGAAGGACAAGGTCGGCCTCGTCGGCCGCAACGGTGCGGGCAAGACCAGCTTGTTCAAGGTCCTCGGCGGCACGGAGCAGCCTCTCGCAGGCAAGATCCTGCGCAAGGGTGGCTTCGGCTACCTGCCCCAGGACCCCCGCATCGCCGGCGTGCTCGACAGCCGCACCGCGGTCAACCACGTCCTGTCCGGCCGCGGGATCGACGAGGACATCGTGCGGCTCGAGAAGCTCCGGATCGCGATGGAGGAAGGCGCCGACGAGCGCACCGTCGCGCGGTACTCGCGTGCGGAGGAAGAGTTCCGCATGAAGGGCGGCTACCACGCGGAGAGCGAGGCTCGTTCCCTGGCGGCCGGTCTCGGTCTCGGTGCCGACCGGATGGACCAGCCGCTCGGCGTCCTCTCCGGTGGCGAGCGCCGCCGCGTCGAGCTCTCCCGCATCCTCTTCGCCGGCTCGGACACGTTGCTGCTCGACGAGCCGACGAACCACCTCGATCTCGACGCGAAGAATTGGTTGCTCGGGTTCCTCCGCTCGTACCGCGGCGCGCTGCTCGTGATCAGCCACGACCTCGAACTGCTCGACGAGGCGATCACCCGAGTGCTCCACCTCGACCGCTCGGGTGAGGACGCGATCGGGCACATCGTCGAGTACAAGGGCACGTACAGCCAGTACCTGACGGCGCGTGCGGCCGACGAGGTGCGCCTTGCGAAGAAGGCGGCACAGCAGGCGAAGGAGATCAACCGGCTCCAGAACGTCGTCGACCGCTTCGGGGCGAAGGCGTCGAAGGCGGCGATGGCGCACAGCGTCGAGAAGCGCATCGGGCGACTCGAGGACGAGCGCGTCGACGCGCCGAAGCACGGCAAGACGATGACCGTGCGGTTCCCCGACCCGCCGTCGTCGGGAGGCACGGTCGTGGTCGCCGAGGCGCTCGCCAAGGAGTACGGCGGGCCGCCCGTCTTCGAGGACGTCTCGTTCGACCTCGGTCGCGGCGAGCGCCTCCTCGTCCTCGGCCTCAACGGTGCCGGCAAGACGAGCCTGCTGCGGATCCTCGCCGGCGAGACCACGGCCGACCACGGCGAGTTCCGCTACGGGCACAACGTGACCGTCGGCTACTACGCGCAGGAGCACGACAACCTGCAGACCGATCGCTCGTTGCTCGAGAACATCCGCTCCGAGATCGCACCCGGCGTGATCCTCACCGAGACGCAGCTGCGCGGCATGCTCGGCATGATGGGGTTGTCGGGCCCGAAGGTCTTCCAGGACGCGGGCACGCTGTCGGGAGGCGAGAAGACGAAGCTCGCGCTGGCGATGCTCATGGTCGGGCGCAACAACCTGCTGCTGCTCGACGAGCCGACGAACAACCTCGACCCGCCGAGCCGACAGGCCGTCGCCGACGCGCTCTCGGGGTGGAAGGGCTCGATCGTCCTCGTCAGCCACGATCCCGAGTTCGTCGAGCAGCTCGCTCCCACGAAGGTGCTGCTGATGCCGGACGGCGAGCTCGACTACTTCAACCAGGAGTGGCTCGACCTCGTGACGTTGGCCTGACGGCTGTCGACGTCGTTTCGCTCGCTGGCGCTCGCTGCACTCGTCGAACTCAGCTGAGCGGCCTGCGGCCGCCCTCAGCTCACGGTGGGCTCGCAGCAAGCTGCTCGCCCACGACGAGGGGGGATCGCGGAGCGCCCCCCTCGTGCTCCCCCCACACACGACCTGGCCTCGGCGGCGCGACCTCGGCGGCTTGGCCCTCGGCGGCTTGGCCCTCGAAGCGCCCCCTCGTGCTCCCCCACCCACGGCCCGACCTCGGCGGCTTGGCCCTCGCATCACCGGTGTTCCTCACTCCTCGACGTCCACCGGCCCGCTCCTCCGCGGGGTTCTTGTCAGGGTCCTTGATTCTTGTCAGGGAAGCTCATTCGAGGTGCGGATTGGCTGACGGGGATCGTCTTTGCTGACACGTTCACGGTGATGAGTGCGGGGTGGTCAGGGACGCGGTGGTCAGGGACGGGGTGGTCAGGGGTGGGGCGCGGTGCCGGGGACCAGTCGGATCGTCAGCGGGTACCGGTACCACGTTCCCTGGTTGGCCTGCACCGCTCCGATGATCGAGAAGACGATGGCGATCACGCCGAGCGCGACCGTCGCCGGGAGGAGGAGCACGAACAGACCGATGCTGCCGATCGTCGCGGCGAGGACGATCGCGAACGTCGTCGCCACGCCCGCGATCACGATCGTCAACTGGAAGTTGAGCGCCTCGGTCGCGTGATGGCGCACGTACGGGTTCTGCTCGCCCTCGGTCTGGCGGAGGATCAGGGCCAGGAACACGTCGAACAAGAAGAAGCCGAGATGGCAGAAGATCGCGGCCAGCCGGCCCTCTTCGACGACCGATCGCGCCCGTGGCGTGGCGGGGACGGGCGGCGGCGCGTACGGACCCCACGTCGCACCGTCCCACCAGCGCGACCGGCCGCTGCCGTCGTCGTACCAGCCGGCCGGGGGCGCCGAACGAGGTGGCTCGACCGGAGGTGGCGTCGGGGACGAGGTGCTCACGGCACTCACGCTACGGTGCCGCGCATGCGCATGGGGATCTTCGCTGGTTCGATCAACGACGGCACGATCGACCAGGTGGTCGCCGAGGCCCTGAAGGCGGAGGCGGACGGCTTCGCGTCGTTCTGGGTCCCGCAGATCTTCGGGCACGACGCGCTGACGGTGCTCGCGATCGTCGGTCGCGAGGTGCCCCGCATCGAGCTCGGGACGAGTGTCGTGCCGACCTTTCCGCGGCACCCGATGATGCTCGCCCAGCAGGCGCTCACGGTGAACGCGGCGAGCGGCGGCCGCTTGTGCCTCGGCATCGGGCTCAGCCACAAGATCGTCATCGAGAACATGATGGGGATGAGCTTCGAGAAGCCGGTGCGCCACCTTCGCGAGTACCTCGAGGTGCTCGGACCACTCTCCCGCGGTGAGGCAGCAAGCGTCTCCGGCGAGCTGTACAGCACCCATGCCGGGCTGACGGTTTCCGGCGCGACCCCGTTCCCGGTCGTCGTCGCCGCGCTCGGCGAGCAGATGCTGAAGGTCGCCGGACGGCTCGCTGACGGCACGATCACCTGGTGCACCGGACCGGCGACGTTGTCGGCGCACATCATCCCGACGATCACCGCTGCCGCCGAAGAGGCGGGACGCTCGGCGCCTCGCATCGTCGCCGCGCTGCCCGTGTGCGTCACGAACGATGTCGACGCGGCGCACGAGCGCGCTGCCAAGGTGTTCGCGGTATACGGGCAGCTGCCGAGCTATCGGGCGATGCTCGACAAGGAGGGCGCGGCAGGGCCGGCCGACATCGCGATCGTTGGTGCTGCGAACGAGGTCGCCGATCGCATCGGCGCGCTCGCCAGCATCGGCGTCACCGATTTCGCCGCGGTCGAGTTCGGCGCGAACCTGGACGAGGTCGAGGCCACTCGCGATGTGTTGAAGAGCGTGCTGTGACCCCTTCGTTGTCGGTCGCGCTCCCACCGACGACCGAGACTCCCGATCTGGCCGTGTACGCGGAGGAGCTCGGTTACGGACGCGTCTGGGTGTACGACACACCGGCGCTGCAGCTCGACGTCTGGATGACGCTCGCGCTGTGCGCGTCGCGTACCGAACGCGTCGGGCTCGGGCCGGCGGTCCTCATCCCGAGCCTCCGCCACCCACTCGCGACGGCGAGCGCGATCCTGCACCTCGAGTCGCTCGCCGCCGGGCGCACGGCGTACGCCGTCGGCTCCGGCTTCACCGGCCGGCGGGCGCTCGGACTGCGACCGATGAAGTGGAGCGACGTGGTCGCCTACGTCAAGGACGTGCAGGCGCTGTTGCGCGGCGAAACCGTGACGATCGACGACGCTGCCGTCGCGATGCTGCACGGGGACGGGCAGGCACCGGCGCGCCCGATCGAGGTGCCATGGCTGGTCGGTGCGTCCGGGCCGAAGGGCTTGGCCGCCGCGACGGAGCTCGGCGCCGGCGTGTTCTCGAACTCACCCGTCGCCGGCTTCGAGTGGTCTGCGTTGCTCGCGTTCGGGACCGTGCTCGACGACGGTGAGGCGCCGTCGAGCGAGCGGGTCCGCGAAGCGGCAGGACCGGCGGCGGCCGTCGCCTACCACGCGCTCTACGAGCAACGTCGTGATGTGCTCGCCAGGCTCCCCGGTGCTGGCGAATGGACCGAGGCGATCGAGCGGGTGCCTGGCGAGGTGCGCCATCTCGCGATCCATCGCGGGCATCTCACGGAGCTGAACGACATCGACCGGTTGATCATCACCGGCGAGATCGCCGTCGGGCTGACGACCCTGAGCGGCACCGCCTCGGCCGTGCGCGAGCGCGTCGAACAGCTCGGCGAAGCGGGCGTGACGGAGATCGCCTATCAACCGTCGGGCCCCGACCTGCGCCGCGAGATGCGCGCGTTCATCAACGCTGCGCATCGCTGACCGGGAGGAGGAGCCTGCAGCGTCATCGACACGGCGACATCCGTCCCGGTTCGACGCTCCCGCTCAGCCGAGATCGACCGGCGTGCCGAGCGGGCGGCTGACCTGCTCGTAGAAGTCGTTGCCCTTGTCGTCGACGACGATGAACGCGGGGAAGTCGTGCACCTCGATCTTCCACACCGCTTCCATGCCGAGCTCGGGGTACTCGAGCACCTCGACCTTCGTGATGCAGTCCTGCGCGAGGCGCGCCGCAGGCCCGCCGATCGAGCCGAGGTAGAAGCCGCCGTGCGCCTTGCAGGCGTCCGTGACCTGACGGCTCCGGTTGCCCTTCGCGAGCATGACGAGCGATCCGCCGGCAGCCTGGAACTCGTCGACGTAGGAGTCCATCCGCCCGGCCGTCGTCGGGCCGAACGACCCCGATGCCATGCCGGCCGGCGTCTTCGCCGGACCCGCGTAGTAGACGCAGTGATCATGCAGGTACTGCGGCATGCCCAGGCCGGCATCGAGGCGTTCCTTGATCTTCGCGTGGGCGATGTCGCGGGCGACGACCATCGGGCCGGTGAGCATCACCCGGGTCTTCACGGGGTACTTGCCGAGCGTCGCCCGGATCTCGTCCATCGGGCGGGTGAGATCGATGTGGACGACGTCCGCGTCCTCGAGATCGTCGTGCGTGGTCTCGGGCAGGAAGTGCGCCGGATCGGTTTCGAGCTGCTCGAGGAACACGCCGTCGCGGGTGATCTTGCCGAGCGCCTGGCGGTCGGCGCTGCAGCTCACGGCGATCGCGACCGGGCAGCTCGCGCCGTGGCGGGGGAGGCGGATGATGCGGACGTCGTGGCAGAAGTACTTGCCGCCGAACTGCGCGCCGATGCCCGTCTGTTGCGTGAGCGCGAGCACCTTCGCTTCGAGCTCGACGTCACGGAAGCCGTGGCCGTGCAGCGAGCCGGTCGTCGGGAGGGTGTCGAGGTACCGAGCGCTCGCCAGCTTCGCCGTCTCGAGCGCGGTCTCGGCCGACGTCCCGCCGATGACGACAGCGAGGTGGTACGGCGGGCACGCCGCCGTGCCGAGCGTCTTCACCTTCTCGAAGATCCACGGCAGCAGCGTCCTCTCGTTGAGCAGCGCCTTCGTCTCCTGGAACAGGTAGCTCTTGTTCGCCGAGCCGCCACCTTTCGCCATGAACAGGAACTTGTAGACGTCGCCGTCGATCGCCGAGATCTTGATCTCCGCCGGCAGGTTGTTGCCGGTGTTTCGCTCCTCGTACATGTCGATCGGCGCCATCTGGCTGTAGCGCAGGTTGCTCGTCAGGTAGGTGTCGAACACGCCTTCGGCGATCGCGGCCTCGTCGCCTCCGTCGGTGAAGACGAACTGGCCCTTCTTCGCCTTGACGATCGCCGTGCCGGTGTCCTGGCACATCGGCAGCACGCCGCCGGCTGCGATGTTCGCGTTCCGCAGGAGGTCGAGCGCGACGAACCGGTCGTTCGCGCTCGCTTCGGGGTCGTCGAGGATGTTGCGCAGCTGCTGGAGGTGGCCGGGCCGGAGGAGGTGGGCGATGTCACGCATCGCCTCGCGGGTGATCAGCCTGAGCGCTTCGAGCTCGACCTTGACGAACTCGCCGTGCGGGGTGGCGAAGGTCGACACGCCCTCGGTCGTGAGGAGTCGGTACGGCGTGTCGTCGTGCCCGAGGGGGAGGAGCTCGGTGAACTCGAAGTCCGGCATGTGGTCAACGCTATGCCCGCGCCCCGAGCTTCACGGAATCCCCTCCTGCCTGCCCACGCCGTTTCTCTGCTCATCGGCGTCACCAGCCCCGGTCTCTGATCGGGCGAGGTCGTTGGATGTCCGGATGGGAGCGGAGAACGGGTGGGGATCGCGCCGACGACGCTCACCGACGATGCTCGCCGACGGCCGAGGTTCAGCCGAGTGCGGGGGTGCCCGCGAAGGCGACCGGGTCGCCGGCCACCGGGATCGCCGGCTTGGACCATGCCGTCGCCGTGGCGATCGCCTCGGCGACGTCCCGCCAGGCGTGCGGGTTCCAGCCCTCGGCCGACGCGGCCACGGTGCCGTCGATGCGGATGAAGACGAACGCCGGCAGCCGCTCCAGTCCGAGCGCCTTCACGGCGATGCGGTCGGGGTCGAGGAACACGAGGAACTGGTCCGCGAGCGGACCGAGGTACTCGCGCGCTTCGTCCGCTCCGCAGGTGATGAGCAGGTTGACCCGCACTGCCGCGCCGCGGAACGCATCGAGGATGCGGACAGCTGTCTCGAGCACCCACGAGCTCTCGTTCGTGTAGGGATCGAGCACCACCGAAGCGATGTGGAACGTCGTGAGCCACTCCTCGAGAGGTCGCGGATCACCACCGAGCGGAGTCAGCACGAGGTCGGCCGGGGGGTTCATCGCCACGGGGTGCGACGGTAGCGCGGTAGGGGTAGCGTCACGGAAATGCACCCGATCGAGCGGCTTCGCTTCGTCGCCCGTGCGTCAGGCGCCGATCAGCGGATCTTGACGCGCGAGACAGCGACAGCGCTGCGCGGGTTGCGCCTCGAACCCTCTGGGCTGGTCACGGCTTGTCGGCGGATCGTCGAGCGCCATCCCACGTCGGGCCCGTTGTGGTGGCTCTGCTCGCGGATGTTGACCGCAGCGGATCCGTTCGAGGAGTCGTGGCTGGCCGTCGACCTCATCGAAGCCGATCGCACGGCCGACGTGCTGGTCGATCAGCTCCCCGAAGACGCCACGGTGTGCGTGGTCGGATGGCCGGATCTCGCCGCCGACGCCATCGTGCGCCGAGGCGACATCTGCGTCCTCGCCGCCGACTGTGCCGATGGCGGCGGGTTCGCGAGACGGCTCCAGCGCAGCGACGTGGGTGCCGAGATCGTCTCGCCGGCCGGCATCGGTGCTGCGGCGGCGGCCGCCGATCTCGTCCTCGTGGAGGCGAGCGCCATCGGTTCCGACGGAGTGCTCGCCCCGACCGGCAGCCGCGCCGCTGCTGCGGCCGCCTACTGCGCCGAGGTGCCGGTGTGGCTCGTCGCCGGCGTCGGCCGGCGCCTTCCGGGGGCGATGTGGCAGCACATGCTCGACCAGCTCGCCGCGGCAGGCGAGCCGTGGGACCTCGAGGACGAGTACGTGCCGATGGGCCTGATCTCGCACGTCGCCGGCCCGGACGGGATCGTGCCTGCGCCGGGTGACACCGGGTCGCCCGAGTGCCCGGTCGCCCACGAGCTGCTGCGCAGCGTCGCGTTCTGAACCGCCGTCTCGGTCGGTGCTGACCTGGGCGGCGTCGGCGCGTAGCGTGCCCGCATGGCCAGCCGTCGCTCCGAGATCTCCATGTCCCCCGCCGAGATCGAGGCGTTCCTCGACGACCAGCGGATCCTCAACGTCGCCACGATCGGTGTGAGCGGTCATCCGCACCTCGTGGCGATGTGGTTCGCCGTGCGCGACGGCAAGATCGTCTTCTGGACGTTCCGCAAGAGCCAGAAAATCATGAACCTGCGCCGCGACCCGAAGATGACCGGGCTCGTCGAGTCGGGCGACACGTACAACGAGCTGCGCGGCGTCGAGCTCGTCGGCGAGGGTCGGCTCGTCGAGGGCTACGACGAGATCCTCGAGATCGGCAAGCAGGTCGGCGTGCGCTACAACGGCGAGGGTGTGCTCAGCGATGCCGCGCTGCCCCACCTCGAAGCGCAGGCGAAGAAGCGGATCGGCGTGGTGTTCGAGGTCGAGCGAACGGTCAGCTGGGACCACACCAAGCTCGGCGGCTCGTACTGACCCGGTGCACCGGCAGCGTGTCGACGATCCCGATCCATCCTGACGCGCCGCGGTGGTTCCGGCGGGCGCTGGAGGTGCCGTTCACCGACGGCGAGGTCGTCGTCGGGGGAGCATCGATCCACTACGTCGCTTGGGGTGAAGCAGGGCGCCGCGGGCTCGTGTTCGTGCACGGCGGTGGGGCGCAGGCGCACTGGTGGACGCATGTGGCCGCCCGGTTCGCCGATGAGTTCCGAGTGCTCGCGATCGACCTGTCGGGTCACGGCGACAGCGAGCACCGGCCCCGGTACGAGCTCGCGCAGTGGACCGACGAGGTGCTCGCGGTGGCCGAGGCCGGTGGCGTCGTGGGCCGCCCGGTCGTGATCGGCCACAGCATGGGTGGCTTCGTCACCATCGCGACCGCGGCGCTGCACCCGGACCGGCTCGACGGCGTGATCATCTGCGACTCCCCGGTGACGGAGCCCGACGCCGAGGTGCGCTCGTACCAGACGAAGGACGCGTTCGGGCGGCCGCGCACCTACGCCACGATCGACGACGCGCTCCGCCGCTTCCGCACGGTGCCAGTGCAGCGCAACAACCTCGACTACGTGATCGACCACGTCGCGCGGCGGTCCCTCCGCGCGGTCGACGGCGGTTGGCAGTGGAAGTTCGACCGCGCCGTCTTCGAGTCGTTCGGTGACAGCATGCGCGGGATCGCGAAGCCCTACCTGCCGCGCGTCAGGTGTCGCTATGCGCTCCTGCGCTCGCAGTACGGGCTCATCACGCCGGGCATCCGGGCGGAGATGTACGAGGCGCTCGGACGGGTCGCGCCGGTGATCGAGCTCCCTGAGGCCGGCCATCACCCGATGCTCGATCAACCGCTGGTGCTCCTGACCGCGATCCGTGCGTTGGTCGGCGACTGGGACCACTCGCATCCGCTCCGACTGGATGATCGCGGCGGGGCCTGACAGCGGCGCGGTGCGCGTCCACGCCCTGCCAACGAGGTCAGCGGCCGAGCAGGACCGCGCGCACCTCGGCCGCGCCTTCGCGCAGTGGCGCCAGCGCTCGATACTCGGGCGAGTCCCAGAAGGCATGCGCGGATGCGGCGTCGGGGAACTCGATCAGGTGCCATCTCGTCGGCTCGGTGGGTGCCGGACCTTCGAGCGCCTCACCGGTCACCGCCCGCGCCAGGTAGCGCCCGCCGAAGCGCTCGATGAGCGCAGGCACGGCCGCCCGGTACTGCTCGTAACGCTCGACCGCATCGGGCGCGGCACCGGGGACGATGCGGACCTCGAAGACGGCATGGACGCTCATCGTCAGCTCCCCGTGTACGGCCGGCAGGGCTGGCCGCGCAACGATCCGCACGCCGGCACTTCGGCGGGCACGGTCACGCCGTCGACGACGGACAGCACGAGGCGCGACCGGTGCTCCGCGTCGTGGGCGATCCCCACGGTCTCGCCGTCGGCGATCGTCTCGAACGCCCACACGGGACGATTGCCGCCGGGCGCGTCGACCGTGATCCGCACCCGGGATCCGGCGCGGAACGCGTGCGCGACCGGGAAGAGCTCGACGCGCACCGCCGAGTACTCGTCGGTGGGGAGTGGCTCCGCGTCGGCCTCCGTGTGCGTGTGCACCGGCTGCAGCTCGGTGGCGTCGGGGGCGAGCGCCCGCTGACTGGCCCGCAGCCAGCCGCTCTGGACGTAGACCTCGTTGTCGTCGGGGCGGACCTCGCTCAGCGTGACCTCGATGTCGGTGTCCTCGGCCGTGGCGTTGACCCAGAGGTCGACCGACCCGGGGCCGATGACGACGGTGTCCGCATCGAGCGGCGCGCTGATCCAGGACGCCGCGGTGCGCGCCGGGTTCGGCTCCCAGTCGTAGGTCGGTGCCGCAGCCCACACCCCGCTCGACGAGCCCTCGTAGAAGGTGTCGGGAACAGCGTCGGGATCGGCGATGTACGACGTGGCGGGCTGTGCGACGGCTGGGGTGTCGTCCGGCTCGTCACCGAGCACGCCGCCCGGACCGAGGTACCACGGCTCGGCGCGCGCACCCGGAATCGGCCAGGCGTCGAAGCTCGCTTCGAACCGGGGGAGCGGCGCACCCACCGGCTGACCCGCAGCGGCGCCCTCCTCGAAGAGGATCCGGATCGGTGGATCGGACTCGAACAGTGCGAGCGCGTCGTCGTACGACAGTCCCTCGAAGCGGTCGTCGGTCGGCATGCTGAGCCCGTCGATGCCGGTGACCGACCCGGAGAGGAGCGGCGCAACGGCTGACGCGAGCGCGAGCGATGGTGTCCGCCGCGCGACGTAGAGGTCGAGGAACTCGACGTAGCGCGGGAAGATCGCCAGGCTCAACGACTCGGTGTGCGTGCCGTTGACCATCGTGGCGTAGACGTGCGGCGACGACGTGAACTCGTCGATCATCGCCGGGAAGTGACCACCCGTCTGCTCGTCCTGCCATGCGCCGGCGAGGAACACCGGCACCTCGATGTCGTCGACGAAGGTCGCCGGTGCGATCGCATCCCCGATCGCCGGGTCGTAGAACGCGTTGTCCCGGATCATGCCGATGAGGTCCTGGTTCTGGCCGCGCAGCTCCTGGTTGTCGCGGCACACCTCGTCGCCACTGTCCGCCTGATCCTGCGACCACGCCTGCCCGAACGGCTCCGATTCGCGCTGGCGCTCCTCGGTCCACGCGACGGCGAAGCCCGTGTTGAGGATGCCGCCCGGGTAGAGCGTGCCGCGGTAGCTGTCGTCGAGGACCGACAACGGCGTGATCGCCGCGAGGTGCGGCGGCTGCGTGCGGGCGACGAACAGCTGGCTGATGCCGGGATACGAGATGCCCACCATGCCGACCGTGCCGTGCTCGACCCACGGCTGGGCGGCGATCGTCTCGATCACGTCGTAGCCATCGAGGCCCTGGATCGGCTCGAAGAAGCCGTAGGACCCACCCGAGCAACCGGAGCCGCGGATGTTGACCCCGACGTAGGCGTACCCGAGCGTCGTGTACAGCTGGGCGAAGGTCGTGTCGTCGGGGTTGCTCGGCGAGTAGCCGGAGTACTCGACGACGGTCGGGTACGGGCCGCCCTCGACGGGGCCGGGAAGGGTCACGTTGGCCGAGAGCGTGGTGCCGTCGCGGGTCTCGATGTACCCGAAGCCCGGCTCGATGGTCTGGTCGTCGTAGAGCGACTGGTCCGGGACGTCGCCGAGCGCCATCACCTCGACCTGGTCCGTCTGCTGTGGTGGCTCCGCATCCGCCGACATCACCGAGTACTCGCCGGCCGGGATCGCGCGGAAGAGGTGCGCGCCGTCCTGGTCGGCCACGGCCGAAGCGACGATCGCCCCGGCCGCGTCGAGCAGGTCGAGGGCTGTGCCTGGCTCCGCGTCGAGCACGTACAGCTGCTCGACGCTCGGGCGTAGCGAGAAGTCCGCCGGCTCGGCCCCGACGGTCGTCGTGGTGGCGGGCACGGTCGTCGCGGTCGTCGTCTCGACGGTCGCTGCATTCGTCGTCGGCGCCGTGGTGCCGTCCCCGGGCGAGCATGCCGCGACAACGGCCGAGGCGAGGGTGAGCGCGAGCGCAGTGACACGTCGGTTGTGCATCATCGTGATGGTGCCACGTCTGCGACACTCACGCCGTGCGTGTGTTCATCTCCGTCGACATGGAGGGCGTCAGCGGTGTCACGAGGTGGGAGGACGTCGTCACTCGCGGGCAGGACTACCAGCGTGCCCGATCGTGGATGACGGCGGACGTCAACGCCGCGGTCGCGGGTGCCCGCCGGGCAGGTGCGATCGAGTTCGTGGTCGAAGAGAACCACGGCGTCGAGATGTTGTGCAACCTGCTCCTCGACGAGATCGACCCGCACGTCGATGTCGTCCGCGGCCTGCCGCGCGGCGGTGCGACGACGATGGCCGCGCTCGACGACTCCTTCGACGCGGTCTTCCTCGTCGGTCACCACGCTGCGGCGGGCGACTACCCGGGGATCTGCGCGCACACGATCTCGTACGGCTCCTACAAGACGGTCAAGTGCAACGGCTCCCTCATCAGCGAGGGTGAGATCTTCGCCACCGTGGCGGCGGCGTTCGGTGTACCGACGGTGCTGATCTCGAGCGACCAGGTCGCCTGCGCCCGCCTCGGCCGCTTCGTCCCCGGCATCGAGGAGGCGATCGTGAAGCACGCGCTCTCGCACACCGCAGGCACCATCATCCCGCCCGCTCGCGCGCGGCGGATCATCGCCGAGGCGGCCGAGCGGGCGCTGCAGCGGCTGGACGAGATCGCGCTGCCCGAGCTCCCGCCGCCCTACGAGTTCGAGATCGAGCTGCGCGAGCCGTTGAGCGCCGCCGCGCTCGCCGCCTACCGCGATCGCTTCCCCGAGTTCACGATCGTCGGCGACCGCACCGTCACGTGGACCGCGACGGACATGCACCTCTGCTTCCGGCGGGCGGCGATCACGTCCTACCTCGCGAGCGAACCCGACTCGGTGCACCGGTACTGAGCAACCAGCGCGGGCACGGTGCCGCCAGCCCCTCGGTCTTGACAACCAACCTGTCATTGTGACAGTTTGACTGTCATGCGTTCGACGTTGCTCCGACTGATGGACGAGGTCCGCCTGCTGAACCATCGGCTCGTGCGGACGGCCGAAGAGCTCCACGCCGACACCGGCGTCTCCGTCCCCGGGCGGGCGGTGCTCGAGTTCCTGCGCCGCACCGGCCCAACGTCGGTTCCCGACATCGCCCGCGCTCGGTACGTGACCAGACAGCACATCCAGGGGATCGTCGACTCGCTGACGGATGCCGGTCTGGTCGAGCGAGCAACGAACCCCGCGCATCGTCGTTCCCAGCTCATCGCGCTCACGGAATCGGGCGCGGCGACCATCGACTCGATGCACCAGCGCGAGCGCCGGCTGCTCGATCAGCGCATGACCGGCATCGATGACCACGACGTCGTGGCGGCGACCGCCGTGCTGGTCGCCGTTCGCGCCGCGCTCGACGAGGAGAGTGTTCGATGAGCCTCAAGGCCACGCTGTTCGATCAGTTCCGACTGCCCCGCGGCCCGCTCGGCGTGCTCGCCGGACGGATCATGTCGAAGCGGTCGTCGAACCAGGAGCGCAGCGCCTGGACGGTCGGCCTGCTCGATGTGCAGCCGGATGATCGTGTGCTCGAGCTCGGTTACGGGCCAGGACTCGGACTCGAGGCAGCCCTTCGCCAGATCACGACCGGTCGGCTCGTCGGGCTCGACCACTCCGAGACGATGCGGAAGATGGCAGCTCGTCGGCTCCGGGCGCTCGATGGTGGCATCGAACCCGATCTCCGTGTCGGCGATGCCGCGGCGCTCCCCGACGACCTCGGCACGTTCGACAAGGTCTTCTCGTGCAACGTGTGGCTCTTCTGGAAGGACCCGGTCTCGGTGTTCGTGCGGCTCCGCGAACACATGGCACCGGGAGGCACCATCGCGGTGACCCATCTCCCTCGTCACGGCGGCGCCACCCGTGCGACGTCGATGGAAGCCGCGGCCAGGATCACCGGACAACTCGCCCAGGCCGGCTTCCGTCAGATCCGCCAGGAGATCCTGGAGCTGGACCCGGTTCCCGCGGTCTGCGTGCTGGCGACCAACTCCTGAGCCGAGGTTCGGCAGCCAACGCACTCGCCGTTCGGTGGCGGTGATGGCTGTCGGCAGGTTACGCGAGCGTCCTTCAACGGCACCTAGGCAACGGTCGATTGGACGGTTTGACCGAGCGGTATGGGATGCTCGTTGCGCTCGCGCTCAACGGCTACCGCGCGGGTGCTTGCGCACCGATGATTCGTCGTATCGGGAGCCAGACCGGCCCTTCGCCCGTGTGGCGCCAACAGAGCTGTGGGCGGCGCGTCAAGCTGGCTGACGGTCAATGAACGGGAATGGGGTCAGTCACCCGGCAGGTGCCATCGAACCAACCCATACCTCTTTAGTCGCGGCCGCATTCTGTCGGACCTCGCCGCGGCGCGGGCGTGGCAGCAGGAAGGTGCGGCTCGGCCTGCCGACTCGACACGCCGGCGCAAGATCGACGGGAACGGCACGACCCTGAGCTGCACTACGGTCTTCCTCATGGAGATCTCCTTCACCGACTTGGCCACCGCTTTCAAAACGATCACGGACACATTGCCCCACCCGACCGACGAAGCGATACTCGTCGACGTTGAGGTCGCGAACCTTCACGTGAATCCCCTCACGCACCGCTGGACACGCACCATGGTCGGGAGCGACTGGAGCCCCGGCGGCATGGGCACGGAGAACGTCAATACCCTCAAGGCGCCCTTGGCAAGCGATCAGCTCCTCAAGAAGGGCAACATCGACGGCAGCACGTTTGCAATCGACCACAGAATCGAATCCGACATCCTTCAACTGCTCATCTGCTACCAAATCGGCGACGATCCTAATGCGGGATTCGTAGTCGGATGCTCAGTCAAGTTCAACACCAGATCAGCTTCAAAGTTCGTTCTCCTGTGCGATCCACAGCTGCACCTCATCGAGGAACCAGGCTCAGCCAACAGCATCTCCGAGGGCGACTACTGGATGCTGTTCAAGACGGTTCTCGGCTGGCCGGTGGCGCTCGCCGCCGTCCCGTCGAAGAGGGGTGGCAATGTCCCGGCGGGTACCTACACCCAGGGTGAAAGCGAGAGCGCCACGATCACACACGGGACTCCACTCGTTCGACAACACGCCGCCTGGAGGGTCGAGGCCTTCATGGCTCCCAACGATGGCAACAACTACGAGCTCCGCGTCATCGTGAGTGACAAGGGACAATCGATCCCGGCGGACGTTATTCAGTCGTAGGAAAGGACCGGGTCATCCGATCGGCTCCCCGAGATCGGCAACCAGTCGCGGCTGAGTGGGGTCTCGCCCGATCTGCACACGGGTCGACAGCGAGCCAATCCGTCCGATACCGCGAGTGCGTCGCCCGTGCCATGCCGCCCTCAACCGGCAAACCAGTGCACTCGAGATCCGGGCAGAGCCGCACATTACGGAGCGCCGTAACCCGAGCCCGCCGACGAGAGACCACTCGGGAACAGCCCTTATGTCGGTGCCCCATACCACTCGGTCCGTCGGCGCCGACGAGCATCCCCGACCGCCGGGTACGGGCGATCGGAAAACGGGCTGGGCTCGGCCTCGTGCATCCGCACATGCTTCGGGCTGCGTTCATCATGGCCGCCCTCGACGCCGGGGTGCCGCTACGCGATGTGCAACTCGCCGCCCGCCACGCCGACCCGAGAACCACGACGATCTACGACCGGCGCCGCCAAGACTTCGACCGTCACGCCGCCTACGTCGTCGCCGCCTTCATCACCGGCGGCTGACCACCCACCAACCTCGAGCACCGGCGCGACCACACAGGGCTGCCGGCCACCCAACGCCGTCAGCGCCCAGGCCCGCTCGCGTTCGTCCCAGCGCGACCGTCCGGCAGCTCGGGGATGCTCAGCACGCTCCGGCGGTGGCGCGTTCTGGGAGACCCTGACGGCTGCGGCACCGCGCCCAGCGCCGCGGTTCCATTGCTTTGACCGATTTCCAGATGAGATTCGCCCAACCGATGGATTCGGGGGGTTGGGCCAGTCTGACAACGAGGAGACTTCGTGGCCGAGGCGGCCAGATTGGCAACGTGAGGAGGCGACATGGCCGAGCGCATGATCCAGGCGAACGGCGTGGAGTTGTGCACGGAGGTGTTCGGAGAGTCGACCGATCCGCCGATTCTTCTCGTGATGGGTCTCGGCGGCTCGATGCTGTGGTGGGAGGAGGGCTTCTGTCAGCAGCTCGCCGAGCGCGGGCGGTTCGTGATCCGCTATGACCACCGCGACACCGGCCGGTCGGTTACGTACGAACCGGGAAACCCCGGCTACAGCGGAACCGACCTGGTGGCCGATGCCGCCGGGGTGCTCGATGCCTACGGTCTCCCGGCTGCGCACGTGGTCGGCGTCTCGGCTGGTGGCGCCTTCGCGCAACTCCTGGCCCTGGACTTCGCCGATCGCGTCCTTTCGCTGGTGCTCATCAGCAGCTCTCCCGCCACGCCGGGCGACCGGGGGCTCCCGCCGCCGACCGGAGAGTTCAGCCGGTTCGCGGCAGAGGCTGAGGTCGACTGGTCGAACCGCGACTCGGTCGTCGAATACCTCGTCGGCTATTCGCGTCTCCTCGCCGGAGGTCAGCGGCCGCTTGATGAAGCGGCGCTACGCGACCTGGTCTGGCGCGACATCGAGCGCGCCGTCAACGTCGCGTCATTGCAGAACCACGACGTTCTCGCGCACGACGACCGGTCCGATCCGGATCTCTCCACGATCACCGCGCCCACGCTGGTCATCCACGGCACCGCCGACCCGATGTTCCCAGTCGCACACGGCGTGGCGCTCGCCGAAGAGATCCCCCACGCAACGCTGCTGGCGCTCGACCGAGCCGGCCACGGCGTCGACCGAGCCGACTGGGACACAATCGTTCAAGCGATCGCCCATCACACCGCCCAAGCTGCTCGAGCCACCGCACCCCGGCCGACGCACTGACCTGCGCACGAGATGTGGCGTTCTGCTCGAGCGCGCTGCCTCGTTCATCCGTTCACAGGGACGAGCGCGAAACCGTCACGCGATCACCGTCACGCAACAGGGCTGGTCGATGCCAAACGTCCGCCCGTCGTGCATACCCTCTGTGCATGTTGGCGAGACGGGTGCCGGTCGCGGTGTTGGTCGGCGTGATGACGATGGCGAGCGCGTGCGCTGACGAGGGCATCGTCAGCGGATCGGCAACGCGGATGCCCACGTCGACGAGCGAGGCGCTGAGCGCCGACACCGACGCCGCGTCTGGCAGCGACAGCTCGGCGACCGTCGAGATCGACCGAGAGTCGACGTCTTCCACGGAAGCGGAACCCCGCGCGATGACGACCACCTCGTCGCCGGCGCGCACCAGGACCAGTTCGCCGCCGTCGACATCTACGAGGCCGCCGGCGACGACCGTCGAGGCGACTACGACCACCACCGTCGCACCGACGACCACGACCGTGCCGACGTCGGTGGTGCCTGCGCTCACCGTGTTCGATCCCGCCTGCGTCGTCGAGGTTGCTGCAGGCGAATCGCTGAGCCTGATCGCAGACCGTTTCGACGACGACACCGTGACGGTGCCGGCGATCCGCACCGAGAACGGTGTCGTCGGTGACAACATCGATCCCGGCGACTACCTCGACGTCTGCGTCGCGAACGGATTGAACGACATCACCGGCGAGCAGCGCACGGAGGCCGACGCCGTTGCGATCGCGACGTTGGCGGCGGTCGAGGCGCAGCAGCGACAGCTCAACGCACTGTTCGCCGGCCTCGGCACGCCCGAACTGCTGGTCGACGGCATCTCCGGGCCGGTCACCCGCCAGCGCCTGTGCGCCGCCCGACTGGCATTGGGGCTGCCCGTCAGCACGGCCGACATGCTCGCCGGCAGCTCCGAGGAGCAGATGTTGATGGCGGCCACGACGCTACCGATCCCGTTCACATCGGCGATCCTGTCGGAACGGTGGATCCTCATCGACCAAACGTGCCAGATCATGTTCGTCGGCGAGGGAACCACCCGGTTGACGTTCGTGTTCCCGACGTCGACGGGCGAGCCCGGCCACGAGACCCGCGACCAGGACCGCTCACGAGCGTTCCGGTTCAACCCGGCGCTCGGCAACGGGGGATGGCACAACAGCACCATCTACCCTGCCGCCAACGACAACCCGCTCAACGGCAACATGTACAAGCCGATCTACTTCGATCGCGGGCAAGCCATTCACGGCGCGAACAACGTACCGACCAACCCGCAGAGCAAGGGCTGCGCGCGGCTCCGGGTCGAGCACCAAGAGATCTTGATCGGCTGGCTCGGTCTCGGCGACGTCACCAGCGAGATCGGCACCCGCGACCGGATCAACGTCACCGTGAACGTACAGGGAACGTACGTGCCGGCCTGAACCCAGCGGCCTGAACCCACCGGCCTGAACCCACCGGCCGATGCGTCGAGCTACCCCAAACCACGCGTGCGTGGAGCGCGGAAGGGCGTCACCTGCCGCCGATTGCGAGGTGGCGCCGATAGGCATGTCGTGGCGCCAAATTGGCGCTAACCTATGACCTCATGCCGAGCATCCAGGTCAAGGACGTTCCCGACGCAGTCCATGCCACGTTGCGTCGACGGGCGGCGGAGGCGGGGATGTCCCTGCAGGAGTACCTCCTGGCCCGACTCACCGAGGACACGAACACGCCCACGTTGAACGAGGTCCTCGATCGAGCCGGCGGGCGGGCCGGCGGTCGCGTCTCGCTGAGATCCGCGGTGAAGGCGGTACGCGCCGAACGCGACGCTCGGTGATCGTCGTCGATGCCAGCATCATCGTGACCGGACTGGCCGATGACGGACCCGACGGGGACCGTGTGCGCGCGAGGCTGCGCGACGAGCGACTCGCCGCCCCCCACGTGATCGACCTCGAAGTGGCCTCGGCCTGTCGAAGGCTCGTCGTCGCGGGCGAACTCGATGAGCGACGTGCGCAACTCGCGTTGGACGACCTCGATGCGCTCCGACTCGAGCGCGCCCCGCACGCGCCGTTGCTCGCTCGCTGCTGGGAACTGCGGCACAACCTCACGATCTACGACGCCGCCTACATCGCGCTCGCCGAACTCATGGCGACGAGCTTGCTGACTGGGGACGCTCGACTGGCCGGCGCTCCCGGGGCCCGATGCAACGTCGAGGTCCTCTGAGGCCCGTTCAGCAACACCTGAACTTCGACCCGCCGGGCATCGTGCGGCCACACAACGCAGTCAACGCCCAACCCCCGACCGCATTCGTCCCAGAGCGCGACCGTCCGGCGCGGGGCCCTTGGTCCCTTGAGGGCCGGTGTTGCCGGGCGCACACTGAGAACGAGACCTGGTGGTCCCCCAGGAGGTGGCTGTCGCAGTGGCTCGTACTTGCTCGCGCACATGCTGGCCACCGTCGGCGCCACCGCCGCGCTGCTCCTCGGAGCTGGCGCGCATCCGGGGGCGCAGGCCACTCCGCTCGACCGCGGAGGTATGACGATGGCCACGTTCCTCGCCTATGTCGAACCGGCTCCGGGACGGCTGTATCCGCTCGTGTCGACACTGCTGGAGCTGAAGCGCCGCGGTCATCGCGTCGCTGTACGCACCGGTGTCGCAGAGGCCGACTCCTGCGAAGCGTCGGCATCGACGCCGCGCCGCTCGCGCCGGAGTTGGCGCGCTTCGAACCCACCGACTGGCAGGCTCGGACTCACTTCGGCACGCCGGAGGTCGCGCGGCGCGTCGAGGTCGCCGGTGCGGGCGTCCGCCTCCCCGCCGCCAAGCTCAACCCGGCGCGGCTCCGGGCCGCCGTCCGGACCGCGATCGCTCGACGTCCGGGCGCCGAGCGGATCGAGTCAGCGTTCGCCTCCGCGGGTGGACCGACAGCCGCCGCCGACGCGCTCGAGCAACTCGCCGGCAGCCATCGCCACCAAGGAGCCCGTTCGCAGGATCCTGCTCGGCCCCGGACCGATCTCGTTCAAGGAGGACCATCGTGACCGCGCGGACGAGCGCCACTCCAGAGGAGGTCGCGCCGAGGACGGACACCGCGATCATCCGGTTGACGGGTGTCGAGAAGGAGTACCGGACGGGCAAGCTCTCCTACCGAGCCTTGCGAGGCGTCGACCTCGCCATCGAACCCGGAGAGATGGTGGCGATCGTCGGACCGTCCGGCAGCGGCAAGACGACGATTCTGAACCTCGCCTCCGGGATCGACCGACCCACCGCGGGCACCGTGACCGTCACCGGGCGGCGCATCGACACGCTCGACGAGGAGCAACTGGCAACCTGGCGGGGCCGGCACATCGGCATCGTGTTCCAGTTCTTCCAGCTGCTCCCCACGCTGACCGCACTCGAGAACGCAGTGCTGCCCATGGAGTTCGCACGCGTCGGGACGGCGCGTGAGCGAGAGGCGCGGGCGCTCCACAATCTCGACCTCGTGGGCCTGGCGGACAAGGCTGACCACCTACCCGTCGAGCTGTCGGGTGGCGAGCAGCAGCGGGTGGCGATCGCCCGCGCGCTCGCGAGCGACCCGCCGATCCTCATGGGCGACGAGCTCACCGGCAACCTCGACAGCGACACTGCGAACGAGATGTTCAGCCTGCTCACCCGATTGAACGATGTCGGAACCACGATCGTGTACGTGACCCATGACAACGGGCTCGCCGAGCGCTCGCCGCGTGTCGTCACGATTCGCGACGGTCTCGTTGTGGGCGACTTCAGGAGCGTCTGATCATGGGCACGACGCTGGCTCGCAAGGCGTGGCGCGATCTCGGGCGCCGCCGCGCTCGCGCGATCCTCACCTCCGCCACGATCGCCCTGGCCGTGGCCGGCACCGGGATGCTCGCCGTTCCGACGCTGATCGATCACACCATGAGCGCCGAGGTGCGCGAGACGCACTTGTACGACATCACGCTGCCGGTGCGCGACATGGAGTTCGACGCCGACACGGGCCGCGAGCTCGCTACCATTCCCAACGTCGACGCGGTCAGCGCGCGGGTGAGGTACTCCACTCGAGCGCTGATCGGCGACCGCCGCATCCCGGTGGCGCTGTGGGGTATCGACGACTTCACACTTCAGTCGATCGACGTCGTGCGCATCACGAGCGGCGCCGTCCCTGCCGACGGCGCGGTGCTCGCGGACGACGGGAACGCAAACGCCGTCGATGTCAGCCTCGACGCGGGCGACCCGCTCCGCCTCGTCGCCCCCGACGGGTCCGCCGTGTCGCTCGAGGTGTCCGGAGGTGCCCGGAGCCTCGCCTTCTGGCAAGGGCCGTGGGATCACCCGAAGCAGCTCATCGTGTACGCGACCAGCGACACGGTGCGGGCGCTCTCAGGCGTTTCCGGGGTGAACAGCCTCGCGTTCCGGTTGGACGACACAGAGCCAGGCGCGGTCAGCGAGACCGTGACACGCCTGCACACCTGGCTCGACGCCAACGTCGGGCCTGGCGCTCTCACCGACCTCCCCGTCATCCGTGACGTGGGCGACTGGCCTGGACGGGAGTTCGCCCACCAGATGACCACGTTCGTGTACGTCCTCGCCGGACTCGCCCTGATCACCGCGGTGTTCCTGATCGCCAACACGATGAACACCCTCATGGCAGAGCAGACCGCCGAGATCGGCGTGATGAAGGCGATCGGCGGCCGTCGCCGGCAGATAGCCGGTGTCTTCCTCCGCTCCGCGTTGTACCTCGCCGGCTTCGGTGTCGTGGTCGGCGTGCTGATCGGCATTGCGCTCGCGCACGTGATCGCGGGCTTCGTGACGAGCAGCGTGCTGGGCGTCCCCGGCCGCTTCGCAGTGAGCATCCCCGTCATCGCCTTCAGCGCCGTGTTCGCCGTGGTCCTCACCGTTGGTGCCTCCGCGCCCGCACTCCGGCGGGCACTGCGCATCCCCGTCCGCGACGCACTGCAGAAGCAAGGTGCGGCGGTCACGTTCGGCGTGTCGCCCATCGACCGCCTCCTCTTCCACGCCCGGCTGCTCCCTCGCACCATCAAGCTCGGTGCCCGGAACCTGGTGCGCAACAAGCGCCGGACGGCGGCGACGACGCTGCAGATCGCGCTCGCCGTCGCCACCGCGCTGGGGTTCCTCAACATGGCGATCTCGTTCAGGCAGGCGCTCGAGAAGGACTACTCCCTCATCGCCTGGGACGCGAGCATGTATGCACCACCCGGTGCTCCCCGGCTCGACGCGGAGGCCCGTGAGATCGCGGCGGCAACCCCCGGCGTCGAGCGCGTCGAACCGGTGCTGCTGAACACGATCGAGCACGCCGGCGAGACGTACCACGCGTTCGGGATGACGGACACGGCGCTCTACCACCCGGACCTGCGCGACGGCCGCTGGTACGACGCCGAAGAGGCGCGCCAAGGCATGCCGGTAGCCGTTGTCGGACCGAACGTGGCGCGCGAGAACAGCCTCGAACCGGGTGACACCGTCACCGTCACGACGACCGGCGGTGAGATGGACCTTCGGATCGTGGGAATCGACGGCAGCCAACAAGACGGTGGACGGGCGTTCTACGTGCCCCTCCGCTGGCTGCAACAAGCCACCGGGTGGAGCGATGCCACGAACATGCTCTGGTTGTCGATGACCCACGCCGACGACCGCGGCATCGACCGCTCCACGAACGCGGTCGAGGACGCGCTCACCACTGCGGGCTATCGGGTCGCTCCCGAGGAACTCCACGCGCTCAAGGCCGAGAACAAGGCGGCCAATGACGCCATCCTCAACATGATCACCTTGGTCGGCGGTGTCGTGGTGGCGATCGGCATGGTCGGCCTCGTCAACTCGATCACGATGAACGTCATCGACCGCACCCGCGAGATCGGCATCCTGCGCTGTGTCGGTGCGCGGGCGCGCGACATTCGCCGCGCGTTCGCGGCGGAGAGCGCCGTGCAGGCGGTCCTCGGGTGGGTCCTCGGCCTCCCACTCGGGTTCCTGCTGTCGTGGGGTCTCGCGCGGCTGACGTTGACGATCATGGAGCTCGAGATCGCCACCGTGTTCGACGCCGGCACAGCCCTCATCGTCCTCGCCGCCACCATCGTGCTCGCGGCCCTCGTCGTCGTCGGCCCGGTGCGCCGAGCGACCCGTGTCAACGCGGGTGACGCGCTGCGGTACGTCTAGCCCGATCGCTCTGGTCCGTGCGGACGGACCGGGCACGGGCTCGCGCCGACCGGCGGACGAGGTGATCGCGCTCAGCTACCTCGGTGGCGCGTTCAGCGGCAGCCGCGTATGCCTCGCCGGCGGCTACGAACTCGCCGCGCAGCTCGAACAGGTAGGCACGGACGGCATACCACTGCTGCCGATCACCGAGCACGGCGGCGACCCGTTCGGTCTCGGCGAGCCCCGCCGCGGCACCCGAGACGTGCCCGACGGCGACTGCCCGGTTGAGCACCCCGGCGGGCTCCTCGCGATCGGGATCGTCACTCAGGGCGATCAGCTCGTCGTACCACTCGAGGATCTGAGACCAGTCCGTCTCCTGCGAGGTCATGGCGTCGGCATGGAGCGCGGCGATCGCAGCCTGGATCTGGTAGCGGCCCGGGCGCTGCTCGCCGAGCGCGCCCTGCAGGATCGCCACGCCCTCGGCGATCTCGGTGGTGTCCCAACGCGACCGGTCTTGCTCGTCGAGCGGCACGAACCGGCCGTCGGCGTCGAAGCGCGCAGGCAACCGGGCGTGCTGGAGCAACATCAGCGCCAACAGCCCGCGAGCGTCCGGCTCCGTTGTGGCCAGCATGAGCTGGCGAGTGAGGCGAATCGCCTCGCCGGCCAGGTCGTTCGGCCGACCGTGCCCGGCGTGATACACGAGCGACAGGACGCGAAGCACGACCGCCAGATCACCGGGTTCGGTGAACGCGCGACCCCGCAACGTCCGCTTGGCACGACTGATCCGCTGCGCCATCGTCGTCTCAGGGACGAAGAACGCGTCGGCGATCTCGCGCGTGCTCAGTCCGCCGACGGCCCGGAGCGTGAGCGCCACCTGCGACGCTGGCGAAAGGTCGGGGTGGCAGCAACAGAACAGCAACAGCAGCGTGTCGTCACCCTGCTCGGTGGCGCCTTGGCCTGGCGCGAGGGCGGTCGTCTCCTCGCGACGCCGCCGCGCCGACTCGCTGCGGCGGGCATCGACAAGGCGTCGCATGGCAACCGCCGTGAGCCACCCAGAGGGGTCGCGCGGTGGATGCTCGGGCCAGACGCGGAGCGCCTCGACCATCGCGTCCTGCACGGCGTCCTCGGCAGCGGCGAAATCCTCCCGGCGGCGAACCAAGCCCGCCAGCACCTGGGGTGCAAGGGACCGGACGACCTGATCGACGTCGTCCGGTCCCCGCTCGGCCCGCATGATCAGGCCATCACCTCGCGCACGTCGATCCACTCGTAGAGCGGTTCACCACCCGGACCGGGCTCGGACGAGACGTAGGCCGCCAACTCCATCGCGCGCTCGAAGCTGTCGACGTCGACCATGTACCAGCCGGCGACGAGATCACTGGTCTCGGGGTGCGGTCCGTCGGTGATCACCGGCGCCGCACCCCGCCGTACCGCACCCACGTCTGCGACGGGGTGAGCGCCTCGGCGTTGACGTACTCGCCTCGCTCCTCGAGCATCCTGCTGACCTCGCGGAGAAAGGTCATGTGCGCATCGACGTCCTCGGGCGCCCACTGGTCCATCGGCGGGACCGGGCGATACGGGTCCGGGCCGCCGCGGTAGTGCTTGAGCAACAGATACTTCGGCATCGAATGACTCCTTCGTCGTCGGCCCACGTCTCTCGTGGCGCACGATAGGAGCGGAGCCAACGCGCAGTTCTCGACATCCCGTGTGCGACGAACCCCGACCTCTGACGAACTGCCTTCACCGGGGCTTCGCTGGCACGATGTGACCATGAAACGTCCACGCGTCGTCACCTTCAACCTTGCCTCGGTCGACGGCCGGCTCGCCCCTGCACCCGGGGTGGACCTGATGGCCGGAGACGAGCGTTGGAACGCAGTGGTCAAGGATCTCGCGGACCCCTATGTCTGGGCCAGGGAGGCACACGACCCCCAGTTGCTCCTCGAGGGCAGCGGGTCGTTCCTCCACCCGGCACACGCCGACCTCTACGGCAGGGAGTCCGGACCGCCGCCGGAGGGCGAGCACTTCCTGCCTGCGGAGGTCGTCACCGCTCCGGGCAGGCGCTGGTTCGCCGTCGTTGACGGACGGGGCGCGGTGGATCTGCAGTTCACCGAGTGGCCGGACCCGAGCTGGGCGGGTTGGCACGCCCTCGTGCTCACCTCGCGGGCGGCCCCGGCGGAGCATCTCGACCTGCTCAGAGAACGTGGGATCCCCTACCTGGTCGTGGGCGAGCAGCACGTCGCCCTCGAACGCGCCCTGGAACTCGTGCACGAACTGCTCGGCGTGGAGACGGTGGTCGTCACGGGAGGGGGCCGGCTCGGGGGTGCGTTGCTACGCCAGGGACTGGTCGACGAGATCGACGTGGAGCTGCTGCCCTGGGCGATCGGTGGGCGGGGCACGCCCGCGCTGTTCGATGCGGCACCGCTGGCACCGGACGAGTGGCCGACCCGCTTGGAGTTGCTCGGCAACGAGGCACTACCCGGCGGGCGGGTCCGGCTCACGTACCGCGTGGTCTAGGGCAATCGGACGGCCGAGCAACGACCTGCAGCGGCGCACCGGCGCGGCGTCGCCGCACACAGGCGAGCCGTCCGCGGACTACTAGCGGAGCGCCTTTCGGAAGAAGTTCACGAGGGCGCTGTGGAGCATCGCGTCGACGTCGGGCTGGTCCGAGTAGAACCCGTACCCGTGGTCGGCGTCCGGGATGGTGACCAGCGTCGTGCGTTTGGCCGACTCCGAGGTCGCAGCCTGGAAGGCCTCGACCTGGCTGAATGGGATGATCTGCTCCTGCTCGCCCCAGATGAGCTGGACGCGACCGGTGAAGTAGGCGATGTCGCCCGCGGGGTCCGCGGCGAGCGTTTCCTGGAACCACTCGAGGCTCGTGTCCTGCACTTGCCCGAACGGCGTCGTGACGACCGCGAAGCCGTTCGCTTGCGCCTCGGCGTAGTACGCCTCGAACTGGGCGGCACCGAAGAAGCCCTGGAAGGTTTCGGTGGGGTCGGCGACAGGCCCCATCAGCGCGACGGCCTTGTACGGGGTGAACGGCTGTCCCGCCTGCATCGCGACCACCGCAGATCCCTCGCTGTAGCCGAAGCCGCCGATTCGATGCTTGTCGACGGGCAGGTTGCGGACGGCCCACGTCAGGGCCGCGTTGGAATCGGCCAGCATGGTGGTGTACGTCAGCTTGGTGAACGGCTCGGTGCTGTCGCCGGCGCCTGCGAAGTCGAACCGGATGCTCCCGATCCCGGCCTGCGCGAGGGCATCCGCGACGCGGGCGAGGCCGCCGTTCTCGTTGCGACCGCCGCCGTGGCCGTGGTGGATGACCACGAGCGGGAACCGTTCGTGCTTCTTGCCGACGGGCATCACGACGGTCGCCGGGATCTCGATGCCGCGTGATGGGAGCGACAACTCGAGCGACGAGACCGGGTAGCTCGTGTCATGCCCGGCAAACGCCACCGGGCTGACTGCGACAGCCAACAACGCAAGCGTCATGGCGAGTATCATGGGGCCGAGCCTTCTCACGACGCGTTCCTCCTCTGTCGCCCATGTCGATCTCGATAGGGGACCTCATCCTCCGCGGACGGGGCGTGTCCGGGAGGACGCGGCGAGGGTAGCAGGGCCCTGACACGGTCCCGCCTCGACGGGTTCACCGCTCGGACTGGCGCAGCGATGGATTGGATGTTCGTCGAGGGAGGCCGCGAGCAGCTCAGCCGGGCGGCGCAGTCCGCCTCACCACCTCACGGCCGCGGTTCCAGGATGACGACAGCGGTCTCCGTCGACCGGCGTGCTGCGTAGGCATCCAGTTTCTTGTCGATCTCCCGCCACCGTGACCACAGCCGTTCCCGTTCCTCGCCGTGGGCGGCCCGGCCGCTGACCAGACGCTGCCCGCCGGGAAGATCGACCCGCGCGTCGGGCTGGGCCTGCAGGTTCAGCCACCACGCCGGCTCGCCCTCGCCCCAGCCGTTCATCGCCATGGTGACGAGGTTCGGCCCATCCTCGAAGTAGCCGACCATGACGCTGCGTTCGACACCGGTCCGTCGCCCGACAGTGGTGAGGCGCGCCGCACCCCATCCGTTGGGCTTCGGCCGCCACAGACCCAGACGGCCGCGCGTCAGCCGGTACACGCGGCGATGGGTGAACCAGAAAAGGCGGATGAACCAGCGAGGAGGAAGTCGTGTCTTGGCCTTCGGCTCGGACATCTGCACTCCTCCGTGACCAACAGTCTCGACGCTGACGTTAACCGAGACCTGCGGAGCCCTCGGATGCCGTGGCGCGACGACGGTCTCGAGGGCGGCCCGGCTGTGGCGGGCCCGGCAGTGAGGGGATCGTCGGCCGGCGAGAACCGATTGCTCCGCCGAGGACAGCCTGCGGCAGTACCGTGCCCGGTGGTGAGACCGGAGGTGAGGTCGCAGCCGCTCCTGGATCGGGCGTGCCTCGTCGTCGTGGTGCTCCTGACCGCCGCGTGCGTCTCCAGCGCCTCGGCGCCGGCGGTGGTACCGACCTCGTCGGGTGCGCCAGTCTCCACAGCGTCATCGATTGCCACCACTGACGCGTCGAGCACGGTCGCGACCCCACCTCTCTCGACGATGCCCACATCCGGCGACACGCTGTCGCCGACGACATCGACCACGGCGCCGTTCGTGGATCGCGATGTGCTCGCCGACATCTCGATGACGTCGGTGCCTCCGGATGTCATCGTGCCGACGACCGAAGCTTCGTTGGACAGGGTGACCAATCCGATCAACGGGCGCCGTGGCGGTCACCACCGTCTCCCCGAGGACCTCGACTGCGTGACCGGGACGACCGGGACCTGCCTGACCGGCATGCTCGACATGCTGGGCTTCGACGTCACGAGCGGGTCGCGCGATGAGCGCGAGCGCCGTGTTCAGCGGGCGACGGCCGTCGTCCAACTCGACGCCGGGCTCCCGATGACCGGCGTGCCCGACGATGCCCTGCGCCAGTACCTGGGCATCGCCACCGACACCATGCCAGAGGCCAGAGCGGGCGAGGCGCGCCAGATCGGCACCTCGGCGAACGGGCGGCCGATCATGGCGATGCGCTTTGGCGACGGCCCCAGGACGGTACTCGTCGTCGGTCAGACCCACGGCGACGAGGAGGGCGGCCTCCGGGTCCTGCTGCGCGCGCGGTTGCTGCCACTGCCCGACGGGATCACGCTGTGGGTCGTCCCCACCATCAACCCCGACGGCCTCATCCTCGACACCCGCTTCCTGGCCAATGGCGCCGACCCGAACCGACGGGCGCCGAGCCAGCCCGAGCAGCAGGCCGTCCACGACTTCGCTCTTGCCACGCGGCCGTCGTTGACGGTCTGGTAC
The DNA here is from genome assembly GCA_050248955.1 of Acidimicrobiia bacterium. Taxonomy (GTDB): domain Bacteria; phylum Actinomycetota; class Acidimicrobiia; order Acidimicrobiales; family Ilumatobacteraceae; genus JBFWRK01. The sequence continues at coordinate 567,923 of JBFWRK010000001.1, forward strand.
CACCAGAACTACGGCTGGGTGGGCGGTTCGGGCGCATCGATGACGCCGGCGGGGCAGTACCAGGCGCTGACCGGGCTCGGGACGTTGCATCGCAGTGGCGACTGCACCGCCGGATTCATGTGGTGCCCGATCGACGACGCGCTCGGCAGCAGCTCGATCCTGGTCGAGCTGCCCGACGTGCTCACGCCCGCCGACGTCCGGACTCACTCGCTCGCGCTGCTCGCCGTGGCATCCGGCGACGCTCCCTGAGCACACCTCGGGCCGGCAGTGCGGCACCGCGCCGGCCCACGTCCGAGGTGAAGAGGCCTGGGCCCGTCGCTGTCAGAGATCTGCACCGCAGCGGTGCAGATCTCCGACAGGTACCAGGTCGGCGAAGCATGGGAACGCATGTGCGACCCGTCCCAAACCACCTGTCCTTCCGTCGAGCGTGCCCCACGTCGCCGGATGGCGCTCGGTACTCGCTCGTCGATGTGGCGCCGTGCGCCGGTCAGCGGCGTGCGTTCTCGTAGAGGGCGATGAAGTCCTCCATCGATGTGCGCGCGATCGCCTCGCCGACGAGGTCGAGTGGGACGTCGTCGAGGCGCTTGAACCGGACGCAGCTCTTGCCCATGTCGAGCTTCCTGCCGGTGGCCGTCCATCGCTCCCGCAGCCACTGCTGGGCACCGTCGTCGCCGTAGACACCCATCAGGTACAGGGCCATGTGGTTCTTCTGGTTTGCGAGCGACGCCACGGCGAGCGGTTGGCCGTTGTAGGTGTCGGGGTAGCGCTCGAGAGGGACGACGTAGCTGATCATCCCGTACTGCATGACCTCCTCGAAGCCGGCAGGGAGGTGGGAGACGATGGTGTCGCGCACAGCGGTGATCGCCGTTCGACGGTCACCGGGCAACAAGGCGAGGTACTCCTCGACGGTGGTCGCGACGCTCTTCACGACACCCATCGTCGCGCGGAGCCAGCGATCAGCGTGATGCAACCTGGTCGGTACGGCGTCGTCATCGTGCCCGAGGTCCTCGAACAGACCGTCCTCTCCAACTACCGTCTGAGCAGTCTGCGTGACCCAACTCCGACCGGGCGTGGACCAGGAGGGTGGACATGGCTGTCAACGGATTCCTCACGTTCTTCGACAAGGCCGACGGCGAGTCGACCCAGAAGGGCAAGGAGCGGTGGGTCGAGATCCAGGGCTGGGACTGGGAGATCGAGGCGGAGACGAGCTGGACCAAGGGCGGCGGCGCCAGCGTCGGCAAGCCGAACCCCGGCAGGATGACGTGGGAGCACACTTTCGATACGGCGTCGACGGTGATCATGGGTCGCATCTGCACCGGCACGGCGTTCCCGAAAGTCGAGCTGCAGATGACAAAGACGTCGGGCGGTGCGACGCCGGAGACCTACTTCACCATGGTCATGGACGGCGTCTTCATCACCAGGGTCAGCATCAATGGCACGGAAGAGGGTCGCGTGATGCAGCGCGTCGAGATGGTCTTCAAGACGGTCAAGATCGACTACAAGCCGCAGGACGCCAGGACCGGCAAGCTGGGCGCGGCCAAGACCTTCAGCTGGGACATCCCGGCCGGCACCGCCTCGCCGTCGGCCTGATGCCCGACCCCAGCAGTCGCGACGCGAGATCCATGCCGCCCTCGTCGACACCCACGACCGATGGCCACGCGAAGCAGGGCACGGTGCGGGCGAACCGCTACGGCGCGGGCGCCGCGATGTCGAGGTGCTTCTCGAACCAGTGGTCGGCGTACGGCTCTGCGTTGTACGCAGCGATCGCTCGGTAGCCGGCCGAGCGATACATCGCGACGGCCTCGACGAGGGCTTTGTTGGTGTCGAGCCGGATGGCGTCGCTGCCGTGTACGGCCGCTCGCCGCTCGAGCTCGCGGAGCAGTCGTCGGCCCACTCCGAGCCCGCGTGCGGTCGGCGCGACCCACATCCGCTTGACTTCGGTCGGCTCGTCGCCGTGGAACTTCAGCGCGCCGCAGCCGATCGGTTCGTCGCGGAGGGTCGCGACCAGGAACACACCCGCCGGTGGCCGCATCTCGTCCGGATCGGCCGGCAGGCTGACGGCCGGGTCGAACCCTGCATGGAACCGGCGGTCGAGCTCGGCGAAGTACTCGCCCAGACAATGCTGCGCGAGGCGATGCTCCGGGTCGACGGCGTCGATGCGCAGCAGCGTCGCAGTCAACAGCCGCTCGACCTCGCTCATCGCCGACACGAGGCGTTCGCGCTGCGCGCCGGTGAGCGGCTCGAGCATCGAGCGAGCCAGCGCGTCGCTCCTGCGGTCGAGCACCGCCCGCTCTGCCTTGCCCTTCTTGGTGAGACGTGCGGTCCGGACGCGTCCGTCCTGCTCGCTCGCGGTCACGGTGACCAGGCCCGCGGCCTCGAGGGACCGGAGCAGACGGCTGAGGTACCCGGAATCCAGCGCGAGGCGTGACCGCATGACTCGGATGTCGCAGCCCGCCTCGCCGATCTCCCAGATCACACGCGCCTCCCCGAGCGGACGCTCCCGGCCGAGGTAGTGATCATCGAGTGCACCGACGCGTTGCGTGACGGCCCGGTTGAAGCCGCGCACCCGGCCGATCAACCCTTCGTCCTCCATTTCTCTGACTCTAGTCAGAGAAATGGAGGACGCTCGATGCTGTCTCGTGGGAGAGCAGGACGATGCTGGCTGGACGCTACGAGAGGTGGACGATCTCCGTGTCGTGGCTCAAGTGCACGGTGGCGGGGCCGAGGGCGCGAAGCCGCGCGAGGGACGCTCTGGCAGCATCCCGCCAGGACTCGTGGTGCAGGTTCGTCCGGACCGGTTCACCGGTGCGGATCTCCGTGGCCCTGAACGCGCACTGGGCGCCCAGCACCACCCGGCGCCGGCCAGCTTCGATGACCACGGACTGGTGCCCGGGGGTGTGGCCCGGCGTCGCCACCACGCGAACGCCCTCAGCGATCTCGCCGTCGCCGGCCACGAGCCGCAGACGGTCTGACGCAACTGCCGCCCACTCGGCCATCGTGTAGTGGAGCTGCTGGGCTTCACGGTGCTCGGATGCTTGAACGAACACCGGAGCCTCGAGCAACCGCTGTTGGCCACAGTGGTCGAAGTGGAGATGTGACAGGACGACGGCTGCGATGTCTCCGGTGTCGAGGTGCACGGTCGCCAGCGCGTCCGGGAGCGCGACGATCTTCGGGCCGTACCAACTGTCGATGGCCTCGTTGTCTTCGCCGATGCCGGTGTCGACGAGGATCACACCGTCCGGATGGCGTACGACCCAGGCGTGGACCGGGAACGGCGCGAAGCCATCGTGATCGGGATGCCAATGAGGAACACGGGTGATCTGCGCGAGCGTCAGACGCTCGATCGAGGGCAGCTCTTGCAGCGCCACGGATCCACGGCAGCGGCGCGCAGCACCGCACTCGCCCCGTACGCCGGCGGTTGGGATGCGATCACGGGAGCTCGGCGTCGTCAGCTCGCGCGTCGCTCCGATGGCGGTGCCAGACGATCTCCCCGTCGTCCGCCTCGTCGGTCGCTGTCAGACCCGCCCGGGTGGCCACGCGGACGGATGCCGAGTGCTCGGGGTGGATGTTGGCGGTGATGCGCGCCACCCCGGAGGCGAACAGCCAGTCCACGAGCGCACTGGCCGCCTCTGTGGCGAGACCTCGACCCTGATGGCTGACGCGGATCTCCCAGGCGACCGCCGCCCACGTCAGGTCGTCGGCGATCGTCGCCTGCACCGCCCCGACCGGCTCGGGCGAGCCGGCGACGCGCACGATCCAGTTGCACCACTGCTGGCTGCGATCCTCGTTCCAGCCGCCCGCGAGCGCACCGAACCGCTCACGGAGCTGTCTCGCGCTGGGCGGCGCGCCGCCGGTGAACTCGTGCATCCGCGGGTCGGCGTACACCGCGACCATCGCGTCCGCGTCGTCGACTGTCAGCGGCGTCAACGTGAGCCGCTCCGTGACGATGGTCGGTATCGGCTCGATCGCCATCGCGATCAGCGGTGCTGTGTCACCGGCTCGTCGCCGATCACCTCGGCGATGATCTCGCGCGCCGCCTCGAGCCGGAAGCCGAACACGAAGATCCGACCCATCGGGACGAGCGTGGCGAAGCGGAGGTGCGAGGTGTGGTCCTCCGCCATCACCGCCGGCACGTCCTGCTCCCAGAGCGCGCTGAGCACCAGCTGACACTGCCAGAGCGGCAGCCACGCCACCTCGACCGTCTCCTCGGGCCCCGGCACCCGCGGCCGGTCGGGTGCGAACAGCCACTGCAGGAACCGGCCCATGGGTCAGTCGCCGGGTTCGTTCAGTTCGATGCGGTTGCCGGACGGGTCCTTCAGGAACGCCTGCCGCCCTGCTCCGGGGCGCGTGGGCGCGATCCGCGCCGCGATCCCTTTCGCCTCGAGATCGGCGACGCAGGCGTCGAGATCGTCGACGTGGAGCGCGAAGTGCTGGCGGGCATCGATCGCCGCATCGGGCGCCTCGGCGAGGTGGAGCTGGTGGGCGCCGACCCCGAGCCACGCCCCGGCGCGTCCGATGTCGGGCCGGGGGAGCACCGTGAAGCCCATGCCGTCCACGTAGAACCGCAGCGCGGCCGCGAGATCGGTCACGTTGACGTTCACGTGATGGATGCCGCGGACCTGCACGATCACAAGCGTAGGAGGCCCCGGCTACGGTTCGCGCCCATGGGAGAGATGGTGACGTTCACGAGCAATGGCGGCACGTGCGAGGGATACCTCGCGGACGGCGGTGGAGCCGGGGTCATCGTGATCCAGGAGTGGTGGGGGCTCGTGCCACACATCAAGGACGTGGCCGATCGATTCGCCGCCCAGGGCTTCACGGCGCTCGCGCCAGACCTCTACCACGGCGAGTCGACGACGGAGCCCGACGGCGCCGGCAAGCTGATGATGGCACTCAACATCGCCACTGCGGCGAAGGACCTCTCGGGCGCGGTCGATCTCCTGCTCGAGCGCACCGGGCGGGCAGGCGTGGGTGTCATCGGCTTCTGCATGGGCGGTGGCCTCGCGCTCGTGCTGGCCGCGCATCGACCGGACGCCGTCAAGGCGGTTGCGCCCTACTACGGCGTGATCCCGTGGGCCTCCGCCCAACCGGACTGGTCGAGGATCGAGGCGAAGGTCGTCGGCGAGTACGCCGAGTTGGACGCGTCCGCCGGTCCTGACGCCGTGCAAGCGCTCGAGGCCCAGCTCCGCGGCCTGGGCAAGGACGCGACGCTGCACGTCCACCCCGGGGCCGACCACGCGTTCTTCAACGACACCCGGCCAGAGGTCTTCGACGCGGCGGAGTCGTCCGCTGCGTTCACTCGCACGGTGGAGCTGTTCCGCACCACGCTCTGACCGCTTGGGCGCTCGGCGTCGCGCGGGTTTAGCCTCACGACCATGTCGGCGCGCTCTCGTGATCTCCCCCGTCGTTCCTGCCTCTCGATCCCCGGATCGTCGGAGAAGATGATGGGCAAGGGACCGGGCATCCCGGCCGACATGGTGTTCCTCGACCTGGAGGACGCATGTGCGCCCTCGGAGAAGGAAGCGGCCCGCGGCAAGATCGTGAGCGCCATCCGCGATCAGGACTGGGGCGACAAGGTCCTCTGCGTGCGCGTGAACGACTGGTCGACGAAGTGGACCGCATTCGACATCCTCGAGGTCGTCGGCAACGCGGGTGAGCGTCTCGACGAGATCATGGTGCCGAAGGTCGAGACGGCGGCACAGATCATCGCCACCGACCTCCTGTTGCGGCAGGTCGAGATCGCCGCCGGCCTACCGGTCGGGCACATCGGGATCGAGGCGCAGATCGAGACGGCTCGCGGCCTGATCAACGTCGAGGAGATCTGTGCCGCATCGCCCCGGCTCGAGACGATCATCTTCGGCCCTGCCGACTTCGCGGCGAGCATGGAGATGCCCGTCCTGACGGGCGGCGTGCAGATCCCGGCCTATCCCGGTGACCACTTCCACTATGTCTTCTCGAAGATCCTGATGGCTGGGCGCGCCAACGGCCTCCAGGTCATCGACGGGCCATACCTCTACATCCGCGATCCCGACGGCTTCCGCGACTACTGCCAGCGCACCCGCACCCTCGGCTATGACGGCAAGTGGGCGCTGCACCCCGATCAGGTCACGATCCTCAACGAGGTCTTCTCGCCGACGCAGGAGCAGTTCGACAAGGCGCACGCGATCCTGCAGGCGTACGACCATGCCACCGAGGGTGAGGGCAAGGGTGCCGTGATGTTCGGCGATGAGATGATCGACGAGGCGAGCCGCAAGATGGCGCTCAAGTTCGTCTCCCGCGGCCAGCGCGCCGGGTTGCAGCGCACGCCGGCCTGAACGTGCGCGTGCCGTGACTCGTATCGCCATCGTCGGCCCCGGCGCGGTCGGGGGGTTCTTCGCTGCACACCTCGCGGGCATCGGCTGCGACGTCGTTTCGTGCGCGCGCCGCCCGTTCGACCGGTACGTCGTCACGTCGTCGATCGCGCCCGTGGAGGCACCAGCCCACACCGTCACCGACCCGTCGGAGCTCGACGGGGACGACCCCGTGGACTGGGTGCTCGTCGGGGTGAAGGCGCACCAGACGCCGGGCGCAGCGCGGTGGTTGGACCGGCTCTGCGGGCCGTCGACGTCGGTCGTCGTGATGCAGAACGGCGTCGAGGGCGAGGAGCGGCTCCGGCCGTTCGTACACGGCGCGGAGGTCGTCGCCGCGGTCGTGTACTGCGGTGCGGAGCTGACCGCGCCGGGCAGGATCCGGCACACGAACTCGGGGACGTTGATCGTCCCCGCGGGCCGCGCCGTGTCCGAACGGCTGGCCGAACTGTTCGCAGGGAGCGGGGCGCGTATCAAGCTGTCGGACGAGTACGTGAACGAGGCCTGGCGCAAGCTCGGGATCAACGTGCTCGCGAACGGCATCACGGCACTCACTCGACAGACGATGGGCGTGCTCCGCCGGCCCGACGTGGCCGTGCTCGCCGGGCGGCTGCTCGACGAGTGCTGGACCGTGGCGCGCGCCGAAGGCGCCTCGCTCAGCACCGACGACGTCGCCCAGGTCATGGAAGGCGTCTCACGCATGCCTGTCGAGGGCGCCACGTCCATGTACTACGACCGCATCGCCGGACGGCCGACGGAGCACGACGCGCTCTACGGCGCGGTCATCCGCGCCGGGGCGCGGCACGGCATCCCCACACCGTTCTCCGAGACGGTCGCCGCGCTCCTCGCCGGCGGTGACCCGGTGGACGGCACCGTCGGCTGACGCTGCTCGCGCCGGCTGCTCGCGCCGGCGCCGACATTGGTCAGGTCGCGCTGCTCGCCTCGACGAGACGGCGGGCGATGACCTTCAGGCACAGCGTCTCGTCGGCGCCCTCGAAGATCGACAGCACCCGCGCATCGACGAACAGCCGGCTCACGGTGTACTCCTCGGCGTAGCCGTACCCGCCGTGGATCTGCATCGCCTCGCGCGTCACCCACTCGGCCGCCTTGCACACGTACGCCTTCACCATCGATGCCTCGACCGCTCCCTGGCCCTTCGCCATCAACGTCGCGACGGCGTACGCGAACTGCCGGGCGGCTTGGATGACCGTCGCCATGCGACCGAGCTTCACCTGGGTCAGCTGGTACTCCATGATGTTGGCGCCGAAGACGTTGCGGTTCTGGGCGTGCTCGAGTGCAGCCTCGTACGCCGCCTGCATCACGCCGACCGCACGAGCAGCGGTCTGCAGCCGCCCGTTCTCGAACCCACCCATCTGGTAGTAGAAGCCCATCCCGACGCCGGACTCCTCGCCGATCAGGTTCTCGGCCGGCACCCACCAGGCGTCGAGCGCGACCTCGTACGAGTGCATGCCCCGATAGCCGATCGTGTCGATCGGGCGACCCTCCATCTTGCCGCCACCCGGCTGCGTGAACTCGAAGCCGTGGGCGTCGCCGCGCGGCTTCGGCACGATGAACAGCGACAACCCGCGGTGCGCCTTCGAGCGGTCGGGATCGGTGCGGGCGAGCAACATGAGCACATCGGCCCGGGCGCCGAAGGTGCACCACGTCTTCACGCCGTTGATCACGTATCCCGGCTCGCCGGCGGGACCGGCGGCCGGTGTCGCAGTGACCTTCAGGCCGGCAACGTCGGAGCCGTAGTCGGGCTCGGTCACGGCGACCGCGACCATGACCTCCGTCGAGGCGAGCTTCGGGAGCCAGTACTGCTTCTGCGCCTCGGTGCCACCCTTCACCAGCGCGCGCGTGAGGATCTCGGGTCGGGTGATGAGCGACCCGCCGATGCCGAGCGAACCGCGCGAGAGCTCCTCGGTCGCGATCACCATCGCCATGTACTCGCTGTCGCCGCCCTCGGAGAAGCCCTCGTACTCGGCCGGCACGGACAGGCCGAAGGCACCGATCTCGGCGAGCCCGGCGATGATCGATTCGGGCACGTCGCCGTTCGTGCGGTGGACGTGCTCGGCGACCGGTTTGATCTCCTTCTCGGCGAACGAGCGGAACGTGTCCTGGACCATCTCGAACTCCGAGGAGAGGTGACGGGGGCCCGGCGTCGCGGCGAGGGAGGCGATGAACGTCGGGTCGCGGAACGTCTCGAGGAACGGGTGCGCCTCGCGCAGCGGAGCGACGTCGAGTCCCCACAACTGCTCGCGGCCGGCCACCTTCGTGATCAGGTCGTGGACGGCGTCGGCGATGAACGCGCAGGTGAGCCGGGCCTCCGTGTCGCCCTTCGCGGCGTAGTCGAGCATCGACCGGGCTGTCTCGACGGCGGACGCCGCGTGGGCGAGGTCGTAGGCGAGGACCTGGTGCTGATCGGGCCCGCCGATCTCGGCGAGGTGCCTGATCCCGCGTCCCACCACACGGTGGGCGAGATCGATGGCCTCGGCGGCGGCATGCAGGTCCGGAGCGGTCATGGCCGGATGCTACCGATGGGTAGCCGGAGGCTCGGAATCAGGCGATCGGCACCCGGATCGCATGACGGCGGCGTGCTGATTCTGTGACAGGGTTTCTCCGTGGCCAGTCGGATCGGTGTCTACATGGGTTCGAACAACGGCACGTCACCAGCGTTCGCCGATGCCGCCGAGCAGCTCGGTGCAGCGCTCGCCCGGCGGGGCATCGGGATGGTCTACGGGGGCGGGAACGTCGGGCTGATGGGCATCGCCGCCGACGCCGCGTTGGCAGCGGGAGGCGAGGTGATCGGCGTGATCACCGAGTTCCTCGTCGGCAAGGAGGTCGCCCATCCGTTGCTGAGCGAGCTGCGCATCACCGCGACGATGCACGAGCGCAAGGAGGTCATCGCTGATCTGTCGGACGGCTTCATCGCGTTGCCCGGTGGGTTCGGCACGATCGACGAGATCGCCGAGATGCTCACCTGGGACCAGCTCGGGCTGCAGGGGAAGTCGATCGTGTTCCTCGACGTCGACGGGTACTGGGGGCCACTGCTCGCGATGTTCGACTGCGCGGTCGATGGTGGCTTCGTGCGCCCGGCCCATCGGGTGCTCGCACAGCGGGCGGTCTCCGTCGAGGAGGCCGTAGCGCTCGCCAGCGCGCCCGTCGGCGACGTGCCGCACAAGTGGATGGATCGAGATGCTCGCTGAGTCGGTCCACGAGCGGCCCTGGCCGGGAGCGGACTGGGACCATGCCGATATCTCGGACGCGGTCGACGCCGACCGTCTCGACACCCTGCTCGACCGATGCCTGGCAGGCACCGACGAGTTCGGGCTGACGCTCGCGCTGGTCGTCGTCCACGGCGGTCGAATCGTGCGCGAGCGCTACGGGCCGGATACCGGTGCCGACACCACGCTCATCTCGTGGTCGATGGCGAAGAGCATCACCCACGCGCTCGTCGGGTTGCTCGTCGAGGACGGTCGGTTGGACCTCAGGGCGCCGGCGCCGATCGGCGCATGGGCGTACGACGAGCGCGCCTCGATCACGCTGCAACACCTGCTGGAGATGACGAGCGGGCTCGAGTTCGTCGAGGACTACGAAGACGCCGGTGTGTCGCACGTGATCGAGATGCTGTTCGGCAGCGGGAGCGACGACCATGCGGCGTATGCCTCCGCGTTCCCCGCGGTCGCCCCACCGGGCCGCGTCTGGAACTACTCGAGTGGCACGAGCAACATCATCGCCAAGATCGCCGGTGACGCGATCGGCGGTGGCCGCGACGGCACGGAGAAGTACCTGCGCGAGCGGCTGTTCCGCCCGCTCGGCATGTCGAGCGCGAGTGTGAAGTTCGACACGGCCGGCACGTTCGTCGGCTCGTCCTACGTGTACGCGACGGCGCGCGACTTCGCCCGCTTCGGGTACCTCTACCTCCGCGACGGGTGGTGGGATGGGCGACGGCTGCTCCCCGCCGGCTGGGTCGACCACGCCGCGACACCGGTGCCGGCGCCGATCCCGGACGACGAGCGGCATGGCTACGGGGCGCACTGGTGGTTGTGGCGGCGGGATCCCCGGACGCTCGCCGCGCTCGGCTACGAGGGTCAGCGGACGATCGTGCCGCGCGACCGTGATCTCGTCGTCGTTCGGCTGGGGACGTCTGCGGCCGAGCGCTACCCGGCGCTCGACGGTGTGCTCGACGAGATCGTGCGCTGCTTCCCGACGGCGGCAGGCTGAGCGCGCTCGCGTCGAACGCCCGTCGAGCCAAGCGTCGGGCCAAGCGTCGAGCGATCAGACCTCGGGTTCGTCGCCGGCGAACGATCGTTCGAGCTCGTCGATCGACGGCACCGGTGTGCCCCAGCGGTGCATGCCCGCTTCGATCCGGCGGTTCACCGTCTCCACGGCGACCACGCGCGCCAGCCGCTTCTGCTCACCGGCGATCACGTCCCACGGCGCGAGCTCGTGCTCGGTGCGGGCGAACATGTCCTCCGCCGCGGCCTCGTACTCGCGGTTGCGCTTGCGGTTGCGCCAGTCCTCGTCGGTCAGCTTCCAACGCTTCAGCGGATCGGCGAGGCGCTCCTCGAACCGGCGCAGCTGCTCGTCGTCGCTGATGTGCAGCCAGAGCTTCACGATGACCATGCCCTCGAGCACGAGCGTGCGCTCGAACTGCACGATCTCCTCGTACGCGCGTCCCCACTGCTCGGTGGTCGCGTAGCCCTCGAGGCGCTCGACGAGCACGCGCCCGTACCAGCTCCGGTCGAACACGGCCATGCCGCCGAGTCCCGGGAGCTCACGGTAGAACCGCCAGAGGAAGTGGTGCCGCTTCTCGTCGAACGACGGCGCGGAGAACGTGGACACGCGGTAGTGCCGCGGATCGAGGCGGTGGACGAGCTGGCGGATCGCCCCGCCCTTGCCGGAGGCATCAGGACCTTCGAGCACGACGAGCAGTCCCGGTCCGAGCTCGCCCGCGCCGAGCTGCCCCCCGAGGTGGAGCCGGAGCTGGATCAACCGCCGCTGCGCCGCCTCGAGGCGTTGCTCGTACTCCCGACTGCGGAGGCGTTCCCCCAGGTCGACCTCGTCCAGGCGCCCCATCGGCCCGGATGCTACCGCCGTGCCCGACCTCGCTCCGGGGCAGCGCGCGGAGAATGGACGGCGCGGCGAGGACGCGCCGGTAACCTTGACCGTTCCGGGACCGGTGAGGCCGACGATTCGAGCGAGTCGTCCCGCGCTCATCAGGGATCGTGCACGGCGCCCGGCTCAGCCGTGCAGGGCAGTGTGGATGAGGTGACGATGCGAGATCAGCAGGACCGAGCGTCCGAGATCGTCGTCGCGGGCGCAAGGCGGTCGACGCCCACAGACGAGATCGGCTAGCAAGGACCCATGGGCGACGCACGCACCTCCTCGACGCCGGTCCCGGTGACCGTCGCTCCGAGCGAGCGATCGCGCGTCCCGTGGCCGGTGGTCAAGGGCACCCTGAAGGTCATGATCATGCTCTTCGGGGTGTGGTTCTTCGTGCTCCCGCTGATCCCGGGGTTCCGCAAGGCGTGGAGCGACCTCAGCGATCTCAACCCGTTCCTCATCGGGGTCGGCTTCGCGCTCGAGATCTTCGCGCTCCTCTGCTACTCGTTGATGACCCGGGCCGCGCTCCCGCCGACCCATGTCTCGCTCGCTCGGCTCTTCCGCATCCAGCTGTCGACGAAGTCCGTGTCGAACGTGATGCCAGCGGGCAGCGCGGCCGGCTCCGCGCTCGGGTATCGGCTGATGACGTTGTCCGGCATCGGTGGTCCCGAGGCCGGGTTCGCGCTCGCGACCGTCGGGCTCGGATCGGCAGTGGTGCTCAACATGTTGCTGCTGGTCACCTTGATGATCTCGATCCCGCTGCACGGCGTGAACGACTTCTACGGCGTGGCTGCGCTCGTCGGGGTCGTGCTCAGCGGCTTCGTGGCGTTGATCGTGCTCGGCCTCGTGCGCGGCCAGGCGCGGGCCGAGCACATCGTCCGCGGCGCCGCACGGCGCCTGCACTTCGATCCCGACCGTGCGGTCATCGTCATCCGTCGGGTGGTCGAGCGACTCCGCGAGCTCGTGCTCGATCGCAGGCTGCTCGGCCGGGTTGCCGTCTGGGCGTTGTCGAACTGGCTGCTCGACGCCGCCGCGCTCTGGGTGTTCCTGCGGGCGTTCGACGCGAGCCTGCCGATCGACGGCCTGATCATCGCGTTCTGCCTCGCCAACGTGCTCGCCGTCATCCCGATCACCCCGGGTGGCCTGGGCATCGTCGAGACCGCGCTGATCCCCACGCTCACCGTGTTCGGTGCCACCCGGAGCCAGGCGATCCTCGGTGTGGCGGCGTACCGGTTCGCGCAGTTCTGGTTCCCGATGATGCTGGGCGGCCTCACCTACCTCTCGCTCCGTGTCGGGCCGTGGTCGATCGCCAACCGCGACGCGCTCAAGCGGCTCCGCGACGTGGCGCACGACGCCACCACCGACGACACGAGCGGCATCGAATGGGCCGAGCAGTTCGGCCGTCGCGGCGACCGTGACGACACCGCGTCGACCGGGGGCACCCAACGGCCGTCCGGGTCGAGTCCGACGGCATGACGATCGACGAGCCCGCCTCCGCACGCTCCCTGGAGCAGACCTGACCGCACGGGCCGATCGGACGTCGGACGTGGCCGGCAGCGCTGATGGCCGGCTCGTCGGTGACGTGCTGGCGTGGGGCGTGCCTCGCCTGCGTGACCTGCCATGGCGGCGGACGCGTGATCCGTGGGCGATCGTCGTGTCCGAGGTGATGCTCCAGCAGACCCAGGTCACTCGCGTCGAGCCGAGGTGGGCGGCGTTCATGGCCGCGTACCCGACGCCGGCGGACTGCGCAAGGGTGCCGCTCGGCGACGTGCTCCGCCGCTGGGAGGGGCTCGGTTACCCGCGGCGGGCGCGCAACCTCCACGCCACCGCGACGGAGGTCGTCGCGCGGTACGACGGGCAGTTGCCGAGCGACCTCGACGCGCTGCTCGCGTTGCCCGGCATCGGCGCGTACACCGCCCGCGCGGTGCGGGCATTCGCATTCGGCCTCGACGCGGCGATCGTCGACACGAACGTCGCCAGGGTGCTCGCCCGCACCTCGGGTCGCCGGCTCACGGCGAAGGGGGTCCAGCGCCGAGCCGACGAACTCGCCCCGACCGGTGAAGCATGGGTGTGGAACCAGGTCATGCTCGATCTCGGGGCGACCGTCTGCGTGGCCCGATCACCGAGGTGCGGTGAGTGCCCGATCGCGGCCTCCTGTGCCTGGGCGCGCACGGGATGTCCCGAACCCGATCCTGCCGTCGGGTCGGCCGGCGTCAGTGGTTCCCAGGCGCGATTCGAGGGCTCCGACCGCCAGTTGCGCGGCACGCTGCTGCGAGCCGTGGTGCGCGGCCGGCTCCACGAGTACGTCGAGTCGGCAGACGGTGATCGAGCGCGGGTGGAGCGGGTGCTCGCCGGCCTCGTCGCCGACGGGCTGGTGGTGCGCCGCGGCGAGACGCATCACCTCCCGTGACCGGGCTCAGCCGTCGACGAAGGTGCCGCTGAGATCGGCGACGACGTGGCTCGGCCACGAGGCGCCGATGCACACCGACCCCGCCGAGCCCGCCGGTGCGACGGCGACGACGTTCCCGGTGATCTCACCCGGCACGAAGTTCAGGATCGCGGTGTCCGTGGCGACGCCGCAGCCGGCTGCCCGGAGGAACCCGGGACGGGTCGGGCGGTCGGCGACGATGTTGAGCAGCACCGGTCCGGCCGAGGCGATGGACGACGAGTCCGGCGCCGCGCCGGAGCGGGTGTCGAGCACGCGTGTCGGCGTCTGCGAGCGGTACAGCAGTCCGGAGCCGCCGAACCATCCCTGTACGTCGAGTACGAGGTCCGTGCCCATCGAGGAGTGCGCGCACACCGACCCGTCGGGTCCGAGTCCGACGATCGTCGCGGCGCCGGTGTCCCGCTTGGCGATCGTGCTCAGCGTCGACGTGCGGACCGTGCCGTCACACGGTCCGGGGTAGAGGGACACGAAGCCGGCCACGTCCGGCTGCACGGCGGTCACGTTGACGAGCACGGCCGTGGTGTCGCCGGGCACCTCGCCGCGACCTGCGATCGGCACCGTGGTCGGCACGTGGCTCACGCGCCGGCCGGTGACCGTCGCGATGATCGGTGATCCGCCACGCGTGTCCACGAACCGCGCCGGAGTGATCGCGGTGAAGCGGCTGCCGGTGGGTCCGACGGACCCGAGCACGTCCACGACGAGATCGGTGGAGACCGAGCTGAAGGCGCACACCGTGCCGCTACCGAGCGCGGTGATCGCGAGGTTCGCCGTCGTCCGCCCGGTGACGAAGTTGACCGTGGCAGCGAGCGGTGGTGCCTGCGAGCACGGCCCGGGGTACACGCTCAGGAAGCCGTCCTTGCACGGGTCGACCGCTGTGACCGTCGCGATGACTGCGCTGGCATCGCCATCGATCGCTCCGCCGACCGGCACCTCGACGGCGCGGCCGGCAGCGAGCATGCCGTCGGCCCCGCCGAGGTCGGGCTCGCGCGTGTCGAGCACGCGCACCGGCCGGATCGATTCGAAGGCGTGGGCGGGCCCGACCGTCGGTTCGCGCTCGACCGGCGCGCTGCTCGCGACACCGGTGTTCGCCGCGGTGCAGCGTCCGACGTCGAGCGCGCCGAGCTCGGCCACGATGAACTGCGCCAACGCCCGTGAACCCGCAGGGGTCAGGTGGATGCCGTCGGAGTAGAACCACTCGGCGCGCGTCGAGCTGTGCGCGTTCCAATCGGCGAGGTAGAGCGACGGGTACTTCGCGGCAGCGTCACGGAGGACGTCGTTGTGACGGGCGAACGTGGCGGCGTTGCTGATGCCGCTCGGTCCGACGTAGGGCACGTGCTCGCGAAACGTGAGGAACACGACACGAGCGACGCCCTGCGCCATTGCCTCGGACATGAGCGCGTCGACGGCCGAGGGGATCGAGTAGTCGTCGTAACCCGCCATCACCACCATCGCCTCGCCGAGGCTGCCGCGGTACGTCGTCGAGATCAGGGGCAGCACGCTCACCGGGACCGAGCCGAAGCGGCCGCGGCAGCTCGGGTTGACGAGGCGACGGCAGGACTCCGCATCCCACAGCAGGTCGTAGCCGGCCCGAACCACGTCCTTGTCGCTCTCGTTCATCGCCATCATCGTCGAGTCGCCGAGCAGGCTCACCCGGGGCTTCGCCGTCGTCGCCGGCGCTGCCGCTGCAGAGGGCGTGGCGATCGAGGAGATCGCGCTGATCCCGGTGGCGGGCGCAACCGCGGGCCCGGCGACGAACGCGGCGATCGCCAGGCACGCCGAGCGGCGGAGGAGTGAGGTTCGTGTCACGACGTGATCCATCCTTCGAGGTCGACGATCACCTGTGTCGCGGAGAGGCTGAAGATGCAGACCTTCCGCTCGGCATCCACCCCGCTCACGAACAGGTTGGCAATCGTCTGATTGGCGTTCATGTTCAGGTTCGACACGTTCGGTCGACCTCCCGCGCAGGGGAACACCGTCAGGAACCCCGGTGTCGTCGCGTCGGTCGTCGCGAGACTGGCGACGAGCCCGGTGGCGTCGGGTGGCGCGCCGAGCGCGGCGTCGTCGAGATCGAGCACGATCGTGCCGCTCGCCGCGATCGCGACCGTTTCACGCGTGTCGAGCAGGCGGCGTGGCGCAGTGGTGACGAGATGCGTCGTACCCGAGCCGTAGACCGCGCCGAGGTCGACCACGAGGTCGATCGTGGTGCTCGTGAAGACGCAGATCGAACCGGCGCCGATCGCACTGGTCGCGCCGGCGGCCATGGTCCGCCCTGCCGCGACGTTGAGGTTCGCGGCGAGGGGCCGTCCGCTCGAGCACGGCCCCGGGAAGAGGGTCAGGAAGCCGTCGGTCGCCGGGTTCACGGCAGCGAGGTTGACCGCCACCGCCGTGGCCCCGACCACTTCGGGGAGGCTGCTCATCGGCACCTCGAACGTCGTGCCGGCGGCGACGCGGTGCTGCGGCAGCGTGAGCCGCTGGTCGAAGCCCGGTCGGGTGTCCACGAGGCGGGTCGGCGGGACTGGCAGGGGCGCGGCACCAGCGGCTCCCACCCACGCCGCGACATCGACAACCACGTCGACGGGAGCGTTCGCGTAGAGGCACAGCGAGCCCTCCGCCGAGAGCCGCACGAGTGCACCGTTGGCGATGATCGAGCCAGCCGTCGCGTTGACGACCGAGGTCGTCGGCACGCCCGCGCCACAGGGATAGGCCGCGACGAACGCGTCGGCGCAACCGTCGACGGCGACGACGGTCGCGAGCACCGCGGTGGCATCGGCGGAGACGCCGCCCTTCCCGACGATCGGTACCTCCAACGAGCGGCCGGCGCCGAGCTTGCCCGGCAGCTCGCGTGTGTCGATCATGCGGTACGGCGCCGGCAGCGGGTGCACCCCACCGGCCGGGGCAGCCGCGGTGTCCGGTGGGACGTTCGGCGGGACGGAGCCCGACCAGTTCGCAGCTGCGCAGCGGTCGACCGGCGGAGTTGCTCCACCGTGCGTGGCGATGCCGAGCGCGATCAGGTTCGCCATCTGGAGCGCGCCCTCCGCCTTGAGGTGCAAGCCGTCCGAGGCGGCGACCCATTCGGGATGGGCAGCGCTCATCGCCGCCCAGTCGAGGACATGGAGGTCGGGCTCGACCGCGGCGCGGGCGCGCAGCGTGTCGTTGAAGGCGCGGTAGAGCGCGGCGTTGGCGCCGGCCTCCCGGTACGTCAGCCAGAGGACCGACGTGAGGCCTTGGTCGCGCGCTTCTGCGAGGAGCGCGTCGATCCCGGGCGTGATGCTCGTGTCGTTGTAGCCGGCACCGACCACGAGCGTCGGCGCGAACTGGCCGCGGCGGGCTGCGGTGGCGGCCAGCGCGGTGCTCGGGGCCTTCCCCTGGTAGGAGCAGCTCGGCGCGACGAGCCGCCGGCAGACGGCGGAGTCGTCCAGCACCGTGGCATTGGCTTGCAACGCGGCTGCCGCCGGGGGCGAGAGCGCGATGCCGGCCAGGACCGAGTCGCCGACGACGAGTGCGCTCGCTGCCGGGGCCGCATCGGCGGTGTGGGTCGCGGGGACGGCGACCGCTGTCGTGGTGCCCAGGAGGACACCGACCGCCATCAGGATTCGCCGCAGTTTCATCCGCCTCCGTGTTCAGGTTCCGTCTTCGCCGCCCGGCAGAGCGCGAGCGTACCCGCCGAGCGTGAGACTGAAACCGCGAGACTCAATCCGCGGCGCCACCCGCCATCCCCGCGAGTCAGGAGGTGACGTTGCGCAGGATCTCGCCGAAGGCTGCGTCGGCGTAGGCCCGGATCTCGTCGTCCGTGCGGTCCTGGATCGGGTGCGGCACGAAGACGCGGGCGACGGAGGGGAACCCGAGCGAGCGCGACTGGGCGTCGGCGGCCTGCACGAACTCCGCGGACGCGACGAACACGCCGACGACTCCTCGGCGCTCCAGATCACTGATGTCGTGCACACTGCACGACGTGCAACTGCCTCAATCGGCGAGCGCCTCGATCACCACTTCGCACTGCAGCGAGATCTCGTGGCGCAGATCGACGGGGGCCGGCTTCGTGAACGTCGGCTTCCTGTAACGCGTGACCACGGCGCCGACGTCGCCGAGCCGGCGCTCGAGCTGGTCGAGGAAGACGTCACCGCGAGGCTTCGAGATGTCGAGCAGGCCGACCCGCTTGCCGTCGAGCGACACCGGGCGCTGGAGCAGCTCACGCGTCGTGATCTGCCGCTCCGCCGTCGGGTCGAGGATGAGGGTCATCTCGTCACCTCCCGTGTGACCGGCGCGCTGCCGGTGCTGCCGTTCGCCCAACCACCGATGATGGCCGAGAACAGCCCGGCGCCGCCACCCGCGTGCACGAGCAGGATGCCATCCGGCTTGAACTTCGGCAGCGTGTGATCCGCGAACTGCTCTGGCACGCCCTCGGCGATGCCGTTCGCGCCGCGCACGATCTCTGCGCCCGGGATCTGCAGACGCGCGTGCAGCTCGGCGATCACCCGATCGCGGTCCCAGCCTGATTCGCCGAAGACGCGGGCGTGTTCGGGGCCGACCACGAGGATCGCGTCGAACGCGAGCACGAGCTTCGGGTTGTGCAACGTCCGCAGGCACGCGGCGAAGGAGTTCGCGAGGTGGTCGGCGTCGCGCGCCAGCTGGTCGACCACGCAGCGCGGACCCTCGCCGGCGAACAACGTCACCGCGTCCTGGCCCTCGGCGACGCCGCGCGCGACGGCGAGCGAGGTCCAGGGCGAGCCGACCTCGTCCTCGGGGAAGCAGAAGCTGAGCTTGCCCGGATTGCCGTGGGCGGCACGGTCGACCTCGCCAGGACGGCCGCCGCCGACGTTGCGCACGACGAGTTGGAGGGCGCGACCGATCGTCAGGTTGGCGCGGTTGCCCTGACCGAACACGTTGACACCGGCGTTCATGCCGACGGCGCGCGTCCCCGGTCCGTTACAGATGACGACCGGCCCGACCGGCATCGTCGTAGCGAGCACCCCGTGGATGTTGAACTCGTCGGTGCACGCCGCCTCGACGGCGGCGATCACCCACGGCAGGTGCTCCGGCTTGCAGCCCGCCATCACGGCGTTGATCGCGATCTTCTCCACGGTGATCTCGACGAGATCGGGCGGTACGACGGCAACGATCTCCTGCGGATCGCGACTCGTGCCGCCCAGCATCCGCAGCACCCGCGCCTCGGTCGGCGGCACGACGGGCAGCCCGTCGGTCCAGCCTCGGTCGAACAGTGCCTCCATCTCGTCCTCGAGCGCAGCGACCTCGATCCGCCTGGCGTGCAGCTTCGATCCGTTGAACCGCACGTGGAGCTCGTCGGCCAGATCCGGGTCCACGGAGAGCGAGCCGCAGCCGGGTCGCATCGGCGGCAGGTCCGGCCCGAGGCCCGGCATCCCGGTCACCCGCTCCCAGTCCTCGCGGCGCCAGCCGACCGTGCGATCGACCTCGACACCGTTCTCGACGCGGATCAGCGTCGGGACGGTCTCGATGTCGTGGTGCCAGCTGATCGCCAGGTCGCTGTCGTGGTGGGCGAGGACACCGGGCGGGAAGGCCGGGTCGTCCTGGGTGTAGACGGTGACCTCCAGGTCGTCGGCGGCGAGCTGCCGGAGGACCGGCACGACCAGCACGCAGGTCGCGCACTCGTGCTTCACGACGGCGACGAGGCCGTCCGGCAGGCGAGGCGGCGCCATCGTCATGCCGTCAGGAACCCGATGATCCGCCGGTTGACGGACGAGGGCTGCTCGAGCTGGAGGAAGTGCCCCGCGTCGGCGACGACCTCGATCGTCACGTTCCCGCCGACCATCGCGCGCGTCGCGTCGACGACCTCGACGCCGATGCACCCGTCGTCCGCGCCGTGCAGGTAGAGCGTCGGCTGCGCCGGCACGGCCTGGGTGGCGTTCTGGATGTCGGTGAGCGCGGGATCGACGTAGCCGGCGCCGAGCGTCGCGCGGTAGTAGCCGAGCGCCGCCTGCAGGTTGGCAGGATCGCGCAGCGACGGCTTCAGCAGGGCGAGCTCCTCGGCGGCGTCGAACCCGGGCGACCAGTCGCGCCAGAGCAGATCGATGTACGCGAGGTCGTCGGCCGGCACCACGAGATCTGCGAGCGGGTGCTGGAAGAAGAACATGTACCACGAGCGCTTGAGCTGCTCGAGGTTCGTCAGGAACGCGATGCCGACCGCGCCGCCGGGCGGCACGGCCATCCCGACGACCTTCGACCACCGCTCCGGCTCGTGGCTCGCAGCGCCGTACGTCGCCAACGCTCCCCAGTCGTGCCCGATGATCACCGCGTCGCCGTCGGCGCCGAGGACCTCGTGCATCGCGATCGCGTCGAGTGCGAGCGCCCCGGTCTGATAGCGACCGTCCTTCGGCACGCCGCTCGGTGCGTAGCCGCGTTGGAACGGTGCGACCGCGCGGAAGCCGGCGTCGGCCAGCTCCGGCAAGAGGTGCCGCCACGTGTGCGCCGAGTCCGGGAACCCGTGGAGGCACAACGCCAGCGGTCCCGTGCCGCACTCGAGGTACGCGACCTCGAACCCGTTGGCGCTCACCGCGCCCTCCGTGATTCCCCCAGGCATCACGGTGACCATAACGCCGCAGAGAGCGACCAACATCACACCGGACTGTCTGGACAGCGGGAGCCGGTGTGTTTAGCGTGCCCTGCTCATCGGGGGCTCGACGGTGATCTCGGTCACGTTCCACGGTGTGCGCGGTTCGACGCCATGCCACGGCGATGACATCAAGCGATACGGCGGCAACACGTCGTGCGTGTCGGTCGCGCTGCCCGGAGAAGCGCCGCTCCTGTTCGACCTCGGCACCGGGCTGCGCTACTTCGGCAAGCGGCAGCCGCTCGACGGCTCGTTCCGCGGGTCGTGCCTGCTGAGTCACCTCCACTGGGACCACACCCAGGGCCTGCCGTTCTTCGGGCCGATCCTGCAGCCGGGATCGCACCTCGATGTCTACGCGCCCGTGCAGGAGGACGGTCGCCCGTCCGCCGAGGCGATCCGCGCCTTCATGCGCCCGCCGCACTTCCCGATCTCGCTCGACGACCTGCCCGGCGTCGTCGACTTCCACGACGTCGGGGACACGGAGTTCGACATCGGCGGCGCGCGCGTGGTGTCGCGCCTGCTGCCGCACGTCGGCAACACCCTCGGCTTCCGCGTCAACTTCGCAGGTACGACGATCGTGTACATCTCCGACCACCAGCAGCCCTACGACGGAGCGCACGCGATGTCCGACGGCGCCCGTGAGCTCGCACAGGACGCGGATCTGCTCATCCACGACGCGCAGTACACGACGGAAGAGTTCGAGGTGAAGCGGAACTGGGGTCACTGCACCGTCGAGTACGCGGTCTGGCTCGCCGCGGAGTGCAACGTGAAGCGGCTCGCGCTGTTCCATCACGATCCGACGCGCACCGACGACTGGCTCGACGAGCTGGTGCGGTGCGCGGTGCTCGCCGGCGGGCTCAACGACGTCGAGGTGTTCGGTGCGTTCGAAGGCCTGACGGTCAAGATCCCGATCGACTGAGCAACGCGATGGGAGCAGCGACGGCCGCCGCCGCGGTCCTCGGCATCGCGATGCTGATCGCCGGCGGCGGGAAGCTCGCCAGCCCGTCGTGGCCGGAGCACGCCCGTGGGTTGGGCGCACCGGCGTGGTCGGTGCCGGTGGTGCCGTGGATCGAGATCGGCCTGGGTGCCCTGCTCGTCGTCCAGTGGATGCGGGTGCTCGTCGCCGCGCTGACCGCGGCGCTGCTGCTCGTCTTCACCGCGCTGCTCGTGCTGCGGCTCGCGCAGGGGCGGCGACCGCCGTGCGCCTGCTTCGGGGGCCTCTCGACGCGGCCGATCGGACCGTGGAGCGTCGCGCGGAACGTCGCACTGGTCCTGCTCGCCGTCACGGCGATGGTGCTGTGACGCCCTCGCCCATCACGGTCAGCAGGAACGCGATGACCTGCGCCTCGTCCCGCCAGGCGTCATAGCGGCCGGACGGCCCTGCGTGACCGGCGCCCATCTCGGTCTTCAACAGCAGCGGCCGCGACCCGGTGGCGAAGGCGCGCAGCTTGGCCACCCACTTCGCCGGCTCGTGGAACGCGACCCGTGGATCGTTCAACCCGGCGGTGACGTAGAGCGCCGGGTAGGTACGGGCCTCGACGTTGTCGTAGGGGGAGTAGGCGAGCATGTAGCTCGCCGCGGGTTCTTCGCGCGGGTCGCCCCACTCCTCCCACTCGGTGATCGTCAACGGGAGGGTCGGGTCGCTCATCGACGAGATGACGTCGACGAACGGGACCTCCGCGATCACGGTGTTGATCGCATCCGGTCGCATCGTCATCGCCGCACCGACGAGCAGCCCGCCGGCCGATCCGCCGCGCACCGCGATCCGGTCGCGAGCTGCGTACCCGAGCGCGACGAGACGGTCGGCGCAGGCGAGGAAGTCGTCGAACGTGTTGCGCTTCTTCATCAGCTTGCCGTCGAGGTACCACCGCCGCCCGAGCTCGCCGCCACCACGCGGATGAGCGAGGGCCCAGACCCATCCGCGATCGAGCAGCGACAGCCTCGCGGCGGAGAACCACGGTGGCATCGACGCCTCGTACGAGCCGTAGCCGTACAGCAGCGCGGGAGCGGATCCGTCGATCGGCGTGCCGCGGTGCCACACGACGTCGAGCGGGACCTGCGCGCCGTCCGGCGCTCGTGCCCAGACGCGTGCCGACTCGTACTGGCTCAGGTCGACGCCGAGCACGGGGGTCTGCTTGAGGAGGCGACGCTCGCCGGTGGTCACGTCGGTCTCGTAGATCGAGGCCGGCGTCGTGAGCGACTGGTACGAGTAGCGCAACAGGGTGGTCTCGTACTCGGGGTTGGTGTCGAGCTCGACGTCGCTCGGTTCGTCGCCGACGTCCACGACTCGCTCCGTCCCGTCGCGGAACAGCACGCGCAGGCGCGGCTGGGCGTTCGCCCACTCGTGGAGCACGAGGTGCCCGGCGAAGGCTTCGGCGGTGGTGATGCGCCGGCCCGGTTCGTGGGCGACGAGCTCGGTCCACGCCTCCTCGGGTGCGTCGATCGGAGCGGTGACGACGCGGAAGTCCTCGGCGTCGTCGTTCGTGACGATCACGAAGTGGTCGCCCCACGGCTCGACCGAGTACTCGTGGTCAGGGCGCCGGCCGGCAACGCTGCGTGGCGCCGCCTCGGGATCGCCGGCCGGCACGACCCACACTTCGGTCGACTGCTTCGACTCGGCAGTGATGATGATCCATTCCTCGTCACGCGACGAGTCGACCCCGAGGTAGAACCGCTCGTCGGGTTCCTCGATCACGAGGATGTCGTCGCTCTGTGGCGTGCCGAGCCGGTGCCGCCACACCTGGTGCGGCCGCATCGCGTCGTTGGGGACGGTGTAGAAGACGTGCTGGTCGTCGGCCGACCAGGCCGTGCCGTAGTACGTCCGTTGGAGCCGGTCGGCGAGGTCTGCTCCGGTCGTCAGATCGCGCACGCGCAGCTCGAACTCCTCGCCGCCGTCCGTGTCGGCCGACCACGCGAGCAGCCGGTGCGAGGGGCTGATGTCGAACGCGCCGACATCGAAGAACGCGTGGCCGGTCGCCTCGACGTTCTCGTCGAGCAGGACATCGCTCGCCGCCGTCTCGGCCGACGTGCCTCGGCAGTGCACGCGGTAGTCGCGGCCCTCGATGGTGCGGGCGAGGTACCACCACGGACCCTTGCGCACCGGGACCGACTCGTCGGTCTCCTTGATCCTGCTCTTGATCTCCTGGAAGAGCTGCTCGCGCAGGTCCGCCAGCGGTGCGAACCATTCGGCGGTGTAGGCGTTCTCTGCCTCGAGGTAGGCGATGGTTCGCGGGTCGTCGCGATCGCGGAGCCATGCCCACGGGTCGTCCTGGGAGCCGCCGGGGCGCTCCCAGACATGGGGCGAGGTCGGTGCGATCGGGGGGTCGGGAAGTGCCGGCGTCTGGGCCATGGAGCGGCCACGATAACGGTCCCGGCCCAGGTGTCCTTCTGGTCGCCCGATAGCGTGCACGCCACATGCGGGTGTGGATCGACCAGGACCTGTGCACGGGCGACGGGCTGTGCGTCGATCATTGCCCCGACGTGTTCGTACAGCTCGAGGACGGCATCGCCTATGTCGCCGAGAGCGCAGTCGCGCTCAACGATCCCGGAGGCTCGGGGAGCCTCGCATCGGTTCCGTTCCGCCGCCATCGCGCCGTGATCGAGGCCGCCGAGCTCTGCCCGGGCGAGTGCATCTTCATCGAGATGCCGGTGACCGAGCTCCGGGAGATCGAAGCCGAGCCGGCGGAGGACGAACCCGACGAGGACGCTGAACCGCTCGCCAGCTGACGGCCATCATCCCAGCTGAGGGTGCGCCGGGGTTCGCGAGCGGAATCCCCCGGCGGGGTCGGTCGGGGCGCGTCTACGCTGCCCGGCCATGACGGCACGGCGCTGACTCCGCAGCGGCCCTCCGCGGCCGCGGTCGGCCCTGTTGCTCGCGCGCCCCTCGTGCCCGGCGACCGTCATCGTCTCCCCCGTTCCCGTCGGAGGATCCCGTGCGTTCCGCACGACACGTCTACCTGTTCATGGAGGCCGTCTCGGCCTTCGCCGCGACCGCTGTGTTCTCGATCGTCGCGCTCTACCGCATCCGCGTCGCCGGCCTCGACGACCTCCAGCTCGTGCTCGCCGGCACGGTCATGGAGGGAGCGATCCTGCTGTGCGAGATCCCGACCGGTGTCATCGCCGACGTGGTCAGCCGGCGAGCATCGGTGATCATCGGGACCGCCGGCATGGGCCTCGGATTCCTGCTCGAGGCGTCCTGGCCGAGCGCCACCGGCGTGCTGCTCGGTCAGGCCGTGTGGGGCATCGCGTATACGTGCACGAGTGGGGCGACGGTCGCCTGGATCGCCGGTGAGCTCGGTGAGCCGGACGAGGAGGAACTGACCGGGCTCTTCCTCCGCTCCGCGACGTGGTCGTCGTTCGCAGCGATGCTCGGGCTGATCACCGCGTTCGCGATCGGCGTGCACAGCCTCCGTACCCCGTTGATCATCGGCGGCGCGGTGCAGCTCGGGCTCGCCGTGTTCCTGGTCGCGCGCATGCCGGAGCAGGCGTTCAGCCGGGTCGAGCAACGCGACCGCTCTACGTTCCAGCAGCTACGGGCGACGACGAGCCGTGGGATGCGCGCGCTGCGATCGAGTCGCGTCCTGCTGTTGCTCGCCCTGGCGATCTTCGTCGCCGGCGGTGCCTCGGAGGCGTTCGACCGCTACGACCAGCGCCACCTGCTGACGCTCCTCGGCGATCGTGGCGACGTCGGCTGGCGCGAGCTCCGCGTCCTCGGTGGCATCGCGTTCGTCTCGACGCTGCTCGGCCTCGTCATCCCGAGATGGGTGCGCCGCCGGCGACCGAGCGCGAACCGCCGCCGGCTCACCCGCTGGCTCGTCGGGCTCACGCTGATCCAGGTCGTCGGACTCGTCGCATTCGGCCTTGCAGGCTCCGCGGTCGTCGGCGCAATCTCCGTGATCGTCGTCGGTCGCGTCCGGAGCGTCCGCGAGAAGCTGCTCGGCGCGTGGATCGTCCCGCTCACGCCGCCAGGCGAACGGGCGACGGTCCTGTCCACCCTCAGCCAGGCGGACGCAGTCAGCCAGGTCCTGATCGGGCCCGTGTTCGGTGGCATCGGGCGCGGTGCCGGTGTGCCGGTTGCGCTCGTCGTCAGTGCCGGCGCGCTCGCGCCGACGATACCGATCCTGGTCGCCGCGGCCGGCCAGCCCACGGCGAGTCGCGTGGCCCGCGTCGCAGAGCAGTCCGTCGCGGAGCCGATATCTCCCTGATGGGCGCGCATGGCTCACCGGTAGCTTGGTCGTCGTGTCTGAAGCTCGCCGCGGGGCGCTCGCCGGCGTCCTCGCCTACGGCTTGTGGGGACTGTTCCCGCTGTACTTCCACCACACCGCTCCGGCCACGCCGGTCGAGGTGCTGTTCCATCGCATGGTGTGGACGCTGCTCGTCGTCGCCATCTGGCTGTCGGCACGTCACGAGTGGGCGTGGTGGAAGGTGGCCCGCCGCGATGGCGCGCTCGTCCGCCGCGTGACGCTCGGCGCGTTCATGCTCTCGGTCAACTGGGGCATCTACATCTGGGCCGTCAACAACGACCACGTCGTCGATGCGGCGCTCGGCTACTTCATCAACCCGCTGGTGACCGTCGCACTGGGCGTCGTCGTGCTGAAGGAGCAGCTCAGGCCACTCCAGCTCGCCGCCGTCTCGCTCGGCGCCGTCTCGGTCGCGGTGCTCACCGTCGGGTACGGGCGGCCACCGTGGATCGCGCTCGTGCTCGCGGGATCGTTCGCGACGTACGGGTTCATGAAGAAGACCGTGAACCTGCCGGCAGTGCAGTCGCTCTGCCTCGAGACGATCGTGATGCTGCCCGTCGCGGCGGTCGGGTTCGTCGTGCTGCTCTCGCGAGGTGACGTCACGATCGGCAGCGAAGGCCCTGGCCACGCAGCGCTGCTCGCGATGTCGGGCGTCGTCACCGCGGTGCCGTTGGTTCTGTTCGGCGTGGCGGCCCGCCGGATCCCGCTGACGATGCTCGGGCTGCTGCAGTACCTGACGCCCGTGCTGCAGCTCCTCTGCGGTGTGATCGCCTTCCACGAGTCGGTGCCGCTCGTCCGCTGGATCGGGTTTGTCGTCGTCTGGGCCGCGCTCGGCATGCTGCTGCTCGACGTGCTGCGCAGCCAGGCCGAAGCCCGCCCGGCGCGCTCGGTGTCGCTCGACCCCGCACCGGTCGCCGTCGCCGACTGACGGCGACGCCCCGCCCCGCTCGCCGTCGGGTGCTCCCACGCCTCCCCGCCGCCCGCGCCTCGCCCGCGCCCGCGCCCCCGAGCTGTGGTTGCGATCCTCGTTGTGGGCAGAGTTCTGCACGGCGCGCGTGCAGAACTCTGCCCAGTTCGATGCCATCGGGTGGTCGAGCGGTCGGGCGGGGGTTGGTCGAGCGGCCCAGTTCGATGCCATCGGGGTGGTCGAGCGGTCTGGTGGTCGGTGCGCAAGCGGTCTCGTACACTCGCCGGATGGCGTGCGTCGGGGGAGCGGCACGGAGAGCAGCGATCGCGGCAACGGCGCTCGTACTGGTGGGCGCCTGCAGCGGTGACGACGGGCCGGGCAGCGGCGGCGGGGCGGCGGCGGCCGTCACCAGCGTCGGACCCCGGACGGCACCGCTGACGCCCGACGATCCGAACCGCATCAGCGCAGCTGAGGCAACCGCGATCGTTCGCCTCGGCGAGGTCGCGACCGGCGACGTGCCCTCGGCCGGCGGCCACGCGCACGGACACAACGATCCCGGGCCGCAGGCCACGTTCGTGCTCACCGAGGAGCACCAGGCGGCGTTCGACGAGCAATGGAGGGCCGCGACCGACGCCGCCGAGTCGCTCGACACTCCTGCAGCAGCGACGTCCGCCGGGTACGTGGTGGCGGCGGTGCCCGGACCCGGGGTGGGCACCCACTGGGTCAAGTGGTCGCTGATCGATGCGCCGTTCGACGCCGCGAACCCAGCGATGCTGCTGTTCGACGGTGTCGGCGACGAGGCCGAGCTCGTCGGGTTCTCCTACTGGTTACGGAGCGAGGGCGGGCCGCCGAAGGGCTTCGCCGGGCCGAACGACACCTGGCACCAGCACACCGGCTTGTGCGTGGTGAACGGATGGGTCGATCGGGAGATGTCGGCCGGGCCGGAGGCGTGCGCCGGCACGTTCCTCGGCGGCGCCGATCTCTGGATGCTGCACGCGTGGGTCGTGCCCGACTGGGCGAACCGATGGGGCGACTTCGCAGTGATGAACCCGTCGCTGTGCCCGGCGATCGAAGGCACGCCCGAGCTCGCCCGCTGCCCCGCAGAGTTCGTCCTCTGACGCGACCTGCGTGTTTCGCAGGCCCGGATCAGGCCAACCGACCGACGCGCTCGAGCCAGGGCACGAACGCCGGGACGATGTCGTTGGCACCGATCTTGTAGTCGAGCATCGCCTGGTCCCACGAGCGGTACATCGCGGCGAGGTCCCTGGCGCGATCCGGTCGGCCGAGCAACGTCGACGCCGGCGCGAGCTGCACGCGGATGGTGAACAGGATCGCATCGGAGTCGGGCAGGCGGCGCAAGGTCTGTCGCTCGCTGCGGAGCCACATCGGTGCGCCGTCGTCGGCGACCTCGAGCTCGCCGATCGGCTGGACCGTCCGCGATGTCGGGAGGAACAGCAACGGGTAGGGCTTGACCGAGAGGTTGCGGCGCCACACCGGCGTCGCCGGGCGGAGGCGGTCGAAGAAGCGGTCGACGCGCGTCGAGAGCGATCCGGCGTAGTGCGCGACAGGCCCATGCACCGCTGATGTCGGGCGGCCGAGCTTGTCCTGCAGCGACCAGAACGTGGGGAAGCACAGCGCGCCTGCATCGAGGTGCCAGTCACCGTCGCGGTGGACCATGAGGCAGAGGTCCTCCTGCACGTGCCGTGCTGCGGCTTCTAGCGGATGCGCGGCCGCAGGCGGGTCGCCGAGACCGCGCCCACGGCTCCAGTCCGTGACGAGCGCGAGCACTTCCTCGCTCGCCTGCTCGGTGCCGGGGTGAGCGGCGAACACCTCCGCGCCGCGATCGTCGATGAGCCTGCCGCGCAGTTCGAGCTCCATGTCCCTGGCGGCATCGGCGATCAACCACGAGGTCGGGTCGAGGGCGTGCGTGCCCATCCGGGCGAACGGGGGACCGGGCCGCAGATCGAGCTCGTCGAGCCACGATGGCGTGCCCGCCCGCCGGTAGATCTCGGCATCGGGCGCGTACTCGAGCAGCTCGTCGAGGGTCAAGGACATCTGGACGAGGCTATGGCCGAACGTTCCTCGGCGGG
Organism: Acidimicrobiia bacterium; assembly: GCA_050248955.1. Lineage (GTDB taxonomy): Bacteria > Actinomycetota > Acidimicrobiia > Acidimicrobiales > Ilumatobacteraceae > JBFWRK01. The sequence continues at coordinate 596,648 of JBFWRK010000001.1, forward strand.
CCATAGCCTGCCGCCTGTGTCGAACGAGAAGACCGAGCTGCGCACGCTGGTCCGAGCCCGGCGCAACGCGCTGAGCGTCCACGAGCGGGCCGAGAAGTCGGCCCGGCTCTGCAAGGAGATCGCCGCGCGGTACCCGCTCACCGGGACCGTGATGTCGTACCTCGCGTTCGGCTCCGAAGTAGATCTCTCCGCCGTCCACGATGCCGTGCTCGCCGCAGGAGGCCGCCTGCTCGTGCCGCGAGTGGAGAAGCCGAGGATTGTCGCCGTCGAGCTCGTACCCGAGGAGGAGGCGGTGGTGTCGGGGTTCGGCATCACCGAGCCGACCGGTCCCGAGATCGACCCGGGGGTGATCGACGTCGTGCTCGTGCCCGGTCTCGCGTTCGACCGGCGTGGTGGGCGGCTCGGCTACGGCGCCGGCTACTACGACCAGTTCCTCACGCGAGTGTCCTCGGCGACGCCGCGCGTCGGCACGTGCTTCTCGGCGCAGCTCGTCGATCGCGTGCCGACCGAGCCGCACGACGAGCTCGTCGATGTCGTCATCACGGAGCGAGGGGTCGAGGGTGGACGTCCGACCTGCGACTAAGGACGACGGAGCCGGGATCGCCGCGGTGCGCGACGTGATCGGCGGTCAGCACGACGACTCGGGCTCCGACGCGTCCTATCGCGCTCATCTGATGACGCACGGGCGGTTGTTCGTCGGCGTGCGCGCCGGTCGTGTCGTCGGGTTCGCGGGGGCGCGTGACATCGGTGGCCACCGGCTGCTGAGCGACCTGTTCGTCGACCCGCGGCTCCACGGTGGCGGTGTCGGGAGGGCGCTGCTCGCGGCGGTGCTCGACGACGCGGCAGAGCGGTTCACGTTCAGCTCGTCGGACCCGAGGGCGATGCCGATCTACGCCCGCGCCGGGATGCGCCCGAGGTGGCCGTTGCTCTACGTGCGCGGCCCCGCCCCGGAGGTCGTCACCGAGTCCGTGGTGGTCGAGCGCGTCGAGGCCGGCGCCGCCGCGGAGGTCGAGCGGTCGGTGACCGGTGTCGACCGCGCCGTCGAGCACGGCTACTGGTCACGTCGCGCCGGTGCGACCGCCGCGGTCATACGCATGGACGGCGAGCTGGTCGGCGCCGTGTGCTTCGTCGTGCGCGGCGACGAGTCGCGGATCGAGCACCTCGCACTCGCGTCGGGCGCCGATGCCGCTCCCGTCGTCGCCGCCGTCGCCGCGACGGCCGGTGCGCCGACCGTGCGGGCGTTCGTTCCCGGCCCGCGGCCGCTGCTCGAGTGGCTGCTCCACCAACGGTTCGTGATCGACGAGGTCGACACGTTCATGTCGTCCGACCCCGATGCAGTGCCAGCGACGCTCGCGGTCGTCCATCCCGGCCTCGCTTGAGCGTCGGGACTGCCGCCCGTCGAACGGACGGGGGCGGTACCGTTCGATCCGATGGGTCTCAGTCGCCTCGACCGCCGCGGCACCGACCGGCTCCTGCTGGCCGGCGGGCTCACCTGCCTGCTGATGGCAGCGTTCCTCTACGTGGTCGTGCCCGAGGGCCGGGTCGTGTTCGAGCTCCGGCGCACGCCGACGTTCTCCAAGCGCGATCTGGTGGCGATCGGGCTCTGCGTCTCTGGCATCGTGTCCCTGCTGAGCCGCAGCCGCATGACTGCGGCACGTCACATCGTCGGGTTCGCACTCGTCGGCGCCGCACTGGTGTGGCTCCTGAAGCCGCACCGGTTCCAGGGTCCGGTGGTCGCGATCGTGAACCGCGGACACGGCATCCACGAGAACGACTGGCTCGCGGTGTTCCCGGGCCTCGTCGGCGCGGCGCTGCTGCTGCGGCGGCCAGGGCGTCGTTCCGCCACCTCGCCGTGATCGCCCGTGGTGCGCTGCCAGCGCCGGCCGTCCTCGACGGCGGCCTGTCCACCGCGCTGCAGGCACACGGTCACGATCTCGATCACGATCTCTGGACGGCGCGCCTGCTGCACGACGAGCCCGAGGCGATCGTCGAAGCTCACCTCGCGTACCTCCGTGCCGGTGCCCGGATCATCATCACGTCGAGCTACCAGGCGAGCATCGACGGCTTCGTCCGCCACGGGCACACTCGTCGTGAGGCGCGCGAGCTCATCCGCCGAACGACCGAGCTCGCCGTCGAGGCGCGTCGCCGACATGGCGATCCGAGCGTCCTGATCGCTGCATCGGTCGGTCCGTACGGTGCCGTCCTCGCCGACGGGTCCGAGTACAGCGGCGAGTACGGCCTGTTGCGCGACGAGCTCTCGGCGTTCCACCGTGAGCGCCTGGCCGTCCTTGTCGGCACCGGGCCCGACCTCCTGGCGTGCGAGACGATCCCCTCCGCGTTCGAGGCGGGCGTGCTCGTCGACGCGCTGGCCGCGTGGCCGGACGCTTCGACCTGGATGACGTTCACGTGTCGTGACGACGCCATGACGGCGTCCGGGGACAGGATCGAGGCAGCGGTTGCCGTGGCCGTCTCCAGCCCGCAGGTCGTCGCCGTCGGCGTCAACTGCACCGCGCCGCAACACGTGGAAGGCCTGTTGCAGCGGATCGTCTGCGTCACCGATCGACCGTTCGTCGTCTATCCCAACAGCGGCCAGACGTGGGAGCCGGCACGGAACCGATGGGTCGGAGCCCCGATCGACATCACTGCCGGCGGCCAGGTCGAGCGCTGGCGTGCGCTCGGGGCGACGCTGATCGGTGGATGCTGCGGCGTCGGCCCGGAGGCGATCGCCGCGCTCGCGGGGACGGTCAGCTCGCCTCGACGGTGACCCGCACCCCGGTCATGTGCGCTTGGCTGGACAGCGGCTCGAAGCTGCCCGGGCCCGTCGGCAGGAGCACGTTCGGGTTCGAGCCGGGGTTCGCGTGCGCGACCCGCAGACGCGGGCTCGCAGCGTGCCCCCAGCCGTGGACCATGGAGACGACACCGGGCATCAGGTCGTCGTCGAGCTCGACGATCGACTCGATCTCGCCGAACTCGTTGTGCACGCGCACCTCGGCGCCATCGGCGAGGCCGCGCGCAGCCGCATCGGAGGGGTGCATCGAGAGCGGGTTGCGCACACGACCACGCCCCTTCATCCGCTCGAGGTTCGCGAACCACGAGTTGTGCATCCACACGTCGCGCTTCGTGATCAGTCGCAGCGAAGCGAGCGGGTCGACGGCCGCCGCCTCAGGGTGCTCGATGTCGCCGTCGAACAGCGCGTGGCAGCGCTCCAGGGCATCGGCGAACGCCGGTGGACAGCAGTCGACGAGACCATCGAGCGTCTGGACCTGGTCCTCGAAGAAGCGGCCTGGCTCCGGCGTCGGGAGCGCAACCGGGCCGGGCGTCGCCTGCAGCTCGGCGAGCGAGATGCCGGACCCCTTCTGGATCATGTGGCGCCACTTCCCCCACGGGTCGGGCTCGTCCTCGTCGAGCAACGACGGGAGCCGCATCTCCTGCAGGAGCCGGTGGGCGATCCACCACTCCGGTCGGCGGTCGTGAGCGGGTGGGACCACGGCCGGGGTGTACTGCACGAACGGCCGGTAGGAGGTGCCGAGGTTGACGATGTTCAGGTCGTCACGCTCGAACTGGTCGGTCGCGGGCAGCAGGACGTGCGCGAGCTCCGACGTGGCGCTGGGGTAGATGTCGATGACGACGAGCAGCTCGAGCTGCTCGAACGCCTTGCGCAGCCGCTCCTGCCCGGCGATCGAGAGCAGCGGGTTGCCGGCGACGACGATCAGCGCCCGAATCGGTTCGTCGCTCTCGAGGATCGCGTTCGACAGCAGCGTGCCGGGCAGCGAGCCGCGACGGAGGCGTCCCCACTCGGTGTCCGCGTAGCCCTGCTCGGGAACGCCCGCACCTGCCTTGGCATTCGGGTAGAAGCCGTCGCTCTTGAGGTTGCCACCTCGCGTGTCGAGTCGGCCGGTGACGAATGGGAGCATGTGCACGAGCCAGTAGGCGAGCGTGCCCTGACGACCCATGTTCAGGCCGGTCGAGGCGTGGACGGATGCCGCCGGGGTGGCGACCCACGCCGCGGCGAGCTCCCGGATCACGTCGGCGGGTACGCCGGTCACGCCGGCGGCGCGGTCAGGCGGGTAGTGCGCGATGAACGCCCGCAGCCCGTCGGCGTTGCGGCCGTGCTGCCGGACGACCGATTCGTCGAACCCGCCGCGCGCGTCGATCTCGTGGAGCAGCGCGGCGAGGAACCAGACATCGGTGTCGGGGCGGATCAACACGGTGTCGCCGACGCCACGCTCGGGGGTCTCGATGCGTCGTGGGTTCACGAACACGATCCGAGCGCCCCGCGCCGTCGCTCGCCGCAGCTCGCCGATCACGTTCGGGATCGAGAAGAAGCTCGCCTGCGAGGCGCGCGGGTTCTCGCCGATGATCAGGCAGAGATCGGTGTGCTCGAGATCGGGGATCGGATGCACGGTGCTCGAGCCGAAGACCGCCTCGCTGGCGACGAACTTGTTCGCGCAGTCCTGCGTGCCGGAGCTGAACGACCGGCGAACGCCGAGCGTGCGCAGCAGCTGCCCTACGTGGAGCGAGCCGAGCGCGTTGAACGCCGTCGGATTGCCGACGTACGCCGCCAGCGCGCCGGGTCCGTGCGCGGCGGTGATCGTCGTGAGTCGAGCGGCGATCGACGCCATCGCCTCGTCCCACCCGGCTGCTCGCCACGCGCCGTCTGCATCGCGCAGCATCGGATGGTCGAGCCGGTCAGGGTCGCGGTGGATGTCGAGCGTGGCGAGACCCTTGTGACAGGCGAAGCCCTTCGTCGCGACGTGGTCGCGATCGGGCGACAGCGCCACGAGCGTCGCTCCGTCGGCGTCGACCTCCGCGACGAGGCCGCAGCTCGGCTCGCACACCCGGCAGAAGGTCCGGACGTGCGTCGTGGCGGTGCCGGCGGGCTCGGCCGACGTGGCTGTCGCGGTCGCCGCCGTCGTCTCCGTCTCGGCCTCGGTGTCGGTCGTCGGTCCCATGGGCCGACGGTACTTCGGCTCAGTAGTACCAGGGATACGGAGACCAGTCGGGCGGGCGCTTCTCGAGGAACGAGTCCCGGCCCTCGGCGGCCTCGTCGGTCATGTACGCGAGCCGTGTCGCCTCCCCGGCGAACAGCTGCTGGCCGACGAGGCCGTCGTCGGTCAGGTTGAACGAGTACTTCAGCATCCGCTGCGCCGTCGGGCTCTTGCCGTTGACGAGCCGACCCCATTCGAGCGCGATTCGCTCGAGCTCGGCGTGGGCCACGACGGCGTTGACCATCCCCATGCGATGCGCATCGTCGGCGGAGTACTCCCGTCCGAGGAAGAAGATCTCGCGGGCGAACTTCTGTCCCACCTGGCGGGCGAGGTAGGCCGAGCCGAAGCCACCGTCGAAGCTGGCGACATCCGCGTCGGTCTGCTTGAACCGGGCGTGCTCGCGGCTCGCCAGCGTCATGTCCGCGACGACGTGGAGGCTGTGCCCACCGCCGGCCGCCCACCCCGGGACGACGCAGATCACGACCTTCGGCATGAAGCGGATGAGCCGCTGCACCTCGAGGATGTGCAACCGGCCGGACCGGCCGCGGTCGATCGTGTCCGCGGTGGTGCCTTCGGCGTACTTGTAGCCGTCCTTGCCGCGGATGCGTTGGTCGCCGCCACTGCAGAACGACCACACACCGTCCTTCGGCGACGGACCGTTGCCGGTCAGCAACACGCAGCCGACGTCGATCGACTGGCGGGCGTGCTCGAGCGCGGCGAACAGCTCGTCCACGGTGTGGGGGCGGAACGCGTTGCGGACCTCGGGACGGTCGAACGCGATGCGCACCGTCCCGTGCTCGACGGCGCGGTGGTACGTGATGTCGGTGAAGTCGAACCCGTCCACCTGCCGCCAGGCGGTCGGGTCGAACAGCTCGGAGACGCCCTCGGTGCTCACTGTGACAGCCTGCCCGACCGTCGTGTCGCGGGCGAACTCCCGCGACGCCGGCAGGTCAGGATCTGCGGCCGACGAACGCGAGGAACTCCGTCTGCAGGTCCGCTCCCGGCTCGACGTCCACCTTCGGGCCGAACACGCCGGACTGCCGGAGCATCGCATCCAGCGGCTTGAGCCCCGAGTACGCACCCTCGACGATGTCGGCGGGCAACGACTCGTCCCCGCCGACGGCGCGTGCGAGATCCCACGTGTGCACGAGCAGATCGGTCGCCAGGATCCGGCCGATCAACTGCTCCGCAGGCATGGGACCGAACGGGCCGGGGATGACGGCCGACAGGTCAGCCGTGTCGAGCTGCGACACGAGCGCCTCCTTCGCCCTGGCCCACGCCGCAGCCGGGCTCTCGTCGGCACCCATCGGCGGGTGCGTGGTGCCACTGAGCGCACCACCGAAGCGGAGGAAGTTGTTCGCGACGTGCTCGACCACGTTCCGCGCCTTCCACTCCGCGCACGGCGACTGGTTGTCCCAGGCGTCCGCGGGCGTGGCCTCCATGCGTGCGTCGAACCCGGAGATGAGAACCTTGATGCGGTCAGTTGCCTCGCTCATGGAGCAGCACCGTAGCCCTCTGCGGCGTCGGGCTCATCCGGTCGCCGACGGCGATGCACACCGCGGCGAGCACGGCGGATCCGGCGGCGACGTTCCACGCCACGGAGTAGCTGAGGTGCTCGGCGAGGACGCCGAAGACGAACGGGCCGATCGCAACGCCGAGGTACGTCCCTGTCTGCGTCACGCCGCTCGCGGCGGCCGGAGCGCTCGGATTGGCGCGGGCGATCGCGAGGTTGAAGAGCCCCGGCCAGCCCCAGCCGAAGACGTAAGCGAGGAGCCCGCCGGCGACGAGCGCGACCGGCGTCATGATGCCCATCACCGCCCATCCGAGCGCGCCGACGAGCACCATCGCGCCGACGACGGGTACGTGCGAGCGGGCCGTGCGGTCCGACCATGCGCCGAGCCAGAGCCGGATCGTCATGACGAGGAGGCTGCCGATCGAGGCAAGGAGCCCGGCCGTGCCCTCGCTGATGCCCGCCTCGTCGAGCGCACTGGTACTGAACGATCCGAGCGACGCCGCGGCGAGCGCGCCGAAGCCCACGCCCGTGCCGAGCACCGCGAGCGTCCGCAGCGACTGGTCGCGTCGTCCGATCGGGCGGCCGGCGGACGGCGCGGTGTCGCCGACATCGATGGCGAGTGCGCCGCCGGCGAGCGCGATCGCGGCGCCACCCACGTACGCCCAGCGCCACCCGACAGTGAGCGCGATCGTCGGCACGGCGAGACCCCCGAGCAAGGTGGCGCCCGGGATGGCGGACTGCTTGATGGCGAACGCGAGCCCGTGGCGGCGTACCGGCACGGCTCGGGCGATGTACAGGTTGGTCGCCGGTTGCGTCATCGCGTTCGCCATCCCCGCCACGACGAGCACGGTCGTCAGCGAGGTGATCGAGCGGGCGAACACGGCAAGCGCCAGCATCGACATCGCGCTCCCGAGCGAGGAGGCGCGCATCGAACGAACGGGTCCGAGCCGCTCGGCGGTGCGCCCGAACAGCGCGGAGCACGTCGCGGCGGCGAGGAACGACAAGCCGATGGCGAAGCCGAGCCCGGTCTCGCCGAAGTCGAGGTCCTCGCGTATGCGAACGCCGAGCGCACCCGTCAGGAAGCCGGGCAGCACGCCGGTCGTGGCGACGAGCACCGTCGCGACCAACGGTCGGAGGAGTGGTGACCGCAGCGCGCGCACAGTCGGTGGACGGTAGTTGCACCATGCGGTCCATGCGGGCGTGCGGGCACGGTTGGGGTCGGCCGACCAGCTCCTCTGTAACGTCGGTGGGTCGTTCAACACCGAGGGGGAGTCATGCCCATCAACCCGGACGCCGTCGGCGCCACATCCGATCCTGTCGAAGTCAGCTGGACGTCCAAGGACGCTCTGCTCTACGCCGTCGGCATCGGCGCGGGCACGGCTGAGCTGGCGTACACCACGGAGAACACGAACGGCGTCGCACAGCAGGTCTTCCCGACCTTTCCCGTCGTGATCGGCTTCGGGCGGTCGGCCGGACCGATGGCCAAGATCGGCACCTTCAACCCGGCGATGCTCGTGCACGGCCAGCAGTCCGTCACGCTGCACCAGTCGCTGCCCGTCGACGGATCGGTGACCATCACGTCGACCGTCACGGGGATCTACGACAAGGGCAAGGCAGCCGTGGTCGCAATGGCATCCGAAGCGGCGCTGCCCGACGGCGAGCCGCTCTACACGACCACGATGTCGGCGTTCATCCGCGGCGAGGGTGGCTGGGGTGGCGACCGTGGCCCGAGTGGTCCGCAGAACGTGCCGCCCGATCGCGCTCCCGACCACCAGGTGACGTACCAGACCTCGCCCGATCAGGCCCTGATCTATCGCCTGTCCGGTGACCGCAACCCGCTGCACTCGGATCCGTCGTTCGCCGCGCTCGGCGGCTTCGATCGGCCGATCCTGCACGGGCTGTGCAGCTACGGGTTCACCGGCCGGGCACTGCTGCACACGTTGTGCGGGTCGGAGTCATCCCGCTTCCGCCACATCGAAGCGAGGTTCGCCTCGCCCGTGATCCCCGGAGAGGCGCTGACGATCTCGATGTGGCAGACGGGCGAGGGTGAGGCCGTCTTCACCACGGCCGTCGGCGACCGTGTCGTGATCGATCAGGGCCTCTGCCGCTTCTCCTGAGGTCGTTCAGAACAGCCTGAGCTCGTCCCGCTGGAGCCCGCGGAGCTCGTCGTAGTCCACCTCGACCCAGCGGAACCCGCGCGCCTCGGCCAGCACGCGCGCCTGCGGCTTGATCACCTGGGCGACGAACACGCCCCGGACCTGACCGAGCGACGAGTCGAGGTGCAGCCGCTCGATGTAGCGCGTGAGCTGCTCGACACCGTCGATGTCACCGCGGCGCTTGACCTCGATCGCGACGACCTGGCCGGCCGTATCGCGGCAGAGCAGGTCGATCGGGCCGATCGCCGTGGGGTACTCGCGGCGGACGAGCGTGAAGCCCTCCTCGATCGCCTTCGGCGACGCGGCGAGCAGCTCCTGGAGGTGGGCCTCGACGCCGTCCTTCTGGAGCCCGGGGTCGCTGCCGAGCTCGACCGTCTGGTCGGACAGCACCTCGTGCAGCGTGATCGTGAGCGTCTCGCCCTTCGGGTTGGCGACGACCCATCGGCCCTCCTGCTCGGTCAGCAGGTTCGGCGCGTTCATCCAGTTCAACGGCTTGTACGCGCCCCCGTCGGCATGGATCGCGACGCAGCCGTCCGCCTTCACCATGAGCAGCCTGACCGCCTCGGGGAGGTGGGCCGACAGGCGGCCGGCGTAGTCGACGGAGCAGCGGGCGATCACGAGACGCATGACGACCCCGACGGTACCCAACCCGGCGAGGTCGGCAGAGTTCTGCACGCCTGCCGTGCAGAACTCTGACCGGGTATGCAGCTGCCCGTCAGGTGTTAGGTCGGCAAGACGGGCCGTCGGCAGGCGGCGAGCGATCCGGTATCGGCGGCCTCGCCAAGAGCGGCCCACTCAGCACCTCCGACGTCGACCGCCCCATCAGGCGTGTGTCCTGAGTTCGGCATGAGAACAAGGACGGTTGCTCCGCACACACGCACCTGGTCAGAGTTCTGCACTCCTGCCGTGCAGAACTCTGACCACTTCAGGCCGGCGAACCGGGACGGGCGATCGGGGACCGGGGACCGGGGACCGGGGACCGGGGACCCGGTGAAGGGAGACACGTCACGTGACGATTCGCCCGACGGGGCTGGTCGGGAACGTCACGTGACGATTCGATCGACGGCCACTGGCAACCGACGGGTCAGCGGGGGAGGTGGGAGCGCATCCGCTTCTGGATCAGCTCGCGGCGCTCCTGGAGCTCTCGGTAGGTGAGCCGGTCGGCCGAGGCCTCGAGCCCGAAGCCGGCCTTCACGCCGTCGAGGTTGATCTCGATCGCGTTGTGGTCGATCCCGAGCTCCGCGCCGAGACGTTCGCCGTGGCGCTGCGCGAACAGCATCGAGATGTTGGCGATCTCGCCGAGGATGTCGAGGTCCGGAGCGAGCCGGGCGATGGCCCCGTCGAGGAACACCATGTTCTTCACGTACAGCATCAGCTCCTTCGGCATCCGTGCGCCGTAGCCGAGCAACGCCTTGACGACCCGCTGCACCTCGTGGACGAGCTCGTCGCCGGTGAGGGTCGTCGGGTCGATCGGCGGCTGGTCGAGACGAAGGTCGGCGATCACCGCGTCGAGATCGGTGTCGAACGGCAACGCCCCGAGGTCGCGCAGCGCGGCGATCTGCGTCTTCACGTCGTTCGTCGTCGCACCGAGCATCAACCGGAGGAACGCCATGCGGCGTTCGGTCGACAGCCGCCCGACGATGCCGAAGTCGAGCAGCGCGGTCCGACCATCGGACATGACGAACAGGTTGCCGCCGTGCAGGTCGCCGTGGAAGATGCCGTGGATCATCGCCCCCTCCATGAAGGCGATCATCCCCGTGCGGATCACGTCCTCGGTGTCGATGCCGGCGCCCTGCATGCCGACGACGTCGTCGAACTTGAACCCGGAGAGCCGCTGCATCACGAGCATCCGCCTCGTGACCAGCAACGGGTGGGGCCGCGGGATCACGTAGCCCGTCTGATCGAGCTGCTTCAGCGTCGCCGCGATGTCGAGCATGTTCGCCGCCTCGAGCCGGAAGTCGAGCTCCTCGACGATCGTCTCGGCGAAGAGCTCGACGAGCGCCGGTGGGTTGGCGAGCGCCGCGATCGGGATCCGGCCGACGAGGTGCGGCGCCAGCCATGACATCACCCGAAGGTCCTTGCGGACGAGTGAGGACACCTGCGGGCGCTGCACCTTCACGACGACCTGTTCGCCGGTGCGCAGCCGGGCGGCGTGGACCTGGGCGATCGAGGCGGCCGCGAGCGGTGTGCGGTCGAACCACTCGAACGTCGATCCGATCGGCCCACCGAGCTCCTCCTCGACGACCTTCTGCACGAGCGACCACGGCTCCGCCTTCACCTGATCGCGGCAGAGCTTGAACTCGTTCACCAGCTCGGCGGGGAACAAGCCTTCGCCGGAGGAGATGATCTGACCGAGCTTGATATAAGTCGACCCGAGGTGCTCGGCAGCCAGGCGCAGCCGCTTCGAGATGACCGCCCGGCTTTCCTCGGTCGATGCGAAGCGACGCGCCTTCTTCCGGACCAGCCACGGCAGCACCGCCCAGCCGAGACGCCCGATCACGGTGCCGACCCGCGCGCCGGGCGGGAGCTTGGACGGTCGGGTCAGCGCCGGGAGGTCACGCTGCGCGCCGACCCTGAGGTCGCCGACCTGCGGCAGCCACGTGATCTCGGCGCGGTCGAGCACCCACGGATGGCTGGCAGTGAACGCGCCCCATGAGAGGTCATCCGGTTCTTCGGGCATCACCGTGCATGTTCCCACTGCTCGGCTCGTCGTACCCAGGCGGCACTGCCCACCACGCGCGGCATCCCGCCGTCGGCGTCTACAGTCCGGTCGTTCGCTGCCAGGGGGTGGCGGCGGACCAAGGCTTGGGGAGGGCGACGTGCCCGAGAAGTTCTACGTCACCGACACGGACCTGTCGGCTCGGTTCCCGATCTACACGCGGGCCAACGTCGGCGAGGTGTTCCCCGACCCGGTGACACCGCTCACGTCCACGACGGCGCTGTGGCTCGCCGAGCTCGGGTGGCGCGACGCGTGGGAGCGGATGGGTGCGTTCGACCCCGCCGAGTTCCCTGCGGATCAATTCTGCCAGCTCGGCGTCGTCGGCGGGTACTGCTACCTGAACGCGTCGCTGATCCGTCTGTTCGGCGAGCGGGCGCCGGGGCTCACCTGGCAGGACATGGACGCGCAGTTCTTCGGCGTCCAGCCTGGCATCCCGCCGTACGAGGCGATGCCCGGCGACGTACGACCGGACATGACCGAGCGGATCGGTGCGACGTTCGGTTGGGTGCTCGCCCAGCACAGCCTCGACGATCTGACCGAGCTCACGGACGATCGCAACGAGACGATCGCGATCCACGACGCCCGCCCCGATCTGGTGTCGCTCAGCGATGCCGAGCTGTGGGCCCGATACCAGGAGCTCGCGCCGGTCCACCGGACGATGTTCGCCCATCACCTGTTCGCCACGTACATGGCGACGGTGCCCGTCGGGATCATCAGCGCGGTGGCGACCGCGGTGGGCCGGCCGGACCTGATCCTGCAGATCATGGCCGGCATCGGCGACGTCGACTCGGCCGCACCGAGCCATGCGATGTGGATGCTCTCCCGGCTCGACCCGGGATCACCCGCGTTCCGGGACGGCTTCGCCGCCTTCGTCGACGAGTTCGGCTCGCGCGGCCCGAACGAATGGGAGACGCGCTCGCCGACCTGGGAGACACGTCCCTCGCTCGCGCTCGCAGCGATCGAACGGATGGCACAGGCGCCGGACTCGATGGCGCCGGCGAGGCAGCACGAGCTACGGGCCGAGCAGCGCGAAGCCGCGGCAACCGAGCTGCTGGCGATGGTCGAAGGCGATCCGGCGGCGCACGGTCAGCTCGCCGCCGCGATCGCCGCGTCACGGGCCTGGCTGCCGGCGCGGGAACGGACCAAGACGAACAACATCCGCGTCATCCACGAGATGCGGATGCCGATGCGCGAGCTCGGACGACGGATGGTCGCGCGCGGCGCCTTCGACGAGATCGAGGACTTCGGGTTCATCCTCGGCCCGGAGATGGACGCGTTCCTCGCCGACCCGCACTCGTTCACGGACGAGCTGCGCCGCAGGCGGGCCGAGTACGCGGCGCTGTGCGAGCTGGAGCCGCAGTTCGTGTTCGTCGGCGAGGCATCGGATCCCGCGGACTGGCCGCGGCGCGACGCGATGAGCGTGGAGCGGTTGGGTCCCGGCGCGTCCGTCACCGGCATCCCCGGGTGCTCGGGCATCGCCGAAGGCCGGGCCCGCGTGATCCTCGACTCGAACGATCCGACGGCGCTGGAGCCCGGGGACGTCCTCGTCGCGCCGATCACCGACCCGTCCTGGACGCCGCTCTTCGTGCCGGCGGCCGCGGTGGTCGTCGACGTGGGTGCGCCGCTCAGCCACGCGATCATCGTCAGCCGCGAGCTGGGCATCCCGTGCGTCATCTCGGCTACGGGCGCGACGCGAGCGATCCCTGACGGCGCGATGGTGCGCGTCGACGGCGACACCGGCATCGTCACCTTGCTCTAGGAGATCGCGTGGACCGCTGGATCACGGACTGGCCGATCAACCCGGACTACCCACTGTTCACGCGCGCCAACGCGGGCGAGGTGCTGCCCGATCCGGCCAGCCCGCTGGCGTGGACGCTCGTCTGGGAGCCGGGCGCGCTGCAGGGGTGGGCCGACTCGGCGCTCCTCGACTACCGCTCGGTCGATCCGGGCGAGCTGTCGGCAGACCGCCCCGAGGTCGTCGGCAGCTTCGGCGGCTACCTGTACATCTGCGCCACTGCGGTGCGGATCTTCGCCGTCCGCGGTCCTGGTCTCACGCCGGAGGCGATCGACTACGTGTACTTCGGGGAGCACCCCGACGTGCCGCCGTACGTCCCCGAGCCGTGGCACGAGAACGCTGCGGCGACCGCGCGGATGGGGGAGTGGATGGCCTCGGTCCTGGCGGCGGAGGACCTCCCCGACCTGCGCGTCGATCGGGACGAGGCCGATCGGATCAGAGCGGAGCGGCCCGATCTCGCGAAGCTGTCGGACGAGGCCCTGCTGGAGCGCGCTCGCTCGCTCGTCCCGGTGGTGCGGCAGTTCTTCCGCCGGCACCTCGCGATCACCGCCGCGGCGTCGATCGGTCCCGGCATCCTCGCCGGCATCGCCGGCGCGATGGGCGATCCCGCAATGACCATGCGTCTCGTGTCCGGCGTCGGCGATGTCGACTCTGCCGCGCCGAGCGCTGCGATGTGGCAGCTCTCCCGACTCCCGGTGGACTCGGAGGACTACCGCGCCAGGTTCAAGGACTTCCTCGTCCGCTACGGCAGCCGCGGCCCGAACGAGTGGGACATCCGGTCGGACACCTGGGAGACGGACACGAAGTTGGCGACCGTGCTCATCGACAGCATGCGCGGCGCGGCGGATTCCCGCTCTGCGGAGGCGCGTGTCGCCGAGCGCATCGCCGATCGTGAGGCGCTCACCGCACACGTGACCGAGGCACTCGCCGGTGATGCCGCGACGCAGGCCCAGTTCCTCGCGGCCCTCCGGTCGGCGCACCTCCACCTCGCCGGTCGCGAGCGCACGAAGACGAACGTCATCAAGGTGATCCACGAGATCCGTGTCGCGATCCACGAGCTCGGTGGCCGCCACGGGTTCACGCCCTCGGCGGTCTGCATGCTGCTCGCCGACGAGCTCGATGCCTTCGTCGCCGACCCGACGGAGTTCCGCGTCAGGCTCGCGAGCCGAGAGCAGCAGTACCTCACGCTGTTCGACCTCGAGCCGCCGTTCATCGTCAACGCGGTCGGCCCGCCGATCGACGAGTGGCCCCGCCGCGACAGCGTCACGGTGGCCCAGGTGGGCGCCGGCGCGCTGCTGAACGGCGTGCCGGGTTGCCCGGGGCGGGCGACGGGCCGGGCGCGGGTGGTGCTCGATCCGAGCGACCCGCGCGGCATCGAGTCCGGCGACGTCCTGATCGCGCCGATCACCGATCCGTCGTGGACGCCGCTCTTCGTGGCAGCAGCCGCCGTGGTCGTCGACGTGGGCGCCCAGGTGAGCCACGCCGTGATCGTGAGCCGCGAGTTCGGCATCCCCTGCGTCGTCAGCGTGCAGCACGCCACACGGCGGATCCCGGACGGGGCGATGGTCACGGTCGACGGGACGATCGGTTCCGTCGAGATCCTCTCTGTGCCGTGACCGCTCGATCGTCGTCGCCGAAGGAGCTACAGGTACCGTCGATCGTGTGACGATCTCCGCCGAGGGCTCGCGGGCAGCGACCGCGAACGACGACATCGTCGATGTCCTCGGCAGGCGGGTCCGCTACCGGAACGTCGTTGCCGCGGTGTTCGTCTCGGCGCTGTTCCTCGACATCCTCGACACGACGATCGTCAACGTCGCGCTGCCCTCCCTGGGGCGTGAGTTCCGGACCGACGCGGTCGAGTGGGTCGTCCTCGGCTACACGTTGAGCCTGGCGGTGTGGATCCCCGTGAGCGGTTGGCTCGGCGACCGGGTCGGCACGAAGCGCACGTTCCTGTTCGCGCTCTCGGTCTTCATCGGCGCGTCGGCGTTGTGCGGCGCTGCGCAATCGATCGGTCAGCTCGTCGCGTTCCGCGCCCTGCAGGGCGTCGGCGGTGGCATGCTCACGCCGATCGGCGTCGCCATGCTCTTCCGGGCCTTCCCGCCCGCCGATCGGGCACGAGCGGCGACGTTGATCATGATCCCGACGCTCGCCGCTCCCGCGCTCGGTCCGATCATCGGCGGGCTGCTCGTCACGCACGTGGGCTGGCGGTGGATCTTCTACGTGAACGTGCCACTCGGGCTCATCGCCCTCGCGTTCGGCTGGCGGTACCTGCGCGAGCACCGGGAACCCGCAGCCGGACGGCTCGACCTGCCGGGCTTCGTCCTGTCCGGCGCCGGCCTGGCGTCGATCGTGTTCTCGTTGAGCGAGGGGCCTCGCGCCGGCTGGACCTCGTCCTCCGTCCTGCTGAGCGGGCTCGTCGGCGTGATCAGCTTCTCGGCGCTGGTCGTCGTCGAGCTGCGCACCCGGTTCCCGATGCTCGAACTGCGCCTCCTTCGCAACCGCATGTTCCGCAATGCGAACATCGTCAGCCTGTTCTCGAGCGGCAGCTTCGTCGGGCTGATCTTCCTCCTGCCGCTGTATCTCCAGAACCTGCGCGGGCTGTCCGCGCTCGAGTCGGGGCTCACCACGTTCCCGCAGGCGTTCGGTGTCCTCGTCTCGTCGCAGGTGGCCGGCCGCCTCTACGGCGCCGTCGGCCCGCGCCGGCTGATGTTCGCCGGCATGCTCGCCGCCGCGCTGTCGATCAGCAGCTTCACGTTCATCGGACTCGACACGGACCTCTGGCTGATCCGCGGCCTGATCTTCGTGCGCGGCCTGTGCATGGGGTTCGCGTTCGTCCCGATGCAGGCGTCGAGCTACGCGACGATCGCGCCGGCCGACAACGGCCGGGCATCGTCGATCTTCTCGACGCAACGGCAGATGGCGATCTCACTCGGCATCGCGCTGGTTGCGACTGTGCTGGCGTCGTACACGACCGTCGGCGGGGAAGTCCGAGATCCGCAGCGGGCACTCACCGGGTTCCGCGTGTCGTTCTTCGTCACCGCCCTGCTCGCACTCGCCGGCGCAGGCGCGGCGCTGCTCGTCAGGGATCGCGACGCCGCACCGACGATGCGGCCGCGGATCGAGACCTGAGCTCGCCGTCGGGCGACCGCCCGCCTGACAGCGGCACCGCTCCCGTTCGCATGGCTGACCTCGTCAGAAGCCGGCGCCGTGCAGGTGGTCGCAGGCGTGCTCCTCACCCTCCTTGACCTGACCTGCGCCGACGCCCTCGAGCGCAGCGAAGGGGCCACAGCGGTGCGGTGTGATCCAGACGTGGATCATCGGCACGGGAGTCAGCTTCACCCCGACGCTGCAGTTGCCCTGCCCGTCGGTGAGGCCGATCACCCGCGCCTGGCCGTCGACGATCGGCGTGAAGCAGAGGTCGTCGTGGATGTGCCACTGGATGAGCTTGCCGCCGATCTGGGGCACGGTGTCGAGCGTCGAGCCGGTGGGCAGCATGAACATCGCCGACACGAGCGTCCGCTTGCCGTTGCGCACCTCGTACACCAGCGACTCGGGGAAGTCCGGGTCCAGCATTCGGTCGTCGTCGATCAGCGCCCAGTTGATGAAGTGCTCGTGCCCGGTCAGCGCGTCACCGATCGAGCGCCACCCGAGTGACTCCGCGACGGCCGGGTCGGCGAACTTCGGCAGGCGGGCGAGCGTGATCGCGATGAGGTTCTCCGCTTGCGCCTGCTGCTCGGGCGTGACGCCCGGGACACCGCTCAGGTCGATCGGTTTCGTCGGGTCGTACGGCACGGGAGGCACGACGGCCGGCGTCAGTGCGGCGCCGTCGCCGGTCGCGCCGTCGCCGGTCGCGCCGTCGGCGCCGCCCGTGGCGCTGTCGTCGTCGTGCCCATGATCGTCTGCAGTGACCGTCTCGTTCCCGGCGTCACCCTGCGCGGCGTGGTCGTCCGTGTCGCCGTGAGCATGGCTGTGGCTGCCGGCCGACACCATCGCGGGGAGCGCGACAGCGGCGACGACCGCGCCCACGACGCCGAGTGAGAACATGCCGAGCGAGGAGACGCCACGCCGTGCTGCGCCCCGGAGCAGGACTGGCACTGCGGCGAGCACCGCGACGACCGCGAGCAGGGCGGCGAGGCCGTCGGCGAACTGCATCCGCTCCGACGCCTCGAGTCCGTCGACGAACGAGATGCCGTTCGACTTCGCCATGACCCAGCCGACGAGTGCGGCACTGTTGCCGGCGATCCCTGCGAGCGCGATCAGCCGCCCGGTGCGGACGAGTGCGAGCGCACCCCAGCCGAGTTGGAACGCGGCGACGATCACGAACACGACGACCGCCTGTTGGTGCTCGCTGTGCGATCCGGCGGCCGCCGCGTGGACGGCGCCCGCGCCGAGCGACGTGATGCCCGCCACGACCATCGCGCTGCTCGACGACGAGAACGCGATGGTGCCTGCCGGGGGTGGTGTCGGCTCGATCGCAACGGTCATGGGCGCACTCCCCTTCGCGGCATGCGCCAGTGTACGACGGGTTCGGTGCGACGTCAGGGCCAGCGCGGCGGTCGGCGCTCGCGCAGCGCAGCGACGCCCTCCCGGTAGTCGGCGTCGCCCATCATCGAGTCGAGCAGCGCCTTCGAGTCCTCGACCGCGGCCCCGACGTCGTGTCGCATCAGGTCGTCGTAGAGCTGCCGCTTCGTGACGGTCACGGAGCTCGGCGACGCCTGCTCGGCCAGCATCTCGGCATAGGCGCGGGCCGTCGCGAGGGTCGCCTCGGCGCTGTCGAGCACACTGTTCCAGAGCCCCCACGACTCCGTCTCGCGCGGGGTGAAGACACGGCCCGAGAGCAACAGATCGGCGGCTCGCGTCGTGCCCACCAGCCGGGGCAGCACCCAGCTCGTGCCGTACTCAGCGGGAAGACCGAGCTTCGGCGCAGCAGTCGTCATGCGGGCATCGGCAGCGGCGAAGCGCAGGTCGCAGAAGAGCGCGAGCGCGAGGCCGACGCCGGCGCAGGCGCCGTTCACTGCAGCGATGACGGGTACGCGCAGGCCGTAGTGCCAGGCGAGGTCGTGGTCGAACTCGCCGCGGATGTCGTAGCCGGGCCGGGCCGGCTCCTGGGGGAGCCCTTCGTCGTACGCGCCCCGCTCCGCGTGCTGCGCGAGGGCGGCACTGTCGCCGCCCACGCAGAACGCCGGCGGCGTGCCGGTCACGACGATCGCCCGCACCGCCGGCTCGGCATCGAGCTGTGCCATGACCCAGCGGTACTCGGCGTGCATCCGCCCGGTCCATGCGTTGTGGCGGTGGGGACGGTGGAGCCACACGGTCGCGACGCGGCCGTCGATCTCGTACCGGGTAGCCCGCAGCTCCATCAGCCCAGCTCCATCAGCACGGCCCCATCAGACGTGTGGTCGCCCCGCGGGGTCGCCCCACAGGGCTTCCAGCACCGGGCCGGCCAGCTCGGGGCGGCACACGAGGAAGTCGGGCAGCCAGGTGTCGGCGGTGTTGTAGACGAGCGGCGAACCGTCGATGCGGCTGACGTGGAGGCCGGCGGCCGCGGCCACGACCGCCGGGGCGGCGGTGTCCCACTGGTACATGCCGCCGTCGTGCGCGTAGATGTCGGCCTGCCCGAGCACGACCGCCATCGTCT
This sequence comes from Acidimicrobiia bacterium, assembly GCA_050248955.1. Lineage (GTDB taxonomy): Bacteria > Actinomycetota > Acidimicrobiia > Acidimicrobiales > Ilumatobacteraceae > JBFWRK01. The sequence continues at coordinate 615,457 of JBFWRK010000001.1, forward strand.
TCGCACCGGCCGAGCCGAGGCGGACCGCGTCGCAACCGAGCTCGTTCGCGATCACGACGGCAGCGTAGGGAGCGCGGTTGCGCGAGGTGATCAGTCGCGGCCGCTCCCTGTCCACGTCAGGAAGCTGGGGGCGGGGGTCGCTCGGCACGACGATCCCGAGCGCGGGCAGCGACACCGCGCCGGCGACCAACGCGCCCTGCTCCCACAGCGCGATGTGCACGGCCCAGTCGGAGCGACCGCGTTCGCCGTACTCGTTCGTGCCGTCGAGCGGGTCGATGATCCAGACCCGATCGGCGACGAGCCGGCGACGGTCGTCGGCGGCTTCCTCGGAGAGCACGACGTCGGTCGGGCGAGCAACGCCGATCGTGTCGAGCAGGAACCGGTGCGCGGCCGCGTCGCCCGTGTCCATCACCTGCCAGGGGTGTGCGCCCTGCTGCCACAGCTCCTCGCGGAGCTGCACGAGCAGTTCTCCTGCCTCGACGGCGAGCCGTGTCGCCAAGTGGTGATCGTCCTCGGTGTCGGTCACCGGGGCACCGTGCGCGCCCGATCCACCGCATCGATCGTGGTCACCGGCGCCGTCCCAACCGCATCGAGTCCCGCACGAGCGATCGGACCTCGCCCTCGTCGGCCCCGGACCGGACCACGAGTGCGATCCGGTGCTCCAGCCGTTCGGCGTCGGCATCCTCGAACACGTCGAGGCGCTCGCGGTTCGTGACCGCCGAGACGGACAGGAGCACCAGGCAGGCGACGGCGGTGGACAGCCCACAGGTGATCACCCACCCGTTGTTGTTGCCGTTGACCGAGCTCACGATCATGCCGGCGATGCCGGCGACCCACACCACGGCGGCGAGGAGGCGGAAGGTGCTGGCAGACATCGTCCCCATGCTGCCAGGAACGGGGAGCGATCGCCTCGGTCGCACGGCCTCCCGTTCCGCGCCTCGATGCAGGAGCCCGCAGCCGGAAGGGGGTGTCAGCCGCTGACGGTCACGGTCATGGTGTGCCAGCCGGTCGCGCCGTTCGGGTCCGGGCGCGATCGCTCCTCCGTCTGCACCTCGCCCGTGCCGTCGGCGGCCCGGCACGTCAGGACGTGACGGCCCGGCGTCGCGTCCCAATCGATCCACCACTGCCGCCACGAGTCGTCACCGACGCTCGGTCCGAGCGTGGCATCGCGCCACGGCTCCTCGTCGATCCGAACCTCGACCGACGCGATGCCGCGGGTCGGTGCCCAGGCGACGCCGGCGATCGCAGTGCGGCCGGGGTCGATCTTGCGGCCCGGACGATCGATGCGCGATTGCGTCTTGATCGGAGCGAGCGCCGACCACCCGCGCGGCACCCAGTACCCCTCGAACTGGTCGAAGCGGGTGAGCTCGATGGCGGAGAGCCACTTCGTCGCCGAGACGTAGCCATAGAGGCCGGGCACGACGAGCCGTGCCGGGAACCCGTGGCGTGTCGGCAACGGTTCGCCGTTCATCGCCAGGGCGACGAGTGCGTTCCGGCCGTCGAGCGTGGCCGTGGGAAAGCCGGCAGTGAAGCCGTCGACGGAGCGACCGACGATCTGGTCGGCCTCGGGCGAGATCCCCGCCTGCGCCAACAGGTCGTCGAGCCGCACACCCTGCCAGCGAGCGTTGCCCACCAGGTCGCCGCCGACCTCGTTCGAGACGCAGGAGATCGTGATGTCGGACTCGACCTGGGGGAGTGCGAGCAGGTCGTCGAACGTGAGCTCGAGCTCGCGCTCGACCATGCCGGTGACCCGTAGCCGCCACGAGCCGAGCGTCACCGATGGCACGACGAGCGCGGTGTCGATCCGGTAGAAGTTCGTGTTCGGCGTGAAGAGCGGCGACAGGCCCGGCACGTCGAGCGCAGGATCGGCGGGCGGGTCGGGGAGCACCGTGTCGGCTGCGGGCAGCGCGACGGAGGCGCGCTCAGCTGCGTTGGACAGTCGCCGGTGCATGAACCGCCCGAGCGATCCGGTGATGACGGCGCCGGCGGCGACACCAGTGCCGGTCAGCAGCAGCGTTCGCCGGTCGGGTCCCATCGCCCTGCGCGGCCCAGCACCGTCAGCGGTCCCGGCGGCAGGGTCGATCGGCCGGCGTGTCTCGGGCCGAGCGATGCGATGCGCGAGGAGCAGGACCGCGCCCGCGACGACCGCGGCGACGATCGAGGGGATCGCGCCGATCACGCGCGTGTTCCGGCCCGTCGACGAAGCGAGGACGCCGACGACGCCGAGCACGACGGCGGCCCCGATCGCGATGTCCCGGCGCCCGCGCACCGTCGCGATGCCCACGGGTGCGGCGAGGATCGCGAGCACGACGAGGATCCCGACCACGAGCGCGGTCTTGTCGTTCGTGCCGAACCAGTCGATCGCCAGCTGCTTGATCCCCGCAGGCACGCGGTCGATCACGCGATCGCCGATGCTCACGACCGGTGAGGCCAGGCGACGGGACGTGCCCGCCACCATCTCGGCGATGCCGAGGCCGAGCGCGGCAGCGAGCACGCCCATCAGCGCACCCCACCACGCAGGCGCGCGGGGTGGTTCGGGAGCATCCCGGTCCAACGGTGAGCGTGGTGCGGATTCGATGTTGGTCGTCACGGCTGGCCCCCACTCTCCCGTGCCCGGTCCCGATCAGCACAGCCAACCAGGTGTTCGTCCCCGATGCGCGTCGAGATCACGAGAACGGCACCGGACGTTCGAGGTGGGCGTCGATCATGCCGTCGAAGTCTGCGGCCGACGAACGACGGTCGGCGGACGGCTGTCGAAACGTTCGCGAAACTCCGCGACGTCGTCGGCGCCGTCGCCCGGCGACCGCCGTACTGTGGTGCCGTGGCTCCGAAGGTGCTGGTCGTGGACGACGAGCCGCTGGTCCGCGAGATCGTCGCCGGCTACCTGACGCGGGACGGGATGGACGTGCAGGAGGCCGGGGACGGCCGCGCCGCGCTCGACTGGCTGGTCTCGAACCGGCCAGATCTCATCGTGCTGGACGTGATGCTCCCCGAGGTCGACGGCCTGTCGGTGCTGCGCCACCTGCGTCGCGACAGCGATGTCCCGGTGATCCTGCTGACGGCTCGCAGCGAGGAGATCGACCGCATCGTCGGCCTCGAGCTCGGCGCCGACGACTACGTCGTGAAGCCGTTCTCGCCGCGCGAGCTCGTGGTACGGGCGAAGACCGTGCTCCGCCGGACGATGCGACCTGCGGTCGACGACACGGCCGGCGGTCGGCTCGACTTCGGCACGCTCGTGATCGACGTCGGGACGCGTGAGGTGCTGCGCGACGGGGAGGTGGTCCAGCTGACACCGAAGGAGTTCGACTTGCTGCTGACCCTCGCTCGCTCGCCCCGCCAGGTCCTCTCTCGCGCTCAGCTGCTCGACGTCGTGTGGGCGTCCTCACCGGACTACCAGGATCCCGCCACGGTCACGGTCCACGTCGGTCGGCTCCGGCAGAAGATCGAGGCCGACCCCGAGCTGCCGCGCTGGATCGCCACCGTCCGCGGTGTCGGCTACCGGTTCGAGCCGTGAGCACGGCGCACCAGTCGCGCGCGCTCGCGGCGATGTCCGTCGGCGACGTCCTCCGGAGCGAACCGCTGCAGTCGTTGGCGGCGCTGATCGCGCTCTGCATCTTCACGTTCGCCGTCGGCATCCTCATCCGTCGATGGCTGCGCCGAGCCACGTCGCTGCGAAGGATCGTCGTCACGGTGGTGCTCGCGTCGCTGTCGCTCGGCGTGCTCGCCGCCGCGCTCGCCGCCCGGTTGATGTTGCTCGACGGCGCCGACCTTCGCGCGTTCGTCGCGGTATCGTCCGTCGCCGCCACGTTCGCCGTCCTGCTGGCCGTGTTCGTCGTCCGCCCGTTGGCCGTGGACGTCCGGCAGCTCGAGGCGACGGTCCGGAGCATCGAGGCAGGAGATCGCACCGTGACGACCGGCATCGTCCGGGCTGACGAGCTGGGTCACGTTGCCCGCGCGTTGGACGACCTCACGAGCCGACTCGACGCACTGGAGCGCGAACGCGCCGCGGTCGAGGAGGAGCGGCGGACGCTGCTGTCGAGCGTCGGCCACGACCTGCGGACGCCGCTGGCATCGATGCGTGCCGCGATCGAGGCGCTGACCGACGGCGTCGCACCCGATCCGGACCGCTACCTCCGGGCGATGCAGCACGACGTCACCGCGCTGACCGCACTCGTCGACGACCTCTTCCTCCTCTCGAAGCTCGACGCCGGCCGGATCGATCTCGACCGCATCGCCGTGGACGTCGCCGAGCTCACCGACGAGACCCTCGACTCGCTTGCCCCGATCGCTGCTGAGCGAGGAGTCGAGCTCCGGCTCATCGCCCCGTCGGCGGTCCCGATCCTCGGTAGCCCGACGGCGCTCTCGCGAGTCGTGCGGAACCTCGTCGACAACGCGATCCGCCACGCACCCTCCGCGACCGCGGTGAGCGTGTCGGTGCTGCGCGGCAACGGAGCGGCTCCCGGCGGCGTGACGGTCCACGTGCACGACCTGGGTCCCGGCTTCCCGGTCGGCTTCCAGGACGCGGCCTTCGAGCGCTTCTCGCGGCCCGATCCCGCCCGCACCCGAGCGACCGGTGGCGCCGGTCTCGGCCTGTCGATCGCGCGCGGCCTGGTCGAGGCGCACGGAGGCGAGATCTGGATCGACGACGTCGAGGGCGCGCAGGTCTCGTTCCGCATCCCTGCCCCCGCCTGACCCAACGGGGAGGTGGTCTGCGGGCGACTGTCAGCGGGCGAGGGGCTTGTACTTGATGCGGTGCGGCTGGTCGGCGGCCGAGCCGAGCTCCTTGTGGCGCCACGCCTCGTACTCGGAGAAGTTGCCCTCGAACCAACGCACCTGGCTGTCGCCTTCGAACGCGAGGACGTGGGTGGCGATGCGGTCGAGGAACCAGCGGTCGTGGCTGATGACCACGGCGCAGCCGGGGAACGCCTCGAGCCCGTCTTCGAGCGCCCGCAACGTGTCGACGTCGAGGTCGTTCGTCGGCTCGTCGAGCAGCAGGACGTTGCCGCCCGTGCGCAGCACCTTCGCGAGGTGCACGCGGTTTCGCTCACCGCCCGAGAGATCGCCGACCCGCTTCTGCTGGTCGCTGCCCTTGAACATGAAGCTCGCGACGTAGGCCCGGCCGTGGATCTCGCGGTTGCCGACCTTCAGGTGATCGACACCGCCGGTGATCTCCTCGTACACGGTGGCGTCGGCATCGAGCGAGTCGCGGGACTGGTCGACGTAGCTCATCTGCACGGTGTCGCCGATGGTGATCGTGCCACTGTCCGGCTGCTCCTGCTGGGTGAGCATCTTGAACAGCGTCGTCTTGCCGGCGCCGTTCGGCCCGATGATGCCGACGATCCCGGCGGGCGGCAGCGAGAACGAGAGGTCCTCGATGAGCAGCCGGTCGCCGAAGCCCTTGCCGAGGTGCTCGACCTCGATCACGGTGTCGCCGAGTCGCTTGCCCGCGGGGATCACGATCTCGAGCTTGCCCGTGTCGTCGCGGTCGGCCTCTGCCTCGGCCTGCAGCTTGTCGTAGGCGAGCAGACGGGCCTTGCCCTTGGCCTGGCGGGCCTTGGGCGACATCCGAACCCACTCGAGCTCGCGCTCCAGCGTCCGCTGCCGGGCCGACGCGGACTTCTCCTCGAGCGCGAGGCGAGCCTGCTTCTGCTCCAGCCAGCCGGAGTAGTTCCCCTCGAAGGGATAGCCCTTCCCGCGCTCGAGCTCGAGGATCCACTTCGCCACGTTGTCGAGGAAGTAGCGATCGTGGGTGATCGCGACGACGGTGCCGGCGTAGTCCTTCAGGAACCGCTCCAACCAGTCCACGCTCTCGGCGTCGAGGTGGTTCGTCGGCTCGTCGAGGAGCAGCAGGTCGGGGCTCGACAGCAGCAGCCGGCACAGCGCGACGCGGCGGCGCTCGCCGCCCGACAGGGTGGTCACGTCGGCGTCGTTCGGTGGGCAGCGGAGCGCGTCCATCGCGATCTCCACGTTGCGCTCGAGGCTCCAGGCGTCCGTGGCGTGGATCTTGTCCTCGAGCGTCGCCTGCTCGGCGCCGATCTTCTCGTAGTCGGCGTCGGGATCGGCCCACTTCGCCATGACCTCGTTGTAGCGATCGATCAGCGCCTGCACGGGCGCCACGCCGTCCATCACGTTCTCGAGCACGTTCTTCGCCGGATCGAGCTGTGGCTCCTGCTCCAGGAGGCCGACGGAGAACCCGGGGGTGAGCCGAGCCGTGCCCGAGTAGCCGTCGTCGAGTCCGGCCATGATCCGGAGCAGGCTCGATTTGCCCGACCCGTTCGAGCCGATCACGCCGATCTTCGCACCCGGGTAGAACGAGAGCGAGATGTTCTCGAGCACGGTGCGATCGGGCGGGTAGAAGCGGGCGAGCTTGTGGCAGGTGAAGATGAATTCGTGGGCCATGTCGGAGAGCGAGGCTAACTGGAGAGCCCGGCGACCGGCCGTGACGAGTCCTTCGGCCTGCTCTCCGGCGGTGCTACGGTCCGTCGAGTCCGAGACGCTTTGACACACGTAGAAACAGATGGGGGTTGCGAGGAACATGCTCGCCGCAGACGGCTTCTTCAGTCAGTACGGGCTCAGCAACATCGGCTTCCGGTGGTTGCACATCCTGGCCGGCATCGCCTGGATCGGTCTTCTCTACTACTTCAACTTCGTCCAGGTGCCGGCGTTCGCCGAGTACGGCGACGAGGGCCGGGCCCGGAACATCGCGCTCGACAAGATCGCCCGGCGCGCGCTCTGGTGGTTCCGGTGGTCGGCGCTGTCGACCTTCGTGACCGGCATCCTCATCACGGTCGTCGCTGACAGCTACTACGGCAACGACTTCGGGAAGAAGGGGGCCGGGCTGGCGATCTCGACCGGCATGCTGCTCGGCACGATCATGATGCTCAACGTGTGGGGCGTGATCTGGCGCAACCAGAAGGTCGTGCTGGCGAACGCCGTCAACGTCGTCGCCGGCGGTGAAGCGGACCCCGCCGCTGCGGCAGCGGGCCGCAAGGCGTTCATGGCATCCCGGCAGAACACCATCTTCTCGGTGGCGATGCTGTTCTTCATGGTCTACAAGGGCCACAGCCCGGAGATCGCCACCGACGTGCTCGGTGGCGGCAAGGTCGGCGCGTACTGGCTGATCGCGATCGTCATCATCGCCGTCCTCGAGGTCAACGCGCTCGGCCTGATGCCGTGGAAGACGGCGCCCAAGAAGGGCCTCAACATCATCTACGAGACGGTGCAGAACACGCTCATCGCGGCGTTCGGCCTCTGGGTGGTCTTCCTGGTCATGACGGAGATCTTCTTCCGGGCCTGAGCACACCGGACACGACGAACGGCCGCCCCTCGGGGCGGCCGTTCTCGCGTCTCGAATCCGTTTGCGTCAGTTGACGACGAGCGTCGCCTTCATGTTCTCGTGGCCGGGCACGTCGCAGAGCAAGGTGTACGTACCGGCGGTGAGCGGGTAGGTGCCTTCGTCGGTCTTGCCGCTCGTGACCTTCAACTTGTCGCCGATCTGGACGTTCTCGGCGTCGGTGACGAGCAGGGTGTGGTTGATCGAGCTGCGCCCGAGGTAGGCGATCGTCACGTCACCCGCAGTCGCGGTGTACTCGCTCAGGTCGAACTTGTTGCCGTCGAGCGCTTCGACGGTGACATCGGCATCCGTCGGCGCAGTGAGGTCGTCGTCCCCGCCGCAGGCCGCCAGGCCCAGTGCCGTGGTCATCAGCAGCGCGAGCGGGGCGGCAAAGGTTCGCTTCATCATGGGGCGAAATACTAGAAGTGGGCACTTGTGAAAAACAACGCCGCCGGCCCGACGCGCCCGTGATGCGCTGCAGGTCAACCGGTACCATCGGCGTCGTGGCAGAAGATCGAGAACAGTTCGGCGCGAACGCCTGGCTCGTGGAGGAGATGTACGAGCAGTTCCGCGCGAACCCGCACTCCGTCAGCGAGACCTGGCGGGACTTCTTCGCCGACTACCGACCGATGGTCACGCCCGTGGCCGCGACGGCCGCCAGCGCACCGGCGGCCTCTGCACCGTCGACCGCCTCGCCGCCGCCTGCAGCATCCATGCCGGCGCCGAGCACGCCGGCGGCATCCGCGGCGAGTGCACCGGCAGCGCCCGGCGGGAGCGCCGCTCCGGTCACGACGGCGCCCACCGCGCCCATCGAGGCCGCTGCGCCGGCCGCAGCGACCGCGCCAGAAGAAGTCGGTGAGCCGATCCGCGGTGCCGGCGCGGCGATCGTCGCCAACATGGAGCGCAGCCTCCACGTGCCGACGGCGACGAGCTTCCGCAACGTTCCTGCGCGTCTGCTCGAGGTGAACCGGTCGGTCATCAACGGCTACCACGCCCGCTCGGGCAAGGGGAAGGTCAGCTTCACGCACCTCATCGGTTACGCGATCGTCCGCGCCATCGCCGACGCCGTGCCGGCGATGAACAACACCTACGTCGAAGGCGCCGACGGCAAGCCACGCATCGTGCGCAACCCGCAGGTGAACCTCGGTCTCGCCGTCGACGTGGCGAAGTCCGACGGCAGCCGCACGCTCGTCGTGCCGGTCGTGCGCGGCGCCGATGTGATGTCGTTCGCCGAGTTCCTCGCGTCGTACGAAGAGCTCGTCCGCAAGGTGAAGTCCAACAAGCTCCAGGTGAGCGACTTCCAGGGTGCCACGGTCACGCTGACGAACCCGGGCACGATCGGCACGGTGCAGTCGGTGCCTCGGCTGATGCCCGGCCAGGGCGTGATCGTCGGCGTCGGGTCGATCGACTACCCGGCGGAGTTCCAGGGCGCCGACAGCGCGGCACTCGCCGAGCTCGGCGTCTCGAAGGTCGTCACGATCACGAGCACGTACGACCACCGCATCATCCAGGGTGCGGAGTCCGGGCTGTTCCTGAAGCGGATCCACGAGCTGCTGCTCGGCGAGCACGGCTTCTACCAGCAGGTCTTCCGCGACCTCGACGTGCCGTACGAGGCGGTCCGCTGGCACACCGACGTCACCCCGCTGAACCGCGAGGAGGCGATGCTCCAGAAGCAGATGGACATCGCGACGCTGATCCGCGCCCACCGAGTCCGCGGTCACCTCATCGCCGATCTCGATCCGCTGCGCTGGAAAGAGCCGAAGATGCACGCCGAGCTCGACCCGGCGACCTACGGCCTCACGATCTGGGACCTCGACCGGGTGTTCCGCGCCGGCGGCGTCGCCGGCGCCGAGGAGCTGAAGCTCGGTGACCTGCTCCACATCCTGCGCGACGCGTACTGCCGGACCATCGGCGTCGAGTACATGCACATCCAGAACTCCGACGAGCAGCTGTGGATCCAGTCGAAGCTGGAGGGCGTGCAGTCGCGCCTGTCGCCCGACGAGCTGCGCCGCCTGCTCGAGCGGCTCAACGCGGCCGAGGCGTTCGAGAAGTTCCTCGCCACGAAGTACGTCGGCACGAAGCGCTTCGGCCTCGAAGGCGCCGAGTCGGCGATCCCGATCCTCGACTCGATCCTGTCGGCGGCGGCGGACGGTGGGCTGGACGAGGTCGTCCTCGGCATGGCCCACCGCGGGCGCCTGAACGTGCTCGCCAACATCGTCGGCAAGAGCTACGACCAGATCTTCAAGGAGTTCGAGGGGCACGTCGACCCGAGCTCGGTACAGGGCTCCGGCGACGTCAAGTACCACCTCGGCGCGTCGGGCAAGTACGAGAGCCCGTCGGGTCGGGACATCCGCGTCGAGCTCGCGCCGAACCCGAGCCACCTCGAAACGGTCGACCCGATCGTCCTCGGCATGGCCCGCGCCCAGCAGGACCAGATCGAGCCGCCCGGGTCGTTCCCGGTGCTCCCGGTGCTCCTCCACGGCGATGCCGCCTTCGCCGGCCAGGGGCTCGTCGCCGAGTGCCTCGCGATGAGCGACATCACCGGCTACCGCGTCGGCGGCACGATCCACCTGATCATCAACAACCAGATCGGGTTCACGACCTCGCCGGAGTACGCGCGTTCGTCGGTGTACTGCAGCGACGTCGCCAAGACCGTGCAGGCGCCGATCTTCCACGTGAACGGCGACGACCCCGAGGCGTGCGTGCGCGTCGGCCGGATCGCCTTCGAGTACCGCCAGGCGTTTCACAAAGACGTCGTGATCGACATGGTCTGCTACCGGCGCTACGGGCACAACGAGGGAGACGACCCGAGCTACACGCAACCGCTCATGTACAAGGCCATCGCCGAGCGGCGGCCCGTCCGCAAGGTGTTCGTCGAGTCGCTCGTCAAGCGGGGAGAGCTGTCGCTCGAAGAGGCCGAGGCGACGCTCGAGGACTTCAGCCACAAGCTGCAGGTCGCCCTCGACGAGACCAGGGCGCACGCCCCGGAGCCGGTGAAGGTCGCCAAGCCGCCGAAGGCGGTCGGTGTACTGCCCCATGTGGAGACCGGCGTCGACCGCAACACGCTCGCCGAGATCTTCGATCACCTCACCGCGTACCCCGAGGGCTTCACGGTGCACCCGAAGCTCGGCCGGCAGTTCGAGTCGCGGGCGAAGTTGTTCCACGAGCAGGGCTCCGTCGAGTGGGCAACGGCAGAGCTGCTCGCCTTCGGTTCGCTCGTGATGGAGGGCTTCCCCGTCCGCCTCGCCGGTGAGGACAGCCGCCGGGGAACGTTCAGCCAGCGTCACGCCACGCTCATCGACTACGACACCGGCAAGCCGTGGACGCCGGTCGGCGAGCTGCCAGGTGCGACCGCGAAGTTCTGGGCCTACGACTCACTGCTGTCCGAGTACGCCGCGGTCGGCTACGAGTACGGGTATGCGTCCACGAACAAGGACGCGCTCGTGCTGTGGGAAGCCCAGTTCGGCGACTTCGTCAACGGCGCGCAGGTCATCATCGACCAGTACATCGTCGCCGCGGAGGACAAGTGGGGGACCACCTGCGGCATGGTGCTGCTGCTTCCTCACGGCTTCGAGGGCCAGGGCCCCGAGCACTCGAGCGCCCGCATCGAGCGCTTCCTCACGCTGTGCGCCGAGGACAACATCCAGGTCGCCAACGCGACGACCGCGGCGCAGTACTTCCACCTGCTGCGCCGGCAGATGAAGCGAGATGTCCGCCGGCCGCTCGTCATCTTCACCCCCAAGCAGCCGCTGCGGATGAAGGAGAGCCGGTCACCGCTCGACGAGCTCACGACCGGCTCGTTCCAGGAGGTGCTCGACGATCCGTTCGTCGCCGACCCGGATGCCGTCACGCGCGTCGTGTTCTGCTCGGGCAAGGTGTGCTGGGACGCGATGGCCGAGCGTGACAAGCGCGGCGCACCCGTGGCGATCGTTCGCGTCGAGCAGCTCTACCCGTTCCCCGGCGAGCAGATGCGCCACGTCCTCCAGCGCTACCCGAACGCCCGCGAGGTGCTCTGGCTCCAGGAAGAGCCCGACAACATGGGCGCCTGGAACTTCGTCGAGCACCGCTTCTGGCGGGTCAAGGAGCAGGGCTACGACCTGCGCGTCGTCGCCCGCATCGGCTCGGGCAGCCCCGCCACCGGGTCCAAGACCATCCACGATCAAGAGCTCGCCGACCTCATGGACGAGACGTTCTCCGCGTCCTAGCTGTACCTAGCGGGCTCGTCGTCCGCTTCGCTTCCTCCTCGCGCCGCGTGCGGCTCGTCGCTGGCGCTTCCCTCGCCGCGTCGCGCCGGGCCGTGTTCACCGGAGATCAACAGCTCGTTGATCTGGCGTGAACACGTGATCCACGTCAACGGAGCGGGAGGGCGAGCACCTGCTCGAGGTCGGTCAGCGCCTGCTCGGCGTTCAGGACCTTGATCGTCGTCATGCCCATCGCGGCCGCGGGCTTGAGGTTGACCCCGAGATCGTCGAGGAACACGCACTCGTCGGGCTGCACGCCGAGCAGCTCGCAGGCGATCTCGTAGAAGCGCGGCTCCGGCTTGCGAACCCCGACCTTGCTCGACTCGACGACGGCGTCGAACATCGCCATCACCTCGGCGACGCGCTCGCGCCGGCCGGTCGGGTCGGCGTGACCGGCATCGTCCGCGCTCACCACGTTGTTCGTGAGACACGCCGTGGCGAGGCCGCCTGCCCGAACGCGGCGCAGCGCTTCGACCATCTCGGGGCGGATCTCGCCGTGCAGCAGGTCGAGCACGGTCGCGCCGGCGACCTCGTGGCCGAGCCGGCGGGACTCGTCGGCGAACAGGCGGTCGAAGTCCTCCAGCGAGACCTCGCTGCGCTCGAGGCGCGCCCACGCGTTCGAGTGCGGATCGGTCGCGTTCACGGTCCTGATGAAGTCCTTCGGCAGACCCGCGAGCTGCTCGTGGTGGTTGAACGCTTCGAACGGACTCGACAGGATGACGCCGCCGAAGTCCCACAACACAGCTCTGATCACGGCGGCGGATCGTAGGCGGGCACCCCGGCACGATCCACGTCGAACGGCCGATTAGGTGGTTGACTGCACTTCGTTATGCCCAAGCACATCGTGATCGATGGCTCGAACCTGGCGACCGAAGGTCGGTCGATGCCGAGCCTCAAACAGCTGGTCGAGGCCGTCCAGGCGTTCATGGCCGAGCACCCCACCGCCCTCCTCACCGTCGTCGTCGACGCCACCTTCGGCCATCGCATCGATCCCCGCGAGGTGGCGGAGTTCGATGCTGCGATCGACCACAACGAGCTGGTCGCACCGCCCGCCGGTGCCGTCGGACGCGGCGATGCGTTCGTCCTCGCGATCGCGGACAAGGTCGACGCGACCATCCTCTCGAACGACTCGTACCAGGAGTTCCACGGCGAGTACCCGTGGCTCTTCGACGACGGGCGCCTGATCGGCGGCAAGCCGGTGCCGCACATCGGTTGGGTGTTCGTCGACCGCGTCCCGGTGCGCGGCCCGTTGAGCCGACGCTCGCAACGAGAGGCGAAGGGCAGGGGCCGCGCCCGCAGCGAGCCGGTGGCAGCGCAGAGCTCGAAGGCGGCGAGCCTGCCGAAGCCGGTGCCGACCGCACCGCCGCCCGGCGCGGTGCTGCCGACGAAGGGCCGCGGTCGTGGACGCGGCAGGGCAGCTGAGACGTCCGCGCCGCTGGCCGGCGCGATCGTCGCCGGGCAAGCCCCGGCCGCCGCCCCCGCGCCGGCGGCGAGGACCGATGTCCCGACGCCGGCCCGGTCGACGATGATCAACGAGCTGCTGCCGTTCCTCGCCTTCGTGGAGGAGCACCCGGTGGGCTCGTCGGTCCGGGCAGTCGTCGAGTCGTACTCGTCGCACGGCGCCTACGTGACGGTCGGCGACGCTCGTGCGTACATCCCGTTGCGGTTCATGGCCGATCCCCCGCCGCGCAGCGCTCGCGAGGCGATGAAGCTCGGCGACGAGGTCGTGCTCGTCGTGGTCGGGTTCCACGCCCAGCGCCGCGGCATCGATCTCGCGGTGCCGGAGCTCGCGGCGTCGGTCACCGGCATGACGGCGGAGGAGCTCGTGGCGTCGGCGACGCCCGCCAAGCGCAGCCGCAGGCCGTCGGCCAAGGCCGCGGCTGCGGCGGCTGCTGCGGCGGCGGAGATCGCTGAAGCGGCTGGCGGCGCCGAGGCGGCTCCGAAGGCCACCAAGGGGCGCAAGCGGGTCGCCAAGACAACGGCCGCCGAGGGCGGCACTCCTGCCGCCGGCGCGCGGCGCGACGAGGTCGTACCGTCGTTCGCCTCGGAGGTCGCCACCGCCGAGACCGAGGAGGCCGCGGAGGCCGCGACGGGTGGTCGCCGGCCAGCTGCCAAGAAGCGCGCCGCAGCGCCGAAGAAGGCCGCTGCTGGCGCGCCATCCGGTCGTGCGCGGAAGGCCGCCACCGAGCCGCCCACGCCGCCGGCGGAGGCGACCGTCGGTGAGCGCGGCGCGGCACCGGCGGCAGCGACGCCCCGGCGCGGTCGCGGCACCAAGGCGGTCGCAGCGGGCACGGCCGCGGCCGAGCCGACCGCAGCGGTGTCGGCGGCCAAGCGGGCGGGCTCCACGGCGAAGCGGGCGGCAGCCGCCCCGCGGCGATCGGGTCTGACACCAAAGACGTCCGAGGCTGATGCGGCGCCGCCTGCCGAGACGCCTACTCCGGCGACGGCGAACGCGAAGAAGGCGGTTCGACCGCGGGCGCCGAAGAAGGCGGCGGCGCCGTCCCGGGCCGGGTGATCACGAGGTCCGCTCGGATACGGTCGGCAACGTGCGCCTCGCCACCTGGAACGTCAACTCCTTGAAGGTCCGGCTCCCACGCGTGGAGGCCTGGCTCGCCGAGATCCAGCCGGACATCCTGTGCATGCAGGAGACCAAGCTCGCTGACGACGCCTTCCCGGCGCTCACGTTCAACGCGCTCGGCTACGAGACGGCGCACAACGGCCAGGGCCAGTGGAACGGTGTCGCGATCCTGTCGAAGGTCGGGATCTCGAAGGTCACGACGAGCTTCGGCGACGGCGAGCAGCCCGATGCCGAAGCCCGCTTCCTCGAGGCCGAGTGCGGTGGCCTCACGGTCAGCTCGGTGTACGTCCCCAACGGACGAGCGCTCGATCACGAGCACTACCAGTACAAGCTGCGCTGGCTGAACCGGTTGCTCCGCCACCTCGAGCTGACCTCCGATCCGGCGGGCAACGTCGTCGTGATGGGCGACTTCAACATCGCACCCGAGGATCGGGACGTCTACGACCCCGCCAAGTTCGTGGGCTCGACGCACACGAGCCCGCCGGAGCGGGAGATGCTCGCCGCGCTCGCGGCGTGGGGTCTCGAGGACGTGTTCCGCCGGTTCCATGACGAGGGGCAGCTGTACTCGTGGTGGGACTACCGGGCGGGCGACTTCCATCAGGGCAGGGGTTTGCGCATCGATCTCGTGATGGCGAGCCGCGCGGTCGCGGAGCGCGCCGTGTGGACCGTGATCGACCGGAACGCTCGCAAAGGGCAGCAGCCGTCCGACCACGCGCCCGTGATCATCGACCTGGAGGGCTGACGATGGCTGACGAGATCCCCGACGCGCCGGACGGTCGGAACCGCATGCAGGAGGCGATGCGGGCACGGCAGTCGTCGTACGACACCCGTGACCACGCCCGGATGCGGATGTCGGGAGCGACCCGAGCCGTGATCACGGATCTGCTGTCGACCACGGCGGACGAGTCGGTCCTCGGCGAAGCGGCCGATCTCGTCGACCGCGCCGTCGCGCTGCTCGCCGAGCGCCCGCACGGCCGGCTGTACGAGGGACGACCGGAGGGCTCGCTCGGCGACCAGTCGAGAGCTGATCTCAGTCCGATCGTGGGGGCGATGAACCCGGTCGCCCCGCCGATGTCCCTCGATCTCGTCGACGACCGCGTGATCGGCACCGTCGTCTACGGCCCACAGTACGAAGGTCCGCCTGGGTGCGTCCACGGTGGCATCATCGCTGCCGGCTTCGACGAGCTGCTCGGCTTCGCCCAATCGCTGAGTGGCAGACCAGGCATGACCGGCCGACTCGAGATCTCGTACCGCTCACCGACACCCTTGCTGCAGGAGCTGCGCTACGAGGGCTGGATGACGGACGTCGACGGGCGCAAGATCTTCACCGCGGCCACGCTGTGCCACGGCGACACGTTGTGCGCGGAGGCGACCGGGCTGTTCATCTCGATGAAGCCGAACGTGATGATGCGCCTGCTGTCGTCACGGATCGGTGGGTTCGACGGCGAGGGCTGACGACACGACGTCGATCAGACGTGGGCCGAGCCGGCGGGCGGCGAGCGCACTCATGCCCGGCACGTCGACCAGCTCGTCGACCGACCTCGGTCGGGCGGCGGCGATCGCGCTCAGTTCGCTGTCCGTGCACACCGACGCCTCGGGGAGCCGTGCGGCGCGCGCCGCCCGCGACCGCCAGCCCCGGAGCGCGACGAGCACGGGGTCGCTCGTGCCGGCGCGGCTGGCGGCGCCCTCGGTGCGACCCGGGAGGAAGGCCGGCATCGCCGGCTCCGCGTCGGCACGTGCAGTGATCGACCTCAGCAGCGGGCTGCGTCCGCTCGGGCGGCCGTAGCGCTGCTCGGCCCACGTGATCACCGCGGTGTCGGCGGCGCGGGTGATGGCGACGTAGAGCAGTCGAGCCTCCTCGGCCGCGCCGGCGCTACCGGCCCCGGCGTGCGGGACGAGGCCGACCTCGACGCCGGCGACTATCACCGACCGCCACTCGCGCCCCTTGGCCGCATGGAACGTGAGCAGCTCGACACCATCGGCCGGGACGTGCACCGTGGCGTCGACCGCGTGCCACTCGGCGAACGAGCGCCCGGTCCCGGACGGCGACGCGGCGAGGAACCGGCGCACGCTCTCGGCGAGCTCCCGGTGGAGCGCGGTCGGTGCGCCACCGTCGATCCCCGCGGCGAGGTCGGTGGCCCACATCCGCAGCGTGTCGGGACTCGACATGCCACGAGCCTCGGCGAGGAGCAGCCGGCGATCTGCGTCGTCGGACGCGTGCGCCCGCTGGCCGAGGTTCGCGGGGATGCCTGCCGCGCCCAGTGCCGCGGCGAGCGGCCCGAGTTGCTGGTTCGTGCGCGCCAGCACCGCGATCGACCGCCAGCGTCCGCCCGGTGGTCGCAGATCGCGGACCCGTCGCGCGATCGCGGCCGCCTCGGCCGACTCGTCGGGGCTACCGAGCAATTCCACGGCGGGGCCGTCGGGTCGAGCGGCCCGGCTGTCGTCCGTGTGGCCCGCGGTGCCGAGCACCTGCGCGGCAGCCGTGACGACCGCAGGAGCGCACCGGTAGTTCGACCGCAGCCGCACCACTCGCACCCCTGGATACGTCTGCTCGACGCGGTCGAGCAGGGTCGGGTCGGCGCCGTTCCACCCATAGATCGCCTGACGGGGATCGCCGACCACGCACAGATCCGTCCGCTCGCCGCGGATCAGCTCGAGCAGCGCGAACTGGGCCGGGTTGATGTCCTGGAACTCGTCGACGAGGAGGTGGCGGAACCGCCAGCGCGTCGCCGCGGCGAAGTCGCGGTCACGACGCAGCTCGTCGGCACACTGCAGGAGGAGATCGTCGAAGTCGACGACACCACGCTTCCGCTTCAGCGCGTCGAACGCCGTGAGCAGCTCGGCCACCCGCGCCGGCGGGATCGCCGGACGACGGCCTCGCTCGGAGGCGACAGTGGCATAGCGCTCCGGTGTGAGTGCCTGGGCTCGCATCCACTCGAGCTCCGCCGCCAGGGCGCTGGGGTCGATGCGGGCGTGGTCGGGCCCGAGCACGTCCCGGAGGTAGCCGTGGCGGTTCGTGAGGAGGCTGGGCGCCGACCGCGACTGGTCCGCCCAGCGGCGGCGGAGCAACCCGTAGGCGACCGAGTGGAAGGTGCCCACCGTGAGGTCGCCGCGCAGCCCGAGCCCGACGAGGCGGCGCCGCAACTCACCCGCCGCCTGGCGGGTGAAGGTGACCGCGAGCACGTGCTCTTCGTCCGCCTGCTCGCTGAGGATGCGGTGCGCGATGCGGCGGGTCACGACCATGGTCTTGCCGGAGCCGGCGGCAGCGACGACCGCGACCAGCGATTCCTCCGCCGTGACCGCGGCGAGCTGGTCGCTGTCCAACCCCTGGAGCAGCGCGTCGACCGGCATCGCGGTGACCCTACGCCAGGGGTGCAACGGGGATCGCGTCCCGCGCGAACCTGTGGACAACCCTGGGGACGAGATTCGGACAACCTCGGTCAGGCCTGTGGACAAGCTGGTCGGTCGCACGGGCGCAGTGCGGCGGCTGGGTACAGTGCGCACCATGCCGTTTCCCAAGAAGCTGCTCAACGACTACGAGACGGTCGCGCTCGATCTCCATCCGCACTGGTGGTACTTCGCCGAGCCGGCAGCAGCGGCTGTCGCCGCCGTCGTGCTCGGGGTCCTCGTCAAGTGGCGACTCGATGGCGACGCCGAGAACATCCTCGGCATCGTCGCGCTCGTGCTGATTCTCGTCTGCGTGCTCTGGCTCATCGTGCGCTACCTGAAGTGGGCGACCACGAACTTCGTCATCACCTCCGACCGACTGATCTTCCGCCATGGTGTGATCGGCAAGAGCGGCATCGAGATCCCGCTCGAGCGGGTCAACAACGTCAACTTCAACCAGTCGATCTTCGAGCGGATGATCGGCGCCGGTGACCTGCTCATCGAATCGGGCGGCGAGGACGGTCGTTCCCGGTTCACGGACATCCGTCATCCCGAACGGGTCCAGAACCTCATCCATGCCCAGATGGAGGTGAACGAGCAGCGCCGAGGCGGCTTCTACGTCCCGCCGTCCGACCCGTCGCCGAACGTGGACGTGGCGACGCAGCTCGAGAAGCTCGAGGGCATGCTCCATCGCGGCTCGCTCAGCCGTGACGAGTTCGAGGCACAGAAGCGCAAGCTGATCGGCGTCACCCGTCCCGCTGACATCACCGGCGTCACCGACATCACGCGTGTCTCCGACGACACCGAGGCCGACGACACTCGCGCCGACGACGTCACCGCCAAGCTGCCCCCACCGCCCCCGCCCGGTGCGGATCGTTAGCCTCGTTCCCTCCGTCACCGAGACGTTGCTCGCATGGGGCGTCGACGTCGTCGCCTGCACCCGCTTCTGCGAGCAGCCGGACCTGCCCCACGTCGGAGGTACGAAGGACCCTGACATCGCCGCCATCGCCGCGTTGTCACCGGACCTCGTGGTCGTCGATCGCGAGGAGAACCGCAAGGACGATGCCGACGCACTCCGCGCCGCCGGCGTCGCGCTCCACGTGACGGCGGTTCGTTCGGTCGCCGATGTGACGCCGACCCTGCAGGCGCTCCGGACGGCGGTCGGGGTCGGTGCCGGCGAACCGGCTGGCACGCAGCCGAGCGACCGCCCGAGCGACCGGCCGAGCGGGCCGGCGCGCGGGTCGGCGGCGCAGCACGAGCACGGCGCGGTGTCGCAGCGAGCGGCGTTCGTCCCCATCTGGCGGCGCCCGTGGATGACGATCTCGGGCGACACCTACGGTTCGTCGTTGCTCGCGTCGATCGGTGTCGGCAACGTGTACGCCGACCTCACCGACCGCTACCCGACGACCGACCTCGCGGACGCCGCCCGGCGGCAGCCCGCGCTGGTGCTGCTCCCATCCGAGCCGTACCCGTTCGCGCAGCGCCACGTCGCCGAGATCTCGGCAGCGTTCCCGTCGGCGACGGTCCTGCTCGTCGACGGCCAGGACCTGTTCTGGTGGGGCGTGCGCACCCAACCGGCGCGGCAGCGGCTCGCCGCTCAGCTCGCCGCGTCGGGCGCGGCGTAG
This sequence comes from Acidimicrobiia bacterium, assembly GCA_050248955.1. Classification (GTDB taxonomy): domain Bacteria; phylum Actinomycetota; class Acidimicrobiia; order Acidimicrobiales; family Ilumatobacteraceae; genus JBFWRK01. Next base: position 634,621 of record JBFWRK010000001.1, read on the forward strand.
CCGACGAAGCCGCCCTCGTCGTCGCGCAGCAGGGCCCGCACGGTGCGCACCGCGGCGATCTCGAGCGGTCCGTACACGTGCGGGAACAACGGTTCGCCGGCCGCCGGCGGTCGGCCGTCGGGGTGCGCCGGCGCCTCCCAGCGCACCTCGGACGTCAGCGCTCCCTCGTCGATCTCCAGCGCGAGCAGATCTCCCGCGTCGCGGTAGAACGAGTTGGCGACCACCAGGAGCGTGTCGAGGTCGTCGGTGCAGTGGACGAAACCCTCGATCGCGAGCGATGCCGGAGCGTGTTCGCGGTGGCCACGGACCGACTCCCACGTCGTCCGATCGATCAGGTGGAGGATCACGGCCACCCGGCGCCGGGCACTTCGACGGCGGCGGTGACGACGTGGCCGGTCCGCGCCGCCGCAGCCGATGCCCCCTCCGAGGTCGCCGCGGTCAGCATGAACAGCGTCGTGCGGTCCTCGCCGCCGAGCATGCACGCGTAACACGGATGGTCGGTCTCGACGACGTCGATGATGTCGGCGCCGTTCGGGTCCTCGGCGACGAGGAAGCACTCCGGCGAGAGCGGGTTCGCCACCCAGACGTTGCCGTCGGCGTCGAGGCAGATGCCGTCCGGCACGCGGAAGCCGAGATCCGCCCAGACCCGCCGATCGTGCAAGCTGCCGTCGTCGGCGATGGTGAACGCCGTGAGGCGGAGGCCGAACGTCTCGGCGACGATCAACGTGCGTCCGTCGGGTGTGATGACGGATCCGTTGGGGAAGTGCATGTCGGACGCGACGACGTGCACCGAGCCATCGGGGTCGACGCGGGCGAGCTTCGCGGCAACGTGGTCCTCGAGCACCGACTGCATGCCGCGCGCCGCGAGCTCTGCGTCGAGGTCGAAGCCGAAGTTGCCGACGTAGGCGCGGCCGGTGGCGTCGACGACCATGTCGTTGCAGTGGAACGTCGCGACGCCGGACAGGTCGGCGTGGTCGACGAGGCCGCCCGGCTCGAGGCGGAGCAGCTTGCGGTCGAGCATCGACACCAGGAGCAACCGCCCGTCCGGCAGCCAGCCGAGACCCGACGGTTGACCACCACCGGGCAGCTCGACGACGGTCCGCACGGATCCGGACGGCGTGACCGCCTTGACGGCGTGGTCGTAGAAGTCGGAGAACCACAGCTCGCCCTCGTGCCACCGCGGGCCTTCGCCGAAGTACAGACCGTCGAGCAGGAGGGTCGCTCGCTTCGCCATGAGATCCGTCCTCCAGGGGTTCGGGGTGCGAGGCACCGTACCGCGCCCGCTCAGCGCTCGATCGATGCTCCGTCCACGGCGCGCACGATCCACCCGTCGCTCACCGCGCCCGCGGCGGCGAGCGCCACGACGCACCCGCCGAAGCCTCCACCCGTCATGCGCGCGCCGTACACACCGGGCGTCGCGGCGAGCGACGCCACCGCCTCGTCCATCACCGGCGTCGAGGTCTCGAAGTCGTCGCGCAACGACCGGTGGCTGCCGGTCATGAGCCGCCCCGCCGCGGCGAGATCGCCGGACGCGAGCGCAGTGACGAAACCACGAACGCGGGCGTTCTCGGACACGACGTGGCGAGCCCGCTGCTGCACCAGCGGGTCGCGGATCGTGGCCACGTCCGCCAGCGACGCCGTCCGCAAGGGACCGATCGCCGCCTCTGCCTGTGAGCACTCCGCGACGCGATCTGCATACTCGGACCCGACGAGGGTCCGGTGGGCGACGAACTGCACGACGACGTCGACTCCGTCGGGGATCGCGACGGGGACGATGTCGAGCGAGTGGCAGTCGATCGCGAGAGCGTGGCCCTGGACTCCAGCGGCGATGACGAGCTGGTCCATGATCCCGCAGGGCACGCCGCTCGCCCGTTGCTCCGCGGCCTGGCACAGGCGCGCGAGGTCGCGGGTGTCGCCGGCGTAGCCGAGTGCATACGCGGCGGCGAGCTCGAGCGCCGCGCTCGAGGAGAGACCGGCGCCGATCGGGATCGTCGTCGTCACCTGGCCGCGGAACCCGCGCGCCGCTGTGCCGAGCTCGGCCGCGACACCGGCGACATAACGTCCCCATCGCGGCTCGACCGTCGCCGGATCGTCCACCGGCAGGTCGAGCTCGACGGGATCAGCTTCGTCGGCGGATGTCAGGGAGACGTGTGCGACGCCGTGCCTGGTGCCACGGATCTCCGTCCAGCGGTCGATCGTCATCGGGAGCACGAGACCGCCGGTGTAGTCGGTGTGGTCGCCGATGAGGTTGACCCTGCCCGGCGCGCGAGCGATGAACGTGTCGCTCACGACCGGCTCACGCGAGCTTCAACGCAGTCGCGAACTGTTCGAGCGAGTCGAGGTCGAACGGTGCTCGCAGCGCGATGTTCACCTGATCGGCGCCGGCGTCCACGTAGCGACCGATCTGATCGAGCACCTGTTCGACCGAGCCGCCGAGCACCCCGGGGCGTACGTAGTCCGCGATCATCCCGAACTGCGCGAGCAGGCTGCCCTCCGTCCACGCCAGGCCGGCGTTGATCGCACAGCGGATCTCGCTCGCGTCGCGCCCGACCGCTTCGCAGTGGTCGAGCAGGATGGCGCGCTTGCGTCCGAACTCCTCCGGACTGATGAACGGGACGTTCCAGCCGTCCGCGAACTTCGCTGCGATCTTGAGGGTGCGCTTCTCACCGCCGCCGCCGATCCAGATCGGCATCTTCGGCTGCACGGGTCGGGGTTCGTTGCGCGCGTCGTTCATCTGGAACCACTCGCCGGAGAACGACGTGACCTCGTCGTGCAGCAGGCCGCGGACGCAGCGGGCGGCTTCCTCGAGCTGGTCCAGCCTGACCTTCGCCGAGGGGAACGGGATGCCGTACGCGGCGTACTCGACGACCGCCCAGCCGGCGCCGAGTCCGAGGTCCGCCCGGCCGCCGGAGAGGTGGTCGATCGCCGTGATCATCTTCGCCAGCACCGCCGGGTGGCGGTAGCCGACGGAGTACACGAGCGATCCGCAGCGAACGCGTGACGTGTCGCATGCGAGCGCGCTGTGGAGTGCAACGGCCTCCCAGCACGCAGCATCGTCGGGCTGGCCAGTGGCGCCGTAGAAGTGGTCCCAGATCGAGATCCAGCCGAAACCGAGATCCTCGATGCGCCGCCATGCAGCGCGAAGGTCCTCCACGGCGATGTGCTGCAAGCCGGTGTGCACCCCGAACACGGTCATGACCGGGGAACCTATCCCACCGCTCGGACGGCGCTCCGTGCCGGGGCGGGGCGGCATCGATGTGGTAGCAACGGCGCATGGGGAAGCGCTGGGCGATCGCCCTCGCGACGTGGGTGACGTTCGCGGGGTTGGCAGGGGCGTGTTCGAGCTCGACGTCGTCGGAAGGCGTCGTCAGCACGACGGCCGCTGCTGACGACGGCGCGGCGTCGGTGCCGGCGACAGCCGGTGCGACGGACGACTCCACGGACGACTCGTCGGACGCGGGGAGCGAGGCCACTGACGCACCGGTTGCCTCCGGTGGAACGATCACGGTCGGGCTCGACTCGGAGCCGCCGACGCTCGACCCGGCGGGGAACTCGCTGAGTCTCGCCAACGGTTCGGTGTACGCCGCGATCTACGAGACGCTGTTCTCCTTCACCCCCGAGGACGCGACGCCGCAGCCCGTCCTCGCCGACTCGATCACCGAGTCCGAGGACCGGCTGAGCTGGACGTTGACGTTGAAGAGCGGCATCACGTTCCACGACGGCACGCCGTTCGACGCAGCGGCGGTCGCGTTCAACCTCGAACGACAGAAGGCATCGCCGTACAACGGCTCGGGCCTCATCCCGCTCACCGCGATCGACGTCGTCGATCCGCTCACCGCGACGCTGACGCTGAGCGAGCCGTGGACCGCGCTGCCGAGCGTGCTCGCCGGCATCAACGGCGTCATGGTGTCGCCGGCTGCAGCTGCCGACACGGCGACGTTCCAGCGCAACCCGGTCGGCACCGGGCCGTACCGCTTCGTGGAGTGGGTCCCGACCGACAAGGTCGTCACCGAACGGTACGAGGGCTACTGGGGCGACCCTGCGCCGCTCGATCAGCTCGTCTTCAAGTTCGTCGCCGTCGAAGCAGCCCGCGTCGCGGCGTTCGAGGGCGGCGAGCTCGACGCCTACACGACGATCATCGACGACACCGCTGACGCGGCGCGAGACGACGGCGCCCAGGTCGTCTCCCCGCCTCCGACGGGCTATGGCTACGCGTACATCAACGTCACGAAGCCACCCTTCGACGACGTCCGTGTCCGGACGGCGCTGCAACTGGCCGTCGACCGCGATGCGATCGCCAACGCGTACCAGGGACAGGGGTACGCGGACTTCGCCAACAGCCCGTTCGTGAAGGACAGCGAATGGTGGGTGGCGCCGGAGACGCCGCTGCGCTACGACCCGGACGAGGCGAAGCGGCTGGTCGCCGACTACGGACAGCCCGTCAGCGTCGAGTACAAGCTGCTCGCCGGCAGCCAGGAGATCGAGGATGCGATCCGCGCCACGGTCGACTACTGGATCGACGCCGGCATCGATGCCGAGCTGCAGCTCGTGCCAGATCTCGGCACCTACATCACGGACGTCCTCACCGGGAACTATGACGTGCTCGGTTTCGTCGGTGGGTCGATCGGCGACCCGGACAGCGTCGTGTACAACATCTTCCACTCCGGTGGCGCGCTGAACTACGGCAAGTACTCGAACCCGGAGATGGACGCGGCACTCGAAGACGGTCGCCGCAGCAAGGACGACGCCGAACGCAAGGCCGACTACGCCACCGTGCAACAGATCCTGCGCGAGGACGTGCCGGTGCTCCTCACCTCGCACGGCAAGATCTACATCGTCGCATCCGAGCGTGTCGGCGGCCTCGAGCCGAGCTTCTACTTCCCGTCGCGCACCGTGAACGTCGCTGCCTGATCTCGTCCGATGACGTGGGCTTGGCTGTGGCGTCGCCTGGTCTCGTTGGCCATCGTCCTGCTCGCGGTGTCGATTGCGACCTACCTCCTGTTCGAGCTGCTGCCCGGGCGCACGTCGACGGCGATCCTCGGACCCGGGGCGACGGCTGACGCGATCGCCACCGTCGAGCGCGATCTCCGGCTCGACGAGCCGTTGCCCGTGCGCTTCGGCATCTGGCTCGGGCGGGCGGTGCAGGGCGACCTCGGCGTGTCCTACCGAACCGGTGAGGTCGTCACGGTGACGCTGCGCGACCGAGTCCCGACGTCGCTCGAGCTCCTCGGGCTGACGCAGCTGACCGCTGTCTGCATCGCCGGTGCCGCCGCGCTCGTGTCGGCGAGGCGGGAGGGCGGTCGACTCGACCGGGTGCTCTCCGCGACGTCGTTCGTCGCGATCGCGCTGCCGCAGTTCGCGTTCGGCATCGTCCTGCTGATCGTGTTCGCGCAGAAGCTCGACTGGTTCCCGGTGGCCCAGTACGTGCGCTTCTCCGACGGTCCACTCGACAACCTCAGGGCACTCGTGCTGCCTGTGCTGACGCTCGCGTTGCCGCTCGCCGGGATCTACTACCGCGTGCTGCGGACCGACCTCGTCCAGACGCTCCGCAGCGACCACATCACGTTCGCCCGCGCGATGGGGTTGTCGCCGCGCCGGGTGCTCGTCGGCCGAGCCCTCCGGCCGAGCTCGCTCACGTTGATCTCCGTGATCGGGATCAACACGTCGTTCGTGCTCGGCGGCGCGGTGATCGTCGAGCGGCTGTTCTCGTTGCCGGGCCTCGGTCAGCTGGTCACGGTGTCGGTGGCGACGCGCGACATCGTGATGGTGCAGGGCGCGACGATGATCATCGCGTTCGTGTACGTGGTCATCAACCTCACGGTCGACGTCGTGCTGACGCTGCTCGACCCGCGGGTGCGGCTCTCCCGGAGCGCTTCGTGAAGCGACTCGCGCAGCGGGTCGGAGCGTGGGGGCTCCGCGCTGGCGGCGTGCTCGCGCTGATCTGGTTGGTGGTCGTCGGAGTGGCCGCCCTCGTCGCGCCGTGGCTCCCGTTCGAACGCAGTCAGGACCTCACGAACATCCGCGCCGCGCCGAGTTGGACGCATCCGTTCGGCACCGATTCGCGCGGCATCGACATGGTCGCGCGGGTGCTCGACGGCGCCCGCGTCTCCCTGTTCATCGGTCTCGTGGCGTCGCTGCTCGGCTTGGTCGTCGGGGCGACGATCGGCGTTGTCGCCGGCTACCGGCGCGGCCGCGCCGACCGAGGGATCGTGGTCGTGCTCGACGTCTTCGCTGCGTTCCCGGCGTTCGTCGCCGCATTGCTCGCCTCGCTCGTCTGGGGCCAGAGCATCGTCAACCTCGCGCTGGTGCTCGGTGTGCTCACAGCGCCGAGCTTCGCTCGTGTCGCGCGCGCCGCCACGCTGCCGCTGGCCGAGCGCGACTTCGTGCTCGCATCGCGGATGGTCGGCGCCCGCCACCGTCGGGTGATGGCCAAGGAGCTGCTCCCGAACATCGTCGTGCCCGTCCTCGCGTACGCGCTGCTCGCCGCCGGCATCGTGATCGCCGTCGAGGGAGCGCTGTCGTTCTTCGGCGCCGGCGTGCCCGATCGGTACACGACGTGGGGCAAGCTCATCGCGGCCGGCCAGGAGCGCGTCGACCGATCGCCACACCTCAGCCTGATCCCGTCGGGTGCGATCGTGTTCACCGTGCTCGCGCTGAACACCCTCGCCGAGCGATGGCAGCAACGGTGGCTGTTCGGTGGCGCGCCGCCCCGCCGTGTGGAGCGGCCGAAGGCGAGCCGGCGCGAACGCGCTGCAGCAGCCGCCACCGGCGCCACCGGCGCCGGCGCATCGCCGGTGACCGGGGCGAGGGGCGGGCTGACGATCGAGCACCTGCACACCCACCTGATCACCCCGTTCGGCACCGTCCGCGCGGTCGACGGTGTCGATCTCGCCGTGCGGCCGGGACGTCTGACCGCGCTGGTCGGCGAGAGCGGCTCGGGCAAGACGATGTTGGCCCGCACGATCGTCGGTCTCGTCCCGGCACCGACCGTGCACGACGTACCGGGGCGCGTGCGCTACGGCGGCCAGGACCTCCTCCGCCTCGACGAGGCTTCGATGCAGCGCATCCGCGGGCGGCGCATCGCGATGGTCTTCCAGGACCCGATGACGAGCCTCGACCCCGTGCTCCGCGTCAGCCGGCAGCTCACCGAACCGATGCGGCTCCATCTCGGGCTCGACCGTCGTGCCGCCCGGGGGCGAGCGCTCGACCTGCTCCGCTCGGTCGGCGTCCCTGATCCGGCGCGCCGGTTGCGGGCGTACCCGCACGAGCTCTCGGGCGGGTTACGGCAGCGGGTCGCGATCGCGATCGCGCTCTCGTGCGACCCCGACGTGCTCGTCGCCGACGAGCCGACGAGCGCGCTCGACGTGACCGTCCAGGCGCAGCTGCTCGACCTGCTCGACAGCCTGCGGGTGGAGCGCGGGCTCGCCGTGCTGCTCATCACGCACGACCTGGGCGTGGTGGCCGGCCGGGCCGACGAGATCGCCGTGATGTACGCCGGTCGGGTCGTGGAGCAGGGAAGCACTGTGGCGGTGTTCCGTGACCCGCAGCATCCCTACACGAAGGCACTGCTCGGCGCAGTGCCCCGCCTCGCCGACCGCTCGCACCACCGGCTGGCAGCGATCCCCGGTGTGCCGCCGATGCTGTTCGCGCGGCCCCCGGGGTGCGCGTTCGCTCCGAGGTGCGCACGGGCGAGCGAACGGTGCTCGTCCGACGATCCGCAGCTCGCGCCGTCGTCCGACGACAGCGCTGTCGCGTGTTGGCACCCGCTGGGCGCCCTGCTCGGCGCGCCACGTTGACCGTCCGCGCCTCCGGGAACGAAACTCGGGTCGCGCTTGCCGCACACGTCCCGCTGCCACCCAGCCGCGGTGCCCGCAGCGGCACCAGTCACTGACACCCGTCCTCACTACCAAGGGAGATCACCATGGCAGGTCCGCTCGCGGGCTATCGGATCATCGAGATCGCCGGCATCGGGCCTGGCCCGTTCGCGGCGATGATGCTCGCCGACATGGGTGCCGAGGTGATCCGCGTCGAGCGTGCGCAGGCCGTCCGCGGCCCCGCACCGGACACGCCCCACGTCGACGCGCTCAGCCGCGGCCGGCGGAACGTCGCCATCGACCTGAAGCAGGCCGAGGGTGTCCAGACGCTCCTCACGCTCGTGGAGCGCGCCGATGCGCTGATCGAGGGCTTTCGTCCTGGTGTGATGGAGCGGCTCGGGGTCGGGCCGGACGACTGCTTCGCCCGCAACCCGAAGCTCGTCTACGGACGCATGACCGGCTGGGGGCAGAGCGGGCCGTACGCCAGCTCGGCGGGGCACGACATCAACTACATCTCGCTCGCCGGTGCGCTGGCCCACTTCGGCCGGCACGGCGAACCGCCGACGCCGCCGCTCAACATGGTCGGTGACTTCGGCGGCGGCGGCATGTTCCTCGCCTATGGCGTCGTGTGCGCGCTGCTCGAGGCGCAGAAGAGCGGCACGGGGCAGGTGGTCGACACGGCGATGGTCGACGGCGCCGCCGTGCTCATGACGATGTTCTGGGCGTTCAAGTCGATGGGGATCTTCGACGAGAACGCGCGTGGCACGAACCTGCTCGACACGGGCGCCCACTTCTACGACGTGTTCCGGTGCAAGGACGGTGGCTACATCTCGATCGGTTCGATCGAGCCGCAGTTCTACGCCGAGCTGCTCCGCCTGACCGGCCTGGCCGAGGATCCCGAGTTCGCACGGCAGATGGACAGGGACCTGTGGCCGCACCTCAAGAGCCGCCTCATCCGCGTGTTCGAGGGAAAGACGCGCGACGAGTGGTGCGCCATCATGGAGCACACCGACGTGTGCTTCGCTCCGGTGCTCACGATGAGCGAGGCCGCGGAGCACCCGCACAACAAGGAGCGGGGGACGTTCGTGGAGATCGGTGGTGTCGTGCAGCCCGCGCCAGCGCCGCGCTTCTCCCGCACCACGGCGGAGGTCAGCCGTCCACCCGCCCATCCCGGTCAGCACACGCGAGAAGTGCTCGGCGGGTGGGGCATCGGGGCCGACGCGATCGACGAGCTGTTCGCGTCCGGCGCAGTGAAGTGACGTGACATGAGCACGCTCGTGTCGTTCCACGCCCATCCCGATGACGAGGCGATCGCCACGGGCGGGACGATCGCCCGCGCCTCGGCCGAAGGCCATCGCGTCGTGCTCGTCGTCGCCACGCACGGCGAGTGGGGTGAGCGGCCGGACGACCTCGCTCCGGGGGAGACCCTCGTCGATCGGCGCAAGGCCGAGACCGCCGAGTCGGCGGCGATCCTCGGGATCCACCGCGTCGTCTGGCTCGGCTACGAGGACTCCGGCATGACCGGGTGGGAGCAGAACGCGAACGCGGGGTCGTTCCACCAGGCGCCGGTCGAGGAAGCAGCCGAGCGGCTCGCTGCCGTGCTCCGGGAGGAGCGCGCCGACGTGCTCACGGTGTACGACTGGCACGGGAACTACGGCCACCCGGACCACATCAAGGTCCACCACGTCGGCCACCGAGCCGCCGAGCTGGCCGGCACCGAACGGGTCGCCGAAGCGACGATCAACCGAACGGTGGTCCGCCAGATGGTTGCCGTTGCCCGCGAGCACGGCATGCAGCTCGGCGACGACCAGAGTGATTTCGACGTCGACGGTCCCGCCGATGACGGCAACCCGCTCGGCATGGAGGAGCACGAGATCACGCTCGCCGTCGACGTCGGCCCGTACGTCTCGCTGAAGCGCGACGCGGTCAAGGCGCACCGCAGCCAGGTCACCGACACGTCGTTCTTCGCCGAGATGCCGGACGAGATGTTCGCGATGTCGTTCGGCACGGAGTGGTTCATCGAACGGGGGGTCGAGCGGGAAGGCGGCCCACGGTCGGGCTGGTTCTTCGAGTGACGCGGATCTTCCTCGTACGGCACGGCCGCGCGTCGGCCGGATGGGACGACGATCCGGACCCGGGCCTCGACGACGTCGGCCGCCACCAGGCGGCGCGCGTCGCTGCAGCGCTCGCGCCGCTCGGCCCGCTCGACATCTGGACCAGTCCACTGCGGCGCTGCCGCGAGACCGCAGAGCCGCTCGTCGCGATCTGGGGCACCACGCCGATCGTCGAGACAGCGCTCGCCGAGATCCCCTCGCCAGACGGCGTCCCGATGGGCGCGCGCGTGCCGTGGCTCCGGGCAGCGATGGCCGGCACGTGGAGCGAGCTCGGCGACCGGTACACGTCGTTCCGCGACGGCACGGCGGCGCGGCTGCGCACCGCTGAGCGAGACACTGTCGTGTTCAGTCACTTCGTCGCGATCAACGCGGTCATGGGGATCGCGCAGGGTGACGACCGGCTCGTCATCCGCAGCCTCGACAACTGCTCCGTCTCGATCGTCGAGATCGTCGACGGACGTCTCGAGCTCGTCGAGGGCGGGCACGAAGCGGACACCCTGATCCGCTGACGACGGGGGTGGCGGCGCTCGGCTGGCGTCAGCGGCCATGATGGGCGTGTGACGCGACGAGCTCGGCCGGCAATCGTTGCCCTCGGAACTGCGACGGCGTTGTTGCTCGCCTCGTGCAGCGAGGACGCCTCCGTGAGGCGTCCCGTCAACCCCGCGCCGAGCACCCCGGACGCGACTGCATCGACAACCGCACCGACGACCACGGTGACTGCGACTGGCTCGACGCCCGCGGTGACGGTCGTCGAGACCACGAGCACGCTGGCGACGGGCGCCGACAGCAGCACGTCGGCACCGGGCACGACCGTTGCCCCGGTCGCGAGCGGGCTCGTGCTCCGGGCGGACGGTCTGGGCGGTGCGCTCTTCGGCGCGCAGGCCGACTCGGTGATCGCCTACATCAACGGGGTCGCCGGTCCGCCGACCGCCGACTCCGGCTGGGTCGACGCGCTCGAATCACCGTTCGGCGCCTGTTCCGGACCCCGTGTGCGCGGCGTGCAGTGGGGACAGCTGCAGCTGCTGTTCGGCGACGAGTCGTCGGTCAGCTCCGCGCCCGGGCACTTCTTCTCGTACCGCTACGGCGGCTTCACCGGTCAGCCGCCCGCCCCCGAGGGGTTGCACACCGATGTCGGACTCGCTCTCGGGTCGCCGCTCGCCCAGATCCGCGACGCGTATCCGAGCGTCACCGTCTTCGAGGACCCGCTCTTCGGCGTCGGGTTCACCATCACCCAGGGCGGGCTCAGTGGGACGCTGACCGATGCCACCGATGACGGGCAGGTGCAGGTCCTCTACGGCGGCATCGGCTGTGGCGAGTGAGGCTGGCTAGCATCGTGCTCCGGCCGGGCGTTCCGGCGGGAACGAGGAGGTGCGTCGGATGAAGCGGATGCTGCCGGTCGAGGAGCTGGCTCGCGACTCGCGGTTCAACCGCATCCGCATCGAGGACACCGTCTTCGATCCCCGGAACCTGAGTCCCGAGGCGCAGCGCAACGGCTTGGCGACCGACCACACCAACGTCTCCGAGAACGCACGCGGGTTGATGCACGGCATCTTCGTCGGCGAGATCCAGGCGCTGGAAGGTGCCGGACGCACCTGTTGGGACTTCGAGACCGGCGACGGCCACGACGAGGCCCCGTTCGCGCTCAAGCTCGACATGGCACGGCAGTGCTGGGACGAGGCGCGTCACGTCGAGATCTCCTGCAAGCTGGGCGACCACATGGGATCCGAGATCGGTGAGTTCGGTGAGCAGGTCCTGCTGTTCGAGGCGGCATGCAACCCCGACCCGGTCCTCCGGCTGACCGGTGTGAACCGTGCCCTGGAAGGCCTCGCGATCGACGTGTTCAAGACGATGAAGGACGTCGGCGAGACCTTCGGTGACCCGGTGCTGCACTTCTGCGAGGACTGGATGCTCGCCGACGAGGTCACCCACGTGAAGATGGGCTCCGACTGGCTGCGGCGGATCACGGCCACGGACCCCGAGCGTCAGAAGAGCGCGCTCGACTTCCAGAAGGCCGTCGACAAGCTGTTCAGCTTCGGTGGCTTCCGCGGCGAGCAGGAGGAGAACCCGGTCCACCTCGCCCGGAACTTCCGCCGCCTCGCGGGGTTCTCCGATGACGAGATCAGTGAGCTGGTCGACATCGCCGCAGACGCGTTCGCCGAGGCGCAGAGCCGCCAGGCCGACGCCATCGCTGCCGCCGGCAACTGACCGGGCGAGGAGCACTCCCCCTGTTCTCACTGTTGGTCCTCGACGCCCATCGCGCATGGGCGTGGTTCGTCATCATCGGCAACGGGCTCGCCGGAGTCTGGGCGCTCGCCGCGCACCGTTGGACGTCGTTGCGCTCCCGTGCGCTCTGGTGGTTCGTCGCCTTCACGCAGGTCGCGATCTTCGTGCAGGTCGTGCTCGGTGTCGTCCTCGTCTCGCGCGAGAAGATCGAGGCGCCGAAGTTCCACATGTTCTACGGCTTCGTCGCGATCATCGCCGTCGGCATCCTGTACTCGTACCGCAACGACAAGTTCCTGCAGGGCAAGGTCTACCTGCTCTACGGCGGCGGCGGCCTCTTCCTGATGGGCCTCGGCATCCGCGCCATGCTCCAAGCCTGACGCGCTGCCCCAGCCCGGCCCAGTCCCACCATCCCGGGTTCTCTGCTCACCGACGACTCCCCACGCGTTCTCCGCTCCCATCCGGACATCCAACGACCTCGCCCGATCAGAGACCGGGGTTGGTGACGCGGATGAGCAGAGAAACGCTGCGGCTGGGATCTCGTCGGTCCGGGGCCCCGCGTGGCGGTCGGAGTTGGGGTCAGGTGGAGGCGAGGCGCTTCTCGAGCGCGGCCAGCTGATCCTCGAGCTCGGCGGGGAGGTGCTCGCCGAACTGCTCGAAGTGCGCCCGGATCTGCGGGATCGCCCCGGTCCAGCCGTCCTTGTCGACGCCGAGGATCGTCTCCATGTCGGCCGGGTCGACGTCGAGGCCGGTCGTGTCGATCGCTCCCAGCGCGGGCAGGTGACCGATGGCGGTCTCGACGGCGTCGCCGCGCCCAGCAGACCGCTCGAAGACCCACTTGAGGACGCGGCTGTTCTCGCCGTAGCCCGGCCACAGGTAGCGACCGTTCTCGTCGCGCCGGAACCAGTTGACGAGGAAGATCCGCGGCAGGTTCTCCTGTGCCGTCTTCCCGCCGACGGTCAGCCAGTGGCTGAAGTAGTCGCCCATGTTGTAGCCACAGAAGGGCAGCATCGCCATCGGGTCGAAGCGGAGCTGGCCGACCGCACCGGCTGCCGCGGCCGTCGTCTCGCTCGCCATGATCGAGCCGAGGAACACGCCGTGCTCCCAGTCGAAGGCCTCGTTGACGAGCGGCACCGTCGTGCGGCGGCGTCCACCGAACAGGATCGCCGAGATCGGCACGCCGTTCGGGTCCTCCCATTCGGGCGCGATCGACGGGCATTGCGACGCCGACACGGTGAAGCGGGCGTTCGGGTGCGCCGCCGGCGACTCCGACTCCGGGTTCCACTCGTTCCCTCGCCAGTCGATCGCCCGAGCCGGCGTCTCTTCGGTCATCCCCTCCCACCACACGTCGCCATCTGGCAGCAGCGCCGTGTTCGTGAAGATCGAGTTGCCCCACAGGGTCGACATCGCGTTGGGGTTCGTGTCCTCGCCGGTACCCGGAGCGACGCCGAAGAACCCGGCCTCCGGGTTGATCGCGTAGAGCCGGCCGTCGTCGCCGAACTTCATCCAGCAGATGTCGTCGCCGATCGTCTCGACCTTCCAGTCCGGGATCGTGGGCACGAGCATCGCCAGGTTCGTCTTGCCACAGGCCGAGGGGAAGGCGGCGGCGACGTACTTCACCTCGTTCTCGGGCGAGGTCAGCTTGAGGATCAGCATGTGCTCGGCGAGCCAGCCGTGGTCGCGAGCCATCACCGACGCGATGCGCAAGGCGAAGCACTTCTTGCCGAGCAGCGCGTTGCCGCCGTAGCCCGAGCCGTAGGACCAGATCTCACGGCTCTCCGGGAAGTGGACGATGTACTTGTTGTCCGGGTTGCACGGCCATGGCACGTCCGCGGCGCCGGGCTCGAGCGGAGCGCCGACCGAGTGGATGCAGTGGACCCAGTCGCCGTCGCTGAGGGCGTCGAGCGCGGGCTGGCCCATGCGGGTCATGATCCGCATGCTCGCCGCGACGTAGGCCGAGTCGGTGAGCTGGACGCCGATGTGCGCGATGTGCGAGCCGAGCGGTCCCATCGAGAACGGCACGACGAACATCGTGCGACCTCGCATCGCGCCGGTGTAGAGCTTGGTCATGTCGGCGCGCATCTCGTCCGGCTCGCGCCAGTTGTTGTTCGGCCCCGCATCGGCCTCGAGCTCCGAGCAGATGAACGTGCGGTCCTCCACCCGGGCGACGTCACCCGGATCGGAGTGGGCCCAGTAGCTGTTCGGCCGCTTCGCATCGTCGAGCTTCGTGAAGGTGCCGGACTCGACGAGCTCGCTCGCCAGCCGGTCGTACTCCTCCTCCGTACCGTCGCACCAGTAGACGTCGGCCGGCTGCAGGATGCCTGCCCAGTGGTCGACCCACGTCGTCAGCCGAACGTTCTTCGTGGTGGATGCCATGTCTGGTGCTCCTGCGGAGTCAGGGGCACGACGAAGTGCCCGGAACCGGGGACGGAGATCTCGTTGGTTGCGCTGCGTCAGTGGCCGGGCGTCGCCATGTCCGCCTCGGAGCCGAGGTGCAGCCGTGTGGCGCGCCCGTCGGCGTCGAGCTCGAAGATGACGCGCTGGCCTTGGCGCAGCATGCGGAAGATGGAGCCTTCGAGCGCGTTCCGCGCGAGGTCGTACTCGGCCAGCCCGATGTCGGTGATCACGACGCCGTCACCGGTGCCGGGGTCGTACGCCTTGATCACTCCCTGCATGGCGACGATCGTCCGATCAGTGACCAGCGCCGACTTTGGTGACCTTGCCGGCCTTGATGCAGCCGGTGCACACGTGCACCCGCTTCGGGCTGCCGTTCACGATCGCGCGGATCCGCTGGATGTTGGGGTTCCAACGCCGCTTCGTGCGCCGGTGGGAGTGGGAGACCGACATGCCCCAGGAGGGATGCTTGCCACAGAGTTCGCATACTGCTGCCATCGAGGCGCCCTTTCACGGGGCCGGAAGCCCGGCCTGAGAACGAAACGAGGCTACCAGCGGTCGTCCACGGCCCCAAGCTGCAGGTGCAGCACCGCGACAGATTTGTGCGATCCGACCCATCTCGAACAGCGATGGATGTCCTCTCAACGACGCTGTCTCAGGCGATGTGTCCTCAGGCGATGTGGTCCTCAGGCGATGTAGTGCCGCACGTTGCGCAGTCGCTCCGCGCTGTCATCACCCTCGATCGGGAGGTGGACGACGACGCGCAGGTCGGGGTCGCCGGCCGGTCGGAGCTGTTCGTTGCGGAACGTCAGCGTGCCGGCAATCGGGTGGTGGAAGGTCCGCACCCGTTCCTCGAATGCGGCGACGTCATGCCGTGGCCACCATGCTGCGAACTCCGGGCTCTGCTCGGTCAGCCGCTCGACGAGCGCGACGAGGTCTCGGTCCTGACGGTATGGCGTCGTCTCCGCTCGGAACAGCGACAGCACCCGGCGCGCCTCAGTCTCCCAGTCGCCGAGGAGCGTCCTGATGCTCGGCTCGGCGAACATCACCCAGACGAGGTTGAGCTCGTCGGGGGCGAGGCTGTCGAACGGCGGGTAGAGCCGCGCTTCGGCCCGGTTCCACGCACGGACATCCCATCGAGGGCCGAGGACGTACGCTGGCGCCGGCTCCAACGCGATGAGGAGCGCCGCGATCCCGACGGGAACCGTCGGCTCGTCGGGCGGGAGGTCTCGGTGCTGGGGCCGGGTGGCGAGTGCGATCAGGTGGTCGCGCTCGACGCTGTCCAGCCGCAGTGCTCGGGCGAGCGCGTCGAGGACGTCGCGCGAGGCGTTGATCGGCCGGCCCTGTTCGAGCCAGGTGTACCAGCTGATCGACACACCGGCGAGCATCGCGACCTCCTCGCGGCGCAGCCCGTCGGTCCGCCGTCGTCCGCCGGTCGGCAGGCCGACGTCGGCAGGCGTCAACGCTGAGCGGCGGACGCGCAGGAACTCGGCGAGGTCGGTTCGTCGATCCCGGCGCATCGTGCACATCTAATCCCCGTGCCGATGGCGAAGGTGGGACCGGCGGTCACAGGATCACCCGGCACTTCCGCCGGACGCGGCCGTCCTGTTCGATCGTCGAATGGAACACCTCCTCTCCCGCCGCGCCGCCGGCGCGACCTCCTCGGCCATCAGAGATCTCCTCCGCCTCGTCGAGCGTCCGGGGGTGCTCTCGCTCGCCGGCGGCCTGCCGGCACCCGACGCCTTCCCGGTGGAACGGATCCGGCTCGCCGCCGACCGTGCGCTCGCCACCGGTGGCCGGTACGGGGTGGCGGCGCTGCAGTACGGCCCGACGGAGGGCGACGACGAGCTGCGTTCGCTCGCTGCGACCAGGATCGGCGCGCGGGCCGACGAGGTCCTGGTCACGACTGGTTCGCAGCAGGGCCTCGATCTCGTCGCCCGCGCCCTGGTCGACCCCGGTGACGTCGTCGTCGTCGAGGCGCCGAGCTACCTGGGCGCGCTCCAGGCGTTCCGGGCGTGCGAGCCGGTGTTCGCCGAGGTCGAGACGGACGCCCACGGCATGCGCACCGACGAGCTCGAACGCCTGCTCGCCAGCGGCTTGCGTCCGAAGCTGCTGTACACGGTGCCGAACTTCCAGAACCCGTCGGGGGCGACGATGCCGGTCGAGCGCCGCCGCCACCTGGCGGCGCTCGCCGACCGGTTCGGCTTCGTGATCGTCGAGGACGACCCGTACGGCGTGCTGCGCTTCCGCGGCGAGCACCTGCCCTCGGTCCGGACCTTCAGCGAACGGGTCGTCACCCTCGGGACCGCGAGCAAGCTGCTCGCTCCCGGTCTGCGGGTGGCCTGGCTGGCCGCACCCGAGTGGTTGTTCGGCTCGCTCGTCAGGCTCAAGCAAGCGGCCGACTTGCACACGTCGACGCTCGCTCAGCGGATCGCAGCCGACGTGCTCGGCGATCACGAGTTCCTCGCTGCCCACGTGCGGCGGATCGGCGCGATCTACCGCGCGCGTTGCGACGCGCTCGCGGACGCGGTGGCCGAGTCCGTCGAGGTCGTCGTGCCTGACGGCGGAATGTTCCTCTGGGGGCGCGTGCGGGCCGACGGCATCGACACGACCGAGCTGCTCCCACGGGCCCTCGAGCTCGGGGTGGCGTTCGTGCCCGGGTCGGCGTTCCACGTCGGCGACGGCGGTCGATCGTCGCTGCGGCTCTCGTTCTCCACGCTCACGCCGCCGGAGCTCGGCGAGGCGGCAGGACGGCTGGCGGCCTCGATCTCCGCCGCCCGCCGAGCGGCGGCGGCTCCCGCCCTCCGTCCCGCGTCCGCCGCTCCCGCCGTTCGTCCGGTCGTCCTCTCGCGGTAGTTGGCAGGGTTCTGCACGGGAGTCGTGCAGAACCCCGCCCGCCTCGGGTCGTCTCGATCGTCCGGCCGCCTCGGGACGGTGATCACTACGCTCTGCGCCGTGCCAACTCTCGAGCGGCTCGGTGTGACCGCCATCAGACAGATCGTGATCACGTTCCGCGACGCGGTGAAGGCGCACCAGGCCGGCATCAACCTGATGAACGTCTACCCGGTGCCCGACGGCGACACGGGTACGAACATGGCGCGGACGCTCGATGCCGTCGTCGCCGAGATCGAGATCGCGGAACCGGGGCTCGAAGCGACCTGCAAGGCGATCAGCCACGGCTCGTTGATGGGCGCCCGAGGCAACTCCGGGGTGATCCTCTCGCAGATCCTGCGCGGCCTCGTCGGCGTGTTGGAGAAGGCGGAGGATGCGACGCCCGCCGTGGTTGCGGCCGCGTTCACCGCGGCGGCCGACTCGGCGTACAAGGCCGTCCTCAAGCCGATCGAAGGGACGATCCTGACCGTGGCCCGCGAGGTCGCGAATGCCGCGGAGGCCGGTGCTGCAGCGGGTGGGACACTGGTGGAGGTGCTGTCAGCCGCCCGCGACGCGGGCAAGGTGACCCTCGACAAGACGCCCGAGATGCTGCCCGTGCTGCGTGACGCGGGGGTGGTCGACGCCGGCGGCGCAGGGTTCCTCTTGCTGCTCGACGCCGCGCTCCACGTCGTCGACGGGCGCCCGCTCCCCGAACCGGATGCCATCACCGATGCCATGGTGGGGGAGCAGTTCAACGTCGTCGCCCACCGCGGAGAAGGCGACATCTCCGACCTGCGCTACGAGGTCATGTACTTCCTCGACCTCGACGACGGCCTCATCGAGGACTTCAAGCATGGTTGGGGCGAGATCGGCGACTCCATCGTCGTCGTCGGCGGCGACGGTCTCTGGAACTGCCACGTCCACACGAACGACATCGGTGCTGCGATCGAGGTCGCGCTCGAGCTGACCGGGCGCCCGAAGCAGATCCGCATCACCGATCTGTTCGAGGAGGTCGCCGAAGAGCACGCCCACCGAGAGGCCGGCCTCACCGGATTGCCCGTGAGAGTCGATGTGGGGCCCGCCGCGGCTGGTCTCCCCCCGGTGACGACTGCGGTCGTGGCGGTGTGCAGCGGCGAAGGGCTCGTCGAGCTGTTCGGTCAGCTGGGCGTGCAGGGCATCGTCACCGGCGGGCAGACGCTCAACCCCTCGACGGCGGAGCTGCTCAGTGCGGTCGAGCACGTCAACGCGCGGCAGGTGGTCGTCCTGCCGAACAACAAGAACATCATCCCGGTCGCGGAGCAGATCGACGCGCTCACGACCAAGCGTGTGGTCGTCGTGCCGACGCGGTCGATGCCCGAGGCCCTCGCGGCGCTCGTCGTCTACGACCCCGAGGCGTCCGCGGAGGAGAACCTCGAGGAGATGTCGGAGGCGACCGCTTTCGTCAACACCGGCGAGGTGACCAAGGCGGTGCGCGACAGCGCGAGCGACGCCGGACCGATTGCCACCGGCGACTGGATCGGCCTCGTGCGCGGCGACGGTGTCGTCGCGGTCAGCGGCACGCTCGAGGGCGCTTCGTTGGCGTTGCTCGAGCTGCTCGTCGAGTCGGGCCGGGAGATCCTGACGGTGCTGACGGGTGCCGACGCGCCGCGCGACGTCACCGATGCGATCGAGGCCTGGGCGAGCAAGGAGCGGCCCGATGTCCAAGTCGAGGTGCACTACGGCGGCCAGCCGCTCTACCCCTACCTCTTCGGCGTGGAGTGAACGCTCCGATCTCCCTGCGTGAGCTCAGCCTGATCGACGTCGATCGGCTGAAGGGCGTCGGCGAGCGCAAGCGCGCCGCGCTCGGGGAGGTCGGGATCGAGACCGTGCTCGACCTCGTCACGACCTACCCGCGGCGCTGGGTCGACCGCACGAACGAAGCCCGCGTCAGCGACCTGCAGCCGGGCCGCGAGGCGCTCGTGCTCGTGACCGTGCGGTCGGTCACGAAGCGGATGACGAAGAACCGGCGGGCGATGGTCACCGCGGTCGTCGGCGACGGATCCGGTCGTCTGACCGTCGTGTTCTTCAACCAGCCGTGGCGGGAGCGTCAGCTCAAGACCGACATGACGGTCGCGCTGTTCGGACGGGCCGAGACGTACCGCGGCGGTCTGCAGATGACGAACCCGATCGTCGACCTCATCGGTGACCGCACCGGTCGGATCGTGCCGATCTACCCGCAGAGCGAGAAGGCCCAGCTGTCGACGTGGGAGATCGCAGACTGGGTGGAGAACGCGCTCGAGCGCTGCCGTGCCCGCGGCGTGCTGGATCCCGTGCCGGAGGACGTGCGACGCCGGCACGGGCTGATCGGGCGGCAGGATGCCCTGTTCGGCATCCACCTGCCGGAGACGATGGCCGAGAAGGAGGCCGCCCGCCGGCGTCTCGCGTTCGACGAGCTGTTCCGCGTCCAGACCGTGCTCGTCATGCGCAAGCGCGCCTACGAGCGGACGTCACGCGGCATCCGCCACCAGGTCGACGGTGAGCTCGTCACTCGGTTCCACGAGCTGCTGCCCTTCCCGTTGACGGGCGCGCAGCGACGGACGATCGGGGAGATCGAGGGTGACCTCGCCGGCCCGCACCCGATGCATCGCCTGCTGCAGGGCGACGTCGGCGCGGGCAAGACCGTCGTCGCCGTGTCCGCCCTGCTCACGGCCGTGCAGGGTGGGCACCAGGGAGCGCTGATGGCGCCGACGGAGGTGCTCGCCGAGCAACACGCGGCCGGTGTGCGGCGGTTGCTCGACGGTGTCACCGTGCCCGATCCCGGCAACCTGTTCGGCGACCGACCGTTGCGCGTGGAGCTGCTCACGAACCGGGTCACCGGCGCCGACCGCCGAGACATCCTCGGTGGGATCGAGGACGGTAGCGTCGATCTCGCGATCGGGACCCACGCGCTCATCCAGGAGGGCGTGCGCTTCAAGAGCCTCGGCGCGGTCGTGATCGACGAGCAGCACCGGTTCGGCGTCGAGCAGCGCGCCGCGCTCCGCCAGAAGGGCGAGGGTGAGGACGGCGCCGGGCGGACGCCGGACGTGCTCGTGATGACGGCGACGCCGATCCCGCGCACGGCGGCGATGACCGTCTACGGCGACCTCGACGTGAGCGTGCTGGACGAGCTGCCACCTGGCCGCACACCGATCGCCACGCACTGGGCGAACGGGCCGCTGCTCGAAGCTGCCGTCTGGGGAGACGTGCGCACCGAGGTGGAGGCGGGCCGGCAGGCGTACGTGGTGTGTCCGTTGATCGAGGAGAGCGAGAAGCTCGAGGTTGCCTCGGCCGAGGAGACGTACGAGCGGCTCGTGCACGGTGAGCTCGCCGGGTTGCGGATCGGGCTGTTGCACGGCCGCCTGCCGTCCGCCGAGAAGGACGTCGTGATGGATCGGTTCCGCCGGGGCGATCTCGACGTCCTCGTGGCGACGACGGTGATCGAGGTCGGGGTCGACGTGCCGAACGCGACGATCATGGTCATCCTCGACGCCGATCGCTTCGGCATCGCCCAGCTCCACCAGCTCCGGGGTCGCGTCGGGCGCGGGCAGCACAGGTCGCGGTGCTGGCTCGTGACCGCCGAGTCGGAGGACGGCAACGCGCGCGTCGAGGCCCTCGTGGCGACGACGGACGGCTTCGAGCTGGCCGAGGTCGACCTCGAGCTCCGCGGTGAGGGCACGCTGATGAACACCTCGCAGAAGGGCAGGAGCGACTTGAAGCTCGCGTCGCTGCGTCGCGATCGCGAGCTCGTGCTCCTCGCCCGTGACGCCGCCTTCCACGTCGTCGACCCCGACCCCGAGCTCGTCGGCAACCCCGAGCTTCGCGACGAGCTCGCCCTGCTCTTCTCCGCCGAGGACGAGGAGTTCCTCTTCAAGAGCTAGTCGGCTTCTGTGACCAGCGTCGATGGAGCTGCATACGGCCTCTGACCAGGGCAAACACTACCGACCTGATCCGACCACGTTGGACTGTTACTGACCCTGCTGAGGACTGATTGAGGACTGATTGAGGACTGATTGAGGACTGAGGATCGCTTTCGAGCATGCCGAACACGTGGTCGAGTCGTTCCCACGGCTCGGGCCACGCTTCACGCGCTGCGGCTTCCCGACCGTCGCTGTGGGCGAGGCGAATGACGTGGCGCACGGCCGTCAGCCGGCGTTCCATCGAGGCGGCACGGAGATGGTTGGCATGAACGTGGCGGGGCAGGCGGCTCATGGTCGCGCGCCTTCTGCGGCAGCGAGCGGCGGCCGATTGGCGACGGCGCCGGCCGGGAACAGTGAACGGCATGGCCAAGTACGAACTGAACGAACAGGCCGTGAAGCGAGCTCAGGAACTGATCGAGGCCCGTCAGTACGTCCTCGATAGCGACTGGGGTGACGTCCAACCGAACGCCGAAGCGCAGAACGCCTTTCTCGAGCGACATTCGTGGGACGAGTACGCAGCGTGGCACCTCGGTGTGACCGTGGGCGCCACGGAGCAGACGAAGGCCCGCTACGCCTTCGTGTTCGGCGACTTTCGCCGCGTGCATCGGAGCGGATTGATCGCCTGCGTCTACCGAGCCGCGGAGTGGCGCCACAAGGCCGTGGAGCTTGCCGCACACGATCTACTGCAGCTGCTCGACCGCACGTCGGGTGCCTAGTGGCAGTCCGGCGCAACGATGAGGCCCGGCACACAGCCGGTGGCCCAGCCCTAAGCCGCGCCAACCCACGCTGCCGGGTTCGGTGGTCGCCCACGACACCCAGGTGCCGCCCATTCCTCGACGGCGGCGACGCACGGCCGTTGCTGGTCGACGGCGGCGGAGGACCATCCCACATGACCGGGTCGACCTCGACGACAGCGAGAGCCTCGGTGACGGCTTCCACGACGGCTCCTCGTCACCGGCCGTACTGGCCTCATAGGCCTCATAGAGTCCGGCCGATGCGACGATGCGTGCTTTCCGGCGGCCGTCGGCGGCACTCGAACGTCAGGCCCGGCGCGCCTCGAAGACTCACGGAAACGATGCTCCGGGACAGTGACACCCCCGCCCAACCCGGGCGACCGACATCGAAGCAAGGACGGAAGTCCGTAGCGGCGGCCGCCACGTTGTGCCAACGATCGCAGCAGCGAGAGGAGGAACCTATGACACGTCTACTCACACGCCGCCGGCTGCTCGGAGCAGGGGGTGCCGCGGCGCTGCTACCACTCGGGTCGCGCGCACAACCGGCGGCTGCTCAAACGGTGTCAGGACAGCTGGTGCCGCTCGAGGCGCCGATACGGCTCCTCGACACACGGCTGCCAAGGGGATCGTCGATACCCACGCCCCGAAAGATGGAGCCGGGTCGGACGGAGTTTCTCCTTCCGCTGTCGTCTTGGATCCCGCAAGCGTCGGCGGTCTTCGTCAACTGCACGGTCACGGAAACCGAGGGGTCCGGATACCTGGTGTTGCACGGCAGCAAGGGTGGGCTCCCCAGCACCTCAAACATCAACTGGTACGCAAGCGACCAGACCGTCGGCAACACGGCGCTCGTTCGCCTGACAAACCACGAGCAACTCGCGGTCTCATGCCGGGGAGCAGGTCCGACTCATGTAGTCATCGATCTGCAGGGCTACATCAGCGCTTGACACGGTGATGATGGTCTTCCTCTCCAAGAGCTGACGCGAGCGCCGAGTGCCTCGGCCGGACGATGGTAGCATTTCGCTACCAGAGGTCCGTAGACTCGCGCCGTGAGCACGAACATGCACCTGCGTGACGTTCCGCAAGAGGTCCACGACGAGCTGAGGCGGCGGGCCGAGGCGAAGGGGATGAGTCTCCGTCAGTACTCGATCGAAGTGCTGGCGAGTCATTGCCAGATGCCCGACGTGGACGAGTGGCTCGACCGGCTGGCGCGGCGGCGGGTTCGCGCCCTCACGACAACGGGCGCGGAGGCGGTGCAGGCCGCCCGGGCGGAGGACGAGTCGCGCCACGCGCATGGCTGAGGTCATGGTGCTCGACGCATCGGCGACGGTGGACCTCTTCCTGCGGCTGCCCGGATCGGACGACGTGATCGAGATCCTCCGTCAGGCCCGGGCGTTCGCGGCCCCGGCCCACCTGGATGCCGACGTCGCGTCGGCCTTGGCGCGGCTCCACCGTCGCGGGGAGATCTCCGGTGAGGTGGCGGACGAAGCCGTGGAGGAGTTGGCGAGCGCTCCCGTCGTGCGCGTCCCGCTCGCTGGTCTCGTCGCCGCTGCCTGGGACCTGCGGCGCGCCGTCGCGATGGCGGACGCCTTCTACGTCGCGCTCGCCGCGCGGTTTGCCGCACCACTGGTCACGACCGACCCCCGGCTGGCAGCAGTGTGCTCGGCACAGGCGCTGTGCCCGGTCGCACCGCCGCGACGGTGAAGAACCGTCGCCCGTCGCGTCAGATGTCCGTGGGGTCGGGTTCGTCGGGCAGGACGAGGTCCCATCGATCGAGGCAGTCCTCGCAGCGGTACGCGACGATGTCGCCGGGTTCCCAGACGCCGTCCTCCGGTGCGTAGCTCAGGAGGTGGCACCGCCCGCCGCAGTCGACGCAGACGATCGTGGGTTCCGGCATCAGCACGACCGTAGTCTGCCCCGGATGCGTGTCGTTGCCGGTGAGCTCCGTGGTCGTCGCCTGATCGCGCCCGAGGGTCTCGACACCCGGCCGACCACCGATCGCGTGCGGGAGGCCGTCTTCAACTCGCTCGGGAGCATGGACCTCGTCGTCGACGCCACCTACGTCGACCTCTTCGCCGGCACTGGCGCGCTCGGGATCGAGGCGCTCTCGCGCGGCGCCGCGCACTGCACGTTCGTCGAGCGCGACGGACGTGCCCTTCGCGCGCTCCGGGAAAACCTCGCGTCGCTCTCGTTGACCGACCGCGCGACCGTGCTCCCCAACGACGCACTCGCGATCGGCCGCCGGTTGCCCACCGTGGACGTCGTCGTGGCCGACCCGCCCTACGGCTTCAGCGACTGGGCTGCGCTGCTGGCCGACCTTCCCGCCGACGTCGTGGTCGTCGAGACGGGCCAGCGGATCGAGGGTCTCCCCGACGAGTGGGAGCTCGCTCGGGAGAAGCGCTACGGCCGTACGTTCGTGGCGCTGCTCCGCCGCAAAGTACCGTGAGCCGGCCTCTATGAGCGTCGTCTTCTTCCCCGGCAGCTTCGACCCCGTGCACCTCGGTCACCTCGACGCGATCGAGCAAGCCTCTGCTCTCTTCGGCGAGGTCGTCGTCGGCACCATGTACAACCCGTCCAAGCCCGGCGGCGCGTTCACGCTCGAAGAGCGTCAGGCGATGCTCGCCGAGTCGACGGCGCACCTCCCCGGCATCCGCGTCGAGGCGCACACCGGCCTGGTGGTCGACGCCGCTCGCGCGGTAGGCGCGGACTTCATCGTGAAGGGCCTGCGGACGGCCGGCGACTTCGAGTTCGAGCTGCAGATGGCGCTGACGAACGAATCCGTGAGCGGCATCCGCACGGTCTTCGTGCCCACGGCCGCCCGCTTCAGCTTCGTCTCCTCCCGTTTCATCAGGGAGATCGCGCAGTACGGTGGCGACGTGAGCCACCTGGTTCCCGAGCCGGTGGCTCGGCGCCTCACCAGCTCGGCGTCACCCGAGAGGTCCTGACAGTGAGCTACGACGACCGTTACGACGACGAATACGACGAGTACGACGAGGAGTCCCCGGTCGCCGGGTACCAGCGGCCGGGCGACCGCACGGGCGCCACCGATCGCAGCAGCGCGATCTACGACTCCGAGACGCTGCTGCGGCGGGCGATCGACATCATCGCGACGGCCCGCACGATCCCGCTGTCGGCCTCGCCGATGATCAACCGGGACGAGATCATCGAGCTCCTCGAAGAGGCGGTGAACCGCCTGCCCGACGAGTTGCGTCAGGCCCGGTGGATGCTGAAGGAGCGCCACGAGTTCGTGGCGAAGACCCGTCGCGAGGCCGACGAGATCCTCGACGCCGCTCGCGTCCAGGCGGAGCGGATGGTGCAGCGCACCGAGGTCGTGCGGGCCGCCGAGCAACGGGCGCGCCAGACCATGGAGGCGGCCGACACCGACGCCCGCCGCCTGCGCCACGAGACCGAGGACTTCATCGACCAGCGCCTCGGCAGCTTCGAGATCCTGCTCGACAAGCTGACCCGCACCGTCGCCGCCGGCCGCGCCCGGCTCGACATCGGCGTCGACCGTGAACCCGAGGTCGTCGAGGACGACGACGATCCGGGCGGCTTCTTCGATCAGGATCGCGGGTAGCGCCGAGGTCGGCCTCGGCTCGCTCGGCCCGGCTCTGACGGGCTTGGCTCTGCCAGGTCGGCTCTGATCGCGGAGACCCAGGGGTAGCTTCTCCCGCATGAATCCGTTGTTGGTGAACGTGGCGGAACTGCTGCGCCGACCGGGGAACGAGAAGCAGGTCGAGGCGGTCCTCACTGCCGAGGAGCTGGCACTCTCCGACCCGCGCGTCGCGCCTGACGCCGAGGTGGCGGTCTCGACGCGGCTCGAGAGCATGGCGGACGGCATCGTCGTGACCGCTCACCTCGCCGTGCCGTGGCACGACACCTGCCGGCGCTGCCTCGTCGAGCTCGACGAGGCGGTGGACGTCACCGTGCAGGAGCTCTACCAAGTGCTCGTGACGGCCGAGGACGCGTTCCCGATCGTCGGCGAGCAGATCGACCTCACGCAGATGGTGAGGGAGTCGATCCTGCTCGAGCTGCCGCTCGCGCCGCTGTGCCGGGTCGACTGCGCCGGCATCTGCCCGATCTGCGGTGCGAACCGGAACGACCAGCCGTGCTCGTGCGAGACGGTTGCCACGGACGACCGATGGTCGGCGCTCGACGCGCTGCGCGAGCAGCTGAACTGACGGGCGCGAGGATCGCTCCGCTCGCAGTTGAACCGAACCGGCGTTTCGCCGGTAACCTGCTGCGGCTCGAACCAGAGGGAGACCACGGTGGCCGTTCCCAAGAAGAAGAAATCAAAGTCGAAGTCACGCAGTCGGCGTTCCGGCGCGTGGAAGCTCGGCAGCCCGTCGCGGAGCGTCTGCCCGCGGTGTGCGTCGGCGAAGCTGCCACACGTCGTCTGCCCGACCTGCGGTTGGTACAAGAACCGCGTCGTCGTCGACGTCGGCTGATCTCCCGCGAACCTGATGCTCCCCGTCGCAGTGGACGCGATGGGCGGGGACCACGCTCCCGGCGCCATCATCCAAGGTGCCCGCCAGGCAGCCGCGACCGGCGTGCCCGTCGTGCTCGTCGGCCCGTCCGATCTTGCTGATCGAGGCGACCTCCCGCTCATCGTGGCGTCGGAGGTCATTGCCATGCACGACGATGCCGCTCAGGGCGTGCGGCGCAAGAAGGACTCGACGCTGGTGCGCGCTGCCGAGGCCGTCAGGGACGGCAAGGCGAGCGCGATGGTGTCGGCCGGCAACACGGGGGCGACGATGGCGTCCGCGCTCCTCCGCATGGGCCGGATCAAGGGGGTGAACCGGCCGGCGATCGCCACCCCGATCCCGGTGCCCGGTTCGACGCCGACGGTGCTGCTCGACGCAGGCGCCAACGCCGAGGTGCAGCCCGAGTGGCTCGTCCAGTTCGCCCAGATGGGCTCGGTGTACGCGCAGCACCGTTTCGACATCCCGAGCCCCAAGGTCGGGCTGCTGTCGATCGGCGAGGAGCCCGGCAAGGGCGACCCGCTGCGCAAGGCCGCCTACGAGTTGCTCCGCGTCGCGAAGGGGATCGAGTTCATCGGCAACGTCGAGGGCCGCGACATCATGACGTCCAACGTCGATGTGGTGGTCACCGACGGCTTCACGGGCAACGTCGTGCTGAAGACCCTCGAAGGAGGGTTGAAGACGATCGTCAAGGCGTTGCTCGAAGCGTTCAACGCGCCCGGCTACAAGGAGCACGCAGACGCGCTGCTCCCCGCGCTCCTCCCGCTGTACACCTCGCTCGACCCGGAGACCTACGGCGGAGCGATGCTCCTCGGTGTCGACGGTGTCTGCATCATCAGCCACGGCTCGTCGAGCCCGCGCGCGATCGTGAACGCGATCGCGGTCGCAAAGGAGATGGTCGAGGTCGACCTGGTCGGCCGGCTGCGCGCCGCCGTCTCCGTCTGATCCGCGCTAGCTCGACACTCCGGCGGTCGCCACGGTGGGACCGCTAACATCTCGAACCGCACCCAGAACTACCCGGGAGGACCACGTGCCGGCCGAGACCCATGTCGAGCAGGGCCCGCTCGATCGCAACACCATCTTCGAGATCGTGCGCGACCGGCTGGCCGACATCCTCGAGATCGATCCGTCGACGATCAGCGAAGGTCAGTCGTTCGTGGACGACCTCGATGCGGACTCGCTCGCGCTGATCGAGTTGGTCGAGGGGCTCGAGGAGGAGTTGGCCGAGCGCACCGTCGGTTTCCGCATCGAGGACGAGGATCTCGAAGACCTCAAGACCGTGCGTGACGCGGTCGACTACGTCTTCGGTCGGGTCTCGAAGGACTGACTGCGTGAGGCGGCCGGAGGCCGATCTCGGGGCGCTGGTCGAGCGCCTCGGTCACGAGTTCGCGGACATCGCCCTGCTCCGTCAGGCGATGGCTCACCGCTCGTGGTGCGCGGAGCAGCCCGGCGACGTGAAGAGCAACGAACGCCTGGAGTTCCTGGGTGATGCGGTGCTCGGCTGGGTGGTCGCGGATCTCGCCTACCACTGCCACAGTGAGCTCGCCGAGGGCAAGCTGACCGATCTGCGCAAGAGCATCGTCAATGCGTCCGCGCTCGCCGCGGTGGCCGAGGAGTTCGACATCGGCGCCTACCTGCTGCTCGGCAAGGGCGAGGACGCGGCGGGCGGGCGGACGAAGCCGTCGATCCTGTCGGATGCGATGGAAGCGGTCATCGGCGCCGTGTATATCGACGGGGGCACGGAAGCGGCGTTCGCGCTGATCGAACGCCTCGTCGGCGATCGACTCACCGGCAGCGCGTCGATGGTCGACCACCTCGACTACAAGACGGCCCTCCAGGAGCTGACGGCCCGGCTGTTCGACGGCGCGCCGGTGTACGTGTTGCGTGAAGAGGGCCCCGACCACGCGAAGCACTTCTTCGCCACGGTTGCGGTGAACGGCCGGCCGCTCGGCAACGGCGAGGGCCGTTCGAAGAAGCAGGCCGAGCAGGTCGCCGCGCGCATGGCGTGCGAGCGGTTGCACGCCACCGCGATCGACATCAACCCGGTGGCGGCCGGCGGCTGAGCCGTCGGTCCACGTGCGATGCCCGAGCTCCCCGAGGTCGAGACGGTCCGCCGAGGGCTCGAGGAGCGCGTCGTCGGCCGGCGGATCACGGCCGTCGAGGTCGGCCGGGAGCGGACGGTGCGGCGCACGTCCCGCGAGGCGCTCGTCGCCGGGCTGACCGGTACGACGATGCTGGCAGCCGGACGGCACGGGAAGTACCTCGTGTGCCCGCTCGACTCCGGCGACGCGGTGATGATCCATCTCCGGATGAGCGGGCAGCTGCTGATCGCGCCGGAGGGCGCCGCCCGGCCACCGCACACGCACGTCGTGGCCCACCTCGACGGCGCGGCGCCGGAGGAGCTGTGGTTCGTGGATCCGCGGACGTTCGGTGAGGTGGTGGTGTTCGCCCCCACCCGGGTCGACGTCGAGCTGCCGGAGCTGGCGCAGCTCGGTGTCGACCCGATCGCCGACGGACTCGATCGCGCCCTGCTCAGGTCGCTGCTGCTCGCCCGGCGCCGGCAGCTGAAGCCGCTGCTGCTCGATCAGCACGTGATCGCCGGCATCGGCAACATCTACGTCGACGAGATCCTCCACCTCGCCCGGCTCCATCCGCTGCGCACGAGCGAGACGCTGAGTGGGCAGGAGATCACCCGGCTGCACGCCGCGATCCACGACGTGCTCGGCGCGGCGATCGACTCCGGTGGATCGACGCTCGGGGACAACCAGTACGTCGATCTGATGGGGTCCGGCGGCTCCTACCAGGACGATCACCGTGTCTACGACCGTGCTGGTCAGCGGTGCGCGACGTGCGGTACCGGCATCATCGTCCGGATCCCGTTCGGCGGACGGTCGACCCACTTCTGCCCTCGCTGCCAACCGG
This sequence comes from Acidimicrobiia bacterium, assembly GCA_050248955.1. Classification (GTDB taxonomy): domain Bacteria; phylum Actinomycetota; class Acidimicrobiia; order Acidimicrobiales; family Ilumatobacteraceae; genus JBFWRK01. The sequence continues at coordinate 664,103 of JBFWRK010000001.1, forward strand.
TGCGCCGTGGGGATCGGCACCTCTCCCGGCGCGTCCGGTAGGGTCGCTCGCTGCTGTGTTCCTCAAAGCGCTGACCCTCAAAGGCTTCAAGTCCTTCGCCGAAGCGACCACGATGCAGCTCGAACCGGGGGTGACCGTCGTGGTCGGCCCGAACGGCTCGGGCAAGTCGAACGTCGTGGACGCGATCGCGTGGGTCCTCGGCGCGCAAGCGCCGAGTGCGGTGCGCAGCCAGAAGATGGACGACGTGATCTTCGCCGGCACTGCGAAGCGGCCGGCGTTGGGCAGGGCCGAGGTCTCGCTGACGATCGACAACTCGAGCGGCATCCTCCCGATCGAGTTCACCGAGGTGCGGCTGTCGCGCACGCTGTTCCGCACCGGCGAGAGCGAGTACGCGATCAACGGCGTGCCGTGCCGCCTGCTCGACCTGCAGGACCTCCTGTCGGATGCCGGCGTCGGTCGCCAGCAGCACGTCATCGTGAGCCAGGGGCAGATCGACGCCGTGCTCAACGCTCGCCCCGAGGAACGGCGGGCGATCATCGAGGAGGCCGCCGGGGTCCTCAAGTACCGCAAGCGCAAGGAGAAGGCCGAGCGCCGCCTCGAGGCGACCGAGGGCAACCTGCTCCGCGTGCAGGACCTGTTGCGCGAGGTGCGCCGCCAGCTCCGGCCGCTCGAACGCCAGGCCGACGCGGCGCGGCGCCACGGCGCGCTCGTCGCCGAGCTGGGCGCGCTCCGGTTGTTCCTCGCCGGACGTGAGATCGCCGGGCTCCGAACGCGGCTCACCTCCCTCGCCGGCGACCATCTCGCTGCCGACACGAAGGAGCGCGAGCTCCGCGCCGAGCTCGCCCGGCTCGACACCGCGGTCATGGCAGCCGAGGCCGAGCTGTCGGCCCGCGGCGACACCGACGTCAGCGACTCCCTCGTGCGCGTCGAGCAGCTGCGCGAGCGGGCCCGTGGGCTGGCGAACGTGATCACCGAGCGCCGCCGGGCGATGGAGCGCGATCGCGGTCAGCTCATGGATGCCGGGGTCGTTGCCAACCTCGAGGCAGAGGGTGCCCGGCTCGCAGCGGAACTGCGCGAGGTCGTCGAGGGCCTCTCCGCCCTCGCGCCCGAGGCCGAGGAGCTGACCGAGGCCGACGAGACGTTCGCGCGCGAACGGGCGGAGACGCAGGCGGTGATCGACGCCGCATCAGGGGGCGGCACGGCGGCTGCGGCCAGTGCTGCCGCCGAGGTGCGGGGCGAGCTGCGCTCGATGCGAGCGGGTGTCGAACGGGCGGAGCTCGAGCACCGGCGTGCGGTGACGCGGCTCGAACAGCTCGTGGTCAGGAACGAGCGGCTCGCCGCCGAGGTCGATCGGCTGAAGGCGGAGTGCGAGCAGGCAGAAGGTGTCGAGGCGCCGCTCGTGTCGGAGGTCGAGGCCGCCGAGGCGCGTCGCATCGCGGCCGAGGCTGCCGCCGACGCAGCGACCGATGCGCACCAGGTCGCGTCGGGAGAGCTCGCGCGCTGGCAGGCACGGGCCGAGGCACTGGCCCTCGCGCTCGACAGCGCCCGCGCCCGTGCCGGCGCGGAGCGGCTCGCCGGTCTCGACGGTGTCGTCGGCACGCTGCTCGAGCTCGTCGAGGTGGACGACGGATGGGAGGCCGCGTTCGAGGCTGCCGCGGGCGACGCGATGCTCGCCGTCGTCGTGGCCGATCCGTCCGCCGCGCGTCGGGCGCTCGCCCACCTCGACAGCGGCGATGCCCACGGTGCGGTCCTGTCGCTCGGCGCCGGTGAGCACCACGCCGGCGCCAGCGCGTCGGCAGGCGTGGGCGAGCCCGTTCGCGCGCATGTCCGCTCGTCCGACCAGCGGGTGTCCCGGCTGCTCGACGGACTGCTCGCCGGGGCTGTTCGGGTGGTCGGCTGGGAAGCCGCACTCGACGCATCGCTCGCCCACCCGAACGCGGTCGTGGTGACGGACGACGGACATCGCTTCAGCCCGACAGGGTGGCGGCTCGGCGTCGCCGGCGGCGGCGCGACGGCGGCCGCGCTCGACGATGCGCAGCGGTGGGCCGAGAGCGCGCGCACCGAGCTCGATCTGTGCGACGAGCGGGTGAGCGTCGCGAAGGCAGAGCTCGCCGCCGCACGGCAGGCCGAAGCCGACCTCGGCCGCCGCCTCGACATGAACGACGCCAAGTTCACTGCCGCGGCGGACGCGTTGACCCGCGTGCAAGGCGAGCGGCGTGAGACCGCCGCCGAGATCGAGAGCGTCGAGAGGGCCGCCGGCGAGCTGGCCGATCGGGTTCAGCGGGAGCAGGCGCGCATCGCCGAGCTCGATGCACTCCTGCCGGCGCTCGAGGCCGACGAGGAAGCAGAAGCAGAAGCGGCACGCCAACGCGGTGAGGCCCGTGCCCGGCTCGAGGCGAAGGCGGCGCTGCTCATCTCTCGCCGCCGCGATCTCGAGGTGCGCAACGTCGGGCTGATCGAGCGGCAGCAGTACCTCGAGCGACGACTCGAGGAGACCGAGCGACGACTTGCAGCCGACGCCGCGGCGCGGGAAGAGGCATCCGAGCGGCGGGTGCGGGTCGAGCGCGCGATCGAGGCGACCGATCGGCTGGCACAGCTCGTCGACGGGCATCGCCGCACCGTCGAATCCGAGCTCGCGCGGCTGCACGAGCAGCGCCGCCGGCAGAGCGACGAGGTCCGTGCCGTCGCGCAACGCCTCGACGAGCTCCGCCGGGCGCGGTCAGCGACGGAGCGGCAGCTGGACGAGCTGCGCGAGCGCAGCCGGCGCACCGAGATCGACGAAGCCGAGGCCCGGATGCGCCTCGAAGCCGCCGTCGAGGGTGTGCGCCGCGACCTCGAGACCGAGCCGGAGGTCGCGGAAGCTGCAGAACTGCCGGAGCTGCCCGAGGGGATCAGCGCGCCGGCACGTGTGCGCGATCTCGAGCGCGAGCTGAAGCTGATGGGTCCGATCAACCCGCTCGCACTGGAGGAGTTCACCGCGCTGCAGGAGCGGCACTCGTTCCTCGAAGAGCAGCTCGAAGACGTCAAGACGACGCGCCGCGAGCTCGCCCGTGTGATCAAGGCCGTCGACACGGAGATCCAGACCGTCTTCGCCGAGGCCTTCGCCGATGTGAGCGCGAACTTCACCGCCCTCTTCGGCCTGTTGTTCCCGGGCGGCGCGGGTTCGCTCGTCCTCACGAACCCTGACGACCTCCTCGGCACGGGCATCGAGGTCGAGGCGAAGCCGAGCGGCAAGAACGTCAAGAAGCTCTCGTTGCTCTCGGGTGGCGAGCGTTCGCTGACCGCGCTCGCGTACCTGTTCGCTGTCTTCCGCAGCCGGCCGTCGCCGTTCTACGTGATGGACGAGGTCGAAGCCGCGCTCGACGATGTGAACCTGCACCGTTTCCTCGGTCTCATCCACGAGTTCCGCAACGAGGCGCAGCTGCTGGTGGTCAGCCACCAGAAACGGACGATGGAAGCGGCCGACTGCCTGCTCGGCGTCACGATGCAGCCAGGCGGCTCGTCGAAGGTCATCGTCGAGAAGGCTGGCGCGAGCGCCTGACGCGCTTCGCCGCTGCCTCGCCGCCGCCGCCTCGCCGGGTTGGCTGCGTTCGCTGCGCTCACTGCGCTCATCGGTGTTCGCTGCGCTCACTGCGCTCTGCCGGACCTGGGCAGGTTCCTCGATCGCCGGCGATCGCGAACCATGACGTGAACGACTCGTCCATGGTCGGGGACGGCGTTGGGTGCGTCTATCGTTCGCTCGATCCGACGAGCCCATGTGGGGAGCAGCTGGGTGGCAGAGGTGAGCGAACCTGCGGTGACGACGTCGGCGGGCACCCGTGGCGACGCACCGGCACCTGCTGTCGAGCTCGTCCGCCTGCGGAAGCACTTCGGTGACGTGAAGGCGGTCCACGGCGTCGACCTCGCCATCGGCGACGGTGAGTTCTTCTCGATGCTCGGCCCGTCAGGTTCGGGGAAGACCACGGTGCTGCGGCTCATCGCCGGCTTCGAGCAACCGGACGCCGGTGCGATCCTCCTCCACGGCCGGGACGTCGCCCGTCTGGCGCCCTACGAGCGCGACGTGAACACGGTGTTCCAGGACTACGCGCTCTTCCCCCACATGACCGTGCAGGAGAACGTCGAGTACGGGTTGAAGGTCAAGCGTGTCGAGCGGAAGGAACGTCGCCGTCGCGCGAGGGAGATGCTCGAGACGGTTCGCCTCGCCGAGTACGGCGCCCGCCGGCCGACCCAGCTGTCCGGTGGCCAGCGCCAGCGGGTCGCACTCGCCCGGGCGCTCGTCAACCGACCGAAGGTGCTGCTGCTCGACGAACCGCTCGGCGCGCTCGATCTGAAGCTCCGTGAGGAGATGCAGGTCGAGCTGAAGGCGATCCAGCACGAGGTCAGCATCACGTTCGTGTTCGTCACGCACGATCAGGGCGAGGCGCTGTCGATGAGCGATCGCGTCGCCGTGTTCAACGGTGGTCGCGTGGAACAGGTCGGGACGCCGAAGGAGATCTACGAGTGCCCGGCCACGGCGTTCGTTGCCGGGTTCGTCGGCGTCTCCAACATGATCCGCGGCGAGACGGCGCGGCAGCTGCTCGGCAGCGACGCCTCGTTCGTGGTGCGGCCGGAACGGATCAGCGTGCAGGCCGGCGGCCACACCCACGAGGGCACGATCTCGACCACGGCGACCGTGCGCGACGTGCAGTACCTGGGGGCCGACGTGCGAGTGCACGCAGTGCTGCCCGACGGAACTCGGGTGATCGCTGTCGTACCGGCGAGCTCGATCACCGATGTGTCAGTGGGCCGTGAGGTCACACTGGCTTGGCCGGCGAACGCAGCCTTTGCGCTCGCCGGGGCGGAGCGCGACTCCGTCAACGACGACTGGGGAGATGAACCATGAGACAACGACGACTCATCGCGTCGCTCGGCGCCGCCGGCTTGCTGCTCATCGCGGCCGCATGCGGGGACGACGATTCGGCCGATACCGGTGACACCGCCGCCACCGCCGCGGCGGGTACGGACGCGCCAGCGGGTACGGACGCGCCGGCTGCCACGGATGCCCCCGCCGGCACCGATGCCCCCGCCGGCACGGATGCGCCGGCCGGCGGCGGCGCGGCCGACGGCGCGCTGACCGAGCTCGGTGAAAGCGAGGGCGAGGTGAACCTCATCGCCTGGGCCGGCTACGTCGAGGACGGCTCGACCGATCCCGAGGTCGACTGGGTCACCCCGTTCGAGGACGCCACAGGGTGCGAGGTCAACGTGAAGACCGGCAACTCGTCCGACGAGATGGTGCAGCTCATGCAGAGTGGCGAGTACGACGGTGTCTCGGCGTCGGGCGACGCGACGCAGCGCCTCATCGCCGGCGGCGAGGTGTCGCCGATCAATCCCGATCTCATCCCGAACTACGCCGACATCTACGAGGGGCTGAAGCTGCAGCCGTGGAACTCCGTCGACGGCGTGCCGTACGGCGTGCCGCACGGTCGTGGCGCGAACCTGCTCGTCTACAACACCGAGGCGTTCGCCGGCGCCGAGCCCGATTCGCTCGCGGTGATGTTCGAGGACAGCCTCGCGGCGGGCTCGGTCTCGGTGTACGACTCGCCGATCTACATCGCCGACGCCGCGCTGTACCTGATGGCGACACAGCCCGACCTCGGCATCACGAATCCCTACGCCCTCGACGAGACGCAGTTCGCCGCAGCGATCGACCTCCTGGAATCCCAGAAGTCGATCGTCGGCCAGTACTGGGCGCTGTTCACGGATCAGCAGGCCGCACTCGAGAGCGGGGGCGTGCTCGCCGGCACCACCTGGCAGGTGATCGTCAACCTCGCACTGGGCAACGGGGCGAAGATCAACGCAGTGAAGACCAAGGAAGGCGCGACCGGCTGGTCCGACACGTGGATGATCTCCAGCAAGGCGAAGCACCCGAACTGCATGTACATGTGGATGGACCACATCGCCTCGCCGGAGGCGAACGCAGCGGTGGCGGAGTGGTTCGGAGAGGCGCCGTCCAACGCCGAGGCCTGCGGCCTGACGACCGATCCCGACCACTGCGCGACCTTCCACTCGGAGGACGACGGCTACTGGGACGACGTCTGGTACTGGACCACGGCGACCGAGGAGTGCTTGGACGGCCGTGACGTGGCCTGCGTCCCGTACTCCGATTGGGTGACGGCGTGGTCGGAGCTCCGGTCCTGACCTCACGGTCGCTGTCGCGCCGCATCGCCGGGCCGTTCCAACGTGTGAACGGTCTCGGCGCTGTGGCGACCCTGTCGGCGCCGGTGCTCTGGTTGCTCGTCGTCTACATCGGCTCGCTCGTGCTGCTCGTCGTCACCGCGTTCTTCAAGCTCGACTCGTTCACCCAGAAGGCGACGAGCGAGCTCACGATCGACAACTTCGACACCGCCTTCACGACGTCCGCGTTCTACTCGACGATCTTCCGGAGCATCGGCGTGGCCGTGTCGGTCACGCTGCTCTGCCTCGCGCTCGCGCTGCCGATGGCGTACTACATCGCGAAGATCGCGAAGCCGAGGGTGCGCAGAACGCTGATCGTCGCCGTCCTCCTGCCTCTGTGGGCGGGCTATCTCGTCAAGGGGTATGCGTGGCGGGCGATGCTCGAACCCGGTTCGCAGTTCGGCGCGAGCACCTCGGGCGGCTTCCTGAAGAGCGTGTTCGGCTGGTCACCTGGCTTCGGCCTGCTCGGCGTCATCATCACGCTCTCGTACCTGTGGCTGCCGTACATGCTGCTGCCGATCTACGCCGGCCTCGACCGGCTGCCACCGTCGTTGCTCGACGCCGCCGGCGATCTCGGCGCCCGGCCCGGGCGCACCTTCACCTCGGTCATCGCGCCGTTGCTCGTGCCGTCGATCGCGGCGGGGTCGATCTTCACGTTCTCGCTGTCGCTCGGCGACTACATCACGCCGAACATCGTCGGTGGCAAGACGCAGCTGATCGGCAACCTCATCGCCCGCACGCTGCTGGCACCGAACCAGCCGCTCGCAGCGGCCCTCACCCTGTGGCCGATCATCATCGTGGTCGTCTACCTCGTCGCCATGGCGCGCTTGCGGGCGTTCGAGAGCCTCTGATGCAACTGTCCCGGGCGGCCCGCCTCGCGCTGCGCATCGTCACCTTCTTCGGGCTCGCGTTCCTCTACGTGCCGCTCGCCGTGGTCGTCGTGCTCAGCTTCAACAAGGCGACGTCACTCGCCTGGCCGCCCCAGGGGCTCGGTCTGCAGTGGTGGGACCGAGCTGCCGACGCCGAGGGTCCCCGGGATGCGCTGTGGACGTCCGTGAAGACGGCGCTCGCCGCGACCGGCATCGCGCTCGTGCTCGGGACGCTCGGGGCGTTCGGCGTGCACAAGTTCCGGTTCTTCGGCCGTAATGCCGTCTCGTTCCTCATCGTGCTCCCGATCGCGCTGCCGGGCATCGTCACCGCGGTCGCGCTGCAGGCGACGTTCGGCCGGGTCGGCTTCGACCTCGGGTTCCGCACGGTCGTGATCGCGCACGCCACGTTCTGCGTCGTCGTCGCGTACAACAACGTGATCGCCCGCCTGCGGCGAATGCAGCCGAGCCTGCTCGAAGCGTCGGCCGATCTCGGCGCCGACGGGTTCCAGACGTTCCGTTACGTCACGTTCCCGCTCGTCCGCTCGGCCCTGCTCGCCGGCGGGCTCCTCGCGTTCGCGCTCAGCTTCGACGAGATCGTCGTCACGACGTTCACGTCCGGCCCTGGCTTCGAGTCGTTGCCGCAGTGGATCTTCAACAACTTCAGCAGGCCGAACAACGTGCCGCTCGTCAACGTGGTCGCGACCGTGGTGATGGTGCTCTCGATCCCCATGGCGTGGTTCGCGCAGCGGCTCTCCGACGGCGCCGGGACGCTCGCCAAGGGCTGAGCCCCGCTCGTCGGCGCTCCGCTGGAACCGCGCCAGTAGGGTGGCGGGGCCATGGAGATCACCGTCGTCCTCCTCGTCCTGATCGCCGTCGTGCTGGTCTTCGGCTTCGGGGTGCTGCTCGTCAGCCGCCGTCGTGCCGGTCACGAGGCCGTTCCCCCGGGACCGCCGCCGCGGCCCGTCCCACCGGTGCCCGAACGGGGCGGAAGGCCCGCGTCCACGGTCATCGAGGAGGAACCCGAGGTCGCCGAGGGTGACGAGGTCGAGCTCGCGGAGGCCGCGATCGAAGCGGGCATCGTCGAGCCGCTCGAACCGCTCGTCCTCGGCCGACCCCGGTTCCGCGACCGGATCTCGAAGGCACGGGCGTCCCTCACCGGTGCCTTCGTCGGCGTGCGCAGCCGGACCGGCATCACCCAGGACTCGTGGGACGACCTCGAAGAGGCCCTGCTGCGCGCCGATGTCGGTGTGCGCGTCACCGACGAGCTGCTCGACGGGTTGCGGACACGGGTGAAGGCGAAGGAGCTCACGACGCCCGACGAGCTGCTCGACGCGCTCCGCGACGAGATGCGCGGGCGACTCCAGGGCGCCGATCGCTCGTTGCACGCCGACCACCGTGGCTCGGGGCTGCCCGACGTGTGGTTGTTCGTCGGCGTCAACGGTGTCGGCAAGACCACCACGATCGGCAAGCTCGGTGCGCGGCAGATCGCCGAGGGCCGCAGCGTGCTGATGGCCGCCGGCGACACGTTCCGCGCCGCTGCGGCCGAGCAGCTCTCGACGTGGGCCGAACGGGCGGGTGCCGAGTTCGTCCGGGGCAACGAAGGCGGTGACCCGAGTGCCGTGATCTTCGACGGCGTGCAAGCGGCCGCGGCGCGAGGCTGCGACCTCGTCCTCGGCGACACCGCCGGGCGCCTGCACACGAAGACGAACCTGATGGAGGAGCTGCGCAAGGTGCGCCGCGTCGCCGACCGGGAGCCGGGTCGCGTGACCGAGGTGCTGCTCGTGATCGACGCCACGACGGGTCAGAACGGGCTCACCCAGGCCCGTGAGTTCGGCGAGGCCACGGACGTCACGGGCGTCGTGCTGACGAAGCTCGACGGATCGGCGAAGGGCGGCATCGTCTTCGCGATCGAGACCGAGCTCGGCATCCCGATCAAGCTCGTCGGACTCGGTGAGTCGATCGCCGACCTCGTCGAGTTCGATCCCGACGAGTTCATCGACGCCCTGTTCGAGGAGTAGGCCCCCGTTGAGCGGCGCCCGGTCATCCACGATCAGCGGTGTCGGGAACCGAACCCGCTCCCGGATCGTCCCAAGAACATGAGCACCTCTCTGCCACACGTCCGCACGATGCGTCGCTCTCGCCGCTTCACGGTGGTCGCGGCCGCGCTGGCCGTCGGTCTCGGAGCGTGTGGTTCCAGCGACGACGCCGGCACCGACTCCACGGTGCCGACACCGCAGGTGATCGAGGTTGCCTCCGGCTCCGGTGCTGATCGCACCGCGGCGGCCGGCGAAGCGACCACCGACGCGATGACGCCGTCGTTCGACTCGCGCATCGCCTACATCGAGTACCGCTACGAGGGCGAGCTGCCGGTCCTCGACGGCCCCGCCCCGTCGTGGTTCTTCGCAGCTGGTCAGGAACCGTCGGCGGAGCGGGTGCAGGCGCTCGCCGCTGCCCTCGGTGTCACGGGTGAGGTGCAGTCGCTGCCGGCCGACATGGGCGGCGGCTGGAGCGTCGGCCCGACCGACGGCAGCGCTCCCGCCGTCATGGTGTCGAGGAGCTCACTGCTCGACTGGTGGTACAGCCCCGGGCCGCTCGAAAGCGCGAGCGTCGGCTGCGCGTCGGCGGGCGTCGACCCGACCGTCGATCCGGCGGACTCTGCCCCGGACGCACCTGTGCCGTCGACCGTCGATCCGTGCCCGGAGCCCGAGCCCCCGACCGGTGTGCCGACGTCGTCCGAAGCGCAGGCGAAGGCGACCGAGCTGTTCGGTTCGCTCGGCTATGACATGTCGCAGTACGAGCTCGAGGTCTACGCCGACGAGTGGGGCGCCTCGGTCACCGCCTGGCGGCTGCTCGAGGGACACCGTTCGCCGATCTCGATGAACGTCGGCTTCGGTGGCGATGCCGCCGTGACCTGGGTGAGTGGCATCCTGGCCGAGCCGCAGCGCGGCGCCGACTACCCGCGCATCGGGGCCGCGGCCGGCTTCGAGCGGCTGCAGGAGCAGGGCACGGGTTGGGGCGTCTTCGGCGATGTCGCCGCCAGGAGTGCAGAGCCGGCGACGGGCGCGGCCGAGCCGGCGACCGCGCCTGCAACGGACCCTGTGATCGATCCCGACGCGGTGGGCGACGTGGACAAGCCGCTCCCGTGCCCGGAGCCGCAGTCCGCTGCGGACGCCGCGAGCACCGACGCATCGACATCCGACGCATCGACATCCGACTCGGATGCGGGATCGGCGTCGCCGATCGACCCCGCGACGGAGACGTTGGTCCCACAGATCCCGCTCGACTGCGTCGTCGAGGAGACGGCACCCGAGCCGCTCCTCGTCACGCTGAACGGGGTGCGTGAGGACCTCACGATGGTGTGGGCCGCCGACGAAACGGTCTGGCTGCTGCCGGCGTACACGTTCACGAGTGCCGACGGCGGGCTCTACACCGTGAACGCGGTCGTGGACGAGTACCTCGTCCAGGTCGAACCGGAGCCGGGCGTCGAGCCCGCCGTCGATCCCGTCACCGACACGGCGGCGGTCCCGGTGGCTCCGGAGCCCGGCACGGACCAGACGAGCCCGGCGATCACCGCTGACGAGGCGGCCGCGGCCTGGGTGGGCCTCCCGCTTGCCGAGGTGGAGCAGCTGGCGAAGGAGATCGGCCTCACCGTCCGGGTCGTCAGCGAGGACGGCCAGGACCTCGCGGTCACCGACGATCTGCGCACCGATCGGGTGAACCTCGCCGTCGAGGCCGGGATCGTCACCGAGGTCCGCTCGATCGGGTGACCCGAGGCCGGCGACGGCTCCGAGCGACCTGGCTGTGAGTGGTTCCAGGGTCGTCCAGCTACCCTGGCGGACCGCATGTTCGACGCACTGTCAGACCGGTTCGAAGGGATCTTCAAGCGCATCCGCGGCAAAGGTCGGCTGACGCCCGAGGACGTCGACGAGGTCCTCCGCGAGATCCGCACAGCGCTGCTCGAGGCCGACGTCAACGTCGGCGTCGTGCGCGGCGTCGTCGGGCGTATCCGTGAGCAGTGCGTCGGCATCGAGCTCTCCAAGGCACTGAGCCCGAGCCAGCAGATCGTCAAGATCGTCAACGACGAGCTCACCGGGATGCTCGGTGGCGAGACGCTCAAGATCACCTATGCGAGCCGTCCGCCGACGGTCGTGCTGATGGCGGGTCTCCAGGGTTCCGGCAAGACGACCGCGTCAGGCAAGCTCGCTCGCTGGTTCAAGGCGCAGGGCCGCCATCCGCTGCTCGTCGGTGCCGATCTCCAGCGGCCCGCCGCGGTCGAGCAGCTCCGCACCCTCGGCCGCCAGATCGATGTGCCGGTGTTCTCCGAGCCCGGCGATCCGGTCACTACCGCTGAACGGGGGCTGCAGGAAGCCCGCCGGCTCGGGCGCGACGTCCTCATCGTCGACACCGCCGGCCGACTCGCCATCGACGAGGAGCTGATGGAGCAGGTCCGCCAGATCTCCGCCAAGATCGAGCCGACCTACACGTTCCTCGTGATCGACGCGATGACCGGCCAGGACGCGGTCGAGGTCGCGGAGCGGTTCCACCAGGCGCTCGCGATCGACGGCGTGATCCTGTCGAAGCTCGACGGCGACGCGCGCGGTGGCGCCGCGCTCTCGGTGAAGGAGGTCATCGGCCGTCCGATCGCCTTCGCGTCCACCGGTGAGAAGCTCGACGCGTTCGAACAGTTCCACCCGGATCGCATGGCGAGCCGCATCCTCGGCATGGGCGACATGCTCAGCCTCATCGAGCAGGCCGAGCAGGTCTACGAGAAGGACGAGGCCGAGAAGGCCGCCGGCCGGCTGCTGGAAGGGCAGTTCACGCTCGACGACTTCCTCGAGCAGATGCAGCAGCTGAAGAAGATGGGGCCGCTCAGCAACGTCCTCGGTATGCTTCCCGGGATGCCCAAGGAGCTCAAGGGCGCCCAGATCGGCGACGACGAGCTCAAGCGGGTGGAGGCGATCATCCGGTCGATGACTGCGGATGAGCGTACGAAGCCAGAGATCATCAACGGAAGCCGTCGCCTGCGGATCGCCAATGGCAGCGGTACCACCACAGGTGAAGTCAACCGACTCGTCAAGCAGTTCAGTGAGATGCAGAAGATGATGAAGCGGTTCGGTGGCGCCATGGGTGGCGGAAAGAAGGGCAAGCGGCGGATGCCGGCCTTGCCGCCTGGGTTCCCCGGGCTCAACTGACGAAGAAGGAACGACTAGCGATGGCAGTGAAGCTGCGCCTCACCCGAGTGGGCAAGACCAAGCAGCCGCAGTACAGGATCGTGGCCGCCGACGCGCGTTCGCCACGAGACGGGCGGTTCATCGAGATCCTGGGCCAGTACAACCCGCGGACCGAACCGTCGACCCTCAAGGTCGACAACGAAAAGGCCGTGAAGTGGCTCGCGCAGGGTGCGCAGCCGACCGAGCGGGTGAAGAAGCTCCTCGAGATCTCCGGCGCCTGGGCCGAGTACCAGGGCGCGAAGTGAGCGATCGGCGCGAGTTGGCCCGAGCGGCCGGGAGCGCACAGTCGTGAGCGACGAGATCGACGACCGCGGCGACGGCGTGCCCGCACCCACGGCTGCTGCAGTGCTGGGGCACATCGTGCGCTCGATCGTGGACGATCCCGAGGCCGTGCGCGTCGACGCCACAGAGGGTCGCAACCGGGTTCGCCTCGAGGCGAGTGTCGCTCCCGGCGACCTCGGGCGCGTGATCGGCCGACGCGGCCGGACCGCGCAGAGCATCCGCACCCTCGTGCGGGCGGCTGCCAGCCGCGACGGCGTCGACGTCGACGTCGAATTCGTCGACTGATGGCGGATCCCGCGCCCGACCTCTTGGAGGTGGGCCGGATCGGCCGGCCGCACGGAGTGCGCGGTGAGGTGTACGTCGATCTCTCCACCGACCGGGTGGAGCGCCTCGCAGTCGGTTCGCGTCTCGTCGCCCGACATCAGACGCTCGAGGTGCTGGCGTCGCGCCCGTCCAACGGCCGTTGGCTCGTGACGTTCGACGGTGTCACCGACCGGACCCATGCCGAGCGGCTGACCGGCGTGCTGCTCTTCGCCGCGCCGATCCACGATCCCGACGCGCTGTGGGTCCACGAGCTGATCGGATCGAGCGTCGTCGAAGTCGACGGCACCGACCGCGGACGGTGCGTGAGCGTCCTGGCGAACCCCGCCCACGACCTGCTCGAGCTCGACAGCGGTGCGCTCGTGCCCGTCACGTTCGTCGTGTCGTGCGTCGATGGCGTCACGACGATCGACGTCCCGGACGGGCTGTTCGACCTCTCGGAGCCGAACCCGGGCGACTGACGGTCGAGGGGCTTGCATCGTCGTGGATGATGATGCCGATGCACCGGGCGATCCTTCTGTGTGCGGCAGCGGCCGTCACGGCCGCCGCCTGCTCCGGCGGCTCGAACGACGGGTCGCCGATTGCGTCCTCCGCCTCTGTCGAGAGCGCGTCCGCCGTCGCTCCCGGAGGGGTGCCCGAGTCGACGCCGACGCCGGCGCCGACGACGGCGCTCGCGCCGGCGCTCGGCGAGTCGCTGGACGCGCCACTGACGACGACGCCGGAGGCGACACCGCGTTCGCCGGCGATCGCCGTCGCGGTCCCCTGTCCGGAGGACGTCGAAGCCGGCATCGAGTGCGCGTCCGTCGAGGTGCCCGCCGACCGGGTCGATCCGGCGGCAGGCTCCGTCGTGCTACCCGTCGCGATCGCTCGCGCGACCGGGCGGAACCCGGGTCGCCGCGCACTGGTCGTGCCCGCCGGCGGGCCGGGCTACGCGGGGCTCGGCGACATCGCCTTCTTCGGGCAGTTGCCGGTCCGTGAGACGCACGACATCGTCACCTACGACCAGCGCGGAACCGGCCGAGCGACACCGAGCCTCGAATGTCCCGAGCGTGACGAGGCGGCGATCGCGACGCTGCAGGCCGCCGGCGACCCGGCGGACGAGCGAGCGTCCGTCGCCGCAGCGATGACAGCGTGTCGCGAGCGGCTCGCGGCGGCAGGGATCGACCTCGACGACTACGACTCGGAGACGAACGCCGCCGACCTCGACGACGTCCGCGAGGCGCTCGGCTACGAGCGCTGGACGATCCTCGGCATCAGCTACGGCGCGCGGCTCGCGCTCGCGAGCATGCGGTCGTTCCCGGACGGCATCGAGTCCGTCATCCTCGATTCGGTCTACGACGTCACCTACGGCGGCCTCGCCCAGACGATCGATGCCGCGAACCGAGGCATCGATCACCTCGCCGCGGCATGTGCCGCCGATCCGTCGTGCAGCTCGCGCTACCCGGATCTGGCGACGACGATCGCGAGCGTGCGCGAGCGCTACAACGCAACGCCATGGGAGGGCGACGTCGCACTCACCGACGAGGCTTCGCCGGAGCACTTCGTGATCACCGGCGACGACATCATGGCGGGCCTGTTCCAGGCGCTCTACGACGCAACGCTCGTGCCCGTGTTGCCGTCGATCCTGGTCGCGCTCGACACCGGCGACACGTCGATCATCCCCGTGCTGCTCGTCGAGTCGATACCCCGGCTGAACGGCCAGGCCGATGCCATGGCGCTGTCGTTCGACTGCGCCGACAACGCCGGGCTGTCGGGTGTCGCCGCAGCGGATGCCGCCGTCGTGGCGGACACCTCGAACCGGCTGAGCACCGCGATCACGACGAGCTACGTCCCGAGCTGCGCCGATTGGGGCGTGCCGCCGACCTCCGGGCAGTTCAACGAGCCGGTCGTCTCGCCGATCCCTGCGCTGGTGCTCGCCGGGAGCTTCGACCCGATCACGCCTCCGGCCGGAACCGAAGCCGTCGCCAGCCGACTCGAGCGTGCGACGTTCGCCCTGTTCCCGGCTCAGGGTCACGGCGTCACGGGTCGAGGCGACTGCCAGACGTCGATCATGCGGGCCTTCCTCGCCGACCCCAGCGCAGAGCTCGACACCGCCTGCGTCGCTGCGCTCACCGGACCGGCGTGGGCCTGACGGTCGTACGCTCGGGGTCCCATGCGCATCGACGTGTTCAGCATCTTCCCCGCGCTCGTCGACGGGTTCTGTTCGGAGAGCCTGCTCGGCAAGGCGCGCGGCTCGGGCATCGTCGATCTGCGCTGCCACGACGTGCGCGACCACACGACCGACGTGCACCGCACCATCGACGACAGCCCGTTCGGCGGGGGCGCCGGCATGCTCATGCGGCCCGAGCCGATCTTCGCCAGCGTCGAGGCCGTCGACCCGCCCCGACCGCTGTTCCTCCTCGGACCTGCCGGCCGGCGCTTCGACCAGATGCTCGCCGACGAGCTCGCCGCCGGCCCGGGGTTCAGCCTCCTGTGCGGGCGGTACGAGGGCGTCGACCACCGCGTCCGGGAGCACCTCGTCGATGACGAGCTCTCCGTGGGGGACGTCGTGCTGTCGGGTGGCGAGGTCGCGGCGTGCCTCGTGATCGAGGCGGTGACCCGTCTGCTCCCGGGCGTGATGGGCAATGCCGTGTCTCCGCAGACCGAGAGCTTCGGTGAGGCGGGGCTGCTCGAAGAACCGCACTTCACCCGCCCTGCCGAGTTCCGCGGGTGGGCGGTGCCTGACGTCCTACGGTCGGGAGATCACGGACGGGTCGACCGATGGCGGCGTTCGCAGGCCCTGCACCGCACGCTCCGCTACCGTCCCGATCTGATCGAGGCCCGCGGCGGGCTGTCGGAGACCGACCGGCGACTGTTGGAAGAGTTCCCCAGCGTCCCCTATCCTTGAGCGTTCCCCATCCGCCTGTTGCTCCGAAGGCCGCGCCATGAAGCCCACCGATCTCGTCGACCAGCAGCACCTCCGTGACGACGTCCCGTCGTTCGCCCCCGGTGACGAGGTGAAGGTCCACGTGCGCGTCGTCGAGGGCAACCGGGAGCGGGTCCAGGTGTTCCAGGGGAACGTGATCGCTCGCTCGGGCGGCGGCACGCAGGAGACCTTCACGGTCCGCAAGGTGAGCTTCTCGGTCGGTGTCGAGCGGATCTTCCCGCTCCACTCGCCGATCATCCAGAAGCTGGAGGTCGTCCGCAGGGGTGATGTCCGGCGCGCCAAGCTGTACTACCTGCGTGAGCGCACCGGGAAGGCCGCGAAGATCAAGGAGAAGCGCGAGGTCTGACCGTTGGTCGACCGAGCGTGAGCGTCCGTTGAGCGCTGACGACCTCGAGAACTTCGAAGCCGAACGCGAACTGCAACTCGCCCAGGAGTACCAGGACGTCGCGGGGATGTTCCGCTACGCCGTGGAGACCGAGCGGCGGTTCTACCTCGCGAACAGCGTCGACCTGAAGATCGTCGCCGAGGGGCCGCGGCCGCTCGTCGAGCTGACGCTCACCGACGCGTGGGTCTGGGACATGTATCGACGCACCCGGTTCGTGCCGAGCGTGCGGGTGCTCACCTTCAAGGACGTGAACGTCGAGGAGCTCCCGAAGGTCGAGTTGTGACCGGGCGCCCGGGCGGGCCGTCCCGAGCGAACCCGTCCCGAGCGAACGTCGCTCGGGGCGAGTACGGCGAGCGACGGGCGGCGGCGTGGTACGAGCGCAACGGGTTCACTGTGCTCGATCGGAACTGGCGTGACGGGCGGGGAGGCGAGGTCGACCTGGTCCTGCGCAAGGACGACCTCGTCGTGATCTGCGAAGTCAAGGCGCGGCGGTCCGATGCGTACGGCGCTCCCGCCGAAGCGGTGACGCCGGCAAAACAGGCCAGGCTCCGCCGCCTGGCCGCCGCGTGGCTGGCTGCCCACCTGGTCCACGGCGTCGACGTCCGCTTCGACGTCGCCGCCGTCACCGGCACCGACATCGAGGTCTACGAAGCCGCCTTCTGACCACCCGCCGCCCGCCACCGCCACCTCCCGCCCGCCACCTCCCATCTCCGCCTCCCGTCCGCCGCGCGACGTCTCGCCTTTGTGGCGCCGGAGGTCGGTGAAACGTGCACTGGGCCGCCACAAAGGCGCCGGATGAGTCGCTGGGTGGCCACATGGCAGGCATGACATGGGGACTCGGCCGCGCTCGGTCCCATTCGTCCCGCACTGCTCGCCGGACCTGGGTCCGGGTGCTCCAACGTCACCAGCGGTGTCGCCTGGCGGGGTTCGTCTTCACCCGAGGCGGCTGCGGCCCGGCGCGGCGGCCCAGTCCTGCCATCCCCGGGTTCTCTGCTCGCCGACGACTCCCCACCGGTTCTCCGCTCCCATCCGGACACCCAACGACCTCGCCCGAGCAGAGATCGGGGCTGGTGACGCCGATGAGCAGAGAAACGGCGTGGCTGGGTCTCGTCGGCCCGATGACGACGTCGCACCAGCACACGCTGGCGCTCCAGCGTCACCAACCGTTACGCGCAACCACCGACCTCATTTCACCCAGGCGCGGGATGAGTCTGGCGGACCGGGGTGGGCGGCCCGGGCGGGCGCGACGGGGCGGGCGCGACGGGCGGGCGGGGCTGGGAGGGGCGTCAGAACCTCGTGGAGTTCAGCGGGCGGCGGTCCCAGCAGGCGTAGTGCCAGTGGCGGCGGAGGTCGGGGGACTGCTCGGGGATGATCACGTAGTGGCCGAGGCCAGCAGGGATGTCGCGGTTGCATCCAGGGCAGACGTACACCTTCAGGGCCTCGTACGGCTGCACGCGCCGGACGTCGAGCTCCCCGTACGCCCCATCCCAGATGCTCATCACTGCCGTCCGTTCATGCGAAGAGTGCCCACGCTAGGAGAGCGACGACCACGAGGAGTGCCGCCGCCACGAGAACGTAGTCGGCGCGGCGAGCCCGGAACTTCCGGTACGGGTTGAATCCCATGGGTGTCAGTATCGTCGCCCGGCATGCAGACGATCGAGATCGCGCGCCAGGACGGCATCGTGACCGTGACGTTGAACCGGCCCGATACGAAGAACGCCGCCAACCGCACCATGTGGGACGAGCTGCTGGCGACGTTCCAGGAGATCGGTGCGAGCGCCGCCGACCGGGCGGTGGTCATCACCGGCGCCGGCGGCGCGTTCTGCTCGGGCGCGGACCTGTGGTCGGCGCCGGCTGACGAAGCGCCCCGCCACGGTCTCGCTGCGATGCGGCACGTCGGCAACGTGTGCCTCGCCTTGCACCGGCTGCCGCAGCCGACGATCGCCAAGGTGGGTGGCATCGCCGCCGGCGCCGGCGCGAACCTCGCACTCGGGTGCGACCTGATCGTGGCGTCCGAGCAGGCGCGGTTCTCGCAGATCTTCGCCAAGCGCGGCCTCTCGCTCGATTTCGGCGGCTCGTGGCTCCTGCCCCGCCTCGTCGGGCTGCACCGGGCGAAGGAGCTGGCCTTCTTCGCCGACATCCTGTCGGCGGCAGAGGCCGAGGCGATCGGGATCGTCAACCGCGTGGTCCCCGAGGCCGAGCTCGACGGGTTCGTCGCCGAGTGGGCGCAGCGCCTCGCCGCCGGCCCGCCGATCGCACTCGCGCTCACCAAGCGGATGCTCAACAACTCGCTGTCGGTGACGCTCGAAGAGGCGTTGGACGACGAGGGAGCTGCACAGACGGTCAACTTCGGTACCACGGACACGGTGGAAGCGATCGGCGCGTTCGTCGAGAAGCGGACGCCGAAGTTCGAGGGACGATGACCCGATCGGGCGAGGAGCGGCCAGTAGCGTCGGTGTGATGCGACGCGCCGTCACCCCGATCGCCCTGGGGTTCGCCCTCGGGTTGGTGGCGATCGTCGCCGCCGCGGTCCCGGCCGGGGCGCAGCAGGACGAGAACGAGACGGGCGAGCTCGACCCGGGCGACCTCGTCACCACAACCACCTTGGCGGAGGAACCGCTCGATCCCGGTGAGGTCGTGGTCGTCGACTCCACCACACCGCCGTTGTCACCCGACAGCACCGTGCCGATTCCGACGACCTTGCCACCCGGCTGTGCCCCGCCGTTGCCCCCGCAGGCGGTCTTCACGGCACGGATGATCGCCGCCGACGCACGGACCGCCCGCTTCGAGATCGATGACGTTCGCAGCGGCTCGCTCGAGGGCTACCGGGTCGAGGCGCTCGTCGATGTCGACTTCTTCGACGACACGAGGTACCTCGAGCTCGGACGTGACTACCTCGTGGCGGTGGAGATCGATCCCTCCACCGGCCGGCTGCACTCGAAGGTCAAGCCCACGCCCTTGCTGTTCGGCGGCGATCAAGTCGTCGGCGTCGACGATGCCACGGTCGTCTGCCCAGAGGCCGACGATCCGATCATCACGCGGATGATCGACGGCACGTCGGTCGAGACCGGGATCCTGACCCCGTTCTTCGAGGACAAGCGCGACCTGCTGTGGTCGTTCGTGAGGCCGGCGCTGGTCGTGCTCGCCGCCCTGGTCGGGCTGGTGCTCGTCAAGCGGATGATCCTGTGGATCGTGCGCCGGTTCCGCCGGGCCTGGACGGCCCACCAGGGTCAGCCGACGCGAGCCCCAGCGGCCAGCCGGCGCAGCTCCTCGACTGCGTGAGCTCGCCCGTTCGGGTCGCGGAAGAGTGACGAGCCGGCGACGAACACGTTGACGCCGCAGGCGGCAGCACCGGCGATCGTGCTCGGCGCCACCCCACCGTCGATCTCGAGATCGACCTCGTCGGCTCGACCGGCGGCGTCGATCATCGCCCGCACCGCAGCCATCTTCGGTTCCATTGCCGCGATGTACTGCTGACCGCCGAAGCCCGGGTTCACGGTCATCACGAGGACGAGGTCGACCAGGTCGAGCACCTGGGCGACGGTGTCGGGCGGGGTGGCCGGGTTCAGCGCGACGCCAGCGGACGCGCCGAGCTCACGGATGTTGCCGAGCGTCCGGTGCAGGTGCGTGCACGCCTCGGCGTGGACGATCAGCCTGGAGCAGCCCGCCTCGACGTACCTGGCCGCCATCACATCGGGCGTGAGCACCATCAGATGCGCCTCGAACGGCAGGGACGTGTGCGACCTGACCGATGCGATCACGTCCGGCCCGACCGTCAGGTTCGGCACGAACTGGCCGTCCATCACGTCCCACTGGATGCGATCGCAGCCGGCCGCCTCGAGCGACGCGACCTCCTCGCCGAGTCGGGCGAAGTCGGCGGGCAGCACGGAGGGGGCGATCTCGATCGGACGGGCCATCGCCGGCTCACCGTACTTGGCGGCACCACTGCAGGACCGGGTCCCGGGTGGCCGCCGTACGATCCGTGTGATGGAGGTCGAGCTGCGGGCCGAGCGGATGGCGGCCGGCGGTGATGCGATCGCTCGTGAGCCGTCAGGGCGGATCGTGTTCGTGTCGGGCGCGCTGCCGGGCGAGCTCGTGCTGGTGACGACGACGACCGAGAAGCGCGACTACGCGAAAGCGGTGGTGGCGGACGTCCTCGAGCCGTCGCCGCACCGCGTCACGGCACCGTGTCCGAACGTGGCGAGGGGATGCGGCGGGTGCTCGTGGCAGCACATCACGCCCGCAGCGCAGCAGGAGATCAAGCGGAACATCGTGGTCGACGCGTTGCGCCGCACCGGGCACCTGTCCTACGCCGAGGTGGTGCTCGGCCGATCGTTGCCGTCCGAGCGGTTCCGCACGTCGCTGCGCCTCGCCGTGGACGGCAACGGTCACCTCGGCTTCCGGGGCCGGCGGAGCCACGACATCGTCGCGGTGGACGACTGTCTCGTGGCACACCCGTTCATCGCGTCGCTCGTCGCGGATGTCCGGCTGCCCGGTGCGGAGGAGGCGACGCTGCGCTGTGGTGCACGCACCGGCGAGCGATCGCTGGCGTGGTCCGCCGCCGGTGATGAGCAGGTGCGTGCGTCCGGCGTGCCCGTCGACGTGAGCTGCGGTTGGGATGGCGCGGTCACCGAGATCGTCGCCGGCCATCAGCTGCGGGTTTCCGCGCGTTCGTTCATGCAGAGCTCGCCGGAGGCCGCTGAAGCGCTCGCATCGTGCGTCGCTCACGCGGCCGGGTCGATCATCAGCGAGACGAAGCGACCGGTCATCGACGCCTACGGCGGCATCGGGCTGTTCGCCGTGACCACCGCAGCCGAGGCCGGACAGGTCGTGGTGATCGAAGGCTCACCGTCCGCCTGCGGCGACGCCCGACACAACCTTCGGAACCGGCCAGCGACCGTCGTCCACTCAGCGGTCGAGCGGTGGACGCCGGTACCGGCCGATGTCGTGATCGCCGATCCTGCTCGCCAGGGACTCGGGCGGGCGGGCGTGAGGACCCTGGCCGCCACGGGCTGCGAGGTGCTCGTGCTCGTGAGCTGCGATCCCGTCTCGCTCGCCCGCGACGCGGCACTGCTCGCGGCGGACGGGCTCGTCCACGCCGGCTCCGTGGTGCTCGACCCGTTCCCGCACACACCCCACATCGAGGTGGTGACGAGGTTCGAACGGCGTACCGGCTGACGCCGGCAATCCGCACCCCGGACAGCTCCGAACGCAGGTGGTGCGTGACGAGTTCGCCACCGCTTCCGACGCCGTCCTCGTGCAGGGAATCGCCAGCCACCAGCAGCGCGCGCTGGCCGAGGCGTACCGGCGTCACGCAGGCGCGGTGCTCGGCCTCGCCAAGCGCTTCGTCGACGACCGGGCGCAGGCCGAGGAAGTGGTGCAGGAGGTCTTCCTGCGGCTCTGGAACGACGCCGGCCGCTACGACCCCGCCCGCGGCGCGCTCCGCAGCTTCCTCCTCGCCCATGCCCACGGCCGCTCTGTCGACCTCATGCGCTCGGAGGGCGCCCGCCGCAGGCGCGAGGAGCGTGACGCCCGCTCGTCGACGAACATCGACGACCTCGACCTCGCGGTGCTCGACCTCGCGATGGCCGGACACGTACGCGCCGCGCTGCAGCGGCTGCCCGAAGGCGAGCGGGCCGCGATCGAGCTCGCCTACTTCGCCGGGCACACGTACCGGGACGTCGCCCTCCGGCTCGGTGAACCGGAAGGCACCGTCAAGAGCCGCATCCGCTCGGGGCTGCGGCGGCTGCGTGGCGAGCTGGTCGCCCACGGCGTCACGATGTCGGACGGCTGACCCACGCCGCGACCGGTCCAACGGCGACGGGGCATCGTCAGGCCATGGTGGGAACCCCGTCCGCCTGCCATGCTCGAAGCGTGTTGCAGCCGACGGTCCATCCAGAAGTCGCCGATGCGCTCGCAGGCGGGCGTGCAGTCGTCGCCCTCGAGTCGACGATCTTCTCCAACCTCGGGCTGCCCTCACCGGCCAATGGTGAAGCGCTGGACCGCTGTCTCGGCGCGATCCGATCGCACGGCGCGGTGCCCGCGGTGACCGCGGTGCTCGACGGCGTGCCCAGGGTCGGGCTCGACGTGTCGGAGCACGAGCGGATCCTCGGCACGGCACGCAAGGTGGCCGAGCGCGACGTACCGGTCGCGATCGCGCAGCGCTGGGCGTTCGGGGCGACGACCGTGTCCGCATCGGTCGCGTTGGCGCACCTCGCCGGGGTGCGCGTCTTCGCCACCGGGGGAATCGGCGGTGTGCACCGCGGTGCCGAGATCACCGGTGACATCTCCGCCGACCTCGACGCGTTGGCGAACCATCCGGTCGTGACGGTGTGCGCCGGCGCGAAGGCGTTTCTCGACCTGCCCCGCACGCTCGAGTACCTGGAGACCTTCGGCGTGCCCGTGCTGGGCTGGCGTCACGACTGGTTCCCGGCGTTCTACACGCGCTCGTCCGGCCTGCCCATCCCCCACCGGGTCGAGGGCGGCGACGAGGTCGCCGGCGTGTTGTGCTCGCTGCTCCGCCCCGAGACGGGCGTGCTGGTCGCGGTCCCGATCCCGGAGCACGCCGAGCTCCCGGCAGCCGAGCTCGACGCGGTGCTCGAGCGCGCGCTCGCCGACTGCAGCGATGCCGGCATCACCGGGGCGTCCGTGACACCGTTCGTGCTCGGGCGGATCGGTGAGGCGACTGCGGGCCGCAGCGTGCCGGCGAACCTCGCGCTCGCCGAGAACAACGCAGCCGTCGCGGCAGAGATCGCGGCTGCGATCAGCGACGGCGGCTGAGCTCGCGCTCGACCTTCGCGACGAAGGCCGCCCGGCGGGGCTCGTCGGCGTAGTCGATGCCGTAGAACGCGTGCCATTCCGCCCGCGCGCCCGGCGCGCACCGCCGGAGGAGGGTGTGCTTCACGATCCGCCGCCCGGTCTCACCCTCGAGCACGTTCAGCCACTTCGACGAGCCGTGGGCGGTGACGGCGACGACTCGTCCGATCGATCGCAGCGCGTCGATCGGCAGCGCCGAGAGCCAGCCGGTCAGGATCGCCGGCTGGCCGCTCCACCACGTCGGATAGACGAGCACGAGCGTCGAGGCGGCACGGAGGCGCTCGATGTGGCGCTCCCCGGCGAGCACGTCCTCGGGCTCCAACGGGTCGAAGCCGTCGGCCCAGAGGTCGATCAGGTCCACCGTGTCACCGACCGCCTCGAGACCTCGCCGCACCGCGTCACGCAGCGCAGCGGTGTAGCTGCCCGCGCACGGATGGGCATGTACGACGAGCGCGCTCACAGACGTGCCATGCAGCGCTCGACGCGCGCGAGGAACGCCGTGACGTCCGCGTCCGTTGCTGTGGACGCGTGGTGCAGCGCGACCCAGCCGGTGCGCGTGCGGATGCTCGTGTTCAGCCGCATCGCACGCAACAGCACGCGCCGCCCGTTGTCCCGCGTGCGGAGCACGGACCAGCGCGAGTCGGCGTAGGTGGCGATGCCGATGATGCGGCGCACGCGTGTCAGACCGCGATGGACCTTGTTCGTGCGCTCGTCGAGGACGAACGCCACGCCCGGCACGAAGACCCGTTCGAGCCAGCCGCGCAGCAGCGCTGGCAGGGTCGTCAGCGTCGTCGGGTAGACGAACACGAGCACCTCGGCCGTGGCGACGAGCTCAGCGTGGCGACGGGTCTCCTCGGTGATCAGCGGTGTCTCGCCCAGGTACGCGTCCCGCTCGGCGGGGCTCATCACGGGGACGAACCGCTCGACCCGCAAGTCGATCGGCGACACAGCATGGCCGGCAGCGCGGGCAGCGGCGACCGCCGCGGCGAAGGCGTCGTGGTCCGGTCCCGTTGCTGCGGTGGGCGCGTGCACCACGACGACTCTCATCCACCGCCGACCCTAGGCGGGCATGGACGGTACGTATTGTCGAGCGAGTGTTGGCAGACTGGCGCGACGGCGAGCCGTTGGGGAGGCGAACGCGGTGACCGACATGGTGGATGCGGTGCGGGGGTACGAGCTCGTCGACCGCTATCGGAAGGACGAGGGCCGGGTGTTCCTGTCGGGTGCGCAGGCCCTCGCCCGGCTGCCGTTCGAACAGCTCCGCGCGGATCGCCAGGCGGGGCTCGACACGGCGGCGTTCGTGTCCGGCTACCCAGGTTCGCCGCTCGCCGGCTACGACCGTGACGTCAGCGCGGTCGCAAAGCTCGCCGAGCGCGACCAGTTCCGTATGGTCGTGCGGCCCGCGGTCAACGAGGAGCTGGCTGCGACCGCCGTCATGGGCAGTCAGCTCGCCACGACGCTCGCCGGGTTCCGCCACGACGGAGTCGTCGGCATCTGGTACGGCAAGGCGCCCGGGCTCGACCGGGCGAGCGATGCGATCCGCCACGCGGTCTTCGCCGGCACGGCCCGTCACGGGGGAGTCGTCGCGCTCGTCGGCGATGACCCGGCGGCGAAGTCGTCCACCCTGCCGAGCTCGTCCGGCGCCACGCTCGTCGACCTCAACATCCCCGTGCTGTTCCCCGGCGACGTGCAGGAAGCGGTCGAGCTCGGGCGGCACGCGGTAGCGCTCTCGCGGGCGAGCGGGCTGTGGACGTCGATCAAGATCGTCGCCGCGGTCGCCGACGGCACGGGGACGGTCGAGCTCGAGACCGGTCGGATCACGCCGATCCTGCCCGAGGTGCTGGTCGACGGTCAGGTCTTCGTGCCGCGCCCGTCCGGCAAGCTGCTCACGCCCTACACGCTCGACATGGAGCGCGAGTTCCAGGAGGTCCGGCTCGAGGTCGCCCGCCGCTACGGCGTCGACAACCAGCTGAACCGGATCAGCGTCGGCTCCGAGGACGCATGGATCGGGATCGTCGCGTCCGGCCACACGTACCACGAGTTGCTCGAGGCGCTGCGGCTCCTGGGTCTCGACACGCCTCGGCGCGTCGCCGATGCCGGCATCCGCCTGCTGCAGTTGCGAATGCCGATCCCGCTGGACGCCGGTCTCGTACGCCGCTTCGCCCGCGGCCTGTCGGAGGTCGTGGTGGTCGAGGAGAAGGGCCCGACGCTCGAGTGGATGGTCAAGGATGCGCTGTACTCCGAGGCGCGGCGCCCTGTCGTCGTCGGCAAGTTCGACGACCGAGGTCAGCGGCTCGTGCCGATCACCGGCACGCTCGATCCCGACGTGCTCGCCGGCCCGCTGCGGTCACGCCTGCTGGCTCGGCTCGGGGAGGAGCGACTCGCCGATCCCGCGCACCGTGCCGGTTCAGCGGTCGGCGAGCGGAAGCTGATCCCGCTGGCCGTCAATCGAACTCCCTTCTTCTGCTCGGGATGTCCGCACAACACGAGCACGAAGGTGCCCGAGGGCGCGCTCGTCGGCGGCGGGATCGGCTGCCACGCGATGGTCGCGCTGATGGAACCGGAGCGGGTCGGCGACATCGTCGGACTGACGGCGATGGGCAACGAGGGCGCCCAGTGGATCGGCATGGCGCCGTTCGTCGATCGGAACCACCTCATCCAGAACATCGGCGACGGGACCTTCTTCCATTCGGGGCACCTCGCCGTGCGCGCCGCGGTCGCGTCGGGCGTGAACATCACCTACAAGCTGCTCTACAACGGTGCTGTCGCGATGACCGGCGGGCAGGATCCGCAGGGCGCGATCGGCGTGCCGGAGCTCGCCCAGATGCTGCAGCTCGAAGGCTGCGCACGCGTGCTCATCACCACCGAGGACGTCGGCCGTTACGACGCGGTGGCGGTGCCCGACGGCGTCGAGGTGTGGGACCGCAGCCGCGTCGTCGAGGCGCAAGAGCTGCTCGCCGCGATCCCGGGCGTCACCGTGCTGATCCACGATCAGGCATGCGCCGCGGAGAACCGGCGCGGACGCAAGCGCGGCACCATCGCGATTCCTGCGCAGCGGGTCGTGATCAACGAGCGCGTGTGCGAGGGCTGCGGCGACTGCGGCGTGAAGAGCAACTGCCTGTCCGTGCAACCGATCGACACGCCGTTCGGCCGCAAGACGCACATCGACCAGACCTCGTGCAACCTCGACTTCTCGTGCCTCGAGGGTGACTGCCCGTCCTTCGCGACCGTGGTGCCGAAGCGCCGGAGGAAGTCGGCGGGAGCGGTCCCGCCGCAGCAGACAGCACGGCGCACGCCCGCGCCGATCGATCCCGCGTCGCTGCCCGAGCCCCAGCTCGTCGTGCCGGCCGATCGCTGCACGATCCGGCTCTCGGGGATCGGCGGCACGGGTGTCGTCACCGTGAGCCAGGTGCTCGGCACGGCGGCGATGCTCGACGGCCTGACCGTGCGCGGCCTCGACCAGACCGGCCTGTCGCAGAAGGCCGGCCCGGTCGTCAGCGACCTGCGGCTCACGTACGGCGACCCCCAGCCGTCGAACAAGGCGACGCACGGCACGGTCGACCTGTACCTCGCCTTCGATCTCCTGGTCGCCGCGAGCGATACCCATCTCGCCGGCGCGTCCGAGCAGTGCACCGTGGTCGTCGGCTCGACGACATCGGTGCCGACCGGCTCGATGGTCGTCCATCCCGAGCGTGGTCATCCCTCGCTCGACGCGCTGCTCGACCGGCTCGAATCGTTCAGCCGGCCGGACGTCAACCGCTACGTGGACGCGTCGGCGGTGA
Organism: Acidimicrobiia bacterium; assembly: GCA_050248955.1. Classification (GTDB taxonomy): domain Bacteria; phylum Actinomycetota; class Acidimicrobiia; order Acidimicrobiales; family Ilumatobacteraceae; genus JBFWRK01. Next base: position 690,928 of record JBFWRK010000001.1, read on the forward strand.
ACGACGGGCTGTTCGGCGACGGCGCCACGACGAACATGTTCCTCGTCGGCGTCGCGTTCCAGTCGGGAACGTTGCCGTTCAGCGCCGAGTCCGTCGAGCGGGCGATCGAACTGAACGGCGTGGCCGTCGAGCGCAACGTGAGCGCGTTCCGGTGGGGCCGTCGCTGGGCGGTGGACCCGCCGTTCGTCGAGGGGCAGGCCGGCCTGGTCGACGCACCGGCGGCCGAGGCGCGGATCGACCGGGTGCCGGCGAAGCTGCAGTCGGTGGTCGACGAGATCGGCCGTACGACTGGTCGGCCGGATGTCGCCGCGCTCGTCGCCCGCTTCGCTGCTGACCTCGTCGGCTACCAGCACGCCGGCTACGCGGCAGAGTACCTGCGGGCAGTGGCCACGGTGGCGGGGGCAGAGGCGGGCCTCGTCCCGGGCGCCTCCGAGCTGACCTCGGCCGTGGCCGCCAACCTCTACAAGTTGATGGCCTACAAGGACGAGTACGAAGTTGCCCGCCTGCTGACGACGGACGAGGCGCGTCGCGCGCTCGAGGCGGTCGGTGGGTCCGGCGCGAAGGTGAAGCTGCTGCTCCACCCGCCGATGCTCCGCTCCCTCGGCATGGACCGCAAGCTGCGCCTCGGCCGCAGCGCCGGTCCGATGCTCGGGATGCTGCGGCGGGCGAAGGTCCTGCGCGGTCACTGGTACGACCCGTTCGGCCGAGCCGAGATGCGGCGCGTCGAGCGGGCGATGATCCCGGAGTACCGGGCCGCGGTCGACCGTCTCGTCGCCGGCCTCACCCCGGCGACGCACGCCGACGCGGTCGCGATCGCGTCGTTGCCCGACCGAGTCAGGGGCTACGAGCACCTCAAGTTGCAGCGCGCCCTCGAGTACCGGGAGGCGCTGGCCGCACAGCTCGAGGCCTTCGACGGTGCAGAGGGCGGTCGCCGTCGGGCATGATGAGCGCGGAGCAGGGGGCTCCCGACATCGGAGGTGGCTGGTGGACGACTTGGACTTCCGTCCGTTCGACGGTGACAACCACTACTACGAGGCGCTCGACGCGTTCACACGCCACCTCGACCCGCGGCTCGGCCCGCGCATCATCGAGTGGGCGGAGATCAACGGGCGGATGCGCCACGTGATCGGTGGCCGGGTGAACCACGGCGTGGTCAACCCGACGTTCAACCCGATCGCGAAGGCCGGTGCGATGGCGGAGTACTTCCGCGGCAACCCGAGCGGGCGCTCGCCGCTCGAGTACCTCACCGAGCGTGAGCCGATCCGCCCCGAGTACCGCGATCGTGACGAGCGGCTGCGGGTGATGGACGAGCAGGGGCTCGAGAAGATCTGGTTGTTCCCGACGCTCGGGATGATCTACGAGCAACCGCTCAAGCACGACCCCGAAGGCGTCGGCATCATGTTCCGCGCGTTCAACCGGTGGCTCGAGGAGGACTGGGGCTACGACTACGCGGGCCGGATCTTCGCGTCGCCCTACATCTCGCTCGCCGATCCGGTCGTCGCCGTCGAGGAGCTCGAGCGGGCGATCGGGCTCGGCGCGAGGACGGTGTGCATGCGGCCTGCTGCCCCGACGACCGTCTCCGGATCGCGCACGCCGGGGGACACCGACTTCGACCCCTTCTGGGCGCGGGTCAACGAAGCGGGCATCGTCGTCGTCGTGCACGCCGGCGACAGCGGCTACTCGACGAACGGGTACGCGCGGGAGGGCTTCTCCACCGATTTCAGCGGCGCCGGCAAGGCCTCGATCGCGATGGTCTCGATGGAGCGGGCGATCTACGACTTCCTCGCGTCACTCGTGTTCGACCGGTTGTTCGTCCGCTTCCCGAACCTGCGTGTGATCTCGGTCGAGAACGGCGCGGAGTTCCTGCCCGACCTGTTCCGCAAGCTCCGATCCGTGCATCGACGCATCCCCGGTCTCTTCCCGGAGGATCCGGTCGAGACGTTCAGACGCCATGTCTGGATCAACCCGTTCTGGGAGGACGACGTCCACGAGGTCGTCGAGTTGATGGGCGCCGATCGCGTCGTGTTCGGTTCCGACTGGCCGCACATCGAGGCGCTACCAGCGCCGCTCGACTACCTCGTCGAGCTGAAGGAGTTCGACGCCGACGCCCGCCGGTTGATCCTGCGTGACAATGCCGAGGAGCTGAACCGCCTGCGCCCTGCCTGAGCCTCGTTGCGTCTTCGTCCGAACTGCGGACGATCCCCGGCGTCCTCTGGATGGAGGACAGCAAGGGCGGGCGGACATGAACGGGACCTTGGTCGGGGAGAAGGCGATCGATGCGCTGCAGACGGCTGGCGCGACGAGCGTCGCCGTGCTGGTGGTGCAGCCGGATCAACAGCGGCACGACATCTCGTGGCACGGCTTGGTCGAGCTGCTGACCGTCTCGTTCTCGGCGGTCCGGCTCGAGGTGGTGGCGGTGGCGGATCCGACGGCTCTGCATCGAGAGGCGCGGATCGCGCCTCATGACGCACCGGGGACGCCTTGGCAGGCAGAGCACTTCGGTCTCGTGGTCGTGGTGATCTCGCGGATCGAGGACCTCTGGTTGCTCTCGGGCTGTCCGGACTGGCGCTCGATGGCGGGCCGCTTCGTGCTCGTGCACGCGGAACGGCCGGGCGCCGTCGCAACGGATGTCGACATCTGGGGGCTCACGCCGCTGCTCGAGGCGTTCGACCTCGTCGCGACGACCGACGCGTCGCTGTTCACGATGGCGGACGTGCACGTGATCGAGATGGGCTCGGCGATCGACGGATCGGCGTTGATGCTGCCGATCGGCGGTGTCCGGCCGATCGACCTGCTCGTCCTGGGACGCGTCACGCCGGCTCGCCGCCGTCTGCTCACGGAGTGGGCCGACCGCACAGGGCGGACGTGCGAGATCCTCGACGACGGGATGGGCGGCGATCGACGGTCACCGGCCGAGCTCCACGATCACATGACCACCGCCAAGTTCGTGCTGCTCGATGAGCCGATCGGTCACGATCTCGACGACCTCAGGAGCGTCCCGCTCCGCAGGCAAGAGAGCGGCGCACCGGGTGTCGCCGTCGTCGACGCGCTCGCAGCCGGATGCGGCATCGTCGGTCGCCTGCCCGTGGGAGGCGCGACGCGCCGGATGTTCGGCGAGCTGCCTGGTCTGTTCGATCTCGGCCCGGCGCCGAGAGACCTGCCGGCCGAGGTGGACGACCTGATCGACGACCCGATCGCGCTCGGCCTCGTCGCTGCGGCACACCGTGCGGAGGCCCTCCGCCGTCACGACGTCGCCCATCGCGTCCTGTCGTTGTTCCTGTCGCTCGACGCCCCTGTGCCCGATCAACTGCTGCGCAGGGTTCGCGCGCTCGAAGCGCTCGCAACGGCGACGCTCGACCGCGCCGCACGCGTCCACGCTGCCGGACCCGGTGGACAGCCGTCGGCGACGGCGAACGCGCCAGCGCCAGCGCCAGAACCTGTCGCGGCGCCCCGGGCACCCCGGCTGCCGTTCGCCATGTGGCCCTGGCGGACCATCGCCCGCCGCGCCGCTCACGCCGGCCGCTACTGACTCGGTGGTGGGCTCGGCGGTGGGCTCGCCGTCGTCGGCACGAGCGACCCGACGAGCTCGACCCATCGGTTCGCCGCCGCGTCGGCGAGCCTCGCCACTCGCTCGACCGATCGGACCTGGGCAAGGTCTCGCAGCGCCTGCTTGTTCTCGTCGAGGAACCGCTCGGTGCGAAGCTCGATGTGGCCACCTTTGAGCATTCCTGCCTTCTCGCGCCGGGTGTCGGCCCTCCTCGGGAAGATCGGATAGCGCAGCGCGGCACGGTCGTGCACGGCGAGCGCCGTCCGCCAGATCTGTACCCGGCCCACCGGGTCTCCCGACAGACGTTGCGTGGTCAGCAGATGTCGCCACACCTCCTGCTCCCTGACGAGCGCGTCCGAGACGAGGTTCGCATAGCACGACCAGTCGCCCGGATCGCTGCGTCGACACGCCACGGCGGCGTCCCGCCAACCGTTGACGAGGTGCGTGCCGAGCGCCCCGATGAGTTGCGTCGTAAACACCTCGTTCGAGTGACGCGACAACGCTTCTTGGATCGGCCGCTTCCGGTCGATGTACTCGTCCCGGAGCAGGTCGAGATACGCGAGCCAGTCCTCCACCCTGATCTCGCTCGCTGCCCACCGGCTGAACCGGGGGTGCTGCCGTAGGCGATCGAGGTCGGGGTCCTCGTCCAAGAGCCAGTCGAGGACCCCGGCTTGGATCGCGTTCGCCCCTCGCCAGCCACGTCGACTGACGGCTCTCGTCAGCGCGCTGACCGCGTACTGCGCGGCGCGGTCGTTGGCCGACCAGTACCGATGCCAGGACTCCTGACCGGCGCGCCCCGCCGGCTCGCCGGTGAGCTTCGGTCGAAAGTCCATCGTCAACGCAACGGAGCAGGCGCGGTAGTACCAGAGGTTCCACGTGCCCTCGCCCGTCCACCATCCCCGGACGGTCTCCACGACGTGGCTCCACGAATCCGTTCGGCCTTGGATCGCCAGGGCTCGCGAGCGGGACCACGATCGGGCGCGCCTGTCGTCGTCCCCTCGACTCGCCCCGGTGCCCACGGTCGGATCGGTGATCGTTGCATCGGCGTCGACGTCGATCACCCCGCGGAGGTAGTCGAGCCGCTCGAAGAAGCGATACTCGACGCCGTCGCGTGAGATCCGCACGAGCCTCGGTGACAGATACGGCCGGCTCCAGAGGTCCTTCGACCGCCAGAAACCAGGCGCCGCCAAGCGGCGCATCTCGATCTCCGCTGCTCGCAACGCGAAGAGGCGGAAGTCGAGCTGCGTGGCGAGCGAAGCGCAGCGCATCGCCTGTTGCGGCTGACGCTTGTAGAAGTCCGTGTCCTGCGCGAGCAGCTTGGCGAACTTGAAAACGGTGAACGCCAGCCGCTGACGGGTGCCCTGGAGGCCTTGCCACGCGGCGGTGTCACCATCGAGCAGCACACTCAACATCTCCTCCAGCTCGTTGCCGTGAGGGTCGCTCTCCTCGTCCGAGGAGGTTCGTTGCCAGTTGGCGATCGCCTCGTCGACGTCCTTCCGCTCGACGGGCAGCTTCCCATTCACGATCTGCTGGAAGAACCAGACCAGCTGATCTTCGGGCCGAGCCGGCGGCCGGAGCCGAACGTCTCGCTGCCCTCTGAAGAACCGTCGCGTCGTGGGAACGAGCGTCTCGAGCACCGGTGGTTCCAGCGGCCCTGATGACGTGGCAGGCGGCCGGCGTCGGTAGTCGGTGAAGATCAGTTCGCTCATCAGCGGGAACTCGCGTGCGAGGACAGAGCGATAGCGAGTGAACATGAATCCCCGCAGGCGGCGAGCGGCATCAAGGCGATCGGTCAACTCGCGCTGCTCGGCGAGCTCGGACCGCGCGGACAGTTCGTGTCCATTGCCGAGCCCATACCCTTCCAGCTGCGCGACCTGATCGCGGTCTGCGCGTCGGAGATCCTCGACCCAGCGTGGTATCCAGCGGTCCGTGGAGCTGAGCACCGTGGTGTACCTCCACATGATCTGTGTTGCCTCGTCGCTGACGACGCGACGCAGCGCTGGAAGACCGTCGATCCGTCCCTTGCTGTCGCACGGCTTCAGTTCTCCGCCCGTCGTACGTTCCGGGCTGAACCCGACACCGCCGACGAGGAAGAAGTTGATCGCATCGACGTAGGTGACGATCGCGTCGTAGAAGTGGCCGAGCCGTTCGTGCACGTTGCCCTCGAGGTAGCGAACGGGGAGCGCGGACGGATCGTTCGCGACAGCATCTCGACAGGCGACGAGCGCCTCGTCGAATCGACGGGTCCTGTTCGCCGCGACAGCCTCGACGTAGTTGCGCAACGCACTGCCGTCGGGTGCCCAGCTGGGCGCGCGACGCGTGCTCGGTTCTGAATCGAGAGCCGACACGAAGGATGCGACGCGTGAGGCGACGTCGCGGGCGGCCTCTTCGAACGATCGTGCCCAGACGGTCTCCGCCAGCACCTGCTTCCCCGACGCCTGGTTGATCAGGGTGTACGTGAGGCCGAACTGCTCTGTTCTGTCCGACCGGCGCATGTCGGCTTCCAACCGGTAGCCGACGCGCCGCGTGCTCCGGCGGAGGAGGATCGAGGCGAGTTGAGCGACGAACTTCGGCACTGCAGCGATCGACGTCGGGATGTCGGGCTGCTCCGCCGGTCCTCCCGAACCCGGTACCGAGAGCGCTGGCAGCACGCCTGATCGGGAGAGACGGTCGCGGATCAGTGCTTCGAGGGTCGTGACCGATCCGGGTGCTTCACCGGAGGCGACGATCGACCCGACGGTGATCGGGGCGGAGACGTTCCGCCGGCCGTGTGCTCGCGCCGCGACGTATCCGAGCGCGAACACGAGCCCGAACAGGGCGATGAGGTATGCCGACGAGCTCTGATCATCGGGCGAGATGATTCGCAGATGCGACGCCACCACATCGAGCCCGGAGCGCGCTCGCCCGACGATCGTCTCCGGCCTGACGATTGCATCGGGCGAGCCCGTGACTTCATAGGTGCGGTGCGACTCGATCCACAGGAGCAGGCCGAACACCGCCGCCGGAGGCCCGAGCAGGAAGGTCCAGGGCGACAGCATCCCGAGGCGACGCGCCAGGACGTGAATCGGGTGCCGAACGAGCTCAGCCATCGCACTGCGTCAGCGGATGGGGGAGGGAGCGCGGCATGCACGACCGCATCGGGACGGTCGCCGTCAGGACATCCAATGCCCCCGCACCCACGCCCATGCGGGCTCACCGTACCCGAACCGCGGGGGTGTGGATCGCCGCTGGGGAGCCCATCACCGGGCCGAGTCGCCAGGTTGCACGCGGAAGCGCACGCCGCCGAGCAGCACCGTGTCACCGTCGGCGACCAGTCCTCTGCCCTCGGCTGCGGCGAGCACGCCGGCCGGCGACGCGACCCGCACATCGATGCCGCCGAGTCCTTCTCCGCGACCGTCGACGGCCGGCACGAACGTCAGCGTGGCGTTGTCGAGGCGGACGGACGGACGGTCCTCGGCATCGTCCTCGACGGGAAGGCCGAGGATCGCTGCCCACCGTGCCGCGACGGACTCCGGGTCCTCCGCCTGGATCTCTGCACCCGCGATCGCGACGATCGCGTCGGTCCGGGCGAGCTGCCAGTCAGGTCCGGCCGGCTCCCACGGTCCGTCCATCGCTTCGCCGCCGACCTGCACGTCGATCTCGAGGAAGCTGCCACCCGTGTCGCGGGGGTGGAGCTGCAGGAGTCGGTAGTGGTCGGAGTCCTGCTCGATCACCGTGCGCACCCCGAGCTCGGCGGCCCGCGCCTTGAGGCTCACGTGGTCGTCGCATTGCAGGATCACCATGTAGCCGCCGTCTCCGCCGCGCCGTTCGAGGTAGCGCCCGGCAGCGGTGCTGTCACGGGTCGGCGCGACGACCTCCACGAACTGCGCTCCCGCCGGCATGACAGCGTTGTGGAGCCCGAAGGCAGCGACGGCCGGATCGCGATGGGCGACGGCAAGTCCGAGCACGGCTCGGAGATCGTCGACGACCGGCTCGAGGTCGCGGGCGACGAGTGCGATCTGGCGCAGTCGGATCAAGGTCGGCTCCTTCGTCGGTGAGGCATCGTATATGATCGGCCGCGTGGCAATCGCTCCACCGACACCGACGAAGGTGATCGCCCTGCACCTCGGATACCGGAGTCGCGCGGCTGAGCGGGGCAAGACGCCGGCACATCCGTCGTACTTCTTGAAGCCCGTCTCGTCGCTCGCCGGCTCGGGCGATCCGGTCGTCCGCCCGACCGGCTGTGAGCTCCTGGCGTTCGAGGGTGAGATCGCGCTCGTCGTCGGGCGACGGGCGAGGCGGATCGACCCGTCCGAGGGATGGGCACACGTCGGATGGGTCACTGCCGCGAACGACTTCGGCGTGTACGACCTCCGCTACGCGGACCTCGGGTCGAACCTCCGGTCGAAGGGCATCGACGGCTTCACCCCGCTCGGGCTCGACTACCTCGTCGCGACCGAGATCGATCCGGCGGATCTCTGCCTGCGCACGTGGGTCAACGGCGAGCTCGTGCAGGACGCCTGCGTCCGCGACGAGTTGCTCTTCGACTTCGGTGCGATCGTGGCCGACCTCGCTCGGCTGATGACGTTGGAGGAGGGCGATGTCATCCTCACGGGGACGCCCACGGGTTCGAGTGTGGTGGTGCCCGGTGATGTCGTCGAGGTCGAGGTCACAGCGGGCGAGCGGTCCACCGGGCGGCTGCGGAGCCCGATCGTCGCGTCCGACCACGAGCTGGCGTCGTTCGGTGCGATGCCGCGCTCGGACCCGGACGCGAGCGCTGCTGCCTGGGGGGCCCGCACGCCGCCCGAGAGCACCGACCCGGTCGGCGACCGCTACGGGTCCGCCGTCAGCGATGCGCTGCAGCGGGTGAGCACAGCGACGCTCGCGTCACAGCTGCGCAGGCGCGGGTTCGACGGCTGCATGCTCGACGGCCTGTCCAGCACCCGGCCCGATCGTCGGCTCGTCGGCTTCGCCCGGACCGTCTCCTACCTGCCGGCACGCGAAGACCTGTTCGCGGCCAAGTCCGCCGGGTTGAACGCTCAGAAGCAGGCGGTCGAGAACATCCGCCCGGGCGACGTGCTCGTCATCGGCGCGCGCGGTGAACGGAACGCTGGGACGATCGGGGACATCCTCGCCTTGCGTGCCCAGCGACGGGGTGCAGTCGGGATCATCACCGACGGTGCCGTGCGCGACAGCGCCGCGATCGCGGCCTTGGAGATCCCGACCTATGCGGCGGCGCATCACCCCGCAGTGCTCGGTCGGCGCCACGTCCCGTGGCAGGCGGATGTCGCAGTCGCGTGCGCGGGCGCGCTCGTCGAACCGGGTGATCTGCTCGTCGGCGATGCCGATGGTGTGGTCATCCTTCCGGACGCCTTCGTCGCCGAGATCGTCGAGGCTGCGCTCGAGCAGGAACGCGAGGAGCGCTTCATCGCGGAGCAGGTGGACGCGGGATGCTCCGTCGACGGCCTGTATCCGTTGAACGCCGACTGGCGACGGCGGTACGACGTCTGGAGCGAAGGGAGCACCGACGGATGAACGGCAGCGGGAAGCGACCGCCCGACGTGAATGCTGGCCCTGGCGCGCCGACGTCGAAGGCAGACCACGCGTATGCCGTGATCCGTCAGCGCGTGCTCGACGGCGCGACAGCGCCGGGCGACCGGCTGGTGATCGAGCAGATCGCGCGCGAGATCAACGTCAGTGCCGTGCCGGTCCGGGAAGCGATCCGCCGCTTGGAGGCAGAGGGCTACGTCACGTACACCCGCAACATCGGGCCGACGGTCACGAGCATCGACCTCGATCTGTTTCCGGAGACGGTCGAGGCGGTCGCAGTGCTCGAAGCTGCGGCAATCGGACTCGCCGCGCCGCACGTCACGGCTTCCGACATCGAGCGGGCGCGCGCCCTGAACGACACGTTGCGCACGAGCCTCGACGACCTCGACCCGATCCGCTTCACGCACACGAACCAGCTCTTCCACGAGGTGCTGTACCAGCGCTGCCCGAACCGTCGCATCCTGGACATGGTGACGCGGGAGTGGGCGTTGCTGGCCACGACGCGGCGTTCGGCGTTCAGCGTCATACCGGAACGGGCTGCCAGCAGCGTGGACGAGCACGAGCAGCTGCTGCGGCTGATCGAGAGCGGCCGGCCCGGCGTGGAGATCGAGGCGTTCGCGCGTGGTCACCGGATGCGCACCGCGCGCGCCCTGTTGCAGCGCATCGGTGACGAGCTCGCCGACGACTCACCGGTTTCAGGGAGCGCGCGGTGAGCCTGCCGTCGGTCATCCACCACTACATCGACGGTCGCCACGTCGAGAGCGTCGGCGGCGCGACCTTCGCGGTCACCGACCCGATCAGCCACGAGCAGTACTGCACCGCGTCGGCCGGCGGCCCGGAGGACGTCGACCGTGCTGTCGCGTCCGCCCGGAACGCGTTCCTCGCCGGCGAGTGGGTCGGCATGTCGACCCGTGAGCGGTCGAAGGTCCTGATCGCGATCGCCGACGAGATCGAGGCGCGTGCCGATCTGATCGCGACGTTCGAGTCGTTCGATGTCGGGCAGCCGATCACGCAGGCTCGTGGCACCGCCTTTCGCGCCGCCGAGAACTTCCGCTACTTCGCCGACGTGTGCGGTTCGCTGCACGAGGACGCGTTCCGTTCGAGTGCACAGGTCGGCTACGTGATCAGGCGGCCGAAGGGTGTCGCCGGCCTGATCACGCCCTGGAACGTCCCCTTCATGCTCGCGACGTGGAAGTTGGCTCCGTGCCTGGCCGCCGGTTGCACCGCAGTCCTGAAGCCCGCCGAGCTCACCCCGCTGTCCGCCAGCTTGCTGCCCGAGATCCTCGAGGCCGCTGGTGTCCCGCGCGGCGTGTTCAACATCGTGCACGGCCTCGGCGAGGAGGCCGGCGCCGCGCTCGTGGCCCATCCTGATGTCCCCGTCATCTCCTTCACCGGCGAGACGACGACGGGGCGGACGATCATGCGCTCGGCGTCCGACCACCTGAAGGACCTGTCGATGGAGCTCGGTGGCAAGTCCCCGTGCATCGTGTTCGCCGATGCCGACGTGGAGGCTGCGCTCGACAGTGCGCTCTTCGGCGTCTTCTCGCTGAACGGCGAGCGGTGCACGGCCGGCTCGCGGGTGTTGGTGGAGCGCCCGATCTACGAGCGGTTCGTCGCCCGCCTCGGGGAACGGGCCGCAGCCATCCGCATCGGCGATCCGTCGGATGCGGCAACCGAGCTCGGCGCCTTGATCTCGAAGGAGCACTACGAGCGGGTCCTGTCGTTCATCGAGACCGGCAAGCGCGAGGGCGCACGACTCGTGACCGGTGGGTCCCGGCCGGCCCACTTGACGACCGGGAACTACGTCGCGGCGACGGTGTTCGCGGATGTCGGACCGGAGATGCAGATCTTCCAGGAGGAGATCTTCGGACCGGTTGTCTGCGTCACACCATTCGAGGACGAGGCCGACGCGATCCGGCTCGCCAACGACACCCGCTACGGCCTCGCCGCCTACATCTGGACCGAGAACCTCCGTCGCGGCCATCGCGTCGCGCATCAGGTCGATGCCGGGATGCTCTGGCTGAACTCGCACAACGTTCGTGACCTCCGCACGCCGTTCGGCGGCGTCAAGGCCAGCGGGCTCGGCCGCGAAGGCGGCCACCACAGCCTCGACTTCTACACCGAGTCGAGCATCGTGCACGTCGCCCTCGGCGACACCCACGTCCCCAGATTCGGAGTGACCACGTGATCACCACCCCGCCCCCGAACATCGTCCGCGCCGCGTATGCGGAGCTGATCGTCACCGATCTCGCCCGCGCCCGCTGGTTCTGGGTCGACATGCTCGGGTTCGTCCCGACCGCGGCCGACGACGATGCGCTGTACCTGCGCGGCTACGAGGAGACGACCCACCACTCGCTCGTGCTCCGCCAGGGATCCGTGGCAGCAGCAGCGTGCATCGCGTACCGCGTCTGGTCGGCGGAGGATCTCGACGCCGCGGCGCTGTGGTACGGGGAGCGGGGATGCACGGTCGAGCGACGCGCAGCCGGCGCCACCCGCGGCATCGGTGCCTCCGTCCGCGTGGAGGATCCGCTCGGATTCGTCGTCGAGTACTTCCACGCCACTGACCGCGCCGAGCGGCTGCTGCAGCGGTTCGATCTCCACCGCGGTGCTGCGGTCGCGCGGATCGACCACTTCAACATCTGCGTCAACGATCCAGCTGCCGCGTACGCCTACTACGAGTCGCTCGGCTTTCGCTGCTCGGAGACGATCGAGGACTCGGAGCGGCTCTACGCAGCGTGGATGCATCGCAAGCCGAGCGTCCACGACGTCGCGTTCACGGGCGGGGCGAGTCCGCGGCTGCACCACGTCGGGTTCTTCACACCGGAGGCGCACCACATCCTCCACCTCTGCGATCTCTTCGGGGCGATCGACGAGCAGCGCCACATCGAGCGCGGCCCGGGTCGTCACGGCGTCTCGAACGCGTTCTACGTCTACCTCAGGGACCCCGACGGTCATCGCGTCGAGATCTACACGAGCGACTACTTCACGGGGGATCCTGACCACGAACCGTTCCGTTGGGACGTGTCCGACGTGCGCCGGCGCGACTTCTGGGGCGCCGCCGTCGTACCGAGCTGGTACGCCGAGGCTGCAGCCGTGCTCGATCTCGCGGGCAGCATCGTGCCGGCGATCGACGTGGAGACCCGCACCTCCGAGGTGAAGGTCGGCGCAGACGGGTACCGGTAGCGCACCGCCACGGCCGCTCCGCTCGATCTCGGGATCCATCACAGGGGGTAGCGATCACCATGTTGCCGCATCATGCCGATCTCGTCGGCAGCATGCTCCGGCCTGCTCGACTCGCTGCTGCGCGCGAGTCGTGGAGGGCAGGCGCGCTGTCGCGGGAGGGGCTGCGCCTCGTCGAGGACGAGTGCATCGCGAACCTCGTCGCCGAGCTGGAGGACATCGGGCTCGGCGCCGTCACGGACGGCGAGTTCCGACGGGACTGGTGGCACCTCGACTTCCTCTCCGGCTTCGAGGGGATCGGGCTCGCACAGCGCGAGCGGCCGAAGGACTTCTCGGGTGAGGGCGAGAGCCCACCGATCCCGGTGGTGCTCGGCGAGATCCGGCACAGCCACCCGATCTTCGTCGACGCGTTCGCGTTCCTCGCCTCCGTGACGAGGAGGCGGATCCCGAAGATCACGATCCCCGGGCCGGGCATGGTGAACCTGATGGGAGGGCGCAACGCAGTCGCCGCCGTGTATCCCGACATCGACGAGTTCTGGGACGACCTCGTGCACGCGTACCGGGCGGAGGTCGCCGCGCTGTACGCGGCGGGATGCCGGTACCTCCAGCTCGACGACGTGAGCTTCGCCTATCTCTGCGATGCCGAGTTCCGAGCGCAGATGACGGCACGCGGCGACGATCCCGACGAGATGATCCTCCGGCACCGCGACGCGATGAACGCCGTCATCGCCGACCGTCCGGGCGACATGCTGGTCTCGACGCACATGTGCCGCGGCAACTTCCGCAGCCGGTGGGTCGCGACGGGCGGCTACGAGCCGATCGCCGAGCGGGTGTTCGGTGGCCTGGACGTCGACGCCTTCTTCCTCGAGTTCGACAGCGAGCGCGCCGGTGGGTTCGGGCCGCTGCGCCACGTGCCGCCGGGCAAGACGGCAGTCCTCGGCCTCGTGACCACGAAGACGCCCGAGCTCGAACGTGCCGACGACCTGAAGCGGCGGATCGACGAGGCCGCGGCGATCGTCCCGATCGATCAGCTCGCGATCAGCCCGCAGTGCGGCTTCTCGAGCACGCACCACGGCAACGACATCACCGAGGACGACCAGTGGCGCAAGCTCGAGCTCGTTGCGAGCGTCGCCGAGGACGTCTGGGGCTGACCGACGTCAGCTCGGCACGCGGATCGGGTCGGTGCCGTCCCAGTCCTGGGCGGCCCGGTACCAGCCGGTGAACATCTCGTCCGTGGCAGGGCCGATCTCGATGAGCTCCACCATGCCGGGCATGTCGGCGGTCGTGTCGAAGTAGGCGATCCGATCGCCCACGGGCGCTCGGGCGGAGAACGCGCGGGTGTAGCCGAGGTCCTCGTATCTCCGGACGTCGCGGTCGAAGTCACGGGTCGCGATGCCCCAGTGGTGGAACCCGTGACCCTGCCGATCGATGGTCTCTCGGTACACGGAGGGCGCTTCGCCGTGCTGCTGGATCACCTCGACGGCCATGGTCCCCGAGAACGCCATGGCGAGGCTGAAGTCGACGTCGGTCGGCGCTCCCCGGTACTCCATCTCCGATCCCGGGAAGTGCTCGACGAGGAACCAGGGGCCGATGCCGAGTTGGCGTGTGTACGCGGCCATCGTGGCGTGGAGATCCGGCACCGTGTAGGCGAACTGGATGATCGAACCCTCGGGTTGGCCGAAGCCCAGCATGTTCATGTCCGTTCCTTTCGGTCGCATGCGGTCGCTCGCTCCGTGCGACACCACGGCGACGTCACGTCGTCATGGCGTCGATCTCGTTCTTCGCGCTGAGCAGTGCTTCGAGGTGGACCTCATGGCTGCGGCCAGGGTCGGCGAGCCGGTTGAACCCGATGGACACATCGGAGAACCCGAGTGCTTGCGCCTCGTCGAGCTCGCGCTGCCACGTCGGGCCGAGGTACACGCGACCGTGCATCGGGAGCGTCGCCGGATCACGGCCTTCCTCCTCGGCGATCTCACGGAGTCGCCGAACGCCCGATCCGATGTCGATCGGATCGAGCCCCGGGATCAGCAGTGGCATCCAGCCATCGGCCCGCCGTACGACGCGCCGGAGTGCCGCGTCCGACCCACTCGTGCCGATGTAGATCGGAATCGTCCGGGTAGGGAGGGGATTGATCCCGACGCGGTCGAGATGGTGGAACTCGCCGCTGAACGTCACGAGCGGCCCGGTCCACAAGGCGCGCAGCACGTCGATCTGCTCGTCGAGCATCCGAGTGCGGTGCGCGAAGCGCGCTCCGAGGCTCTCGTACTCAATGGCGTTCCACCCGACGCCGACCGCGAGCCGTACCCGCCCGCTGCTGAGGAGGTCCAACGTCGCGATCTGCTTCGCCACCACGGCAGCCTGGCGTTGTGGGAGGATCAGGACGCTCGTGACGAACTCGAGCGACGTGGTCACCGCCGCGAGGTGGCTGAACAGGACGATGATCTCGTGGAAGGTGTCCTCCGCCGTGTAGGGCGCGGTGGGGAAGTTGCCGAAAGGCCCTGGACCCAGACGGGCGGCGGCGACGCCGACGACGTGGTCGTACGCCATCAGGTGCGCGTAGCCAGCGGCCTCCACGCCCTGTGCCCACCGGCGGATGGCGTCCGGGTCGACGCCACTGTCCGCCTGGGAGAAGATCGCCCCGACTCGCATTCCTGCCCCCACAGTCGACGACGTGTTTGTCTGTCGAACAGAAATTCTACATCCGAACCGGGGAGCGCCCGACGAGCGTCGCCGCCCCGTTCAGGCAGGCCCGGAGAACATCCCCGAGCGATCGGTGCTGACGGGGCCGGTGGCCGGCTCGCTCTCGTAGCGAGTGAGCTCAGCGCGACCGACGACCATCCAGTGCACCTCGTCAGGCCCGTCCGCGAGGCGCAGCGTCCGCTGGCTCGCGTACATCCGAGCGAGCGGTGTCCACTGTGACACGCCGGTGGCGCCGTGGATCTGGATCGCCTCGTCGATGATCTTGCACACCCGCTCGGGCACCATCGCCTTGACGGCACTGACCCAGACGCGCGCCTCGGCGTTGCCCATCACGTCCATCGCCTTCGCCGCGCGCAGCACCATGAGCCGCATCGCCTCGAGCTCGATCCGCGCCTTCGCGATCACCTCGGTGTTCTTGCCGAGGCGGGCGATCGGCCTGCCGAACGCTTCGCGGCCGAGCCCGCGCCGAACCATGAGCTCGAGTGCCTTCTCGCCGACGCCGATCGAGCGCATGCAGTGGTGGATCCGGCCAGGGCCGAGGCGCACCTGGGAGATCTCGAACCCGCGGCCCTCGCCGAGCAGCATGTTCGAGGTCGGAACACGCACGTCCTTGAACCGCAGGTGCATGTGACCGTGCGGTGCGTCGTCCTCGCCGAAGACCTGCATCGCCTCGAGGATCTCGACGCCCGGGGTGTCCATCGGCACGAGGATCTGTGACTGGCGCTTGTGGGGCGGCGCGTCCGGGCTCGTCTGCACCATGCAGATCATGATCTTGCAGCGAGGGTCGCCGGCGCCGGAGATGTAGTACTTCTCGCCGTTGATCACCCACTCGTCGCCGTCCTGCACTGCGCGGCACCGGATGTTCTTGGCATCGCTCGAGGCGACATCCGGCTCGGTCATCGCGTATGCCGAGCGGATCTCGCCGCTGAGCAACGGCTCGAGCCACTGCGCCTTCTGCTCGGGCGTGCCGACCCGCTCGAGCACTTCCATGTTGCCCGTGTCGGGGGCGCTGCAGTTCAGGCACTCGGAGGCGAGCGGGTTCTTACCGAGCTCCTGGGCGATGTAGGCGTAGTCGAGGTTCGACAGCCCCTCACCCGTCTCGGCGTTCGGCAGGAAGAAGTTCCAGAGCCCGTTCGCCTTCGCCTTAGCCTTGACGGAGTCGAGCAGCTCGAGCTGCCCGGGCGCATACGACCAGCGATCCGCCCGACCCTCGCCGAGGCGGAAGTACTCCTCGGTGATCGGCTCGATCTCGTTCGCGATGAACGCCTTCACCTGCTCGTACAGCGGTACGGCGTGTTCGGACATCGAGAGGTTCAGCGCATCGTCGGTGGCGACGCCGGAGTGCATTCCAGGACTGGGCACGGGGGCTTCCCTTCGTGGCGGAATCGGCGAGATGGACACTAGTGACGGACGTCGGCTTCGCTGCGGTCGAGCTCGGCCGCAGCCTCGACGTTCCCCGGCGACAACATTCGACGGACCGCGAGGAAAGACGTATCGGGAGCGTCTGCCGCGTCTCTTCATGCGTAGCTGTCCGACTGGACAGGCGACCCACAGGAGGACGCATGTCGAAGCACACTGGATGTCACAAGACGGGCGCGTGCACGTTCGTCCCGCCTCACGTGCAGGAGGCGGTTGCGAAGAAGGTCGACGGGACAGCCGCCAGCAAGGAGGCGTCGGCGCTCGCCGCAGACGCGCGCAAGCGCCGCGCCGCCGAGACGAGGGCGGCGCCGCCCGCCCCGGAAGCGATGCCCATCGCACCGCCTGCCACTGGCACCGCTCGGCGCGAGGTGTACGACTGCCAGCACGGTACGGCGCTGCGCCTCAAGCTGGTTCGAGCAGAGGGCGACCAGGAGACGGATGACGCGGACGCCACCTTCGCGTACGACAACGCAGGTGTGGTCCGCGCGTTCTTCAAGGAGGTGCTCAACCGCAACTCGATCGACAACCGAGCGCTCGACCTCGTGCTCAACGTCCACTTCGCGACGAACTACAACAACGCGTTCTGGGATGGGGACGAGATGACCTTCGGTGACGGTGACGGCGTCATCTTCAGCGGTTTCGCCCGCTCGCTCGATGTCGTGGCCCACGAGCTCGCCCACGGCGTCACCCAGTTCACGTCGGGACTCATCTACAAGAACCAGTCCGGGGCGCTGAACGAGCACTTCAGCGATGTCTTCGGAACGGCGATCACGCAGTGGGCCGGCGGCGAGACCCCCGCCGACGCCGACTGGCTGATCGGCGACGAGATCATGGGGCCCGGCCTCTACGGCGAAGCGCTCCGATCGATGCAGCATCCGGGCACCGCGTACGACAACGCGATCCTCGGCAAGGATCCGCAGCCGGCCCACTACGACGACCGCTATCAGGGCAACGCCGACAACGGAGGCGTCCACATCAACTCGGGCATCCCGAACCGTGCGTTCTACCTGGCCGCGTCGGAGCTCGGGAGCACGATGGAGGCGACCCGCATCTGGTACCACGCGTTGCACAACCTGGCCCCATCGGCAACCTTCGCCCAGGCCGCTGAGCAGGTGGGCAACTCCGCCCGGATCCTGGTCAAGGCCGGCGTCGTTCCGAAGGGTGCAACTCAAGTCGTGCGAGGTGCCTGGCGGGCAGTCGGCGTTGGCTGATCGGGGCCGATCACGCCTGGCGCCGATCAGGGTGCTGGTCGCGATCGTCGCTGTCACCGTCATCGCGTGTGGGGGCGGGGAGTCCGACTCGGGCACCCCGCCTCCGGGATCGGTGGCATCCTCCACGCTGAGCACTTCCGAGCCACCACCGACCACCCACGAGGAGGGCACGGCCATGCTGGTTTCATTTCAGGTCGAGGGCGGATTCGCCAACCAGATGCGGAGCATCGTGATCGCCAGGGACGGGACGGCGACGACCGAGGTCAGCGGCTTGATCTCCGAGAAGCAGCTCGACGAGACGACGGTCGAGACGATCGTGGCCGAGCTCGATCGGTCCGGTCTCTTCGACGAGGATCGGACCTACCCGGCAGAGGGTGCCGATCTCCAGCGCTTCGAGATCCGGTACGCCGGTGCCACGTTGGTCGCCTTCGACACCACGATGCCGAGCGCGCTTGCAGAAGCCGTGCGATTGCTCGAGGGCGCGATCCGAAACTGATCGAGGCGTGATCGGCGCCGACGGTCCGAGCGTGCGCGCCTGCGAGCACCCAGGCGCTGAGCCCATTGCCCGCCCGTGAACATCCGGTGCCTGGACAGAGAAGCCGTCCAGGGCTGCTAAGAGTGAGGTCGTGAAGATCGCCATCTCGACCGGGGGTGGCGACGCTCCCGGCATCAACGCCGTCATCCGAGCCGCCACGTTGGCTGCCGTGCGCAGGGGCTGGGAGGTAGTCGGCATCCGCGACGGCTTCAACGGGCTCATGTTCCCCGAGGAGTACCCCGGGAGCGGGGGAACGATCGAGCTGACGCGCGACTTCGTGCGCGGCATCGGGCATCTCGGCGGCACGGTCCTCGGGAGCACCAACCGAGGGAACCCCTGCGCCTATCCGGTGCAGGCAGACGACGGGTCGTGGACGACGGTGGATCGCACCGACGAGCTGGTCGGCATGTTCCGGAGCGCCGGGATCGATGCGCTCATCACGATCGGGGGCGATGGCTCGCTGTCGATCGGACAGCGACTCTCCGACGCCGGTCTACGGGTCATCGGCGTCCCGAAGACGATCGACAACGACCTCGAGATGACGGATTCGACGTTCGGGTTCGACACCGCCGTCAGCGTTGCGACCGAGGGCATCGACCGCCTGTTCACCACTGCCACCTCGCACAGCAGGATCTTCGTCGTCGAGCTGATGGGCCGCTATGCCGGCTGGATCGCGTTGAACGCCGGCATGGCGGCCGGCGCGCACGCGATCCTGATCCCCGAGATCCCCTTCGAGCTCGAACACGTCGCGGCGATGATCGCTCGCCGCGAGGAGCGGGGATCGCGCTACGCCATCGTCGTCGTTGCCGAGGGCGCGAGTCCGCGCGGCGGCCACTACTCGGTGATCGGCCAGACGGTCGGCCAGGCCGAGCGCCTCGGCGGGATCGGCGTGGTGGTCGCAAAGGAGCTGGAGCGGCTGACCGGCAAGGAAGCTCGGACGGTCGTGCTCGGCCACCTGCTGCGAGGGGGGACACCGACGTCGCTCGATCGCCTGCTCGGCCTCCGCTTCGGCGCCGCGGCAGTCCGCGGGCTCGAGCTCGGCCACCGTGGGGTGATGGTCGCCCTCGATTCGCCGACGGTGAAGTTCGTACCGCTCATCTCGGCGGTGACGAAGTTGCGCAACGTCCCGATCGACTGCGACACGATCGAGTCCGGCCGCGACCTCGGCGTCTCCTTCGGCGACGCCTGGCCACCAGAACCGCCTGCCGCCCCGAGCTGACGCACTTGCTATCGGAAGGTGGCCTCGACCAGAGCGGGGTTCCCGACCACTTCCTCCACACGGTCGCGCTTCGTCACCATGTCCCAGTACGTGTCGGCGATGTCCTGAGGGTCGATCAGCAATGGCTCGAATGCCGCTCGCTGCTCGGGTGGTGCCGCCAGGACCTCGTCCCCGGACGGCGTACCTCGGATCAGGCCGGCGACCGTCACCGTGCCGGCATAGACACCGCGGTCCGCAAGCCCGCGGTTCAGGACGTACGCGTAGTTCCGCTGTGCCGCGAGGGCCACGCCCGCACTCGCGTGGGACGGGACCGGGTAGCGAGCGGAGTAGCCACCGGTGAGCAACAGCGCGCCGTCACCGCGCGCCAACATCCCCGGCAGCACGGCCCGAACCGACTCGATCGTGCCGAGGAGCGAGTAGTTCAGCTGGAACAGAGCGCTCTCGACGTCCATCTCCTCCGGCAACCGCAGCTGCTCACCCTTCGGCGTCGGGTTGTACGCGAGCACGTCGATCGACCCGTTGTGTCGCTCGATGTCATGGATCGTCCGGGCCAACCCGGGGCGGTCGAGGACATCGGCGACATGACCGCTCGCGCGGATGCCCTCCCGGGCGAGGAGCGCGACGTGTTCGTCGAGCCGCGCCCGGCTGCGGGCCACCAGTGCAGCGTGATGGTCGTGATGCCCAAACGTGCGGGCCAACGCCAGACCGAGCCCGGGTCCGGCGCCGATGATGGCGATGGTCTTCATCGATGTCCCCCTGCTACCGGGCCGGTGTTCGTACGGACCACGACCAGTCGTCTCAGCTTCGCACGAACGTGACGGGCCGCGACGTGGTCCGCACGCTGACCGTCGCGTTCGGCGCGGATCGCAGAGCGCTCGTTCCGGCGCGTTCTGCAACCCGTCACTGGGTGTTGCCGACCCCTGGCGTGTAGCTGCTGGCGACCACGTTGTTGGCGATCATCGTGTCGCACTTGAGCACGCCCGCGACATCGACCATCGCACAGTTGAGCGCGACCTGCGACGCGGTGACGGTGACTGCGCTCGCCGTGATCGTGACCTTCGACGAACTGGTCACCGCCACGCCGCTGGCGTCGAGGACGATCGTGTTCCCCGTGCCGTCGGCGATGGTCACCGTGCTCGGCGGCCCATCATCCAGCGTGACTCGCTGACCGGCGCCGGTCTCCACCTGCACCACGGAACGGTCGCCCGTGTCGTCGATCATGATCCGGGCTCCGCTGCGGGTGACGACGCCACGACGGCCGTTCTCGACGCCCATCTGCTCGGGGGGTCGTGCGTGCCCGTGCCAGAGCGAGCCGACGACGACGGGATACCGCGGATCACCGTGCTCGAAGGCGACCAGCACCTCGTCGCCGATGTCGGGGATGAACCAGGTGCCGCGGTCCGGCCCTGCCATCAGGGTCGCCGTGCGCGCCCACTGTCGGGTGCCGTCCTCCGGATCTCCAGCGAAGGCGATCAGCACCCGGCCAACGCCGTTGGGGTCGGCGTGGTCGACGACCGTCGCGGTGCGCACACCTTGGATCGGGGCCTTCGTCGGCTGGCGACCGAACCACGATGCGAAACGATCGGACAGCGACACCCTGACCCCCTCAGCCGAGGCGCAGACTACGCGGTCCGACCTGGGCCGCTCGTCCGTCGCGGCAGGGACGGTTGCCGACGGAGGGCGTTCGAACGCGATCCGCCAGGCGCTGCGAAATCTGTCCGCTGAAGTCGATCCTCAACAAGCGCTCGAGGACTTCCTCGCCGAATGGCAGGACGAAGCAGGGCCGTTCGACGATGACGCCGTCGCTGCGATGGCCCGACGCTATGGACTGCGATCCTCGATGTCGGGATCTCGATCTCGATCGGCCGCAGCACCAGTCGGCGAGCTCGCCGCGATTGCGCCTCCGCACGGGTTGTGACACAGAGACGTCCCCAACCGCCACCCCGCGGTCAGGGGCCGGTTTCAACAGCTGGTTGGCCGGATCATCGGGACTCGTCCTGGGGTGGCTGGATCTGGCGGACCATTCCAGCCGCGATAGGAACGTTCTGTTCGGCGATTGTCCATAGAAGCGCATGGTCGATCCGGTGATAGTGGTGGCTCAGTCGGTCGCGGATCTTGGCCATGTCGCTCCACGGGATCTCTGGATGCGCGTTTCGTAGATCGCTCGAGATGGACTTCGCCGCCTCGCCGAAGATCTCGATGCATCGCTCGAGCGGCTCACAGCGGGAGCGCGTCGCGGCGGATCTCGTGGTCGCGATCGAGCAGTGCACCGGTCGACACGACGTCGACGCGGACGCCGAGCAGGTCCGCGAGATCCTCTTCGAGATGAATCAGATCGAGAAGAGAGCTGCCTGGTTCGAACTCCACCAGGAAGTCGATGTCGCTCGCGTCGGTGGCCTCGCCGCGGGCAACGGATCCGAACACCGCGATAGATCGGGCGTGCTGGCGACAAACCAGCGCGACGATCTGGTCCCGGTGCTGCTCGACGAGCAAGCCAAGCGGAGAACCTGCAAGAGCCTCGTCACAGTCCTAGGCAACGAGACCCAGCAACCGCTGGTGGCTGTGGCGGTGCCAGCGTCCCATGCCGCGCTCGATGGCATGACATTGCTGTCGGGCGCCGGGATTCGACCCATCGTCGCCTGCGCATGTGCCAACAGCCGACGCCCAGCAGATCCATCGTCCACGATGGCGACTCCGCCCTGTGCGCTGAGCCGGCTGGTGATGTGGTGCGCCCCCTGGGTTTCGAACCCAGAACCTGCGGATTAAGAGTCCGTTGCTCTGCCGTTGAGCTAGAGGCGCAGTTGCGGGCGGGAGTGTACGGCGCACGGAGCGCCGTACCCAACCGACCGCATTGGGGTGAGCGAGGGGACTTGAACCCCCGGCCTTCAGGGCCACAACCTGACGCTCTAACCAGGCTGAGCTACGCCCACCATGAGGGCTGTCATTCTGGCACACGAAGCGCCAAGATCCTCCAGTTCGTTTCCGCTCGTCGCCGCGAGGTGGTCGGCGTAGCAGAGAGCCGGCGACGTCGGTGGCAGCGGAATCCATCGTGTAGTAGCCTTCCACCTACGTGATTCGTAGGGAGACCCCAATGTCGGCAACGGAATCCACGACCAACGAGCTCGCGGTGCGGGCTCGTGCGATCACCGCCCGCGAGCTGGGGGTGTACTCGGCGAACACGATCGGGTCGCAACGGGCGACAGAGCGGGCTCGCAAGGTGCTGCCCCTCGGCGTGCCGTCGAGCTTCCAGGCCTACGACCCGCATCCGATCGTCGTCCGCCGCGCACAGGGATCGTGGATGGAGGACGTCGACGGCAACCGCTACGTCGACTACGACATGGGTTTCGGCGCGCTGTTCGCCGGTCACATGAACCCGATCGTCCGCAAGGCGATCGAGGCGCAGCTCGACGACGGCACGCTGTTCGTCACGCCGTGCGAGTCCAACGCCGACGTCGCCGAGATGCTCGCCGCGCGCTACGGGCTCGACCTGTGGCGCTTCACGAACTCGGGCACGGAGGCGACGATGGACTCGATCCGGGTCGCGCGAGGCGTCACCGGCCGGGAGAAGATCGTCAAGGTCGAAGGTGGCTATCACGGGCATCACGACGAGGTGATGATCTCGATGAAGCCACCGCTCTCCGAGGCCGGCCCCGCTGATGCTCCACGAGCGATCCCGGCGACCGCCGGCATCACGCGTGCGGTGCTCGCCGACACCATCGTCATCCCGTACAACGATGCCGACGCGCTCGAGCGCGTGCTCGCCGCCGGTGACGTCGCGTGCTTCATCGTCGAGCCGGTGATGGAGAACATCGGCATCTGCATGCCGCAGCCCGGCTACCTCGAGACGGTGCGGGCGATCACGCAGAAGTACGGCACGCTCCTGATCTTCGACGAGGTGAAGACCGGCATCACGGCGGGCTGGGGCGGCGCCACCGGGGCGCTCGGCGTGCAGCCCGATCTCGTCGCGCTCGCGAAGTCGATCGGCGGCGGTCTGCCGATCGGCGCGTTCGGCGGCAAGCGCGAGTACATGGACACGATCACGGCCGGGAAGGTGCTGCACCTCGGCACGTACAACGGCAACCCGCTGGTGATGGCCGCGGCCAAGGCGGTGCTCGGCGAGGTCTGCACACCGGAGGTCACGCAGGCCACCGTGGCGCTGAACCGCCGCTTGCTCGATCGCTGCCAGGCGACGATCGAGCGCTCCGGGCTGCCGGCGCACACGGTGCAGTTCGGAGCGAAGGGGTGCGTCACGTGGGCGCCCGAGCCGATCCGCAACTACCGCGACTACAAGGCGACGGACTTCGACCTCGCGTACGCGCAGTGGATCCACGGCATCAACCGCGGTGTGCTGCTGCCCCCGGGGCTCGACGAGCAGTGGCTGATCTCGGTGATGCACTCCGACTCGGACGCGATGCACTACGCGGACGTGTTCGACGAGTTCGTGTCGGAGCTGACTGCCTGACGTGGCGCCGCCGCCGAACCACCCACGGCACCGAGCGGCGACGCCGCAGCGCACTCGGCCGAGCTTCCCGACGATGGTCGGTCGCGGTGCGCTCCGCCGCTGCCCACTGTGCGGTGGTCGGGGCGGCTGGTTCCGTCAGTGGTGGCGCAAGGACGATCGTTGCCACACGTGCGGCTTCGCGTGGAACCGCAACACCGACGGGTTCATGACCGGCTCGATGACGATCAACATCATCATCACGTTCGGCCTGATCTTCGCGGTGCTCGTCGTGATGACGATCGTGACCTACCCGGAGCTCCCCGTCGCGCCGCTCGTCGCGGTGCTGCTGGGGATCGCGGTCATCGTCCCGCTCGTGATCCACCCGATCACGTACACGCTCTGGCTCGCGGTCGACCTCGCGATGCGTCCACCGAGTGAGGCCGAACTGGCGGACGCCGACGCGCACGCGCCTGCGGACGCCCGCCGCCGCCGGTTCGGTCGGACCTGACGCGATTCCCCGTGGTTGGTCCTTGATCGAACACTCGTTCGCAGTTACGCTGCTGTCATTCGAGCGACTCGGCAACTCTGACACACCCCCTTCGTAGGGTGCCGACCGAACGACTCGGGACCGTGAGATCCGGCCCCTACCGAACAGCAGGCAGGTCGGGCGACGTCCGACGATGGCAGGGACGGGCCGGTGGTCCGCCAGGAAAGGGAACGACATGAGCGTGGAGCGGGAGAAGGCGCTGGACATGGCGCTGGCCCAGATCGACAAGCAGTTCGGCAAGGGCTCCATCATGCGGATGGGGGAGAAGGGCACGCTGGCCATCCAGACGGTGTCCACCGGCGCGATGGCGCTCGACGTGGCCCTCGGCGTGGGTGGCTTGCCCCGGGGTCGTGTGGTCGAGATCTACGGTCCGGAGTCGTCCGGCAAGTCGACGCTGGCGATGCACGTCGTCGCCGAAGCACAACGCAACGGCGGCATCTGCGCCTACATCGATGCCGAGCACGCAATGGACCCGATCTACGCCCGGGCGATCGGGGTCGACGTCGACCAGCTGCTCATCTCCCAGCCCGACACCGGGGAGCAGGCGCTGGAGATCGCCGACATGCTGGTCCGATCCGGCGCGCTCGACGTCGTCGTGATCGACTCGGTGGCGGCCCTCACCCCACGCGCCGAGATCGAAGGTGAGATGGGTGACACGCACGTCGGGCTCCAGGCCCGGCTGATGAGCCAGGCGCTGCGCAAGCTGACGGCGAACCTCAACAAGACCAACACGATCGCGATCTTCATCAACCAGCTGCGGGAGAAGATCGGTGTCATGTTCGGCTCGCCCGAGACGACGCCGGGTGGCCGCGCGCTGAAGTTCTACTCGTCGGTCCGGCTCGACATCCGCCGCATCGAGTCCATCAAGGACGGCGCCGAGGTGGTCGGCAACCGCACTCGCGTGAAGGTCGTGAAGAACAAGGTCTCTCCGCCGTTCAAGCAGGCGGAGTTCGACATCATGTACGGCAAGGGCATCAGCCGTGAGGGCTCGCTGCTCGACATGGCGGTCGAGCTCGGCATCGTGAAGAAGTCCGGTGCGTGGTTCACCTACGAAGGTGAACAGCTCGGCCAAGGCCGTGAGAACGCCAAGAACTTCCTCTCCGAGAACCTTGAGATGATGATGGAGGTCTCCGAGAAGGTGAAGGTCGCGGCCGGCCTCGGCGATGCGGTCGAGGAGCCGTTCACCGAACGCGACGAAGAGCCCATCGACCTCACCTGACTGTGCGGGTCACGGGTCGCAGCTCGCCGCCGTGGTGGGCTGCTGGCGATGGCAAATGGATCAGGACCCTGAGACGAGCGAAGTGACGCGGGTGGGTAAATGGTTGCGCCTCTCGCGTGCGGAAGGTTCGCGTCCGGCCGAGGGGGTGTGGGGGAACGGCCTCCGGCGGTTCCCCCACCGCTGGTCGAGCGGCTTTGCCGTTCGACCAGCTTCAGGTCGTTCAGCGCCGCCGTAGGGCGGCTGCTAACGAGTTCGCCGGAACGGAGCGAGCGCAGCGAGCGAGAGACGGCGATAGGCGACCGGTAGCCTCGTTCGCTGTATGACGGACAGGACGTACGTGCTGCGCACCTTCGGGAAGCTGTAATTCTGAAGCTCCCTGGCTTAAGAGTTAAAGGGCGCCTACCGTGGGGGCATGGACGACGTGGGCGAGCGGCTGGACCGGATCGAGGAGAAGCTAGCGACGGTGCTCCAGTTGCTAGGCCTGGCGCTGGCTGAGCGAGTCACTCGCCCAGACGTGCCGGACTTCATTGGCGGCCACGGAGGGGCGGGCGGAGCGGCGGGCGACGGTGGAGCGGCCGGTGGCGGCGGAGGGGCAGCCGGTGGCGGCGGAGGCTCGGGTGGGGTCGTCTACTACTCGGTCACGGCGGCGGCACCAGCGGCGCTACTCGATTGGCTGGACACGGAGGACGGGGCGATGGCTGGAGACCTTCGGGGCGACCTCCTCAGCGAGGACGAAGGCGTGCGGCGCTCAGCATGGGAGCGGTTGCGGGGCTGGATCGTGGAGCAATCGGTAGACCTCCCGGCGGCCGTGGGCGCCAGCGTCATCGGGGCGTGGCTCGGCGGGTAGCGGGCGGCGCACTCCTCGCTTAAGTGTCAGGACATAGAACGACGAAAGGCCCCCGCTCCGAGCCACGAGGGCCAGGGGCGGGGGCGGTTCGTCAGCGGGCCAGGAGGGGAGCCCCTAATCTCCCCACCGGCCAGCTAGATCAGGTGTGGGCTCGGACCCTCGCTCGGGACTCCTCCCGGACGGCGGCCGAGCAGGCGGGGCAGAGCAGGCGGAGCGGCTCAGCGAAAGGCAGCGAGCAGCGGGCGCACGGGCCGCCCATGACGTGGCGGATGGCGGCGGGCTCGGGCTCCGGGTCTAGGTCGTCGGCCTCGTGCTCGTAGAGGTCGGTGGCGTCGGGCTCAAAGTCGTCCTCTGGGTCGGCCAGGAGGTCAGCGGTGGCTTTCATGTTGCGGGCTCCAGTCGGGCGACACGAGCAGCGGTAGCGGCATCCATGCACGGCGAGCAGCGGTGCGCCATCGTGCGGTAATTGCCCCAGCGGTCCAGCCAGGCGGGGCCCGGCTGATAGCGGCGGCAGGCGGGGCAATGCTTCGCCCCGGTGGCGGTCGAGAGCGGGCCCACGAGGGACCGGAAAGGCGGTGCAGCGCTCATGGCGAAAGGAAGCCGTTGCTATTGATCTTCAGATAGCCGACGCCAGCGCCCGACGTGCGGCGGGCTTCCAGCTTGAAGACGTAGAGCCTCCCGAGCGGGTCGCCCCCGTCCACGGTGCCCGAGCCGTCCAGGTTGCCGGAAGCGGCGATCGGCGTGGAGGACGTGACGCCCGTGGCGGTGAAGAGGGTTTGAGCAGAGGCGCCGAATTCGGCCGCAGTGAAGCGGACATCGTGCGGCGAGCCAGCGGGCTCAAACGTGGCGGATGGCGTGGCATACAGAGCAGTCGCATAGACGTAGGCCTGAGCGAGCGTGAGCCACGTTCCGGTGCTCGTGACCGTGGGGCGGCCGTTCGCATCGTGCGGCACGTCCGGTGAGGGCGTCCAGGTAAATGGGGCGTATGGCGAGGTCTGGCCATCGGCGGACGTACCGAAGATGGGCCGCCCGGCGTCGTTCACCACTCGGATGCCATAGACGTTCGGGGCTATCTCACCCAGCGACACGAGAGCACGTCCCGTCGCTGGATCGTAGAAGTCGATGGCGGACTCTCGCCCGTCCGGCTGCACGCCGATACGGACGATTACTTGGCGATCGGAGTCGAGTAGTGAGAGCGTCCCGGCGCTGAGGCTGGAGGTCTGGAGACGGGGGGCCATCTCCATGGCCGAAAGGCGGCGCTTCAGGTCGTCCATTTCGGTCTTCAATGAGGCTGGAAGTGCGAGGTCTGCCATGGCTCAGGCCCTCATTTCGAGGTTGTCGGCGGCCATGAAGGCCGTCAGCTTCGACACGGGGGCCACCGGGCCGAGGCCGAGGCGGATACGCGACTCAGGCGAGAGTCCCAGGCGGTCCTCCAGCGTGGAGAGCTTGCCTTCTGTGGCGTCCACAATCTTCGCCAGGGGATGGGCGACCGGCTGGCCGGAGCCGCCGGGGCACGTCCAGCCCTCCACGGCGAGGATGGCCAGCATTTCCGAGCGTCTGGCGGTCAGATCGGCGTAGCGGGCGATCACCCGGGCATCGGTCGGCTTGTAGCCGGGCGAGGCCGACCAGACGGACTCATAGACCACGAGGGCGGCGGGGCTGAGCGGCTGAGGAGGGGCTGGAGGGGCGCTCGGGGTGGTGCGGGTGGCCGTGCGAGTAGCCGGGCGCATGGTGGGCTCACCACGGCGGCGAGAGGGGCGGTCATCGGCTCGGATGGCCTTTGGACGGGGTGCCATTAGGGGGGTCCTTACGGTGGTCTTATGGGGGATTCAGGGCTGATATGGCTGTGAGTGTGCGAGGGCGAGTCGGGGTGTTGACGGGGCGATTAGCGGGAACTTTCGCCCGGGCGAGAAACACGGGCCGATGCTTCGGCGCTCGTCTTCTTTACATGACAGGGTGAACAGAGGACCTGAAGGTTTAGGTCTGTATCTCGCCCGCCATCCACCAGAGCTATGCGGTGATCGACACGGAGAGCGGCGGCGGGGAAGGGCAGCGAGCAGGCAGCGCAGTCCCCAGCCCCAGCACGGCGCAGGGCCACACGCAGGCGGGCCGCAGCACCATCGCCCGAGGCCATGCGAGCACGGCGAGCAGCCTGGCGGCCAGCCTCCTGGACTCTGGTATGGGCGGGGCAGCGGGCGGCCCCGCCCGTGGTAAGGGCAGGGCAGCCTGGCGAAAGGCACGGCTTCGGTAGGCCGGTCACTATCGCTCCCACGAGGGGATCGGGCGGGCGGGCAGGCCGATGGCCTTCACGGCGCCACGGATGCGGGCCTGTGAGGCCTCGTGGGCTTCACGGGCGGACAGTGGCGTCCGGGCCAGCGCACGAGCCGCCGAGTAGTCCAGGCGCTTCGCATCGGCCCGGCACGAGGGCGAGCAAAAACGCTGGGATTCGATCACCGGGTGGTAGGTCAGCCCGCAGTAGACGCAGGCTCGGGGCATGAGCATGGGGGCGCTCACGACAGGCCCAGGGCGCTCACGAGGCGGGCGGTAACGCTCTGCTCGGGGCGGTCATCGGGGCGGTACTCGTGGCGGACGCCTCCCACCATTAGGACCGATGGCGGGTCCGGGTAACGGCTCGCATAGAGAGCGTCGGCCAGGTCTCGCTCTAGCTGGCGGGCATCCTCACGGCGGCCCTCAGCCCGGGCCCGGTCCAGAGACTTCGCAATGGAGACGGCCATGGCTCGCTGCCATTGCGACTCGGTGTGGACGGGGCAGAGGTCGGGAGTATCGGTAATCGCTCGGTCGGTGCAATGCGGGGCAGAGCAGCGGCGAGGGGCGGACGTTTGACTCTTAAGGGTGGAACGCATTTCCGGTCTCCTTCTGGAGGTTGCGGGGGTAGGGGTGTGCCCTCACCCCGCCCCCGGTAGCCGCCGGGGACAGGGTGAGGGTGGAAGGTCACGGGGTGGTGGGAACCACCAGGGCGAAGGCGTCGGTATCCCAGATCGCCAGGCTCCAGCGGACCTGGAGCTTGTAGTCCGTCGAGTCGGTGACGAACGTGGCCGGGCTCACCCGGGACGCCTCCACGACGGGACGCAGCCGGTAGGTCAGCTGGGCGTGGCGCCGGTCGTCATCCACGAAACGGCCGACCAGGACCGTGCCCAGCGGCAGGGCCGACGAGAAGGTCAACGCCAAGTCCGTTTCCTCGGTGAATTTCACCGACGAGGACCGGCCGCTCATGCCAGCCCACGTAGCCGGGTGCAACACGGCGTGAGTCGGGATGATCCCCTCGGTCAGGACGGTGCCAGCAGCAGCCAGGACCTCGGCGACGGTCGGGATGGCCCCAGCCGCTTCGGTGGCGGCGATTCCCACGGTGGCATCGGTGAAGCCGAAGTCCTCGCCGTTCGCCACGGCGGACTCCAGAATGTCCTGGAGGCCCGACAGCAGCGCCGAGCGGGCGCCGTCCACGGCCAGATCCGGGGCATCGGCCAAGAGCTCATTGCTCATGCGAACACGAGCGGCCCGTCGGCGCCAGGTGGAGCCAGCAGTCACGATCGAGAAGGCGGGGTCTCCGCTCTCAGCGATCGTGCTGGCCTCAGCCGTCTCTGCCGTCGTGGCGTTCGTGATGATGCGGGCGACCTTCGCTTCGCCCACGCCCCTACCAAGTACGCCTCTGGTCGGCAGAATCGACAGGAGGCCACCGTGGGACGTGATGGCCGAGAGGACTTCCTTCGCCAGCGTGGTCGGCGGCACGAGGGTCGAGCCGTCCGACAGGAGCGAGCGGGCTTCGCCCGTAGGCAGGCCAGCGCCACGGCGGATGCAGGCGCCCAGGTCCTCCTGGGTCAGGTCGGCGGCTGTGCGCTCGCCCACCTTCTCCACGAGAGCGGCGTAGTTGGCCTCCAAGGCGTTGGTGAGATTGCCGAGGGTCTCAATCGCCGAGGGCGACAGTTCGCCCTTGAAGGCGCCTTCAGCGTCCTGGGTAAACAAGCGGGCCTTCAGGGCTCGGCGGTCGGACAGGAGCCCGAACGTGTCGAGAGGCGAGACCGAGCGGAGGCCCTCCGGGCCAAGGGCGTCGGCCAGAGCGGCGTCCAGGTCACGAGGAGCCTGGAGGTCGTGGCGGGTCGGTTCCAGGTCCTTGACCGTGCGGTCATTCGGCGCCTGGTCTTTGCGGCGCTCACGGAGGCCAGTGGTAGCGGGCATGGGTAATGTGTCCTTTGGGAAATGTCGCCTAAACGGCGAAAAGCGGGCCGCTCCTCTGAAGGACCAGGGCCGAAGGTAACCCTGGACTTCAGACGAGTGGCCCGCTATTGCGAGGCGCACACTTCCCAAAGTGCCATGGCTGCCCGAGGCCTTCGGGAGCGTATGTTGCGGGGAGGGCTGGCCCGGTGACGGGGCGGCTCTCTCCACTATCTATGAGGTTCCATGCAGGGCTCGCCTGCTCACTTATGCCGAAGGTTCCTCAGCCACCACAGGGGGCCCCGAGGGGTGGGAGCCTCAGACGAGGGGCAGGCGGCCAGCGGCCAGGTTCGACTGCCACTCTCTGGTGAGGGCGTCGGCCCGTTCGATCTTCTCTTGCGCCACGGCCAGAGCGGCGAAGGCCTCACGTCGGGCTTCGTTCAGAGCGGGCGGAGCGAGGGACAGCGTGATCGGAGCCATAGCGGTCCCTAGGTCCCAGCCGGGCGGCGGCTGCTCAGTCTGGAGGGATGCTCAGGCGGCCACCGGGCGGGTCTGCTCACGGAGGAAGGCCAGGCGCTCGGGGAGCCACTCGTGGAGGTCTCGGGTCCACTTCCCGCCGGTCCCACGGTTGCACTCGGTGCACGATGGCCGGACGTTCTCCGCCGAGTGCGTCCCACCACGGGAGAGGGGCGTCAGGTGCTCCAGTTCCTCCCACGGAGCCCCGCACACGTAGCAACGGTGATCGAAGCGGTCCAGGATCGTGGCCCACTCCTCGGCCGTCAGGGTGGCATCTGAGGCGGACAGGGCGGCTCGGCGCTTTGCGTTTGCTCGGGCGTCCCTGGCTTTGCCCTCGGGGGTCTGGCGGTAGGCGGCCTTCTGCTCCCGGATGCGGTCAGCGTTGGCGGCGTTGTAGGCGACCTTCTGCTCCCGGATGCGGTCAGCGTTGGCGGCGTTGTAGGCGACCTTCTGCTCCCGGATGCGGTCAGCGTTGGCGGCCTTGTAGGCAGCCATCTGCTCCCGGCGGCGGTCAGCGTTGGTGGCGTGGTAGGCGGCCGATTGCTTCCGGAGGCGCTCGGCGTTGGCGGCGTAATGGGCGGCTTTGTACTCCCGGATGCGGTCAGCGTTGGCGGCACGGTAGGCGACCTCCTGCTCCCGGAGGCGCTCCGGGTTGGCGGCACGGTAGGCGGCGGCATAGGCGGCCCTACACGGGCGGCAGCGGGGGTCGAGGCCATCTGCCCTACTGGCGTTGGCGCTGAAGTCCGCCACGGGGCGGACCGTCGAGCACTTCCGGCAGAGCTTCAGGCCCTCCGCCAGTAGGCGGGCCTTCTCTGCTCGCTCGGCCTTCGTGAGCGCCACGTCAGCGGGCCGCCGGGAAGAGGGCCGCCAGGTGGGCCAGGACCTCGGGCAGCACGTCCGCCGTGAGGAATTCGCTACGGCCAACGTGGGCGCCAGGCAGCGGGGCCCGGGCGTGGGCGAAGGCGTCCAGCGTGGATCGCTCTGCCGCCAGGGCCTCGGCCCTCGTGGCTTCCTGCCTCCAGACGAGCGTGGCGCCATCGGCCTCGTGGACACGAGAGCGGCGGCGGGCGGTGCCCTCAATGCCCACCTTGATCGTCCCGCCAGGAAATCGGTACACGTACACGGAGGCGGGGTCAGCAGCACGGCCCGAGCGGGCCAGGGATGCCGGGGACTCCCACCCGGCACGAGCGGGACGGCGGGGATCGCCAGGCCGCCTACGGGCCGCCCCAGGCTTCCCACCCTTCCCAGGCTTCCCACCCTCTCCACTGGCTCCAAGCTCGGTCCCCGAGTCGGACCGCACCACGGACGGCACGCTCTCCACCAGCACGGAGGCAGGCGCCACGGAGGCGGCAGGCGAAGCGGTCGGCCCGGGCACGACGGCGGCGGGCTCGGCAGCGAGCCCGAGAGCTTGCCCGCCAGCGAGCGGCGGCAGCCCCGGAGGGGCCTGAGGGCCAGGGTTGGCCTGGGCGGCTCGGGCCTCGTCAAGCTGGCGGCGGAGCCAGGCGACCTCCTCAGCGGCGTAGGCGGCCTGGGCGGTGGCCTCGTCAGCACGAGCGGACTCAGCGGCGAGGACCGACGGGAGGTCAGTCACCTGCCAGGAGCGGAAGGCGGCCAGGGCGTCCCGGCGGCGGCGGCCGAACTGGTCACGGTGGACGGCTGAGCAGAAGAGGAGGCCGGTCCGCTGATTGCGGAAGGTCGAGAGGCGTTCCCGGTAGCAGGCGGGGAAGGAGCAGCAGGACGGATCGAAGGGGATTCCGTCGTCCTCCGAGGACCGGCGGCGGGCCGACACTGAGGTTTGGACGAACGGGCGGACGGTCTCATTCTCCGGTGAGGAGGAGAGGAAGGCGTCAATCGCTGGGGCGTATTCTTCGCTCTCGTAGTCGATATTTGCGGTAGCCATGGGGGGCTCCTGGTAAGGCAAAGGTCGGGCCGCTCCGTGGATCGGGAGCGGTAGAGACCCGCCCGGCCCCGGGACCTTTGCCGAGTTACCGGGACCGTGCGGACCTCTACTAGATGTTGTGTCCGGGCGGCCGGAACGGTCCCCACTGAGCCAAAGAATCTGGACCATGACGAAACCCATGACGAAGGCCTCTAGAGGGCTGGTCGAGTCATACGACCATCGCTATGTACGACCTATACGGAGCTTCCGTCATGCCGTCATCCGTCATCGGATTCCGCCACCCAGGGTGAGCGGATCGGCCATAGTCAGCACGCAGCGTCGGCCTTATGCCTCTGGGGCTGGCCGTGCGGTCGAGTCATACGACCGTGGAGGTCGAGTCATACGACCACGACGGAGGACGGCAGGCCCACGGCGGCCCCTCATCGCTTAAGTGTCAAAGCGGGGCTCCGGGGGCGCTCAGGCGGCGTCGGCGTCCGGGCGGGAGGACCACACGAGGCGAAGGCGGGCGTCACCATCGAAGCGGTTGGCGTGGCCGGACGCCTTCACGGCTTCCAGGCTCTCCACAGAGGCCACCAGAGCAGCACGGCGGGCCGCCACTGGCACGCCCTCCCATAGCTCCCGAAGCTCTGTCGGGTCCAGAAGGGCGCCCAGGTTCGGCTCAGCAGACCTAGCGGCACGTAGGGCGGCCTCGTGCTCAGCAATGGAGGCCAGCACGGGGTCACGGAGACGGGCGTACCGGGCGGCGCCGTCCGGCCCTCGGAATTCGGGGTCCAGGCGGATGGCAGCCACTTCGTCAAGCTGGCCCTGGAGGTCGGCTAGTTCGTTCTCCAGGGTGGCACGATCGGCGGCGCCCAGCGGGTCCACGAGAGGGCGCCCGAGGAGCACGGCGGCCACTTCGTTCAGCACGGGGTCGTGCGGCTCCATGGCGGCCCAGCGTCGGAGCAGGCGGTCCGTCACGTAGGCATCGGCGCTCCGCAGCGAGACCGTGTTACCGCCACACTGGCCGCCCGATTGCGAAAGGGAGCAGGCGTACCGCTGATTGCTCCCGCTCCCGCCCCCGGACATCGCCGAGCGGCACTCGGAGCAGCGAAGGACGCCAGTAAGAAGGTGTGAGGGAGGGCGGCCCGTGCCCGTGCGTCGGCCGCTCCCCGTGGACTTCGACCCAGCGGACAGGGCGGCCAGCAGGCGGCGGCGGTCGGCGCTCGAAATGAGAGCGGGACCCACGATCAGAGGGCGGCCGTCGGGGCCTCGGGCAGCAACGGTCGAGCCCTTCCCCGTAGGCAGGTGGCCCACGAGGACGGGCGAGGCCAGGAGCGTGCGGAGAGTCTGACTACGCCACTTCGCCCCCCTCGGAGCGGGAATGCCAGCGTCGCTGAGACGGTCCGCCTCTCCGTAGAGGGTCGCCCCAGCGAGCACGCTGGCGACTATCGCCCGGATCACGTCCGCTTGCTCGGGGTGCTCCACGAGGCGCCCAGGCTCGCCCTCGGGGTCTACGTGGCAGCCGTCCGGGTGGGCGACACGGGCGGAGAGCGCACGGGTCACGATCCGGAAGCCGTAGGGTGCCCGGCCGCCCGGCCAGCGCCCTTCCTTGCGGCGGGTCTGGAGTGCGGAGCGGGTCCGGACGGACGTGTTCTGAGACTCGGAGCGGGCCTGCTCCGACAGGATGGCGATGACCATTCGGTGGCCGGGCACGGAGGAGTCCAGCCCATCCTTTAGCGACACGAGGCGGGAGCCGACCGCTTCTAGTTCGTCTAGGACCTGACCGACCTTCCCCATGCCACGGCGGGAGAGGCGGTCCAGCTTCCAGACCAGGAGCGTGCGGCCGCTCGTGGCGGTAGTCCAGTCCATGGCGGCCTGGAACATCGGGCGGCTTACCTCCTTTCGGTAGCCTGACCCCACTTCCACCCAGCGGTGGACGACGTTCAGACTCTCCCGCTGGGCGTGCTCCAGAAGGTCAGCCATCTGGCGTGCATTGGAAGTAGCCGCCTCGTGGTCTTTCGACAGGCGGACCAGGATTGCAGCGTCAGCAGGCACGGAGGTCCTAAGTGGTAGGGAGCGGGAGCAGCGAAGGCCGAACGGTACCACTCCGTTACCTCCTCCGCACGTTCGGGTGCCAGATGAACGAACACGACTCCGAGCGCATCGCTGGCCTGCTCGAAGCCGACGGTCTGGTCCCTGTCGCGTCCGAGGACGAGGCCGACGTCGTCGTCCTCAACACGTGCTGCATCCGCGAGAACGCCGACAACAAGCTCTACGGCACGCTCGGCCACTTGAAGCAGTGGAAGGGCGAGCGGGACGGTCGTCAGATCGTCGTTGCCGGCTGTCTCGCGCAGAAGGACCGTGATCTCGTCCAGCGCAAGGCTGGCTATGTCGACGTCGTGCTCGGCACGCACAACGTCCATCGAGCGGCCGAGCTCGTCGCGTATGCCTGGGAGCACGGCCCCGTCACGGAGATCCTCGACGAGGCCGTGATCAACGACCACGCGATGTTCCCGTCGGCGCTGCCCATTCGTCGTGAGAGCTCGTTCAACGCCTGGGTCACGATCCAGATCGGCTGCGACAACAACTGCGCGTTCTGCATCGTCCCGGCGGTGCGTGGGCGCGAGATCAGCCGTCCGTTCGACGAGATCGTCGCTGAGGTCGAGCAGCTCGCCCGGAACGGCGTGACCGAGGTGACGCTGCTCGGTCAGAACGTCAACAGCTACGGGCGCGACCTCGCGCTCGCCGCTCGCCAGGCCGGCGATGCCGTTCGGCTGCGCCCCCTGTTCGCCGACCTGCTCCGTGCCGTCGGGGCTGTACCTGGCATCCGCCGTGTGCGCTACACCAGCCCGCATCCGAAGGACATGCGCCCGGAGACGTTCCTGGCGATGGCCGAGACCGCATCGGTGTGCGAGCACCTGCACTACCCGCTGCAGTCCGGCAGCGACGCCGTGCTGGCGGCGATGCATCGGGGTTACACGGCGGAGCGGTACCTCGAGCGGCTCGCCGCGGCGAGGGCGACCGTCCCCGATCTCGCGGTCTCGACCGACATCATCGTCGGCTTCCCGGGCGAGACCGACGACGACTTCGAGCGCACGCTCGAGGTCGCGGCCGCAGCTGAGTACGACTACGCCTACACGTTCCTCTTCTCACCCCGCCCCGGCACCGAGGCCGCCGAGATGACCGACCGGTTCGTCGATCCGGTCGTTGCCGGCGAGCGGTTCCAACGGCTGCGAATCGTGGTCGAGCGCAGCGCTCTCGCCAAGCACGAAGCGCGTGTCGGGCGCGTCGAGGAGCTGCTCGTCGAGGGTCCCAGCAAGCGCGAGCCGAACATCACGAGCGGCCGGACGCGGCAGAACAAGCTGGTGCACTTCACGCCGCCATCGCCCTTGCGGCCCGGCACGTACGTCCTGGCCGAGATCACCGGCGCAGCCCCGCACCATCTGCGCGGCACGTTCGTGGACGTGATCGCACCCGCCACACACGTCACGCGCATTCCCGTCGCCGCCCTGTCGTGAACCCGCCCAGCGGGCCTCGGCGACCGGTCGCGATCGTCGGTGCCACGGCGACCGGCAAGTCCGCGCTCGCGCACGTCGCAGCGCGTATCCGAGCGGACGTCGAGCTGGTCTCGATCGACGCGATGCAGGTCTACCGCGGGCTCGACATCGGCACCGCGAAGCCGACCGCCGCCGAGCGGGCCGAGCTCTGCTACCACGGCATCGATCTCGTCGAGCCGAGCGAGACGTTCTCGGTCGCGGACTTCGTCGCCGCCTACGACCGCGCGCTCGCGGGCATCGCCGGCCGTGGACACCGGCCACTGATCGTCGGTGGCACCGGCCTCTACCTCCGGGCGATCACGGATGGCCTCGACCTCGCCGGCAGCTGGCCCGATCTACGCGCCGAGCTCGAAGCCGAGACCGACATCGCCGCGCTCTACGAACGGCTCCGGGGCCTCGACCCGCTCGCCGCCGAACGGATCGAGCCTGCCAACCAGCGCCGCATCGTGCGCGCGCTCGAAGTGTGCATCGGCAGCGGCCGGTCGTTCAGTTCATACGGTCCGGGCCTCACCGTCTACGGCGAGCCGCGGGTCGAGCAGATCGGCCTCCGCTGGGAGCGCGCCGCGTTGTCGGCGCGCATCGAGCGACGCGTGCGACAGATGATGGCCGACGGCCTCCTCGGCGAGGTCGAGCGGCTGCTCGCGGCACCCGGCGGACTGTCTCGCACCGCCCGCCAAGCGCTCGGGTACAAGGAGCTGATCGACCACCTGGAGGGCCGGGTCGCGCTCGACCAGGCGGTGCAGGCGATCGTCGTGCGGACCCGTCAGTTCGCGGTCCGCCAGGATCGTTGGTTCCGCCGGGACCCCCGCATACGCTGGCTGGACATCGACAGCGACCCCGTCGGCGAGGCGCTGCCCGAGCTCCTGAAGGCGATCGACCGATGACCACGCTGACGAAGCACCACGGACTCGGCAACGACTTCCTGGTGCTGTTCGACGATCAGCCACTCGTGCGGCTGCCGTTCGAAGTGCTGGCGAAGCAGTGGTGCGACCGCCGCCGCGGGTTCGGTGCTGACGGCTTGCTGATCGGGCTGACGAACGTCGATGCCGCGACCTGCGACGTCGGCATGGTGCTCTACAACGCCGACGGGAGTCGGGCCGAGATGAGCGGCAACGGCATCCGCTGCCTCGCCCAGGCCGCCGCGGCGCGGATCGGGATGACGAGCGGGACGCTGCGGATCTCGACCGATGCCGGCGTGCGAACGGTCGCTATCCGACCCGGGGACGACAGCCGGACGATCCTCGCCAGCGTCGACATGGGTGAGGTCACGACGCTCGACGCGCCGGCGGGCTGGCACGCGCTCGGGTGCGATCCGATGCGACCCGTCGCCCATCTCGGCCTCGGCAACCCGCACAGCGTCGTCGGCGTCGAGGAGATCCTCGTCGTCGATCTCGCGACGCTCGGCGCGAAGGTGCCCGACGTGAACCTCGAAGTCGTCGAGCCGGGCCCTGAGGCGCACGCGATCACGATGCGCGTGCACGAGCGCGGCGCCGGCATCACCGAGGCGTGCGGGACCGGCGCCTGCGCGTCGGCATGGGCCGCCGTCGAGTGGGGCCTCATCGCTGCGTCGGTACCGGAAATCGTGGTGCACATGGACGGCGGGGATGCCACAGTGCGTCTGCACGAGCCGGAGTGCGGCCACGTCACGCTGACCGGCCCGGCGACCTTCGTCGGGACGATCACGGCATGAGCGGAGAGCAATGAGCGAGCCGGCCCGAGCGGCAGAGAGCGGAGAACGATGAGCGAGCGCGGCGAGCCGGCCCGAGCGGCCGAGAGCGGAGAACGATGAGCGAGCGCAGCGAGCCGGCCCGAGCGGCCGAGAGCGGAGAACAATGAGCGGATACGGCGAAGCACTCGGCACGACGCTGATCGAGCGGACGACGCGGGAGAAGATCGTTCTCGTCGGGGTGACGCTGCCGCCGTACACGGACGAGGACACCGAGGCAAGTCTCGACGAGCTCGCGCTGCTCGTCGACACCGCCGGCGCCGACGAGGTCGCCCGGATCCAGCAGCGGCGCGAGCACCCCGACTCGGCGTTCTACCTCGGCAAGGGAAAGGTCGAGGAGCTGAAGGAGCTGTGCCTCGCGGTCGATGCCGACACCGTGGTGTTCGACAACGAGCTCGCGCCGGCGCAGCAGTACAACCTCGAGAAGCTGCTCGGGCGCACGGCGATCGACCGGACCGCGGTGATCCTCGACATCTTCGCCCAGAACGCGCACACCCTCGAGGGCCGCGCGCAGGTCGAGCTCGCACTGCTCCGTTATCGGCTGCCCCGGATGCGCCGCGGTGCGAGCGCGAAGCTCTCGCAGCAGCGCGGCGGCATCGGCTCCCGCTTCGGTAGCGGCGAGACGAAGCTCGAGGTCGATCGGCGGCGGATCAAGAGCCGCATCTCGAAGCTCGAGTCGGAGCTGAAGGATCTGCAGCGCACCCGCCAGCTCCAACGCAAGAGTCGTGGTCGAAGCGGGCTCGCCAGCATCTCGATCGTCGGGTACACGAATGCCGGGAAGTCGACGCTGCTCAACCGGCTCACACAGGCCGGGGTGCTCGTCGAGAACCGGCTGTTCGCCACGCTCGACCCCACGACGCGCCGCCTCGCACTGCCCGGCGGCGAACCCGTCCTCGTGACCGACACGGTCGGGTTCGTGAAGCGGCTCCCGCACGGGCTCGTCGAGGCGTTCAAGAGCACGCTCGAGGTCGTCGCCGAGGCCGACCTGCTCGTGCACGTCGTCGACGCGAGCGCGCCCGATCCCGAGGCGCAGATCACCGCCGTCCGGATCGTGCTCGACGAGATCGATGCGCAGCGGGTGCCCGAGCTGATCGTCGTGAACAAGGCCGACCTCGCGCCCGACTCGGCCAAGCAGCTGGTCGCCGACCACGAGGGCGCGGTCGCGATCAGCGCGCTCACGGGCGAGGGCATCGACGACTTCCTGGCCACGATCGCCGACCGCCTCCGCGCGCTCGCCACCATCACCGAGCTCCTCGTACCGTACGAACGCGGCGACGTCCTCGCCTCCGTCCACCGCGAGGGCGAGGTCGTGTCGACCGCCCACGAGTCGGGCGGTGTGCGAGTGCGGGCCCGGTTGGCGGAAGCGTCCGTCGGGCGGCTCGCGCAGTTCGTGGTTTCGCCGAACTGACCCCGTCGGGCAGCATGGCGGGTGCATGTCCTCCGTCGCTGCTGGATTCGTCCCCCCGCCCTATCCCTACGATCGGCTCGATCGGTTCAAGCCGCTCGCCGAGGCGTTCGAGGGTGGACTCGTCGACCTGTCGATCGGCACGCCGTGCGACCCGCCACCAGCGGCCGTGCTCGACGCACTCGCCACGTCGGACAGCGAGCGGGGCTACCCGCCGAGCATCGGCACCGAGGCGCTGCGCCGTGCGATACGAGGGTGGCTGGCTCGGCGCTTCGCGGTCGACGTCTCGATCGATCAGGTGGCCGCATGCATCGGCACGAAGGAGTTCGTCGCGACGCTGCCGCAGTGGATGAAGCTCCGCACGCCGACGCGCGACACGGTGCTCTATCCGGCTGTCGCCTACCCGACGTACGAGATGGGCGCGATCCTCGCCGGGTGCCGGCCCGTCGCGGTGCCGGCGAGCGCGAGCGGCGGAGTCGACCTCGGCGCGATCGACCCCGCTGACGCAGCGCGGGCGTTGCTGCTGTGGACCAACAGCCCGAGCAACCCGACGGGCGCGCTCGACGATCTCGGCGCGGCGGCGGCGTGGGGCCGCGCGAACGACGTCCCGGTGTTCAGCGACGAGTGCTACGTCGAGTTCACCTGGGACGGACCCGGCCGCACGATCCTCGAGCACGGGCTCGACGGCGTCGTCGCCGTCCACTCGCTGTCGAAGCGCTCGAACCTGGCGGGCTTGCGGGTCGGCTTCTATGCCGGTGACGCGGCGATCGTCGACTACTTGCGCGAGGTCCGCAAGCACGTCGGGATGCTCGTGCCTGGCCCAGCGCAGGCAGCGGCGGTCGTCGCGCTCGCCGACGACGAGCACGTCGCCGAGCAACGGGAGCGATACCGCCGGCGTCTCGACCAGATGGCGACGACGTTGTCTCGCTGGTCGGGGCTCGAGATCCCGCTGCCGGCGGGTGGGTTCTACCTCTGGTTCGACGCCGGCGATGGATGGGCGTTCGCGGAGCGCCTGGCCGCTGAAGGCGGTGCGCTCGTCAGCCCTGGCGATTTCTACGGCGCGGGCGGTGCCCAGAACATCCGGGTCGCCGTGGTACAACCTGATGATCGATTGACGCTCGTAGCCGAGCGACTGGGGGTTGCATGATGTCCTACCAACCGAACACCGCAGTGCAGCCGGTGACGCCGGCTGCACCTGTGGCGGTGCCGGGAAAGGGCGGCATCTGGTTGGGCGTCCTGCTCCTCCTGGCCGGCATCGGTGGTGCGATCGCGACGTTCATCGCGCAGCAGACGGCGTACGACGGAACCGTCGAGAACCTCGAGCGGGCCGTGCCAGGCTACCGCACCGAGCTCGTGTTCGAGAAGACCGGGACGTTCACGATCTACTACGAGTACGACGGTGATTTCACGACCCGCCTCGACGGCAGCGACCAGTCGATCGACCTCGATGCGCCCGCCACCCCGCCCGAGTTCGACGTCCGCCTGCTCGACCAGAACGGTGAAGAGGTCCGACTCCGCGAGAGCGGTCCCGACCTGACGTACGACACGAGTGGGTTCAAGGGCACCGCGTACCGTCAGGTGACGATCGAGGACGAGGGGCGCTACACGCTCGAGATCGTGCCCGACGCCGACAGCTCGCGGTTCGCGCTCGCGGTGGGCAAGGGCACCGTGTCGGAGCCGTCGGCAGTGCTGCCGGCGATCATCGGTCTGGTTGGCTTGGGACTCGGGTTGGGCGTGATCCTGATCTCCGCAGGTCGGCGCAAGCGGTTGTTGCGGGCGCGATCGGCGAGCTTGGCGAGCTCGATGCCGGCGCCGCCCGCCGGCTACCCGGCGCCGCCCACCGCGCCCCCGGGCTACGACGTGCCTGGTTCGCCCGTTGCCGGTTGGTCCCCGCAGGGTGGATCGTTCGCGCCGCCCGGCTCCCCGCCGCCCGCTTCGGTGCCCACGGTCTCCGTGCCGACGGTGCCCGTACCGACCGTGCCGACCGTGCCCGTGCCGACCGTGCCCACGGTTCCCGTGCCCGTCTCGACCGTCGCGGCGCCGAGGCCCGCCTCGCCACCGCCGGCGCCCGACACATCAGCGCCTGACTCCCTGTCCTCGCCGACGCCACAATCGCCGTTGCCGCCGCCTCCGCCCCTGCCGCCCGAGGAGACCGAGCCGACGCCCTCTGCGCCGACGTCGCCGTGGGCAGCACCCACGCCGCCGGAGTGATGTTGAACACTTCGTGAAGAGGCACACCTAGCGTGTGATTTCAGCCACCGTGAGCAATTTTCCCGACGAAGTCGACACATGATGACAGTTCCGTTACACTGTCACTCGGTTGTAACGGGACAACATCGGCGGAGGTCGGGCAAATGGCACAGGCAATCAAGCAGCGGACACGTGTATTCGGCGTGCTGGCGGCGGTACTCGTCGCGGCGTTGGCGCTCGGCGCCTGCAGCCCGGCGGCCGAAGACCAGGACTACGCGATGGTCAACGCGCTGCGCGGTAGCTACGGCCTCGGCGGGCTCGGCCGGTCCGGTGAGCTGGACGCGAAGGCACGGGCACAGGCCGATCGCATGGCCAAGCGAGGCACCATCTACCACTCGACCAACCTGGCCGCAGGTGTCAGCCCGGGCTGGCGGTTGATCGGCGAGAACGTCGCCGTTGCCGGCAGCATCGAGCAGGCCCAGTCCGCGCTCGAGGCCTCGCCGGGCCACCTGGCGAACATGGTCAACGGCGAGTTCACCGAAGTCGGCATCGGCGTCACGGCCAGCAACGGCCGCGTCTACGTCGTGCAGGTCTTCGTCGGCAGGTAGCCGCGACCCCGGACGTTGCCTAGCCTCGGCCGGGTGACCGACCTGCTGGAGCTCACGGCATACCTCGTCGACATCCCTTCCGAGAGCCACGACGAGGCGGCGATCACGTCGTGGCTCGAGGCGGAGCTCCGTCGGTCGGCGCCGTGGTTGACGATCGAGCGGGTGGGCTTGAACCTGGTCGCACGAACCGAGCTCGGTCGGCGCCACCGCCTCGTCATCGCCGGGCACACCGACACGGTGCCGATCAACGGCAACGTCCCGTCGCGCCGTGAGGGCGACGTGCTGTGGGGTTGTGGCACGAGCGACATGAAATCGGGCCTCGCCGTGATGCTCGAGCTCGCCCGCAGCATCGAGTCTCCGGCGATCGACGTCACCTTCGTGTTCTACGAAGCAGAGGAGGTCGATTCGCGCTTCAACGGGCTCGAGCGACTCGTGAACGAACGCCCCGAACTGCTCGCCGGCGATGTGGCACTGCTCGGCGAACCGACCGACGGCGTGATCGAGGCCGGCTGTCAGGGCACGATGCGGATCCGGTTGCGCCTCGCCGGCCGCCGGGCACACACCGCCCGGCCATGGATGGGACGCAACGCGATCCACCGCGCGGGTGAGGTCCTCGCCGTGCTCTCGGGCTACGCGGAACGTCGTCCCGTCATCGACGGCTGCGAGTACCGCGAGGCGCTGCAGGCGGTGAAGATCGAAGGGGGCGTCGCCGGGAACGTCGTGCCGGACGACGTGACCCTCCTGATCAACCATCGCTTCGCGCCCGATCGTTCGGTCGATGACGCGACCGCCCACGTGCGTTCCCTGCTCGCCGGCGTGCTCGACGACGACGACGAGTTCGAGGTCGTCGATCACGCCGACGGCGCAGTCCCCGCGCTGAGCCATCCGGTCATGGCAGCGCTGATCGGACGCAACGCGCTGCCGGTGCGAGCCAAGCTCGGCTGGACCGACGTGGCCCGCTTCGCCCGACTCGGCATCCCGGCGGCCAACTTCGGGCCTGGCGACGCGACCATCGCCCACATGCAGGACGAGCGCGTGGAGCGAGCGCCGATCGAGCGGACCTATGCGGCACTGCTGGATCTGCTGACGAACGGCGCGTGATGGTCGCCGGCCGTCGAGATCGGTCGTGATCAGTACCGGCGGAGCACCGTGACGACCTTGCCGAAGACCTCCACCTGGTCGGCACCGAACACCATCGGCTGGAGGCTGGGATTGTGCGGCACGAGCGTGATTTGGCCGTTCGAACGCTGGAAGGTCTTGACCGTCGCCTCCTCGCCCGGGATGCCGGCGACGACGATGTCGCCGTTGACCACGGCGCCGACCTGGCGGCAGACGACGTAGTCGCCGTCCAAGATGCCGGCGTCGACCATCGAATCGCCTCGCACCCGCAGCATGAACAGCTCGCCGTCACCCGTGAAGTCGACCGGCAGCGGGTAGAGCTCTTCGACGTTCTCGTGAGCGAGCACGTTGACGCCGGCGGCGACGTCGCCGACGAGCGGGATCGCCCGCACCGGGCGCCGCTCCATCTGTGCGCCACTGCTCGGGTCGAACAGCACTTCGATCGCCCGCGGCTTGGTGGGATCACGGCGCAGGTAGCCGAGCCGCTGGAGCGTGGCGAGGTGGTTGTGCACGGTGGAGGGCGAGGTGAGACCGACCGCCTCGCCGATCTCGCGCAC
This sequence comes from Acidimicrobiia bacterium, assembly GCA_050248955.1. Taxonomy (GTDB): domain Bacteria; phylum Actinomycetota; class Acidimicrobiia; order Acidimicrobiales; family Ilumatobacteraceae; genus JBFWRK01. The sequence continues at coordinate 735,049 of JBFWRK010000001.1, forward strand.
GGACGGCGGGTAGCCCCGCTCCTGCATGTGACGTTCGATCACATCGAGGATCTCGCGCTGACGGGAGGTGAGGACGGCGTCAACCATGTGCTCCACCGTACTGATGTTCGCCCGTCAGGTCAAACATCTGTTCGTGCAACATCTGTTCGTCGCGCGGGTTGACTCGAACGGACGTTCGTCCTAGTCTACGAACAGTCGTTCGACAAACAGGCGTTCGTCGCCTGTGGAAGATGTCCTGTGGATGATGTGAGGAGCTCGACGGTGGCGACCACGATGAACCTGCTGCAGCCCTATGTGGGCACGCGAGATGTTGATCGTCGCTTCGTCCGCCGCCGCACCGCGGCGGCCGGGATCCTGCTCGCGCTGTGCGTTGCGCTCGGCATCGCGCTGTTCCAACTCGAGGTTCGACCCGGCGGCATACCTGCCTCTGCCGCTGGGTCGGGCCCGGCATCGGCCAGCCAGCCGGCCGTCCTACCGGCTGGCGTGGCCGATCGTTTCTACATCGTCGAGGCGGGGGACTCCCTGTGGTCGATCGCTCGGGCCCACGCGCCCCACCGTGACGTGCGCGTCTACGCCGACGAGCTCGAGGAGCTCAACGGTGGCACCCGCATCCAGCCCGGGCAACGCCTGCTCCTTCCGGGCTGATACCCGAGAGGCGGCGAGGTCCGGGACCATGGTGCGCTCCGCTACCGTCGCGCTGTGCATTGTCCCTCTTGCCGCGCCGACGACACCAAGGTCGTCGATTCGCGCGTGGCCGAGGAAGGGGCTGCGATCCGTCGGCGCCGGCAGTGCCCGCGCTGCGCCTACCGCTTCACCACGTTCGAGCGGATGGAGGAGGTGCCGCTGATCGTCGTGAAGTCGAGCGGGTTGCGTGAGCCGTTCGATCGGGCGAAGATCGCACGCGGCGTCCGCTCCGCCGGTAAGGGACGTCCGATCACGGACGAGCAGATCGACGAGCTCGCCGAGGCGGTCGAAGAGCGCATCCGGGTGCAAGGTGCCGAGACCACGAGCGCCCGCGTCGGGCTCGCCGTGCTCGAGCAGCTCCGCCAGCTCGACGAGGTCGTGTACCTGCGCTTCGCCAGCGTCTACAAGAGCTTCGGCGGCGTCGCCGACTTCCACCGCGAGCTCGAGCTCCTCGAGAAGTCGAGCAGTTCGGCCGAGTGACCGCTTTCCTTGGGGGAGCGATTCACGCCCGGAGCCAACGGGTGAAGAGGAAGCCGTCCTCCTCGAGCAGGTGGGCGAGGCGCAACGGCGTTCCGGCGTCGCGTGCGCGGTCGATCGGGCGTGGCGAGTCGCCGCCGGCCAGCAGCGGCGAGATGGTCAGGTTCACCTCGTCGACGACGCCGGCGTCGAGCAGCGCTCCGTTCAGCCTCGCCCCGCCTTCGGCCTGCACGAAGTTGCCGTCGAGCTGCCTGCACGCGGCTGCGAGATCGACATGGCCGCGGCCGGCACGGACCGTGTCGACGGCGAGCTCGGGCGCGTCGAGCGTCGTCACGACGAAGCCGGCGCCCGAGGCGAACAGCGCCGAGCCGAAGTCCAGCCCGTCCCCGCGCGAGCTGACGACGCCGATCCGCAAGCCGGCCTTCTTCGGCGCTCCGTAGCCCTCGGCGCGCACCGTTCCGGCACCGACCAGGACCACGTCGGCATGCTCCCGTAGCGCGCCGAGCACCGCGGCGTCGGTGGTATTCGAGAGCCCTCTCGAACGTCCGTCGACTGCGGTCGCGCCGTCCACGCTGGCGACCATGCAGATCCCGACCCACGGCCGGCCCCCGTGGCGGCGCCGGTCGGGATCGGCGTACGCGTCGGATGCGGCGATGTCGTCCAAGGGCGTGGGGAGCAGCCGGCGCATGACCGTCGAGTCTCACACCCGCGATCCGGCGGCGAAAGCCCGTCGCCTGGGGACAACCGGGCACGTCGTCCACAGCACTGTGGACAAAATCCTGCTGTACATCGCTAATTCACAGACTTGTCCTCTATCGCCCCACAGGGTGGACCGCCTACCGTCTCCACTCGTAGCCGGTCACGGTGCGGGGTTTAGCGGATGGAGCAGTGCATCCACCTAGGACGGTGCGTCGGTGGGGGCGCCGGTGGGGAGAGACCCCGGACCTGCGACCTCGCACCGTGACCTTCCTGCTACAAATCGAGCGAATTGGCGAATGAGCGTTGACACCGCTGTAACTACAGTGCTGTAATCTCCCCTACCGGTTGTGCGGCGGGGGACCGGGAAGGTCTTGTCGACACAACATGTTGTGTTACTCGGGACTCATCGGCAGAGTCCGCCATCATGAGGAGTTTGCTATGTCTCTTGCCCCGGATCGTCTCGCCATCGGCATCGGTCGTTACTACACGTCGCCCGGAACGCACCCCTACGACCAGGTGGTGTGGGAGCGGCGTGACGCCCGGATCTCGAACTGGAAAGACGGCACGGTGGCCTTCGAGCAGCCCGACGTGGAGTTCCCCGTCGGCTGGTCGTTGAACGCGACGAACATCGTCGCCCAGAAGTACTTCCGGGGCACGTTGGGCACGCCCGAGCGGGAGCGCTCGCTGCGCCAGGTGATCGACCGGGTGGCCGACACGATCACGCGCTGGGGCATCGAAGGCGGCTACTTCATCGACGACGCCGAGGCCGACACCTTCCGTGACGAGCTGAAGCTGATCCTCGTCACGCAGCGCGCCGCGTTCAACAGCCCGGTGTGGTTCAACATCGGCGTCGCCGGCGTCCCCCAGCAGGCGAGTGCCTGCTTCATCCTGTCCGTGAAGGACACGATGGACTCGATCCTGAACTGGTACCGGGAAGAGGGGGTCATCTTCAAGGGTGGCTCCGGCGCCGGCATCAACCTCTCCCGGATCCGCTCGAGCGTCGAGCTGCTCCAGGGCGGCGGTACGGCCTCCGGGCCGGTGAGCTTCATGCGCGGCGCCGACTCGTCGGCGGGCACGATCAAGTCCGGTGGCAAGACGCGGCGGGCGGCGAAGATGGTGATCCTCGACGTCGACCATCCCGATGTCGAGGAGTTCATCTGGTGCAAGGCCCGCGAGGAGCGCAAAGCACGCGTGCTCCGTGATGCCGGCTTCGACATGGATCTCGACGGCGCCGATGCCTACTCGATCCAGTACCAGAACGCGAACAACTCCGTTCGGGTGACGGACGAGTTCATGCAGGCCGTCGTCGACGACGGCGACTGGGACCTGAAGGCGGTACTCACCGGCGAGACCGTGAAGACCGTGCGGGCCCGCGATCTGTGGCGCCAGCTCGCCACCGCGTCCTGGGAGTGCGCCGATCCGGGCCTCCAGTTCGACACCACGATCAACACCTGGCACACCGCACACGCGACCGGGCGGATCAACGGCTCGAACCCGTGCTCCGAGTACATGCACCTCGACGACTCGGCCTGCAACCTCGCGTCGATCAACCTCCTCAAGTACCTCGACGAGGAGGGCAACTTCGACGTCGACGCGTTCAAGCACACCGTCGAGGTCATCTTCACCGCGCAGGAGATCCTCGTCGGTCGGGCCGACTACCCGACGCCGTCGATCGGCGAGACCAGCCGCAACTTCCGGCAGCTCGGCCTCGGCTACGCCAACCTCGGCGCGATGCTCATGGCGCTCGGGCTCGCCTACGACTCCGACGCCGGCCGCTCGTGGGCGGCCGCGGTGACCTCGCTGATGACCGGCCACGCCTACGCCACGAGCGCGAAGACCGCCAGCCGGATGGGTCCGTTCGCCGGCTTCCCGGAGAACGAGGAGCACATGCTGCGCGTCCTGCGGATGCACCGCGACGCTGCTCGCACCGTGAACGATGTCGTCGTCCCGGCCGAGCTGCTCGCCGCTGCGCAGGACTCCTGGGACGCGGCAGTTCGCGACGGCGAGGAGTTCGGCGTCCGCAACAGCCAGGCGAGCGTGCTCGCTCCGACCGGCACCATCGGTCTCATGATGGACTGCGACACCACCGGCATCGAGCCCGACCTCGGCTTGGTGAAGCTGAAGAAGCTCGTCGGTGGCGGAACGATGTCGATCGTCAACCAGACCATCCCGCGGGCGCTGCGCAAGCTCGGCTACACGCCTCAGCAGATCGACGAGATCGTTGCCTACATCGACCACAACAAGTCGATCATCGGTGCCCCGCACCTCGATCCGGCGCACCTCACCGTGTTCGCCTGCTCGATGGGCGACAACGTCATCCACTACGAGGGCCACGTGCGGATGATGGGTGCTGTCCAGCCGTTCATCTCGGGTGCGATCTCGAAGACCGTGAACATGCCCGAGGAAGCGAGCATCGAGGACATCGAGGCGCTGCACAGGCTCTCGTGGGAGCTCGGCCTGAAGGCGGTCGCCGTCTACCGCGACAACTGCAAGGTCGGTCAGCCGCTGTCGACCGCGAAGAAGGGTGACACCGCTGCGCCGGCGACGCAGATCGTCGAGAAGATCATCGAGAAGATCGTGCACCAGCCGGTGCGTCAGAAGCTGCCGCGGTCGCGCACCGCGAAGACGTTCGAGTTCCGGGTGGCCGACTGCAAGGGCTTCGCCACGATCGGCGAGTATGCGGACGGCCGCCCCGGCGAGATCTTCCTCACGGTCTCGAAGCAGGGTTCCACGCTGTCGGGGATCATGGACGCCTTCGCCAAGTCGATCTCGTACGGACTGCAGTACGGCGTGCCGATGCGGGCGTTCGTCGAGGCGTTCGTGAACAGTCGCTTCGAGCCGGCCGGCATGACCGACGACCCGGACATCCGCTTCGCCAGCTCGATCATGGACTACCTCTTCCGTCGGTTGGCGCTCGGCTACCTGAGCTACGACGAGCGGGCCGAGCTCGGCATCTTCTCGATCGACGAGCGGCTGCAGCCGACGCTGCCCGGCGTCGAGGAGTCGATGATCGAGAACTCGATGGGCACCGAGATCGTCGCCGACCCGAAGTCGGTGCCATCGGTGACCGAGCTCGTCCAGCAGATGGAGCTCGGCACCGCCCCGCCGGCACCGGTCTCCGATCACACGCCGACCGCCGGAGCGACCCGCCCGATCTACAAGTCGGACGCGCCGATGTGCATGCAGTGCGGTGTGCAGATGCAGCGCGCCGGCGCCTGCCACGCCTGCCCCAGCTGCGGGAGCACCAGCGGCTGCAGCTGATGTTGACGGTCAGGGAATGTCATAGGGGTTAGACGGCCCGATGGCATTCCGCCGGTCAGCAATGTCCGGATTGCGGTCAGCCAATGTCCGGCTCATACGGAACCGGCGAGGGCGCCGGCAGCGCTCGCAGTCAGTCGGACGCCGCATGGATCGACAATCACCATTCCGGCGTTCACGAGCGCCGGAAGCGTGAGAACGTCCTCGATCTGCGCGTAGGGCGAGCCCTCGGCACGCGCCGGTGCGAACGGCTCCGGAATGTTCCAGCAGGCACGTCTACGGTTGGCGTCGTGCAGGCAGCGTGTGAGGCGTTCGCTCGGCGTTCTTGGCTCGAGGTGTACACGCTGCTCACCGACGCGGGCGCGGATCTCGGCGCCGATCAGCTCGAGATGCTCGCGGTCGCCGCGAACCTCATCGGACGGGACGACGACAGCATCCGTGCCTGGGAGCGGGCTCACGTCGATCACTTGCGAGCCGGTCGGCGTGACCGGGCCGCGCTGTGCGCCTGTTGGGCGGCGATGATCCTGCTGCTGCGTGGCGAGATGGCGCAGGCCGGCGGGTGGATGACGCGGGCGGGGCGCATCGTCGATGAGCTGGGACCGGACGTGCCCGTCGCGGCACGCGGGATGCTGCTCATCCCCGCCGTGCTCGGTGCTCTCCACGGTGGAGAGGCCGAGACCGCGAGCGCGCTCGCCGAGCAGATCATCGCGATTGCCATCGCGGTCGACGAACCTGACCTGCTGGCCTTCGGCCGGCTCTCTGCCGGCCAGGCAGCGCTCGTCGCAGGCAACATCTCGGCGAGCATGCGAATGTTCGACGAGGTGATGGTGAGCGTCACGATGGGTGACGTGTCGCCGATCCCGGCGGGGATCATCTACTGCGCGGTGGTCGACGGTTGCGTTGAGGCGTGCGATCTCCGGCGTGCGGCGGAGTGGACCGAGGCGCTGCGGCGCTGGTGTGACGACCAGCCTGACCTCGTTCCGTATCGCGGCCAGTGCATGGTCCACCGGTCACAGGTGCTCCTTGCGCAGGGCTCCTGGGTCGACGCGGCCACCGAAGCCGAGCTGGCGTGCCAGCGATTGGCCGCGCCCCTCCACCCTGCGTTGGGCCTCGCCCATTACCAGCGGGGCGAGTTGCACCGCCTGCGCGGCGAGCTGGATGTGGCCGCCGAGGCGTATCGCGAGGCGAGTCGGTGCGGGCACGATCCCGCCCCGGGGTTCGCGTTGCTGCGGTTGGCGGAAGGCGACGTCGACGGCGCGGTACGCGCCGCTCGTCGGATGCTCGACGAGCACGGTCCCGGACCAGCACGGTCCGGGATTCTCGCGGCCGCGGTCGAGGTGAACCTGGCGGCGGGCGACACCGCCGGGGCGCGTGAGCTCGCCGACGAGCTCGCGTCGCTCGCGGCAGCGATGGGCACCGAGATGGTGTCGGCGTTCGCCGAGCTGGGACGCGGGACCGTCCTGCTGGCATCGGGAGACGCGCCCGCCGCCATCGCCGCGCTGCGCGCCGCCTGCAAGGCGTGGCGGGACCTACAGATGCCCTACGAGGTTGCCCGAGCCCGCTTCCAGCTCGGGCTCGCCTACCGGGCCGCCGGCGACGACGATGCCGCCCACCTCGAGCTCGACGCCGCTCGGACAGCGTTCGAGTGGCTGGGCGCCGCCGTCGACCTGGCCCGGATCGAGTCCACCGCAACAGCGAAGAACGGAGTCCTCACGGGACGAGAGTGCGAGGTGCTGCGCCTCGTCGCCGCGGGCAAGACCAACCGCGAGATCTCAGCAGAGCTCGTGATCAGCGAACACACCGTGTCGCGTCATCTCCAAAACATGTTCATGAAGCTCGGCGTGACCTCGCGCGCGGCGGCGACCGCCTACGCCTACGAGAACCACCTGCTCTGACCGGCGGGTGTGTGGTGTGAACACACCACACGCCGATGCCCGAAGATGGCAGATCCTGGCGATGCGGGGCGATCGGGCGATCCGTACCGTCCAGAGCATGACCATCACACCTGTCCAACAAGGGCCCGACACCACCGCCGTCGAGCGCCTCGCCACCGCTTTCAACCGCTCCTTCGAGACCTGCGAGGACCCCGACGACGTCCTCAGCCCCGACGTCTTCTTCGACCTCTACCCACCATTCTGGCGCTTCCAGCTCCAGGGGCGCGACGCGATCCAGGCGCAGCTCCGCAAGCTCAACGGGGGCTCCGACGTCACGTCCCGGATCCTGCGCGTCGTCCCCACCGCCGACGGCTTCCTCCTCGAGCACGAGGAGACCTCCCGTGGCGAGCACACCGAGATCGCCCGCAAGCTCTGGGTCTGCGTCGTGCGCGACGACCAGATCGTCGAGGCGACCTGCTACTGCAACGGCGGATGGGACGACGAGCTGCGGACTCGCCACGCCGCCGAAGCCCCGATGCTGCGACCCTGAGACGAGGCGACGATGACCATCACCCACGACACGATGACCGTCGAGACGGTGCTCGGCGCCGTCCGCCAGCTGGCCCCGTCGATCCTCGACCGAGCCCGCGAGATCGAAGCCGGCCGCCGACTTCCGACCGACCTGGTCGACGAGCTGCGGGCCGCCGGCTGCTTCCGGCTCGTCCGCCCCGCAACGCACGGCGGGCTCGAGGCTTCGCTCCCCGACGCGATGCGCCCGCTCGAGTCCCTCGCCCGCGCCGACGCATCCGTCGCCTGGACCGTGATGATCGGTGCGGGATCCTGGATCGACCTCGCCCATCTTCCCCGGGAGACCTTCGACGCGCTCTACGCCACCAACCCCGACGCCATCACCGCCGGTGTATTCAACCCGACCGCCTCGATCACTTCGGTCGACGGCGGCTACCAGGTCAACGGTCGCTGGAGCTTCGCCAGCGGATGCGAGCACGCCGACGTGATCTTCGGCAACGGCGTCGAAAGCATCGTCGACGGCATGCCGCAGCTGCGCGGCGCCGTGTTCGCCCCAAGCGACGTCACCATCGAGGACACCTGGTCGGTGTCCGGGCTCTGCGGCACGGGAAGCCACCACTTCCACGTCGACGGCGCCATCGTCCGTGCCGAGCGCACCTACGACCCCATGGGGGGTGAGCCCTGCATCGACGCCCTGATCGTGCACCTGCCCCCGCCGGCCGTCTTCGCGCCGGTGATGGCAAGCGTCGCGCTGGGCATCGCCCAGGGCGCGCTCGACGACGTCACGCTGCTGGCCTCGGACAAGGTGCCGATGCTCTCACCGGTCGCGCTCGGCGGAAACTCGCTGTTCCAGTTCGACCTGGCTACGGCCGACACCGACCTGCGGGCGGCGCGAAGCCTCCTTTACGAGGAAGCCGCTCAGGTGTGGGCGACCGCTGCGGCGGGCGACCCGCTGACGATGGAGCAGCGAGCGCACGGACGGGCCGCCGCCGTGTGGGCCGTCGACCGGGCCATCTCGGTCGTCACCGCCGCCTACCGGGCCGGTGGCGGAAGCTCGCTGTACTCGGACTGCCCGCTCCAGCGCCGCCTCCGCGACATCCACGCCCTCGGCCAGCACTTCGTCGTTCGCCGCGACACCCTGATCACCGCGGGCGCGATCCTCGCCGGCCAAGACGTCCAGCCCATGGTGTTCTGACGCGACGCAGGTCTGCAACGCGTCGTCGGTCGCCTCCGCGAGGCCAGGGCTCGACGGCAACGCCTCCGTGACACCCTCGAGACATCGAGAGGAGACATCGATGAGCCACACGTCTGGAATGACCCTGGCACGCCTGCACGGGCAAGACGATCGGGATCGTCCGCATCGTGGAGCAGCAAGGCGCGTGCACCATCGCTCGAGGATCCCGTGTCGTGGAACCAGGCCGGCCCTGTCGGTCCACAAGGGCCCGCCCGCGTCGAGTCCTCAGTGGTCGCGGCGCCTTGCGTCACCGGACGCCGCTGGGTCATCGCTGCACCGGACCCAGACAACGAGCGACCAGTCGCGGTCGGTCGGCGACGGCTCGCCGGCACGCGCGACCCAGCGGGTGAGCTGTACGTCGGCTCTGGGCGTGGGTGACAACCAGGTCAGGGAGGCAGCCGCGGTCGCGGGGAACGACGCGGCCGACGCGACCCGGGCTCCGCCGGTGAACACCCTCTTGCCGTCGGGACAGTGGGCCTCGACCGTCTTGGGCTCTTCACTGTTGACGTCAGGCTCGGCGAGGATCTGTGCGATCCGCCGACACGAGTCGGCATCGAGGCGCCGTTGGATGGACATTGGATGACCGTTTACAGCTGATTGATTGAAGCGCGGCGAGGTCGCCCGGTGAGACCGGGCGACCTCGTTTGCCGGCCGCCGACGTGAACGGCCCGCAGAAGGCTGCTGTGTCTGGTTGGTCCTGGTTCTCTCCGGTGCGCTGACCGTGGGTGCGAACGGTCCGTTGCTGTTGCCCGATGTCCACTTCATCGAGCAGATTGTGCACTTCAACCGGGAGAAGGTGCCCAGCGTCGGCCTCACGCCGAGGGCTCGACGCCGAGCCCGGGTGACCGCCGCACGCGCCGTAGGGTCAGGAGCAACCTCCACCGGGTCGGGTAGCCCCGAGAGGTGGGGAGCACGATGTGAGGTGGCGAGATGAAAGTCCGAGCCCTGGTGGTCGCCGAGAAGAACGCACCGTTCGAGGAGAGGGATATCGACCTGGCCGAGCCCGGCCGGGGTGAGGCGCTGGTGCGGATCGTTGCCTCGGGGGTCTGCCACACCGACGCCATCACCCGCGCCGGAGACATGCCGATGCCGTTCCCGTCCGTACTCGGCCACGAGGGATCGGGCATCGTCGAGGTCATCGGCGAAGGCGTCACTCAGGTTGCGGTCGGCGACCGGGTGATCATCGGGTGGCCGTCATGTGGCGAGTGTCGGAACTGCCTCGCCGGTCAACCGCGGTACTGCCTGCGCACCGGCGAAGCGTTGGTCTCGGGCCGTCGCTTCAAGGGTGAGCTGCGCGGCACCACGGGCTACTCGCTCGACGGCGAGGAGCTGAACGGGCACTTCTTCGGACAGTCCTCCTTCGCCACCCATTCGATCACGTCCGCCGACGCTCTGGTGAAGGTGCCAGGCGACGCCCCGCTCGAGCTGCTCGGCCCGCTGGCGTGCGGGCTGGCGACCGGGGCCGGCGCCGTGCTGAACGAGGCCCGACCTCGGCTCGGTGACTCGATTCTCGTGGCCGGCGTGGGTGCGGTCGGCCTTGCCGCGATCATGGCCGCCCGTAACACCGGAGTCACCACGATCATCGCGGTCGACGTGCACGACAACCGTCTCGAGCTGGCCGCTGAGTTCGGTGCCACCCACACCATCAACTCGACCTCGGCCGACGTCGTCAGCGAGGTCACGCGCATCACCGGATCCACGGTCGACTTCGCGTTCGACTGCACCGGGGTGATCGCGGTCATCGAGACCATCGCCGAGACGATCGGCATGCTCGGCACCCTTGTCCTCATCGGCGGCGCACCCGCGGGCGCGTCGTTCTCGCTCGATCATCTCTCCACCTTGTGGGGAAAGCGGGTGATCGGCGTGCTCGGTGGTGGCGGCCGCTCCGGACAGCTCATCCCCGGGCTCGTCGAGCTCTACGAGCAGGGGCGGTTCCCCTTCGACCGGCTCGTGAAGTACTACGAGATGGGCGAGGTCGAACAGGCCCTCGCCGACTCCAAGTCCGGCGAGGTCATCAAGCCCATCCTGCGCATGCCCACCTGAGGGCGAGCTCGTCCGCCCCCGTGCCACCTCGACCTGTCCGTTCGGTGCTCGCTGAGGAAGGCCGGCCTGTCGAAGCCGAACGATCAGTCGGCAAAGACATCTCGGCTGAGCTGCATGAAGAACGTGTGGTCGTGACCGACGTTGGGGTCGGCACTGTTGTACTTCGCCTGGGGTGATCCGTCGGGGACGTGTTCCTCTGCGTAGATCGCCCCGACCGGACACACATCTGGTTGGTAGCACGCGGTGCACGATGTGCACTCATCGAGGTTGACGTACAGGATGGTGTCGCCGAAGATGCCGATCGCGTCGGCGTTCGGGGTGTGCGAGTTCTCGATGATCCCGCTTCCGGCCTCGTCTTCGGAGATGAGCTTGTTCGTGGCGGGGTCGAACTCGTAGATGCACTGCACAGGGCAGACGTCCACGCACGCTCGATCCTTCACTGCGATGCACGCTTCGGTGATGACGGCGAGACCGGCCATGGTGTGCTCCTCTGCTCCCGCGCCTCGGACCGTACCTGAATTCCTGCTCGCATGGGCCGCTGCCGATCCGCAAGCGGCGCCGACCAGTGTGGTTACGCTGTGCGACGTGCCGGCATGGAGTGTGCTCGAGCAGGCGGAACCGGACTTCGCCGTGCGGGTGCGACGGCTGTTCGACGCGGGTCGCCACAAGACGATCGCGACGGTGCGGGCCGACGGTTCGCCACGCATCTCTGGCATCGAGTGCGAGTTCGTGGACGGCGATCTTCGATTCGGGTCGATGACCGGCGCTCGCAAGGGGGCGGACCTCGAGCGAGACCCGCGCTTCGCGCTGCACGGCCCGACCTTCCACCCCGAGGAAGGGAAGGAGCGTGAGTGGCCCGGCGAGGCGAAGGTCGCCGGGCGAGCCATCCCCGCTGGCCCGGTGATCGCCGAGGAGGCGAGCGAGCAGCCCGACGGGAAGATGTTCGTCGCCGACATCACCGAGGTCGTCATCACCCGACTCAACGCCGAGGCCACCAGACTCGTCGTCGAGTCATGGACGCCCGAGCGAGGACTACGACAGGTCGAACGCGACTAGCGGGCAGATCCAACTCCGCTGGATTTACACTCCCGCCGTGGACGGGGACGCGACGTTTGGAACGACGCTCCGGCGCTATCGCCAGAAGGCCGGGCTGAGCCAGGAGGAGCTCGGGGCCCGGGCGTTCGTCAGCACCCGGGCGATCAGCGACCTCGAACGCGGGATCAACGCCCGACCTCGGCTCCACACCGCGGTCGCGTTGGCCGAGGGCCTCGGCCTCGGTGGTGAGGAGCGGGTCGCGTTCGAGCGGCACGCACGTCCGGACGTCGCGCCCGGCGACGTCCCCGCGCCCGTCGCACCACGAGCGCGCCCTCCCCTCACGCTCGATTCGTTCGTGGACGACGGCTCGAGCCTCGATGAGCTCCTGGCGCTGGCGCGCGATCGCCGCAACCGGCTGGTCACGCTCATCGGGCCGGGAGGCGTCGGCAAGACCCGCCTGGCGCTGGAGATGGCGCAGCGCCTCGAAGATCCAGTCGCCTTCGTCGCGCTGGGGTCGCTCAGCGATCCCACGCTGCTCGCTGCCACCATCGGCGATGCGCTGGGTGTGGAGCACGGACCCACGCGGACCCATCTGCAGTCACTCGTCGAGCACGTCGCGCCGCACTCGCTCACGCTCGTGCTCGACAACATGGAGCAGATCGCGGACGCCGCCGGCGAGGTCGCAACCTTGCTGCGATCCTGTCCCGGACTGAGCATCGTCGCGACCAGCCGGGTCCCGCTCCGGATCGCCGGTGAGGTGCGGTTCGTGGTCCGAGCCCTCGATGCCAGCGGGGAAGACCCAGCCAACCGGCCGGGCGTGCGCCTCTTCATGGAGCGCGCTGGAGCGACCGGGTTCCGCGCCGCGCAGGGTGCCGACGACCTTGCCGCGGTCGCCGAGCTGTGTACGCGGCTGGACGGTCTTCCGCTGGCGATCGAACTGGCGGCGGCTCGATCCCGGATCGTGGCCCCGAGCGAGATGCTCCGGCACCTCGACCGAATCTTGGACTTGCTCAGCATCGGTCGCAGCGATGCCCCCACGCAACACCGGAGCATGCGCGCCGCCCTGGAGTGGAGCTTTCGGCTCCTGCCGCCGGCGGCGCAGGAGGCATTCGCCGCGCTCGGTGTGTGCGCAGCCAGCGCGTCGACCGAGGCGGCGATGGCTGTGTGGGGATTGCCGCCCACTTCGGCGGCGACGTTCTTCGACCTCGTGCAGATCCTGGCTGAAGCGCACCTGATCGGCGTCGAGCCGGCAGGCTCCGGCCGTCGCATCCGGATCGAGATGTTCGAGACCACGCGTCAGTTCGCCCGCCACAAGTTGGACGAATCCGACGGTGCCGAGCTCGCCCGCGAGCGGCTCACCGAGTGGGCCGTCGATCTCGTGGAGCGGGCCGAGCCGGCATTGTTCGGACCGGACCAGGGCGAGTGGCTCGACCTGCTCGACCGGGAGCTGCCGAACCTGCGAGCTGTCCGGCGGCGGCTGGCCGCGCAGGGCACCGACGACGCCATCGATACGGGTCTGCGCCTCGTCGGCGGCCTGCAGCGGTTCTGGGACATCCGATCCCGATGGAGCGAGGGCGTGGCGTGGCTGAGCGACGCGTTGGCGCGGCCGGGCGGTACTGCTGCCAGCCGCGGTAAGGCGCAGAAAGCCTTGGGCGTGATGCATCGCTGCCTCGGAAACCTCGACGCCGCCGAGGTGGAGCTCGAGCGGGCCGTCGCCCTGTACGAGTCGGCCGGCGACGAGCCCGGCATGGCGTCGTGTCTCAACAACCGGGGTGTGATCGCTCTCGACCGGGCGGAGTTCGAGCGCGCGGGTGCGCTGCTCCGCAGAGCGCTCGACATGTGCGAGCAGCATGGCGACGAACGGCTCGTGGCGATCGTGCTCAACAACCTGAGCCTGGCGACGGTCGAGATCGGTGAGCTACGGGAGGCGCTCCGGTTGTGTCGCCGCAGCCGCCGTTTGCTCGTCGAGCATGGCAACGTCTTCACGTTGAGCTGGGTCGACGACAACCTGGCTTCGGTGCTCACGATGGCCGGCCATCCGCGCTGGGCCGTGCCGATTCACGACCAGGCGATTCGGCGACGGCTGCATCTGGGCGATGAGAACGGGCTCGTGTGGTCCCTGGAGGCGCTCGCTGCGGCGTGGACCGCGACTGGCGAGACCGAGTTGGCCGGCCGAGCGCTCGGGTTCGTCGCCGCACACCGCCGGCGGCTGGGCACTGTTCCGGTGCCGTATCTCACCGCGCTGACGGCGCGGCGCTCGGACGCGGTCGTCGCCCGGGTGGGCGCCGTCCGGTTCGCCGAGTTGTGGAACGAGGGAGCCGCCCTGGATCCAGGGCTGGTGAGAGGCTGGTTCACCGGCTGAGCTGGCTCCGCCCACAGCGACGTGCACGTGGCGGAACTGTGGGCGACATGTGGGTCACCTTCATGGTCCGGCGCAGCGCGTTCGTCGAGAGTCGCCCCAACGGATGGTCGTCAGACCCCAAGGAAAGGACACCCGATGTACACGTCACCCGCTCTCGACCTCGACATCGCCGGCTCGCCCGTCGGCGTCAAGACCCCGTACCGCGTCGCGCCCGACACCTTCGTGATCCCCGAGCTCGTGCCCGGCCCGCCCGGCACCTACGTCGCGCTCAACTCGATGGTCATCACCGGTGCCGAGCCGGTGATCGTCGACACCGGCAACGAGCTGTCCCGGTCCGAGTGGATGGAGGCTGCCTTCTCGATCGTCGACCCGGCAGACGTCCGCTGGATCTTCCTGTCCCACGACGATCACGACCACATCGGCAACCTGACGGCCGTCCTCGACGCCTGCCCGAAGGCCACCCTCATCACCAACTGGTTCACGGTCGAACGGACCGTCCGGGCGATGGAGCTGCCGCTCGACCGCATGCGGTGGGTCAACCCCGGCGAGTCCTTCGACGCCGGCGACCGGACGCTGGTCGCGGTGCGGCCGCCGATCTTCGACTCGCCCACGACTCGCGGCCTCTACGACTCCAAGACCGGCGTGTACTGGGCGGTGGACAGCTTCGCCTCGCTCCTGCCCGGCCACGTGACCGACTCCGACGACGTCCCCTACGAGCTCTGGAGCGAGAGCTTCACGTTCTTCTCCCAGATGGTGAGCCCGTGGGTCACGATGACCGATCCGGCGAAGTTCGTCGCCACCGTCGACGCGATCGCCCGGCTCGACGTCACCGCAGTGACCGGCGGCCACATGGCACCGTTGCAGGGCGACCGGCTCCAGGAGGCGATGACGTTCCTGCGGGCACTGCCGACGGTCCCCATGGCCCCGCTGCCGGGTCAGGCCGACCTCGATGCCCTCCTGCTCGCCGGCACCCACGGGAGCGACACCAATCTCGACCACGCCGCCGAGACCAACGAGACGCCGGCTCTGGTAGGCGTCGGGATGTGAGGGGAGGACCATCGAGATCGGGCTCGGATCGCGCAGATCGCGGCCGTCGTGGCTGACGGCGGGGCGTTGCCTCACGAGGTGGTCCCGAACTCGAGCCGCAGCGGCAGCACCTCCGGTGGCAGCGCGCCGACGGTGGCGGCGCGCTGGCGGATGTGGTCGGTGTCGTCGGTGAAGTGGATCGGCACCTCCGGGTAGTGCGCGCGAACCTTCGCGAGGGCGTCCTCGTCGGGGTGGCGGAACTTCGAACCGTCGGTGCAGACCAGAACCGCACCGGGGTCGATGAGGTCCAACAGATTGTCCGTCATGTTCTGACGGCTCCCGTGGTGGGACAGCTTGAACAAGTCGACGTGCAGCTTCGCCTCGCCGCGCTGCGCGAGCAGCTGGCCGATGGCGATCTCCAGGTCGGCGGCGAAGGCATCGCCCGTGAAGAGGAGCGACGTGCCGCGTGCCTCGAACAGGAACGCGATGCTCGACCCGTTCGCCACGCTGCCGTCCTCCCCGAACTCGCCCGGGCCGCGGGTGAGCGGGTCGTCG
Organism: Acidimicrobiia bacterium; assembly: GCA_050248955.1. GTDB lineage: Bacteria > Actinomycetota > Acidimicrobiia > Acidimicrobiales > Ilumatobacteraceae > JBFWRK01. The sequence goes on from JBFWRK010000001.1 coordinate 750,824, forward strand.
AGCGCGGACAGCAGATCCTCGGTCGGGTCGTCGACCACCCGCATCGGATCCGGCCATCGGTCGAGCAGCCGCTCGAGACGCTTGCGCGACGGCGACAGCAACGTGCAACGGGCGTCCCCGGGCAGCTCGAAGTGCACCGGCCCGGTCGACGGGACGTGGATCGCCCGCCCGTCCACCACCCTGTTCCGGCGGTCGGCAGGAATCAGCGCACTCAGCTCGTCGCCTTGCCGCACACCGCGTGTGACTCCGTTGACGAGCGCGTCGATCTCGTCGCGACCGTTGAACCAGATGTCGGCGGCGTGGAGGTGCTCGTCGCGAAGCGCACGGATGACGCCGTCGATGTGATCGCGGTCGACGTGGGTGACGATCACGATGTCGAACTGCTGTGGCCCGCCGGTCGATGCAGCCAAGTGGGAGGCGAGTCCCACCTCGTACTTCGAGCCGAGTCCGCCATCGATCAGGATGCGATGCACACCTGAACCCGACTGGTACTCCACCACGAGGCAGTCGCCACATGCGGCAGGTAGCGCCGTGAGCCGGACCGGTGCATTGGCGCGGGCGGAGGCGGCGGTCACGGTCGATGCCCTGCTGTCGCTGCTCGGACGGATGCTCGTCTGATGATGACCACGTTGGCGTTCCTCTCGGACGGGGCCGTCAGGCAACGGACGGCACCTCGACGACCAAGGCGACCGTCGTGGCGCACCAGTCGGCGCCGGCGGGTTCGAACTGTGCCGGGTCGACGGGGGAGACCGCGCGGCTGACGGTTCGGGCGGCGATGAGCTCGAGCATGTTGCGCGGTGGAGAACCGGTCGATCGCGACTGCTCGCCGATCGCCGCCAGCTCGAAGGCGCCGGCCTCGAACGGGTTCTCGCTCACGACGATCTTCAGCCAGTCCTGCGTGCGCGCACCTGGGACCGGATCGACGCCGCTCGACAGCGAGAGCTTCATCGGTCCACCCAAGGCGTTCACGTTGACTTCCGTACCTGCCGCGATCTTCTGTGTCGGATAGAGAACGTCGCACTCCAGGCGGTCCGTCAGATCGAGCAGCGCGACGTAGAGGTCCCGCTGAGCGTCGTTCCGCAGATGCATGAACACGTTCGGCGCCTCACCGTCGGGCCCGTACGGGATCGTGTACTCGCCGGCGAGCGGGAGCGGTTCCCGACCTGATGGCAGCGCCATCTCGTCGGCGTGGGCGGGGTAGATCCGCAGCCGGACCGCATGGGTCAGGGCCGAGCGATGACTGCCGAGCTCGCGCAGCTGCTCCCACCGGGCCAGGTGCTCCAACTGCTGCACGACTGTTCTCGCGGCACGCGCGGGATCGGAGCACGCGACCGTCGACGCAGCGGTGGGGATGGCAGCCGAGCCGTCGGCCCGCAGCACCCGCAGACACGGCCCGTCCCGCTCGTCGTCCTCGAAGCGCACGCGCAGGGCGAGTCGGCCGGGCGTCGAGCCGCTGACCGATTCGCGCACGTACGGTGACGGAGCACCCGACGGACCCGACGCGGCCAGCACCTGGCGAACCTGTTCATAGGCTCCGTCAGCAGCATCGGCGGCGCCGGCGTCGAACGTGACGGTTGCCATCGGAAGCGGTACCCACGAGATCACCGCGCGGTACGCAGTGTCGGCCGGCCCCCAATCCACCGGCTCCACCGCCGCCCGACCGGTGTCCACCGAGACGACACGGACCTGGCCGCACGGGGTGCCGTCGGCGCCGATGCATGCGAGCCGGAACTCCTCCCCCTCGGCGGGAGCGCGCAGGCCGTGCACCGCCCCGGCATCGACCGACCAGCCTGACTCGGACTTGGTCATGAGGAACGACGCTGGCGCCGGTTCGACGGTGCCGTCCAGGAACCGACCGTCGCCGAGGCCCCCTGCATCGACGGGATGCACACCCGGCCGCTGACGTTCCACCGTGCGCTCCAGACGGGACCGCACGGCAGCAACCACCGTGCGGTAGTCGGCCTCGCTGCCGACGGTCTCGAGCACCTCGATCATCGTTGCCGAGAACGCGCCCCGGTGCTCATCGCCGATGACGAGCTCCTTCGCCAGTTCCGAGGACTGGCACGCGGTGAGGGCAACGTGCGCAGCCGGCGGTCTCGACTGGAAGTGCTGCAACGTCCCGTCGAGGAAGCCGTCGAGCGGGCGCGGGCCGTTCAGCTTCTCGATCGCCGCTTGCTCCGCCGGATCGGCGTCCCGCGGGATCGTCGGAACCCATTGGCGGGCGGTCACGAACGCGTCGCGAGTTCCGTCCCCCGAGTGGCAGCAGTCGAGCATCGCGACGACATGGGCCCCGCGTGACCCGACCTCGTCGAGGAGCAGGCCCAGTTCCTTGTCGGCGAGTGGCCAGACGAACGTGCCCCCCGTCTCGTGCCCGGCGTCGAACAACAGCAGGTTCTGCAGCTTGCCCGACGCATCGCCGTACGCGAACTCGGTCGGCGGCAGCTCCTGACTGCCGTGCCCCGAGTAGGCGAACAGCGCGACGTCGCCGGTGCCGGCTTGCGCGAGGTGCGACCGGAAGCCGGCGACCACACCCTCCCTGGTTGCCTCACCGTCTGCCAGCGTGACGATGTGGGCAGCGTCGCCAAGGCGCCCCTGCAGGTAGCGCTCGAGGTGCCGCATGTCGTTGAGGCAGCCGTTCAGCGGCATGTTCACCGGCGAGCCGTAGGCATCGATGGCGACGAGCAGGCAGAACACGCGCTTCGGGTCCACGTCGTGAGTGTCGCGCAGATCGTGGGCGGTTCCCGCCGACGCGTCGGAGCCGACAACCACAACGGCTACAGTCCGCCGCCATGGGTGCGGTGGAGTACACCAATCTCCGCCTGGCGTTCAAGCAAAGCGGCGGCCGTGAGTACGAGGTCATTGCCGCGATCGACGACGGACCGACCACGACGTCGACGTTCACGCTCCCGATGTCGGACGACGCACTGCAAGAGGCGATCCGGAACCTGAGCGCGACCCGCTCCGCTCTCGCCGACCCGGCGACGCGGAAGGTCACCCCGGTGACCGGGCACGCGGTCACCGCCGGGGACTTCGGGACCACGCTCGCCGATGCGTTGCTCACGGGTGACATCGCGACGATGTTCAACGACGCCCGCAGTCGGGGCGCCGTGCGCCTACGGCTCAACATGACGGACGAGCCCGAACTGCTCCGCATCCCGTGGGAGTTCCTCCGCCGCAACGGCAAGGACCTCGCGAGTCAACGCGATTCGACCATCGTCCGCGAGCTGGAGACTGATGAACCGGCGCGACCCCGCCTCGTCGAGGGGAAGCTCCGAATGCTCGGCGTGATCGCCAACCCGCTCGGGGACCTGGACGTCGAGGGCGAGAAGCGTCGCGTGACGGAAGCGCTCGAGAAGTGCAAGGACCAGGTCGATCTCGAGTGGCTCGAGGACTGCACGTTCAAGTCGCTCCAGCGGAAGCTGCAGGACCCGTTCAACATCCTGCACTTCGTCGGGCACAGTGCGTTCACCGCCGAGGGCGACTCGATCGTGCTGTTGAGCGACGAGGCCGGACAGCGGAAAGAGGTGCCGGCGAACGCGCTCGCCCAGCTGATCGGCCGCCAGAACTCGCTGCAGCTCGTCGTCTTCAACTCCTGCGATGGAGCGCGCACCACACTGGACGACCCCTTCGCCGGCATCGCGACGATGCTGGTGCAGCAGGGCAAGAGCGCCGTCATCGCGATGCAGTTCGAGATCACCGACGAGGCGGCGAAGCGGTTCGCCGAGGAGCTCTACTACTGCCTCATCGACCGTCGCTACCCGATCGATGCTGCGGTGGCGGAGGCGCGCATCGCGATGCTCGACATCAACCAGATCGAGTTCGCGACCCCGGTGCTCTTCTTGCGCCCCGGCAACGCCGATCTGTTCAACTTCGCTGCGGCGCCCGTCGACGCCCCGCCCGCCGTCGACGCCCCGCCCGCCGTCGACGCCCCGCCCGCCGTCACCGCCCCGTCCACCCCGTCCAGTCCGCCGCCCAGTCCGCCGGCCATCCCGCCCGGCCCTCCTCTCGACACGTCGGGTGGGGGATCGAAGCAGCGACGTTGGCTGGTCGGCGCGGGCGGAGCCGTCGCTGTCGCCGGTGTCATCGCGGTCGCGGCGGTGGCGATGCAGTCATCGGGCGAGGACGGCACCACCTCGACGACCGTGCCCGCCGTGGTCGATGCGACGGTGGCCGTGGCGGGGCCGGTCCCGACCACCATCGGACGGGACTCGTTCCTGTTCATCAACGACTGCCTCGACAGCAATCTGTTCCACGAGCCCTACTTCGACGACACCGATCCCGATCCCTTCTACGACGGCATCGACGCGTGTGACGAGGCGCTCACGCAGCTGGAAGCAGATGGGCTCGGCTCGAACCCGCTGTATTCGGCCATCGGCGAGCGCCTCGTGGACGCGGACTTCTTGAGCTCGCTGGTCGACGACGGCACCGTGACGCCGGCCGAGCACGAGGCGTTCGCTGACAGCGGCGAAGGGCTGTACGAAGAGCTCTATCCGATGCTGCGCGCGCTCCGCGGCTTGGATCCGTCGGGAGGGTTCTTCTTCGCCGACGAGTTCCGCACCGACGTCGCCGACGAATCCGACGACGCGACCGGCGAGCCGCCGCTGATCAGCTACCAGCGGATCACGGACGACACGGGCGCGCTCATCGTCGACGTACCGATCGAGTGGGACGACGTCGATACCGCACCGTTCACGCTCGAGGATGCCACCGCAGGCGGGTATCCGTGGATCCTCGGCGATCTCTCGGAGGCGCCGTGGATCAAGGCGACGCCGTCGATCGCCGAGTTCGACGGCGGCTACCTGACGCCGGGGATCATCTTCACCGCCCTCCCACCCCAGACATCGCTCGACGTGACGCTTGCCGTGTTCGCCCCGCCGGCAGGCGCGTGCACCGATGCCGGCATCGAGGATTACGACGACGGCGTCTACACCGGTCGCTTCCAGACGTTCACGGATTGCGATGGGACGGGCACAATGTACATCACCGTCGCTGCAGTGCCGCCGGACAACTCGTTCACGGCGGTCGTGGCGATGCAACTCGTGTCCGACACCGATCTCGCCGTGCTCGACCAGGTGATCGCGACGTTCGACGTCTCGACCTGACAACGGGTCTGCGACGCCGAGCGGCTCGGCGTCACAGGTACCCGCGGCCGTCTTGGGCGATGTCGGGCAGCCGGATCCGGCGGCCGCTGATGTACCGCGGCACGATCTGGATCCAGTACTGCTTCGGTCCCAGCCACGGCTCGACGTTGACCGACTTCAGCTCGTGCGGCACGGCCTCGTGGGCGATTCCCTGGACCAGCACGGTCCAACCGGTGCGGTGCAGCGGGTCGATCGAATCGAGCTGGAACGCCACCGGGTGGCGGCGCAAGGCGTCGAGCTTGGTGCCGGCATCGGTGCGGAAGACGACGGTCTCGCCCGCGACCTGGTAGTTCACAGGGACGACGAACGGCAGGCCGTCGTCTGCGATCACGGCAAGGCGGCCGACCGAGTGGCCGGACAACAACGCCAGGCACTCCTCCCGCGAGAGCTCCTCGAGTGCTGGTGCGTGCTCGCGAACGTCGTCCCGATCGGCGGACTCCACGAGCTCATGATGCTGCTCCGTCCGCCGGCCGACAATGGACCTCCGGCCCTACGGGGCCCGCTGCCGGCGTCACCGCACACGTCTCGAGCGAGGTCGTCGAGCCTTCCGTTCGCGTGGTGGCTCTACGATCTCGTGCCGTGACGGACGCCGGGCCCGAGTTCGCCGACGAGGCAGCGCAGTCGGAACGCGCGGCCGGCCTTGCCTACTTCACGGCGGACTACACGGCGGCGCGGAGCCACCTGGAGGC
>JBFWRK010000002.1:0-401968 GCA_050248955.1 Acidimicrobiia bacterium
GAAGCCTCGATGGCCAAGCTCCACACGCGCGATACTGACCCCGCCGTCACCGCCGAGCTCGAGCCCGGCGACTGACAGCCACCAGGGAACGCGTCACGCAATCCCCACCACCTCGCGGGACTCATACGTCGATGATGATCACCTCGAAGCCCGCCCGGGTGAAGTAGGGGCGATACTTGGAGAAGTAGAGCCGTTCGCCTGTGCTCGATCGCGGGTCGGCGACCCAGCCCGCCGGATTCATGTAGCAGCGCCTCACGAGCCACGATCTCGGGCCATCGAGGGTATGGCGAACAGACAGACGCTCGAGCCACTCAAGCGGTGCCTGTGCGACCGCGAGAGCAGATTCGGGGTCCAACGCGATGAGACCACCGAAGATGTTGTCGAAGTCGAGGTAAAGCGCCGCCCGCACCCGCATGTCAGTCAACGTACCGCGGCGACACCCGGACGAGGCTTCGAGCTCCGTGCAGCTCGCCGGCGTCCGCCCAGCGATAGACGCTCGGCAAGGCACGGCTAGGCGTGGCGTCGCGAACTGTGCGGCGGAGTCGTGCAGGCCGACGACCGCATCGCGCCGGTTACCGCGCAACGGTCGTGTCTGGGAGCGACACGAATATCGTGCGCCGGGGCGCCGATTGGCGACCGGTCCGGGTCGGATGGTGGATACCGAGCGCAGCATGCGGAGCGTGATGCCGCGCTCGGTCGCGTCCTGCGCGACACCTGAGAGCGTCGCGATCATGGCTCGATTTCGATCGAGATCATTTCGATCGAGATCGAAGCATCAACTGGGGCGGCGGCCGGTGCGGGGTGCGTCGACGGGAGCGTGACTTCGCATGCCGTCGCTGGAACAGTGGGCCAGGACCATAGAAACTGCTCGTAGACTTGTGAACTCGACACCGGTGTCCGAGATGCGTCCTCCTACCGCCGCGCTCGGGCTGGGGATGCGACGGTCTCGATCGAGACCTGATGGCCGAGTCGTGGAGTGGGCCACGCCATCGGGAGGCGGGGACCGTGGGGTGGACCTGTCACCGGCAGTCGGTAGCGACGGCGAGCGCGGCGCAGATCTGGCGCATGCGTGATCCGCTGAGCATGCCCATGCGCTCGACGAGCAGCGCTACCGACACTGACTCCACGGCGTCGAGGTTGACGGCGCTGCGACGAGGAACGGGGGTCTTCGCCCGGTTCCCGCTCGGCAGACCGCGCAGTGTCGTCGAACACGGAGCGACCAGTGCGCGGCGCAGTCGCGGGATCGCGACGTCGCGTGACAACACGACGACCGGTCGGCGCCCGATCTCGGGGCTCGCACCACCAGAGCTCGCTGCGCCGCGGAAGGTAAGTGTGCTACTCACATGCCACACGTTCAACGTGCTGCGCACTCGCCGAAGCGCCTCATACCCACGGCCTGAGCTACCGAAGTAACCGGCACCGTCCTGGGTGATCGACGTCGTCGCGCGGTAGCGTCCTCGATGCGCGACTGCGTGGGGACACAGGTGCTCACCGTTTGCACAGCATCGTTCGTCCCGTCGTGCGCTGGCAACAACCGATACTCCACGAACCGACCCCTAGGAGGGCGTTCCATGGCGCGCCAGCGCACCATCCTCAGTTCCACCATCGCCGCGATCGTTCTCGTGACCGCGGCGTGCAGCAGTGACGACGACAGCTCCGACGCGACGACCGACACCGACGGCGGTGTCACGACGACGTTGTCCGGCATCAGTGACGTCGACCCGGCCGCACCGTTTCCTGCAGACCGCTGCGCCGCCAACCAGGCGGCGGGCACGATCAGCTACCTCTCGAGCTTCGACTATGCGGCGTCGGCCTCCATCGTCGAGGTCATCGTCGCCGAGCAGCAGGGCTACTTCGACGACCTGTGCCTCGACGTGCAGCTGTCGGCGAGCTTCTCCACTGCCAACTACCCGCTCGTGTCGGCGAACGAGGCGCAGTTCTCATCCGGCGGATCGTTCAGTGAAGTGCTCGACTTCGGCGCCAAGAACGAGGCCGACCTCGTCGTGCTCGCGGTCGAGGGCCACACGGCGATCGACGCGTTGATCACGAAGGACGGCGCGATCGACTCGCTCGCCGATGTCAAAGGCACGACGATCGGTGTGAAGGGGAAGATCTCGACGAGCGTCGCGGCGATGCTCGCCGCCGAAGGACTCGTCGAGGGCACCGACTACGAGACGGTGCTGATCGACGGCTTTGACCCGAAGGTGCACATCGAGCTGCCGGGGATCATCGGCTTCCCCGGGTACAAGTCGAACGAACCGGGTCAGCTCGAGCGCGCCGGCATCCCGTTCCAGCTGTGGGACCCGAGTGAGCACGACATCCCCGGCAGCTTCGGCATCCTCTACACGAACCAGCAGTTCCTCGACGAGCACCCGACAGCAGCGGTCGACTTCATGCGTGCCGCGATGAAGGGTCTCCAGGACGCGTTGGCCGATCCGCAGGCAGCCGCCGACATGGCGCTCGAGCTGATCAACGGCAACGGCAACCCGAACTTCCTCTCGCCGGAAGGCGAGGTCTTCAGGTGGAAGACGGAAGCACAGATCATCGAGTCGACGACGGCCGAGGGCCAGCCGTACGGGTTCCCCGATCCTGTCTCGTTGCAGGCGGAGGTCGACGCGTACGCCGCGATCGGTCTGTTCGGCGACTCGACGCCGGCGATCGAGGGTGTCGCCAGCCCGCTCGTCGCGGACGTCTACGCAGACGACGCTCGCACCGTGATCTGGCCGGCGACGTGAGCGAGTGCCGGCGTCTCAGGCAGAGCGCATGAAGCCGTTGTCGGAGGCGATGTTCGCGCGCGCCTCCGAGATCCACGCCGCGAGGCGGTAGGGGAAGGTGCCGAGCGCGTCGGCGACGTCCTCGATCTCGTCGTCGGCCACGCTCGCCAGTTCGGCCTGCGTGAGATAGCCGGCGCTCGTCATCCTTCGCTCCATCGTCGCGCTGAGCCCGCTGAGGCACTGCAGCGGCCATGACCGCGCCGGGCGGAGTGCTCTCGGGAAGGGCGATCCGACCGGCGGTGTGTCGGGTGGTGCCCACGTCTCCTGCGGGTGGTGGTCCAGGGCGACCATCGGGCGATGCTCTGCCGGGCGTTGCTCGGCTGGGCGTTGCGCAGCCAGCCGACGCTCCGTTGGTCGACGCTCCGTTGGTCGACGCTCCGTTGGTCGACGCTCCGTTGGTCGACGCTCCGTTGGTCGATGCGCTGTCGGTCGATGCGCTGTCGGTCGGCCGATCTGATCCACCACCGCAGGCTCGTCCGTCGACGACGTTCGTACGTGAGGCATGGCGACCGATGGCGGGATCTCGGCCACACGCGCCCGGGCGCGCCGTCGTCGCAGTCGGCGGCTCTCGGCCCACCACCACACCGCGCCGGTGAGGAAGATCAGTCCACCCGCTGCGATCACGAGCACTTCTTCGGGCTGGAGGGCATCGGGGCGACGCCGCTGGCCCAACATCCGCAGGAGGACGCCAGCCACCAGGTTCACGCCGACGAGCAGAGCGCCAGTGCACCACCAGCCACTGGTCGTTCGACGTCTCCGGGTGACGGCCGCCCGGCCGTTCACCACCATGACCAGACCATGCCTCTCATGCGAGGCCGAAATGCATAGGTCGCTCGGCCTAGTTACATCGATGTCATGACGTCCAGTGACGTCGCACGCGCGACCGGTTGAGCGAGTTGACGCGCGCACCGCCGACGGTGCTCCCGAGCGCGCGTCCCGTCTCGGGAACAGAGCTACCACGCTCTGCGCTCGTGGGCCCGAATCGACGAACGGCGGGCGATCCGAGGTTCGGAACCGCTGTCGGTGAACAGGTCTACCCTGGATGGGGACACGAGCCAGCGTGAGCAAGGGGCGACCATGACCACACTCGAGAACCGGCCGAACACCGCACTGCTCGTCGTCGACGTCCAGAACGGCGTCGTCGAGGGGGCGCACGAGCGCGACGCGGTCGTGGCGAACGTCGGCAGCCTCGTCGACAAGGCGCGGCAGGAACGGGTCCCCGTCGTCTGGGTCCAGCACTCCAGCGAGGAGCTTGCAAAGGGGAGCGACAACTGGCGGATCGTCCCCGAGCTGACGCCGGGCGACGCCGAGCCGCTCGTCGAGAAGAACTACGGCGACTCCTTCGAGGACACCACCCTCGAGACCGTGCTGTCGGACCTCGGAGTCGGGCGGCTCGTCGTCGTCGGCGCACAGACCGATGCCTGCATCCGCTCGACGCTCCACGGCGCGTTCGTCCGGGGATACGACGCGACGCTGGTCAGCGACGCCCACACGACGGAGGACCTGACGGCATGGGGCGCACCGCCGCCGAACCAGGTCATCGCGCACACGAACCTGTACTGGAGCGACCAGTCGGCGCCGGGGCGGACGGCCGGGACGGTCACGACCAAGGACGTCGACTTCGGCGGTACGTCCTGATCGGCGGGAGGTCGCCGAGCGCTAGATGTTCAGGACCGCTCGGGCGTGCTCGATGTCGTGCTTGAGCTGCGTGATCAGCGCGTCGATCCCCTCGAACTTGCGCTCGCTGCGCAAGAAGTCGGCGAAGCGCACCTCCGCTCGCTCGCCGTAGAGGTCGCCCGAGAAGTCGATCAGGTGCGCCTCGAGCAGTGAGTGATCGGCGTGCTCGTAGAAGGTCGGCCGGCGGCCGAGGTTGATCGCGCACGGGTGGACGCTGCCGTCGGAGCGTTCGTACCAGCCCGCGTACACGCCGTCCGACGGCAGACACATCTGGTTCGGCACTTCGACGTTCGCCGTCGGGAAGCCGAGCAGGCGGCCGCGTTGGTCGCCGGTCACGACCACGCCACGGGCCTCGAACGGGCGACCGAGCAGTTGCGCGGCGAGGGCGACGCTCCCGCCGGCGAGCGCGCGGCGGATCGCGGTCGAGCTGACCGGCTCGTCCACGCCGTCCGGTCTCGGCAGCAGCGCGAGCGGGAGGACCTCGAAGTCGTGGGCACGGCCGAGTGCTCGCAGCAGGGCCACGTTGCCCTGTCGCTGGTAACCGAAGTGAAAGTCCTCGCCGACGACGACGAGCTTCGCCCGCAGGCAGTCGACGAGCACCTCTTGCACGAAGTCGCCGGGGCTCTCGTGCGAGCGTCCCTGGTCGAACGTGACGACGACGGTCGCGTCGAGCCCGGTCCGCTCGAGCAGCTCGAGCTTCTGCGGCAGGTCGGTCAGCAGCCGTGGCGCCGACTCGGGACGCACGACCGTCGCGGGATGGCGGTCGAAGGTGAGCACGACGGACTTCGCGCCGAGCTCCGCGGCATGACGGCGCACGTCGGCGATGACGGCCTGATGTCCGAGATGGACGCCGTCATAGGCACCGATGGTGATGACCGCCCGTTCGCCGGGCCACGGGCTCGACGACAGATCGCTGATGACGTCCACGGTCGCCGACGCTATCCGTCCGGGCCACCCGCGAGCACGACCGCGGGCTTCGCCTCGCCCGAGCGGAACGCCTCGTAGAGCGCGAGCAGCTGACCGTGCTCGTCGAGCAGGGCCCACGGCGGCGTGCCGTCGAACGCCGGCAGGACGCGCCCGTGATGCACCAGCGCGGCAGTCGCGTCGTCGACGATGACCTGCGTGCGATCACGCAGAGCGGCGGACGGCGGCAACAGCTCGCAGCTGTCGGGAGGCGCCGCCTCTGCCTCGGTGAAGCTCCCGGAGGCCGTGCGCCGCAACGCGCGCAGGTGCGCACCACCGCCGAGCAACTTGCCGAGGTCAGCGGCGAGGCTGCGCACGTAGGTGCCCGACGAGCAGGTCACCTCGATGCGCAGGACGAGCGGATCATCGGTCGGTTCGACGGTGAAGCGCGAGATCGTCACTGGTCGAGGGACCCGCTCGACCTCGATCCCCTCGCGGGCCAGCTCGTGCAACCGACGGCCATCGACCCGCAACGCCGAGACCATCGGCGGCACCTGCATGATGTCGCCCGTCAGGTGCTCGGCCACGACCCGGCGGGCGTCGTCGACCATGACGCCGCGCATGTCGTACGTCGCCGTCGTCTCGCCCGCTGCGTCGAGCGTCGTGGTCTCGATCCCGAGGACCACCTCGGCCGTGTACGTCTTGCCGAGCTCGGTGAGGAACCTGAGCAACCGGGTCACCGACCCGACGCCGACGAGCAGCACGCCGGTCGCGTCGGGGTCGAGCGTGCCGGCGTGGCCGATGCGACGCTCACCGAAGCGGCGGCGCAGCAGGTTGACGACGTCGTGGCTCGTGACGCCGGCCGGCTTGTCGACGACCGCGAGCCCGTGGACAGTGGGCGGACGGCGCTTCGCCATCAGCCGCCGTCGCCGTCGGCATCCTCGGCGATCTCCGCCGGTCGTTCGGGGAGTGGGTTCGCACGCAGGATCTCCTCGATCCGTTGCGCGGAGCGCAGCACGTTGTCCGGACGGAACTCGAGGATCGGCGTCTTGCGAGCGTGGATCTGTCGGGCGATCGACCCCTGCAGGCGCACCCGGTGCTGCGAGAAGGCCTCGAGCACCTCGGCGTCGGCGTCCGCACCGCGCAGTGCGTCGTAGAAGACGATCGCGCGGTTGAGCTCCTGGTCCACATCGATCGAGGTGATCGCGACGAGCTCGAGCCGCTCGTCGCCGATGCGCTCGAGATCTTCGGCGACGACTTCGCGCAGCAGCTCGCCCAACCGGGCGGTGCGCTGGTACTGACGGGGCGACGAGCTGGTGCGGCGGCGCGGTTTGCTCATTCGAGCCATCTCCGATCGGTCGAGAGGACATCGACTTCGGTGTACGACCAGACCAGCCGGTCCACCTCGTCGATGACCTCGACGGCATGCCCCTCTGACGACGCCACGATGGCGAAGCCGAGCGTTGCCCGCTGCCACAGGTCCTGTCCACCGACTTCTGCCGCGGCGACGCCGTAGCGGTGCCTCGCAGTGTCGACGATGGACTTGATGACCTGGCGCTTCGCCTTCAACGAGCGTGACTCGTTGACGTGGAGGTCGACCTCCAAGGCCAGCACGAACATCGACGCAACGCTATCGAGCATTCGCCTCGACGGCGCCGAGGGCGGACGGGGTGGTCAGTCGAACTGCGGCTTGTCCCGGAGCGATCGCTTGAGCTCGGCCATGCCGCACGTGGTCGCGAGCAGCGCGACGGCATCCCACAGCTTCACCGCCTCCTCGCCGCGGGGTGCCTTCGCGATGACCGGCCCGAAGAAGCTGCCCTCGTCCTCGGCACCAGGGCGGAACGTGAGGATCGGCGTGCCGACACCCGGGCCCGTGCGGCTGAACGCGAGCTCGGTCTCCGCTCGCAGGTACGCGTCGTGCGACTCGTCGTCGGCCGCGCCGACGAGGCCCGCCGGGAGGCCGGCCTCGTCCAGCGACTCGGCGATCATCTCGAGCGTCCGCTCCCGCAGCTCGGCGCGGTTGCGCCGCTCGACGTGGATCCGGGTCCCGAGCGCGGTGTAGAACCGGCCGACGGCGTCGTTGTCGAGCTCGAGACGGATCTCGTCAGCGACGCGCAGCGCTCGCAGACCGGCCACGTGGCCGGCCTTGTAGTCGGGCGTGTACCAGTCGGCAACCGTCTGCTCGTTGATGATCTTGAGCGAGATGAACCGCCACGTGATCTCGTAGTCACGAGCTCGTTGGACGTGGCCCACCCAGCGCGACGTGATCCAGCACCACGGGCAGACGGGATCGATGAAGAACTCGAGATCGGCCATCGAAGCGACGCTATCGGCGCACCCAGCGCCCGGCCGTGCCTACGCTGAGCCGATGCTCATCCCCCGGGCCCTGTGCGTCGCCGCGGCAACGTTGCTGCTCGGGACAGCGTGCTCGGACGATGACGACGGGAACGGTGACGGGAGCTCGGTCAGCACGACCATCGCCGGCTCACGCGCGACGTCGTCTCCGGCCGCATCCGAGCTGGGGCCAGCGGACACGATGACGACGCCGCGCGACGTGACGCAGCAGGTGCGCGATCTGCTGGGGACACCGGGACCAACCGTCGGCGAACCCGACGAGCTCGCCCGGACGGTCGCCGATGCTCTCGTCGCCGGTGCAGCCGAGTGCGAGAGCGGAGCGGCGACAGCCACCGTCGAGTCGTTGACGGTCGGTGAGCCGGCGTTCGCGGTCATCGAGGTCGAGGAAGGCTGCGACGACTCCGTCGCCGGGGCGCGCTACGACCTCGCGATGGAGCCCGACGACTCTTCCGGTTGGGTCGTCGTCACCGCCACCCGGCAGGACGTCTGCGTGAGAGGCGTTGCCGGCGACGTCTGCGTCTGAGCGGCGTACGCCCATGTCGCACCCACGAGCCGCGTCTCCGCTCCGATCCGGACACGATCGGTCCGGATGACGCCAGAGAACGCCTTGGGACGCGTTCTCGAGCAGAGAACAGGCAGGGTCAGACCCGGGCGATCTCGCGCTCTTCGAACGTCTCGATGAGGTCGCCCTGCTTGAGGTCCTGGAAGTCGGTGAGGCCGATGCCGCACTCGAAGCCCTCACGGACCTCGCGAGCGTCTTCCTTGAACCGCTTGAGCGACTGCACGGCACCCTTCCAGATGATGACGCCATCACGGAGGAAGCGGACCTTCGAGTTGCGGGTGATGACGCCGGAGCGCACGTAGCAACCGGCGATCGCACCGATGCGCGGCACCCGGAAGATCTCCCGGACCTCGGCTTCGCCGGTGACGACTTCCTCGTACTCCGGCTTCAGCATGCCGACCATCGCCCGCTCGATGTCCTCGAGCAGCTTGTAGATGATCTCGTAGGTCCGGATGTCGACGCCCTCTGCGGCAGCGAGATCGCGGGCCTTCCGGTCGGGTCGGACGTTGAAGCCGATGATCGTTGCGTTCGTGGCCGCGGCGAGCGAGATGTCGTTCTCGGTGATGCCGCCGACGGCGCGGTGCACGAACGCCAGCTTCACCTCGTCGCGCTCGAGCTTGCGCAACGACTCGGTCACGGCTTCGAGCGAGCCGTGGACGTCGGCCTTCAGCAGCAGGTTGAGCGTGGCGACCTCGCCGCGCTGGATCTGGGCGAAGATGTCCTCGAGCCTGACGCCGTGCTGCACGCGGGCGTCGGAGCGCTGGTTGTGCAGGCGCTGGCGCTGCTCGCGGGACTCGGCGACGGTGCGGGCGGTCTTCTCGTCCGGAGCAGCCCGGAACTCGTCGCCGGCGTTCGGCACCGAGGAGAGGCCGAGCACGACGACGGGCGTCGACGGACCGGCTTCCTTGACCTGGTTGCCCTTGTCGTCGACGAGGGCACGGACCTTGCCCCAGGCAGCCCCGGCGACGATCGGATCGCCGACCTTGAGCATCCCCTTGTCGACGAGCACGGTGGCGACAGGGCCGCGACCGGTGTCGAGGTTCGCTTCGAGCACGACGCCCTTGGCCCGACCCTCGGGGTTGGCGGAGAGCTCTTCGAGCTCGGAGACCACGACCAGCTGGTCGAGGAGGTCGTCGATGCCGAGCTCCTGCAGGGCCGACATCTCGACGACGATCGTGTCGCCACCCCAGGACTCGGGGACGAGCTCGTGCTCGGCGAGCTGCGTGAGCACGCGCTGCGGATCGGCGTTCTCACGGTCGATCTTGTTCACGGCGACGATGATCGGCACGTCGGCCGCCTTGGCGTGGTTGATCGCCTCGATCGTCTGCGGCATCACGCCGTCGTCAGCGGCGACGACGAGCACCACGATGTCGGTCACCTGCGCGCCGCGGGCCCGCATCTTGGTGAACGCGGCGTGGCCCGGGGTGTCGATGAACGTGATCAGCTGGCCGTTGTTGTCCACCTGGTAGGCGCCGATGTGCTGGGTGATACCACCCGCTTCGCCGGACACGACGTTGGCATGGCGGATCTTGTCGAGCAGCGTGGTCTTGCCGTGGTCGACGTGGCCCATGACGGTGACGACCGGCGGGCGCGGCTGCTGCAGCGCCTCGTCGACGTCGTCGTCGTCGTTGAACATCGCCTGGAGCTCGAGCTCCTCCTGCTGGCCGGGCTCGACGAGGAGGATGTCCGCGCCGAGCTCGAGCGCGAAGAGCTCCATCTGGTCGTCGGTCAGCGCCATGGTCGCGGTGACCATCTCGCCGTTCTTCAACAGGAAGCGGACGACGTCGGCGGCGGTGCGGTTCAGCTTCGGCGCGAACTCCTGGGCCGAGATCCCCCGCTCGATGACGACCGTACCCTCGGGCACCGGCGCATCGGACGACGTGTAGCTCGCCATGAGCTGCGGCTGCAGCTCCTCACGATTCCGACGACCACGACGCTTCGACTTGCGCGGGGCGCGGCGCTGCCCGCTCGGGCGAGGACCGCCGCCACCGGGACCGCCGGGGCGACCACCACCCGGACCGCCAGGACCTCCGGCGAACCCGCCAGGACGGGCGCCACCCGGACCACCGCTCGGGCGCCCGGCGTAGCCACCGGGGCGCGGGCCACCGGTGAAGCCACCTGGGCGACTGCCACCGGGACCACCGGTGCTCGGCCGGCCGGCGTACCCACCGGTGCGCGGGCCACCAGGGCCGGCGCCGGTGCGCGAACCGCCAGCCCCGGCGCCACGGCCGGGCTGGGGTGCGGGAGGACGACCACCACCGGGCGGCGGCGGGATCGGCTTGCCGGTCGAGGAGAGCATTCGGCCGCCCGGAGGCGGCGGGATCGACGTACCGCTCGGCGACACGGGACGGCCGGGTGCGGCAGCCGGCGCACCGGCCGACGCGGCGGGGCGCGTCACGGCGGGCGGTGCCTGGGACGGTGTGGGTCGTGGCTCGGCGGTGGCCGGCGGGACCGGACGGGCAGCGAGACCCGGGGTCGGGCGAGGCGCTTCCGCTGCGGCCGGGGCCGGTCGGGGCGTCTCGGTGACCGCACGGTTCGAGGAGATGACCCGGTGCTCGGGCTCGGGAACCGGTCGCAATTCCGCGGCAGGAGCAATCGGCTTCTCGGCCGCGGCGGGCCGGGCAGCGGGCTCGGCGGCCGGAGTCTCAGCGGGCTTGGCTGCAGGAGCGGCCGCCTTGGCCGGAGCCACGGGCTCAGTGACCGCAGCTGGTGGCGCTACCACCGCTTCGACCGGCGCTTCGGCAACTGCGGGGGCGGCTGTCGGCGCCGCAGTGGCGGCAGCCGGCTCGGCCGGGGCGGCCTCGACGGGCGCCTCCGGAGTCGCGGTCGCGCCCTTCTTCGGGGCGGCGGCCTTCTTGGCTGCTGCCTTCTTGACCGGCTTCGGCTCTTCCGGCTGCTCGGGGCGCGTCAGCCCCTCACGCTCGGCGCGGCGGCGGACGCGGTCGGCCTGCGCCTCTTGGATGCTCGACGAGTGGCTCTTCGCGTCGATGCCGAGCGCCACTGCGAGATCGAGCGTCTCTTTGTTCGTCATGCCGAGCTCTTTTGCGAGCTCGTGCAGGCGGATGTTCTTCGGCACCTAGCGGTCAGCCTTTCCTCGTTCGACGCGCGCCATGAGCCGAGGCTCGGCGGCGTTCAATTCTCTCACGTTCCCTGCACAGCCTTCGAATGTTGATCGCAGCTCACCGAGTGCTCTCGGGGAGACGGATCGTCGGAATGCCCGTTCGAACGACCGGCGCTTCGTTGCTGCTTCGAAGCACGCTGTCGATGGGCACAGCCACGCACCGCGGCCCGGTGCCGTTCGGCTGAGCACCACCAGGTCGGGGTCGATCGTCGCACACCGCACCAATTCGCCTGCGGGTGCGACCCGACGACAACCGATGCACGTGCGATGCGGGGAGCGGGTGGGATCACTCGTCTGCCTGCTCCATTTCGTTCGCCTCCACCGTACCGCCGTCGACCGCAGAGTCGTCGGTGGATCGGGTGGCACTGCCGTCGACCGCTTCGGCCTCGGCCGGCGCCTCGGCGGCATCGGACGGCACCTCGGCGGCGTCGATCGGGGCGTCCACGGAGACCTCGGCGGCGTCGATCGGGGCATCCGCAGAAACCTCGGCGGCGTCGATCGGGGCGTCCACGGAGACCTCGGCGGCGTCGGCGACCGCGCCCTCCGGGGGACCACCCTCCGACCACTGCGCCTCGCTGACGACCGAGCCGTCAGCCGCGTGCCACTCCATCGCGCCCGTCTCCGCGTTGGCGACCCACTCGCCCTCGGCGTACTCGACGCCGTCGTCCGGGGCGACGCCGGCCTCCTCGTCCGCGAGCTGGCTCTCGCTCTTGATCTCGACCCGCAGGCCGGTCAGACGGGCGGCGAGGCGGGCGTTCTGGCCCTCCTTGCCGATCGCCAGCGACAGCTGGAAGTCGGGGACGATGACTTCGGCGAGGTTCAGGTCCTCGTGGATCCGGACCTCCTTGACCTTCGCCGGCGACAGTGCCTTCGCCACGAAGTCGGGCAGGTCCTCGCTGAACGGGACGATGTCGATCTTCTCGCCGCGGAGCTCGTTCACGACCATGCGGACGCGGGCCCCACGAGCGCCCACGCAGGCGCCGACCGGATCGACGTTGTGGTCGTTCGACCACACGGCGATCTTCGTGCGGTGGCCTGGTTCCCTGGCGCACGCCTTGATCTCGACGATCCCGTCGGCGATCTCGGGGACCTCGAGCTCGAAGAGCCGCTTGATCAGGCCCGGGTGGGTGCGGCTGATGACGATCTGCGGGCCTTTGGGGGTCTTGCGGACCTCGACGATGTAGGCCTTGACCCGGTCGCCCGGAGCAGGACGCTCGAAGGGCACCTGCTCGGCCTGCGGCAGGAGCGCCTCGACCTTGCCGAGATCGAGCAGCGTGTACCGGCTGTCCGTCTGCTGGATGATGCCGGTGACGATGTCGCCCTCGCGGTTTGCGTACTCCTCGAACTTCTTGTCCCGCTCGGCCTCGCGGATCCGCTGGTTGAGCACCTGGCGGAACGTCTGCGCGGCGATGCGACCCATGTCCTCGGGTGTGTCGTCGTGGGGGTTGATCCAGTTCCCGTCCTCGTCGATGTCGTAGGCGATGATCCGGATGTCCATCGTGTCGACGTCGATCTGGGCCTCCGCCTCGTCGGCGGCGTCCTGGCGGCGCTTGTACGCGGCGACGAGTGCGTCGGCGAGCACCTGGAGGAGCGTCTCGACGGAGATCCCCTTGTCGGCGGCCAGCATGCGGACCGCTTCGGCCATGTCGAGATTGCTCATGACGCTGCTGCCTCCTGGGAGTGGGTGGTGGACGCTTCCTCGGCCTCGGCCTGCCCCGCCGGAGCGGTGGCCGAACGGCCGCGCTTGGACGGGCCCTTGCCGGGCTTGGGGGCTGGGCCCCAGATGAAGACGGTCTTCGCTCGTTCGACGTCGACGTAGCGGAGCCGGCGCTCGGTACCGGTGGCGTCGTCGAGCCGGATGGTGAAGCCGTCGTCCGACGAGGCGACGAGCGTGCCGTCGAGGCGCCGCGTGCCGTCGATCTCGTGCGTGAGACGGATCGCAACGGTTTCGCCGATCGCGCCCGCGTAGTGGTCGGGGCGGCGCAGCCGGCGCTCGAGACCCGGGCTCGACACTTCGAGCGTGTACCGACCGGGCACCGGATCGTCGTGATCGAGCTCACGCGAGAGGAGCCGGGTGAACAGCGACAGCTCGTCGAGCAGGACCGGTGACGTGGCACGAGGCTCGTCGCCACGGCGCTTGTCGAGCGTGATGACGAGCGTGCCACCCGCGTGCTCGCAGTCGTACAGCGTGAGGCCGAGGTCGTCGAGGATCGGCTGGGCGAGCGCGACGATGCGCGTCACCACGGGGCCGCCGTACTCGCTCTCCGATTTCGTCATCGTCACCTCCTCGACATCAGGTCTGTTTCAGAAAGAAAGGCGTGGGCCGGAGCCCACGCCTTGGAGTTCAGTGGAACCGAAAGGACCGATGGAGTATATCGGTCCTGCTCCGCTCCCCGGCGGGGCCGCTCCGTGGCGACCGTGGTCAGCGTGCGAGGAGACCGACGACGTCCGCCAGCGCAACGTCCTGCCGGTCACCGCCGCGGCGGGTGCGCAGCTCGACCATGCCGTCGACGAGGCCACGGCCGACGACGATGATCCGTGGCATGCCGAGCAGTTCGGCGTCCTTGAACTTCACGCCGACCGACACGTTCGTCCGATCGTCGACGAGCGTGCTGACACCGGCCGCTTCGAGCTCGGCGGCGAGTGCCAGCGCAGCGGCGATCATCTGCTCGTCCTTGCCGGCGGCGACGATGTGGACCGTCGCCGGGGCGATCTCCTCGGGCCATGAGAGACCGAGCTCGTCGTGTGCCTGCTCGGCCACCACGGCGATGGCCCGCGTGACGCCGATGCCGTACGAGCCCATGGTGATCCGGATCGGTTTGCCTTCGGGCCCGAGTGCGTCGAGACCGAACGCGTCGGTGTACTTGCGCCCGAGCTGGAAGATGTGACCGACCTCGATCGCGCGGTCGATCTCGAGCGGCGAGCCGCAGCGCGGGCAGGGATCGCCCGCCGCGACGGACGCCAGGTCGACGTAGCGATCGATCGTGAAGTCGCGCCCGACGACCGCATCGACCACGTGGTGCTCGAAGTGGTTCGCACCAGTCACCCAGGACGTACCGGGCGCGACACGAGGATCGGCGAGCACCGTCACGCCCCGTTCCGCCATGCCGAGCGCCGACACGTAGCCGCGGACGAAGTCGGGCTGGGTCTCGAAGTCCTCGGCCTCGAACGGCTCGAGGCGGGCCGGAGCGATGGCCGCGGAGAGGCGTTCTTCGACGATCTCCCGGTCACCGGGGACGAGCACCATGAGCGGCTTGCCGTCCGCCTTGAAGAGGATGTTCTTGAGCAGCTTCGAAGCATCGACGTCCATGTGGTGGCGCTCGTTCAGATGGGCGACGAGCGCGCCGATGCCGGGCGATTCGGGGGTGTGCAGCTCGCGCATCTCGGCATGGACCGACGTGTCGACGACCGGCTCGGGGGCCTGCACCTCGACCGCCTCGACGTTGGCCGCGTAGTCGCAGACCGAGCACATCACGAAGGTGTCCTCGCCCGACGGGCTCGGCGCGAGGAACTCCTCGCTCTGCGAGCCGCCCATCGCGCCGGACACCGCGCTGACGATGCGATAGTCGAGACCGAAGCGGTCGAAGATCTTGATGTACGCCTCGCGGTGCAGCTGGTAGCTGCGGGCGAGACCCTCGTCGTCGAGGTCGAAGGAGTAGGAATCCTTCATCACGAACTCGCGACCGCGCAGGATGCCCGAGCGCGGGCGCGCCTCGTCGCGGAACTTCGTCTGGACTTGGAAGAGCATGACCGGGAAGTCCTTGTACGACGAGTACTCGCCCTGGACGAGCATCGTGACCATCTCCTCGTGCGTGGGGCCGAGGACGTAATCGACGCCGCGGCGGTCCTCCAGGCTGAACAGCAGGTCGCCGTACTCCTCCGCCCGCCCCGTCGCCTCGTAGACGTCGCGGGGCAACAGCGCGGGGAAGTGCACCTCCTGGGATCCGATCGCGGCCATCTCCTCGCGGATCACGCGGGCGATCTTCTCGAAGACCATCACCCCGAGCGGCAGCAGCGTGTACCCGCCCGGGGCGGCACGCCGGATGTAGCCCGCCCGCACGAGCAACCGATGGCTCGGCACCTCCGCGTCGGCAGGGTCCTCGCGCAGGGTCCGCAGGAACAGGGTCGACATCCGCAACGGCACGCGCTCGTTCTCCTCTGTCTCGTCGAGTTGGGCCAGCGTGTGAGAGTACTGCCAGCGGTGCCGAACGACCCACGAGCACGCTCGGTCGATGGCGGACGCCGCCACTACGCTCGGCTGGCTCATGCTCGAAGTCGTCGGAATCGTGCAGCACTACCCCTGGGGCGACGTCGACGCGATCCCCCGTCTGCTCGGTCGGGAGCCCGACGGGTCGCCACAGGCCGAATGGTGGCTCGGGACCCATCCCGCCGGGCCGTCGACCGTCGAGTCGAGGATCGGGCATCGTCGGCCGCTCGTCGAGGTGAGTGGTCCACTGCCCTACCTCGTGAAGGTGCTCGCGGCGAGCATGCCGCTGTCGTTGCAGGCCCATCCGGACGGCGAGACGGCGGCAGCCGGCTTCGCCCGTGAGGAAGCGCTCGGCATCGACCGGCTCGCCGACCACCGCACGTACCGGGATCCGCACGAGAAGACCGAGATCCTGTGCGCGCTCACGCGCTTCGAGGCGCTGTGCGGGTTCCGCCCCATCGATGGCACCGTCGCGCTGCTGCGTAGCCTCGGCGCACCCGTAGCCGACGAGCTCGCCGATCGGTTGTCGACGCAGGGCATCGGCGAGGTCGTGAGTCAGGTGCTGCTCGACCCACCGATCGACATCGACGGCCTCGTCGCGGCATGCCGCGAGCACCGCGGCGACCACCTCGCGCTCACCCAGTGGATCGATCGGCTCGGGCGCGACCATCCGGGCGATCCCGCGCTCGTGGTCGCCGCGATGCTCAACCACGTCGTGCTCGAACCGGGCGATGCGGTGTACCTCACCCCCGGCAACCTGCACGCGTACCTGCGCGGGGTCGGTGTCGAGGTGATGGGCAACTCCGACAACGTGGTCAGGGCCGGGTTCACGAGCAAGCGCATCGATCGACGTGAGCTGCTCCGCATTGTCCGAACCGTGCCGCTGGTCGAGCCGCGTGCGGCGATGAGCGAGCCGGCGCCAGGCCGGTTCACGTACGAGACGCCGGGGGCACCCTTCCGGCTCACCCGCATCGAGCTCGAGGGCCGCCTCGACCTCGCGGCCAACGGGCCGGAGCTGCTCGCCGCGACCGAGGGGGAGGCAGGTGTGCTGCGCGCCGGGCAGGCCCGCTACGTCGCTCCCGGTGAGCGCTACACGCTGACCGGTCGGGGCACCGTCTTTCGCGTCGAGGCAGCCTGACCGCAGCCCGAGCGTGCGCAGGTCCAGGTCCTGGTCCGGGTGCAGGTGCTACCGGTCGCCGACGCGAGCATCGCCGACGCGCTTGCGGATCTCGACGATCCGCTCCTCGGCGTTGTTCGCGTCCACACCCTTCGCCTCGAGCAGCGCGTTGCGATCCTTCGCCGCTTCCCGCTCGGCGCGAGTGGTGTCGACCCGCGCGATCGCGGCGTCGACACCGTGCTCGTGGATGAACTCGGCCCACTCGACGAGCGCGTCGACCATCTCGTCCTCCGGAACGACCGCGACGTTGCGACCCTTGACGAACAGGTGGCCGCGGCGGTTGCCGGCGGCGATGCCGAGGTCAGCTTCCCGCGCCTCGCCGGGGCCGTTGACGACACAACCCATCACCGCCACCTGCAGGGGCAGCTTGCGGTCACCGAAGGCCTCCATCGCCCGTTTGGCGACGTCGATGACGTCGATCTCGGCCCGTCCGCAGCTCGGGCAGGCGATCAGGTCGACGTTCTTGCGCTCGCGCAGCCCGAGTGCCTCGAGCAGCTGCCGCCCCGCGCGGGCCTCCTCGACCGGGTCGGCGGTGAGGCTGTAGCGGATGGTGTCGCCGATGCCCTCGAGCAGCAGCGTGGCGATGCCGGCCGTGGCCTTCACGAGCCCGGCCGGCGGCGGGCCGGCCTCGGTGACGCCGAGGTGCAACGGCACGTCGGTCACCTCCGAGAGCTGGCGGTACGCCTCGACCATGAGCGGCACGTTCGATGCTTTCACCGAGATCTTCACGAGGTCGAAGTCGACTTCGTGGAAGTAGGCGAGCTCCTGCTGCGCCGACTCGACCAACGCTTCCGGTCGGATGCCGCCGTACTTCTCGTACAGCGCCGGGTCGAGCGAACCGCCGTTCACGCCGATCCGGATCGGCACGCGCCGGTCCCGGGCCTCGGAGGCGACCGCCTTGATGTGCTCGGGGCGGCGGATGTTGCCGGGATTGAGCCGAAGCCCGTGGACCCCGGCCTCGAGCGCAGCGAGCGCCATGCGGTACTGGTGGTGGATGTCGGCGATGATCGGGATCGGCGAGCGGGGGACGATCTGCGCGAGTCCCTCCGCGGCCTCGGACTCGTTGCACGTGCAGCGCACGATGTCGCAGCCGGCGGCCGCGAGCGCGTAGATCTGCTGCAGCGTCCCCTCGACATCGGCCGTCTTGGTGATCGTCATCGACTGGATCGAGATCGGCGCGTCACCGCCCACCGCCACCTTGCCGACGTGGATCTGGCGGGTCTTGCGACGTTCGAACGTTGCCACGCCATCAGTCTGCCAGCGCGCGGTTCGCGAGCGTCGCGCGCCACGTCCCACACAGGCCACGTCCAACACACGCATCTCGGCTCACCACGCTGGTTCTCTGCTCACGCTGGTTCTCTGCTCACGCTGGTTCTCTGCTCACCACCGCCCCGAGCACGCATCTCCGCTCGCTCCCGGACGTCGCAGGTACCAG
Organism: Acidimicrobiia bacterium; assembly: GCA_050248955.1. Taxonomy (GTDB): domain Bacteria; phylum Actinomycetota; class Acidimicrobiia; order Acidimicrobiales; family Ilumatobacteraceae; genus JBFWRK01. The sequence continues at coordinate 18,212 of JBFWRK010000002.1, forward strand.
CGCGAACAGAGAAGCGGTGAGAACGCGTCGCCGAGCAGAGAATCGCGCCCAACTCGCCGCCGGGCGCGGCGAGGGAAGCGCCAGCGACGAGCTGCCGGTCCGGGAGCGGCCGAAGCGAAGCGGAGGCCAGTCCCGACCAGTGTCACGGCCAGTCCCGACCAGTGTTACGTGACGTCGAGGTAGACCGCGCTCAGCATCACGAAGAGGAGCAGCACCATCGTCACACCGAAGTACGGCATGACGCGGGCGAAGTCGACGCGGTAGGAGCGGTCGCGCCTCGAGCGGATCTTCTCGTACGTCGCGATCAGCAGGTGCCCGCCGTCGAGCGGAAGGAGCGGCAGGAGGTTGAACAAGCCGAGCGCGAGGTTGAGTGCGCCGAGCAGGTACAGCGTCGTGCCGAACCCGGAGCTCACGGCCTTCGAGCCGATGTCGGTGATCCCGACGATCGACGTCGGCCGGGTCATCGGGTCGTCCTCTTCCTGACCGGTCACCTTCTGGAACAGGTCGGTGAGGCCGGCGGGACTGAAGATCCTGCCGATGCCGACGACCGTGTCCTTCACCTGTACTCCGAACTCGGTGAACCCTTGCTGGATGCCCTCCGGGATCGTGCGGTCGACCGACGATTCGGGAGCGATGCCGAGGAAGCCCTCGTCAGGCTGTTGCACGCCTTCGATGATCGGACCCTGGCGCGAGCCGAGCGTGGCCGGGACGTCGATCTCGGAACCATTGCGCTCGACGCGCAGCACGACGGCGGCACCAGGCAGCCCGACAACGATCTCTCGGAACGACTCGAACGTGGTGGCTGGCTGGCCGTCGATCCCGAGGATGCGGTCGCCTTCCTGCAGCCCCGCGAGGTCTGCCGCGCTCCCGCTGCTCGGCTCGCCGATGCGCGGCCACGCCGCCTCGCCTCCCCGCTGGTCGGTGAACGTCGCGAAGTAGAGGCAGAAGGCGAGCAGCGCGACGAGCAGGTTCATGCCCGGGCCGGCGAACACCATGCGAGCCCGCCGGCCGTAGGGCTGCGCCCGATAGGTGCGTGGCTCGTCGGCCGGGTCGACCTCCTCGAGGTTGTGCATCCCCGGGACCTTGACGTACGCGCCGAGCAGGATCGGCTTCAGTCCGTACTCCGTCTCGCCCCGGCGGACGCTCCAGATGCGCGGCCCGAAGCCGAGGAAGAACTCGGTCGCCTTCATCCCACCCCAACGGGCACCGAGGTAGTGGCCGAGCTCGTGGAGGAAGATCGACACGAGCAGGAGCACGATGAACAGCGCCACCGACCAGCGCCAGAGCGCGACGGCGGCGAGCGCGGCGAGCACGAGCCCGAGCCGCGTGAGCGACGCCCCTCGGCTGACCGGGGCCGCATCGTGGTGGTCGGCGGGGATGATCGTGCCGACCGTCATCGGTCGCTCCGCGTCATCAACACGGCTCGGGCGTGCGCACGCGCCGCGGCATCGGCGGAGATCACGGCGTCGACGGTGTCAGCCACCGCACCATCATGCCGGTCCAACACCGCAGAGAGGACGTCGGGGATCTCGATCCAACGGATGTCACCTGCCAGGAACGCGGCGACGGCAACCTCGTTGGCCGCGTTCAGCCAGGCCGGAGCGGTCCCACCGACTCGCCCGGCCTCGTATGCGAGGCCGAGGCAGCGGAACGTCGCGATGTCCGGCGATTCGAAATCGAGCTGGCGCAGCGTCGTCCAGTCGATCCGTCCGAACGGCGTGCCGATCCGCTCGGGATAGGCCAAGGCGTAGCCGATCGGCAGCCGCATGTCGGGCATCGACAGCTGCGCGATGGTGGCGCCATCGGTGAACTCGACCATCGAGTGGACGATCGACTGGGGGTGCACCACGACCTCGATGCGGTCGTACGGGGCGCCGAACAGCTCGTGCGCCTCGATCACCTCGAGCCCCTTGTTCATCAACGTCGAGGAGTCCACGGTGATCTTCGGGCCCATGCTCCACGTCGGATGCGCGAGCGCGTCGGCGACGGTGACGTCGCCGAGTTCGGCGCGGCTCCGTCCTCGGAACGGTCCGCCGCTCGCGGTGAGGACGATCCGCTCGAGCTCCCGCCCGCCCGACGGCAGTGCCGAGGAGCGCAGGCACTGGTGGACCGCGCAGTGCTCGGAGTCGACCGGCACGAGCTCGGCGCCAGGGGTCCGGCGCAGCGGCTGCACGACCGGGCCTGCTGCGATGAGGCTCTCCTTGTTCGCCAGCGCGAGGCGCCGACCGGATGCGAGCGTGGCGAGGGTGACCGGGAGCCCGGCGAACCCGACGACGCCGTTCACGACCACGTCCGCGTCGGTGACGAGATCGGCGAGCGCGGGTACGACCTCGGCGAACGGCAGCGCCTCGGCGAGCTGGGCCCGAAGCGTCGGGTCAGCGATGGCAACGGTCTTCGGTCGGAACTCCTTCGCCTGCTCGATCAGCATCGCGACCGAGGAGCCGACCCCGAGCGCCACGACCTCGTAGCGGTCACGCTCGGCGCGCACGACGTCGAGCGTCTGCGTCCCGATCGACCCCGAGGACCCGGCGATGGCGACCCGCACCGTGCTCATCGAGCCAGTCTGCCAGCGGGCAGGTCGGGAAACGGCCGAAGCGAAGCGGCGGCCAGCCTCGGGCACGCGGACATCATCACTCCAACGCGGCGAGGGAAGTGCCAGCGACGAGCCGCCGGTCGGGAGCGGCCAAAGCGAAGCGGAGGCCAGTTCCGACCAGTGTGACGGCCAGTCGCGCCCAGTGTTACGGCAGGTAGGGCTCGATCGTTCGCAGGACGTAGTACGCGCCGGGGAGCACGAACAAGAAGCCGTCGAAGCGGTCGAGGATGCCGCCGTGCCCGGGGAGGATCGTGCCGAAGTCCTTGATGTCGAGGTTGCGCTTGAACATCGACTCGGTGAGGTCGCCGATCGGTGCCAGCACCGCGATCACGATCCCGAGCACGATCAGGTGGCTGAGCTTCGGCCACGTGTCGGCGTTGCCGTTCACCACGTTGGCGAGGATCAGCGCGCCGACCGTGGCGACGACGCCGCCGATCAGGCCCTCGACGGTCTTGTTCGGGCTGATCCACTCCCGCAGCGGGGTCCGACCGGCCGCCGAGCCGACGAACAGCGCACCGACGTCGTTCGCCACGACGCCGACGACCACGACGAACAGCGTGTCGGTGCCGATCGGCTCGCCGAACTTGAGGATCATCGCAGCGAACGACCCGAGCACGCCGATCCACACGATGCCGACCATCGTGATCGCGGTGTTGGGCAACGGTCCGCTCTGCACCCCGCTCGCGCCCATCGAGGTGACGACCGTGGCGACGAGCGCCAGGAACGCAACGAGGAGAATGCCCTGCTCGGCCTGCCAGTAGGCGGCGAGCGGCATGAGCGCGCAGGCGATCACGCCGGGCATCTTCGCCGGTCGGTAGCCGCGCTCCGTCGCCTTGTCGTAGAACTCGATGGCCGCCAATGCGAGGATCACGACGACCAGCGCGACCGTGCCCGTGGTGCCCGTGAACCGGACGAGCAGCACGAACGCCGCGGCCAGTCCCAGCCCGAGGGCGACGGCCATCGGCATGTCGCGACCGCTGACGCCGACCTTCGCGTCGGGCGTCGGGCGACCGCCGGGTCGCCCTCCTCCGCCCTGGCTCGGGCGGGTCCCTGGGCTCGGTCGGCCACCACGTTGCGGCGGACCGGCGCTCGGCCGGCCGGAGCGACCTCGCGCCGGGGCGGCGGGACGGAACTCGTCGCCCGTCGGATCGGTGCCGATGCGGATCGGCTCGCGGGGACGAACGGGTTCGGCTTCCGGCACGGGAGCGATCTCGAGGTCCGGTTCGGACAGCTCGAACAGCGAGTCGTCGAGCGGTCGCTCGTCGTGCGCTTCGACCCGGGGCAGGTCGTCGAAGCCGAGCTCGTCGACCATCGTCGTGTGGTCGGTGCTGCGCTCGTCCTGCCAGACCGGCGCTTGCTGACCGATCGTCGACCACACGTCGAGGTCGTCGGTCGGTTCGCGGTCGGCGAAGAGCTTCGGGAGCTCACCCGTCGGCGGCTCGGTCCAGTGCGGCAGCGCGCCGGTGTCGTCGGACGAGAACCGCAGCGGCGGGACCTCGTCCTCGACCGGCGCGTCCTCCGGCCGGGGGTCGTCGGCGAAGCTCAGCTCACCGAAGTCGTCCCATTCCTCTTCCAGTTCATCGTCGCCTTTGTGGCGCCACAGTTCGTCGTCGTCGCTCATGGACCGTTTCCCCCGGGTGGTCAGACTTCGAGGAGTTCCTGCTCCTTGCGGTGCAGCGCCTTGTCGATCGCGTCCACGTGCTCGTGGGTGATCTTGTCGAGCTCCTTCTCGGCTCGCTCGAGCTCGTCGGCGGAGATCTCGCCGGCCTTCTCGGCCGACTCGAGGTGCTTGCGGGCATCTCGCCTGAGGTTGCGCACGGCGACGCGACCCTCTTCGGCGAGGTGCTTCACGACCTTCACGTACTCCTTGCGTCGCTGCTCGGTGAGCGCTGGGAGGTTGAGGCGGATCACCACGCCGTCGTTGCTCGGCGACACGCCGAGGTCGGAGTCCCTGATCGCCTTCTCGATGGCGGTCATGGTGTTGCGGTCGTGCGGCTTGATCACCAGCTGGCGGGCTTCGGGCACCTGGAACGTGGCGAGCTGCTGCAGTGGCACCTCGCTGCCGAAGTAGTTGATGTGCAGCCGCTCGACCAGAGCCGGCGAGGCTCGACCGGTGCGGACCGTGGAGAACTGGTGCTGGGCATGCTCGAGCGCCTTGTCCATCTTGTCGATGGCGTCGAGCAACGTCTCGTCGATCACCCGACCAGCGTACCGATCGTCTTCCCCTCCAGAAGGGATCTCACGTTTCCCGGGGTCAGCAGGTCGAACACGACGATCGGGATGGCGTTGTCCCGGCAGAACGCGATGGCTGTGGCGTCCATCACCTTGAGGTCGTTGGCGATCACCTCGAGGTAGGTGACCTGCTCGTAGCGCGTCGCTTCCGAATCGAGCTTCGGGTCCGCGGTGTAGACGCCGTCGACGCCCCCATGGGTCCCCTTCAGGATCACGTCCGCCTCGATCTCGGCCGCTCGCAACGCCGCCGCGGTGTCGGTCGTGAAGAACGGGTTACCGGTCCCGGCGGCGAAGATGACGACGCGACCCTTCTCGAGGTGGCGCATCGCGCGACGGCGGATGTAGCCCTCCGCCACCCGCGGCATCTCGATCGCCGACTGGACGCGCGTCACCTGGCCGAGGCGCTCGAGCGAGTCCTGCAGCGCCAGGGCGTTCATGACGGTGGCGAGCATGCCGATGTGGTCGGACTGCGTCGCGTCCATGCCGTCGGCAGCACCGGTCTTGCCCCGCCAGAAGTTGCCGCCGCCGACGACCACGGCGACGTCGACCCCGAGCTCACGGACCTCGATGATCTCCGCCGCGAGCTGATGGAGGATGCCCGGGTCGATGCCGCCGCGACCGGGTTCGGCGAGTGCCTCCCCCGACAACTTGAGCACGATGCGCCCCCACTTCGGAGCGACGAGCCGGAGGTTGTCAGGCGAGGCGGTCACTCCCGTTCAGCCGATCTCGACCTGCGCGTAGCGCACGACGGCCGCACCGTTCAGCAGCTGCGTGATCGAGACCTTGTCGTCCTTGGCGTAGGGCTGCTCGAGGAGGGCGACGTCCTTGAAGAAGCCCTGGATGCGGCCCTCGACGATCTTCGGTAGCGCAGCTTCGGGCTTGCCCTCGTTGCGGCTGATCGTCTCGAGGGTCGCCCGCTCGCGGGCAACCTCGTCGGCCGGCACGTCGTCCTTGCTGAGGTACTTCGGACGGGCAAAGCCGATGTGCACGGCGATGTCGTGGGCGAGCTCCCTCGAGCCGCCGGCGACCTCGATGAGGACGCCGTTGACGCCGCGTCCACCCTGGAGGTGGAGGTACGAGTCGATGATGTTGCCGGGGGCGGCCTCGAAGCGGACGACGGCGCCGCGCTCGATGTTCTCCTTCAGCGTGAGCTTCAGATCGTCGAGCCGGGTGGCGTAGTCATCGACCGCCGACTCACCCTTGGCGACGACGGCTGCGACCATCTCCTCGGCAAGGCCGCGGAACTGGGGGGACGAGGCGACGAAGTCGGTCTCGCACTTGAGCTGGACCATGGCGCCGACGTCGCCGTCGACGACGAGTGCGATCGCGCCCTGGGTGTTCTCACGGTCCGCGCGCTCGGCGGCCTTGCCGAGGCCCTTCTCACGGAGCCACTGACCGGCGGCTTCCATGTCGCCGTCGTTGGCTTCGAGCGCCTTCTTGGCATCCATCATCCCGGCGCCCGTTGCCTGGCGCAGCGCCTGGACATCCTTTGCGGTGAACGACATGGGGGTTCAGCTCTCCGTGGTCTCGGGGGTGGCGGCCGGCACTTCCGTGGCAGCAGCCTCGGCCGGCACGTCCGTCGCAGCTTCGGCCGGTGTCTCGACAGCGGGTGTCTCGACCGCTTCGGCCATCTCCGCCTCGACAGCGGGCGTCTCGACCGCTTCGGCCGTCTCCGCCTCGACAGCGTCGGCTGGTGCAGCGAGGCGAGCCTCGCGCTCGGCCTGGGCAGCGGCGGCCTGGCGGCGGGCCTCGGCCTGCTGGGCGAGGAACATCGCATCCTCGTCAGCGCTGCGGCGCGGCGCCGGCGCGGGGTTGCGCTTGGCGTTGACGTACCGGCCCTCTTCGACCGCGTCGGCGATGACGCGGCACATCAGGCTGGTCGAGCGGATCGCGTCGTCGTTGCCCGGGATCGGGTACTTGACCACGTCGGGATCGACGTTCGTATCGACGACGGCGATGATCGGGATGCCGAGCTTGTTCGCCTCGGTGACCGCGAGGTGCTCCTTCTTCGTGTCCAGGATGAACACCGCGTCAGGGCGCTTCCCGAGGCCGCGGATGCCGCCGAGGTTCTTCTGCAGCTTCGTGAGCTCGCGACCGAGGAGGAGCGCTTCCTTCTTCGGCATCGCATCGAACTCGCCGGAGAGGCGCATGCGCTCGTACTCCTGCATCTTCGACACGCGCTTCGAGATCGTCTCGAAGTTGGTGAGCATGCCGCCGAGCCAACGCTCGTTGATGTAGGGCATGCCGCACTGGTCGGCGAACGAGCGGATCGGGTCCTGGGCCTGCTTCTTCGTGCCGATGAACAGGATGGTGCCACCACCCGACACCAGGTCGCGGACGTAGCCGTACGCAGCCTCGATGCGGGTGAGCGACTGGTTCAGGTCGATGATGTGGATGCCGCCACGGTCGCCGAAGATGAACCGCTTCATCTTGGGGTTCCACCGGCGGGTCTGGTGCCCGAAGTGGACACCGGCTTCCAGCAACTGTCGCATGGTGACGACGGCCATGATGTGCTCCTCTCCTGCGGTTGCGAGCACGACCGACCTCGCGCCCGGAGGCGACCGCAGGTGGGCGGCGTGCGTGTAGATGTGACTGCCGGGGCGGCAGCCAGCGGGGCATGTTACCGGAATGCACCCCCTCCCCCGCCACCAGCGGGGCAGGTCACTGCACCCGGACGGGCTGGAAGGCGGTTCCGGCCGTCGAGCGGGACGAGCTGCGGGCGGGCACGGACGGTCGCGAGGTGGGGCGCCGGGTCGAGGTACTGCTCGCCGTGCCGCAGACCGAAGAACAGCCGGTCGGAGCTCGTACCGACGGGCGTGCCGGCGGCGACGAGCGCCCCGGTGCGGACCAGGATGCCGGCGAGGCGCCCGTAGGTGGTGCGGTGTCCGGACTGGTGCTCGACGACGACGTAGCGGACACCGGCCACGGATCCGGAGAAGCTGACCCGGCCTGGTGCGGCGGCGACGACCGCCGATCCTGCAGCGGGTGCGAGCTCGAGGCCCCGGTTCCCGGCGCAGTACGGACACGGCGGTTCTCGGAACCTGTCGACCACCGGCGCAGCGACCGGCGGCAGGAGGCACGGCGGCGCAGCGCCGGACGGGGTGGGCGCGAGCACCAGCTGCGCGATCGAGGCGACGAGCGCGAGGGCACGGAACGGCACACGACGGCGTGCGGGCATGACGGACTCCCCCGATGGAGTGGTTGCTCGGGCGTCGGGGCGCCGAAAGGTGCTCAGGCTCGAAAGAGGTGCTCAGGCTCGAGGATGTGTGCGCTCGTACACGGCTCGGAGGCGTTCCTTGCTCACGTGGGTGTAGCGCTGGGTCGTGGCGACGTCGGCGTGCCCGAGCAACTCCTGGACGACCCGCAAGTCGGCGCCACCGTCGAGCAGATGGGTGGCGAAGCTGTGCCGAAGGGCGTGGGGGTGCGTCGGGCGGCTCGAGCGCCGGTCGAGGAGGCGGCGCACGTCCCGAGGCGTGAGGCGGTGGCGCCGCCGGTTGACGAAGAGCGCGTCGCTGCCATCGGCTGGAGTGATCTCCGGCCGGGAGGCGAGCCACGCCCGCAGCGCGTCGACCGCGGGGTCGGACAGCGGCACTCGACGCTCCTTGCCGCCCTTGCCCCACACCGTCGCCGCCCCGGCGCGCAGATCGAGCGAGCCCGTGTCGAGCCCGCAGAGCTCGCTGACGCGCAGCCCGCTGCCATAGAGGACTTCGAGCACGGCGTCGTCGCGAGCGCGCACCCACGGCTCGTCCCCAGCAGCCTCGCCGTCGTCCGGCGCGAGGAGGTGATCGACCTCCGCGTGATCGAGCACCCTGGGCAGGCGGCCCTCGCCGCTCGGCGCCCGCAGCGATGCGGCAGGGTCGGTCGCGATGCGTCCCGTGCGCCGCAGCCACGAGAAGTAGCGACGCAACGCGGAGGCCTTGCGGGCGATCGAACGCTTCGCGTAGCGCCTGGTGGTGAGATGGGCGAGGTAGCGGCGCAGCACGATGCGGTCGATCGTCGCCGGTGCTTCGTGGCCGCCGCGTCCAGCCCACTCGACGAACGCTCCGATGTCACCCCGGTACGCCTCGACGGTGTTCCGCGACACCGCAGTCAGCGACTGGGTGAAGTCGTCGATGTCCCAGTGCACGACCGCACCGTACCGAGTCACTGCGCTCTGCTCCGGGCATCCATCGGCTCGAACCAGCCACCCGCAGCGCGCAGCCATCCTCCTGCTTCGAGCCGGCCGAGCGCCAGCGCGAGGTCCACGAGCGGGACGTCCGCGCGCGCAACGACCTCGTCGATCGTCAGCGCGTCGCCGTCGAACGCGTCGAGCACGTGCTGGTCGGCCCTGTCCGGCCGGGCGCGGGCGTCGAACACCCGGTCCCCGGCCCGCCGGGTGTCGAGACCGAGCGCGACCAGGACATCCAGCGTGTCGAGCACCGCCTGGCCACCGTCGGCGATGAGCCGGTTCGTCCCCTCGGCGGCGCGATTGAGCAGCGAGCCCGGCACCGCCAGCACGCCGATCTGCCGCTTCGTCGCTTCGCGCACCGTGATCAGCGAACCCCCGCTCGCCCGGGATTCGACCACGACCACGACCTCCGACAGCGCCGCGATGATCCGGTTGCGGAGCGGGAACCAGTCGGCGAGCGGGGGGCTCCCCGGTGGGTGCTCGGAGAGCAGCAGCCCACGCTCGATCACCGCGTTCCACAACCCCGTGTGCTCCCTCGGATACGGGATGTCCGGCCCGCTGGCAACGACGGCGATCGGCGGCCCAGGCGCCGTACCGCTCGACGAGGCGGCGCTGAGCACACCACGGTGGGCGCAGCCGTCGATGCCGCGCGCCAAGCCGGAGACGACCCGCACACCCGCTTCGGCCAGCTCCCGTCCGAGCCGGGCGGCGAGCCGGCGACCGCCCTCCGTCGCGTTGCGGGTGCCGACGATGCCCGCTCGGCGGCCATCGAGCGCGCCGAGGTCGCCGCGGGCGAACAGCACGGGCGGTGGCAGCGGGTCGACGGCGAGCAGCGCCGGGTAGCGCGGCGAGTCGATGACGACCACATCGGTTCCGCTCGCCGCGCACGCGGCCCACACCTGATCAGGAGGGCGCCGCCGGGCGCAGGCCTGCCACTCGTCGCGCAACGCGGGGGTGCGGCTCCAGAGCCGACCCACGGCTGTGCTCGCCGGGATGTCACCGGCGATCATCCTCCACACCTCGGGCCACGGGCCTGCACGGACGAGTCCCAGCAACCGCGTGGGGGTCAGCCGGTCGAGCCCCGCCAGCGCGGCGGCGAACGCGACGGGTGGGAGCGAGTCGTCGCTCATGCTGCCGACCTCGCTCGCGCGGCGACGTCCACGCGGAGCTGCAACGCGGTGGCGATCGCGCCGTCGTCGATGACCTCGTGTTCGCCGTCGAGGTCGGCGAGCGTGCGCGCCACGCGCCGCACCCGGTGCAGGCCACGACCGGACAGCCGACCGCGCTCGAGCTCTCGCCGGAGCAGCTGCCGCGCCGCACTCGTCAGTGGCGCGACGTCGTCGAGCACGCTGGCAGGCAGGAGCCCGTTCGCGATGACGCCACGCGCCGCGGCGCGGTGGCGGGCGGCCGCCACCCGCTCGCGGACGATCGCCGACGGTTCGCCGCCGTCGGCAGCGAGCAGTTCGTCGACGCCGGGACGTTCGACCCCGACGCGCAGGTCGAAGCGGTCGAGCAGCGGCCCGGACAACCGGCGGAGGTACTTCGCACGCGCCGCCTCGGTGCACTCGCACTGGCCGGGCCGCCCTCCCCCGCACGGGCACGGGTTCGTCGCGCCGACGAGCAGCACATCCGCCGGCATGGTGACCGATGCCCGCGCTCGCGACACCCTGACCTCGTGCTCCTCGAGCGGCTGACGGAGACCGTCCAGCACTGCGGGCGAGAACTCACCGAGCTCGTCGAGGAAGAGCACACCTGCATGAGCAAGGCTGAGCTCGCCCGGACGGAGCGCCGCGGTGCCGCCACCGACCATCGCCACGATCGACACCGTGTGGTGGGGTGCTCTGAACGGTGGCGTACGCAGCAGACCTCCTGGCGGCAGCGGCACTCCCGCCGCAGAGTGGACCATCGTCGCTTCCAGTGCTCGAGCCGGGGTGAGCGGAGGCAGCAACCCGGGGAGGCGGGCCGCGAGCATCGTCTTCCCGGCTCCCGGCGGGCCGACGAGGAACAGGTGGTGCTGCCCGGCAGCGGCGACTTCGAGCGCAAGGCGAGCGAACGGTTGACCGCGGACGTCGGCCAGATCTGGCGGTGCCGGCGGCGCGACCACCTCAGCAGCCGGCTCCTCCTCCGGCCATGGTCGGTCGCCTCGCAGCGTGGCGACGAGGACATCGAGCCGCCCCACTGCCCGAACGTCGCCGACGGCGGCGACGCGCGCTTCGAGCACGTTCGCCGGCGCGACGACGGGTTGCGCGTCGCCCACCGCGGCGGCCATCGGTGCCATGCCGGCGACCGCGCGGATGGAGCCGTCCAACCCGACCTCGCCGATGAACGCGAGGCCCTCGACGGCCTGCGCTGGGATCGCTTCCGCTGCGACGAGCACACCGATCGCCAGCGCCAGGTCGAGCCCGGTACCGCTCTTGCGGACGCCACTCGGAGCGAGGTTGACCGTGATCCGCCTCTGTGGCCACGCGAGACCGCTCGACAGCAGCGCGGCGCGCACCCGGTCGCGCGACTCGCGGCAGGTCTCGTCGGGCAGGCCGACGATGCTGAACCCTGGCAGGCCGGGGCCGACGTGGACCTCGACGGTGACCCGGTGGCCGCGCGTGCCGAGCAGGCTGGCGGTGGTGATGGCAGCGAGCACTGGGTCCTCCTACGACACCGGTCGCGAGCAGAGCGCGACGCCTTGGTGGAGGAGGAACGGGACCCGGTTCCCCGACAGGTGCGCTGAGACTACCGACGGTTCAGCCGGCCGCAACCCGGATGTGGTGCATTCGTCGTGGCACCTGGGAGACTCGTCGTCGTGCCCGGACCCCGCCGACTGCTGCCGGCCTGCGCGCTCCTCTCCACGCTGCTGTTCGCGGCGTGCGGTGCCGACGGCGGGAGCAGGAGCGTCGATCGGTACTGCGACGACCTGGCCGAGCAAGCGCAGCTGCTGAACTTCGACCTCGTCACGCTCGACGACGTCGAGGGCCTCCGCGAGCGCTACACGCGCTTCGCCGAGACGGCTCCGCTCGCGGTCGAGGAGCAGTGGCGGCAACTGGCCGACCTGATGGACGCGGCAGCGACGATCGACCTGACGAGCGAGGAGTCACGAGCCGCGGTGGTCGAGCAGGCCGCGTCGACCGAGCGCGCCGCGAACCAGATCGCCGATCATGCCGCCGCGACGTGCGGCATCACGTTGCTGATGGGGACGCCTCCCCCGGCAACGACGACGACGGTGGAGCCACCGGCCACGACGGCACCGCCGGAAACGACGTCCGTACCGGCGGAGACGACGGCAGTACCGGCGGAGACGACCACCACCGTGGCGCCGCCGGCGAGCACCTGACCGATCAGCGCAGCTCGCCTCGGCGAAGGATCACGTCGTCGACGAGGCCGTAGGCGGTTGCCTGCTCGGCAGTGAACCAGCGGTCGCGCTCGGAGTCGGCCGTGATCTGCTCGGCCGTCTGACCGGAGTGATGCGCGATGAGCTCGGCCATCCGGCGCTTCGTGAAGACGAGCTGCTCGGCCTGGATGGCGATGTCCGCCGCCTGGCCACGCAGGCCGGCGAGCGGCTGGTGCATCATGATCCGTGCGTTCGGGAGCGTGTAGCGCTTCCCGGCGGCGCCGGCGGTGAGCAGGAATTGCCCCATCGATGCCGCGAGGCCGAGGCACACCGTCGCGACATCGCAGCTGACGAACTGCATCGTGTCGTAGATCGCCATGCCGGCCGTGATCGAGCCACCGGGGCTGTTGATGTACAGCCAGATGTCGGCGTTGCTGTCCTCGCCCTCGAGGTACAGCAGCTGCGCGCAGAGCTGGTTCGCGATCTCGTCGTTCACGTCGGTTCCGAGCATGATCACCCGGTTCTTCAACAGTCGCGTGAAGATGTCGGTCCGGGAGTCCATGCCCCCTGTGTCGAGTGCGGAGGGCACGATCAGCCCGGTGTTCTCTGCCATGGGCCGCAGGCTACAGCCACCCCCCGAGAACCTCTCCGCGAACTCGTGCCGTCGCGCCGGTCACCGCACGACAAGATGGGGCGCAGGTCGACGAGGAGCGGGCATGCGAAGTGCGAACGTCGTGGTATCGGTGGTCGGGACGATCGGCGTGCTCCTCGGTGCGGTGATGGCGTGGAAATGGCGACACCTCGAACGCGAGCACGATGATCCGACGAACTGGTCGCGTCGCGACCATGCCGTGTTCGCACTGCGCGACGTCCTCGTCGTGTTGAGCGCCGGCACGATCACCGGTGTCCTCGTGCTCGGCTTCGGTGGCCGTCTCGTGATGCGCGCGCTCGCGGCGACGTCGGGCGATGGTGCACAGGGCCGCCTCACCGAGGCCGACGAGGTGGTCGGCCAAATCACGGCCGGCGGGACGATTGCGTTCCTCGTCTTCGTGGGCTTGCTCGGGGGTCTCGTGACCGCTGCGTTGCACCTGGTGGCTCGGCGATGGCTGCCGCGTCGCGCCGACCGGCTCGGCGCGATCTTGGCCGTCGTGCTCGTCGGCACGATCGGCGTGCTCGATCCGCTCTCTCCGGACAACGTCGACTTCGCCATCCTCCGCCCGCGATGGTTGGCGGTGCTGCTCGTCGCGGGATGCGGCGTGCTGTTCGCCCTCGCATATGCCGCGTGCGTCACCTGGCTGGATGGCTGGGTCCGTGCAGGAGGGTCCCGGCGGTTCGTGCTCATCGCCGCAGCGCCGATGGCGCTGGCGATCTTCGTGCCCGTCGTCGCCGCTGTGTACGTGGGCGCCCGTGCGTTCGCCCAGGGAAGGTTCTCGGCCGTGCTCGACCGCCACGGCACGCGGCTCGTCGGCCGCTGGGCCGTGGCGATCGCCATCCTGCTCGCCGGGTTCACCGCGACGCGAGCGATCGTCGACATCCTCGCCTGAGGAAGCACTGCGCCAGCCCCGTTGGTCATGGGGGTGATCGGCTGGTGAGGGTGGTGCCGTTGGGGAGGGTGACGTCGAAGGTGGTGTCGGGGAGGAGCTCGGCTGCCCAGCCCGAATTGTGGAGGAGGTGGTGGTGGTAGGAGCAGAGCAGCACGAGGTTGGCGATGTTGGTCGCGCCGCCGTCGGTCCAGGTGTGGATGTGGTGGGCGTCGCAGCGCCAGGGGGGATCTCGCAGCCATCGCGCCCGACGGCGTCAGCAGAGCTGCTCCGCGTCAGCGAACCAGTGGTGAGACGCGTGTTTGCTGACATGTACCAGGGATCCTGACCGGGAGCACGATCGCTGACATGAACGACGGTGGGTGGTGGGGGTTGGGTGACCATGCCTCTGACCAGGCGATGTCACCCCAAGCGAGCCGTTCTTGACCCAGCTCGCTGCACGCGCCGGCCGAGACGCGCGACGTAGTCGCGAGCCAGAGCACGCGCATCTTCGCGGTCGATCAGCGATGAACGAGTTCAGCGACGAATGCCGCTGAACACCACTGCCACGCGTTCGTCCGGCGTGATCTCGTCGCGGATCGTCAGCAGGCCGGCGAGGCCGGCGGTGCCAGTCGCGCTGGCGTCGATCGACGTGTGCTCCGCGGCGAGTCGAGCGGCTTCGATCACCGTCGACTCCGGCGCGACGATCGGCCAGCCTCCCGTCGCGAGCATCCCGTCGAACACGCCGAGCCAGTCGTAGGTCTCGTCGTCGAGGATGCCGTCGGCGGCCGAGCGCGGCTCGGTCTCCCATGGCCACATCAGCGCCGACCAGTGCCCGGCAGCAGCGGCCCGTCCTGCCGCGTCCCCGGCTCGCTCCCACGCGCGGCTCAACGGTGCGCAGCCCTCGGTCTGCACGGCGTGGAGGATCGGAGCACGGCCCTGCCCGGCACCACTGCTCGCCGCGCCACTGAGCGCTGGACGACTGATCGCTGCGCCGATGCACGCCGCGAACGCGCCGCCACCGACCTGGACGATCACGCGATCGAGCGGACGCTCACCACCGATCGACGACTCGGCCTGGGCCAACAGCTCCCAGCCGATCGTCCGCCCGCCATCGAGGCACCACGCGTTCTCGGGGCCCTGCACGCTGAACGGAACCGCGCCCGCGGCCACCGCCTCGCGGAAGCGGTGCACGCACGGGTCGCCCGGCGGATCCGTGTCCCGCCGCGGGCACACGACGATCTCAGCGCCCAACGCCGCCAGCCGGCTGACGATGCTCTCGTTCGCCGCGAGCGGTACGAACACCTTGATCGGCCACGTCGTCGCGGCTGCCAGCGTCGCTGCGGCGAGCGCGGCGTTGCCGCACGATGCGATCGCGAGCGGCGGTCGACCCACGCCGGCTGTGCCCGCCCGACCCGTCCACGATGCCGATCGCATCCGTTCCGCGGTCAGCAGGTGCAACAGGATCGTGAACAGGTGGCGCGCCTTGTGACTCCCGGCGACGTTGCCCGTCTCGTCCTTGATCCACACACCACCGGCGTCCGTGAACCCGAGCGCGCGTGACAACGCGTCCGCGCGAGCGAACGGCGTCCACCGGAAGCCGGTGCCGGCGACCGATGCGATCGCCGCATCGGTCTCCTCGATCAGCGCGATTCGGGCCGCCTCCGTCATCCTTGCCGCGGCAGCGAACGCGTCCCACGCGAGTGCCGAGCGGAACGACACGAACGGGTTGGGATGGTCGACTCCGCTCCCGGCCGGCGCACTGCCGACCGGTGCACTGCCGACCGGTCCACTGCCGACCGGTCCGCCTTCCGGTCCGCCGCCGACGATCTGCAGGACGTGATGGCGATCGGCATCAGTGGCATTCGGGCAGCGCCACGACAGGGGCGTGGCGATGTCGACGAGCGCGCCGCACACGGCACAACGGAAGCCGGCGACACGCGTCGACATAGGGCTCACGAGCCGGCCGCGACCCGCGCGTTGAAGTCCGTGATCATCTCGTCCCAGATCGGCACGTACCGGCGCAGTCCCTGCCAGAACGCTTGCGACCGGCGGCTCTCGAAGACCTCGAACGGTGTGCCCTGCTGCTCGACCCACGTGTAGTAGCCGAGGTTGAAGATCCGCGTGCGATCCCGCTCGGTGCACTCCAGCGCGTTGTCGATCGTGACGTCGGCGAGGTGCTCGCCCCACGCCTCGGCGGCGTCGAGCGCGCTGAACGAGTTCCCGTAGCGGCGGGCGATCGTCTTCGCCCGCTCGCTCGGGTAGAGCGCGGCGCCATCAGTTGCCACCGTGATCACCGCGTCGTCCGGACCGAGCCCGAGCAGCTTCGCGGTCTTGATCGAGGCGAGGACGTTGCAGATCGACGACAGCCCGAAGTGCTCCAGCGCGCCCACCAGCGCGCGACTCAGCCCCCTGCGGTTCACGAGGTAGGACCGGCCCTCCGGAGTGTTGAACAGCACGTCGAGCTCGTCGGTCGCGTGGTCGCTGATGCCGACCACGACGTCGGTGTTCATCACGTTGTGGATGAGCGGGATGTGCTTGTCACCGATGCCCTGGATGTTGTGCTCACCGAAGCCGTTCTCGAGCATGGTCGGGCACTGCAGCGCCTCCACGGCCACGATCTTGGCGCCGTACTCCTCCTTCAGCCGGTCGCCGGCGGCGATCGTGCCGGCCGAACCGGTGGCGCTCGCGAACGCGGCGAGCCGCAGGTCCGGCCAACCGGTCGCGACGACGTGGTCGAACACCGCCGCCAACGCCCGTCCCGTGACCTCGTAGTGGCCGAGGTGGTTCCCGAGCTCCGAGAACTGGTTGAGCACGAAGTTGACGGGATCCTTGGCCAACTCGTTGCAGGCGTCGTAGATCTCCTTGACGTTGCTCTCCGTACCGGCCGTCCTGATGACATCCTCGGCGGGATCGGCACACCAGCGGTCGAGCCAGTCGAAGCGCTCCTGGCTCATGCCGGCGGGCAGGATCGCGACGCCTCGGCTCGCCATGATGCGGCTGATCGCGATGCCACCGCGGGCGTAGTTGCCGGTCGACGGCCAGATCGCCCGGTGCCGGGTCGGGTCGAACTGCCCCGTGATCACCCGCGGGGCCAGGCACGCGTATGCCGCGAGGACCTTGTGCGCCGTGATCATCGGGAACCGGTCGCCGAACACGACGATCACCGGGCTGTCGATCCCCGTGAGCTCCTTCGGGAGGACGATGTGGTCCGGAACGTCCACCTTGTTGCCGTCGAGGTCGTTGAACCAGTGGACCCGGAAGAGGTTCCGGGCGTCGGGCGCGTTCTTGTCGACACCGGCCGTGATCGCCGGGTCGATCGTCGACGGGTCCGCCAGCTGCGAGAACGTCGGCAGGACGATGCCTTGCTCCCGGAAGCGCTCGATGCTGTTCGCGAGCGCCTCGGTGTCGACGACCGAATCGGCCAACCCGAGCTGGGACACGAGCGCAGCGGAGGCGCCCGACGCTGCGGAGCCGGTGGAGGTCGAGTCAGCGAGTGCGGTCACCTCGCCATCTTCTCAAACGATCTTGTCCGGCGTCGCCCTACCGCCGATCTCCCGTATGACGCCACCGGCTCCGCGCTCCTACGCGTCGGCGAACAGCTCCTCGCCGCGTCGGAGGCGGACGGCGGTGCGCGAGATGGTCACGAGCTCGCGGCGGGTCGGCGTGTGGGCGGCGAGGAAGCGAGCCACGCCGACGAGCACGAGCATCGCCTCCTCCGAGCGCTCCGGCCAGGCGGACGCCTGACGTACGCCCGCCTCGATCGACTGGTACCAGTGGAACCCCGCGTCCTCCTGCAGCAGCGCGTGGCCCAGCGCCGCCACCAGATCGGCCCGCGCGCCGCCACCGCGGAGGAACCCGGCGACTGCGTCACCGGCAGCCTCGACCGCGCCCTGCACGTCCCAGCACGCGGCGAGGTCGTCGAGCGTCGCCGAGGTGCTCGTGGGAAGCCGCGCCGCCGGCACGTTGAGGAACCGGTCGAGGTACACACGGAGCGCGCCGTGCACGATGCCGCGCGCGGTCTCGGGCGCTGGGCAGCGCACCACGGCCTGGTGCACGGCGTTCGCGTAGGTGAACGTGTGATGGACCGTGTCCCAGTCACCCGGGTCGTTGTTGAGGTGGAATCGGACCAGGCGCAGCGCGGCCGCGAACGCAACGGCGCGGGCGAGCTCCTCGGCCGACGCGTGGGCGCGAGCGGCGGCGACCAGCGCCTCCGTCACCGCATGCGGTTCGTCGGCGAGCAACGTCCAGCCGAGCGCGCCGACATCGATACGACCGCCACCACCGCCATCGCCGTCGTCGACGGCCAGGGCCACGGACAGCTCGACCTCGGTCCGCTCCGCGAGCGAGCGGAGGTCGATCGGGTGGTTCCACTCGCTCGACTCCTCGGACCGCTCGGCCTCGCACGTCTGCGCGACCAGTGACGTGAGCACGGAACCGCCGCCGTCACCGAGGTGGCCGAGCGCTTCGAACGCCTTGTTCGTGAAGTCGAGCGTATGGCCGCCGTCGATGTACACGTGGTCCGTCGCGGCGGCGAAGATGAACGCCTCGACCGCGGCGGCACCGCTCTGCTCGATCGCGGTGACCAGCGCGCGCTCGGCTCCGTCGGAACTACGGGTCTCGACGAACCGCCGGTACCACCCGGCGAGGCGCTCGGTCGGTTGGCCAGCGGCGCCGAGCGGCGGTTGCGCAAATCGTGGCGCGTGACCGCGCACGTCGTTCGCGAGGAATCGCAGCGCGTGCACCATCGCCAGCGGCCGATCGTCCGCTGCAAGGTGTGGGAGGAGGTTGGCCATGCACGTGAGCACGGTCATCCCGCTGCCCCAGCCCTCTGCCCGGTTCCTGTCGCCGAAGTCGTACGCGATGCGCAAGATCCGCTCCTGGCCGTCGGGCAGCTCGAGCAACGCCTGGACCGCCTTGGCCAGGACGAGCGTCAGGTCGTGCTCGAGACCGTCGCGCAGGCGTCGCTCCCAGCGCTCGGCGACTGGCAGCGGTGGACGCACGTCGACGAACACGTCGTCACCGCTGATCGACACGCCGAACGCGGTCGCGTCATCGGCCCATGGGTCGAGCGTGCAGCCACTGGCGAGATCGAACCGGGCGTGGTGCCAGTGGCAGGTCACCATCCCGGATTCGAACGTGCCTTGGTGGAGCGGGAAGCCGAGGTGCGGGCAGCGGTCCTCGATCGCAAACGCCTCGCCGTCGAGCCACACGACGACGACGGGCAGCGTGCCGACCTTGCCGATCAATCGGCCTTTCTCCTGCAGCTCCGACGCCGACCCGATCCTCGTCCGCTCCGACATGGCGAAACCCTCCTCGATGCACCCGGTGCTGCTCGAATTTCCCAAGCACCTGCTTTTGTAAGCCAGCCCGCCGCATTGGTCAAGCGGTCACTTCGGATATCCCGGTACGATCGATGAGCATGTCCGAGCTGTCCGATGCCAAGCGTCGCATCCTCGAGCGGCTGAAGCGGGTCGACTCGGCGACCGCGCCCGTACTGGCGGAGCTGTTCGACACGACCGACACCGCGATCCGCCAGCACCTCGAGGCGCTCGAACAGGCGGGTCTCGTCGAGCGGTTCCTCGCCGCGCCGAACGGCCGTGGCCGCCCGCCGCTCCAGTGGCGGATCACGGCACTCGCCGCCGACCTGTTCCCCGATCGGCACGGCGAGCTGTCCGTCGAACTGATCGGCGCGATCCGGGAGGCTCTCGGCGAGGACGGCCTCGAGCAGGTGATCGCAGTGCGGGCAGCGCGCCAACGCAACAGCTACCAGCAGGCACTCGGACGCCCCGGTCGCGGCGACGGCTCCGTCGCCGTCCGGCTGCGGCGCCTCGCCGAACTTCGCACCGCGGAGGGCTACCTGGCGGAGGTCGTCACCGACGACGATGGCCATGTCCTCGTCGAGCACCACTGCCCGGTGCACGACGCCGCCGGCGCCTGCGAAGGGTTGTGCCGCGCGGAGCTCGAGCTGTTCCGCAGCGTGCTCGGACCGGGTGTCCGCGTCGAGCGCGCACAGCACCTCCTGCGTGGCGATGCGCGCTGCGCCTATCGGATCAGCGAGACCTAGTTTCGGGCGTACGGTGGCGAGCCGTGCGGCACCTGGTGTTCCTCCACACGGCTGAGGTCAACGTCGTCACGTTCGAACGGCTCACGCTCGAGCTGGCTCCCGGGACCGCCACCACGCACATCGTCGACACCGAGCTGCTGGCTCGGGCTCGGGCCTTCGGAGTCGACGACGCCGCGCTCGAGGCCGCGCTCGGCGCCCGGTTGCAGCGCTTCGTCGGGCCCGGCGACCTCGTCGTCTGCACCTGCTCGACGATCGGCGGACTCGCGGAGACGATCGGGCAGCAGCGCTCCGTGCGCACGATGCGCATCGACCGGCCGATGGCAGCGGAGGCCGTGCGGCTCGGGCGGCGGATCGCCGTGGTCGCCGCTGTCGAGAGCACGGTCGAGCCGACGCGTGCGCTGCTGCGTGACGAGGCCGCGTCAGCGGGCCGGGAGATCGAGCTCGTCGTCTCGGTCTGCAGTACGGCATGGGAGCGGTTCGAAGCGAACGACGTTCGCGGCTACGCGACGGCGATCGCCGATCACGCCCGGAGCATCGCGCCGAGCGCCGACGTGATCGTCCTCGCCCAGGGATCGATGTCGGACGCTGCCGATCTCCTCGGCGATCTCGGCATCCCCGTGCTCAGCAGCCCGCGCCTCGGCGTCTCCGCCGCGCTCCGCATCCTGGGCTCACTCGACGCCGTTTCCGACCCCGCAGGCTGAGCGAGCGTCAGAAGCGCTCGGCGTCGTCCGGCGCGAGTTGACTCGGGCCGACGTGGGCATCGAGCCACGCGTTCATGTCGTGCGCCACGCGCCAGGTGGCCCGCACGCGGTCGGCTGCCTTCTTCGTGTGCAGCCAGCCGGCAACGGGCCACGCCCGCGACGCGACGAGCCCCTTCCTGCGGAGCAACCCGATGCGCGGATGGTTCTTCGGGTAGCCCCGCGGCGCCGTCTTCAGCTCGCTGATCGCGCCGGTCGTGAGGTCGGAACGATGCAGCTCCTCGACGATCCCGGCGATCTCGCCGCCACGGTGCTCGTCGTCCACGGACGTGCGGAACCGCTCGAGCTGATCGGACGCCATCGCGTAGTACCCGGAGCCGGCCAACAGCCCCGCCGCGGACAGTTGCACGTAGAAGCCGGCGCCACCCTCGCTCTCGCCGTACGCCCCGATGCCGTCCTTGTACGGCGGCTTGTTCTTCGCGAAGCGGACGTCGTTGTACGGGCGGAAGATGTGGAACGGGCCGAACTCGTCGAGCTCGTGCAGCAGCGCGAGCATCGGTGCCCGCACGGAGTGCTCGTAGCGCTGCTTGTTCGCCAGCCAGTAGGCCCTCGAGTTGTCGAGCGCGAGGCCTTCGTAGAACTCGATCGCCTCGCGCGGGAAGCCGCGGAACGGCGCAGGTGACGGATCGACCGCCACGGCGCCTACGCGACGATCTCGGAGACCTGCAGAGCAGGCTGGATGTTCGTGTAGTTCACGACGTCCGCCATGACCGCCGCCGTGTCGGGTGAACCCATGGCCGCACCGAACTGGTCCATCGAATCGAAGAAGAAGTGCACCGCCGCAACGTTCGGGCCGTTGACGCCCTTGTCGATCTCCGCCCTGTCGAGGCCCCACGTCCGCAGGCAGAGCGGCACGTGGTGGTCGCGGTAGTAGTCATGGTCGAAGGTGGCATCGTCGCTGGCCGGATAGAACACGCTGACTCGGATCATGTCGGGCACGTTAGCCCTGGCGGTCCCAGCCGATCCGACCGGAACTCGTATCCTGCCGGCATGGCTGACCTGTTGCTCGGAGAGCTCGTCGATCCTGCCCAGCACGCACGTACGGGGACCAAGGTCGCGCTGCCCTCCGGCGATCTCACGACGCACGGCGTGATCGTCGGCATGACCGGATCGGGCAAGACCGGCCTCGGTGTGGTGCTGATCGAGGAGGCGCTCGCCGCAGGCATCCCGGCGTTGCTCATCGACCCGAAGGGGGATCTCGGCAACCTCTGCCTGACGTTCCCAGGCCTCTCGGGTCCCGACTTCCGGCCGTGGGTGAACGAGGGCGACGCGCAGAAGGCCGGCGTCACCGTCGACGAGTTCGCGCTGCAGCAGGCGAACGCATGGAAGGACGGGCTCGCGGGGTGGGGCATCGGGCCGGAGCGGATCGCGTCGCTCCGACAGGCGGTGGGGTTCACGATCTACACGCCCGGATCGACGGCGGGCGTGCCGCTGAACATCGTCGGGTCGCTCCAGGCTCCGGAGAACACTGCCGACGTCGAGACGATGCGCGACGAGATCGAGGGCTACGTCTCGGGCCTGCTCGGCCTCGTCGGCATCGAGGCCGATCCACTGTCGAGCCGCGAGCACATTCTGCTCTCGAACCTCGTCGAGACGTCCTGGATCGCCGGCAAGAGCCTCGACCTGCCCACCGTGCTCGCGCAGGTCCAGACGCCACCGATGCGCAAGCTCGGCGTCTTCGAGCTCGACAGCTTCTTCCCACCCGCGGATCGCACCGCGCTGGCGATGAAGCTCAACGGCTTGCTCGCGTCGCCCTCGTTCGCGGCGTGGTCGGCCGGGCCATCACTCGACATGGATCAGCTGCTGCGCATGCCCGACGGCCACGCCCGGGCAGCGATCGTGACGACCGCGCATCTGTCGGACGAGGAGCGCCAGTTCGTCACCGCACTGGTGCTCGCGAAGCTGGTGACGTGGATGCGCCGCCAGAGCGGCACGACGGACCTGCGGGCGCTCCTGTACATGGACGAGGTCGCCGGCTACCTGCCGCCCACCGCGAACCCGCCGACGAAGAAGCCGATCATGACCTTGATGAAGCAGGCGCGGGCGTTCGGCGTCGGCGTCGTGCTCTCGACCCAGAACCCGGTGGACATCGACTACAAGGCGATCTCCAACGCCGGAACGTGGATGATCGGCCGGCTGCAGACCGAGCGCGACAAGGCCCGCTTGCTCGATGGCATGAGCGCGGCAACGGGCGGCGTCGACGTCAAGGCCGTCGGCGACACGATCGCCGGGCTTGCCAAGCGCGAGTTCGTCCTCCGCCGCGCCGGCAAGGACGCTCCCGAGGTGTTCACGACGCGATGGGCGATGAGCTACTTGCGCGGCCCGTTGACGCGGGACCAGATCGAGCTGCTGATGGCCGACCAGCGCGAGGCGCCCGGCACCCGACCAGAGACACCGGCGGCGCAAGGTGGGAGCGAGGTGGGTGCACTCGATGAGACGACCGTGATGCCGGATGTCGCGTCCGGGATCGCGGTGCGCTACGTCGATCCGGCGGCACCGTGGCTCGCGGCGACTGGTGGCGACCCACGTGGCACCTCCCTCGAACCAGCCGTCATCGCCCGCGTCCGGCTGCGGTACGACGAGGAGAAGGCAGACCTCGTCGTCGACGAAGAGTACGAGGCGATCCTGTTCCCACTCGATGCATCGGTCGACGTGACGCGCGCCGTCGCTGTCGACTACGACGACCGCGACCTGCGCGCCGAGCCGGTCGGCGCGACGACGTTCCGCCTCTCCGACGCACCGTTGAAGGAGAAGACGTTCTGGTCACGGCTCGAGCGCGATCTCGTCGACCACCTCGTGCGCAGCCGCCCACTCGAGCTGCAGGTGAACCGCCCGCTGAAGCTGTACTCGCGGCCTGGTGAGACGGCCGAGGCGTTCGCGACGCGCTGCGCGCAGGCCGCCGACGACCACGCCGACGCCGAGGTCGCCACGTTGCGCGACAAGTACGAGGCGAAGGCGAAGAAGCTCGGCGATCAGATCGCGACCGCGGCGAACCGCGTCGAGGTGCTCGAGAGCGACAAGCAGGGCCGACGCAGCGAGGAGCTGCTCGGCACCGCAGGCAGCATCCTCGGCGGGTTGCTCGGCGGCCGACGCAGCAGCCGCAGCATGGCCGGGAAGGTCCTCGGCAGCCTCGGCGGCATTGCCGGTCGGCGGACTCGGAGCCGGTCGACGGGCGAGCGGCTGGAGTCCGCGCAGGAGAAGGTGGCGTCGCTGCAGGAGGACCTCGAGGAGCTCGAGGGCGAGCTCGCCGAGACGGTCACCGAGATCCAGGCCGCATGGCAGGCGAAGGCCGCCGAGGTGACGACGACGCCGGTCTCGCTCGAGCGAACCGACGTGAGCGTCGCGCAGCTCGTGCTCGCCTGGGTGCCCGTGCCCTGAGGCACCCGCCTCCGCCGCAGCGGCCACAGGAAGGCATGGGCGGGCGCTGGGTCGTGGGCAGTCCGTCCGTCCGCACGAATTCGCCACAACGTCGTGATGGCCGGAGTGGCCACCGGGCAGGCACGAAATGGGGACGCGGCCGCTCGGTCCCATTCGTCGCGCACTGCTCGCCGCACCGGGGTCCGGCTGCTCCGATGTCACCAGCTGTGTCGCGCAGCCAGGGAGCTCGTTTCACCCGAGGCGGCTGCAGGTCCGGAGCGCGGCCCAGTCCCGCGCTCCCCGGGTTCTCTGCTCGCCGACGACTCCCGACCGGTTCTCCGCTCCCAGCCGGACACCCAACGACCTCGCCCGATCAGAGACCGGGGCTGGTAACGCGCAACGACCGAACTCATTTCGCCACAAAGGCGCGTGACGACGGGAAGACGGGTCGCCTGGCGCCACAAAGGCGTCGGCGGGCACGGAGCGGGCGGCGGGGACACGGAGCGGGCATCGTCACGACGGCGGCGGGCACGTAGGTTGCCGGCGTGACTCTGACGACTGACCGGTTCCTGCGCTACGACGACCTCACCGTCGAGCTGCACGCACTCGCCGCCGCACATCCCGACCTCGTGGCCGTGGATTCGATCGGGCGGTCGCACGAGGGCCGGGACATCTGGCTGGCCACGATCACGGACACCTCGACGGGCCCGCACGACGAGAAGCCGGCGATGTGGATCGACGCGAACATCCACGCCGTCGAGCTGACCGCGAGCGTCGCCGCCCTCGGTGTCGTGCAGCGCCTCGTCAGCGGCTTCGGTGCCGACGATGTGGTGACCCGCGCCGTGCGGACGCGCACGTTCTACGTCGTGCCGCGCGTCAACCCCGACGGCGCAGAGCTCGCGCTCGCCGACCGTCCGCGCTACCTGCGCTCCAGCACGCGCCCGTGGCCGTGGAGCGACGGGCACCGGCCGACCGGCCTCTACGGCGAGGACGTCGACGGAGACGGACGCATCCTCATGATGCGCGTGCCCGACGCGAACGGGGCGTGGAAGCGACATCCGGACGAGCCGCGCTTGATGACGCCGCGCCTGATCACCGACGGACCGGACGACGGGCCGTACTGGCGGCTCCTCGAGGAGGGGTCGGTCGTCGACCACGACGGGTTCACCGTGCCGTCATCACGCCCACCGGAAGCGCTCGATCTCAACCGCAACTTCCCCGCGGGCTGGTCGACCGGCGTTCCTGGCTCTGGCGACTTCCCCGGCTCCGAACCCGAGATCGACGCGCTGATCCGCGCGGTGCGGGCACGTCCGAACATCTGCGGCTACAACGCGTTCCACACGGCGGGTGGCGTGCTGCTCCGACCGTCGTCGACGGCGGCCGACAGCACGTTGCCGGCCGTCGACATCTGGGCGTGGACCGAGCTCGGCACCAGCTGCACCGAGCTGACGAGCTACCCCGTGCACTCCGTGTACGAGGACTTCACGTGGGACAAGACCGACCTGATGTCCGGCGCGGCAGACGACTGGGCATACGAGCACATCGGCGTCTATTCGTGGACGACCGAGTTCTGGGACGCGATCCACGCCGCCACCGGCACACGCGCATCGACGCACATCTGGTACACCGGCCCGAGCTCGGTCGAAGAGCTCGCCGTGCTGCGCTGGTTGGAGGCGCACGGGCACCCCGGCTACGTCGACTGGTACGCCTACGACCACCCACAGCTCGGCGCCGTCGAGCTCGGCGGCTGGGACTTCCTGCGTACGTGGTCCAACCCTCCCGAAGCGATGCTGTCCGACGAGGTACGTCCGCACGCCGACTTCGCCGTCTTCCAGGCGCTCGCTGCGCCGTGCCTGTCCATCGAGCGCGCGCTCGCGGTGCAGCTCGGTGGTGGGCTCTGGCGCGTCGAGGTGGGCGTCTCGAACGTGGGTTGGTTGCCGACGCACGTCACCGAGCGCGCCAGGAAGGAGTCGCTCACGCTGCCGGTCGCGGTCGAGCTGACGATGGACGAGGGGGTGGAGACCGTCGGCGGTCCGGCGCGGGTCGAGCTCGGCCAGCTCGCCGGACGCAGCAAGTTCCGCCTCGACGGGGGCTCGCGCATGGACGGCACGCCGGACCGGACGCTGGCGACCTGGGTCGTGCGCGGCCAGGCGGGCAGCACCGTGGCGATCACGGCGCGCCACCAACGTGCCGGCACGGCGCGCGCGTCCGTGACGCTCACCGAAGCCGACAGCTAACCTGCCGATCGTCGCGGGCGTGGCGTAACTGGCAGCCGCGCCAGGTTTAGGTCCTGGTTCCGAGAGGAGTGAGGGTTCGAATCCCTCCGCCCGCACGCCGCCGTCTACCGTCCCGAGGGATGAGCGGCTGGCCGAGCGAGCGCGCCCGGGACGGCGGCATCGACGAGATCCCGCTGCCCGGTGTCAACGGGCGGTTGTGGCTCTGCGGGAAGCACGTCGTCGGACCCGACCCGGAGACCGCCCTCGAGCGGGTTGCTGGCACCACGATCGTCTGCCTCAACGAACGGCACGAGCTCGCGCACCGCTATCCCCGCTACGTCGACTGGCTGACGATCAACGCGGGCGGACGGGCGCTGTGGTTCCCGATCCCCGACCTCCACGCGCCGACGCCCATCGCCACCCGAGTGTTCCTCGACGAGCTCCGTCGTCGACTGACGCTCGGCGAACGGGTGGTGATGCACTGCGGCGCCGGCATTGGCAGGGCGGGCACGATGGCGGCGTGCCTGCTCGTCGGCATGCAGCTCGACTCGGAGACCGCGCTGCGCCGCGTCGCCGACCATCGCCCGATGGCTGGTCCGGAAGCCGGCGTGCAGCGGGCGCTCGTGGACGCGTTCGCACTGATGGTCATGGACGCGGAGTGAGCGCAGGCGAAACGACCCCGGGCGTGAGCGCCCATCGGTAGTCTCTTCTCGATGGGGAGACGGCGCCGGTTCGATGCGATGGTGCTCGCAATCGGCGCCATGGCGACAGTCGGAGCCTGCGGTGGCAACGGCGACGAGACCACCGAGACCGAGCGGGATGCCGGCGTGTACGAGGTCGTGCTCCGCGACCTCGTGCTCGCCGAGCTGCCACCGCAGACGGACGAAGACCCGTTGCCGGTCGTGTACGTCGTCGGCGCCGACGGTACGAGCGTCCCCGTCGACATCCAGGTCACCGTCGTCAAGCCACTGAAGGACGAGGCGGAGATCCGCTTCGTCGATGCTCGTGAGGACGCTGTGCTCGTCGATGTGCCCGAGGACGACGACCGCGAGAAGCCCGTGCGCGACGACGGTGTGCTCGTGACGTTCGGTGAGCTACCCGAAGCGGGCTCGACGATCCACGTGGAGGTCGAGCTCTACTGGTCGGTCGGTGACGAGCGCAGCTACGACGTCACGCTGGCCGGTGGTCCATCGCGGTGGGCGATCCGCTCGGCAGCTCCGCTCGGCTGATCCCGACGCTCGCGGACGCGATCGCGAGGGCCTCGTCGACGTCTGCGGCCGAGACCTCGCCCATCCGGTCGAGCGCGATGCGGCGGAGGGCCTCGAGGCGCGCCATCGATTCGCCGTCGATCACGTCAGCGGCGTCGCCTGCGCTGTCGGCCTGTGCGGCGAGCGCGAGGTCGACCACGGCCATCGCTTCGACGACGGCGAGGCGGGCGTTCCCGGCCCGCAACCATGCCTCCGCTGTCACGAGGCGGGCACGCGCCGGGGCGAGCACTTCCGGCACCGCCGGGATCCCGAAGCGCACGGCCTCACCGGCACCGCGCGCGTAGATCGCGACGATTGGCACGAACAGCACCGTGAGGACTGCCATGCCCACTTCGACGGGCAAGGTGATCGCGGTTGCCAGCACGCCGCCGAGCACCCAGGTGAGCTGGAACCGTGTCTCGTACCGGGCGAACACACGGCCACGAAGGGCGTCCGGGGCGCTCCGCTGGAGCAGGCTGTCGAAGGCTTGGCGGCCGATGGTCGCGGCCAAGCCGAACACCAAGGCGACGGCGACCAACGTCCGTCGATTGATGCCGAGCATCCCGAGCGCGGCGAAAACGGCCGCTGCAGCGAGTGCGCCGGCCATGAGGCGCTCCTCGCTGAAGCGGCGGCGCAGGATCGGCGCGACGACGTTCCCCCCGAAGGAGCCGAGACCGTACGCGCCGACGGCGAGACCGAACACCCACGCAGGCTCGCTCTCCCGGCGCAGCGCGAAGGCGAGCATGAAGACGAAGTACCCGACACCGGCGCGCAGCGCCATCAATCCGGCGGACGCGCCGACCAGCAGCGGCGCGTGCAGCTCGGCGTACTCCAGCGAAGCGGGCGCGGCATCGACCTGCTCGGTGCGGACGCGAAGGGCGACGGCTGCCGCGAGGGCGAAGAACGCGGCTGCACAGTGGAGCAGGGCCGGCGCGCTCGTGACGCTCTGGAGCCAGGCGGCAGAGGCGCCGGCGACGCCGCCGGCGATCGCCCCGATGCGAGCGAGGTGGGAGTTCGCCTCGACGAGCTGGTTGTGATCGAGCACGAGTCGTGGGACGAGGGCTTGGCGCACGACACCCGACGCCTTGCTCGACACGAGCAACGCCAGCGCGAGGACGTAGAACGACAGGTCGTACAGCGTGAATGCCAGCCCCAGCGCGCAGAGCGAGCGCAGCGCGAAGCACAGCGAGGCAACGACGCGGTCGCCGTGACGGAACCGATCGATGGCGGGACCCACCAGCGGCGCCAGCACCGCGAAGGGCACCATCGTGATCGTCAGGTACAGCAGCACCTGGTTCCGCGACGCGTCCGGGCTGAGGTTGAAGAACAGCGATCCGGCGAGCGACACCGTGACGAACGCGTCGGCGACGCCAGCGATCAGATGCGCGGCGGTGAAGAGCGCGAACGGACCTCGGCTGACGACCAGCCCTCCTCGGACGCCGAAGTTCACCCGCCCATGCTTGCCCACGGAGCCTCCCCCGTCGACGCCGACCACATCGCGACAGGCGCTAGTGGAGCTCGTCGAGCTCGGCGACGAGCGCGCGAAGGGCACGGCCTCGGTGCGAGAGCTCGTGCTTCTCGTCCTCCGACATCTCCGCGAACGTTCGACCGTC
Source organism: Acidimicrobiia bacterium (assembly GCA_050248955.1). Classification (GTDB taxonomy): domain Bacteria; phylum Actinomycetota; class Acidimicrobiia; order Acidimicrobiales; family Ilumatobacteraceae; genus JBFWRK01. The sequence continues at coordinate 47,305 of JBFWRK010000002.1, forward strand.
GCCCTCGTCGGGCACGAACACGGGGTCGTAGCCGAAGCCGCGGTCGCCGCGCTCGGTCTCGCTGATCCGGCCGCTGCAGCTCCCCTCGACCGCGAGCTCGCGCCCGCCGGGCCAGACGACGATCGCGACCGTCACGAACCGCGCGCCGCGCTCTGCCTCCGGGACTCCGTCGAGCTCGAGGAGCAGCTTCGCTCGGTTGTCCGCGTACGTGGCGCCCTCACCCGCGAACCGTCCGGTGAAGACCCCGGGAGCACCGCCCAACGCGTCGACCTCGAGACCGGTGTCGTCGGCGAGCGCCGGCAAGCCGGTCGCATCGACGAGTGCCACCGCCTTCAGGCGTGCGTTCTCGAGGAGCGTGTCGGCGTCCTCCGCGACGTCTGGCACGTGGAGCGGGCGAGGGACCAGATCCACGGCATCACCGAGGAGCGTCGCGATCTCGACGACCTTGTCCGGGTTCGCCGACGCGCACACGAGCTGCAGCCGTCCCCACAGCGGCTCCGTGCCGCCGGCGTGCGGCTCCAGCGTCATCGGGCGAGCGGTCGCGGTGTGGGCGGCGAGGAGATCATCTCCGTCTGCAGCGCGAAGATCTCCGCCAGGCCGACCTCGGCAAGACCGACGAGCGTGTCGAGCTCGGACCGACTGAACGCGAGCCCTTCCGCTGTGCCTTGGACCTCCACGAAGCGCGCCTCGCCACCGGCGATCGGATCGAGCATGACGACGTTCATGTCGACCTCGGCTCGCGAATCCTCGACGTACGGCAGATCGAGGACCGGAGCACCTTCGCAGATGCCGACGCTGATCGCGCCGCAGCGGGAGTGGAGCGGCTGCTCCTTGATCGCCTTCTGCTGCACGAGCCGGGTGAGCGCGTCGTGCAGCGCGAGGAAGCCGCCGCAGATGCTCGCCGTGCGGGTACCACCGTCGGCCTGGAGCACGTCGCAGTCGACGACCACTTGTCGCTCGCCGAGCAACCGCATGTCGCACGCGGCCCGCAACGATCGACCGATCAGGCGCTGGATCTCGACGGTCCGGCCACTCTGCTTGCCTCTCGCCGCCTCCCGATCGACGCGCTCGGGCGACGAGCCGGGCAGCATCGAGTACTCGGCCGTGACCCAGCCTTTGCCCTTGCCCTTCATCCAGCGCGGCACGTTCTCGTCGATCGACGCGGTGCACAGCACGCGAGTGCGGCCGAACGAGACGAGCACCGATCCGGCGGCCATCTCGGTGTAGTCGCGTTCGAACGTGATCGGACGCAGCTCGTCGGGTAGACGCCCATCGGGACGGGGCACGATCAGTCCTCCTCGGACGCGGTGGGAACGGCAACCGTATCGGGCGACCACCGAGCAGCCGCGTACAGCTCGGGCCCGAGCAGTCGGCTGCCGAGATCCGCGAACCACGAGATGTCGCCGCTCGACAGGAACCGGTGCTCGGCGGGAGCGCCGTCCGGCACGCGGAGCAGGTCGAGCCGGGCGAGCTCGTCGTGCACGACGAACGCGGTCTCGTCCGCCGAGCTGACGAGCACGACCTCGGGCCCCATCACGTCGGCGATCACGCGTGCGAGGTACGGGTAGTGCGTGCAGCCGAGCAGCAGCGTGTCGACCTCGGCATCGCGCACCGGCGCGAGGAGCCGCTCGGCGAGCACCGTGACCTCGTCGCCGGACGTCTCGCCGCGCTCGACGAACTCGACGAAGCCGGGGCACGCCGCGCAGGTCAACTCGACGTCGATCCCCGTCGCGGCAACAGCGCGCTGGTACGCGCCGGAGCCCACCGTGGCAACCGTGCCGATCACGCCGACATGTCCGCTGCGCGTCGCCCGCACGACCGCCAGTGCGCCGGGCTCGATGACGCTGATCACCGGAACAGGGAGCTCCGCGACGAGCTCGTCGAGCGCGGCGGACGCAGCCGAGTTGCATGCCACGACGATGACCTTCGCGTCGTGTTCCTTCACGAGGCTCCACGCGAGCTGGCGCGCGAACGAGCGCAGCTCGGGCAACGAACGGTTCCCGTAGGGGTAGCGACCCGTGTCGCCGATGTAGACGAGGTCTTCGTCGGGCAACAGGTCGATGACGGCTCGGGCCACGGTCAAGCCGCCGAATCCGGAGTCGAACATGCCGATGGGGCGGCGCACGACCGCACAGGCTAACGGGCACTAGCGTCCCGGTGCCGTGCTCGCCGCCACCCTCCTCGCTCTCGGCGCCGCTGTGCTGCACGCCGGCTGGAACCTCGCCGTGAAGCAGAGCGGTGATCGCTTCATCGCTCTGTGGGGACAGTTCTTCGTCGCCGGCACGGTCTGCCTGGTCGCCCTGCTCGTCATCGGCGGGTTGCCGGCAGAGGGCTGGATCTGGGCCGCGGTGTCGGGGGCGATCCACCTGCCCTACTGCTGGTTCCTCGCCCGCGCGTACGACCACGGCGACTTCTCGCTCGTCTACCCGGTCGCCCGAGGAGGTGGCGCGCTGCTCGCCGCGATCGGCGGCGTCGCGTTGCTCGGCGACCAGCTCAGCGGCTTGGCCGTCATGGCCATCATGCTCATCGCAACGGGCCTGTTCGCGTTGGCCGGGCGCGCCAACGGGCCCGAACTGTCATCGGCCTTGGTGGTCGCGTTCACCATCGGCGTCTACTCCGTGTCCGATGCGCAGGGGATCCGATCGACGGGGACGCCGGTCTACGTCCTCGCGTCGTTCGTCGGGACGATGACCTCCACGACGATCTTCGGTCTGCTCTCGGGCCGGCGGCGGGCGATGGTCACCGCGATGCGCTCCAACTGGCGCCGCTTCACCGCGATCGGGATGGCCGCCACGGTCACCTACGGCATGGTGCAGTTGGCGTTTCAGTGGGCGCCCGTCGGGTACGTCACCGCGATCCGCGAGTCGAGCGTCCTGCTCGCCGCGTTCGCCGGCTGGCGGATGCTCGGCGAGTCGGCGGGCGTACGTCGGATCGTCTCGTCGAGCATCGTGGTCGGTGGGCTCGTGCTGCTCGTCGCCGCGCGCTGACTCGCGCGATCACGCGCGCTCCGTCGTGCGCGGTCGGCCGCAGCCACCCTCGGTGGCAACGAGGTGAGAAAAATGAGTCGAACGACTGATGACCCCTTGACCGGAGGCCCGTCGGCAATGCAACGTCGACGGATGCGGGCACACAAGTCAGGTTTGCGGTTCAGCCGGAGCCGATTGCTGCGGGGCGCGATCTTCTTCTCGATCTTCCTCTTCGGCGTCGAGATGTGCGCGACGATGAGCCGGACAGGAGCCAACGGTCTCCTCTGGATCGCCGCGGCCGTCGCAACTCTGGCGGGAGCGACGGGGGCAGGGTGGCTCGCGGTGATGCCGTCCGATCCCGCACCGGACATGCTGGTCGTGCCGGCGGGCAACCGTGACACTTCGACCGGAGAAGCTGCGTTCAGCGGTCGATGATCTTCAGCAGTCGATGGTCCTGAGCGGTCGATGATCCTGAGCAGGCCGACGATCGTCAGAAGTAGATGATCTTCTCGGCCTTCGACTCCGCGGCGTCCAGGTCGTCGGTGTAGGCACCCGTCGAGAGGTACTTCCAGCCGCCGTCGCTGATGATGAAGACGATGACGCCCTCGTCGATCTCGGTGGCCACCTTCGCCGCGCCGGCGAGCGCCGCACCCGCGGAGATGCCCGCGAAGACCCCGCACTCCTGCACGAGGCGGCGCGTCCACTCGAGCGATTCCCGAGGACGCACGACGCGCTTGCGGTCGAGCAGGTCGAATCCCTGCCACGCTTCGAACAGCGGAGGGATGTAGCCCTCGTCGAGATTGCGCAGGCCCTCGACGCGCTCACCGAGGGGTGGTTCGACCGCGATCACCTTCACATCGGGCTTCTGCTCCTTGAGGAACCGGCCGGTCCCCATCAGCGTCCCCGACGTGCCGAGGCCGGCGACGAAGTGCGTGATCTCCGGGCAGTCGCGCAGGATCTCCGGACCGGTGCCCTCGTAGTGCGCTCGCGGGTTCGCGTCGTTCGCATACTGGTACGGCATGAACCACTCGGGATGCTCAGCGTGCAGGTCGAGTGCCCGGCGCACGGCCCCGTTCGAGCCCTCCTCCCCCGGGGTGAGGATGAGCTCGGCGCCGAAGACCTCGAGCATCTGTCGGCGCTCGATCGAGACGCTCGTCGGCATCAGGATCTTGATCGGGTAACCCTTCAGGCGCGCGATCGCAGCCAGCGCGATCCCGGTGTTCCCGGACGACGGCTCCATGATCGTCTGGCCGGGCTCGAGCAGTCCCTGCTTCTCGGCGGTGTCGATCATCAGCTTGGCGACGCGGTCCTTGACCGAGCCGAACGGGTTCTGGCTCTCCAGCTTGGCGACGATCCGCACGCTCGGGTTCGGCGACAGCCTGCTCACATCGACGAGCGGGGTGTTGCCGATCAGATCGAGGACGCTCTCGTTGACGATCACCACCCTGCGCCTTTCCCGGGTAACCCGATAGGGGTACTCAGGATTCTACCGCTCCGGGGCCGCCAGTGCGATGCCCTGGGAATATCACGTGACGGTCAGCTGCTCCTCGGCGATCACGCCGTCCGTGATCCGGTAGCTGCGGGTCTCGGGCGCCTCGCGCTTCAGACCGACGATCACCCACCGGAACCACGCACCGAGGCCGTCGGCGACGCCGACGTCGGTCGGGCTCGGGTACGGCTCCGTGTGCGTGTGGCTGTGCACGATCGCCACGAGCTCGAGGCCACGAGCGTCCGCGTCGTCCTCGGCGCGCTGGTAGTCCATCGCATGGATCTCGAACACGCGCCCGGAGCGCGTCGTGTTGCGGCACGGGTAGAACACCATCGCTCGGCCGCCGGCGTTCGAGCCGGCGAGCAGCCCGCACATCTCCTCCGGGTAGCAGTCGTAGGCATGGCCGATCATCTGCGCGAAGGCAACGGCATCAACGGCGAGCATCGTCGGCGGAGGCTACCGGTAGCCTCAATGCTCCCATGGCACAGGATCGATCGGGCACGACCGTCGTCGCGAGCAATCGTCGCGCCCGGCACGACTACTCGATCCTCGACGTCTTCGAAGCGGGCATCGTGCTCGCCGGCAGCGAGGTGAAGAGCCTACGCCTCGGTCAGGTGCAGCTCGCCGACGCGTACGCCCGGGTCGTCAACGGCGAGCTGTGGCTCGACGGCGTGCACATCGCGCCCTACGCGCGGGCGCAGGGCTTCGGCGCCCACGTCCCCGATCGGCCGCGCAAGCTGCTCCTGCACGCGAACGAGATCTCCCGGATCTCGGCGCGCATCGCGCAGGACCGCCTCACGCTGATCCCGCTGAGCTTCTACTTCAAGGATGGTCGGGCGAAGGTCGAGCTCGCGCTCGCCAAGGGCCGCACGAAGGGCGACAAGCGTCAGGCGATGGCCGAGCGCGACGCCGACCGCGAGATCCAGAAGGCCGTCGGTCGTCAGCGCAAGGGCCACGAGGACTGAGGACCGAGCGCGCCGAGGTGGCCCTCCCGAGGGAGAGCCACTCCGATCAGGTGGAACGTCCGGCTGGTGTCAGCCGAAGTTCGAGGCGGGTGGCGGCGGTGGCGCCGTGATCCGACCAGCCGCCGGGGCGGCAGTGATCGGCGTGTTCGCCTTGAGGTAGTCGACCACGATGTCGAGCAGCGCGTCGCCCGGCTGAGCGACGTTCGTGCCCTGCGTGAACACCGTGTACCCGTCACCACCTGTGAACATGAAGTCGTTCGTCACGATGCGGACGGTGTCCGCTGGTCCGATCGGCGTCACCGTGCCGCCGGGCGGTGCCTTCGACATCTCGGTGATCGTCGGTGTCGTGCCGGTGCAGGTGAAGGTGATCTTCAGGCCGGCTACCTGCGGGTTGCGCCCGGTCCCGCCCGCGAACGTGGGATCGCAGAACGGGGTAAACCCGTTGACGAGCGCCTGCGTCAGCTGCGCACCCGTGAGCGTGAAGATCACCGTGCGGTTCCCGAACGGGAGCAGCGCGAACACCTCACCCCACGTGATCTCACCGGGTACCCCAGGCGGCGCACCCGTCGCCTGCAGGATGCTCGCTCGCAGCCCGCCGGAGTTCGTGTACGCCGCTTCGACGCCCGGGTACTTGGCGAGCATCGCGTCGGCGACGAGATCGCCGAGGATCGACTCCCGCATCCGGTTGAGGTCGCGGGTGAGGTCGATCGTCTGCGTGCCGATCACCTCTTCACGGAGCACCGCGGTCTGGGCGTTCGCGTCGTCGATGATCGCTTGCGCGTCGGCCCGCGGTGTGACGCCGAGATCCTTCGCGACCCGGGTCGATCCACCGGCCCACACCACGTCGCCCCGCTTCACCATCAGCTGCAGCACCGAGAAGCTCGCCCCGGCGTTGATGCCCTCGGTGACGAGGATGTCGCCCACCATCAGGTTGGAGACGCGGTGCGTGTGGCCGACGATCATGGCGTCCACCGAGGTGTCGGCCAACGCTTCGGCGATGCCGATGATCGGCCCCGCCCACGGCACGGCGGCCTTGCCGTCGACCGCGTTGGAGCCCGTCTCGGTGCCCTGGTGGATGACGACCACCTGGACCTTGATCCCCTGCTCGCTCAGTCGCTGCGATTCGGCGGCGATGCGCTCGGCCTCGGGGAGGAAGACGAGACCGGCGGTGGCCCCGGCGCTCACGAGCTCTGGCGTGTTCTGGAGCTCTGCGCCGATGACGCCCACGTCGATGCCGTTGACGTTGAACACCACCGAGGGAGTGACCCAATCGGGCGCCTCGCCCGTCACCTCGTCGACGATGTTCGTCGCCAGGAACGGGAAGTTGGCCCGCTCCTGCTGACGCAGCAGTCGCTCCACCCCGTAGTCGAACTCGTGGTTGCCGTACGCCGTCGCGTCGAGGCCCCAGGCGTTCTCGACGTCGATCGCGGGCATGTCCTCGAGCAGCCCCGAGTTGGGCGGTGAGGCACCGACGTTGTCGCCCCCGGCGAGCAGCAGCGTTTCGCCGGGCAGCGCGGCCGCCTCCTCGTCGAACATCGTCGCGAGGTGACCGCCACCGCCGACCTGTTGGGCGAGGCCGTCGTACGCCAGCGTCGTCGGATCGAGCTGACCATGGAAGTCGCTCAACCCGATGATCGAGATCGGCGTGACCTTGTGGCTGCCTTCCAATGCGTCGAGCAACACGCGGCCTTGCGAGTGCTGCGGGACGGGAACGCCGAGCACGTACGCCACGGTCGGTGCGACGTCGATGCTGCGGACCGCGATGCGGCCCTTTGCGATGCCCTCCCCACCGGCCAGGAACGTGGCCCGCATGTTGATGTTGTTCTCGAGGTCCTGGACGTCCGGCACGTAGCCATGCTGGCCGAAGAACTCCGACTTGGCGATGAGCGTTCCCGGGGTCGCCGCGTCGAACTGGTACGGCGGGTAGGAGAAGGCGACCACATCGCCAGTTCGTGTCGGGTGAGCCATGTCGGCCGTGCTGTCCGGACCGTTCGGGATGTACCTCGCCTCCGCCTTGGTGAAGACCCGGTCGATCACCTGCCAGGTCTCCGGCTGGCCGTCATGCGTCCAGTCGTTGGGATCGGTGATGCCCTCGAACGCAGCGATGATCGCGTCGACGGTTGCCACGGCATCCGCTGCTGCGACCTGCTTGATCGTGCTGCCCGCCGCGGGAGCGGGGTCCCGACCGGCGAGGTTGAGGTAGATCTGCACGGTGCCACCGGCCCAGCACGCCTTCGCCGTGCCGATCGTCTCCCCAGTGGCGAGACGGCAGTTCGACGTCTGCGGATGCGACAGCAGGCCAAGATCGACGAGCACCTTGCTGGCATCGATGGCGAGGAACTGCGGCGCGAAGCCGTGGTCCGAACCGACGAACGTCGCGACGTCGTGCTTGCGCTTCGTGACCTTGTCGAGCAGGTCCTGCGCCAGCCGCATCATCGAATCGGCGCCCTTGTACGCAGTGCGGATGTAGCCCGACCGTTCCTTGACCAAGCCGTCCGGCACGCCGTCGAGCTCGACGTCGTCGTACGCCGGGCTCGCTTCGCCACCCGGCAGCGTTGGCGAGATCAGGCCGAGGAACTGGTGCTGGAACTCGTCCGTCGTCGGGTAGCCGACGAGGGCGAGATCGGGCTGGTAGGTGTTGATCATGTACTCGAGCAACGGCCGGTGCAGCTGCTCCCAGTAGAGGCCCTGATCGACGTAGGTCTGCTCGCTGACGATGCCGGCTTCGAGGATCGCGAAGTCTGCGCTCTGCGAGGAGGGGAACTCCTGCGCGACGAACTCGGCGAAGTCGCCTGTGAAGCCGGGCTCGCCGGGCCATCCGGCCCAGATCGCGTTCTCGCGGCCGACCGAGGTGTGGAACAAGCGGACCTGCGACGCATCCGCTGACAGCTCCTCGACCTTCACCAGCATGCCGCCGGTGAGCCCGTCGAGCGTGCCACCCGCGATCGTGACCTTCACGTCCCCCAGCTCGCCCTTCTCGAGATCGGCGACCATGTCGGCGCCGTCCTTCGTACGGGAGAACAGCACACGGTCGTAGTCGGTCTCGCCGTTGTCCGAGCTGTCGTAGATGTACGCGTCGAGGCCGTACTTGTCGACGCCGGCATCGAGCACGGCCATGTGCATCTCGAGCGCGGGGCTGTGCGATGCCGGCACGTTCGTCCACCCGGACGCGTCTGCCGTCTCCTGCTGGTCGTACTGCAGCCCGAACGCAGCGATGAGTGCGGCGCGGTCGGACGGCGACTCGTAGTTCGTGACGACGCCGCGGCCCGAGAGGAACACGCGGAAGTCGGCCGTGGGGCCTTCGGTGACGGCGTTCCGTCCGCCGGCCCACTCCATCTGGATGACCTTCTTGCCGCCGCGTTCAGCGGACTGGGCGATCGTCTCCGCCTGCAACACGCCGGCGTCGAACGCCGCGGTCCGGTTGCCGAACGGCGCGCCGTTGACGTGGAACGTGTTGTTCGTCGAACCCGTGACAGCGGGCCATGCGCCGGTGGCCAGGGTGTACCAGCCGGCGCCCGTGTTGGGCGGCGCCTGGGTCAGCATGCCGTCGCCCTCGGCGGCGACGCCCTTCTTCAGCAGCGCGGCGAAGCCTGGCACGACGCCCTTCTTCGCGTACTGCGCGACCAGGTCCTGTCGCAGGCCGTCGGCCGCGAACAGCAGCACCGAGGGCGACTGATCGCCCTTTCCGCCTCCGCCGCGCCCGTCACCACTCGCTTGGGCCACGCCGGCCGGCGCAACGCCGAACATCGCCAGCGCCACGGCCGTTGCCACCGTGCGGTTCCACCGCCGGTGACCCATCCTCACGCAATGCCTCCCGCGCTTCACAGGGGCACCCCCTTCGCTTCCTGCCGTTGGATACAGCCAGGTTAAGCGATCTGCAGGAACGTCCGCGACCAACGCCACTCGCCCACGGAACGTGCTCGTCTTGAGTGCCCGTAGTGGGCCCGTGGGGGTGCTCGTGGGAGTGCTCGTGCCCGTGCCCGTGGGGGTGCTCGTGGGAGTGCTCGTGCTCGTGCCCGTGCTCGTGCCCGTGCCCGTGCCGTGCCCGTGCCGTGCCCGTGCTCGGATCTCTGCTCGCGCCAGTCACCTCCGCGCTTCTCTGCCCGGATCCGGACATCAGCTGACCGGTGCTGATCGAAGAAGCCACGGGGTGACGTCCGAGAGCAGAGAAACAGCGATGCCGAACCCAGCCGCCGGGTCGCACCCTCGAGGCGGTAGCCTGGGGCTGTACACCGACAACGGGGCTGACTGGTTTCGACATCAGACTCGCTGGCCGATCGTGCGACCCGAGTTGCTCAGACTCGTTAAACGGGGCAACAACAAGAATTGCCAACGAGCAGTTCGCTCTCGCCGCCTGATCCGTTAGGTGAGTGAAGAGACATCGTGAGCAGAAATGCCGCACGGGGCCGATCCACCGCAGCCCGGCAACAGAAGCGGAGGACGGCAGCGGGAAAGACCGCTGGCATCGGGAAAGACCGGTGACCGCTCGGAAAGACGAGCCGTGGACCTCTTGAGGTCAGCCGACCCGGCGGCCAGGCAGCGTCAGCCTGACTCACGGGAATGGTCGTAGCACGGGCGCTCAGCGCCTGATGGACGGGGGTTCGATTCCCCCCAGCTCCACTCGCGCAGAACATTGCTGTCTACCAGGGGTTTTACGCGAAGTTGAGCGAAGGCGTGAAAAGGGCGTGCGAGACCTGCGACTCGGTTCTGGACGTGGCGACGTCCTCCGACGGGTGCGGCGGTGTACCCCTGACTCACAGCGGATGAGTATCCCGCTGCGGTGGTCACGCAGTGGTCGACGACGAGCTCGACGCCCTGCGTGAAGAATCAGTCGGGTAGCGCGTCTCCGGAGTCCTCGACGCCGAGGTTGCGATAGGTGACGCCTCCGGCGCGTGCCCACAGTTCCGTGTCCAGAAATGACCGCGACGTGCCGCCGTGAGGTCACCGGGTGAACGTGAGGTGGGTGACGCCGCTGGGCGTCGAGACCACCTCCACGTCGTACTGCCGCTCCAACGCCTCCAGGCCGTCCCACAGCCGAACACCGCGGCCGAGCAGGATCGGCACCTGCACGACGTGCAGGTGGTCGACGAGACCGGCGGCGATGAACGTGCGCATCATGGTCGGGCCCCCGCCGATGCGGACGTCCTGACCGGCGGCTGCGTCCCGCGCCACCTCGAGTGCATCCGCTGGCGCGGCGTCGAGGAAGTGGAACGTCGTACCACCCTCCATTTCCAGTGACGGGCGCGGACGGTGGGTCAGGACGTACGTCGGCGTGTGGAACGGCGGGTTGTCGCCCCACCACCCGCGCCACTCCGGGTCGTCCTGCCAGCCCGGAGGGCCGAACTTGCCCGCGCCCATGATCTCCGCACCGATCCCGGGTCCGTGCCGGTCGGCCATCGCGTGATCGAAACCCTCGGTGCCGCCCGACTCGCCGAGGACTTCGCGGCCGAACCGGGTGGCGATCATCCACTCGTGGAGCCGATGCCCGGCGTGGCCGAACGGCGTCTCGAGTGCCTGCCCCTCGCCGGTGGCGAACCCGTCGAGCGAGATCGAGAAGTTGTGGATGCGGACGCGCGACATGGCGGCTCCTTCGGGTGGTGGTGGTCGGTCAGATCGGTTGACCTGTCCCGCGGCGAGATTTCATCGGACGTGGGATTCAGGCGACCCCGAGATGGTGAGCGAGCTTCTGCATCGTCTGCAGACCGAGCTCGACAGCGCCGAAGCCGAGTTTTGCATCTCGCTGCTCGACGGTTGGGTGGAGCTGCCGCAGCGTCAACACCGTCTTTCCATCGGCTTGTTCATCGAGGACAATCGTCACTCGGAAGCGTGCCGGGTCATCGTCGGTGTCGGACCCGTGATCGAGCACCAACCTCTCGCCTGGAACGACTTCGAGGTAGTCGAAGCGATTCGTGAACACGGTGCCGTCTCCGGAAACCATGTCGAAGCACGCTCGACCTCCCGGGCGCACGTCCATCTTTCGGACAGTGCAGGTGAACCCATCGGGACCGAACCATTGGCAGAAGGCATCCGCATCGCTCCACGCGGCGAACACCGCTTCGCGTGTGGCCTCGAGAACTCGAACGAGGACGATCTCACGATCGAGAGCCCACGTCGTCGGATCGGTGATGGACGGGGTACTGCTCATGGCTTCTCCAATGTCGGTGGGGATGCGGTTCGGTCAGATGTGCGCCGGAGGTGCGCATCGAGCCGGTCGAGACGGTGCTCCCACGCAGCTCGTGTGTGCTCGGCCCACGCGGCGACCTCGACCAGAGGCTCCGGCCGCAGCCGGCATGGCCGCCGTTGTCCATCTCGGCCGCGACTGATCAGACCCGCCCGCTCGAGGACCTTCAGATGACGGGAGATGGCCGGGAGACTGATCGGGAACGGCTCGGCCAACTCGAGCACGGTTGCCTCACCGTCGGCCAGCCGACGCACGATCGAGCGCCGCGTAGGATCCGACAAGGCGGCGAAGACGACGTCGAACCGATCCGGGGCCGTCACGGTCATCGTTGCCGTCGCTCCTGCAGATACTTCACAGGTTGGTTATTTAACAGAGTGACTACATATAGTCAAGGACGCCCGGAGTGTCGCCGCGTCGGTAAGGAGTGACATGTCTTCGTTAACCTGCTATGCTCGTTGATGAAGGGGAGTATCCCGTCACCTCGTTGTCGTCACGACGGCCGTCCGGCCCGGCGATGAGGGGCCTCGTGGGCTGGGAGAGACCTTCGGCCAGCACCTGCGACCGAAGGACAACTCGCCACGTGGACACGACCTCGACCCTCGATCCTGCGGAGCGCGTCATCGTCGACGCCTACCGTCTCGACGGCCAAGCAGTGGTAGCCGCTTTGGACACGGATGCGGCGAGCGGGTTGTCAGCCGTCGAAGCTCGGCGGCGACATGAGCTGATCGGGCCGAACGAGCTGGCCGAGGCGACGCCCGTGCCGCGGTGGCGACAGTTCCTCGGCCAGTTCACGGACCGACTGATCCTCATCCTGCTGGCTGCTGCGGTGGTCGCCCTGGTGGTGTCCAGGGAGCTCAAGACGCCGCTGGTGGTGCTGGCGGTCCTGCTGTTGAACGGCGTGATCGGGTTCATCCAAGAGCAGCGGGCTGAGCGGTCTCTGGAGGCGCTGCGAAGGATGGTGGTGGCTTCGGCCCGGGTGCGCCGTGGCGGGTCGACGTTGGTGGTGGTGCCGGCGGCGGAGCTGGTGCCTGGTGACGTCGTCCTCATCGAGGCCGGTGATCGGGTGCCGGCCGATGGCCGGCTGCTGGTGGCGATCGGTCTGGAGATTGACGAGGCCGCGTTGACCGGTGAGAGCCAACCGGCCGTGAAGTCCGTCGCGCGGCGGGAAGAGGCCGCGCTGCCGGTGGGTGATCGATCGAGCATGGCGTACCTGAACACCATCGTCACCCGAGGTCGGGCGGAGCTGATCGTCACGGCGATCGGTATGGCGACCGAGGTCGGTCGCATCGCCGCGCTGCTCCGGGCGACAGCGGTCGAGAAGACCCCGTTGCAGCGCCAGCTGGACCGGTTGGCCCACAGCTTGGCCAAGCTGGCCGCGCTGGTGGTGGCGGCCGTCGCGGTGATCGGCCTCGTGCGGGGCCACCCGCTGGAGGACGTGTTGCTCACGGCGGTGGCGCTGGCGGTGGCGGCAATCCCCGAGGGGTTGCCGGCTGTCACCGCGGTGACCCTGGCGGTCGGGGTGTCGAAAATGGCCCGGCGCAACGCCATCGTCAAACGGTTGGCGTCCGTCGAGACGCTCGGGTGCACCAGCGTGATCTGTTCCGACAAGACGGGCACGTTGACGCTCAACGAGATGACCGCGGTGGAGCTGGTCGTGGGGGCGCGCTCGTTCGCGGTGACCGGATCGGGGTACCGCCCGCAGGGCTTGATCGGGGTCGACGCCGAATCCTCGACCGTGATGCTGCCGGTGTTGCGGGCCATGGCGCTGTGCAACGACGCCGTCGTGCACCATGACGGCGACGACTGGCGGGTCGTCGGGGACCCGACGGAAGGGGCGCTGGTCGTGGCGGCGGTCAAGGGCGGCGTCGACATCGACGCTCTCCGGGCGGCGCACCCTCGGGTTGCCGAGTTCCCGTTCGACTCGGCACACAAGCTGATGGCCACAGCCCACCTGGTCGAACGCTCGAGCGGCTCGACATACGTCGAGGTGATCGTCAAGGGCGCCCCCGACGTGCTGGTGGCCCGCGCAACCTCGGGACTCGACGGGACCGGACACGTCCGCCCCATCGCCGAGCTGTCCGACGGCCTCGTCGCAACGATCGACATGATGGCCACTCGCGGGCTGCGCGTGCTCGCCGTCGCCGAACGCCACGTCGCCGCCAGCCCTGCCGCCCTGAGCTCAGTTGGGGCGAACGGCGGGCTCACCGAGCTGATCGGCGAGCTGACCCTGTTGGGGTTGGTCGGCATCGTCGACCCTGCCCGTCCCGAGGCGGCGCAGGCGATCGCCGAGGCCCACGACGCCGGCCTCGCGGTCAAGATGATCACCGGCGACCACGCCGCGACGGCCTCGGCGATCGCCGCCCAGCTGGGCCTGTCCGGTGGCGTCATCACCGGCGCCGAGCTGGACCGTCTGGGCGACGACGAGCTCGCTCATCGCATCGATGGGGTGGCCGTGTTCGCCCGGGTCTCACCCGACCACAAGTTGCGCCTCGTCGATGCGCTGCAACGGCGTGGAGCGGTGGTGGCGATGACTGGCGACGGCGTCAACGACGCGCCGGCATTGAAGAAGGCCGACATCGGCGTAGCAATGGGGATCACCGGGACGGAGGTGACCAAGGAGGCGGCGACGATGATCCTCGCCGACGACAACTTCGCCACCATCGTCGGCGCGGTCCGTCGCGGTCGCACGATCTACGACAACATCATCACCTTCGTCCGCTTCCAGCTGAGCACCACCGTAGGGTTCGCGCTGCTGTTCCTGCTCGCCGGCGCGTTCGGGGTGGCCGGCGGTCAGCCATTCACGGCGATCGCCATCCTGTGGGTGAATCTCGTCATGGACGGCCCACCGGCGATGGCGCTCGGCTTCGACCCACCGCACCGCGACGTGATGAGCCGACGTCCACGACCTGTCGACGAGCCCATCCTGACCCGGCCACGAAAGATCGCCATCGCGTCCTCCGCTGTGGTCATGGCCACCGGCACGCTGGCCGTGCTGGCGTGGGCGCCAGGCCCGGAGCCGGGCGAAGGCACCGCCACCATCGCCGGCACGATGGCGTTGTCGACCTTCGTGCTGTTCCAGTTCTTCAACATCTTCAACACCCGCAGCGACCGTGCGTCGGCGTTCCGCCGCGACAGTCTGCGCAACATCTGGCTCTGGGCATCGCTGGCCGGCGTGCTCACCCTGCAGGTCGCCGTCGTCCACGTCGGCCCGCTCCAGGCGCTCTTCGACACCACCTCGCTCACGTTGTGGCAATGGGCGGTCTGTGCCCTTGTGGCGTCCAGCGTGCTGTGGATCGACGAGCTCCGCAAGCTCATCACCCGCCACGTCCACAAGGAGAACACCACCTCGTGAATTGCCCCACCTGTCCCGAAGCCATCCTCGTCATTGCCGACCGCTCCGGCATCGAGATCGACTACTGCCCGACCTGCCGGGGCGTCTGGCTCGACCGCGGCGAGCTCGACAAGCTCATCGAGCGAGCGGCCGCCGCCTCACCGCCACGCTCGGCGCGGGATTTCGACCGCGACCCGCCCGGTGACCGTCGCCCAGCCCGCCGCGACCGCGACGACGATGACGACGGCGACCGGCGCAGCAGCGGTGGCTACGACGACGGTCGTCGCAAACGCCGCCGCTCGGTGCTCGACGACCTGTTCGACTTCTGACCGCACGTTCACGTCATGCGCTACTTCCTCAACCGGGCGCTCTCCGATCGAGAGCTCGCCCGCGTGATCGGGCGACGCCGGCGACCGCCCGAACCGGCGTGGCGCCCACGCGTCGATGCCGTGCGCCGCACGCTGCGCGCCCATCCATCAGCTCACTGGCTGGATGGCAGCATCGACGACATCGAGCGAGCGCTCGCCACCGCGACCGACGACCAGGACCGCCTGCACGCCGCCCTCGCCCAGCTCGACCCCACGGGCACCAGCGATGCCCTCAAGGCGGCCCTGAGGCAGCGGAGCCTGACGAGAAGGGGGGACGAGCAGGTGATCGCGTCGTTGCAGCGCCGCCACCTGACGATCCATCAGCTGCACGACCGTATCGAGGAGCTGCAGGCCCGGATCGACGCAGCCGTCACCGACCTCGAGCATGTTGTCGCGCGTTCGCTCGTCGTCACCATCGACGCCGACACCACCCACCTCGACTCTGAGCTCGACCGCCTCCGCGACGATCTCTCCGCCTTGGAGTCGGCCCACGACGAGCTGCGCGGGCTGTGACAACCAGGAGACGAAACGCATGCGAAAACCGGTCTTCGGTTTCACGTGCCACGATCTAACGTGGCGCTGTGAACGCCGGCCCGACATCCAGCGGCGACGAGGTTCACCCAGGGTGGACCCTGCTCACCAACCACGGCCACGTCCTCGTGTGCATCGTGCGCGACCCTGACATCCTCGTCTCTGACATCGCATCTCAAGTCGGCATCCGCGAGCGGGCCGCCCATCGCATCCTCACCGAACTCATCGCAGCCGGCTACGTCACCCGGACAAAGCACGGCCGTCAGAACCACTACTCGGTGCGAAACGACCGACCGATGCGCCACCCATTGGAGCGAGCCCACCAGATCGGTGAGCTACTGCGCATCCTGGCCTGACGGCAACTCGTAACCGAACTGCCCCGACCTGCCCGGTTGGACGCCTTCATGCACCGACACCCGATGTCCGGGGGACAGCAACGGCACGGTCATCGCCGCCGGCCGTGTCGGCCGACCGGTCCGACCGGTTCGATCGGCGGTCGAGGCCGAGGCGGCGTAACGGATCGGGTTTGAGGCGGGAGATCCAGCGCGTCGGCGGCCAGCCGGCGACGTGCACCCCTCGTCCGCGATGGGCCTCGGCCACCGCATCGGTCACGCCCTCGACGCCGGCTGCGCGGGCCAACGCATGACCGAGGTCACCGGCTGCGCGGTCGGGCACGGCGCGGGGGCGTGATCGCCCAGCGCGCTGTGCAGGTCGTCAGCGATCCAGTCGATGTCGGCGTCGATTCGGTCGACCAACGCCCGGTGAGCGCTCACCCGGGCGGCGATCTCGCGCCGCGCCGGGCAGCTCGATCGACAGGGGGAGATCCCGCAACGTGTCGCGAAGTTCCGTCGCCGCGCCCAGCAGCGTGTCCGTGTCGATGTCGCTCAATCTACGGCACCAGCGCCCGGAGCGTCAGTGTTGTGGCCCGGCAACCGGGCAAGCGAACGGGTGCGGTTCGCCTGATAGGTGCATCCTGCGGCGGTGAAGCGCTCTGCGAGGTCGGCAAGGTCGGCGTTCGGTTCGTGGGCGATCCGGCGAGCTCGTTCGATCGCGGTGAGAGCGATGTCGTTGCCGGCTGCTGCGGCGCGCGCGGCGTCGAGTTGCGTGGCGCTGACATCGACGCCGGCGAGCACTCGGGCTTCAACCCAGACGGCGGCGTACCAGGGCAGCCACAGGACTTGGTTCGAGTCCTCGATCGGCTCGTCGGGTGTCTGAGGTGTCCGAGCGAGCGCCGTACGGACGTCGCCGTCGTCGAGGGCCAACAGGACGTCGAGGGCGACGGCCCACAGGTTGGCGGGATCGTCGAGGCGCTCCGGTCGTGCGAGGAGGCTGCGGGTGATCGACGTCCAGTGCGCGCGTGACCCGTCGTCACGCTGCATCCCGAAGATCATGGCGGCGGCGTACGCGCCGACGGCCAGGTTGCCGGCGACAGGCCGACCGGCCCGGCGCCAGTCGTGCTCGAAGAGGGCAGCGTGGGCGACGACGGCGTCGAACTCGCCGGCCATCGCGTTGACCTCCATGCGACGCCCGAGCCCGAGGTGGCGCTCTTCGCACAAGTAGGGGAGTTCGGCGAGGGCGTCGGCGTGGCGCCGGGCGACGTCGAGGCGCCCGGCTGCCAGGTTCACGTGACAACCCATGTGCAGGGCGTCGTAGAGCTCGAAACCGCTGCTGGCGTCGGTGGCGACGTCGGCGAGCACGACGAGGCGCCGGTCGACGGCGGCGATCGCCGCCTCGAGATCACCGGTCGCCATCTCCAACGACGTGAGCTGGTCGAGCGCCTCGTTCACCAGTAGGGCTGCGCCGGCCTCCTCGGCGAGGGCGAGGGCATGGGCGGTGGCGGCGTGTGACCGCGCCCGCGATCCGTGCGCCCACCCCTCGGCGGTGGCGATCGCGGCCGCCGCCCGGCGTCCGCCGGCGCTGAGGGATCGGGCGCGCGCGAGGACGGCATCGACCTGCTCCCGCGTGAAGGGGTGACCCATGATGCCGACGGCTCGGCGCTGCAGGGCCGCCACCCGGGCGAGGTCCTCGGCGGCCTCCTCGGCGCGTCCGGCATCGGTCGCCACCGCCGCCGACCGCTCCAGCAGCGCCGTGGCGTCATCACCGACGTTGCGGGCAGCCGCCGCTCCGGCGGCCAGGCGCAGCAAGCGGCTCCGGTCGGTGGCATCGCGGCACGCCTCCGCTGCGTGCACGTAGCGCCGTTGGGCTTCGCCGAGCCGCCCTCGTTTGGAACAGGGCGTCGGCGAAACGTTCGGCGACCACTGCCACCGACGCCTCTCTGCCGGGACCGGTCGTCGCCCAGGACAGCGCGGCGTGCGTCTCGGCAAACACGCCGTCGGCGTCGTCGCGCCAGTCGGACCCGCCCGGCTGGCGCGCCAACAGGTCGTCGAGGGCGGCGTGGCACCATGCGAGGTGGGCGGTGTGGAGGCCCTCGAGCTCGCCCATCGATGCGGCGATCGTCGCGGCATGCTGGCGGATCGTCTCGAGGATGCGGTAGCGGCCGCCGCCGTCGGGGAGCAGGGTCACGAGGTGCCAGTCGACGAGGTGGGCGAGGAGGGCGCGGACGCTGGCCGGTGGACTGCCGGTGACGGCGCACACACCGTCGAGGTCGAACGGCGTCACGAACACTGCGGCCGCCCGGAGCACGGCTTGTTCGTGGTCCTCGAGCAGGTCGTAGCTCCAGCCGATCGCCGTCGCGAGCGAGCGGTGCCGATGGGCATCTCGACTGCCGACCGACAGCACGTCGAGCTGGTCGCGCAGCGTCCGGGCGAGCCCGGGGAGCCCGAACCCCGGAACCCGTCCAGCGGCCAGCTCGATCGCCAGCGCGAGCCCGTCGAGCTGTCGGCAGATGTCGTCGACGAGCGCCCACTCGGCCTCGTCGGCGGGCGGATCGGCGCCGGCGGCCAACATGCGCTGGGCGAACAGCGTCGCCGCGTCGCTGTGTCCGGGCGCTCCGGTCAGGGACAGCCCGGAGACTGCGACGACGTGCTCGAACGGGAGCATCAGCCGCAGCCGGCTCGTGGCCAGGATGCGGATGGACGGGCACCGCACGAGCAGCCGCTCGATGCAGACACGGGCGGCGTTCTGGACGTGCTCACAGTTGTCGACGAGCAGCACGGTCGGCCGGTCAGCCAAGGCAACCACCACGGTGTCGAGGCGATCCACCCCTGCCTGCTCCGGTACGGCGGCGGCGTCGGCGACGGCGGCGTCCACGAGCGTGGGCTCCGTGACCCGGGCGAGGTCCACGAACACGGCGTCGCTGCCGTGCTCAGCAACGCATCGTTCGATCGCCGCCAACGCCAGGCGCGTCTTGCCGGCGCCGCCCGGTCCGGTGACCGTCACCAGCCGTTGGGCGTCGAGCGCCGCTGTCAGCTCGGTCAGTTCCCTCATCCGGCCGACCAGCGGCGTCAGCGGGACCGGCATGGCCACGTGCGGGACGACTGCGGACGGAGCGGAGGCGTCGATCGGTAGCGCCAGCACCTCGTCACGCAGTCGCTGCGCCGCCGGGCTCGGCTCGATGTCCAGCTCGCGCTGCAGCGCGCTCGTCAGGTGGTCGAGCTGGCGCAACGCGCCAGCCCGATCGCGCCGGTCGACGAGCCGGCGCACGATGTGCAGGTGAGCGATCTCGTCCGTCGGGTCGAGGGCGATGAGCTGCTCCCAACGCTCCGCGAGGCGCAGCAGCTCGCCGTACTGCACGCGCAGCCGCTCGCGGGCCGCTGACGTCCACGGCTCATACACATCGTCGGGCAGAAGCTCGCCCGTGTAGGCGTCGATCGCTTCGCGCAGCTCCTGTGGTCCAGAGGACGTCCGTGCCGTCCACGCCAGCGCCTCGAAGCGGTCGACGTCGATGACCACGTCGGCCGTCGGCCACAGCTCGATCCGTTCGTTGGCGGTGACCAGGGCGCCATGATCGCCCAGCGCGGCGCGGGCCAGATGGACGGCCTTGTGCAGGCGTGGCGTCGCCGCTGCCACCGACAGCGTCGGCCACAACGCGTCGATCACTGTTCACGATGCAGGCGGTGGCCCGGTCCGAGCGCCAGGAGCTTCACCAGACCGGGACCGCGGCGGCCGCCCCAACGTCGCTCGGGCACGGCGACGCCGTCAACGTGCACCTCGAACCGCCCGAGCAAGGTCACGTCCACCCGCATCCTCGCGACGATAGGACGTCACGTGTCGCCCATCGAGGCCTTCACGAGCCGCTCGCACCGCCCGAGCGGTCAGATCGCCGGGTCATGTCGGGCGGCCGTCTGTTCAGGTGTCCCACCACGCAGGCGCGTCGGCATGCTGCGGCTCGATCGGGCCTTTGTCGGCGTGCCGTCGAAGCTCGAGCTTGCCGAGTTGGTTGCGGTGGACCTCATCGGGCCCGTCGGCGAGGCGGAGCAGGCGCGCGGTGGCGTACATCGCCGCCAGCCCGAAGTCGTTGTTCGTGCCGGCGCCACCAAACGCTTGGATCGCCCAGTCGACGACCCGACAGGCCATGTTCGGCGCGGCGATCTTGATCATCGCGATCTCTCGCCGCGCCGCTTTGTTGCCGACCGTGTCCATCAAGTGCGCGGTCTTCAGCACCAACAGCCGGGTTTGCTCGATGGCGATGCGCGCCTCGGCGATGCGCTCGAGCGTCACGCCCGCTTCGGCGATCGGACGTCCGAACGCCACGCGGTGCTGCGTGCGTCGACACATCATCTCGAGCGCACGTTCGGCCAAGCCGATCAACCGCATGCAATGGTGGATCCGGCCCGGTCCGAGACGCCCCTGGGCGATCTCGAAGCCGCGTCCCTCGCCGAGCAGCATGTTGGCGACCGGTACCCGGACATCGGTGAACTGGACCTCCGACGCCCGGTCGGGCATGCCGTAGAAGTTGAACACCGGCAGCGGCCGGATCACCTCGACGCCGGGCGTGTCCTTCGGAACCAGGATCATCGACTGCTGGAGATGGCGGTCGGCATTGCCCGGATCGGACTTGCCCATGAAGATGATGATCTCGCAGCGCGGATCGGTGGCGTTCGTCGTGTACCACTTGCGGCCGTTGACGACGTATTCATCACCGTCGCGGACGATCGAGCTCTCGATGTTGGTGGCGTCGCTCGATGCGACGGCAGGCTCGGTCATCGCGAACGCGGATCGGATCTCTCCCGCCAGCAGCGGCGACAACCATCGGTTCTGCTGCGCGGGTGTGCCGTAGCGAGCGAGTACTTCCATGTTGCCGGTGTCGGGGGCCGAGCAGTTGAACACCTCCGGCGCCAGGTGGGAACGGCCCATCACCTCGCACAAGGGTGCGTACTCCAGGTTCGTCAGCCCCACGCCGTGTTCGCTGTCAGGGAGGAACAGGTTCCACAGCCCGGCCTCGCGGGCGAGCGGCTTGAGCTCTTCGAGCACGGGCCACACCGCCCACGGGCCCAACGCCATCGACTCGCGGAAGGAGCGAGCCTCGTTGGGGTAGACGTGCAAGTCCATGAACGCCTCGAGCCGTTCGCGCAGCTCGCGGGTGCGTGGGTTCTCGTCCAAGTCCATCCGTGCTCCTCTCGTCGGCGGTCAGAGCCGCTCAAGGCAGCGCTAGCCCAGCACCGAGGGCTCGGCGGGCGTGCCGGTACGCAAACGTTCGATCCATCGGCGGCGTCGTTCGACCTGCACGACGGAGATCGATTGCGCCATGTCGCTGTCGCCTCGCTCGAGGGCGTCGAGCAGCATCCGCTCATGCGCGAGCGCGATGTCCCGACGGGTGGGCTCGGCGCTGAGCCACGCCCGGCGGACGTTCTCACCGCGAAGTTGGAGAGCGCGCAGGATCGAGCTGAGGGTCTCGTTGCCGGTGGCCTCGTACACCAACGATCCGAACTGCTCGTGCAGGCGGGCGATCTCGTCGGGATCGGTGGCCCGCTCGAGGAGATCGACCACGTCGTGCATCTGGGCCAGTTGGTCCTCGGTCACTCGTTGCGCGGCAAGGGCTGCCGCGGGTGGGAGCAGCAACTGGCGCACCTCGACCACTTCGTCGAGGTCCTTGGCTTGAACGAGCTCCAACGCGAACACCATGCCGGACAACAACTCGCTGGGAGCCAGGCTGGTGACGTAGGTGCCGTCGCCGCGACGCACGTCGAGCACGTTGATCTGGGAGAGCGCTCGGACCGCTTCGCGCAGCGACCCACGCGACACGCCGAGTCGTTCTGCCAACTCCTGCTCGGGCAGCAGCCGCTCACCGGGCGTCAGTTCGCCCGAGCGGATCATCGCCCGGATGCTGTCAATCGCCTTCGAGGTGACGCTCACCACAAACCTCCAATGTCTTCGGTGATCGATGGCCGCGCCGCCAGCGCACGATCGCCACGTCCAAGATCGCAGCACCGTACGACGTTCACCAACTCGGGGCTGAACACAGCTTCCACCCCGAGACATTGGATGTCTAGAGCTATCCTGGGGTGATGATCTCGCCGCTTCACGAGCCGCCGCTGCTCCCCCATCTGATCGTCCGCAGTCTCGCCGCGCACGACGATGCGCCGTGCATCTACCTGGCCGGCCGGGTCGCGTCGTACGCAGAGGTACGTCGGCGAACCAGTCAGCTGATCCAGGCGCAACGGTCGCGTGGGGTGCACCGCGGCACCCGCCTCGCGGTGCTGTCGAAGAATCGTCCGGAGGTGCTCACCAACCTGACGGCGTCGCTCGTCAACGGCTGCGTGGTGACACCGCTCCACCCGATGGGCTCGCTGTCGGACCATGCGTACGTGATCGGGGACGCCGAGATCGAGTGCCTCGTCTTCGACGCCGACAACTTTGCCGAGCGAGCGCGCGAGCTCAAGGCGCGGTACCCGGACCTCACACTGCTCGGTTTCGGACCGAACGACGTCGGCGACGACTACCTGGCGCTCGCCGACGAGTTCGAGCCGGCGCCACTCGAACCACCCGAGGTGGGCCTGGACGACCTGTGCACCGTCGTCTACACCGGTGGCACCACCGGTCGGCCGAAGGGTGTGCTCATGACCCATCGCGTGTGGCAGGCCATGACGTGGATCCAGATGGCCGAGTGGGAGTTCCCCGACGAAGTGCGGATCGCAATCGCGACACCGCTGTCGCACGCCGCGATGTCGCTCGTCGCACCCGCGTTGCTCTCGGGGGGAGCGTTCTACGTGATGGAGTCGTTCAGCCCGGACGGGTTCTTCGACCTCGTCGAGGAACATCGGATCACGACCACGCTGATCGTGCCGGTGATGCTGTACGCGCTGCAGGGACATCCCCGCTACGAGACCGCCGACATGTCGTCGATGGAGACCATCTTCTACGGTGCCTCGCCGATGAGTCCGGCCAAGCTCGCTCAGGCGATCGAGCACTGGGGACCGATCTTCTTCCAGTTCTTCGGGCAGACCGAGGCGCCGATGGTGATCACGCACCTGAAGAAGGGCGAGCACGATCTCGCTCACCCGGCACGCCTCGCCTCCTGCGGCCGGCCGGTGCCGTGGATGCACGTCGCCCTGCTCGACGCCGACAACCGTCCGGTCGGACCCGGAGAGTCGGGCGAGATCTGCACTCGCGGTCCGTTGGTGATGAACGGCTACAAGGACCGGCCCGACGAGACCGCCGAGGCGCTGTCGGGCGAGTGGTTGCACACCGGCGACGTCGGCCGCTTCGACGACGACGGCTACCTGTACATCGTCGACCGCACCAAGGACATGGTGATCAGCGGTGGATTCAACGTGTTCCCACGTGAGGTCGAAGACGTGATGACCACCCACCCTGCCGTCAGCATGGTGATGGTCATCGGCGTCCCGGACGACAAGTGGGGCGAAGCGGTGAAGGCCGTCGTCGTGCTCCAGCCCGGCCACGTGCCTTCCGATGCGTTGACCCGAGAACTGCAGCAACTGGTCAAGGACGTCAAGGGTTCGCAGCAGTCGCCGAAATCCGTCGACTACGTCGAGGCGCTCCCGCTCACGCCCGTCGGCAAGCCCGACAAGAAGGCGGTACGGGCGAGGTACTGGAACGACAACGATCGCGCGGTGTCGTAGCGCCGATCGGGCCGATGACGCAGTCGGCCCGATCGACATCACGAGTTCGGTCAGCCCGGGGCCTTGCCGATGGCGAGATCGCTGACGTCTTCGAACTCGGTCGTCAGCGGAACGACCTTGCCGTTCTCGAGCTTGCTGTACACGACGCTCCGGTTGAAGAGCCGGTTGTAGCCCTCGAGGCCGTCGGTCCACTCCTTGGTGAAGTCGATCACCGGAACCATGCCATTCAGATCGAGCTTGGTCGTGGTGTTCGCCGCTTCGTAGAACGACTCGGCGGTGATCTCACCCTCGATCGTCTCGGCGATCTGGGTGAATCCGACGAAGGCAGCCCACGTGCCCATCCCGCCCAGCGAGTTGTAGTCCAGCGCTTCCGTGTCGAGACCGGCCTCGTCGAGCGCGACCCGGTACTCCGACCACGGGTCGGTCGAGATGTCGGGGTACATGCCGACGATGATGTTGCCGTCGGTGGCCTCTTCGTTGCCGGCAGCCGAGATCTGGTTGAGGTTGCCCTGCGGGCCGTACTGCTGCGCCTCGGTGCCCGACTGCGTCCAGGCCGTGTTCCATGTGATGAACGGCGTCTCGGAGATGATGCTGATGACGCAATCGGCGTCGGTCGTGGCCTGTGCGACCTCGGCCGAGTAGTCCTGAGCCGTCGGCGGCAAGATGATGACCTCAGCGAAGGACTTGCCGAGCGCGGCGATGGCGTTCTCCATCGGCGGGATGAAGATCTCGGCACCGCCGATGATGACAGCGTTGATGTTCTCGCACCCGTCGTCGACGGCCTTCTTCACCGCCCCGACGGCGTACATCGGTTGGTTCCCGATGTTGAACGAGTACGGGTTCGTCAGCTCGGCCGGCGTGATCGGGCAGCACGCGCCGAACCAGGTGATGCCGGATTCGGCGATCACGGGCACGATCGATTCCGCGAAGAACGTGAACGAGCCGACGATCGACACCATGCCCTCGTCGACCGCCTGGCGGGCGCAGGTCGTGGCCACGGCCGGATCGAACTGCTCGTCGCACACGGTGACCTCGAGCGGCCGGCCGGCGATGCCGCCACGGGCGTTGATGTAGGTGGCGTAGGCGTTCGCGGTGTTGGCGATGTTCTCGTATGTCGGGCCGGCGGCGTTGAGCGTCGTCACGGTCATGAGCTTGATCGGCTCGCCGCTCGGTGCGTCGGTCGTTGCCGAGTCGGCCGTGTCGGCTGTGCCGCCGCCGTCGTCGTCGTCACCGCCGCACGCCGCGATGGTCAGACCCGCGACCATGACAAGTGCCAGTGCGCGCCGCCTTGAACGCCGTTGTTCGATCGAACGCGGGCCTTTCGTCGTGGACATCCTGCTCCCCCAGTACTGCTATCGCGGCGCAAGACACGCACCGCTCTGCGCTGTATTAGCACAATACATCCGATGTTCGCTAGCCCCGGCGTGGAGCCGTCGACACGCCGCTCGACCGTGCGTGATGGCCGAATTGCTGGCGATGTCTGGGCGGTCGGCGTCGGGGCATCTGGTAACGACTCGACGATCGGGACGCGTTAGCATCCCGATCGCGCGCCGACTGCTCTGATGTTTCGCTACGCAGAGCGGGGACGGCGAGAGGGGACGATGGACGAGATCATCCGATTCGCGTTGCTGGGCCTGGGGGTCGGCGCGCTGTACGCGCTCGCCTCACAGGGTCTGATCGTGATCTACCGCGGAACCGGCGTCTTGAACTTCTCGCTCGGCGCGACCGCGATCGCCGGTGTCTTCATGCAGTGGGAACTGCACCACTCGGCCGGTTGGCCCTTCTTGGTATCGGCGATCGGCGGCGTCGCCTGGGCAGCCTTCCTGGGCGCACTCACCCACTGGGTGGTGATGCGACCGTTGCGACGCTCGAGCTCGCTGGTCCGGGTGATCGCCACGCTCGGTGTCCTGATCACGATCCAGGCGGCCGTGGTGATCCGGTACGGCTCCAACCCCCGCCAGATCGAGAGCTGGCTGCCGACCGACCGCCTGACCCTGTGGGGTGACGTCGGGATCACGGCCGATCGCCTCATCCTCCTCGCCATCGGCAGCGTCTCGGCGCTCGGCCTGTGGCTGCTCTACCGGTCGAGCCAGTTCGGCCTCGCCACCGAGGCGGTTTCCGAGAGCGAACGTTCGGCAGCCGCGATCGGGTTGTCTCCCAACCGGATCGCGCTGATCAACTGGGCGTTGGGGTCGGCGATCGCCACCGTCGCCGGGATCCTCGTGGTGCCGATCATCACGCTGCAGGTGACGGCGATGACAGCGCTCATCCTGGCCGCGCTCGCGGCGGCGTTGGTCGGCGACTTCCGATCGTTTCCGATCGCCACGGCTGCCGGGTTCGCGATCGGCATCGGCCAGGCCCTGGTGGGGCGATTCGCCGATCAGGAGGGCCTCGGACCGTCGCTCCCCTTCCTGGTGATCATCGTGGTCCTCGTGTTCCGGGGCCGATCGCTCCCGCTGCGCGACCACTACCTGCAGCAGCTGCCGATGGTCGGCAACGGCCGGATCAACTGGGCGTGGACGCTGTTCGGATGCGGCGCCGTCGTCTTCGTGATGGTCACGAAGGAGACGAAGTGGATCGACGCCATCACCGTCTCCTTGGGGGTGGCGATCGTCCTGCTGTCGATCGTGGTGCTGACCGGGTACGCCGGCCAGCTCTCGCTCGCGCAGTACTCGATCGCCGGGTTCGGCGCGTACGTCGCCGGCCGTCTGGTCGCCGTGTTCGACATCCCGTTCCTCCTCGGATTGCTGGCCGGCGTCGCCGCCGCGGTGCCGCTCGGCTTGATCTTCGGCCTCCCCGCCGTGCGAACGAGGGGCATCAACCTGGCGATCGTCACCCTCGGCCTGGGCACCACCATCGAGCTGATGCTGTTCAAGGACCGCAACTACACGGGCGGCGTCCAGGGCACGCAGGTCGGCAATCCCGACCTGTTCGGCTACGACATCGGGTCGATCAAGCACCCCGACCGCTACGGGATCTTCGTGTTGGTGATGACGATGCTCGCCGTCGTCGTGGTCGCCAACGTGCGGCGTGGCCGCAGCGGTCGTCGACTGATCGCCGTGCGCACCAACGAACGGGCGGCGGCGGCGCTGGGGATCAACGTGATGGTGGCCAAGCTCTTCGCGTTCTCGTTCGCCTCCGCGATCGCCGCGCTGGGCGGCATCGTCTTGGCGTTCCGGCTCAGTTCGATCAGCTACCAGTCGTTCAGCAACTCCACCTCGATCACCTACGTCGGCCTCGCACTCCTCGGCGGTGTCGGCCAGGTGCTCGGCGCGTTCGTCGGTGCCACGCTGGCCACGGCGGGGATCAACCAGGAGGTCCTCGAAACGACGTGGGAGGGGGTCGGGAAGTGGATCCAGCTGATCAGCGGCGTCGGGATCCTGCTCACGCTGATCATCTACAAAGACGGCGTGGCCGCCGAATGGCTCAGGATGTCCCGCTCCATCAAGAAGGTGAGGAAGTGGAGCCGGCCGTACACGATCGAGCTCGCCGATGTCGCCGATCCCCGGGCCGACGTCGACCATCAGGCCCGGGTGCCGGCGACAACGTTGATCGTCGAGGGTCTGACGGTGCGCTACGGCGCAGTGGTCGCCGTGAACGACGTGAGCTTCCGACTCGAACCCGGCACCGTCACCGGTCTGATCGGACCGAACGGTGCCGGCAAGACGTCACTCATCGATGCGGTCAGCGGTTTCACCTCGGCGGAGGGTCGGGTACGCCTGGACGACCTCGACCTCTCGAAGCGGCCGGCGCTGAAGCGAGCGCGGGCGGGCCTGGCCCGGTCGTTCCAGTCGCTCGAGTTGTTCGAGGACTCGACCGTGTTCGAGAACCTCAGCGTGGCGGCAGACCCGCAGGATCTGCGCTCGTACCTGGTCGATCTGATCTGGCCGATCAATCCGCCGCTCCCGCCCGAGGTGGTGCGGGCGGTCACCGAGTTCGGCCTCGACGAGGATCTGCATCGCGACGTGCAGGACCTCTCCTACGGGAAGCGGCGGCTCCTGGCCATCGCCCGGGCGGTGGCGATGCATCCCAGCGTGCTGCTGCTCGACGAGCCGGCCGCGGGGCTCAGTTCGACCGAGAGCACCGAGCTCGCCCGCGTGGTCCGGCGCCTGGCCGACGACTGGGGCATGGCCATCCTCGTCGTCGAGCACGACATGAACTTCGTGATGGGAGTCTGCGATCAGGTGGTCGTGCTCGACTTCGGGACGCTCATCGCGTCGGGACCGCCCGAGGCCGTCCGCTCCGATCCGGCGGTGATCGCGGCGTACCTCGGCGACGCGAGCGACGACGATCCTGACGCCCGAAGGGATCGCCCACCGGCCGCGTCGCCGGCGCCGGCATCGGTCGCGGGTGGTGCGTCATGAAGACCGCATTGCTGGAGACCCGCAACCTCAAGGCCGGGTACCTGGGCCGAGAGGTGGTTCGAGCGGTCAATCTCACGGTCCAGCCCGGTGAAGTGGTGTGCCTGCTCGGCCCGAACGGAGCGGGCAAGTCGACCACGTTGCTGACGATCGCCGGCGAGCTGGCGCCGGTCGACGGGGTCGTCATGTTCAGCAACGTTCCGACCTTCACGGCGATGGATCGGCGGGTGCGCGACGGTGGCATCGGACTGATCACTGAGGAGCGACTGGTCTTCACGAAGATGTCGACCCGCGACAACCTCCGGCTCGGCGGCGGTTCGGTCGAAGGCGCGCTCGCGCTGTTCCCCGAGCTCGAACCCCTGTTGCGGGTGAGGGGCGGGATGCTCTCGGGCGGCGAGCAGCAGATGTTGGCCCTCGCCCGTGCCTTGAGCCGGAACCCGTCGCTCCTGCTCGCCGACGAGCTGTCGCTCGGGCTCGCACCCAGGATCGTCGACCGGCTCCTCGGCGCGGTCCGCACTGCGGCGGACGAACGCGGCTTGGGGGCGCTGATCGTCGAACAGCACGCCCACAAGGCGTTGAGGTACGCCGATCGGATGTACCTGATGGCGCGTGGGCAGATCCTGCTCGAGCTCTCCGCCGTCGAGGCGCTCCAGCGCCTCGACGAGATCGAGGACACCTACCTGCGCGGCACCTCGGAGACCGAGGAGGACCACATCGAGCGGCTGCGGCGGAAGAACAAGAAGAAGCAGTGGAAGCGCCAGCGGGTTCGAGAGCGCGAACTGGCACGTCTGACCGGAAAGATCGTCTCCACCAGGAAGGCCGAAGATGACGACTACTACCTCGAGACGGAGCGCCAGCTGCGTTCCTGGGCGAAGCGCGTGAGGAGGTAGCTGACGATGGGTTACAGAACCGCAGAGCTCCCCCCAGTCGAACTCGACGAGTTCGCCAAGATCCCGTTCCTCCAGCGGATGAAGCTGTTGCAGCTCCACTGGGTGGAGCACGGATTCGGCACCCCGAAGCAAACGATCAACTTCTACGTATGGAAGATCTTCTTCTACGCCCTGTTCGGGTTGATCTTCGCCGGAGCGTTCACCAAGGGACTCGAGTTCGACAACATCGCCGGCTGGTGGGACGAGCCGATCCTCTACCAGAAGCTGATGATCTGGACGATCCTGATGGAGATCCTCGGGTTCGCCGCGACGTGCGGTCCGTTGGCGTTCCACTTCGATCCGCCGATCGGCGGCGTCCTGTACTGGTGGCAGAACGACACCCTCCGCGTCCCGCCCTATCCGAATCACGTGCCGTTCACCAAGGGAAACCGGCGGACGCCGTGGGACACCGGCCTCTACAAGCTCATCGTGTTCTGGCTCGTGATGATGATGTTCTTGTCCGGGGAACAGGTCGCCGGGCTGCCGGAGGGCTCGGCTGGCGTGATGCCGCAATGGGCGCTGGTGACGTACTGCTGCCTGATCCTGTTGATGGGCTTCCGGGACAAGATCGTGTTCCTGTCGGCGCGCTCGGAGCAGTACGTCCCGACCTTGCTCTACTTCGGGCTGTTCAGCAACTTCGTCGACATGGTCGTCGCGGCCAAGATCTGCATCGTCGTGATCTGGATGGGGGCCGGCTTCTCGAAGCTGCAGCACGGCTTCTCGTCGACGGTGGCGATCATGATCCAGAACACCCCGTGGATGGTGTCCGACCGCTTCCGCAAGGCGACGGTCAAGGACTACCCGAACGACATCCGGCCATCGACGGTCACACACGCGTTGGCCCATATCGGTGGCACCACTTGTGAGCTGGTGATGCCGATGGTGCTGCTGTTCTCGCCGTGGCCGTGGTTGACCTGGATCGCCATCGTCTCGATGTGGATGCTCCACACCTTCATCATCTCCACGATTCCCTTGGCCGTGCCGTTGGAGTGGAACGTGTTCTTCATGTTCTGCGCCGCGTTCCTGTTCGCCAACTTCTCGCCCGGCGAGGGCTATGGGGTCGGTGACATGAATCCGGTGCTGCTCGCGACCGTCGTCTGCGTCGCGCTCGCGCCGATCATCCTCGGAGCACTTCGACCGCAGTACGTCTCGTTCCTGGTCGGGATGAAGCAATACGCCGGCAACTGGGCGTCGGGCACGTTCTCGTTCCGCAACAAGTCGATGGAGGACCGCATCAACGAGCGGATCGTGAAGGCCGCCGACAACCAGATCGACCAGCTCAACCCGCTGTTCGGCAACGAGATCTCGGAGATCTTCATCCAGAAGGCGGTCGCGTTCCGCATGATGCACCCCATGGGACGGATGCACATCTCCGCCCTGATGCGCCACACCGAGAGCCTCGACGACAGGATCCAACGAGAGGGCGAGTTCGTGAGCAACGTCCTCACGGGCTGGAACTTCGGCGACGGCCACTGCCTCGACGAGCGCCTGATCGAGGCGCTGCAGGAGCGATGCCAGTTCGAACCGGGCGACGTCGTCGTCGCGTGGACCGAGTCGCAGCCGGCCTTCAGCAAGAAGGTGCAGTACCGGGTCATCGACGCCGCCCTGGGCACGGTCGAAAGGGGCTGGTACCACAACGACGACGCCTACAACGAGCAGCCATGGCTCCCCAACGGCCCGATCCCGCACACCGTCACGTGGACCCGCCCCGGATACGTGGCACCGGGCGTTCCCCATCCGGGCAGCGGTGGCCGAGTGTGAGCTCGGCCGCATGCGTCCGGTGACCTCGTGAGCTCTGCGATCGTCGTCGGCAGTGGACCGAACGGGCTCGCCGCTGCGGCGCGGTTGGCCCGCGCCGGCCTCGACGTGACCGTGCTCGAGGCGAGCGAGCTGATCGGCGGGGGAACACGCAGCTCGGAGATGATCGTCCCGGGCCTGGTGCACGATCACTGCTCCGCCTTCCATCCCATCGCTGCCGCCTCGCCGTTCTTCGACGAACTCGACCTGACCGCCGGGGGGCGGCTCACCTGGCTGCAGCCGACGGTCGACTGTGCCCACCCGCTCGACGACGGTTCGGCCGGCGCGATGTATCGATCGACCGAACGGACCGCCGAGCACCTCGGTCGTGACGGTCAGCGCTGGCGTCGAGTGTTCGAGCCGATGGCGTCGCACTTCGACGACTTGTTCGCCGACGCCTCTCAACCGATCCTGCGAGTGCCGCGTCATCCCGTGCGGTTGGCGCGCTTCGGGACCGGCGCGTTGCTGCCGGCGACGGCCGTGGGTCGGGTGTGGAGGACGGAACAGGCCAAGGCGCTGTGGGCCGGCGTTGCGGCGCATGCATTCTCTCGACTCGACCGGCCGATGACCAGTGCCGTCGGGCTGATGCTGATCACGGCAGGGCACGCCAGAGGCTGGGTCGTGGCGGAGGGCGGCTCGCAGGCGATCGCCGACGCGTTGGTGAACGACATCGAACGTCACGGCGGCAGGATAGAGACGAACGTGCGCGTCACCTCGGCCGACGACCTGCCTCCCAGCGACGTGGTGATGCTGGACGTCTCCCCGTCGATCGCCGCCGACATCCTGGGAGATCGCCTCCCGGATCGCGTCGCTCGTTCGTACCGTCGGTTCCGTCACGGGCCCGGAGCGTTCAAGGTCGACTTCGCGATCGAGGGCGATGTTCCTTGGGCGGCTCCGGCGGCGTGCGAGGCCGGCACGGTCCATCTCGGTGGCAGTCTCGAGGAGATCGTCGCCAACGAGAAGGCCGTTCATCGAGGGGCCATGCCCGAGCGACCGTTCGTGCTCGTCGGCCAGCAGTACCTCGCCGACCCGACCCGATCGGCCGGCAACGTCCACCCCTTGTGGACGTACGCGCACGTGCCCCACGCCTATGCGGGCGACGCGACGGAGGCCATCATCGCTCAGATCGAACGATTCGCCCCCGGGTTCCGAGAGCGGATCATCGGCACGGCGGTGCGCTCCACAACGGAGATGGCGGTGTGCAACCCGAACTACGTCGGTGGCGACATCATCGGCGGTGCGTCCTCGCTGACACAGCTCCTGTTCCGACCACGATTCGCGGCCGACCCGTACTTCACCGGAATCCCGGGCACGTACCTGTGCTCCGCGTCGACACCGCCCGGGGCGGGTGCACACGGGATGTGCGGCGCGAACGCCGCCGCTCGCGCGCTCGCGCGACTGGGCGCCCGAGGTCCGGCTTGAAGCTGCTGACCACGTGTTCGACAATGGAACTGGCCGATGCCAGGAAGGAGCCCTGCTGATGAATCGAGAGCCTCAGCGAGCCGCCCGCAACGGAGCCGCGCGGGACGGCCTTGCCGCGCTCGTCATCGTGCTCCTGGCGGCGGCACTCATCGTCGTGGTCATCAACCACTTCGTCTAGCAGGGTGCTGAGAGGCGAGTCCTGAGGCAGTGCTGGTGACGGTGGACGGGCTCCACCGCAGGCAAGATCTCATCTGGGCAGCGGCTCGGCTGCGTTGGCACGACGTCGTCGGGACGTTCGGCCCTCATCGGGTCGTTCGGTGACGGCGGACGATGGTTTCTCCCCACGGTGAGTTCGACGGGCGACAGTTCGACGTCGACGACACAGACAAACACGTCGGAGCCGACGTTGTCGCTGGTGGCGTTGTCGGGGACTCGCTGAACCTCGCGTTTGATGCTCATCGAATCTCGCGGTTGTAGCTGAGGTTCGTGCTTCTGGCCGGGGCCCCCGGCGTAAGCGTTGATCTGATCGAAGACGTCGGTGAATTGCAGTTCCCATTCCTCGCGCGTGACGTAGCCGATGTGGGGTGCAGGCGGGTGCACGCGTCGATGTCGATGTGCGGGTACACGCTGCGTTGACTGATGAGTCGGAGGCGAGTGAGCCGTTCGAGCAGGGGCGCCCTGACCTCGGTACGTTCTCTGATCAGCACCAGGGCTTCGCAGTCAGCGAGGCGGCTGGCGAGCGCATCGACGTCGTCGACGTGGTCGTTGAAGACCGTGACGTCGTGGGCGGACAGCTTCTCGAAGCACGCGAGCGTGCGCAGCGTGTCGAACCAGTCGTCGAGGATGGCGACACGCATGTCGATTCCTTCAGTCGGGTCCCGGCGCCGGCCGGAACGGCGTGTACTCCATGCGGGTGGCGATTCGCTCGGCGATCTCGTGCGAGCACTCCCGCTCGACCAACCACAGGGCGAGGTCGATGCCGCTCGTGACACCGCCGCTCGTGATGAGTTCACCGTCGTCGACGACGCGATCTTCGACAAGCGTCGCCCCTGTCGCCAGAACACGACGATGTCTACTCGCATCGGGCACTCCTACCGCTCCTGCGGCGGGATGTCGCGGATGCCAACGACAAACGTGGCGATCTCGTCGGGGTCGTACGACAACCTGTTGCGCGTCGCCGATGCTGGCCGCTGGGCGAGCGAGAGCCCAGGCCTCCACTCCCGAGCGGGTCGGATCGGCCGCGGCGCAAAGCCCCCGCCGCAGTTCGGGCACACATTGGAGAGCTTCGTCTCGACGCAGTCGGCGCAGAACGTGCACTCGTACGTGCAGATCCGTGCTTCGGTGGAGTCCGGCGGCAGGTCGGCGTCGCAGTATTCGCAGTTGGGTCGCAGCTCGAGAGCCATCGATTGGTCACCCTTCCAGGAAGCGGGTGTTTGCGGGCACGGATTGCGGTCAGCAGCGCACGGCCGAGTTGCACACGGCGAACGCCCCTGCCGGGTTGCGGTTCAACACCCAGGCATGCAGAGAGTAGAAGGCGGCAGGCCGAACCCGTTCGGACTCGGCGTTCGAGTCACCGGCATTGCATGCCGATCGACGTGCGGTCGGAGACGTCGACGGTCGCTGTCGTGACGTCGAACCCGTGTCGCGGAACACGAAGGCAGCGGCCTCGGCGTTCTCGACGCGCAGGTCGGCGAGCAGGACGTGCTTGCCGGCGCTGACTCGCCGGGCGATCGCTTGACCGATCGAGCCGGCTCCGATGACGACGACGACCTGGGTCATGACCATCGCTCCTTCGTCCGATGCGGGATGGCAGCACGGATGGCCATCACGTCTCCTTCGGCGGGACGAGGGGGACGAGCCGGATCGTGACCTCGTGGGCGTCGGCGCCGACGACGGCGCCCACGATCTTGGGTCCGTACTGGTCGTACTTGGCGTGGTACGCAGCATCGATCGTGTCGTGGACGCCGGAGTCGGCGCCGGCGAAGGTGACGTCGCGTTCGACGCCGCCGGCGCGGATCGTGCCGACACCGGTGGTCACGGCCCGTCGGTACCACGGGTTGTCGGGTCCATGCGCGGAACGCACGTACAAGTCCCCG
Organism: Acidimicrobiia bacterium; assembly: GCA_050248955.1. Taxonomy (GTDB): domain Bacteria; phylum Actinomycetota; class Acidimicrobiia; order Acidimicrobiales; family Ilumatobacteraceae; genus JBFWRK01. The sequence goes on from JBFWRK010000002.1 coordinate 81,723, forward strand.
CCGGAGCGGATGACCCACATCGTCACGAACCCGCGGAGCGAACCATCTCGACGCCGGGACGCGAGCTCGAGTTCCTCGCTGGTGCCGATCCGATCGAGATCGTCGTGAGTCCAACCGGCCATCACAGATTCCCGACGCGGACCAGTGACTTGATCGCGGTGCGCTCGTCCATCGCCTGGTAGCCCTTGGCGACACCGTCGAGGTCGGTCTCGAAGTCGAACACGAGACCGGGGTCGATCCGACCAGACAGCACGTCGGGCATCAGCTCGGGGATGTACCGGCGGGCGGGCGCGGGGCCGCCGTGCCAGCCGACGTTGCGGAAGAAGATCTCCGGGAACGACAGCCCTACGTCGTGGGGCACGCCGACGACTCCGACCGTCGAGCCCGGTCGAGCTATCGCGAACGCGGTGGCCATGGACTGCGCGGTGCCGACGCATTCCAACGCGGCGTCGACGCCGATCCCAGCAGCCATCTCCATCACCAGCGCGTTGGCCTCGTCACCGCGCTCGGCGATCACGTCGGTCGCACCGAAGCGGCGGGCAAGCGCTTGTAGCGCCGGGTTGCGGCTCAGCGCGACGATCCGTCCGGCACCCAAGCGGGAAGCAGCCAACACCGCTGACAGCCCCACGGCGCCATCACCCACCACGGCAACGACATCGCCGGGCTTCACACGATGCGCTCAACCTGCTCGCCTCGTGGATCACCACACCTTCCGACGTCACCGCGAGCGAAGACGGCTGATCGGACTCCAGGAACGCACGCCACCTTCGCCGTGGGTTGACGGGCTGGACAACGCAACGAGTCGTTCAGCGACGAGTGGCGATGCCCTCGCGCAGACCCTGTTCGAGACTCGTGAAGCGGTGCGCGGCGAGCCACAACCGCAGCAGGTGCCGCTGCAGCGCGGGATCGTCGTCGTCCTCGTATGCCTCGCGCGAGTGGAGGATCCGGCCGTTGTTGAGGAGCTGCACGTCGCCGGGCCGGAAGTCCATCTCCACGTAGACGCATGGATCGTTGGCGATCGCCTCGAGCAACTCCATCGCCTCCATCTGTTCGGTCGTCAGCCGGGGCACGTCAGCGTGGCGTTGGGCGTCGCGGATGTACCACCCGATGTAGAAGATGCGAGGCACAGCATCGAGGTCGATGATCGGCGCCACCTCGAACCACCGCTGTCCGCCGGCGTCGTCGCCACCCTGCCGATCCCAGTGCATCGGGCGATACAGCACCTCCAACAGATCGGGGCGTCGGCGCAACATCTCGTTGTACACGGCGCCCGAACTTGCGATCCGGCTCTCGCCGCCGGACTTCGCACGGTGCAGGCACAGCAACCCGATGATGTCAGCGCCGTCGGTGTGAAAGTCCTGACGCTTCCTCGTCCGATACAAGCGCACCTGCGGCCCACACTCCGGCAAACGCTCGTCGCGAATGTGGGTCAGCAACTCCCCTGCTGCGTTCTGCGCGACCGGCTGGCCAAGATGGACCCCGAGCCCTACGTAGGCGAGCTCGATCTCCTCATCAATGAGCAGATCGACCGGAAACCGGCGCAGCAGCACGAAGCCACGACCATCGCTGAGCATCCGCGACCACTCGGCGATCGTGTCCTCCATTCCCCTGAGCGGGAACTGCTCACGGGTCGCTGTGTCCGGGCGCAGCCCGCTTCGGAGGGCCGCGCGGGCCGACGATGCAATCAGCTCGCGCTGATCGTCGGACAGGTCGATCGACCACTCGCTCGGCGCCAGGTCACCCGAACGCCACACCGAAGGCGCGACCTGTTCGGCGCGCGCCGGCCCATCGAGGTGCATCGACGATCAGCAGCAGCTCGTGCCGCGGCCAGCAGCACTCGTCGAGGTCGCGCCCGCCGGCTGCAGGACAGTGGGCATGCCGTCGTCGCCGTGCAGCACGTCGGCGTCGGCGAGGACGGTGTAGATCTCCCACGGGATCTCTGGGCCGCTCACCCAGACCTTGTCCTGGACCGCGTAGCAACAGCTCGTCGACTCCCGGACGTCGCACGCCGCGCCCTCGGCTTCCATCCGCGCTGCGGCCGCCGCGACCTCGCCAGTCGACTCCACCTCGACACCGACGTGATTCAGCGAGCCCGGCTCGCCCTGGCCGGCGATCAGCACCAACTTGAGCGGAGGTTCGGCGATGGCGAAGTTGGCATAGTTCTCGCGGATTTTGGCGGGCGGGGTCTTGAACAGCTTGGTGTAGAACTCGATCGAGGCGTCGAGATCACCGACGTTGAGGGCGAGCTGGACACGAGACATGGGTTCCTCCGGTGCGGATGACGTCACATTGACGATCGTTGATGTAATCAGTCTGCCCATCACTTCGACACGCGTCAATGGATTTGTTCGAAGATCTTCGATACAGTTCACGTCATGGCCGCTCGCCGATCTGCCGTTCTCGACCCGATCGCCTGTTGCGCACCCGTGCGGACCGACATCCTGGACGAGGATCAAGCCGAGATCCTCGCTCGGTCGTTCGCAGCGCTCGCCGATCCGATCCGCCTGCGCCTGCTCTCGTTCGTGGCTTCCGCCATCGGCGAAGTATGTGCCTGTGACCTCGTCGAACCTTCCGGCCGCTCACAGCCGACGGTCAGCCACCACATGAAGATTCTCGTCGACGCCGGCCTCGTCACCCGGGAGAAGCGCGGCCTCTGGGTCTGGTACCACATCGTGCCCTCACGACTGGACGCGCTCCGAGCAGTGCTTGCCTGACATCTCTCCTCATCTTCACGGCACCGCTGCCGTCTCGATCGGTAGTTCGGCGCGTTGCCATTCCGGGAAGCCGTCCTCGAGTCGTCGCGCCAGACGCCCACGGCGTCGGAGGAGTCGGACGGCGTCGTCGGCGAACACGCAGTAGGGGCCACGGCAGTAGGCGACGACCTCGACCCCGGCGGGCAGGTCCTTGAGGTTGGCGGCGAGCTCGTCGATCGGGATCGAACGCGCCCCGGTGATGTGGCCTGCCGCGTGCTCGGCAGCCGGTCGGACGTCGATCACCACGACGTCGCCGGCGGCGATGCGTTCGGCGAGCTCGTCACGGCCGATCTGCTCCAGTCGGGTCCGGTCGCCGAGGTAGGCGGCGGCGAGCTTGTCGAGGTGCTCGTGGTGGGCTGCCGTGACGTCGCGCAGCGCGGTCCACAGGTCGGAGACTCGGGCCGATGCGAGCCGGTAGTAGATCCGGGTGCCGTCGCGTCGTGTCGTCACCAGTCCGGCGTTGGCGAGGGCACGGAGATGGAACGACGTGTTGGCGACACTCTGTCCGATCTCCACAGACAGCTCGTCGACATGGCGCTCGCCTTGGGCGAGCACGTCGATCAGCTCGGCGCGGCGACCGTTGCCGAGCGCCTTGGCCACCTCGGCGAACGCGTCGAACAACGCGTCCTTCGCCTGGCGATCACCCACACCAACCTCCTCAAAGAACTACTTGACAATCTACCGAGCAGCGCACCTATATTCAAGACATTACTTGAGGAGTGCAGCAATGGTTGGTATCCGGATGTTCGTCGACGAGGGGCTCGGGCATTCGTCGTACCTCCTCGACCTCGGCGACGGGACGGCGGCGATCCTCGACCCGCCCCGCTTCCCCGCCGAGCACCTCATCGCGGCGAAGAGACTCGGCACGACGCCGCGCTGGACGATCGACACCCACTCTCATGCCGACTACGTGACGGGCAGCCCTGCACTGGCGGCTCCCGATGGTGTCACGTTCATTGCTCCCGCGGCCTCGAACCTCGAAACGCCCCACCGGGCCGTACACGACGATGATCGGGTCTCCCTCGCTCCGGGGGTGACGTTGAGGGTGATCGCGACACCGGGCCACACACCCGACCATCACGCCTACCTGCTCGAGCCCAGTGGCGCGCCGGCCGCGTTGTTCACAGGTGGGTCGTTGATGGTCGGCGCCGTCGGGCGCACCGACCTGTGCGGGCCCGACTTCGCCGAACCGTTGGCGCACGAGATGTTCCACTCGCTGCGCCGTCTCGACGACCTGCCCGACGACCTCGCCGTCTACCCGACCCACGGTGCGGGGTCGTTCTGCTCTGCTCCGGGGGGCGCAGACCGCTCGACGACGCTCGGGCGTGAACGGGCGACCAACGCCCTGTTCCGCATCGGCGACGAAGACAGCTTCGTCGAACACCTGCTGGCCGGGTTCGGTTCGTTCCCGACCTACTTCGCGGTGCTGCCCGAGCTCAACCGGCGCGGCCCGCGCTACTACCCGCAGCTCCCGCGGCTCGATCGGCTCGACATCGACACCGTCGAACGACACATCGCCGCCGGAGCGCTCGTGGTCGATGCCCGCCCGATCGGCGAGTTCGCTGCCGGTCACGTGGCGGGTTCGATCTCCAACGCGCTGCGCCCGGTGTTCGCCAGCTGGCTCGGCTGGGTCACCGAACTCGACCGGCCGATCGTGATCATCGCCGGCGCCGATCAGGACCGGGCCGACATCGTGCGTCAATGCCTCGACATCGGCCACGACAACATCGTCGGCGAGATCGACGGCGGCATCGCCACGTGGCGAGCCGCGGGGCGCCTGATCGCCGGGATCCCGCTCGTCACCGCACCCGAGATCGTCTCGACCGTGATCGATGTTCGCCAGCACAGCGAGTACGAGGCTGGCCACGTCCCCGGTGCGATCAACATCGAGCTCGGCAGCCTCGCCGACGCCGAGGTTCCGCACGGGCCGGTGACGGTTGTGTGCGGGCACGGCGAGCGCGCCATGACCGGCGCCAGCATCCTCACCAGCCGCGGCCACCACGACGTCACCGTCCTCGACGGCGGACCCGACACATGGTCCGAGTGGAGCGGCCAACCGCTGGCGGTCGGCCGATGAGTGCATCCACGGCGACGACGCCGGCACCCAGCCTCGGGTTGCGGGAGAACCTGGCCCAGTTCTCCTTGCTGGTCGGTGTCAACGCCCTCGTCGGCGGGATGATCGGTCAGGAACGCACGGTCCTGCCGTTGCTCGCTGGGGAGGAGTTCGGGCTCACCAAGTTCACCGCCACGCTGACGTTCATCGCTGCCTTCGGGATCGTCAAGGCCGGCACCAACTTCTTCGCCGGGACCCTGTCGGACCGCTACGGCCGCAAGCCGGTGCTGGTCGCCGGCTGGTTGATCGGTCTCCCCGTCCCGCTGCTGTTGATGTGGGCGCCGACGTGGAGCTGGGTCGTCTTCGCCAACGTGCTGCTCGGTGTCAACCAGGGTCTCACCTGGTCGACGACGGTGATCATGAAGATCGATCTCGTCGGTCCGGCCAAGCGCGGGTTGGCGATGGGGCTCAACGAGGCCGCCGGGTACGTCGCCGTCGCTGTCACGGCCCTCGCCACGGGCTACATCGCCGAGCAGCACGGCTTGCGGCCGGCCCCGTTCTTCCTCGGCCTCGCCTATGCCGGCCTCGGCCTCGGGATCTCGGCGCTGTTCGTCCACGAGACCCGCGGCCACGCCCACCACGAAGCCGCCAACCACGTCACCACGAACGACGCTCTCCACGACCAGCTCACCACCCGCGAGATCTTCACCCTCACCTCGTTCCGCGAGAAGGCGCTTTCCTCCGCGTCGCAGGCCGGGCTCGTCAACAACCTCAACGACGGCCTCGCCTGGGGCCTGTTCCCGATCTTCTTCGCCAACGCTGGCCTCTCAGTCGCCCAGATCGGCGTGCTCGCCGCCGTCTACCCGGCCGTGTGGGGGTTCGGACAGCTGATCACCGGCGGGCTGTCGGATCGGATCGGACGCAAACCGCTCATCGCCGGCGGCATGCTCACCCAGGCGGTGGCCATCGGGATGATCGCCGCCACCAGTGGCTTCGGCGTCTGGGCGCTCGGCGCCGCCCTGCTCGGCGCCGGCACGGCGATGGTCTACCCAACCCTGTTGGCTGCCATCGGCGACGTCGCTCACCCGCTGTGGCGGGCCCGATCGGTCGGCGTCTACCGGCTGTGGCGCGACGCCGGGTTCGCTGTCGGCGCCTTGCTCGCCGGCATCCTCGCCGACCTCGTCTCGATCGAGGCCGCGATCTACGCCGTCGCCGCTCTCACCGCGCTCTCCGGGGTCGTCGTGATCGTCCGCATGTACGAAACCCATCCGCCCGTTCCCACCGGAGGTGATTGATCATGTCCGAGACACCCGTCGTGGACTCGTACATCTTGCGCGACCAGGTCCGCGAGAAGTACCGCGCCGTCGCCGTCGAGCCCGACGCGACGTACCACTTCCACACCGGACGATCACTTGCCGCCCGGCTCGGCTACGACCCGTCGATCGTCGACGCACTGCCCGACCGCGCCGTCGAGTCCTTCGCCGGGGTCGGCAACCCGTTCTCGCTGCGGACGATCGAGCCCGGTGAGCGCGTCGTCGACGTCGGGTCCGGCGCCGGGTTCGACAGCTTCGTCGCCGCCCACCACGTCGGGCCAGATGGCGCTGTCGTCGGGGTCGACATGACCACCGAGATGCTCACCAAGGCCACCGACACCGCCGACCAGCTCGAGCTGACACATGTCGTGTTCCGGCACGGGCTCGCCGAAGACCTCCCGGTCGAGGACGGTTGGGCCGACGCCGTCATCTCCAACGGTGTCATCAACCTGTGCGCCGACAAGCGCGCCGTGTTCGACGAGATCCGCCGCGTGTTGCGCCCGGGCGGAATGCTGCAGTTCGCCGACATCGCCAACGGCCGCCCCGTGCCGATCGAGGCGATGCGCGACGTCGACCTGTGGACCGGTTGAATCGCCGGCGGGCTGCCCCGTGAGGGCTGGCATCAGATGCTCACCGAGATCGGTTTCGTCGACGTCGAGTTCGGACCCCCCGTCGACACGTTCGGCGGTGCCCGCGGTGAGGCCAACGCCCGCGCGTTCGAGGTGTACGGGTATGCCTTCGTCGCCCGCAAACCCGAGACGGGTTCGCCGTCGTCGCGACGGAGCATGTGACTGCGAGGCACCGATGGTCACTTCGAAGGAGCAGGAGGCGCGTGACCGCTTCGCCCGCCGCTACCGAGAGGAACGCGTCGACGTCGTCAGTCGCGTCACGAACTCGTCCGCCACGGCAAGTCCGCCCCGAACCAGTCGAGCACTGCGCGACGATTGCTCCGAACACAACGCCGTGACCGCACGATAGGAGTCCACATGGGTGCAACGATCGGACTGGTCCTCGACTGCAGCGATCCCAACGAGCTCGCTCACTTCTGGTCCGAAGCCCTCGGCTACAGCAACCTCGGCGGCGCCGGCAGCTACGTGATGCTCGTCGACACCGAGGGCATTCGACCCAAGCTCCTTCTTCAAGCAGTTCCCGAAGCCAAGTCGTCCAAGAACCGGATGCACCTGGACATCGAGACACCCGACGTCGACGGCGAGGCGTCCCGCCTCGAGTCACTCGGCGCGAGGCGACTCGAGGCTGGTCTTCGCAGCGAGCACGGAACGAACTGGGTGATCATGGCCGACCCGGAAGGCAACGAGTTCTGCGTCTGCGATGGCGGATCCGGCGGGTGACGCGCGATGCCGATCGAACGTGACGGGAATCCCGACGCGCGTTCGTACTCGACGACGGTGACCACGGGCGATCGCGGCCGCGTGATGGTGCCTGTGCCGTTCGATCCGAACGTCGTCTGGGGAAGCAAGCCGGAACATCGCGTCCACGGCACCGTGAACGGGATGAACGTCCGTGCCTCGGTGGAGACATTGGGCAGCGGGTTCGGCATCGTGCTCGGGCCGGCATGGCGAAGGGATTGCGGCACTGCTCCCGGCGACATCGTCGATGTCGTACTCGCGCCTGAAGGACCACAACGCGACGACCTCGCCGAGGACCTGCGGGCGGCGCTCGACGCTGAACCTGCTGCGGGTGCATGCTTCGACGGATTGGCCCAGTTCTATCGGCGCGCCTTTCTGCGCTGGATCGACGCCACCAAGCGACGCCCCGACGAACGGGCCCGGAGGATCGCCGAAGTGATCGATCTGCTCAAGCGCGGGGAGAAGGAACGTCCCGCGACGACGACGCGACCGACATAGCGCCGCGACGAACACCGATCAGCAGCAGTTGAACCCGACTCGAAGCTGCAGCCGTCGCCACCACGATCCGTCGATCTCCTTTCGGTCGTGCATCAATATTCAAACTTCTGCTTGAGTACCAGTTGGACAAGAGGTACATTTCGGTCCGGCGCATGAACTTGCTTTGGGGAAGCAGGGAGATGAGCGAGAGCCGTGCTTGTTACTCGATCGACGACATCCTCGCCGCGGCTCGCGCTCGACTGGACAGGGTCGCGCCTGAGGATCTCGAGCGTGAACAGCTCGACGGAGCCGTGATCGTCGACATTCGCCCCGTCGAACAACGCGCTCGTGACGGGACGCTGCCGGGCGCCATCGTCATCGACCGCAACGTCCTGGAATGGCGACTCGATCCCTCGTGTGAACATCACGTCCCCGACATCACCGGCTACGACACGCGCATCGTGATCGTGTGCAACGAGGGCTACAGCTCCAGCCTCGCCGCGGCTTTGCTGCACGACGTCGGCCTGAACCGGGCGACCGACCTCATCGGCGGCTACCAAGCTTGGCTCTTGCGACTCGAGCGGTAATCATCGCCACAACCGGCGCACCATCCGGCTTCAACGCGACCGCACTCGCCGGGTAGCCGCGCTCCAGCACCGCAACATCGAGCGGCACGGGCGCTTGACGTCAAGTACGTACTCCACTAAATTAAGCATCTCCTCAACTAGATCGAACAGGAGAGGCACGGTGGACGCAGACGATCCGGTCGCGCTCTTCGAGCGGGCGACCACACATGCAACGAGCGTGATGAGCGCGGTGTCGCCGTCGCAGTTGAACGACGCGACGCCGTGCACTGACTGGAACGTGCAGCAGCTGATCGACCACATGGTCGGCGGCGCCGACTACCTGCAGGCGGCGCTCGCCGGCGAGCCACCCCCAGCTCGGACTGACCGGACTGTCGGGAACTATCGCCAGGGGCTCGAACAGCTACGCATCGGCCTCCGCACTCCAGGCGGTCTCGAGCGAACGTGCACGTCGCCGCTCGGTTTCGAATGGCCCGTCGGCCATGCCGTGGCGGGGACGTTCATGGACGCCCTGATCCACACCTGGGACCTGGCGACGGCGACCGGTCAGGACGCCTCGCTCGACCCGGAGCTCGTCGAGACGTGCATCGCGATGTTCCTCCCCGACATGCCTGAGCGCGGCCGTGCCAGCGGCCTCGTCGGCCCGGCTGTGCACGTGCCCGAGGATGCGTCGCCGCAGGACCGGCTGTTGGCCGCGATGGGACGCCGACCGTGAGCCCCGACGTGTCGGACGAGGCGTTGCGGGCGATCGCCCATCCCGGCCGGCGGGCGATGCTGCGGCTCGTGTGGGACCAGGAGCGACCGGCGACCGAGCTCGCCGACGCGGCCGGGTTGTCGAAGTCGGCGGCCAGCCAGCACCTCAAGCTGCTTCGCGACGCCGGGCTGGTCACCGTCCGGGTCGATGCCAACCGTCGCCTGTACCGAGCCGACCTGCAACGGGTCGGCGAGATCGCCTCGTTCCTCGACGAGTTCTGGGCGGCGCCGCTGCAGCGGCTGCGAGCGACCGCAGAATCGATAACCGACGAACGCAGAGCGGCGCGGCCGAAGAAGCGGTCGGCGTCGTGAAGCTCGTCGTCCAGGAGCTGATCGTCCACGCGCCGGCGCAGGTGCTGTACGAGCTGTTGACCGATCCCGAGCTGTTCGTGCAGTGGATGGCCGATGACGCGACGCTCGACCCCCAGCCGGGCGGCGTGGTGAGGTGGACGCACGCCAATGGCGACACGTGCTCGGGTCAGTACGTGGAGCTGGTACCGGCGCGCCGGGTCGTGTTCACGTACGGCTGGGAGCGCGCGGAGGTGGAGATCCCGCCCGGGTCGACGACGGTCGAGATCGACCTCACCCCGACCTCGGAAGCCAGCACGCTGTTGCGGCTGGTCCATCGCGGCCTCGACGATCTCGCCGCCGGCGCCCACCACGGCGGATGGGCGCACTACCTCGACCGGCTCCGTCAACGGGCGGAAGGTTCGACCGTTGGCGCCGATCCGTTGGCGACTCACCGTGTGCCGACACCGGCGGAGCTACGCCGATGAGCCCGCCGGTACTGCCTGGCGAGGCCAGATTCTGGGACCTGGCCGAGCCGCTGCTCGGGCGACCGGCGGTGACCCGTTCGACGATGATGGGCCTGCCGTGCCTGCGATGGAACGGCGCCTTCTTCGCCTCCTGCGATCGCCGCACCGGCGACCTGCTCGTGAAGCTCGCCGAGACCCGAGTCGACGAGCTCGTCGCCGCCGAACGAGCCAAACCGTTCGCACCGGCCGGACGACGGTTCCGTGAATGGGCAGCCATCCCAGAAGCTCGATCGAGGAGTTGGAAGCGCCTCCTCGACGAAGCGCTCGAGTTCGCGATCAACCATCCGGCACCGGCGAAGAAGAAGCGGTGACCGACTTCACCGGGTTCCCCGTCGAGGCGTGGGACTTCCTCGACGGGCTCGCCACCGACAACACCGTCGCCGGCAACGACTGGGCCAGCCTGCGAGGCATCGTCGACCGGCTCCTCGCTGACGGATCCGAGCTCAGCGAGGCGAACCGTGTCCGAGTCCCCGCCCCACACCCGAACGATCACCCGAACGCCGATCTCTTGCGACGAGACGGCTTCCACCTCTCCCACACGAGCGGGCATCCCGACGCGCTCGGCGACGAGCGCCTCGTGGCGTGGACCGCGACCGAGCTGTACCGCTACGGACCGCTGCTCGATTGGCTCTCGGCCCGGCAGGTTCAACCAGCCTGAGACTCGAGGATCGTCTTGAGCTTGGTGACGTCCTTGCGGTTGGCGCGACGCATCGCCGGCTTCATGATCGGCGCCATCAGCCTGGAGAACCCGGCCGGCTCGCCGCAGTTGCGCAACGTCATCAGCGTCTCATCGTTCGGCGCGGACTCCCACGTGTAGGTGGTCTCCATCGGGAACGGGCCTTGCTGGGTGCGCATGACCACTCGTTCGCCGGGGACGAGTTCGGCGAACTCGTAGGTGTAGCGCAACGTGCGGCCGAGGAACCTGGCCACGAACTCGACCTGCGAACCGATCTGGGCTGGCGGTGGTGTCTTCCAGTCGACCGAGTCGATGTTGACGTACCAGGCCGGCGCGTTGGACGGATCGGCGGCGTACGCCGAGACGACGTCGACCGGGCAGGCGATCACGATCTGCGTCACGACATCGACCTTCACGCTGAACTCCTGTCTTGCGCGGCGGCGACGAGGAGCGGCAGGAAGTGCGACCAGCCGGACGCATGGAGGTCGGCGAATGCGTCGGGGATGCCGGTGTGGCGCAAGGTGAGGATCGTGTCACCGGCGTCCTCGATCAGCGTGACCTCGACCCGGCTCCCGCCCGGGGCGATGGCCGGCGCGCCGTCGGTCGGCTCCCAGCCGAAGCTGAACACGAGCCGTTCGTACGGCACGAGCTCCAGGTACTCGCCGACCATGACGGGTCCGCCGTCCATCTCGATGCGACACAAGCCGCCAGGCCGTGGTTCGAGCTCGGCGGCCGCTCCCCACCAGTCGCACATCCGCTGCGGTTCGGTCCAGTACTTCCACACCGTCTCTGGGCGGGCACTGATCCTCACGGTCTGCTCGACCACGTTCGTGTTGGTCTCGGTCACGTCTGAGTGCCCTTTCGCTGCTGTCGAGGTGCGTCTCGTTCGGCTCGCGTCCGCTCCGGCCACTCCTCGCGCTCGGCCGCGATCTTGAGCCGGGCGAGTCCGTCGGACCACATCTCGTCGAGGAACACCACCGCGTCACGCAGCCCCTCCCGGCGCCATCGGTACATACGCCGGTTGCCATCGGGGCGGACCTCGACGAGCCCGGAGTCGGTGAGCACCCGCAGATGCTGAGACACCGCAGGGCGGCTCATCGACGGAAAATGGGTGGCGATCTCCCCAGCGGCGAGCTCACCGTCGCGGACGAGACGAAGGATGGCGCGTCGAGTGGGGTCGGCCACGGCTCTCAGTGCCTCATCCATCGGTCTCACCTCCCGTCGCAAACGTGCGCTTGCATTGTCGCGCGATCTTCGCGACTGTGTAAGCACTATCTTACATGGATCGCAGACTTGGTGGAACTCATCGACGGCAGACCTGCTCGGGGATGCCCGCCGCAACGCCGACGTCGTTCAGCTCGAGCTGGACCCGCAACTTGGTCGTGTGGCTGTTCTTGCACTCGACGACGCGGGAGTCGCGCACCACGAACCCGGGTACCGGTTCGCGAGCAGGGCGCTGAGCCACTCGACCGTGACGTCGCCCAGGTGGCGCGGCAGCGGCGACGTTCGCGCCGGGTACGGGCGGTCGGCTCCGAGCGGCTCCGACACGGCGTCAGCCTTCGCTCGTGTCCCAGAAGGCGGCCCAGCTCGGCTGGACGTCGGGGAGCAGTCGCTCGCGGATGCGGTCACCGAAGTCGTTGACGCCGGCGCCGGGTGCCGGCCGGCTGAGCGCATCGACCAGGTACCACCGGTGGAGCCGGCGACGGGTGAAGCACCACTCACCGTTCTCGCGCGCGTAGTCGTCCCAGTACTGGATGGTGCCCACCGACCACTCACCCCGATCCGGTCGTTCGAGCTCGTCGCGGCAGTACACCACCCCGCTCGCGCGGTCAGCGTCGTGGAAGTCGATCACGTGGTTCGCGACGAGGTGGATCGAGGTGCGCATCTCCCGCATGAGCGCGCTCATCCACGCCTTGAGCGCCTCGCGGCCACGCTGCTCGGGTCCGACCCGGACGTCGGCGCTGAAGAGCGAGACGACCGTGTCCATGTCGCGGGCGTCGAGGACACGGGCGTAGCGCGACGCGAGCTGCTGGATCGCCGCGTAGGACTCCAGGCGGTCGAGGCGCGCCTCGACCGAGACGGGGCTCCAGGAACCGAGTCGACCGTCAGTCACGTCGGGCCGCCTCTGGGAGCGGCCACTGCGACGCCGGCCGCGAGCAGCTGATCGATCTCGTCCGCACCGAGGCCGATCTCCGCCAGCACCTCGATCGTGTGCTCGCCGAGGAGCGGCGGTGGGCGGTCGAGTCGGACGTCGAGATCGCCGAAGAACCAGAAGGCGCCTGGTTGTTCGAGCTTGCCCCACAGACCATGCCGATAGGTCGCGACGAGCCCGGCATCGACATGCGCGGGATCGTCGAAGAACCGGCCCTTCTGATCGCGACGCACCTCGACGGCCGGCACGCCGGCGGAGCCGAGTGCCACGAGCGCCTCGGCCACCGCTCTGGCGCGTGCTGCGGTCGGTAGCTCGTCCGGCTTCGCGACACCGAACACGCCGCACAGCGACGACAGCAACGGCGTCGTGGCCGAGATCGCGATCCAGCCGTCCGCGAGCTCGACGATGCGCTGCCCCGGGCCGACCATCGTCTGGTCGGCATCGAGCACGGGCACGTCGGCGAGCTTGCCGTCGGCGCGGAGGTACGTCTCGCTGTTCGTCAGCACGCCGGCGCCCAACAGTGAGCCGGCGACGTCGGTGCTCCGCCCGCAGCGATCGCGCTGGAAGAGCGCCATGAGCGTTCCGGCTGCTGACGACAGGGCACAGAGATGATCCATGAAGCCGAACCGGTGCCACATCGGCGGGTTGCCCTCACCTGCACCCATCGTCTCCCAGCCGCAGCTCGCCTGGAACAGCTGGTCGTAGCCGGGCCAGTCGGCGCGAGCACCGCGCGGCCCGTAGGAGCTGACGTGGCAGAAGATCACGTCGGGGTTGACGGCTCGCACGGCATCCGCATCGAGGCCGAGCCGCCGCGCCGCCGGCAGTCGCAGGTTGTGGTGCACGACGTCGGCCCAGCGCAACAGCGCGTCGAGCACCGGACGGCTCGCCGGCGACTTGATGTCGAGGGCGATTGCCCGCTTGCCGCGCTGGCAGCCGGCGAACGGCCAGTCGGCCCAGCGCATCGGGTCGCCCGTCGTGGCCTCGACCTTGACGACCGTCGCACCGAGATCGGCGAGCACCATCGGCCCCAGCGGACCGGCCAGGAAGTTGCCGAAGTCGAGGACCTTGAGCCCGGCGAGTGGGAACCGGCGCACATCTCCAGCGGACGTCGGCGATCCCGCTGGCCGGTCGGGTGATCGGTCGCTCGACGATGGCGCGAGGACCTCGGCCGTGTGTGCGCCCGCTGCCGGCGCCGCCCAGCGCACCTCGGTGGGCGGATCGAGCGTGAGCGGCAGACCGGGCACCGTGATCCGACCGACCTCGGGGTCGTCTAGGTCGACCACGTACCGGTTCACCCTGGCCTGCTCGTCGGACAGGATCGAGCCGAACGGCGCCGCCTCCTGGGCGGGGATGTCGTGCTCCCAGAAGTTGCGCAGCCAGTCGGCAGCGGGGCGACGGGTGAACGCCTCCCGGTTGGCGCCCCAGTTCGAGTAGCCGGGCATGCCGCGACCCTCCATGCGGGCGTTCGCATCGGCGACGAGCGCCGGACCCATCTCGGCGAACACCTCACGCATCAGCGGCGTGTCGTCGGGCGGGGGCGGCATGATGTGGATCCACCGGCCGTCGCCGCACTCGAACAGCGACGCCCGCATGTTGTCCTTCGGCATGCCGATCGCGAGGTTCTCCGACGGCGCCTCGGCCCGCGACCAGTGCATCATCATCGGGATCAGCGCCCCCTGGGCGAGGCTGGTGTGCGCCGGTCCCGCGGCACCCGTGCGATGGCGGGACACGAGCCGGCTCATGATGCCGATCACCGCGAGCCACACGGCAGGCCACGTGCCGAGCGGGAACCGCACGTAGATCGGGCCGTCGCGACGCCCACGCTGCTCGTCGAGCACGCCGAGGCGAGCCAGCGTCAGCTCGTCGTCGACGGGCGCATTCGCGTCGGCGTGGTTCGCCGGCCAACCGAGGATCGACGACACGATCAGCCGGGGATGCGCTGCCGCCAGCGCGGCGTCGTCGAGCCCGAGGGCACGCGCGTCGGCGGGCACGATCGAGTGCACCAGCACATCGGCGCCCGCCAGCAGGTCGTCGAGCCGGCGACGTCCCTCCTCGGACGTGAGATCGAGCTCGACGCTGCGCTTGCTGCGGCCCCACGTCCGGAAGCCCGGTGCCGATCGCAGCGCGGCCCCTCCCGGTGGTTCGACCATCACGACGTCGGCCCCCGCCTCAGCGAGCACCATCGTCGCGGCGAGGCAGGCGATGCTGCCGCCGAGGTCGACGATGCGGATCCCTTCGAGCGCCGCTTCCGGCATTGGTGCTCCCCTCATGCGTTACGGGTTGTTCGTTGATCGAGGTTTCCGACGGCCACACGTGGCGTAGGAACCCTCGAGCATGTGGTCACCGATCGACGAGTCGGAACGCCGCCGACACCGTGGCGATCACCCGACCGCCGTTGCCCTCGTCGGTCATCGTCGCCTCGACGCCGAGGCGTGGTCCGCGTCCTGCGCCGAGCACGGTGGCGACGGCCCGGAACGGACCGACGTACCCAGGCTTGACCATCAGCACCGTCCAATGCTCCACCTGCAGGTCACGTGTGCCCGTTGCCCGCTCCAACTCGTCGGTTGCAGCGGCCTCGAGGGCGATGTTGATCGGTCCCAGGTGGAGCGCCGAGTGCGGTGACGACAACTCTGGCGTCACCCGATCGATCTGCAGTACGCCGTCGGGGCCGGGCACGACGCCGAAGACGTCGCGCAGCGCAGGCAGGTCGGGCGAGTCCTCGAGCTCGTAGACCGGGTTGTCGACCGGCTCGAAGCCGGGCGGGACGTCGCCCAGGCTCACGCCACTGCCCGTCGAGATCGCGATCACCCGACCCGGGTCGTCGGCGTCGACGATCCGAGCGCGGCTGAAGCCCATCTGGCGCCCGATGCTGATCACCTCGCGCACGACCTCGACCTGTCGCACGTCTCGGGCCGGATCGAGGATGTCGTAGGACATGGTCACGGGAGCCGGGACGCATTCGTCGTCCCGCCACCACGGCTCGGGCGAGGCGATGCACAGCGGTGCTGCCATGACACCACCCGTGCTGTTGCGCATGTCGTGCCGCAGCGGCATCACTTCGCGGGTGACGCCCCTGTCGAGATGCGGCGTCCCCTTGCCCAGGTACCGGTAGCTCAGCAGCTTCGTCCAGGCCTGCTCGAAGTGCGCCCAGTGCTCGGCGGGCGACTTCTCGCGGATGTCGCCGATGCCGTTGTGCGCCATGTCTGTCCCCCTCGATCGAGTCGGCACGGGTGCCGGACTTCCTTCATTCCACACTCGATCTGACACAATCGTCAACTGGGACGATCGCCGAACGGCGACCACGACGATCGAGGGGGAGCACATGACCGAGGCCCTGCCCATCGACACCAGCTGGTGGCACGTGATCGACGCACGGGCACGGCTGACGCCGGACCTGCCGTTCGTGAGCGACCAGCAAGGCCGTGTGCTCACGTTCGGCCGCTACCGCGAGCTGGCCGAGGACGTGGCGGCCGGTCTCGTCGAGCTCGGCGTGCGGCAGGACCACGTCGTGAGCTGGCAGCTGCCGAGCAACCTCGAAGCGACGATCCTGATGGCGGCGTTGTGCCGGCTCGGTGTCCGCCAGAACCCGATCATCCCGATCCTCCGCCGTGCCGAGGTCGGTCTCATCACGGAGCAGGTCGGGAGCCGCTGGCTCGTCGTGCCCGGCGTGTACCGCGGCTTCGACTTCGTCGAGATGGCGAAGGAGGCGATCGGCGACCGTGACTGCACGATCGTCACCACGAGCGACTACGCCGGCGATGCGGAGCTCTCGCTCCCCCGTGGCGATCCGTCCGGTCTGCCACTGGCGGTCGATCCCGGTGACGAGGTGCGCTGGTACTACTACTCGTCCGGTACCACCGCCACCGCGAAAGGGGCGAAGCACACCGACTCCTCGGTGATGGCGTCGTCGAACGCGCAGATCGCGTACATCGGTCTCCGCCAGGACGACGTGTTCCCCGTTCCCTTCCCGATCACCCACATCGGCGGGATCATGCTCCTGACCGCCTACCTGCGGGTGGGCGCCCAGCTGCTCTTCCTCGAGACGTTCGATCCCGTCACCTCGCCGGAGCTGATGGCCGAGCGCGGCGCGACGGTGCTCGGCTCAGCGACGCCGTTCTTCCAGGCGTACCTCGCCGCACAGCGCCGCCACGGCGACGCCCCGCTCTTCCCGAAGCTCCGTCAGCTGCAGGCCGGTGGCGCCCCGATCACGCCCGAGCTCAACGCCGAGTGCCTCCGGGTGTTCGGAACGCCGATCTACAACCAGTGGGGCCTGACCGAGTTCCCGGCCGCGACCAGCCTCGGCGAAGGTGACCCGCCGGAGAAGTTCAACGGCACGGTCGGGCGGATGGCGCCCGGCGCCGAGGCGAAGACCGTCGGCTTCGACGGCGAGACCACGCCGCCCGGCTCGGAAGGCGAGCTGTGGGTCCGCGGACCGCAGCGCTGCAAGGGCTACGTCGACGCATCGCTCGACGCCGCTGCGTTCGACGCCGAGGGGTACTTCCGCACGGGCGACCTGGGCGTCATCGACGAGGATGGCTTCGTGCGGATCACGGGCCGTCTGAAGGACATCATCATCCGCAACGCCGAGAACCTGTCGGCACAGGAGATCGAAGACGTCCTCACGGAGCATCCCGCGATCGCAGACGTCGCGGTGATCGGCGTGCCCGACGAGATGACGGGCGAGCGCGCCTGCGCGGTCATCGTGCTCGCGCAGGGGTACGAGTCGCTCACGATCCCCGAGCTCGCCGAACACTGTCAGGCGAAGGGGCTGGCGAAGCAGAAGATCCCCGAGCAGCTCACGATCGTCGCCGAGCTCCCGCGCAACCCGATGGGCAAGGTGCTCAAGCACGTGCTCCGGGCGCAGGCGGCGACGAAGGCGTGACATGACCGACGTCTGGACCGTCATGCGGACCGCCCGCGCGATCCGCCGCTTCACCCACGATCCGGTCCACGACGCACTGCTCGCCACCTGTCTCGAGGCCGCCACGTGGGCCCCGTCCGGGGGGAACCAGCAGCCCTGGCACTTCGTCGTGATGAAGTCGCCCGAGGCGCGCCAGGCACTCGCCGTCGGCGCCGCCCGCGCGCTCGCCACGATCGAGGACGTGTACCGGCTCTCGCGTCCAGCGCCGGACGACGACTCCCCACGCGCCCGCAACGCACGGGCGACGTTCGCACTGCACGACGGTGCCGCCGACGTGCCGGCCGCGGTGCTGTTCTGCGTGAAGGACCAGCCGATGACGCCGCCGCTCCATCTCGGCGCGTCGATCTTCCCGGCGATGCAGAACTTCCTCCTCGCCGCCCGTGCCTCCGGTCTCGGCACCTGCGTGACCGGCTGGCAGGTCCCGGCACAGGACGAGTTCCGCGCCGCGATCGGCATCCCCGACGGATGGCACCTCGCGTCGCTCGTGATCGTCGGTTGGCCGATCGGCAAGCATGGTCCGCTCCGACGCCGCCCGCTCGACGCGGTCGCGTCGCTCGATCGGTGGGACCAGCCCCTGGCCAGCGCATCGTCGCCGAGGCCGGGCGTGCCGACGAGCTCACCGATCCTGGGGCAGCCGTCGTGACGACCACAGGCGCTCCCGTGGCAGCGCTCGACGGTGTCCGCATCTGCGATCTGTCCGGTCAGCTCGCCGGCGCCGGGAGCACGCGCACGCTGGCGGCGCTGGGCGCCGAGGTGATCAGGATCGAGGACCCGGTGCGCAACGGCCGGTGGGATCTGCTGCGCGGCATCCCGCCGTTCGTCGACGCACGACGCGGGATCGAGCTCGGCGGAGCGTTCAACAACCACAACGCGGGCAAGCTCGGCGTCACGCTGAACACGCGCACCGAGCGCGGTCGCGAGCTGCTCGGTGAGCTGATCGCGGTCAGCGACATCGTCACCGAGAACTTCTCCGCCGGGGTGCTCGAGAGCTGGGGCTTCTCGTACGAGCGGATGTGCGAACTGCGCCCCGACATCATCTACGTCTCGAACTGCGGCTTCGGGCACACCGGCCGCTACCGGTCCTTCCGCACCTGGGGGCCGATCGTCCAGGCCGTGTGCGGCCTCACCCACGCCGTCGGGCTCGCCGACCAGCCGTCCGCCGGCTTCGGGTTCTCCTACATGGACCACCAGGGCGCCAACTTCATGACGTTCGCGATCCTCGCCGCGCTCCACCACCGCGAGCGCACCGGCGAAGGCCAGTGGATCGACATGTCGACGGTCGAGGCCGGCACGTCACTGCTCGGCCCGATCGTGCTCGACTGGTCGGTCAACGGGCGGCCGGCGCGCCGGCCGGGGATGCCCGATTCGAACCGCGGGCACCACCCCGAGATGGCACCGCACGGCATCTATCCCTCGGCCGGCGCGGACGAGTGGGTCGCCATCGCCTGTCGCGACGACGAGGACTGGACGGCGCTGGCGGCGAGCATCGGTGAGCCGTGGGCGGACAAGCCGCGCTGGGCGACGCTCGCCGGGCGTCGCTCCGACGAGCGCGAGCTCGATGAGCAGATCTCGCGCTGGACCGGCGCGCTCGGCAAGTTCGACGTGCAGGCGCGACTGCTGGCGGCGGGCGTGCCGTGCGCGGCGGTGCAGACGCCGCCGGAACGGATCGACCACGACCCGTCGACCGAGACGTGGGGGCTGTGGCCGGAGACGAAGCATCCCGAGATCGGCACGCTGCGCGTCGACGGCCTCCCGATCCATCTCTCCGCCACCGACTGGCACATCGACACCGGCGCGCCCACGCTCGGCCAGCACAACCGGCAGGTGCTCGGCGGACTGCTCGGGCTCGACGATGACGAGATCGCACAGCTCGAGGCCGACGGTGTCATCTGAGGCGACGCAGCCGAACGGGCCGCTCACCGGGCTGCGCGTGATCGAGCTGGCGAGCGAGAGCGCTGCGTACGCCGGCAAGCTCCTCGCCGACTTCGGGGCCGAGGTGCTGCTGGTCGAGCCGCCCGGCGGCCACCGCACGAGGCGCTTCGAGCCGTTCGCCGAGGACCTCGAGCCCGGGCACCCCGATCGCTCGCTGTGGTTCTGGTCGTACAACACCTCGAAGCTCGGTCTCGAGCTCGATCTCGAGTCGGCCGAGGGAGCGGCGCAGTTCCGCGAGCTCCTGACGCACGCCGACATCGTGCTGGAGGCGGAGCCCGCCGGCCGGCTCGCCACACTCCACCTCGACCACGACGACCTCCGCGCCTCGGAGAGCCGCCTCGTGTGGGTCAGCGTCACGCCGTTCGGGCGGAACGATCCGCGCAGCAGCGAGCCGTTCACCGACCTGACGGTCATGAGCGGCGGCGGCGTCGTGTGGAACAACGGCTACGACGATCACACCGTGGCACCGATGTCCTGCCTCGGGAACCAGGGCTTCCAGACGGCGTCGATCTGGGCGGCGATCGGCGCGCTGACCGCCGTCAGCGCTCGCGCACGCATCGGGCACGGGCAGCTCGTGGACGTCAGCATGCACGCCGCCGCCAACGTGACGACGGAGCAGGCGACGCAGTGGTGGCTCGCCGCCGGCAAGGTCGTCCAACGCCAGACCGGCCGTCACGCGTCGCACTTCCCGACCGAACCGACCATCCATCGCGACCGCGAAGGTCACGAGGTGCACATCGGGTTCCCGCCCCGCACCGCGGAGGAGCTCGTCCGCCTCGTGCAGTGGATCGACGACCTCGGGCTGCGCGAGGACTTCCCGATGGTCACCCTGCTCGACTTGGCCGTCGAACAGGGCGGCATCGACCTGTCTCGACTCCTCGACGACGAGTTCACGCAGGAGTGCTACCGGGCGGCCCGGGATGCGATGACGGTCATCGCCAGCCGTCTCACCCAACAGGAGTTCTTCCTGCAGGGACAGACCCACGGCCTTGCCGTTGGGATGATCCTCACCGCGGACGAGGCGATGGCCGATCCGCACCTCGCGGATCGCGACTACCCCGCCGTCGTCCACCAGCCCCAGCTCGGCAGGGGGATCGTCCACGCCGGTCTGCCGATCCGATTCACCGGTACTCCCGGCAACATCCGCCCGGCACCGGCGCCGGGACAGCACCAAGCACTGCTCACACCTCCGGGCGAACCACCCGGACCCAACCTGCCGAGAACATCCTCATAGGAGACGCCCGAGGCGCGCGACGAGCTCGCTCGCTTCGGTGAGGAGATCATCAACGTCGTGATGGCCGGGGTGGTCGCCGGGCAGGGATGAAATGGGGACGTGACCGCTCGGCCCAGTTGTCCTCATTGCTCGCCGGAGGGCGCGGGGTCCGGGTGGGACTCCATCGTCGCCAGCAACGTCGCCCAGCCAGAGAGCTCATTTCACCTCAGGCGGCTGCGGGCCCGGCGCGCGGCCCAGTCCCGCCACCCCCCGGGTTCTCTGCTCGCCGACGACTCCCCACCGGTTCTCCGCTCCCATCCGGACATCCAACGACCTCGCCCGATCACAGACCGGGTCAGCCGAACGCGAGCGTCCGGAGGTTGTCGCGCATGATCATCCGCTGCTCCGCGGGCGTGAACGCAGCGAGGTCGGCGATGTAGTCCTGCGGGTCGGCGAGGCCCTCCGGATGGGGCCAGTCGGAGCCGTACACGAGGCGCTCGACCGGGAAGTGGCGAACCAGTTCCGTGAGGTCGTCCTCGTAGAACGGCATCACCCAGGTGTGCTCGATGAACGACTCGACGGGGTCGCGCCCGAAGTTCTGGGGCGCCTTGCCGTAGGCCAGCTTCATCCGCTGGATGAGATGGGGCACCCAGGAAGCACCGAGCTCGAGCACGGCGACCTTGAGCTTTGGGTGACGATCGAACACACCATGCGCGATCAACGCCGCCATCATGTCGAAGATCGTCCGATCCGTGTAGATGCCCATGATCTCGGCGAGCGACGAGGTCTTGTGGCCGAACCAGCGACCGCTCTCGCCCCACATCTCGAGGTAGCTGCCGTAGGGGGTGTCGGCGGCGTGCATGCCGACGACGATGCCGGCCTCGGCGACACGCGCCCAGAAGCGGTCGTAGATCGGGTCGCCCGGAGAGCGCGAGATGCC
Source organism: Acidimicrobiia bacterium (assembly GCA_050248955.1). Taxonomy (GTDB): domain Bacteria; phylum Actinomycetota; class Acidimicrobiia; order Acidimicrobiales; family Ilumatobacteraceae; genus JBFWRK01. The sequence continues at coordinate 103,672 of JBFWRK010000002.1, forward strand.
GGGCGCCTTGACGGGAGCCGGCCGCATGCCGATCACCCTGCAGCCCTCGGCGATGAGCCGCTCGAGCTCCAGCTCGGCAGCGACCGGGTCGATGAGCGTGATCACGCCGGTGACGAGCACCCGGTCGTCGATGTTCCAGCTCCACTCCTCGAACGTCCACCGGTTGAGCGACGTCACGCAGGCCACCGCGGCTTCGGGATCCTCCCAGAGCATCTCCTCGAGGCCGAGCGCCTGGGTCGGCAGCATGATGCAGAGGTCGACCCCCTGCGCGTCGAGGACCCGCATGCGCGGCTCCCGATAGCGGTAGGAGGGATCGAGCGGCTGCATCGGCCCGGCGATCTGTCCGAGCGTCTTGCCCTCCGGGTTGTTGCCGCGGAAGTACTGCTCCATCGAGCCTGGGGGACTCACCGGGTCGTACGTCGGGTTCGGGATCAGCCGGTACAGCTTGTCGTTCAGGAGCAGCTGCGTGCGACCATCAATCTCGACCCAGCGGAACGCGTGACGATGCTTCGGGTCGAGGTGCTTCGTCACCGAATCTCGCGCTTCGTAGAAGTGCTGGTCCGCATCGCTGATGCCGTACCCGAGCTTCGGAGCGACGATCGTGGACTCTGCCGTGACGCTCACCTGTGTGCCTCCTGCCGTGTCATGGGTGCCTCCCCCAGACGGTACGTGTGGCTCACGAGGCTCCGTTAGGGACCAAGGTCCCATTCTTGACAACTGTGTCAAGTCACCCCCGACGCACCGCCGAATCCCTTGCCACCTAGGGTGGACTGATGGCGCGAACACGTCCCGCCCCGGGGGACATCGCGTCAGGCGTGAGCACCACCATTGAAGGGGAACCCCCAATGGATGACGAAGCTGCAGATCGAACCGTGAGCACGACCCCGGCGATCCCGTTCCTGGTGAGCCTGGTGGTGCCGGCCGCGGTGCTCACGCTGCTGATCGGGCTGGCGTTCATCAACGACGCGCCGGCGGTTCCACCGGCGGCTTCGCCGACGGTTCCGCCGACGGTGGCGCCGACGGTGGCGCAGCGCGCGTTCCCCTCGGCGCAGGGCTGGGGCACCGAGACGCCCGGCGGACGCGGCGGGCAGGTGTGCCAGGTGACGAACCTCGACGACAGCGGCCCCGGTTCGTTCCGCGACTGCGTGACCCGCACCGGCCCGCGCATCGTCGTCTTCCGGGTCTCCGGCACCATCACGACGCTCACGCGCATCGACATCAAGAGCCCGAACCTGACGGTGCTGGGACAGACGGCGCCCGGCGGCGGCATCACGCTGCGCGGGGCGGCCGCCCTGCGCAAGGACATCCTGCGAGTGCAGGCGAACGACGTGGTGATCCGCTACCTCCGGTTCCGCCACGGCACGCCCACCGAGACCAGCGAGTCCGCCGACAACCTGCTGGTGGGCAAGTCGAGCGGGCCGGTGCGTCGCGTGGTGATCGACCACTCCTCCTTCTCGTGGGCGGTGGACGGCAACCTCGAGACGTACTACGAGGCGCGCGAGATCACGTTCTCCTGGAACCTCATCACCGAGCCGCTCGGCAACAGCAAGCACCCCGATGGTGAGCACGCGAAGAACATGCACCTCTCCGGTGACGGCGCCGGCCGGTTCACGATCCATCACAACCTGCTGGCGAACGGCAACGACCGGAACCCGCAACCCACCGGCCTCGACGACTACGACATGCGGAACAACGTCATCTACAACTGGGGCAAGAAGGCGACGTACGTGTCGAGCAGCAAGGGCACCCCGACCGGCAACATCGTCGGCAACTACTGGAAGCGCGGTCCGAACACGACGTGGGACTACGAGGTCGCGCACTACGACGGCGACACGTGCACGGACTGCCACCGCACCTTCGTGCAGGGGAACATCGGCCCCAACCGGCCGACGACCGACCTAGCCGAGGCGAACATCGTCCGGCCCGAGGACCGGGCGGAGCTGGTGACGACGCCGTTCACCGTCCCACAGGTGACGACGACGAGCGCGGCACAGGCGTACATCGACGTGCTGGCGAAGGCCGGTGCATCCTTCCCGTTCCGCGACCCCGTCGACGAACGGGCCGTCACGCAGACGCTGAACAACACGGGCGCCTTCATCGACAACGAGAGCCAGGTCGGCGGCTACCCCACCCTTCCGGCCGGGACGCCGCCCGTCGACACCGACGGCGATGGGATGCCGGACTCGTTCGAGTCGGCGCACGGCACGGACCCGGCTGTCGCCGATGCCACCGGCGACCGGGACGGCGACGGCTACAGCAACATCGAGGACTGGGCCAACAGCCTGGTGGGCGAGGACACCGCGGAACCCAGCGTCACGCCGGTACCGGCGTGACAACCATGCTTCCACGGCCGCCGCGGCGGGGCGGCGCTCATGCCGTCAGCCGACCGAAGTCGAAGCTGATGGTCCGATCGACGGCAACGACGACGTCCACGGCGACGACGTCGCCCTGGGAGCCGTCGGCGCGCCGCTGATCGGCGGATGCGACTCGACCGTGGACGATCACGCCACGGATCTCCGCGTACGACTCGTGCTCGTCGGCGATGCAGCAGAGGTGCGGGTCCCGTGCCAGCTCGTCGAGGATCGGATCGCGCGGATCGAAGCGCAGCGAGAGCACGCTCTCGGACGTGCTGGCGGCGGACGTGCTGACCGGGGACGTGCTGGCGGCGAGCGTGCCGGTCGGCCAACCGGCGCCGTCGATCGCGCCGACGACCATCTGCGGGCAGCGGGCGAGGAAGCCGGCGATCTCGGCCGGTGTCATCGAGATGTCCGGGCGTGTCCTCGACGCCGGCCCACTGCTACCGAGCCTCGGAGACTGGGTCTCATCGGGCATCTGTCGTCCCCCACGTCCCCAACTCGCGCAGCTCGTCGACACGGATCGTGAACACCATCCGCTTCCTGGACCCCAACCGGTCGCGTACGGTCTCGCGCACCGAATCGGGCACCTCGATGGCCGCGGCGCGACTGCCCTCGCCCGTGCTCGTCAGGAAGCCGTCCGCTGCAGCCGGAGCGGCCCGCCCGTAGAGCGCGACACCTCGACCGTTCTCGTCGGGGTCGGCCACGACGCAGCACACGCGATCATCGGCGAGGAGGTACCGAGCCTTTGCGGCCTTCCGATAGGTCGTGATCTCGAGCTCGCCGTCGCGGAACAGCCCAGTCATCGGATACCCGGTCGGGCGCCCGTCGGCGTTGCGAACCAGCATGAACATCACGACGGAGCCATCTCGCGGCAGCAGCCGGTGGGCCGCCGACGTCGTGCGGTTCGCCGGATCGGACTCCGTCGTCACGGTTCCACTTCGTAGAACTGGCGAGCCCACTTGCGCAGCGCGCCATACGGTCGGGCGTCCTGCTTCGCGAGTGCGGGGTGCTCCACGTACACCTGGTAGCGCCAGATCTCGAGATCGTCCTCCAACGTCGAGAGGAACTCCTTCTCGGCGCGCTCGCGCACGTGTTCGGGCACGACGTCGCTGCCGTCGCCCGCCTCCTTCGGCCACCAGATCGAATAGAACATCGCAGAGGCTTCGTCGTCCATCGGGGTGTGGAAGAAGGCGAGGCGGTACTGGTACGACCCGTCGAAGTAGGCGAACGTCCCACCCACACCGCACGCCACCGACGTGATCCGCAGCGCGACGCGACCCGATCCGTCCTCGGTGGGCACCCGCCAGCCGGCCGACGTCTGGAAGATCGGACCGTCGGAGCCCCAGTCGAGCAGTTCGGGGGTGACGCTCGCGTCGTGCACGTACCTGAAGTGCGCGGAGTCCGGCGCGTTCTCCAGCGGGATCTGGGGGTGCACCGGCTCACGTTCGTACTTGATCGACATCTCCGGGTAGGCGCGGTAGTGACGGTCCTGCGACGACGCGAGCTCCGGCAGCCGGGTCCAGATGTCGGGCAGCTCCCAACGGGGAGGGCCACCGGCGGGGTCGTGCCACACGAACACGCACTCGTGGCGCTCGTCGACAGGCCAGCGCTTCAGGCTGTGCGACACGTTCGGGCGGTCCTCGTAGGGGATGAACCGGTTCACCCCGTCGGGCCCGTACCCCCATCCGTGGTACGGGCACACGATGCAGTCGTCCTGCACCTTGCCGCCATGGCCGAGATGCGCGCCGAGGTGCGGGCAGTGGGCATCGAGCACGTGCAGCTCGCCAGAGAGCGTTCGGTACGCGACCTGATGACCGCCGAAGTACTGCAACGGCTTGACCTGACCGGGCGCGATCTCCGCGCTCCAGGCGACCATGAACCAACCGGTCGGCTTCCACGTGAACGGCACCCTCATGCGGCCCAGGCTGTACGTTCTTGACAGGAGTGTCAAGCCAAGGAGGGCACCTGTGGGCAAGCTCGACGAGAAGGTCGCGATCGTCACCGGTGCAGGCCGCGGGATCGGTCGCGCGATCGCGTTGGAGTACGCGCGAGAGGGTGCCCGAGTCGTCGTGGCATCACGGACGACCGCGACTGTCGGCTCGGTCGTCGACGAGATCGAGGCAATCGGGCAGGAAGCGCTCGGCGTGACGGTCGACGTCGGGGAGCGCGCGGACGTCGAGCGGATGGTCGCCGCCACGATCGAACGCTTCGACTGCATCGACGTGCTCGTCAACAACGCCCAGGGGTTCGGGACCAAGGAGCGGCCGGAGGGCTCCCCCGGCTACTCGCCGCTGGAGACCTTCGCCGAGGACGTGTGGGACCACACGTTCCAGACGGGGCTCAAGAGCACCTTGTACGGCATGCAGGCGGTCTTCCCGCACATGCGCGAGCGCGGCGGCAAGATCATCAACCTCGGCTCGGGCAACGGCATCGGGGCGATGCCGGGCACGGCGGCCTACAACGCGGCGAAGGAAGCGATCCGGTCGCTGAGCCGCACCGGCGCAGCAGAGTGGGGGAAGTACGGCATCTGCGTCAACGTGATCATCCCGACGATGGTCACCGACTCCGCACGCGCGTTCTTCGAGGCGCGCCCCGGCATCGAGGAGAAGCTCGTCGCCCAGATCCCGCTTCGGCGTTTCGGCGACGTCGATCGGGACATCGGTCCGGTCGCCGTGTTCCTCGCGTCGAGCGCATCCGACTTCGTGACTGGCCAGGCGATCCACGTCGACGGCGGCCAGATCCTCCGTCCGTAGCAGACCGACGTCCCGCTGCTACGTTCTGACAGATATGTCAAGTGCATCGGAACGCCTCGTCCGACTCGTCCAGCCGGCGCACACCGCGATCGTCACGATGGAGCTCCAGAAGGGCATCGTCGGTGACGACGCGATCCTGCCGGCGCTCCCCATCGCCGTGCGCGAGGCAGGGATGCTCGACATCGCCGGTCGAGTGTGCCGGAGCGCGCGGGCGCACGGTGTGCGGGTGCTCCACGCCACGATGGAGGAGCGGCCCGACGGCGCCGGCCAGGCGGTGAACTGCAGGATCTTCGCACTCGGTTCGAAGCGACGCGCCGAGACAGGTCACAGCCCGACGGACATCGGGCAGCCGGGCGTTGCCCTCGTCGACGAGCTCGACGTCCAGCCGAGCGACATCAAGGTCCCGCGGATGCACGGCATGACGCCGTTCAACGGCACCGAGCTCGACGCCGTCGCCCGCAACCTCGGGGTGCGCACGATCGTGCTGATGGGTGTGTCGCTGAACCTCGGCATCACCGGCGCCGCGCTGAGCGCGCTGGATCTCGGCTACCAGGTGATCGTCGTGCGCGACGCCGTCGTCGGTCTCCCCAAGGAGTACGCGGATGCCGTGATCGAGCACACGTTGTCGATGATCGCCACGATCGTCACTGCCGACGAGCTCGTCGCCGCTTGGGAATGATGCCGGTGTCGGGCGACGGCGTCGGCCGGCGTCGGCCGGCATCAGCCGTCGCTGCCGTCCCGGGTGCGCGTTCAGCTCCCGAGTCGCGTGAACTCCGGCGAGCGCTTCTCGAGGAACGACTGCACCCCTTCTTTGAAGTCCGGGCGACGGAAGCTCTCGACCATCAGCTTCTGCGATTCGAGCTCGGCGGCGCCGAGGCCACGGTGGAGCTGTTCATACACCTGCCGCTTCATGACCGCGAGCGATGCCGGTGAGCACGAACGAGCCAGGTTCACGATGTACTCACGGCAGAAGCTCAACAGTTCGTCCGCTGGTACGAGGTAGTTCGCGAGCCCGAGATCGAGCGCTTCCTGCCCCTTCACCCGGCGGGACGAGAACAGCAGATCGAGCGCCACTGCCGGACCGACCAGTCGAGGCAGCAACCAGCTCAACCCCCACTCGGCGATGAGGCCGCGCTGCGCGAAGGCGGTGAGGAACAGCGCGTCGGGCGTGACCACCCGCAGGTCGCAGCAGAGCGCGAACGGGTAGGCCATGCCGGCGACGGCGCCGTTGACCGCTGCGATCACCGGCTTCTCGATCGTCATCACGTACGGGAACCGACCGCCGAAGTCCCCCTCGGGCGCCTGCCAGGCCGGCGGCTCACCGCCGTCGGCGACCAACCCGCCACCGTCGCCGCCTTGCGACAGACTGCTGAGCAGGTTCATGTCGGCCCCGGCACAGAACGCGCGGCCGGCGCCGGTGACCACGATGCCGACCACCGCGCGGTCGGCCTCGGCGCGGCGCAACGCGTCGCTGATCTCGCCGTCCATCGTGCTCGTCCACGCGTTCAGCGACGCCGGACGATCGAGCGTGATGACGGCGACCGGATCGTCGACGTCGTAGCGGATCTCGTCGTACACGGGCTCATCCTCGTCGTGGCTCGGCGGCTCAGCGGTCGCTACCTTGCCACACCGACCGCCACCATCGGATGCCCGAGGCGTTCCGGGTGCCGAGCCTCCCGATCAGATCACTTCTTCTTGAAGTTCTCGATCGTCTGCCTGATGTCGTCCGTGGTGAACGACTCCGACTCGGCCGACAGCGCGAAGGGGGCGACCCGCAGGATCATGTCCTGCAGGTGCAGGTTGAGGGCGCGCTTGGTCTCCTGGATCGCCTGCTGCGGCTGCGCGGCCAGCTTCAGGGCCATCTCCTTCGCCTGATCCATCAGCTCGGCATCGGGCACGACGCGGTTGGCGAGCCCGAGCTCCACCGCCTTCGCAGCGGGGATGCGCTCACCGGTCAGCAGGTACTCCTTGCAGCGCAGCAGGCCCATCAGCAACGGCCAGAACACGGCCCCGCCGTCACCGCACACGAGCCCGATGCTGACGTGCGTGTCGGCGATGAAGGCGCTCTCCGCGATGAACACGATGTCGCTGCACAGTGCGACGTTGCAGCCGAGACCGACCGCCGGACCGTTCACCGCGGCGACGACCGGCTTCGGGAACTCCACCTGCGCCTCCATGAGGCGCTTGGCACCACGCAACGACTTGCGGCGGTACTCGTTGTCCTCGTAGCTCTTGATGAACCCCGGGATGTCACCGCCGGCGGAGAACGCCCGGCCGGCACCGGTGAGGATCACGGCGCGGACGGAGTCGTCCTCGCTGAGATCCCACCACACCTCGCGCAACCCCTGGTGCATGTCGTCGAGGAAGGCGTTCAACATGTCGGGGTTGTTGAGCGTGATGGTGACGATCGGGCCGTCCTGCTCGATCAACAGATGCTCGGTCGGGGTGTAGGACATGGCGTGCTCCAGAGTCGGTCGTGGGTGATCTGACAGTAGCGTCAATTAGCTCGGACAGCGGTAGCCGGACCGACACCCGACACGGCCTCGATCGCCGCGTCTGCTGTCTCGGTCGAGCTCGGCTCCTTAGTCGACACATGTGTCAAGTTACACTGGACCACATGACCGAGCTCTCCATCGAACGGCCCGCGCGCCGCTTCCTCCACATCTGCTACTGCTGCGCCGACGACACCGAGGTGACCTCGTTCTTCGTCCAGGGCCTGAAGATGCGGAACACGATGCGCACGACGGACGAGTACGGGCCGGGTGTGCTCCTCGGCATCGACCGGGACGTCCGTTCGATCGGCTCCTTCGTGTACGACCGCAGAGGCCCGCGCACGAGCCCGGCGATCGAGGTGCAGGGCTGGTACGACCCCACTCCGGTCGGCGAGCCGTCGACCGATCCGTTCGAGGTGGGCATCAAGGCGCTCGGCTTCGCGGTGCCGTCGGTGGACGGCGCGGTCGCGACGCTCAGCGGGATGGGCTGCACGGTGCTCGCCGACGGGAGCTCGCCGTTCGACGCCCGCCACGCCACGCTGCTCGACCCGCGGCAGGTCACCCTCGAACTGGTCGAGGATGCCTCGCTCGACGCCGAAGCCACCCAGATGCACCACCTGCGCATCACGGTCGGCAACCTCGACGAGTCGCTCCCGTTCTACGAGATGCTCGGCTTCGAGCTCGTGGAGCGCGGCGACGTCGTCGACGGCGGTTTCCTCGGCACGCACGACGACGTCGACGGCGAGTTCGCCCGCCTGCGTCTCCCGGACGAGCCGTTCGAGGTTCGCCTGATCCAGTGGAACAGCCCTGCCGGCCGCGGTCGCCACTACGCCGAGCCGTACCACGCCGGCATCTTCCGCGCCGCGCTCGGTGTCGACGACACCCGTGCGTCGTACGAGTACCTCACCACGACGGGCGCCGTGTTCGACCGGCCTCCGATGGAGGTCGAGCTGAGCGGCACACCGGTGCCGGACATGTGGATCACCTTCATCAGTGACCCGAACGGCATCCCGTACGAGTTCGTGCAGCGGCCTCGTTCGGTGTTCCGCTGAGCCTCGGGAAGGAGCACCACATGGCAACCATCACCGCGCTCGGCACCTACCTCCCCACCTCGGGATCCGACCGCACCCGGAAGGCCGGTGCTGACGAGGACGCCGTCACGCTGGCCGTGGCGGCGGGCGTCGCCGCGCTGCGGAACACGGACCCGGCCGAGGTCGACCAGGTCGTCCTCGTCACCCGGGAACTGCCGCTGCTCGAGGGCGGCAACAGCGCGGCCGTGCTCGCCGGGCTCGGCGTGTCCGCGCACGCGCGCGTCACCGAGGTGCTCGGCGGCGCACCTGCCACGCTCGACGTGCTGGCGTCCGCGGCGCTCGGGACGCTCGTCATCGGCGCAGATGTCGCCGGCGCCGCTGGTGCCGCGGCGGCGTTCTGCGGTGCCACGGGAGTCGATGTCACGGCGGTCGACCGGATCACGCGCAGCATGCCGGTCAGCACTCGTGACACCGACGGGCACCGCACCGACTACGCCGACCCTCGGCTGCTGCGGGTCAGCGGCCTCGGTCGCTCGCTGGGCCTGATGGACCGGTCGGCGCCGATCGTCGCCGCTGCTGGGCTCGCGGCGCGCGACGCGGCCTCCGTCTGCGAGGGTCAGCCGCCGACGCTTCCCACCAGCGGGGCGAGCGCCCCGCTCTTCGCACTCGCCGCGCTGGTCGAGGGCGGGCGCTCCGGCCTGGTCGCCGCTGTCGAGCAGGCCACGATCAGCGTCGCCATGCTCGGTGCCGGCACGGTCGATGTCGTCCGCGACGAGCGCCGCGCCCGGTCGCTGCCCGAGGGCGTGCTGGCGCCCGGTTCCGAGCTCCCGATCTCACTCGCCGCCTACGACCGCGCGTTCGAGGCCAAGCTCCGGCTGGAAGCGGCCCGCTGCGTCAGCTGCGGGACCTTGTCGTACCCACATCGCTACCGCTGCCTCGGCTGCGGCTCCGAGGAGCCGACCGACGTGGTGCCGCTCCCCCGGGACGCCGAGATCTACACGCTGGCCACGATCCGGGTGCCGGTGCCCGGCCTCGTGAGCCCGTACACGGTCACCCTCGTCGAGCTCGGCGAGACCGGGGTGCGCGTGCTCGTCAAGCTCACCGGCGCCGAGCCCGGATCGGTGAAGATCGGCGATCGTGGCCGGCTCGTGTTCCGCCTCGTCGCCATCCGGTCGGGCGTTCCCGACTACGGCTACGGCTTCCTCCCCGACGAGACCGCGATCAGCAAGGAGTCAGCAGCATGAGACGAGTCGCGATGATCGGCGCGGGGATGACCCCGTTCGGCGAGCTGTTCGGGCTCGGCGTCAAGGACATGGTGCCGATGGCGGTCGGCGAAGCAGTCGCGAGCGTCGACAAGGGGTTCGACCGCGGTGCCATCCAGGCCGCCTGGTTCGGCGAGCTCGTCAGCACGGACGGGTTCGCCTCCGGCATCCTGGCCGACAGCTGCGGGCTCCTCGACATCCCGGTGTCGCACCTCGAGAACGCGTGCGCCACCGGCAACGACGCGGTGCGCCACGGGATGATGGCGATCGCGAGCGGCATGTTCGACGTGGTGCTCGTGGTCGGCGCCGACAAGGTGCGCGAGACCTCCACCCGCGCCACTTTCTGGGACTGGATGGGCATGACCAGGGACAGCGCGTGGGACTTCCCGCTCGGTCTCGTCGCGCCGGCGAACTTCGCCCTGCACGTCGCCCGCTACCTGCACGAGTCGCCCGCCACGCGCGAGCACCTCGCCATGGTGGCCGTGAAGAACCACAAGCACGGCGTCACCAATCCGAAGGCGCAGCTGCGGTTCGAGATCACGATCGAGCAGGTGCTGAACGCGCCGATGGTCGTCGACCCGTTCGGCCTGTACGACTGCACGCCGCAGAGCGACGGCGCCGCGGCCGTGATCCTCGTCGCCGAGGAGCTCGCCGACCGCTACATCGACCAGCCGGTCTGGGTGCGCGGGGTGGGCCTCGGCGTCGATCGGGTCATGCACCAGCACAAGCCCGACATGACCACGTTCCCACCGACGGTCAAGGCCGCCAGAGCCGCATACGCGATGGCGGGCATCGGCCCTGACGACATCGACGTCGCAGAGGTGCACGACTGCTTCACCGGCATCGAGCTGATCACCTACGAGGACCTCGGCTTCTGCGATCGCTTCGGCGCCCACAAGCTGATCGAGTCGGGCGAGACCTATGTCGGCGGTCGCATCCCGGTGAACCCGAGCGGCGGTCTCAAGGCCAAGGGCCACCCGCCGGGAGCGACTGGCGTGGCGCAGTGCTTCGAGATCTTCGAGCAGCTGCGCGGTCAGTCCACGAACCAGGTCGACGGTGCGCGCGTCGGGCTGACGCACAACATCGGCGGACCGACAGCGGTGTCGGCGATCACGATCCTCAGCAACGAGAAGGGGTGAGCGCCGCAGTGAGCAACCGGATGCTCGCCGACGACACGACCGGCACGTTCGCGATCGGTGGCGACCTCACCGTGCGGCGGCTCGCGTTCGGCGCGATGCGGATCTCCGGTGCCCGCAACCCCGATGGAGCGCGCGACCGCGACGAGGCCCGGAAGCTGATTCGGCGGGTCGTCGATCGAGGCGTCAACTTCATCGACACGGCGAACATCTACGGCTACGGCGAGTCCGAGGAGATCATCGCCGAGGCGCTGCACCCGTACGCCGATGACCTGCTGATCACGACCAAGGCGGGGTTCCGGCCCGGCAAGGTCCTGCCGGGTCACGTCACCCTCCCGCCGTCCGGGCACCCCGACCACATCCGAGAGGAGTGCGACAAGAGCCTCCGCCGACTGCGGGTCGAAACGATCGACCTCTACCAGGTCCACACGCCGGATCCGAGCGTCCCGTACGCGGACACGATCGGGGCGTTCGTCGAGCTCCAGCAGGCCGGCAAGGTCCGCCACATCGGCATCTCGAACGTGACCGCGGAGCAGCTCGCGTTCGCCCAGCAGCTCTGCTCGCTGGCGTCGGTCGAGAACCGCTACAACGCGGGCGACCGGCTCAGCGACGCGGTGCTCGACGCGTGCAACGAGCAAGGCATCGCGTTCTTGGCTTGGGCGCCGATCCTGCTGCCGTCCCGGCGGATCACCACCACGATGACCGAGATCGGCGCCGCGCACGGCGCGACGCTGCAACAGGTCGCGCTGCAGTGGCTGCTGCATCGTTCACCGAACATGATCCCGATCCCCGGTACATCGCAGATCACGCACGCCGACGAGAACATCGACGCCGCGTGGGTGCCCCTCGAACGATCCGACATCGAGCGGATCGACGCCGCTGCCGGCGCCTGACGGAGATGAGCTGATGGAACTCGGTTTCTCGACGATGAACACCCCGGAGGACGTTCGCCCCGACGTCCTCGGTCGGTCGCTGGAGGAACGCGGCTACACGTCGCTGTTCATCGGCGAGCACTCGCACATCCCGGCGTCGCGCCGGACGCCGTATCCGTCCGGTGGTGAGATGCCCGATCAGTACCGCCGGATGATGGATCCGTTCGTCAGCCTGACGATGGCGGCGATGGCGACCGAACAGCTGCAGATCGGCACCGGCGTGTGCCTCGTGCTCGAGCACCACGTGCTCGGCCTGGCGAAGGCGGTCGCCACCCTCGATCTCGTGTCCGGTGGCCGCGTGCTGTTCGGCGTCGGTGTCGGCTGGAACGCGGAGGAGCTGGAGAACCACCGGCCGGATGTCTCGTGGAGCCAGCGCTACCGAGCGGCCGAGGAGTGCGTCGAGGCGCTCCGCCGGTGCTGGAGCGACGACGATGCCGAGTTCCACGGTGAGTTCTTCGACTTCGATGCGGTCTGGTCGTTCCCGAAGCCCGAACGACGCCCGCATCCGCCGATCCTCCTCGGGACCGGTGGCCGGCTCGGCACCCAACACGCCGTTCGCTGGGCCGACGAGTGGATGCCGATGGACATCGCCCTCGGCGACGTCGCCAGGAAGGTCGAGAAGTTCCGCGAGGCCGCGGCCGGTGCCGGACGCGAGATCCCGATCTCGATCGTCACGTTCGGCGATCCCACGCCAGACGCCCTGCACCACTACCGCGAGCTCGGCGTCGTGCGCGCCGTCATCGGCTCGGCACGCACGGGTTGGGACGACCCGGGGACGACGCTCCCGTTCATCGACCGCTACGCCGAGCTGATCCCCGAACTGGCGTGACCACATGACCGACACGACATCCGTCGCCGAGCGCTGGACGAGTCGCAGCGGCCCGCGGATCCGCTACCTCGACAACGCGCCGGCAGCAGCGACCGGACTCCCCGTGCTGCTCTCCCCCGGGTTCACCGACTTCGCCGACGAGTACGCCGAGGTCCTGGAGTTCTTCTCGCCGCGGCGGATGCTCGTGGTCGAGGTGCGCGGGCGCGGTCGCAGCGAAGCGCCGCACTCCGGGTACCGCGCCTCCGATCACGCCGCCGACCTGCAGGCGGTGCTCGACGAAGAGGGCATCGACCGGTTCCACCTGATGACGTTCTCGAGGGGCACCACGTGGGGCCTCGACCTCGTCCTCGACGATCCCGCGCGGGTCGCCAGCGTGTCGATCGGCGACTACGCGGCGCGTGAGCTCGCGCTGGCACGAGACCTGGCCGGGCAGGTGATGGAGGCCCGCTTCCGCGGCAGGCCGATGGCGGAGCGCGTCGAGGCACACGTGATCTCAGAGCTGTTCGGCGCGTCGCGCGAGCGCGATCTGTTCGGCGCCCTCGCAGCGACGGGCCTCCCGGTCATGGTCGCCACCGGGACCGAGGACGGCTGCATGCTCGATGCCGCCGGCGTGCAGGAGTACCGGGATCGGATCCCCGGCGTCGAGATCGTCGTCATCGAGGGCGCGGCCCACGATCTGTTCCGACCCGACCGGCTCGCCTACCCGCGGGCAGTGCAACAGTTCATCCAGCGCCGCGCGCCGGGCACCTGACGGGGGAGAGCTCTTCGTCGATCGGCTCAGCGGATCCAGCGCGCGGTCAGGCCGGTGACCCGCTCGCCTGTGACGTCCTTGACCTTGAGCCCGACGATCTTCGCGACGTCGTCCGAGGTCTGATAGCGCAGCACGGGTTCGTCGGCGCAGGCAACCTGCCACAGCACGGCGGCGATCTCCTCGCTCGTCTGCGCGGTGTCGTAGCCGCCGTCCTGCACGCGCTGGAACGCGGCTCGCGCGGCGGCGTACGGACCGTCCTCGGTCCGGCTGACCGGCGGGCCGTGTTTGTGGGCGAAGTCGCCCGACACCGGACCCGGCTCGACGATCGAGATCTGCACGCCGTGCTGGGCGGCCACGGGGTGAAGGGACTCGAGGAGGCCCTCCAACCCGAACTTCGACGTGCAGTAGGCGTCGTTGAGCGGCGTCCCGAGGATGCCGGCCATGCTGCTCACCGCGACGAACCGTCCGGAACCGCGCCGGCGCCACGCCGGCAACAGGGCCTGGAGCAGCCGAACGCTCCCGAGCACGTTCGTCTCGAACGACACGCGGAAGTCCTCGATCGTCAGCTCCTCGGTCGTGCCGTCGATGCCGACACCGGCGTTGCTGATCACGATGTCGATCCCGCCGTGGTCGGCGGTGATCGACGCGACGGCCGAACGCACCGATTCGTCGTCGGCCACGTCGAGCACGCGGACGTCGGCCTCGACGCGCGCATCGTGCAGCGCCTGACGCAGCGGGCCGGCCCGGTCGAGGTTCCGCATCGCGGCGACGACCGCGCACCCCTGCCGGGCGAACTCGACCGCAGTGGCGAGGCCGATCCCGCTCGAACAACCCGTGACGAGTGCAACCCGCGAGCTCGGCTTCCCGCTCCCGGCCGCTCGGGCCAGCTCGCTTCGCTCGCTCACGACATCATCCTCCGCTCGGCGAAGCGGTCCAGTCCGGCGATGACGTCGTCGGTAGCGCGTGACGAAGCGAGTGCTACGGCAGGGACGATGAGGCCGTCGACGCCGAGCTCGTCGAGCGCACCCGCATCACGAGCGACCCCCGGTGTCGCCGCGAACAAGACCTCGTGGCCGGCGCCGTCTCGTCCGAGACGATCCCGCAGCTCGGCGAGCTCCGCCAACATCCGCGCGACGTCGTCGAGGTCGGTGAACGTGCCGATCCAGCCATCGTGCCGGGCAGCTCGGCGGAGCGCCGGCGTGGTGTTCCCACCGATCAGGATCGGCACATCGCCGGCCGCCGGGCGCATGCGGATCGGGCCGAAGTCGACGTGCTTGCCGTGGTACTGGACGGTGTCCCCGGTCCAGAGCAGGGGCAGCGCCTCGAGCATCTCGTCGAGGCGCGGCCCGCGGGTGGCGAAGTCCTGCCCGACGACGTCGAACTCCTCACGCAGCCAACCGGCGCCGAGGCCACACGACACACGGCCCGGTCCGAAGCCGGCCGCCGTGCCCACGGCCTTGGCCAGGCTGAACACGTCGCGCAACGGGGCGACCAACACGCCGGTCGTGAACCGCAGCCGATCGGTGACGGCTGCCAGCGCGGCGATCGCGGCCCAGCACTCCGGCCACGGGGTGTCGATCGGCCACATCACGGCGCCATCCGCCGAGTACGGGTACGCCGAGTCGATCTGCTCGGGGAAGACGAGGTGATCGGGGAGCGTGATCCCCTCGTACCCGAGTCGCTCGGCCGCCAGCGCGACCGGCACGAGCTGCTCGGTCTCGAGGAACCCTGCGTTCAGCCAGTACCTCACGACCAGGGCCCGGCGTCCGTCGGGCGCAGCAGCATCTCCTGGGCGAGCATCGCCACCAGGTTGCCCGCCAGGTCGTGGGCGGTGCCGGTGTACAGGCCACGGTGACCGCCGACCTTCGCCGGCACGCAGTCGTAGATGATCCAGTCGTCCGCCCTGCTGATGTGGTGGAACCACAACGCGTGGTCGATGCTCGGGCCGCCGTGTGGTACTCCCGGCATGTCGATGTCGCCGAACCCGGCCGAGATGTCCGACGTGAACGTGTGGAGGCAGGCGTGGAGGACCAGGTCGTCCGGCACGGGTACGACCACCCTGGTCCACACACGGTCGACGGACACCGCTCGGGGCGCGCTGCCGTCGAGCGGCGGCGGCACCTTGATCTCGAGCAGCGGGCACCAGTCCGAGGCCAACGGCGGCGACTCCCCCGGCGGCGCCATGCCCGGCCGGGCAGGCTGCACGAACTCAGGCCCGTCCTCCCTCACGTGGAACGAGCACGCCATCTCCCAGATCACCTCGCCGCGCTGCATCGCCGCGACCCGCCGCGCCGAGAACGAACGCCCGTCCCGGTCGCGGTCGACCATGAAGAGCACGGGGTGCGTGGGATCACCTCGCCGGAGGAAGTAGCCATGCAGCGAGTGGGGCAGCCGATCCGACGCCACGGTGTCCGCTGCAGCGCGCAACGCCTGCGCGGCGACCTCACCGCCGTAGATCGTGCTCCGCTCCGCCGGCCAGATGCCGGGTCGACTGCGATAGATGTCGCGATCGATCTGCTCCAGGTCGAGGAACGCGAGCAGCTCATCGGCGCCATGTGTCACGTGGACATCCTTCCTGAGGCAGTGTGAGGGGTCGACACCGCGTCGAATTGACGATAGTGTCAAGTAGAGGTTTGTCGAAACCGCCGACATCGATGCCGGCGTGATCTGGAGGTCCGAGCATGACGACACTGGATGCAGCGCAGAGCGGCACCGAGCCGAACGTCGACTACGCGCTCTTCGACGCCGACCAGCACTACTACGAGGCGCAGGACTGCCTGACCCGCCACCTCGACAAGAAGCACCGAAGCGTCGTGAAGTGGGCTCAGATCGAGAACCGCACGACGGTGCTCATCCACGGCAAGCAGCTCACCGTCGTGCCGAACCCGACCTACGACCCGGTCGGCGTGCCCGGCTCGCTCGAGGTGTACTTCCGGGCCGAGAACTACGACGCGAGGGAGCTGCGCGACATCGTCTCGATGCAGCCGATCCAGCCCGAGTACCGCGACCGCGACCTCCGCATCGCCCGCCTCGACGAGCAGGGCGTCGAGCAGACGTGGCTGATCCCCAGCCTCGGGCTCGGCATCGAGGAGATGCTCCAGGAGGACCCCGAGTCGGGGATGGCGATCTTCACGGCGTACAACCGCTGGCTGGACGAGGACTGGGGCTACGACCGCGACGGGCGGATCGTCACCGGTCCGATGATCTCGCTGATGGACCCCATCGCCGCCGAGGCCGAGGTGGACCGCGTGCTCGAGGTCGGAACCCGACTGGTGATCATGCGCGCCGGTCCGGTCGCCAGCCCGCACGGACGCCCGCCGTCCCCCGCCGACCCGCGCCACGACCGCATCTGGGCCAAGCTCGCCGAGGCCGGCGTGGTCGTCGCGATCCATGCCGGCGACGCCGGCTACACGAAGTACCTGGCCGACTGGGGCGAGAGCCCGAAGTACACCGGCCTGAAGTCGACGCCGCTCACCGAGGTCCTGTCGGTCGGCGTGGAGCGCCCGATCTTCGACATGATGGCGGCGATGATCTGCCACGGTCTCTTCGACCGGCACCCGACGCTCAAGGTCGCCACGCTCGAGCTCGGTTCGGCATGGGTGCCCGAGCTGCACCGTCGCCTCCGCGTCACCTACGGCAAGACGCCGCAGCTGTTCGGCCGGGACCCGATCGAGTCGTTCCGCGAGCACGTCTGGGTCGCACCGTTCTACGAGGACAGCATCACGAAGCTGCGCGACATCCACGGCGCCGACCGCATCCTGCTCGGCTCCGACTGGCCGCACCCGGAGGGGCTCTCGTCACCCCGGAAGTGGATCGGCGACTTCGTCGACCTCGGTGAGGAAGACATGCGCAAGGCCCTGCGTGAGAACCAGCGAGCGCTGACCGGCTCCTGACGCCCGACGCGCGTCAGCCGGAGATGATCTCGTCCCCGAACCACTCGAGCGTGTCGATCGATGCCGCTGGATCGTCGCCGCAGATGTTGAACACGATCCAGTCGGTGCCGATCGCGGCCAGCTGACCGACCTCATCCCGCATCCGCTCGGCATCGAGACCGGTGCGGACGTCGAGCATCCCCAACACGCCGCTGTTGACGATCTCCAGCGTCGCCGGGCCGGATGGTCGAGGTGACCGCTGCGCAGAACCCGAGCGACGTGAACAGGTCGGCGACACCCTCACCCCCTGACTCGACCCAGCGGTTCGACGGCGCGGGATGGTCCGTGAAGGCGATCGCGTCGAAGCCGACCCGCTCCGCCGTGGCGGCGAAGCGCTTCATCGCTCGTGGCGAGATGATCGCCGGCGTCCACTGCGGGTCGCCGATGCCGTGCTGCACCCCGAACTTCATGTCCTGACCTCCGATGTGACACGTTGAGCGTCCATGACGAGCCCGCTCCCGGACGAGGCCAAGCTGGCGATCGCGGCCAGGTTCGCGGCCGCGAGTCGCGACAACGACGGTGAGGCGTACGCCGCACTCTGCGCGCCAGGCGCCGTCACCTGGCACAACTTCGACGAGGTCGAGGTCACCACGGAGCAGACGATCCGTACCGTCGCGTGGCTGCACCGGACCGTGCGCGACCTGACGTGGACCGACGTCGCGCTGCTGCCGACGCCCAACGGCTTCGTCTCGCAGACCGTCATGTCCGGCACAGCGCCCGGCGGCCCGTTGCGCGTGCTCTCGTGCGTGATCGTCACCCTCGACGACGCCGGCGCGGTCACGAGGGTCGAGGAGTACCTCGACCCGACGCAGACGGCGGTGCTGCGGGGCTGACGCGGCGCCGAGCTCACGGCGTGAGCAGCACCTTGCCGGTCGAGCGGCGCCCTGCCACGTCGCGCAACGCGTCGGCCACGTGGTCGAGGTCATGGACCGCCGAGATGTGCGGATCGATCCGTCCGGCCGTGAGCAGCTCGCACAGCTCCCGGTCGTCGCGCGCCGCCAGCTCGGGCTCGAACTGCGCGAACGTGCGGATCTCGAAGCCCTTCACCACGCAGCCCTTGAGGAGCACGAGGTTGAGCGGGATGCGTGGGATCTCCCCCGATGCGAACCCGATGGTGACGAACCGTCCCTTCCACCGCAGCGAGCGCAGCGCAGGCTCGGCGTAGCGACCGCCGACCGGGTCGAGCACGACGTCGACTCCCTCGGGCGCGAGCTCGCGGAGCGCGCTGCGCAGATCCTCCCGGACGTAGTTGACGGTCTGTTCGGCGCCGCGCTCGCGGCACAGGGCGAGCTTCTCGTCCGTCGACGCGGCGGCGATCACGCGAGCGCCCAGGAGCGACGCCACCTCGACCGCTGCGAGACCGACACCACCGGCGGCGCCGAGCACGACGACCCGCTCGCGTGGTGCAACCTCGGCGACCGAGCGGATCGCGTGGTAGGCGGTGGCGTGAGCGACCCAGAAGCCGGCTGCCGCTCCGAGCGTCACGCCGGCCGGCACCTTCCTGAGCGCAGCCGCGGGCACGACGATCTGCTGCGCGTACGCGCCGGTCATCGCGGCACCGAACACCTCGTCACCGACCGACACCGCGTCGACGCCATCGCCGACCGCGCGCACCAGGCCGGAGAACTCGCTCCCCGGGACGAATGGCGTCGGCACCGAGACCTGGTACTCGTTGGCGATGATCAGCACATCGGGGTAGTTGACCGCGGCGTAGGAGATGTCCACCACGACCTCACCGGGACCGGCAACCGGCGGCGGCAGGTCGACGACCCGCAATGACTCGGGGGGTCCGTACTGGTCGCAGACAACGGCTCTCATCGTGCTGTGGCACAGTAGTTGACGATGACGTCAACTCAGCCCTCCCGAGTTCGCAGCTACTCGGCCGCGCTGCACGTCCCCAGGGCGATCAACCGCTGACGGTCACGCGGGTTCGCGCGGCAGCCCGAGCACCCGCTCGCCGACGATGTTGCGCTGGATCTCCGACGATCCGGCGTAGATCGTGTGTGCCCGGGAGAACTGGAACGTGTACTGGTAGTCGCCGAGGAGACCGTCGGAGAGCACCTGTCCGTCGGCGCCCATCAGCTCCATCTCGAGCTCGCCGAGGCGCTGGTGCCACTTCGACCAGTGCAACTTGCCGATCGACGACTCCGGCCCCGGCGTGCCGCCGTGGATGATCTGGGACACGGTGCGCAGACCGGTCAACCGCATGATCTCCAGCCCCGTGTACGCCTCGGCGAGACGCTGGCGGATGATCGGGTTCTCGGCATGACCACGCTCCCTCGCGAAGGCGACCACGGAGCGGAACTCCTCCGCGAACCGGAGCTGCTGTGCGAGGAACGCCGTCCCGCGCTCGAAGCCGAGGGTGGCCATGACCACCTTCCAGCCCTGACCGACCGGACCGACCACCATGTCGGCCGACGTCCTGGCATCGGTGAAGAACACCTCGTTGAACTCCGCCGTGCCCGTGATCTGGGTGATCGGCCGCAGCTCGACGCCCGGCTGGTCGATCGGGCACAGGATGAAGCTGATGCCTTCGTGCTTCTTCGCAGCGGTCGGGTCGGTCTTGCAGACGACGAAGATCCAGTCGGCGATGTGCCCGAGGCTCGTCCACACCTTCTGGCCGTTGATGACCCACTCGTCGCCATCGCGCACGGCGGCGGTCTTGATGTTCGCGAGATCGGATCCGGCGTCGGGCTCGCTGAAGCCCTGGCACCAGTACTCGTCGGCGCGCAGGATCGGCGGCAGGAACCGCTCCTTCTGCTCTGCGGTGCCGAACGCCATCAACGTCGGGCCTAGGAGCTGCTCACCGAAGAACCCGGTGCGGCTCGGTCCGCCGGCGCGGGCGTACTCCTCGTTGAAGATCAACTGCTGGGTGAGCGGCAGGTCGCGGCCGCCGTACTCCTTCGGCCACCCGATGCCGATCCAGCCGCCCGCCGCCAGCTCCCGCTCCCAGGCTCGCCGCACGTCGAGGACGTGCCCCTCGCCGAGGTCGTTGCCCGTCCCCAGTTCGGCGAACTCGCCGACGAGGTGGTCGGCCATCCAGGACCGCGCCTCCACACGGAACGCTTCGTCCTCGGCGGAAAATGTGAACTCCATCACACGATGCTGCTCGCGACTTGACGGAATCGTCAAATTGCCAGGACGACCCTCTAGCGTGGCGGAATGGGCCAGCCACGGCGATCGAGCGCGACGGCGATCATCGCTGTGCTCGGCTACTGCGGTGGCCTCGTGTCGATCAGCCAGACCGTCTCGCTGCCGCTGCTGCCGATCCTGCCCGACGCGCTGAACACCTCCGTCGACAACGTCTCGTGGGTGGCCACCTCGTCGTTCCTCACCGGCGCGATCGCGAACCCCGTGCTGGGAAGGCTCGGCGACATGTACGGCAAGCGGCGGATGATGCTCCTCGCGCTCGTCGTCCTCGCGATCGGGTGCCTCACGTCGGCGATCGCGTCCAACCTGCTCGTGCTCGTCCTCGGCCGCGCCATGCAAGGTTGTGGGATGGCGGTGATCCCGCTCGGGATGAGCATCGCCAAGGAGACGTTGCCGCCCGACAAGACCAGCCACGGCGTGGCGCTCGTCAGCGCCACGCTCGGCATCGGCAGCGGCATCGGGCTCCCACTCGCCGGCGTGCTCGTCGGATGGTTCGACTGGCACAGCGTGTTCTGGGTGAACGCGGCGCTTGCCGTGATCGCCGTGATCCTCGTGATCGTCATCCTGCCCGCTGCGGCGGAGCACAGCCCGCAGCGCTTCGACGTCGTCGGTGCGGTCTGGCTCTCCGCAGCCCTGGTCGCGATCCTGTTGCCGCTGTCGAAGTCCGCGAGCTGGGGCTGGCTCCAGCCGTTGCCGCTCGCCCTCTACCTGGTCGGCTTCGCCGGTCTGATCGGCTGGTACCGCTACGAGCACCGGCCGGCACGTCCGCTCGTCGACGTTCGGCTGATGCGCGAGCGCCCGCTCATGATCGTCAACGGCGCCGGCCTCCTCCTCGGGTTCGCGATGTTCAGCAACATGTTCGGAGCGATCGTCCTGCTGCAGACGACCGATGCCGTTCCCCATGGCTTCGGCGCTTCCGTGGTGCTCGCCGGGATGGTCATGCTGCCGGGCGCGCTCGCGATGATGGTCACCTCGCCGGTGTCGGCGTGGATCACCGATCACATCGACGCCCGCACATCGCTCTGGGTGGGCGCTGCGATCATGGCCCTCGGCTACGCGGCGCGCCCGGCGATGCTCGGGTCGATGCTGGCGATCGGCATCAGCGTCGGCGTCGTCAACGCCGGCGTGGGGATCGCCTATGGCGCGATGCCGTCGGCGATCATGGCGTACGTGCCCGACTCCGAGACCGCCTCGGCGAACTCGATCGGCGCGCTGACTCGCGCCACCGGTGCGTCGTTGAGCAGCGCCGCCGTGGCGGCCATCCTCAGTGGGAT
This sequence comes from Acidimicrobiia bacterium, assembly GCA_050248955.1. Lineage (GTDB taxonomy): Bacteria > Actinomycetota > Acidimicrobiia > Acidimicrobiales > Ilumatobacteraceae > JBFWRK01. The sequence goes on from JBFWRK010000002.1 coordinate 125,571, forward strand.
GTCGGTCCGAGTCGGCGGCAGCATGGTCCCGAGTCTCGGCGCCTTCCAGGTGACGTTCATCATCGCCGCCGTCGCCTCGTTCGGCGCTGCGTTCGCGGCATATCAGCTGCCCCGCGCGGGCGGTGCCAAGTCGGTGACGGTCTTCTCGTACGGAGCGGAAGCCAACCGACCCTGATCAGCCGATCCTGATCAACCGGTACTGATCAGCCGAGCGGGGTCGGCCGTCGACGGACCCGTCAGGACGCGAACCAACTGGTGGCGACGCGACCGTCGAGGAGCACCCGCCGGTGCTCGAACGTCCACTGCCCGCCGACGCGCACGTACCGATCGATGTAACGGCCCCAATGGTCCAGGCCGCTGTCGATGATCACGGCGAAGTAGCACCGTCCAGCGGCGTGATCGGCGTCGACGAGGTCGATCTGGTGCGTGGCCGTGAAGTGCCGGATGTAGGTCGGCCCGGCGGTCTCGAGCTGCTGCTGCACTCGCTCTCGAGCGCCGGTGAAGATCTGCTTGATCTGCTCCCGGCCGTCGTAGACGGACAGCTCGCCGCCGGCGTCGCCGGTCTCCATGACCGCCTGCTCGGCGAACAGCTCCCACAGCGGCTCGAACCGGCCCGTGTCGCTGTACGAGTTGTAGCGCGCGACCAGGTCGCGGATCCCTTCCCGGGCGAGCAGGTCGTCGAGCGTCATCGCGCGCTACCGTAATCGACACAGGTGTCAGAAATCGGCTCGGGGGTCGGGCCGAGATGACGCCACGGAGCGACGATGACCAACTTCCAGCCCGGCGCCCACGTCGAGACCCGGGGTGACTCTCCCGCGGTGATCATGGCCGACAGCGGCACCGTCGTGACCTACCGCGAGCTCGACGAGCGATCGAAGCAGGTCGCGCAGCTCCTGCGGGCCGCAGGGCTCCGGCCCGGCGACCACGTCGGCGTGATGCTCGAGAACCACCCGCGCTACTTCGAGGTGTTCTGGGGCGCACAGCGCGCCGGCCTGTACACGACGCCGATCAACTGGCACCTCAAGGCAGAGGAGGTCGGCTACATCATCGAGGATTGCGGGGCGACCGCGGTGGTCACATCGGCGGCGATGAAGGACGTCGGCGCGGAGCTCGCCCCGTACTTCGGCAACGTCCGAGTGCGGCTCATGGTCGACGGCGTGATCGACGGCTTCGAGAGCTACGAGGACGAGATCGCGAAGCATCCTGCGGAACCGCTCGACGACGAGGTCGAGGGCTCCTTCATGTTCTACTCGTCGGGCACCACCGGTCGCCCGAAGGGGATCAAACCCGCGATCGCGCCGCAACCGTTCGGTGCCGGTGGTGGCGCGTTGATCACGCTGATCCAGCACATGTACGGCTTCTCACCGGCGACGGTGTACCTGTGCCCTGCGCCGCTCTACCACGCAGCGCCGCTCGGCTGGTCGACCGCCGCGCAGCGCCTCGGAGCGACCGTCGTCGTGATGGAGAAGTTCGACGCGCGGCGCTGCCTCGAGCTGATCGAGGAGCACCGCATCACGCACGCCCAGTTCGTGCCCACGCACTTCGTGCGGATGCTCAAGCTCTCCGCCGAGGAGCGATCTGCGCACGACCTGTCGAGCCTCCAGATGGTGGTGCACGCTGCCGCGCCGTGTCCGGTCGAGGTCAAGCGGCAGATGATCGACTGGTGGGGACCGATCATCAACGAGTACTACGCCGGCAGCGAGGGCAACGGCTTCTGCGCGCTGAACAGCGAGCAGTGGCTCGCCCACCCCGGCTCGGTGGGCATGTCGATGATGGGCACGCTCCACATCTGTGACGACAGCGGCGACGAACTGCCCGTCGGCCAGGCGGGCCAGATCTGGTTCGAGTCCCCGCTCGCGTTCGAGTACCACAACGACCCCGAGAAGACGGCGAGCGCCTACAACGCGAAGGGCTGGAGCTCGCTCGGCGACATCGGGTACCTTGACGAGGAGGGCTACCTCTACCTCACCGATCGCGCATCGCACATGATCATCTCCGGCGGCGTGAACATCTACCCGCAGGAAGTCGAGAACGAGCTGACGATGCACCCGGCCGTGCGCGATGTCGCCGTGATCGGGGTGCCGAACGCCGACCTCGGTGAAGAGGTCAAGGCCGTCGTGATCGCCGCCGACCCTGATGCCGCGGGGGACGCGCTCGCGCAGGAGCTCATCGCGTACTGCCGTTCCCGGTTGGCCCACTTCAAGTGCCCGGTGTCGGTCGACTTCGTCGACGAACTGCCGCGCCTACCGACGGGCAAGCTGCTCAAGCGCCAGCTGCGCGACCGGTACTGGCCAGCCTGAGACCGTCGTGAGCGAGATCGTGCGTTGAGCCCGGCGGGCGATCCGAGGCCCGCCAGCGCTCACAGCGTGCTCGTCGGACACCGGTTGCTCACCGGAACACGGGCGCGCGGTTGACCCGCTCCTGGCCGGCGCGAGCCGCAGCGGGCCGGTTGCCGATGTGCGTGTAGGCCAGGCCGTTCTGCTTCGCCATGTGGGGCGACATCTCGGTGGCCTCCCAGATCGCCCGGATGGTCCCCTGGATCGCCACTGGGTTGCGAGCCGCGATCTGCGCCGCGATGTCGGCCGCGCGTGCGCGCAGGTCTGCTGCCGGCACGACCTCGCTCACCAGTCCCAGGCGCAGCGCGGTCTCGGCAGTGATGCGCTCTTCGGTACCCATCAGCGCCCAGCGGAGCACGTCCCCGAGCGGCACCCCCCGTTGGAGCATCCCGATCGGCTCGAGCGCCGAGACGATGCCACCGTTCGCGTGCGGATCGAAGAACACGGCGTTGTCGGAGCAGATGACGATGTCGCACTCGTTGACGAAGTACTGACCCCCGCCCGCGCACATGCCCTGTACCGCGCACACCACGGGCTTCCACACCTTGTTCGAACGGGGACCGAGGAAGACGCCCGGATCCTGGTGGTTCCAGACGTTCTGGTCCGCCCACCACATGCCGGCCTTGATGTCGATGCCGGTGCAGAACGCACGCTCGCCGTTGGCCCGCAGGACGGCGACGTGGATGTCGTCGGCGTCGCGCACCACGCCCCAGACGTGCGCCATCTCCTTGGTCATATTCTCGGTGAACGAGTTGAGCTGATCGGGACGATCGAGGGTGATCGTGGCGACGTGATCGGCCACGTCGAACTCGATCGTCTCGAACGCCGGCGTCTCGCTGCTCATGTGCCGCTCCTCCTGGGTCCTCGGGCGAGGTCAGAAGAAGGTTAATATTTTCCGATGACCGACGCCGCGGCGCGGACGCACGACGAGCTCGCCCGCTGGGCGGCGGGACTGCTCGGTGAGGCGACCGTCGAGCTGCGACGACGGCCGGGCGGAGGGAGCCACCAAGCGTGGGACGTCGAGAGCCCCTCCGGCACGACGTGCTTCCTCCGAACCGACAGTGCACCGGCGCGTGAGCACCAGCACTACACGCTGCGCCGTGAGGCCGAGGTGTACCGCGCCGTTCGCTCGATCGGCCTGCCCAGCCCCGCCGTGCTCGGGGTGCACCCCGAGCTCGAAGCCGTCCTGCTCGAGCGGGTCGACGGCGTCGCGGCGTTCGCCCGCCTCGATCCGAGTGCTCAGTCGGCCATCGTCGACGACTTCACGCCCTGGCTCGCTCGGCTCCACGCCGCCGATCCGGCCACGCTCGACCTCCCGAGCCTCGGGCCGGTGACGACGATCGAGCACGCGGTCGTGCGCGAGCTCGACATCTGGGAATCACGCCTCGACGCCACCGGCGTTCCCGACCCGATCCTGACCTCGTGCTTCATCTGGCTCCGCGACCACGTGCCGGCGACGGGCGACGCGCGGCCGTCGCTCGTGCAGGGCGACACCGGGCCCGGCAACTTCCTCCACGACGGGCAGCGTGTGACGGCGTTCCTCGATTTCGAGCTCGCCCACCTCGGCGACCCGATGGAGGACCTGGCCTGGGTCGGCACCCGCAACGCCCAGGAACCGGTGCCCGACTACGCCCACTTCCTCGATCTGTACGCGCACGCGGCCGGCGCCGCGCCCGATGCCGATCGCATCCGCTACCACGCGCTGTTCGCCGAGCTCCGCATCGCCGTGCTCGGGACGGCGCGGCGCGGGCACGGGGTCGACCTCGACGCCGAGCACGGCAACCGCCTGATCTATGGAGCGCTGCACCGCCGGCTCACCGTCGAGGCGCTCGCCGCGGCGATCGGCGTCGACCTGCCGACGATCGACCTCCCCGTGCTCGCCGACACCGCCGAGACGCGGCTGTTCGATGCCACGCTCCACCAGCTCCGCCATCAGGTGTCACCCGACGTCAACGACCCGTATGCCTCACGGATCCTGAAGGGCGTGGCGCGGATGGTGAAGTACCTGCGCGAGGTCGACCGCGCCGGCGACGCGCACTCGATCGCCGAGCTCGACGAGCTGGAGGTCCTGCTCGGCCATCGCCCCGCCGACGTCGCCGAGGGTGCGGCCGAGCTCTTGGAGCGGGTGCGCAGCCGCCGGATCAGCGCCGCCGAGCTGCTCCCCCACGCCGCCGGCCAGGCGATGCGTCGCACACAGCTCGTCGCGCCCGCAATGGGTGTGCTCGCCACTCGCCACCTGCCGGTCGTGTAGCCGTCGTGCAGCTGTCCTGTCGGCGTCACGTCGGTGGCGGGTGACCACCGTCGGCCTCGCGCAGCAGTGGCAGCGTCGAGCCGTCCGGCCGAGCCTCGGCCAGCCTGGCGAGGCGCACGCCACGGATCAGCTCCAGCGCCGCCGGCCACACGAGCGCCCAGCCGACGCCGAGGCACAGCCCACCTACCACGTCGCTCAGCCAGTGAACGGCAAGGTACGTCCGGCTGAGGGCCATCACGGAGGCGAACGCAGCCGCGACAACCGTCCAGCGCGTTCGTGCGCGAACGGGCGGGTGGAGCACGACGACCAGTCCGAGCGCAGTCACCGACGCGGCGATCGCGTGTCCGGACGGGAACGCGGCCGAGCTCGTCTCGCGCAAGGCCCCAGGCGGCCGAGGTCGATCGATCAACGCCTTCAAGGGGCCGATGCACAGTTCCGACGTGACGATCGCGCCGACCCACGCACCGAGCTGCAGCCAACGCCGGTTCAGCGCCAGACCCGCGGTGACCAGCAGTCGCAACGGCACCATGACGTACGGGCCCCCGAGCACGCTGAGCACCTCGGCGACATCGGTCAGCCAGTCGGCGCGAACGGCCACCATGGCGTCGAGCCAGCGGTCGTCGAGGGGCTGCAGGATGGAGCCGACAGGATCGGGGCCGATGACCGCGGCCATCACGGCGCCGGCCGCCACCAGCACCAGGCCGAGCGCCAGGGCATGACGCTGGCGGTCGAACATCGCCGGCCGCGGCGGGCCAGCCGTCACGGCCGGGCAGCGGCTCGGGTCGGGTCGGCAGCCTCGGCCAACCACTCCTGCCGGTCCGGAGCCGTCCGGCGCCACGACGTGTTCGCCCGCCAGAACACCCAGCAGCCGATCCCGAGGGGAATCGGCGCGAACCACGTCAGGCCGCGGTACAGCAGCACGGCAGCAGCGACCTGGTTCTTCGTACCGTCGGGCAGACCGGAACCGAGCGCAGCAGTCAGGCCGAGCTCGACGACACCCAAGCCGCCGGGGGTGAGTGGCACGGCCGACAGCAGACGCACGAACGCGAACGCGGCGAGCACCCGCACCGAGCTGACCTCTTCGCCGGAGACGCCGACGTGGCGCAGGGCGATGAGGAGCACGAGGTACAGCGACACGTGACTCACCACCGTCGTGACGGTGATGCGCAGCCAGCGGCGGGTGAGGAGCCCGACGATGTCCTGTCGGAACCGCCGGGCGCGCTCGTCCCATCCCGTCACGGGCCCCCGGCGCAGCACACGCCGCCCGGCGCTCACGACGGCACCAGCGGAGGCGCCGACGCGGGCTGCCGTGTCGGCGCTCCGCAGCAGCACCGCGAACACGATGATCGCCCCGACCAGGACGGCGAGGCCGATCGTCGCGGCCGCGGCCAGTCCGACGCCAGCTTCGCCAGTGACGGCGAGGAGGGTGAGCGCGACGATCGGCAGTCCGAGCTTGACGAAGTTGTTCCAGATGCCCCCGACGACTGCCGCGAGGGCAGTGTCGGCCACGGGGATCCCCCAGGAGCGCTGCATCGTGAGCGTCGTGCCCACGCCGAGCGCGGCGCCGCCCGGCAGCGTGTTCGAGATCGCTGTCGATGCGAGGCTCGCCACCGCCGCCTCGCGCACGCGGAGACCGGGTTGCGCGGCGGTCAAGAGCGGCCAGTAGCTGATCAGGTTCCATGCCGCGACGAGACCGAGCGTGGCGCCCTCGAGCCACGTCATCGCCCGAATCGTCCTCCAGGCCTCGCCGTAGTCCGCGACTTGCGGGAACAGGAAGCCGAAGATCAGCGCGACGACAGCGAGCGACAGCGCGCCCTGCAGCCAGCGCGAGTGCCACCAGCGGCGGTGCGGTCGGTCCGGGAGCGCCGGCGCTTCGACGGTCACGCTCGAGGCTCTGGGCGGACGAGCACCAGGTTGAGAGCGCCGCCGACGGCAACGCCGAGCCCGGCGCCGCAGATCACGTCGAGCGGGAGGTGCGCGCCGACGTACATGCGCCCGATCATGACCAACCCGACGAGGACCCATGGCGCGATGCGCCAACGCTCCGGCAACCATGGCGCGGCGATGGTGGCCAGGACCGCCGCCATCGCGGCATGACCCGAGACGAAGCTCTCGCCGCTGACCTGGACATCACCGCGGAGATGGATGTCCGGCCCGATGGACGTCGCCGGCCGCTGTCGGGAGACGAGGGCCTTGATGACCCACTCCGACATCAGCTTGATCACCATCGACAGGACCGCCGCCACGGCGAGCCGGCGGCGGCCGGCGAGCCACGCCACGGCGGCCACGACCGGGGCGGCACCGATCGCGCCGAACTGCTGGAACAGCCAGAGCACGGGGTGCAGTGCGTCGGGCAGATCGTTGACGGCCCGGAAGAGATCGGCCTCCCACCCGGGCAGCCGCCCATCGCCCACGACGGCCATGCCGGCGACCAGCACGACCACACCGCCGACGACGAGCGCGGCATCGGCTTGTCGGAGCGGGGCGCCACGGTCAGCTGTTGTGGTCTGACGCGTCATCGGTCGTTCTCCCCGCCCCTGGACCATCGGTACTCCCATCGGGAACGGGCGCCTAATTTATCATCGTGTCGTGCAGGCTCCGGGCATCGCTCGGGGCGAGTGGGAAGGGATCGAATGGCCAGTGGTGGCCCACGGGCGCTCCTCGTGGCGACGATGGCGCTCACCTTCGCGGCATGCGCAGCGTCGGCCGACGAAGCCGCCCGGCCGAACGCGCTCGACGACGATGCGATCACGGTCGGCTCGTTCGACTTCGCCGAGAGCGTGCTGTTGGCAGAGATCTACAGCCAGGCACTGGAGCACGCCGGGTTGACCGTGGAGCGGGCCTTCCAACTCGGTCCACGGGAGTTCGTCGGTCCTGCGCTCTCGGTCGGCCTGATCGAGCTCGTCCCTGAGTACGCCGGCAGCGCGGCCACGTTCGTGCACCGCGGCGAGACCCCGCCGTCGAGCGATCTGGACGCCACCTACGAGCGGCTCGTCGAGGGTCTCCAGGGTCGACCGGTCGTCGCGCTGGAACCGTCGCCGGCGAAGAACGCGAACGCGTTCGTCGTGGCGAAGTCCACCGCACAGGATCGGGGATTGCAGGCGCTCAGCGACATCGCCGCGGTCGCTGACGATCTGATCTTCGGCGGGCCTCCGGAGTGCCAGCGCAGGGCGCTGTGCCTGGTCGGCCTCGAGCGGGTGTACGGCATCGAGTTCGGCACCGTCGTGGCGCTCGAGGCCGGACCGCTGATCGAGCAGGCGTTGCGCGACGGCGGGATCGACGTGGGCTTGCTGTTCACCTCGGACGCCGCAATGTTGGGCGCCGACTTCGTCGAACTGCGCGACGATCTCGGTCTGCAGCCGTCCGAGAACATCACCCCATTGGTGCGTACCGAGGTGCTCGCTCGGTGGGGCGATGTAGCCGGGACGATCGACGCCGTCTCCGCTGAGCTCACCACCCCACGATTGCGGCTGCTCAACGCCGAGGTCGGCGGCGACATCACCAGGGTCGAGGAGATCGCTGCCCGATGGCTCACAGAACAGGAACTGACATGATCCGGGCCGGCCGATGACCGACCACCCACGCACGTTGACACCGGGCGGCGGGACCGCGCCGCCGGCGGTTCCGGCATCGGTCCGGCGAATGGGGCGCCGGCGGCGACCCGCGGGTACCGCGGCGCCCTTGCCGCGCAGCCTGGGGCGGACAGGGCGGGGCTGGATCCTGTTGCTGATGTTCCAGCTGGTCTGGGTCGTCGTGGCTGCCATCTCGAGTGACGCCCGGCTGCTCACCGACCGGGTCGACGCCGCAGTCGCCCGGCCGCTGGTGGAGGCTCGCACGGCCTGGTTGACCGACATCGCGCGGGAGTTCGACGAGTTCGGCTCCGGCTGGCTGGTCACCATCGTCGGCCTGGGTTTGCTCGTGGCCAACATGGTGTTCAAGCGGTGGCGCCACCTGTTCACGTTCCTGGTCTGCGTCGTGATCGTCGAGGTGATCGCCAGCGACGTGATCTATGACCGCTTCCAGCGGCCCCGCCCGTACGACGTCACGATCATCGGACGGTGGGCCGGGTTCTCGCTGCCGTCGCCGCCGGTCGCCGCGCTCACCATCCTGGCGATCGGCATCACCTACACCCTGGTCGTCTCCGGGCACTCCCGGACGATCGCGAAGATCGTCTCGGCCGTCGTGGTCGGGCTGTTCGCCTCGGCCCGCATCTACCTCGGGGTCGATCACCCCTTCGACACCGTGCTCGCCGTCGCCCTCGTCGTCGCGATCCTCGTCAACGCCTTCCGCTGGTTCACGCCCAACGAGTCGTTCCCCGTGACGTACCGGGGAGGCAAGACCGCCCATCTCGACATCGGCGGCGCGCGCGGCGTGGCGATCCGCCGTGCCATGCGCGAGCAGATGGGCCTCACCGTCATCGACGTCAGGCCGGTCGGTCTCGAAGGCTCGGGTGGGTCGACACCACTGCGGTTGCGCGTCGCAGGTGCGCCGGATCGCTACCTGTTCGGGAAGCTCTACGCGATGAGCCACGTGCGGGCGGACCGCTGGTACAAGCTCGGCCGCACGATCCTGTACGGACGGTTGGAGGACGAAGGGCCCTTCCAGAGCGTCCGCCGGCTCGTCGAGTACGAGGACTACACCGCTCGCGTGCTGCGCGACGCGGGCATCCCGACGGCGGCGTCGTACGGCATCGTGGAGCTCACGCCCGAGCGCGAGTACCTGCTCGTGACGGAGTTCTTCGACGGCGCCGAGGAGATCGGCGTGGCGGAGATCGACGACGGCGTGATCGACGAGGCGCTGGCCATCGTGCGCCACCTCTGGGATGCCGGCCTCGCCCACCGGGACATCAAGCCGGCCAACGTGCTCGTGCGTGACGGACACGTCATCCTGATCGACGTCTTCTTCGTCCAGGTCCGCCCGTCACCGTGGCGCCAGGCCGTCGACCTCGCCAACATGATGCTGCTCCTGGCCGTACGCACCGATGCGGAGCGCGTCTACCAGCGGGCCCGCCGGCTCTTCACCGACGACGAGATCGCCGAGGCGTTCGCCGCCGTGCGCGGCATCGCCAGCCCGACGCAGCTGCGGATGGCGGTCAAGCACGATCCGCGTGACCTCGTCGCCGAGTTCCGCAGCCTCGCCCCGCACCGCGAGCCGGTCGCCCTGCAGCACTGGAGCGTCCGACGGATCATGCTCGCCCTCGGTGTCCTGCTCGGAGGTCTGATCACGGTCACCGCAGTGGCATCGATGTTCCGGCCGGTTCACGACATCGGCGTGCGAGCCGACCCGTTCTGCGACCGCTCTAGCGTGATGATCCTGATCGCGCAGTCGGTGCCGTCGGCCACGGCGCTGCCGTGCGTCGCGGCGCTGCCGGCCGGCTGGAAGCTGGAAGGGGTCGAGGTGGACGAGGACGGCGCGACGATCTTCCTCGGCTCGGACATCGGCGGCGAGCGCGCGGTTGCCGCCACGCTGCGACGACCCGAGGAGTGCTCCGTCACCGACGCCGTACCGGTCGCGAGCGACGAGATCGGCATCGAACGGTACGAACAGCCGGAGCAACTGCCACCCGAGCTGGTCAGCCGGCGCACCTACCTCTTCGAGGGCGGGTGCGTGGTCTACCAGTTCAACTTCAGCGGCGAGGCAAGTGCAGCGCTGACCGTCGAGGTCGACGAGGCGTTGAGCTTCCTGCCGCGCGCCGACCTGGTCGCGGAGGTCGACGAGCGCAGCGGCCTTCGCCTCTGCGGCGCTGGCGTCGAGTGCGAGTCCTGAGCGGTCCACTCGCGGCAGTCCGTCGTGAGTTGGACAGTTTCCCGACCCCGTTCTCGGCTCCGCAGCGGACGGATTCGGTCCGGGAACGAGCAGAGACGCGGTTTGCTCGATCCGTCAGCTGACGACGGGCTCGAGGAGCCGGAAGGATCGCTGCTCGTGGTCGAGCTCGGCGAGCCCGCCGAGCGGGAGGATCCACTGCGGGTCGGTGTGCCCGAAATCCATGTTCGTGACGATCGTCAGGTCGGTCGCGCCGAACTGGCCGACCACCGTGTCGACGATCATCTGGTCCAGCTCGAGCTTCTCGGCGTCGGAGTAGCCGCGTGCTCGGCCGATGAGCAGCGCGGACGCGTCCCCGAAGACTCCTTGGATGCCGTAGTTGAACAACCAGTAGCGGAGCTGCGCGATCGTCGGCTTGTCCTCCGATGTCTCGAGGAACAGGATCCTGTCGCGCCAGAGGTCCGGCGCCGGCCAGAAGCGGGTGCCCTTGAGGAGCTCGAGCACCTCGATGCATCCGCCGATCAGCCGCCCGGTGCAGATCCCCGATCCGTTCAGCCAATGCCAACCGTCGTGTGGCCGGACCGCACCGATCGCCGAGGCATTCGCCGGATCGTTCCAGTCGAGGTAGGTGTCGACCCACTCCGGATACGGCTCGTAGCGGAAGGTGCCCGCCGGCTCGAAGAGCATCGCTCGAACATGCGCCTCGGCACGCGGGAAGTGCTCCATCTGGGCCATCCCCGCCATGACGCAGGGTCCGTTGAAGGTGACGAGCCCGAGGCTGTTGCAGAACACGAGCTGGGTCGCGGTGTCGGAGTAGCCGATCAAGATCATCGGGTTGGCGCGAATGACGTCGACGTCGAGGTGGGGCAGGATCCGGGCGGAGTCGTCTCCTCCGATGCTGGCGATGATCGCCACCACCGACTCGTCCGCGAAGGCGGCGTTCAGGTCGTCCGCTCTCGCCTTCGGATCAGCGGCCAGTGCACGCGGCGCCATCCGAGCGGTCGGGAGCTCCTTCACCCGCAGCCCGAATCGATCGGTCAGCGTCGACAGTCCGGCGTCGAACACATGCGGGAAGACGTGCGGCCCGCCCCATGACGTCGACACGACGGCAACAACGTCGCCGGTCTGCAGACGGCGCGGCCTCACGAACTCCATCTGCCGAGTCTGGTCCACGTTGCACCGCGACGTGCCGAGGACGAGAGTTTCCCTCGTGCTCGACGAAGACACGCAACGCGTCCTCCGCGAACAACGCCGCCTCACGCGCGCAGAGCGCCGATGACGAGAAGTGGCTGGTCGTGATGCTTCGTGGCAACGTGATCGAGCTGCGCCTCGTTCGCGAGAGCGAGCTCGGTGGGCTGTACGAGTTGATGTCGGACCTCGCCACACGAGGCCCGTACTTCCCCTCCGGCGTGACGAGCGAGCCCGCGCTGCGCGCTGCATACGCGAAGAACGGGTTCTGGGGCCAGGACGAGGGCATGCTGATCATGGTGAACCACGGTGGGGACATCGTCGGAGAGATCGAGTACTTCCCGATCACGCACTACCTGCAGGGCTTCGAGCTCTCGTATCAGCTGTTCGGGGAGCAGCATGCGGGCCAGGGCTACACGACGGAAGCGGTCAGCTTGCTGGTGGGTTACCTGCTCGGCAACAAGCGTGTGAATCGGATGCAGTTGAACATCCATCCCGAGAACGCCGCCTCGCAGCGGGTCGCCGAGAAGTGCGGCTTCACCTTCGAGGGGATGATGCGTGGCTGCTGGTTCCACCAAGGGCGCTATCACGACCTCGAGATCTGGTCGCTCTTACGAGACGAAGCATCCGGCACGGCCGCTGAGGGCTGACCGACCCGTCAGAGGCAGCGCGTCGCGACTTCGAGGAACGCCATGCCCTCGTCGCCCGCGAAGTCGCGCAGGTTGGCGAGACCCGTCGAGACCCGCTCGATGAAACCCCACGCCCAGATCGGTTCGGGATCGAGATCGCACAACGACGCGAGCAGATCCGCTCGCTCGCGGACCAGACGGAGGGTGTCGCCCGCGAGGAGCGGTCCGTTGTACTCCCGCATCGCCACACTGAGGTCGTGCTCGGGCTCGGACCGGATGCCCTCGGGATCCACGAACTTGTAGATCCCGTGGCCGGCGTCGAGCGTGTTCCAGCCGTGCGCGTCACCGTGCACCAGCACGGCCTTCGCCGGATCGAATGCTGCTGCTCGCTCGTCGCAGTGGACGAGCGCCCGGTCGACGACCTGGCGCGAGCACGGTCGGCCGAGCTCGTCCCACGCCGTCGTGATGAAGCCGGCGAGCCATGCTGCCTTGTCGGCCCCGGTCGGCAGGTCGCAGTCCTCCGGCACGGGCCGCCAGAAGGAGCGCAGGGTCGTTGCGATCGTGTCGAGCATCTGCGGCAGCGGCATGCCGAGCTCGTCGAGGTTCGGCCCGAGGCGCTCGAGCAGCATCGAGGAGGTCGCGTCGTCGTGCTCGAAGAGCTCGGCGCAGCCGCGGCCCTTGGCGAGTTGGTGCACGAGCACGCTGCGAGCGAACGGGTCGTCGTCGTCTGTCTCGAGCGGCATGGCCACCTTCAGCACGCATGCTCTCCCCGAACGATCAGTGCCCGCGATGACGAACGCGGCGGTCCCGCCTCGGAAGGGATCACCGAGCTCCAGGCCCCACTGCTCGGCGAGCGCGGCCACCATCTCGGGAAGGTCGTCCAGCCAGTGCCGGCCCGCCGCTCCGTGTGCCAGCGCTCGCTGCCGAACGAGCTCTGGGACGTCGAGTCGGGCGTGCACGCCCGTGGTTTGTAGCGCGCCGGTGGTGAGGCGGTAGCGCCAATTCCCTGTACACCACGACCGAGGCAGGCTTCGCGACCGCCGGCGATCGAAAACCCTGCCTTGAACCGCTGTTCGATCTCATGGATCTTCAGGAAGCGCTCCAAGAGCTCCTGGGGTGCCGGTGGATGTCGTGTCCGTGGGTGGTCTCAAGGACCGCGACGACCACATCCGTCGAGAGGCCGTTCCGATCTGAGCCGGGCCGACGACCTGCAGGTCGGCTTCGTGGTCGTGTCAGTGGTCGTGCTCGACGAGCTCGGCGAGCTTGTCGATCGACATGCTCCAGCCCAGCTCGTTGTCGGCGGGCGAGACGCCCGGAGGCAGGTCGTCGTGCACGCCGACGAGGTCGGTGCCGGTGCCCGCATCGGCCAGCGTGTAGGTGATCGTCATCTCGCCTTGCATCGCTGGGTCGGTGGTCTCGAACTCGACGGTCTGGACGACCTCGGTGTCGGGCACGAGCCTCACGAACCGGCCATGGAACGAGTCGGTCTGCGCGCTCGTCTTGCCGGCCGCCGTGGGCAGGTCGTAGGTCAACGAGATCCGGAACGCGCCACCCTCGACCGGCTCCCACGAGTGGACCTGGCTCGTCATCTGGTCCGGCACCATCCAGTGCTGAACCGACTCGCGGTCGAGCAAGGCACGGTAGACGCGGGCGCGGGGAGCGCTGATGTGGCGGGTCACGCGCGTCGAAGTCACGGGCCGAGAATAGAGAGTCCTCCCCTCGCCAGTCGATGACCGGCGTGCGCGCACGACTCGACGTTCGGGCCGCGTCCGATCAGCCGTAGCGTGCGACGATGGTCGCGTTCGATCGCATCCACCCCGCGACGCGCCACGAGTGGCGGGCGTGGCTGGACGCGCACCACGACACGACTGCCGGCGTCTGGGTCGTCCAGTGGCGGACGGCCACCGGCAAGTCTCGGCTGGCGTACGACGACGTCGTCGAGGAGGCGTTGTGCTTCGGCTGGATCGACGGCCGGGCGAACAAGCTCGACGACGAGCGCTCGATGATCATGATGACGCCGCGCAAGCCGACGAGCACCTGGGCGCGCTCGAACAAGGAGCGAGTCGAGCGATTGATCGCCGAGGGACGCGTAACCGATGCGGGCCTTCGCGTCATCGAGACGGCGAAAGCCAACGGGTCGTGGACGATGCTCGACGACGTCGACGCGCTGATCGTGCCGGAGGATCTGCTCGCCGCGCTGTCGCGCGATGAGCAGGCCCAGCGTCACTTCGACGCGTTCCCACCGTCTGCCAAGAAGATGATCCTGTATTGGATCAAGAGCGCCAAGCGACCCGAGACGCGGCAACGCCGCGTCACCGAGACCGTGCGCCTCGCGGCGGACAACGTTCGCGCCCCGCGCCAGGCGGGGCCATCGGGGTGACTGGTGCCGAGCTCAGCGAATCGAGAAGCCGGCGTCGAGCGGTAGCGCCACGCCGGTGATGAACCGTGCCTCGTCCGAGACGAGCCACGCCACGGCGTTGGCGATGTCCTCGGGTTGGAGGATGTCGATCGGCAGCGCGTTCTGCATGGCGGACAGTGACGGGTCGCCCGAGTCGAACATCCTCTGCATCGCTTCGTTCATCACCATGCCGGTTGCGACGCCGGTCGGATGGATCGTGTTCACCCGGATCATGTGCTGTGCGAGGTCGTTCGCGATCACCTGCATGTATCCCACCAAGCCGCGCTTCGCGGCGGTGTAGGCCTGCCCCCCGGTCTTCGGGCTGCCCGTGCCGCGCAGCCCCGCGGACGAGCTCGTGATCACGATCGATCCGCCCTCGCCGCCGTCGATCAGGTGTTGTGTCGCGGCGCGCACAGTGTGGAACACCCCGGTGAGGTTCGTGTCGATGATGTCGTTCCAGACCGCGAGAAAGTCGTCCTGCTCGGGACCGAGACGGATGATGCCGGCGTTGGCGATCACGATGTCCAGGCGGCCGTACCGTTCGACACCCTGGTCGATCGCCGTCTGGATCGCGCCGTAGTCGCGCACGTCGGCCTTCGTGCCGATCATCGCACCGCCTTCGGCCTCGACGAGCTTGACGGTCTCCGCGAGATCGGCCGCAGAGGCGTTGGGATAGTCCATCGAGGCGATGTCCTCGCAGATGTCCACCCCGATGATCTTCACTCCGTCCCGTGCGAGCCGCACCGCATGGGCACGACCTTGACCGCGCGCTGCGCCGGTGATGAACGCGACCTTCCCCTCGAGTGACATCTTCGACCCCCCGTCGACCGCGTGTATCGAGCCCAGTTGCTGCGCCGCGGTCCCGACAATCTAGGTTACGCTTTTAGTGAGCCAGCGGGGGTGCTGGCCGGCCGGAGGGGAGGCATGGGCTTGAAACCGCGCACGTTCGAGTACCACGCACCGACCACGCTCGACGAGGCGGTCGCGTTGCTGGCCGAGCACGGTGACTCAGCGAAGGTCCTCGCCGGCGGGCAGAGCCTGGTCCCGATGATGTCCTTGCGGTTGGCGGACTTCGCGCACCTCGTCGATCTCAACACGGTCGCCGGCCTCGACGCGATCGGAGGCTCCAACGGCCACGTTCGGATCGGTGCGCTCGTGCGTCAGTCCGCCGCCGAACACGACACGGTCGTGGCCACCGATGCCCCACTCGTCGCCGCAGCGCTCCCCCACATCGGTCACTTCCAGATCCGCAACCGTGGCACCGTGGGCGGCTCGATCGCCCACGCCGACCCGGCATCGGAACTACCCGCCGTGGCGGTTGCACTCGACGCAACGGTCGAAGCCTTCGGGCCGAGCGGCAGCCGCGAGATCGCGGCGACCGACTTCTTCGAGTCGACATGGCAGACGACCCTCGGCGAGCACGAGATCCTGACCGCCGTTCGGTTCCCCGTGTGGGACGGCGCGAGCGGCTTCGCCGTCGAAGAGGTGGCTCGCCGGCACGGGGACTTCGCCATCTGCGGCGCGGTGTGCGGCGTCACGCTCGAGGGCGACACGATCAGCCGCGCGGCGATCGGCCTGATCGGCGTCGGATCGACACCCGTGCGCGCCACGGCCGCCGAGCAGGCGCTCGTCGCAGCGGGTGCACGAGCCGATCTCTCCGCCATCGGCCGTGAGGCCGCTGCAACCCTTGAACCGAGTGACGACATCCACGCGTCGGGCGCCTACCGCAAGCAGGTCGCTGCGGTGGTGGTCAGACGAGCACTCGCCCGAGCGATCGAGGAGGCCCGCTCGTGAGCGGCACCCCGGACACCAGCGGAGACACCAGCAGCATCGACGTGACCGTCACGATGCGGGTCAACGGTCGCAGCCGCACGGTGCGTTGCGAGCCGCGCAAGCTCCTGTCGGACGTGATCCGCGAAGACCTCCACCTCACCGGCACCCACGTCGGCTGTGAACACGGCGCCTGCGGCGCCTGCACGGTGCTCGTCGACGGTGCCGCGGTTCGCTCGTGCCTCTTGTTCGCCGCGCAGATGAACGGCACCGAGGTCACAACGGTCGAGGGCATCGCGGAAGCCGATGGTTCGCTCAGCCCCGTCCAGCAGGCGATGCAGGACTGTCACGGCCTGCAGTGCGGGTTCTGCACACCCGGCATCGTGGTCTCGCTCACGGCCTACCTCCGTGACCATCCCGATCCGTCTGACGACGAGATCCGCATCGCACTGTCGGGCAACCTGTGCCGCTGCACCGGCTATCACGGCATCGTCAACGCCGCCCGGCAGGTCGCCCGGGGCAGCGCCGAGTCCGTGGAGGTGAGGTCGTCATGACCACGACCGTCGGCCGCTACATCGGCCAGTCCGTCAAGCGTCGCGAAGATCCCCGGCTCCTCACCGGGCGCGGTCGATACGTCGACGACGTGCAGACCCCCGGCACGCTCCATGTCGCCTTCGTGCGCTCCAACGTCGCTCGCGGCGACATCACCGCCCTCGACATCTCCGAAGCGCTCCGGGTCCCCGGCGTCGAGGCGATCTACACGGGTGCCGACCTCAACCCGCTGTGCCAGCAGTTCTGGGCGACGATGACCGGTCCACCGGTCGCGATGGGTGGGCAGACCCCCTACCCGCCCGGCAGCGTGCTCGCCCAGGACGACGTGCGCTACGTCGGCGACCCGATTGCCGTCGTGATCGCCTCGTCGCGCTACGTCGCCGAGGATGCCGCCGATCTCGTCGTCGTCGACATCGAACCGCGGACGCCGGTGCTCGGCCTGCACGAAGCCGTCGCGAACAGCGAGCTGGTGCATCGAGAGCTCGATTCGAACGTCACCGTCGCGATGCCGATGCCGGTGATCCCTGAGATCGAGGCGCTCTTCGCGAACGCGGCGCACGTGATCACGCGGATGTTCCGCGGCGCACGTGCGACCAACGTCCCGATGGAACCGCGCGGGCTGACCGTGCACTACGACCGCTACCGCAGCGAGATGGAGATCCGCGCCGCCACCCAGTCGGTGCACGAGATCAAGTCGTTCGCAGCACGGTTGACCGGTCTCGCCGAGTCGCACATCAGAGTGGTGGCCGACGACGTCGGCGGCGGTTTCGGGCAGAAGATGATGGTGATGCGAGAGGAGGCAGCGGTGATCGCGGCCGCCTTCGCACTCGGCACGGCGCCGGTCAAGTGGATCGAGGACCGCCGGGAGAACCTGATGGCCTCGAACCAGGCGCGTTCCGAAGCCGGCGAGCTCACCTTCGCCGTGGACACGGAGGGTCACATCCTCGCGGTCAAGGCGGACTTCATCGAGGAGATCGGTGCCTATCCGCCGTCGGCCGGCGCCACCGCCGCGCTCGCGATCGGCGTCTTCCCGGGTCCCTACAAGATCCCGGTGCTGATCCCCGGCTGCACCGCGGTGTACACGAACACGGTCGGCAAGTCCGCCTACCGCGGCCCGTGGGCGTTGGAGACCATCTTCCGCGAGCAGATGATGGATCTCGTCGCCCGCGAGATCGGCATGGACCCGATCGAGCTCCGACGCGTCAACCTGATCGGCCCCGGCGACCTGCCGTACACCACGGCGACGCAGATGGTGTACGACGCGATCTCACCGACCGAGACGCTCGACCAGGTCGTCGAGATGATCGACGTCGATGCGTTCCGGCAGGAGCAGGCGAGCGCCCGCAGCGAGGGACGGCTCCTCGGCCTCGGCCTCGCCGGCTACGTCGAACCGTCGGCGATCGCGTTCGGTGTCCTCAACTCGGACCCGGCCGTGCTCAGCATGGACATCAGCGGCAAGGTGCAGGTCCGCCTCGGCACCGGCAGCCACGGCCACAGCATCGAGACGACGATCGCCCAAGTGGTCGCCACCCATCTCGGGTGCGACATCGACGACGTCGTCGTCATCCAGGGCGACACGGCGACCTCCCCCGTCGGGCCCGGCACTGGGGGCAGCCGCACTGCGGTCATCGCCGGCGGTGCCGCGCAGACCGCCTCGATCGAGTTGCGCGACAAGCTCGTGCGGATCGCAGCGCAGCTCCTCGAGGCGAACCCCGACGACCTCGAGGTTGCCGACAGCGTGGTCTCGGTGAAGGGCACGCCGCAGGCGGCGATTCCGTTCGTCCAGCTGGCGATGACTGCGCACATGGCTCCCGACCTGCTCCCCGAGGGCATGGGCCCCGGCCTCGAAGTGGCCGTCCGGTACCGGCCGCCGAGCGAGTTCACCTGGTCGAACGCGACCCACGCGTGCATCGTCGAGGTCGATCCGGAGACGGGGCTCGTCGACATCCGGCGTTACGTCGTGTCCGAGGACTGCGGCCAGATGATCAACCCGTTGGTCGTCGAGGGGCAGATCGCCGGCGGGGTCGTGCAGGGCATCGGTGGCGTGCTGTTCGAGAACATGGCCTACGACGATGCCGGCAACCCGCTGGCGACGACGTTCATGGACTACCTCATCCCATCGGCACCCGAGATCCCCGACTTCGAGTACGGCCACGTCGAGACGATGTCGAAGACGCTCGGCGGGTACAAGGGCATGGGCGAGGGCGGCGCGATCGCGTCACCACCGGCGCTCGCGAACGCGATCAACGACGCACTCGCCCAGCGGGCCGTGCCCGCCCTGACAGAGTTCCCGTTCGGTCCGAGCCAGATCGTTGCCGCGATCACGGCAGCCGGCTGAGGCAGCCGGTGACCGCTCCGTCTCCCCGCACCTGTTTCGAGCGAAGCGCGTAGAGTCGTTTCGATGGCCGCGCGGAGGGTGAAGAAGACCCATGAGATCATCGCCGACCAGCTCAGGCAGCAGATCGTCAGCGGCGAACTGCAGGAGGGACAACGCCTCCCGCCGGAGGACGAGCTCACGACGCAGTTCGGCATCGCTCGGACCACGTTGCGCGAGGCGCTCCGAGTGCTCGAATCGCAGGGCTTGATCGCGATCCGTCGCGGTCGGGGCGGAGGGCCGATCGTGACGCATCCGAACCTGGAGCCGATCTCGACGGCGCTCGCCGTGTCGCTCCAGCTGCAGCACACCTCCGTCAGCGATCTCGACGCCGCCCGGCGGATGTTGGAGCCGCAGATAGCCGGGCAGCTGGCCCGGAGCCACGACGACGCCGACCTCAGCGCGCTGGAGGCCGCCATCGATCACGCCGCCGACGCCGCAGAGCGCGACGATGCGATGGCCTTCGGCCTGGCGGCGGCCCGTGTCCACGAGACGCTCGTCGAGCGCTCCGGCAACAAGACGCTGGCTACGTTGTCGAGGCTGCTGCAGAGCATGGTCGTCGCCTACTACGCCCGGTCCATCGACACCGTCGACCAGACCCTCATGCGGCGCGCCGTGCGCTCGTACCGCAAGCTCCTCGTCCTCATCCGCGAGGGCGACGACGCCGCTGCGATCACCCACTGGCAAGCATTGATGAGCTACACGATCGGCGGCCACGACCCCGACGAGCCGATCACCATCGGAGCGGGCAGCTGAGGCGCCCGCCCGATGCGTTTCGTCACTTCGGTTCGCGCGGCAGCCCGAGGACTCGCTCGCCGAGGAGTTTGCGCTGGATCTCATGGGTCCCACCGGCGATGCGCGACTGGCGCGTCGCGTTGAGATCGTGGCTGACGATCTCGCCGTCGCGATCGTTCGCATCCCACGCTTGGCCCTCGGCGCCGACGATGCCGGCGATCACCTCTGCGCAGCATTGCTCGAGTGAGCCGGCCATGAGCTTCATCATCGAGCCTGCTGCCGGATTGCCACCAGCGAGCGTGCCACCGACGTAGCGGTCGCGCACCAGCTCGAGGACTCGCTCCGCGGTGATGATCCGCACCATCTGCTGACGGACGACCGGGTCGTCGATCCTGCCGGCGGCTCGGGCAGCACGGACGACCTGACGACGGCGGCGACCGTCACCCGACCCACCCATGTAGCCGGAGCGCTCGCCACCGAGCGTGCCCTGCGAGACCGCCCATCCGCGGTCGACGTCACCGATGACGGCATCGTCACCCAGGACGACGCGTTCGAGGAAGACCTCGTTGAAGTGGCGGCCCCCGGCGATGTCGATGAGCGGGCGGATCGAGACACCTGGTGCGTCCATCGGCAGGATGAACATCGTGATGCCGAGCTGCGGCTTGGCTGCGAGCGGGTTCGTACGCGCCAGCAACAAGCCGAACTGGGCGTCGGACGCGAAGGACGACCACACCTTCTGGCCGTCGACCACCCACGACTCACCGTCTCGCATCGCGCGGGTGCGGAGCGACGCGAGGTCGGAACCCGCGTCGGGCTCGGAGAACAGCTGGCACCACTGCTCGTCGGCGCGGATGAGCGCCGGCAGGTAACGCCGCTTCTGCGCCTCGGAACCGGACGCGATCAACGTTGCCGCGGCGAGGTGCATGCCGATGCCGAGCGGGCGCAACGACGGCGCGGCGTACCGACGAAGTTCGTTGTCGATGACCTTGGCGTGGGCGCGAGTCAGCCCGCGGCCGCCGTACTCCTCGGGGATGTCGACGCCCGAGAGGCCGGCAACTGCCAACGCCCGCTGGAGCTCCCGGGCGCCGGCGACGAACGCGTCGTGGCCGTCGGGAGCGCGAGCGATCGTGTCCTCGCGGTCGTCGTCCTCCTCCGGGTCGCGCAGCTCGTATCGCGCGGCGAGGAATGCCCTGACCTCTGCCCGGAACCCGTCGACGTCGATCACGCCACGCACCTCCCGTTCGTCGTCGGGGAGGTGATCATGTCAGGGCGGAGCGATCCGGAGCGGATGAAGTTCACAGATATAGGGTACTATTTACGTCATGGAGAACCCGTGGCAGCGACGGCTCGGCTTCTGGTGGCTCGCCGAGGACCATCCCGACGCTCCGGCGATCATCGAGAGCCCCGACGGGCCTCGCACCTATGCCGAGCTGGCCGGTGATGCCCATCAACTCGTCCACCTGTTCCGCTCGCTCGGCATCGGGAAGGACGACGCCATCGGTGTGCTCGCCGACAACGGCAACACCCTGATCGAAGCTTCGCTGGCGTGCCAGGAGTCGGGCCTGCACTTCATCCCGCTCAACACCCATCTCACCGCCGGCGAGCTGGCGGCGATCATGGAGCACTCCGATGCGAAGCTCCTGCTGATCGGGGCGCGGTTCGCGAGCCTGCTCGACGCCCCCGGCGCCGGCACGCTTCCTGCGAACGTGCTCACCGTCGGTAGCGTGGCGGGCCGCCAATCGCTCGCCGATGCCCGCGCCGGACACCTGCGCACCACACCGCCGGATCGCTCACCCGGCGGCCTGTTCGTGTACACGTCCGGCACCACCGGCAAGCCGAAGGGCATCCGGCGGCCGATCCCGAGGGGCGATGTCGACCAGCTCGCCAACGACGCCGCCCTGTTCGGCCGAGCGTTCGACTTCCGCCCCTTCGAGGGACCGATGCTGGTGTCCACCGGCATGTTCCACGGCGGGTCGCACAGCTACTACATGGGCGGTCTCAACGTCGGCCACGCCCTCGTGATCATGGAGAAGTTCGACGCCGAGGGAGCCCTGCGACTGATCGAGCAGCACCGGATCCGGAGCGGGTACATGGTGCCGACGCAGTTCCACCGGCTGTTGCAGCTGCCCGAGCAGGTCCGCGAGAAGTACGACGTGTCGAGCCTGCACTCCATCGTGCACTCGGCGGCGCCGTGCCCGCGGGCGGTCAAGGAGCAGATGATGGCGTGGTGGGGCCCGGTGATCTGGGAGACCTACGGCGGCATGGAGGGTGCGGCGACGATCGCCAAGCCGCACCGCTGGCTCGAGAAGCCCGGGACCGTGGGCCGCGCCGTCCGCGGCGTGCGCCTGTTCATCCTCGACGACGACGGCAACGAGCTGCCCCCTGGCGAGGTCGGCCACATCTACATGGACAACGGCGTCGGATTCTCGTACCACGACGACGCCGAGCAGACGGCGTCCGCGTACAAGGGCAAGCGCTTCAGCCTCGGCGATGTCGGATACCTCGATGCCGACGGCTACCTCTTCATCTCGGACCGTGCCAAGGACATGATCATCACCGGTGGCACCAACGTCTATCCCGCCGAGATCGAAGGTGCGTTGCTCGGCCACCCCAAGGTCCACGACGTCGCCGTGATCGGTGTGCCCGACCCCGACTGGGGCGAGACCATCGTCGCCATCGTGCAACCAGCTGCCGGCGTCGATCCGAGCGACGAGCTCGCCGACGAGCTGCAGGCGTTCGCCAAGGAGCGCCTCGCGAGCTACAAGCGACCACGGCGCTGGGAGTTCCGCGTCGACCTGCCCCGGACCGAGGCGGGCAAGTTGTACAAGCGCAAGATCCGCGACGAGTACGTCGGCGCGACCGACGATTCGCGAACAGAGGAGGGGAACTGATGTCCGACACGAGCAAGAACCCAGCGGCGCATGCCGCGTTCAAGGTCGACGACGAGCTCGAGAAGGAGTTCCAGAAGGCGTTGGAGCACGAGCTCACGGACGAGGACATCGAGAAGGCGAGACTGCTGCTCGGCATCGACACGGCGAGCAAGCAGCGCGAGCTGAACGCCGTCGCCACACCGGACGCGATCCGCAACTGGGCGATGGGCGTGGGGGACGACAACCCGCTCTACATCGAGGACGACTACGGTCGCTCGACGCGCTGGGGCACGCAGATCGGCCACGGCACGCAGATGGGCCACATCAAGACGCCGATGCTCGGCAACCCCATCCCCGCCGAGGTGAAGCAGCAGACGAAGGGCATGTTCCGCGGCGTGCACGTGTTCGTCTCCGGCGGCAACTGGGAGTGGTACCGGCCGCTGCGTCCCGACGACCGCATCTACAGCTTCCGTGGAGAGGAGAGCCTCGACGTGAAGCAGTCCGAGTTCGCCGGGCGTTCGGTGATCCAGGTGAGCCGCGACGTGGCGATCAACCAGTACGGCGACGTGCTCGGCGTCTACCGCATCCTGCGCGTGCTGACCGAGCGCAAGCAGTCGCGCTCGAAGGGCAAGTACGCCGAGATCGAGCCGGCGCACTACACCGACGACGACTACGAGCGCATCGACGCGATCTACGCGCAGGAAGGACCCCGTGGCGCCGAGAAGCGCTATTGGGAGGACGTCCAGGTCGACGACGAGCTCGCCCCGATGGTGAAGGGCCCGACCACCATCACCGAGATGATCGCGTTCCACGCCGGTGGCTACGGCTTCGTGCCGTACGGCCTGCGCGCGTCGCGGCTCGGCTACAAGAACCGGAAGCGGATCGCGCCCTTCTACATCAAGAACTCCCAGGGCGTCTACGACGTCGCCCAGCGCCTCCACTGGGACTCCGAATGGGCCAAGGCGATCGGCAACCCGATGGCGTACGACTACGGCGTCCAGCGCCAGTGCTGGTTCTACCACCACGTGTCCGACTGGGCCGGCGACGATGCGTGCATCGTGCGGCTGGAGGATTCGATCCGCAAGTTCAACTACATGGGCGACACCCAGTTCCTCTCCGGCAAGGTCGTCGCGAAACGCGAGGAGGCCGGTCAGAAGCTCGTCGATCTCGAGCTGCACATGATCAACCAGCGCGACACCGAGACCGCCTACGGCTCGGCCACGGTCGCCCTCCCGTCGCACGAGGACGGCCTGCCGCTGTTCCCCAAGGTGCCCCTCGAGCTGGAGCGTCAGGCTGCGGAGATGTTCGCCCGCCACAGCGAGCTGGCAGCTCGAGGACGCGGACGTTGACCAGCGACGATCGCGCGGCCGCACGGCGCAGCACCGACCGGCGATGAGCCTCGCATCCGATCGCGACGAGCTGCGCGATCGCTGGTACCGCGAGGGGTTCTTCGGTCCCGAGACGATCGCCGACCACCTGCGGCGCGGTGCAACCACCTTCCGAGGAACGGCGATGCACTTCGTCGGTGGTCCGACGCCGACCTCATTGCGCCTGGGCGAGCTGTACGAGCGCAGCCTGCAGCTCGCCGGCGGGCTCGTCGAGCTCGGCGTCCGCCCCGGCGATGTCGTCGCGATCTGGGTGCCGAACTGGCTCGAGGGGGCGCTCAGCTACCAGGCAGCGATGTTGCTCGGCGCCACCGTCGTACCGATCATCCACATCTACGGGCCGCACGAGGTCGGGTACATCCTGCGCGAGTCCGGCGCCCGCGTGCTCGTGATGCCGGATCGCTGGCGGACGATCGACTACTGCGAGCGGTTCGCGGCGATCACGGACGTCCCCGCCCTCGAGCACGTCGTGCTCGTCGGCGAGCGCGGGCCGGCGGGCGCGATCCCGTGGCAGCGGCTCGCCGACGCCAGCCCGCCGTCATCGCTCCCCTCCACCCACCCCGATGATCGGTGCCTGCTGATCTACACGTCCGGAACGACGGCGGACCCCAAGGGTGTGCAGCACACCACCAACACCCTCGTCGCCGAGATCAGATCGACCGCCCTCGCGCTCGGTGAGCGCGAGGGTGTCAACCTCGCCGCGTTCCCGGCCGGCCACATCGCCGGCGTGCTGGGCCTGCTGCGGATGTTCACGCTCGGCATCTCGACCGTGCTGATGGACACGTGGGACCCCGTGTCGGCGGCGCGCCTGGTGCAGGAGCATCGAATCACGACCACCGCCGGCGCCCCGTTCCACCTCGCCACGCTGATCGACGAGGCCGAACGCCAGGGCACGGATCTGAGCAGCCTCGCCAACTACATGGTCGGCGCGGCGAGCGTGCCGGCCAGCCTCGTCGAGCGCGCCGAACGATTCGGCATCCCCGTGTATCGCGCGTACGGGTCGACCGAACACCCGGTGATCACCACGGGTACGCCGACCGACTCGCTCGACAAGCGCGCCGGTACCGATGGCCGGCTCACCCCGGGCAACGAGATCCGGCTGCTCGACGACGACGATCGTGACGTCGCTGTCGGCGAGGACGGCGAGATCGTCAGCCGCGGACCGGAGCTGTTCGTCGGGTACACCGACCCGGCGCTCGACCGCGACTGCTTCCTGCCGGGTGGTTGGTTCCGCACCGGCGACATCGGCCGCTTCGATGCCGACGGACATCTCACGATCACCGATCGCAAGAAGGACGTCATCATCCGCGGCGGTGAGAACATCGCCTCCAAGGAGGTCGAGGACCTGCTGATGCTGCACCCGGCGGTGATCGAAGCCGCCGCGGTCCGCCGGCCCGACGAACGGTACGGTGAGCGCGTCGCGGCGTTCGTGCGCCTCCGCGAGGGGCACCGGCTCGATCTCGACGAGGTGCGTCGCCACTTCGCCGAGATCGGTGTCGCGAAGCAGAAGACCCCAGAGCACCTCGTCGCGGTCGAGGAGTTCCCGCGCACGCCGAGCGGCAAGGTCCGCAAGGTCGAGCTGCGCGATCGCGTCAGGCGAGAGCCGTGAGCGCCCACCGCACCAGCGTGACCGGTGGCGCGGCATGACCGGCGGCGACGCGGAGGTCCTGACCGACGACGAGGGCCCGATCCGTGTGATCACGCTCAACCGCCCCGCTCGTCTGAACGCGTTCACGGCCGACGGCTACCGCCTGCTCGCCCACTCGTTGCGAGACGCCGACGACGCACCGGGCGTCCATGTCGTGCTCATCCAGGGCGCTGGGCGGGCGTTCTCGAGCGGCGTCGACCTCGACGCGTTCCGCTCGGGAGACCACGGTGCGTTCGCGAGCGGGTTCGGCGAGCTGCTCGATGTGCTGCTCGGCCTTCGCAAGCCGCTCGTCGCTGCGGTGCACGGCCCCGCTGTCGGCTTCGGCGCCACGCTCCTCCTGCACTGCGACGTCGTGCTCGTGGCCGACGACGCCCGACTCCGCTTCCCCTTCACCAAGCTCGGCACTGCACCCGAGGCGGGGAGCAGCTGGCTGTTGCCGGCGACCGTCGGCGCGCAGCGCGCCGCTGAGCTGCTCCTCACGTCACGGTGGGTCAGCAGCGCCGAAGCGGTCGAGCTCGGCCTCGCCGCCCGGGTCGTGCCGGCCGCCGAGCTCGCGGCGCGCTCCCGTGACGTGGCACACCAGATGGCGGCCCACCCGCTGCCGGCCGTGGTCGCAGCGAAGCGGCTGCTGAAGATGTCGGCGAGGACCGCTGTGCCCGTCGCGATCGGCCACGAGTCGGAGGCCGGACGGTCGCTCGCCGAGGAGCTCGGCGGGTTGTGACGCGCTCCGACGGGCTTCAGCACACGATCCCGCGCGAGCTACGTTTCTGACAGATCCGTCAGCTGACGCCCGCCCTCGTAGGACCCACTCCCTCGGTCAGGAGACCATCATGCAACTCGAAGGTTCCAGTGCACTCGTCGTCGGCGGCGCCGGCGGACTCGGCGCGGCCACCGTCCGTCGGTTGGTCGCGGCCGGCGCGAAGGTCGTCATCGCCGACCTCGCCGAGGAGACCGGCGAGGCGCTTGCCGCCGAGCTCGGCGACAATGCCGTCTTCGTCCGTACGGACGTGCTGTCGGAAGACAGCCTGAACGCGGCGATCGCCGTCGCCGTCGAGGTGGCTCCGCTGCGCGTCTCGGTCGACACCCATGGCGGTCCCGGCGGCGGTCGGACCCTCGATCGCAACGGCAAGCCGCTCGCCTTCGACGAGTTCGTGAAGGTCGTGCAGATCTTCCTGAACGGGACGTTCAACGTGCTCCGGCTCGCCGCCGCGGCGATGTCGAAGAACGATCCCCAGGAGACGGGCGAGCGCGGGGTGATCGTCAACACCGCGTCGATCGCCGGTTACGAGGGCACGATCGGCCAGGTCGCATACGGCGCCGCCAAGGGCGGCATCATCGGCATGACGCTTCCCGCCGCCCGTGACCTGTCGGTCCTCGGCATCCGGGTCGGCACCATCGCCCCCGGTGTCTTCGCGACACCCGCCTACGGGCAGTCGCTCGACGCGATCGAGGCCGAGTGGGGGCCCGTCGTGCCGTTCCCGAAGCGAATGGGACGTCCTGACGAATACGCTCACATGGCGATGGCGATCATCGAGAACCCGTACTTCAACGGTGAGGTCATCCGACTGGACGCGTCGATCCGGTTCCAGATCAAGGGCTCGCGCTCCTGACCGCGGCACCGGCGGGCGATCCCCTGCAGGCCGTCAGCGGCCCGGCGGGGCCGGCGCCGGTGCGGCGCGCCGCGTCGATCCGGCGGACGTCGACGATCGACATGACCTGGCCCGGTGGTTGGGGGACGCAGCTGCGGCTCGACGGCCGGGCTCGAGACGCCGTCACCGACACGCCCGGGGACTCGCCTGCTGTCGTCGGCACGGCCGCGGTCAGCGCCGGCATCGGCGGGAACCGGACGATCGAGGACATCGTCGCCGACCCTGAACCGGACCGCCTGCAGGGGCTCGTCGGGTGCCGCGGCGGCGGCTACCTCCGCGCTGCGCTGGCCGAGCTCGTGCCCGAGGAGCTGGCCGGCGGCGCACCGTTGTACCTGCTGCTCGACGACATCTCGGGCGCCAGCTTGATCGCCGGTTTCGCGTGGTCGCAGTGGAGCGACCAGTGGATGCAGTCGGATGCAGAACGTCCACCGCGACCGAGCATGGAGGGTGTCTGCATCGGGTTCCACCCGGGCTCCAGCGCGCTCGTCGAACAGGAGAGCGGCGGGCTCAGCCACCGCGTCCAGATCGTGCCGCCGCTCGTCCACCCGGGTGACGCCCACGGCTGGCACGAGCTCGCCGACCTGCCGCCGGTCTCGATGCGCCGCGCCCGCCGGATCGACGTGTGGCGCGACCCCGTCACCGGCACGATCATGATCGACTCCGGGTTCCAGGACTCCGCCGGTCACCCCGACCACGGACGCGTCGCCGTGCACGAGTACGTGCTGCGGGCCACCGCCGATCCTGACAACCTGGCGCTCACCTCGGTCGAGCCGGATGCACGGGTCCTGCCCTTCCTCACGTGCCCTGCCGCGGTGAACACCGCATCGGCGGTTCTCGGCACACCGTTGGCGGAGCTGCGATCGGTCGTGCTCCAGCGCCTGGCCCGCACGGCCGGCTGCACCCATCTCAACGACGCGCTCCGCGCGCTGGCGGAGGTCCCGGCGCTGCTCGCGCAGCTCGACAGCGAGCTGGGTCGCGTCCGAGCCACCTCGGCCTGAACGCGGCAGAGCCGGTGGCCGAAGCCACCGGCTCTGCACTGCGTGGTTGTCGTTGCGACGATCAGCTCACTCGACGACGGCGCAGCTGCTCTGCAGGTCGCCGGAGGCACCGTTGCCGGAGTCGCCGACCGTCAGCGTCGAGAACTCGCCGTCCTCGAACTTGAACAGCCAGCCACACGGCACGGGCGCCGGACCCGACGTGAAGTCCATCGCTTGAGCGACGAGACCGTCGAGCGACTCATCGGAGATCGTCTGATAGGCGGCGATCACATCCGCCGCCGTGATCTCGGCGTCGGCCTCGAGGTCGCTGCCGTTGAAGACCGACCGGAGCATCTCGAGCGACGCCCAGGTGATCGTGGCGGACGGGTTCTTCGTCGGTGCCTCGAGCCCCTCGGTGACCGTGCGGTACTCCTCGACGGCGGGGTCGTCCGCCCACCACGGGAAGCCGTTGATGTACCCAGCCATCTTGTAGCCCGGAATCGTATCCGCACTCGCGCGCACCGTGTCCTCGTCGACGGTGTTGGCCGTGCCGCCGATGTAGCCGGCGAAGCCCTGGAGATAGCATTCGGCGGCGACGATGCCAGCGACGGCGGGAGCGAACCCGAGCGGCAGGTAGTCGACACCGGCGTTGATCATCGTCAGGCACTGAGCGGTGTAGCTCGCCTCGGTGTGGCTGGCCAGCACGAGCGGCGCGTACGTCATGTCGTTCGCCGGGACGAGCTCCGCGTAGAACGGGTCACCCGTGGCGCAGGTCGGCACCTCGGAGCAGGCGATGCTGCCGAAGGCCTTGGCACCGACGGCCGAGGCGGCGAGCACCGAGAGACCGTACGAGCCGGGCGGCGTCGAGGAAACGGTGAACTCGGTGTCGGGGATCTCAGGAGCCCACGCGTTGGAGGTGCCACCGATCACGGGCACGCCCGCACCGTTCAGGTACTCGCGCACCGCGGTCTCGGTGTTCGAGTCCTGGATGATGACGCCGACGACGCCCTCGGTCTCGACGGCTTCCCGTGCCTTCTCCGCCGCAACCGCCACGTCGCTCTGGACGTCGAGCGCCACGATCTCGACGGGATGTCCGCCGATGCCGGCCTTGTTCGCGTTCACGTGCTCGGCCCACGCCTCGGCGACGTCGTTGGTCATCCCGTAGGCGCTTGCCGTACGACCGGTCTCGGAGTACAGCAGCGCGATCTTGACCGGTGTGCCAGTGGCCTCACCGGTGGGCTCGACTGCCGCCGCCTCGGTCGTCTCCGCCGCTGCGGTCGTCTCGGACGCCGACGTCTCCGTGGCTGCGGTGGTCTCGGCCGCTGCTGCCGTGGTCTCGGCGGCGTCGGGGGCCTCGGTGTCCGAGGTCGTGTCGTCGTCGCCACCGCACGCGGCGGCGACCAACGAGAGTGCGCAGAACGTTGCGATCGCGACACGCGACCGTCTGGTACGTGACATTGGGTCCTCCCCTGTTGAGCCCGACGCCGACCTGTGGACTCGCTCCCAGGTCGCCACCAGAGCAGTTTCTGACAGTCGTGTTAGCGACTTGGAGTACGGTAGTGCTACCTTGACAGAACAGTCAAGTTACCTGGAAGATCCGCCCGGGTATCCGACTAGGTTCGTATCGACCGGACTCCAGGGGGCCGCATTCGTGTCATCAGTTCTGCCGTTCATCGTTGCCGGCATCGCGGCGGGCGCGCTGTACGGGTTGGCCGCGACCGGGCTGGTGCTCACGTACAAGACGTCGGGCATCTTCAACTTCGGTCACGGCGCGCTCGCCACCGCTGCCGCGTACGTCTTCTACTGGTTCGCCGTCGACCACGGCTGGGACTGGAAGCTCGGCTTCGTCGTCGCGGTGTTCATCCTCGGCCCGCTGATGGGGCTCGTGATGGAGCGGATCGCCCGTGTGCTCGGGCACCGGCAGACCGCCTGGAAGGTGGTCGGCACCGTCGGGCTCATCCTGCTCGTCCAGGGCCTCGGAACGATCAAGTACGGACCCGACCGCATCATCATCCAGCCGTTCCTCCCCAAGGGCCGGGAGACCTTCCGGCTCTTCGACGTCAACATCCAGTACGCACAGGTGGAGGTCGCGGCGATCTCGGTCATCGTCGTGGCGGCGTTGTACGCCCTGTTCCGGTTCACCCGGCTGGGCATCGCCATGCGAGCAGTCGTCGACGATCCCGATCTCGTCGACCTCCAGGGCGTGAACCCGATCGCCGTGCGGCGCATCTCCTGGATCATCGGCTCGACGCTCGCCGCGATGTCGGGCGTGCTGATCCTGCCGTTCCTCCACCTCGAAGCGATCGTGCTCACGTTCCTCGTCGTGCAGACGTTCGGTGCAGCCGCGATCGGTCGTTTCTCCAGCATCCCGTGGACCTTCGCCGGCGGCCTCCTGATCGGCGTCGGCTCCAGCCTCCTCACCAAGTACGAGCTCGACGTCCCGATCCTCACGGGTCTGTCCGGTGGCCTGCCGTTCCTGGTGCTGATCGTGGTCATGATCGTGACGCCGAAGCAGTACCTCATCCCGCCGTCGACGTCGGTCCACCGGGCACCGTTGGAGTGGCACGGCCCCAGATCGATGCGCATCGCCGCCTACGCCGTGGTGTTCGGATTCCTGCTGCTCGTGCCGACGTTCGTGGACTTCAAGATCATCGCCTGGACACGAGCGCTCACGGTCGTGATCGTGATGCTCTCGCTCGGACTGCTCGTGCGCACAGCAGGCATCGTCTCGCTCTGCACCGCGACCTTCTCGGCGATAGGCGCCGTCGCCGCGTCCCAGTTCCTCATCGGCGCCGGGATCCCGTTCATCCCGGCAGTGCTGCTCGCTGGTCTCGTCGCCGTTCCGGTGGGCGCCCTCGTGGCCATCCCGTCGATACGGCTGACCGGGTTGTTCCTCGCTCTCGCGACGCTCGGGTTCGGGTTGCTCGCCGAGCGGGTGTTCTACCGGCAGAGCTACATGTTCAGCGCCTCCACGTCCGGCAAGAAGATCCCGCGGCCGGGTTGGGCGGACACCGACACGAAGTACTACCTGTTGGTGCTCGCGTTCGTCGTGCTCGCCGTCGCGTTGGTCGGCGCGATCAATCGCGGGCGACTCGGCCGCGTCGTGCTCGGCATGTCCGACTCGTCGCGCGCGGTGTCCACGCTCGGTCTCAGCACGAACCTCACACGCGTCATCGTGTTCTGCATCGGTGCGTTCATGGCGGCAGTCGCCGGCGCGCTCTACGGCGGCATCAACCAGCTGATCACCGCCGAGGACAACTACTTCATCGCCTTCAACTCGATCATCCTGATCGCCGTGCTGGCCCTCGCACCGTTCCGCGTGCCGTGGTACGCGATCTTCGCCGGCCTGACCCAGCTCGTCCCGGCGTACATCTCGGGCACCGACACCGTCCACTGGCTGAACGTGATCTTCGGCTTCTTCGCCGTGACGATCGCGCTCCAAGGTGGGTCGCATCCGATGCCGGCGAAGCTCCGCGACGTCTTCGAACGCATCGGTGGGAGCGCGCGGCGCACCTCGCGCATCGGCCGTCACGCCGCTGACATCGACATCGATCTCCGACGCAGGGAACCGCAGGTTCCGGACGGCACGATCCCCGGCCTGGTCGTGTCCGATCTCACCGTGCGGTTCGGCGGGTTGCTCGCTGTCGACGACGTGTCGCTGCGGGCGCCGATGGGGCGGATCACCGGCCTGATCGGCCCGAACGGCGCCGGCAAGACCACCACGTTCAACTCCTGCAGCGGATTGAACCGGCCGACGCGGGGCCAGGTGCTCCTGCACGGCGAGGACGTCTCGAACGAGTCACCGCCATCGAGGGCTCGCCGGGGTCTCGGCCGCACGTTCCAGATCATGGAGCTCTGCGAATCGCTGACCGTCGCCGACAACGTCGCGCTCGGACGTGAATCCGGTCAGGCCGGCGCCAGCGTTCTGAGCCAGATCGCGGCGCCGCCATCCGAGATCAGAGTGCGCGACCTCGCGACGAACGAAGCGTTGGAGCTGTGCGGCATCGCTCATCTCGCGAAGGTCCAGGCGGGTGCGCTCTCCACCGGCCAGCGCCGCCTGGTCGAGCTCGCCCGCTGCCTCGCCGGCCCGTTCGACGTGCTGCTCCTCGACGAGCCGTCGTCCGGTCTCGACAAGGACGAGACGCACCGCTTCGGTGAGCTGCTCACTCGAGTCGTCGAGAAGCGAGGCTGCGGCATCCTGCTCGTCGAGCACGACGTCTCGCTCGTCATGGACGTGTGCGACTACATCTACGTCCTCGACTTCGGCAAGCTGATCTTCGAGGGCACCCCGCAAGAGGTCGCGAGCAGTGTCGACGTCCAAGCGGCGTACCTCGGTTCGGAGACGGAACACCTGGCGGATCTCGTGGACGAGCAGACCCGACACCTGCACGAGCTCGACGAGGAGGTGGCCCGATGACCGACGCACTGACGTCTCCCGCGGCAACAGCCATTGCCATCCCGGCGCTCCAGCTCACCGACGTCGTGGCCGGGTACGAGAGCACCACGGTGCTCCGTGGCGTCTCGCTCACGGTCCCCGCCAACTCGGTGACCGCGCTGCTCGGCCCGAACGGCGCGGGCAAGTCGACGCTCCTGAAGACGGTGTCCGGGCTGCTCCGTCCGTCCTCGGGCATGGTGGAGGTGTACGGCGACGACGTCACCCGCCTCGCGCCCCACAAGCGGGCGTCGCTGGGCGTCTGCCACATCCCCGAGGGGCGGGCGGTGTACAAGCGCCTCACCGTTCGCGAGAACATCATCATGCAGGCCGAGCGCGGTCGCGAGGACCGGGCGCTCGAGCTCGCCGCCGATGCGTTCCCCCGGCTCGGGGAGCGGCTGACCCAACAGGCGGGAACGCTCTCCGGCGGCGAACAGCAGATGCTGGCGATGGCTCGCGCCTACGTGCGCGATCAACGCCTGATCCTCGTCGACGAAGCATCGCTGGGGCTCGCGCCGCTCCTCGTCGGCGCGATCTTCGACTTCCTCCAGAACCAGCTCGTGAAGGAGCGCGGCGTGGCGATCCTCGTCGTCGACCAGTTCGTCCACCGGGCGCTGGACATGGCCGAGACCGCGTACGTGATCACGAACGGCGAGATCGCGTTCTCGGGCACCGCCGCCGAGCTCAAGAGCGGCGACGTCTTCGCCCACTACCTCGGCGGCCGCTGAGAACACCCCCGATCCCGGGTTCTCTGCTCGCCGACGACCCCCCACCCGTTCTCCGCTCCCATCCGGACATCAGACGACCTCGCCCGATCACAGACCGGGGCTGGTGACGCGGATGAGCAGAGAAAAAGGGCTCGTCAGGAGACGACGAAGTCGGCGAGGAGCTCGACCAGAGCTGCTGGCTGATCGCTCTGCACGGCGTGGCCGGCGCCGGGCACCGACTCGACCCGAACCGATGGGAGTCGCCGCCGGAACTCGTCCACGTCCTCGCTCAGCACGTACACGGAGTCGGCGCCCAGCACGAGCATCGTCGGCACTGCGATCGCCTCGACGTCGTCCCACAGCGGCGTGAAGTCGATCCAGCTCTGCAACCCCTCGCCACGGCCGTGGAGGTCGTAGCACCACGCCCAGCGGCCGTCCTCTAGCCGCACCGTGTTGTGCCGCACTCCCCGCCGGACGCCGGCTTCGGTGCGGTTCGGCGACGCCGCCATGGTCGCGGCGAGCACCTCGGCGAACGAGTCGTAGGTGGGCGGACCGCTGACGAGCGCCACCGAGCCGCGTTGCTCCGGGGTCATCACGCGGCCGCCGTCGTTGACCTGCGGTGTCACGTCGACGATGACAGCACGGCGGACCAGTTCGGGGCGGGTGGCCGCCAGACGGATCAACGTCGCGCCGCCGAGCGACATGCCGACCACGGCGGCAGCGTCGGGAGCGTGCTGCTGCATGACCTCGGCCACGGCGAGAGCGTTCTCCCACGGGCCGTAGTTGCGGTCCTGCCGACGATCGGAGCGACCATGCCCCGGAAGGTCGATTGCCAGCGCGGGACGCCCCGCAGCGACTACGACGCTGTCCCACGTGTGGGCGTTCTGCCCACCGCCGTGCAGGAACACGAGCTCCGGTGACCCGGTCCCCCACGCGATGACGCTCACCAGCTGCCCGCTCGTCAGCTCCACCGCGTCGCGCCGGGGCACGAGATCGTTGGGCCAGTCGACACCCATCTCTGCTGCGTTCTCCGCGACGAGGGCGAACTCGTCGTACGGCTCGGTGTCGGCGGGCGACGGCGCGAAGGCCGCAGCCGCAGCCGCGCCCGCGTCCGATCCGGACCGAGCGCGCACGAACGCGTCGGCTCCGGCCGCGAACTCCGGCCCGGTGACGAGCTGGAAGTGACGTTCGGTCTCGAGATCGACGAAGTCAGCGAACGACATCCGTTCCGAGGCGACGTAGTTCGCCTTCATCGCCTGCAGCGCACGCGGCGCGGCAGATCGCAGCCGTTCGACGATCGCGGCGACGCCCTCGCGGAACTCGGCGGGCGCGAACACCTCCGAGACCAGTCCCATCTCGCGTGCGGCAGCGGCATCGAACTTGCCTCGCAGGAACGACAGCTCGCGTGCCCGCGCCGCGCCGACCAGCCGGCCGAGGCTCCACGGCAGGCCCATGTCACCGGCGACGCCGACATCGAGGAACGCGGTGTTGAACATCGCGTTCGACGACGCGACCCGCAGGTCGCAAGCGGCGGCCCATCCGAGACCCGCGCCCGCGCAGGATCCGTTGATCGCGGCCAGGGTGACCTGCGGCATCTCGTGCAGCAGCACGCTCGAGCGCATCCAGCGCGGGTCCGGCAGCGGCGGCGGACCATCGCCGCCATCCCGCCTGCTCAGGTCGAGATCGGCTCCCGGACAGAAGAACCGATCACCCGTCGCAGTGAGCACGACGACGCGCACGTCCGTGCGCGAGGCGAGGTCCTGCAGCGCCTCGTACATCTCGGACACCATCTCGCCCGTCATGCCGTTGCGCTGCTCGGGCCGGTCGATCGTCACCGTCGAGACCGCGCCGTCGATGTCCACGCGGATCGTCTCGTATGCCATCGTCGATGCTCCCCTTCGCCTCAGCCTGCCTGCCACACGGGCGAGCGCTTCTCCAGGAACGAGCGCACGCCTTCCAGGGCGTCCTCACTGCCGGCGATCGCCGCCTTTGCCCGGTCCGTCGCCACCCAGCCGAGCTCGGCCCGCTCGGCGAGCTGTGCGTTGACTGCCGCGAGGCAGGCCTGCACCGAGAGCGGGGCGTTCCGGCAGATCCGCTGGGCGACTGCGATCGCGCCGTCGAGCGCCTCGCCCTCTCCGGTGAGGACGTTGACGAAGCCGGCAGCGTGAGCGCGTTCAGCGGTGATCGGCTCACCGGCGAGGATCAGCTCGCGGGCGAGGTTCAGCGGGAACGACTGCGGAGCCCGGAACAGCCCGGCGCACGTCGGCACGACGCCGATGCAGACCTCGGGGAGCCCGAAGCGAGCGGTCGTCGAGGCGACCACCAGATCGCAGGCGAGCACGATCTCGAGGCCACCGCCGAGAGCCGGTCCCTCGACGGCGGCGATGAGCGGCTTGCGACGTTCACGCCGGATGATCCCGTACTCCCCACCCCGCTCGGTGACGTAGTCGCCGTTGGCGGTCAGGTCACTGCCGGCGGAGAAGCACGACGACGATCCGGTGAGCACTCCTGCCCAGAGCGTGTCGTCGTCATCCAGCTCGGTCAGCGCGGCGTCGATCGCGTCGGCGAGCGCACGGTCGATCGCGTTGCGCTTCGCGTCGCGCTGCATCGTGATGACGAGCACATGGTCGTCGCGACGACGCGCGACGAGGTCGTTCACCTCGTCAGAGCTCGCCCGGCACGTCGGTGCCGTCGGCCGGTGCCGGCGGTACGTGCGGGAACAGCTCCTCGAACGTACCGACGGTGATGCGACGCCTGGTCGCTTCGTCGACGTCGTCGAACAGCTCGTGCAGCGTCTTCTGCGAGTGGCCGTACGTCCCCTCGATATGGGGGTAGTCGCTCCCCCAGCAGACGTTCCGCCAGCCCATCGCGGTGACCGCGGCAACGGCCGAGCGGTCGTGCTGGAACGACGCGTACACGTTCTCGTAGAGGTAGGCGCTCGGCATCCGGCTGAGCTGCGGCCGGACGGCCGAGTTGTGCTGCCGGTACGCCTCGTCGAGCCGGTCGGCGACGAACGGTCCCCAGGTGGCGCCACCTTCGGAGACGATCACCTTGAGCGCGGGGTAGCGGTCGAACACACCGGAGGCGATCAGCTTGCTGACGGCGCGCTGGCCGCCGTAGGTCGTCTCCATGTAGTTGAGCAACGCGCCGCCGGGACCACGCAGGTACCCGCCGTGGAACGAGCTGGCGTCGTGTGCCTCGGTGCCGATGTGGAACGCGACGACGAGACCGGTCGCCTCCATCGCCGCCCAGACCGGGTCCCACATCGGATAGTGCCAGTCGTCGACGCCGAGACCGGGCGTGACGGAGAAGTACCCGGCCTTGAAGCCCAGGCCGGCGACCCGCTCGATCTCGGCCACCGCGTGCTCGGCATCGAGCAACGGGATCGTCGCGGTGCACACGTAGCGCGGGCTGTAGCGCTGGTACTCGAAGGCCCAGTCGTTGATCGCCGCGCATCCGGCGGCAAGCAGCTTCGCGTCGTGGATCGACGACATCCAGATGCCGATCGAGGGATAGACGAGCTCGGCCCAGATGCCCTCTTGATCGAGGTCCTTCAACCGCAGCTTCATGTCGTTCGCGCCCGGAGCCCGCTGGAAGACGGTCTGACCGTTCTCGTCGACGAGCATCGCCGCCTTCGGCATCCGCCGGCGGAACTCCTGACCGTCGATGTACAACGTCTCGTGGGTCCCGTCGGGGTCCTTCTCGCTGCGCGGCATGCGCGCCGCGAGCTCGGCGGGCAGGCTCGTGGTGAACAGGTCGTCCGGCTCGACGAGGTGCGAGTCGCCGGAGTTGGCCCAGATCTTGGTCATTGCAGTGCTCCTTCGGGACGAGTGGTGGTGGCGGGGTCGTTCATGTCGAGACCGGACGGAAGCGGGGCGTCGACATCTCGTCGTTCACGTGCTCGAAGACGATCTCGACCTTGTCGCCGATCCGAACGGCGTCGGGGTCGCAGTCGATGATGTTCACGAGCATGCGGGCGCCGGCACCCTGGGTGCCGTCGAGCTCGACGACACCCGACACGTACGGGCAGGCGTCGGCGAGGCCGGGATGCAACGGGTGACGCACGACGGTGAAGCTGTAGATCGTGCCGGTGCCGGGCAGCTCGGTCCAGTCGATGCCGCGCTGCTGGCAGTTGAAGCAGAACGCCGAGGGCGGCAGCCGGAAGGTGCCGCAGTGGGCGCACTTGGGGACGACCAGACGGTCGTCCGCGGCGGCGTCCCAGAACGGCTGGGACAACGGGTCGGCATGGGTCTCCGTCAGGATCGACGGGAACACGCCCTTGGTCAGCTGTCCGAACTCGCTCATCTCGCTCATCCCTTCCGCAGCAACGTTCCCGACACGGGCAGGCCGGCCGGGCCGCCCGTCACGAGCGCGACCTCGGCGCCCTCGACCTGGTTGACCGCAGTGCCACGCAGCTGCTCGACGGCTTCACGCACATGCGTCATCCCGATGATGTACGCCTCTGACAGGTTGCCGCCGTGGGTGTTCACGGGGATCGAGCCCGTGCCGTAGCGGATGTTGCCGTCGGCGACGAACGGTCCGCCCTCGCCGATCGGGCAGAACCCGTAGTCCTCGAGCTGCATGATCACCATCGGCGAGAAGTGGTCGTAGAGCAGGGCGACGTCGACGTCCTTCGGGCCGAGGCCGGCGAGCTCGTACATCCGCTTCGCGACCGGGCGATGCCCCGAGGAGGCGAACTCGTCGTCGGGGATCTGGAAGTAGCGGAACAGCGCCGGCCCCCAGCGACCGCTCCCCCCGTGGGCCGACCCGGCGATCAGGACCGGCGGCTGCTTCAGGTCTTTCGCCCGCTCGGCCGAGGTCGTGATCACGGCAACGGCGCCGTCGCTCTCCATCGTGTAGTCGAAGAGGCACAGCGGATCGTTGATCATCCGCGCGTTGAAGTAGTCGTCGAGCGTGATCGGCTCGGTGCGCAGGGCAGTCGGTCGCTTGATCGCGTTGTCGCGCGTCGAGATGCACACCTCGGCGAAGTGCTCGCGCTTGGTGCCGTACAGGTGCATGTGGCGCGAGGCGATCTGGGCGAAGCTGTGGCCGGGCGAGAGCAGCCCGTTGTTCGCGGTGAAGGCCGCCGAGGGTGGGACGCCGCTGCCGCCGTACGGGCTGGCCCCGGCATCGGACATCATCGCGTAGGCGAGCATGCCGCCGACGGCCGATCCGCCGAGGCGCTTGTTCAGCTGCTGCAGCGTCATGAGCGTCACGACCGTCGTCGCCATGCCGCCATCGATCGCCGCCGCGGCGACACCGAGCGCTCCGGCGCATCCGCCACCGCCGGACGTGGTGGTGGTCGCCCAGCGGATCTCCGGCACGCCGAGCTCTGCGCCCACCGAGGCCGGATCGCACGAGCTCGAGTAGATCGAGAAGCCGTCGAGATCCTTGATCGAGAGACCGGCGTCGTCGAGCGCGGCGAGGATCGCGGTACAGGCCATCGAGAACTCACTCTCGGGGTACGACTGGCCGCGCTTGAAGTACTGGGTCGCGCCGACACCGACGATCGCGGCCTTGTCCCTGATGGTCATCGGTACGTCGGTCCTCCCCTGCCGCTGAGCACGGCGATCTGCTGTTGCTGGTGTTCGTCGATCGAGTAGTCGTCGATCTCGACCTGACCCGTGGTCACGTCGAGCACCGCGTACGAGAGCTGCTTGCCGTTGCTGTGGTCACGCGCCTGGCCGACCGAGCCAGGGTTGACGACGAGCGCACGCCCGACGCGCTGCACGAGTTGGGCGTGGGTGTGGCCGATGACGACGTAGTCGGCCTCGATCTCCCGGAACCGGCGCAGCTCCTGCGAGCCGGCCATGACGTACTGCGTGTACGGCGGGCACGGGCTGGCGTGCGTCATGAGCAGCCGCTGCCCACCGAGCTGCAGCTCGAGCGACAGCGGGTGCCCGGCGAGCCACGCGACGAGCTCCGGAT
The DNA here is from genome assembly GCA_050248955.1 of Acidimicrobiia bacterium. GTDB lineage: Bacteria > Actinomycetota > Acidimicrobiia > Acidimicrobiales > Ilumatobacteraceae > JBFWRK01. Next base: position 165,163 of record JBFWRK010000002.1, read on the forward strand.
CGACGTGGGGCGCCGTACGGGCGCGCTCACCGTGCGGTGACAGGAGGCCGATGTCGTGGTTGCCGAGCACGCAGCGCGCACCGCGCTCGCGCAGCAGAGCGACGGTCTCGTTGGAGAACCGGAACTCCTCGACGATGTCGCCTGCACAGAGCAGCTCGTCGACGTCGCCCATCCGGTCGAGCGCGGCGGCGAGGCCGGCGACGTTCCCATGGATGTCCGAGACGATTCCGATGCGCACCTGGCCCCTCTCAGGATCCGCGATCACGTGTGGTCGAACCCTACCAGAACCCGTGCAGAAATGAAATCGCTGTTTTCACTTCGACGGCTCACCATCGGTGGGCAGTGGCGCGCCGAACGCCCGTAGGAAGAGGTTGGTCGTGTGCGCCGTGGCCTCCGACCAGCTCGGCACGGGCTGACCTGCGAGCGACGACTCGATCAGGCCGCGCAGCACGCCCATGACGGCGCGGGCGTCGAGCTCCGGGTCGGTCACGTGCGGGAAGGTGCCCTCCCGCTGCCCGCGCCGGAGGACCTCCGCCAGCAACGCCCGCCGCGCGACGTCCGACTCGTGGTCCGCCCGGTCGAAGCCGGCCGCGGCTCGCACCTCCGGCGACGTGAGCACCCTCGCCTGCCTGGCGCGTCTGGCGTCGTACACCACGGCGAGGTGCTGGCGGATGGATGCCTCCAGCGCGTCCACGGGCCCGTTCGACTCGCTCACGATCTTCGACAGCTCGGCGTTCACACGGTCCGCTGCTGTTCGGTACATGGTCAGGATGAGCTCGTCCTTCGACCGGAAGTGTCGGTAGAACGCTCGCGTCGACAACCCGGCCGCGGAGAGGATCTCGTGCACCGACACAGTCGAATCGGGCGATCTGCCGATCAAGGAGTAGGCGGCCTTGAGGATCGCCTGACGCTCCGCTTGTTGCCGCTCGACGCGCGCCGCCGTGGTCACCGTCGACCGCCCGCGACGACGAGCTCTTCACCCGTGATGTAGCTCGCACCGTCGGACAGGAGGAACAGCACGGCGTCGGCGATCTCGTCGGGGTTGCCGCCGCGGCCGAGCGGGATCCCAGCGGTGAAGCGCTCCATCGCCGCCGCATCGACGGTGTCCGCACGAGGGGTGAGCACGAGTCCCGGCAGCACCGTGTTCACCCGGATCCCGTGGGGCGCGAACGCCTGCGCGCAGGCGCGACCAAAGGCGTTCAGCGCTCCCTTGCTCGCCGAGTAACCCACCATCTCCGGGCTGGGCGACGTCGAGCTGAGCGACGACACGTTGACGATCGCACCCCCGCCCGCCGCCCGCATGTCGGGCACGACGGCCCACGTCGTGAGGTACGGCGCGTCGACGTTCGTGGCCATGAACCGGCGCCAGCGCTCGAAGCTCAGGTCGTCCGGTGCGAGCAGGTGGGTGTAGGCGGCGTTGTTGACGAGCAGGGTGATCGGCCCCAGCTCGTCGCGCACCCGTCCGACGAGCCCGGTGACCTCGCCGGCGACCCCCATGTCCGCCTGCACCGCCAGGCCACGTCGTCCGTGGGCTTCGATGAGCTCGACCGTGTGGGCGGCCTCGCCGGCATCGCGTCGGTAGCTGAAGCCGACATCCGCTCCGGCGGCCGCGAGCGCGACGCACACGGATCTGCCGATGCCGCGGCCGCCGCCGGTGACCAGCGCCGCACGCCCCGCGAGCCCCTCCGTGGCGGCAGGTGCCACGGCTCAGCCCACGACCTTGCGCCCGCGGAGATCGGCGACGACGTCCGCGCTCCTGCCGAGCGTGGCGAGGATCTCGTCGGTGCTCTGCCCGGCCAGCACCGCCGGGAGGGCTTGCGTCTGCGACCGCGAGAACCGGACGTACGGCGCGAGACGCGGGTGCTCGTCGAACGTCGGGTGGACGACGTCGGCGATGCAGCCACTCGCTCGGCCGAAGCTGTCGTCGAAGAGACGATCCTCGATCGTGCCGGTCCACACCGCGACGCAACCGATGCCCTGGGGCAGCAACTCCGACTCCCAGTCCGTGGCCGCCTTCGTAATGAAGACCGCCGTCAACGCCTCGATCAGCTCATGGGGGTGCGCGTTGCGCGCGGCGGGACTGGCGAAGCGCTCGTCGCCGGACAGGTCGGCATACGGCGCCAGCGCGGACGCGAGATGCCGCCACTCCGGGTCGCTCGGCGCCGCCAGGAACACGTAGCCGTCGGCGGTGTCGTAGACCCGGTAGAGGGAGCCGAGCCCGCGCAGCTGGTCGTCCGGCGAGGGCTCGTTCGGCGCACCCGGGTAGGTGACGGCCTGGGCCGACATCGCGTGTGCACCGGTGTTGAGCATCGAGCTGAAGAGCTCCTGGCCGCCGGCACCGCGTTCGCGGGCGACGAGGCCGAACAGGATGGCGGTCGCGACGCCGAGCGCGGCAAAGCCGTCCGCCTGGGCGTTGACGATGGTGCTCGCCGCCGACAGCCGCCGCGCTCCGTCTCGGATCTCGTCCATCGAGAGGCCGGCCCGCTCTTCGACGGTCTGGCCGACGTTGTGGAGCGGGATGCCGACCGCAGCACCGATGCTCGGCGCGTAGGCGGGCTTGTTGCCGTACGGGCCGTCGACGCCGTAGCCGGGCGCGTTCACGTAGACGACGTTCGGGTTGACGGCCTTCACGCCCTCGTAGTCGAGACCCACCCTGGACATTGCGCCGGCTCGGAAGCCCTGCACGACGACGTCGGCCGTGCTCGCGAGCTCGCGCGCCAGCGCCTGCCCCTCCTCGACGGTGAGGTCGATGCAGATGCTCTCCTTGCCCTGCATCGCCTTGAGACCGCCCGACTCGGGGAACGGGATGATGGTGCGGATCCGGTCGCCCTCGAGCGGCTCGATCTTGATCACCCGCGCCCCCAGGTCCGTGAGCAACGTGGTGCCGTGCGGCGCGGCGAACAGCGTGGCGAGCTCGAGCACCGTCACTCCCGCGAGCGGTAGGTCGCTCGTCGCGCTCGAGCCCGCCGCCGGCGCGGGTGCCGCGGCAACCTGACTGATCTCGGAGAGGATCGCCTCGCGGTCCTGGTCGAGCGTCGGCGCACTCCGAGTGACATCGGCGGGCGTTGCTGCCGCCTTCACGATCGCGCCGGGCTGCCGTACTGGTCCGTGCACGGCGTCGTGCACGTCGACGACCATCTGGTCGTGGACGAGTTGCGGATGCTCGAGGATCGCGACGCCACTTCGGAACTGCTCGGCGAACACGTTGCTGTCCGCGTCGAAGGTCTCGTTCCAGGCGGCGAGCGAGCGGGCGTTGGCCGACTCGAGCATCTTCGTCCACAGCGCCTTCCGCTTGTCGGGGTCGTCGAGGAGCGGTAGCCCCTTCCACTCCTCGTCGGTGAACATCCATGCCAGCCCGAGCGCCTTCATGGTGGCGACGAACAGGTGCGGCGCGACGGCGGCGAACTGCAGCCAGGAGCCGTCCTGGGTGAGGGCGACGAGCAACATGAACGTGAACGGCCCCGCCGGCCGACCCTCGGCATCGAAGTTCTCCGTCTTGTGGAACGCATCCGGCCAACGTGCGGCGATCAGGTGCTCCGCCCATGCCCAGGTGTCGAGCGACGTGAACGCGTGGAGGAGGTTGGTCTCCACCCACTGGCCGGCGCCGCTGCGCTCGCGCTCGATCAGCGCCGCGAGGATGCCGTGGATCGCCACCTGGCTCGCGGAGAACGCCGCGAACGGCGCCGTCACGAAGGGAGGTGACGCGTGCGTCGTCATCCGTCTGAAGGCGTGGAACACGCCGAGCGCGGCCAGCACGATCCCCTCGTAGCCGGGAGCGTCGGCGTAGGGACCCTCCCGGCCGAAGCCGGTCACGGACGTGTAGATCAGTCGGGAGTTCTCGCGACCGAGATCGGCGAAACCGAGGCCGCGCCGATCGAGGACGCCGGGCTGGAACGTCTCGATGAACACGTCCGCGCCCCGAGCGAGCTCGCGGACGACCTCGCGATCGGCATCGTCGAACACGTCGAGGACGATGCTGCGCTTGCCCCGCGCCCAGAACGGGTACGCGGCGTGCGTGCGGATGACGGCTCCGCCAGGCGGCTCCACCTGGACGACGTCCGCTCCGAAGTCGGCGAACAACTGACTGATCTGCGCCCCAACTCGGTTCGGCGACAGATCGATCACTCGCAGTCCAGCGAGAGGCCCCATGGTCGAATCCCCCTGTGGTTCGTGCCAGCAAGGATCGTACGTGTGACGCCATCAACACCGCAAACCGCGTTCTCGTTCGGTGGGCCTGTGAAGCAGCGCCGAGGGACGGGTTGACGTGGACGTCAAGTAGTGTGCCGCAGCGGGATGGGAACGACGTCTGGCAGCTGCAGTCGCACCGATGGAGCGGTCGGCGTGACCTCGGTGCTCTTCCTGTGCACCGGCAACGCGGCGCGGTCGGTGCTCGCCGGGGTCGCCCTGCGCTCGATGCGCCCGGACATCGACGTGGAGACGGCCGGGACGCTGTCCGTGGACGGCCTGCCGATCAGCTGGCGGATGCGCGCCGCGCTCGATGCCGTCGGGCTGGAGTGGCCGCGCCACGCCAGCCGACAGGCACGGCGCTCCCATCTCGACGCTGCCGACCTGGTGATCGGCCTGGCACCGGAACACGTCGCCTGGGTGCGCCGCAACCACCCCCACGCGACCAACCGGACGGCCACCCTCAAGCACCTGGTCGCGGCGCTGGAGCCCGCTGGGCCGCCGCTGGCCGGTCGCATCGACGAACTCCGCCTCGCGGACCGTTCGCTCGAACCGCACGAGGAGGTCGTGGACCCCGGCGGTGGCGAGGTGGACGTCTTCATCGCCTGCGCCCGTGAGGTGCTCGAGCTCGTGGAACGCCTGGCGGAGCGCCTCTGACGGTCACCCCCGGTGTCCGACCGATCAGCCGGAACACGATCGTCAGCGTGCCGCCTGCTCGAACGCCCCGCGCAGGGTGGTCCGGTGCTCGGGGGCGGCGATCTCGATCAGGCGGCGTGCGCGCTCGTCGTCGCTGACGCCGCGAAGGTCGGCGATGCCGTGCTCGGTCACCACGACCTGGATGTCGGCCCGAGGCGTCGACACCACGTCGACCGACGGCACGATCGCGGAGGAACCGTTCGCGGCCGTGGATCGCAGCGCGATCATCGACATCCCGCCCACCGACCTCGATGCGGCGACGCAGAAGTCGGCGTGGCCGCCGACGGCGGCGATGATCCGCCGGCCGACCCGCTCGACGTTGACGGCACCGTCGAGGCCGACCTGCAGCGCCGTGTTGCAGCCGACGAGGCGTGGGGTCGACGACAGCCGCGTCAGGTCGTGGGTGACCGTCGACGAGCAGAGCCGGAGCATGCCTGCGGCTGCCAGCGCCCGGATCGGCTCCCCACCCCACGCGTAGGCCGCGACCACCGGCCCGAGCAGCAAGCCTCGGGAGTGCAGCTCGGCCATCTGGTCGGTGACCAATCCTGACCAGATGTGCACTGGTCGAGTGAGCGCCCGGGCGATCCCCTCACCGACCCCACCGGGGCCGAACTGCAGGGTCGGCTCATCGGGCAGCAGCGACGCCACCAGCGCGCCGATGCGGAGGTCGATCTCGTCGGCCGGTCGGGACGCCGCCGCAGTCGATGCCGACGGCGGGCGAGGCACCGTGGCGACGATCGAGCCGATGATCTCGGGGCCCCCCAGATCGATGCCGTCATCATCGACTTCGACGACGACGGCGCGCGCGGTGCGGGCGAGCACGTCGGCCCAACCGACCGCGGTCGAGAAGACGATCGATGAACCGCGCCGCACGCCGCCGACCACGGCGACGTCCGGTGGGGTCGTCTCGATCAGGGCGGGGACGGCCGACAGGCGAACGGGGAGCGGCGTGATCCGGCCGTCGTTCACTGCGCGCGACAACCCGTACCCGGCGAGCACCGTACGTGCCGTGAACGTCGGGTCCTCGATCCAGGGATGGCGCTCGATCGTCCAGCCGAGCGTGACGTCCGGTGGCCCGTCGTCGACCAGCCCGGCGAGTCTGACTGCGTCGCGGGGGCTGACTCGGGGCGCATTCGGTCCATCGGCGTACCAGACGGTGGTCGTCATCGTTCGAGCTGAGCGGGGCGCACCACGATCGAACCTAGCTCCGCGAGCTACCTCGGCTGCTACCTTCCCGCCACATGCCCGACGGGATCGACGAGCAGCTGGCAGGCGACATCGCGCTGCGACTGCGCGAAGCCGAGCGCACCAAGACCCCGATCAAGCAGATCTCCCAGCTGCATCCCGAGTTCACGATCGAGGACGCCTACGCCATCCAACGGGCCGGCGTCGCGCTCGCCGAGGACGAGGGCCGGGTCAGGAGAGGCCGCAAGATCGGGCTCACGTCGCGCGCGATGCAGCAGTCGGTCGGCATCACCGAGCCCGACTACGGCGTGCTGTACGACGACATGTTCTTCGACGACGGCTCGGTGATCCCGCTCGACCGCTTCATGTCACCGAGGGTCGAGGTCGAGCTGGCGTTCGTGCTCGGCGAACCGCTCGTCGGGCCCGGATGCACGATCTACGACGTGCTGCGCGCCACCGAGTTCGTCACCCCTGCGATCGAGATCCTCGACGCCCGGTTCCAGATGACCGATCCCGACACGGGGTCGAGTCGCACGATCGTCGACACGATCGCCGACAACGCAGCCGACGCCGGGATCGTCACCGGCGGGCGCGTGGTGCGACCGCACGACGTCGACCTGCGCTGGGTCTCGGCGTTGCTGTACCGCAACGGCGTGATCGAGGAGTCCGGCGTAGCGGCCGCTGTGCTCAACCACCCGGCGAACGGTGTGGCGTGGCTCGCCAACCGCCTCGCCGGGCACGGCGTCGGGCTGGCGGCCGGCGAGGTCATCCTGGCGGGGTCGTTCACGCGGCCGGTGTGGGTGCGTGCCGGCGACACGTTCCACGCCGACTTCGGCTCGCTCGGCTCGATCGCGTTCCAGTTCTCGACCCGCGAGACGTCGTGAGGAACCGCTGACGCCTACGGCGCCCAGACGACGGGCGACCAGCGCAAGATGTCGACCGGCGCAGACGCCGGGCTGATCTTCGTCCCCACCACCTCGAACCGAATCAGCCGACCGCTGCCCACCGCCGCCTCTTCGGTCGGCGTGTGCCGGAACTCGATGAGGTCGCCCTCGAAGGCAGGCGCTACGTGATCGCAGCCGTCCCAAGCGACGACCGTGGCGAGCCCGGGCAGCATCCGGATGAGCGACGCCTGGGCGAGGCCCTGCACGTGTCCGCCGTAGACGAGCCGCGCTCCCGTCGCCGTCATCGTGTGGTCGCGGTGCACGGCCGCCTGGTTGAACGTCAGCCGCGCGAGAGGCGCGGCAAGATCGATGTGATCCCGTAGCGGGTCGGTGCGCGTGTCCCCCGTCGGCCACTCGACCGACGGCAGCACCGTGAGATCCCAGTCCGGCACGAGCGCGGCGAGCTCGGCGAGCGGCGTCGCGTCGGAAGGTCCGGGGATCGCCGACGTGTGCCCTGGCGACCCCGGACCGCGGCCGCGGACGAGGGCGCAACGCTCGTACTCGGCGACGGGACCGTCGTCGCTGCTCGTCGTGATCCCCAGCCACACCTTGCCTCGGTGCTGGTCGCCCTTCGGCGCCGAGTCGGACAGGCCGAGCACCCGCGTGACGGTCGTCAAGCGCTGCCCGATCTCGACCGGGCGGAGCATTCGCACCGAGCGGTAGTAGAGGTTGGCGATGGCCTGTCGTGTGGCCATCGTCGTCTGGCCGATCGAGTACTGCATCACCAGGCCCGGGTTGGCGAGCGCCGACGATCCGCCGACGGAGCGGTAGAGGCTGCGATCGGCGGCGAGCGCGTGCTGATCGCCGGTGATCGCCCGGTAGATCGCGTTGTCGGCGTCGGTGACGGTCACCGACGGCAAGGACGGGAGCACGGCCCCGATCGAGAAGTCCTCGTACATCGGTCCGGGCCGGAAGGTGTCGAACATGACGCTCCTCGAGATCGCGGATCTCGCACGACGGCGAGCCGGGACCGATCGTGGCCCGGGAACGCCCCGGAGAGCAATCCGATCGCCGTCACCGGATGGGTGACGGTGGCTCCGGGCAGGCCAGCAGCGGCCGTGGCGGCCCGACCGTCACTGCTCGGCTCGGCGAGCTCGGGCGCGCCGTTTGCCCTCGTGCATCGCCGCGACCCGCGCGACCGGGATCTCACGGCCCTCGGCGACGAGATCGGCAGGGATCCGCTGAGGGGCCGGCATCGCCTCGGCCCACGGATCCCGATCGCCCAGATGCCGGGCGGCGTTGAAGACGGTGAAGTCCGCCGGCGCGACCTCGTCGAGGTCGTCCCAGGGAACCGGGAACGACACCGGCACCCCGGGTCGGGCGCGAGGGCTGTACGCGGCGACGACCGTGGCTCCCCCCGTGCGAGTGGCGTCGACGAAGACCTTGCCGTCGCGGTCGGCCTTGACGAAGGCTGTCGTCGCCGTCAGCGGGTCGAGCTGTTCGGCCCGCCGGGCGATCGCACGCGTCGCTGCCGCGGCCTCGTCCATCGTCACGGACGGATCGAGCGGTACGAAGACGTGCACGCCCTTCGCGCCGCTGGTCTTCACCGCGCCGGCCAGACCCACGTCGGCGAGGGCCTGGCGTACGAGGTGGGCAGCGGCGACCGCTCTCGGGAACCCGGCGGCGGCGGGCGGGTCGAGGTCGAGCACGAGGTGCGTCGGACACTCGAGCCGGCCGGCCCGGGACAACGTCGGGTGGTACTCGACCGCGCGCTGGTTGGCGAACCACAGCAACGTCCGTCGGTCGTTGCACAGGGCGTACGACACCGTGCGCTTCGACGCCTCCGCCCACAACGGGAGCGTTGCCACCCAGTCAGGCGTGTACTTCGGGACGTTCTTCTGCATGAACGGCGCCTGACCCCGGGTCACCCTGATCACCGACAGCGGACGATCGCGCAGTGTGGGGAGGATCCGGTCGCTCACGCTGTCCAGGTAGTCCACCAGGTCGCGCTTGCTCGCGCCGGCGCCTTCGAACAACGGCTGATCGAGGTTCGTCAGCTCCACCCCGGCCCGCGACTCGTCGCCACGCGAACCGGCCATCAGTGCAGCTCGAGCCGCACGATCGGGCGCTCCGGCCTGCGCCGGGCGACCTCGGCGAACCCGAGTGGCACGAACATCGACGGCGTGCCCGTGTAGAGGTCGCTCGACGTGCGCCGTGCGTTCGGCGCGACCGGGATCGCGTCGACAGCGGGCGCGCCGTGGAACTCGGCCATCGCCACGGCCGCGCTGACCAGCGCGGCGCCGACCCCGCGGCGCCGTGCGCTGCGGTGGATGAAGAGGCACGAGACCGCCCACGAACTCGTGTCGTCCACGGGACCGAACGTCGGTGATGCCTGCATCCGCGCGTACTCGCTGCGGGGGGCGACCGCGCACCAGCCGACGGGTCGGTCGTCGAGGTAGCCCAGCACGCCCGGGGGAGGCGACGAGGCGAACAGCTCGACGGACGCCGCTCTCCGGTGCGTCGCACCCATGGCACGCCACTCGGCGCTGCGCAGCCGCCAGAACATGCACCAGCAGCCGCCGGGTCCTCCCCGATCGCCGATCACCTCGACGAAGTGGTCGAAGCGGTCCCCCGTCGCTGGCTCGCAACGAAGCGGCTCGCCGCGCCCGAGCGTCAACGTGACGCCGTTCCACCGGCTCATGTGCGCAGCCTACGACGGCACCCCGCTCGCGCGTACGCTACGGCGCGACTGGGAAAGGAGCGGCCTTCATGGTGAAGAACGCGTATCACGATCATCTCCGCAAGGTCCCGCTCTTCGCTGACCTCGAGGACGACGAACTGGACGCCGTCGGGCGGACCGCGACAGAGCTGCGATTCGAACCGGGCAAGGTCCTGATGAAGCAAGGTGAGATCGCGCACGACATGGTCGTCGTGCTCGAAGGGACGCTCGAGGTCACCCGTGACGGCCAGCACGTCGCCGACATCGGCGCCGGTGGGTTCGCCGGTGAGATGGCGCTGCTGAGCCGCGCCAACCGGAACTCGACCGTGACGGCCAAGACCGACATCGTCGTCATTCACATCGACGGCCGCTCGTTCTCCACCCTGCTGCAGGACGTTCCCCAGATCGCGGTGAAGATGCTGCCAATCGTCGCCAGCCGCGTCACGGCGAACTCTGACCACCCCAGTCACTGACGACACCTCCTCGGCGTCACACAATCGCGAGCGTGTCCACGAGCTCCCCGCGCGACGTCACACACCGAGTACCTGTCAGGGTTCTGCACGCACGTCGTGCAGAACCCTGACAGCGTGGGTCGAGGACCTGCTCCCGCGGGACGCGCGCCGGGGTCGGCGCGGCCCCGCGGGGAGGACTTCGTCCCCTGTCGGCGCCCTCCGGCAACGCCCACGATGTGGGTGAGCCCGGAGGTGCGTCATGAGACGTACGGTCATCGCGATGCTTGCCGCGGTTTCGTTGGTTGCGTGCAACAGCGACAGCGGCAGTGATTCGGAGGCGACGGCTGCGCCCGCCGCCTCGCCAGAAACGTCGACGGCAGCGACCGAACCGACCGCTGCGGCCGCGACGGATGACGGCAACGCCGGCGAGGCGGCCGCCGACGAACCGGTCGGCGGCGGCACGGCAGCCCAGGTCCGCAGCATCACCGTGGGCGGCATGGGCGCCGAGTACGCGCCACCGGTGCGCAGCATCGTGAACCTCGGGGTGAGCGTGAGGCGTACGTCGGTCGAGGAGGCCAGCGAGGCAGCCGCGATCGCCGCGGCGTACGTCCTCGGCGCGGTCGAGGCTGCCGGCGTGCCTTCGTCCGGGATCCAGATGTCCGACTTCGGGATCAACCCCGCGTACGACACCTTCAACTACCAGGTGGTCACCGGTTACACCGTGAACATGGGGTACAACGTGACGTTCCCCGACGTCGACGCTGTCGGGTCCGTGCTGGGCGCGGCGATCGCCGCCGGCGGGGACGACGTGCGGGCCTACGGCGTGAGGTTCGAACCCGACCCCGCGGCCTTGATGGACGGTGCCCGCACGAAGGCGTGGGAGGACGTCAGGGCACGGGCGGCGGCGACCGCGGAGCTCGCCGGTGAACCGCTCGGCGAGGTGCTCGACGTGCACGAGAAGGTGCTCATCACCACGCCGCAGGGCATGGTGCAAGGCGGAGAGGGAGACTCGGCGACGTTCGACATCCCCGTCGCTCCCGGTACCGCGGGTGTGACGGTGCTGCTCACGGTCACGTACGCGATCGGGGCGTGACGATCGCCTGGAGATCGCGCTGGTCGAACTGGCGGAGCAGCTTGCGCAGCGCCCTGTCGAGGGCGACCCGTTCCGAGCCGGTGAGCGGTTCGAGCAGGCGAGCCTCGTTCACCACGTGGTCGACGACGGCAGCGTCGACGGTGGCCCGGCCGGTGCCGGTGAGGGCCACGACCTGGCTGCGCCGGTCGTCGGGGTCGTTGCTGCGCTCGACGAGTCCGGCCGCTTCCAGCCGGTCGAGCCGGTTCGTCATCCCCGCCGGCGACAGCATCAGCGTCCGCGCCAGGTCCGTCGGACGCATGACGTAGGGCTCACCGCTGCGGCGCAGCGCGGCCAGCACGTCGAACTCGCCGAGGTTCAAGCCGTGGGCGTCGAACACGGCGTCCACGGAGCGTGAGGCGTGGGCGAGGAACCTGCCGAGACGTCCGAACGTCGCCATCGGCGACAGCTCGAGCTCGGGCCGCTCGCGCGCCCATTGCGCGACCACCTCGTCGACGTCGTCACGATCCGTTGCGCTCATGCGCACAGACTACTTCGATACGAAACATCTTGACACCGAAACTTCGACGCCGTACTTTTCGATGCATGATTACTTGTCGTCATAGTGACGACCTGACCGTCACGAGCGAGGGAGCCAAGCCGCAATGACCGCCTTCACCATCACCCACACGACCGACCTGACCGCGCGACCTGAAGACGTGTGGGCAGTGGTCACCGACTACCGCCGGGACCCGCAGTGGCGAACCGGCGTCATCCGCATGACTCCCTCACCCGAGGGCCCGCTCTCGGCGGGCACCACCACTGCCGAGGAGCTCCGCTTCGCCGGGAAGGTCTGGCACAACGACGGCGAGGTGACCTCCGTCGACCCCGGCCGCCGGTTCACGTGGCGCACGACTCGTGGTGCCCAGGCCCACGGCGCCCGGTCGGTGGAACCGCTCGACGCCGGCCGGAGCAGGGTGCAGCTCGAGCTCACCGTCACGCCGACGGGCCTCGAGCGCTTGATGGCGCCGCTGCTGCGCCGCATGCTCGACCGGAACCTCGCCGGGGACCTGGAGCGGTTGCGAGCCGTCGTCGAGGCGTCCGCGACGGCACCGGCACCGGCACCGGCACCGGCACCGGCGACGGCGACGGTCGCCACAGGCCGCTGACGTGCGGCGCCGCCCATCGACAACCATCAGCGGATGCGCCTGATGTCGACGAGGCGGTAGGTCGGGTAGGACGCGTCGGCAGGACCCCGGCACGTGAGCGGCGTGGGGGCGAGCGTGATCATGCGCGCGAGCTCGACGTGGAACCCGTCGCCGTCGCGCAGCTCGACGTCGACGTGGTCAGCCGAGCGGCGAACGCCGGCGATCGCGTCGACCGCGGCGAGGCCGAGCTCGCGGCGGACGAAGTGCTCGGCCGCCTGCTCGACGTACCGCAGCGTGGATCGGCCCCGATACGTCTCGAGGTCGAGCTCGCCGCGGTGCAACCCGTCCAGCAGGGCATCCACACGATCGATCGTCACGCGCCCGAAGTACAGACCCTGGGGCAGCACCACGAGGTTCGCCGCGAACCGGTCGCCGCCGATGTGCGAGCACTCCCACACCGAGCTCCCGACCGCGGTGTGTCTCAGGTGGCGCACGAGCGGGCGACCGAACGTCGCGCAGCACGGATCGTGGCGTCCGTTCGTGCACACGAGGACCAGCGTCTCGTCGACCTCCTGCCAGTTCGCCGACAGGCCGGCGGACGACAGATCGGCGGTCGCCGCCGGCACGTCGCCGAGCGTGGCGACCTCGCGCCGCCACAAGCGGCCCGGCTGCGTCGACCCGCGCTCGGCGCGGACGTGGAACAGCCGCATGGTCTGCGCCGTGTCGCGACGTCGGAGGTCGCGACGGATCGCCACCGGGCGGATGCCCTGCGCCCGGAGCGAGCGCTCCCAGCCGGCGGGGACGTGGTTCGCGAGATCGCCATCGGCGATCGCATCGCGACCCCAGGCGTGGCGGAGCTCGACGAGCAACCATCGGGAGACCTGCGAGGCGGTGGCGAACAGGTTCTCGCGACGCTCGTTCGCGGCGACCGAACACTGGAACTCAGGCAAACTCGAGCACCCCTTCGACGAACAGCCGCTGCAGCACGACCATCGCCGAGTCGGCGTCCAGGTCACCGCGCACGTCGCCGAGGACGAACGGCGACTCGGTCGACAGCACGGCGGCGACCAACGCGTGCGCCTCGGGCGGGAGCACGACCCGGCGGTCACCGAGCTCGAGCCGCGCATCCGTGTGCGAGCGCGTGAGCCACAGGAGCGGCCCAGCCGTCACGCGCAGCGACTGCTCCGGCGTCAACCGCCGGACGCGGCGAGGCCGGAGTCGGGTTCGCGGTTGCCTCCGCCACACCTCGGCGGCGACGGCATCGCGCAGCGCGTGCGTGTGGAGCGCGTCACCCAACGCGGTCAGCGCGGCGCTCGGGTCGTACCCGGCCCACAGCGCACCGGCCTCCAGGCGGTCGGCGAGCGCCGTGCCCGAGACGCCCGCTGCGAGAACTCGGCGGATCACTCGCTCCCACGTCAGCGCCATGATGCCGATCGTGAGATGTGTCGACTCGTCATCGATCGTCTCCGCTGCATGAGGGAAGCCACGCGGCACCGCCAGGCAGTCCCCCGCTGCCAGGCTCCGGTCGATCAGCGGTGTGCCGAGTTCATCGAGCCGTGGAGCGGCGATCATCGCCCCCGACGTCAGCGGGCGACGCGTGCGCTCGAGCGGCTCCCACACCCGCCAGCGCTTGGTGCCGGCGAGCTGCACGACGATCACATCGTGGAAGTCGAAGTGGACGTCGAGTCCCCGCGCGTTGGCCGGGCTCACGTACGCGTTCACCTGCACCGGCTGGTCGAGATCGAGCGCAAGGTTCGTCGACAGCCGCGCGAACACAGGATCGACGTGCTGGAGGCCCTGCAGCACGAGGGTGGCTCCATCGGCGTGGAGCTCGAGCACCCGATTGGGCTCGACGACGTCGTCCAGCTCGACGTTGCCGACGCCGGCAGTGCGACACGTCTCGGCCCGGCCGAGCGTCGAGCCGTCACGCACCATCCGGAACGCCGGGGCGCGCAGGCCGCCGGCGAGCGCCACGTCCCACAAGCGGTCGGGATCGGCCCAAGGTGCCCGCTCGCGGATCGCGGTCAGCACCGCGTCGACGGCAACGAATTCGCGGACGCGCCGGTATATGTCGTCAGCGAGGTATGCCGCCCGGTCGCCGACGAAGTCGTGCAGACGGGGAGCGTCGGGATGGAACTCGCGCCGGGAGAGCGCGGGCACGAGAGCGTCGATCAGGCGTCGGTGCCGTCGGCATCCTGGCCGTCGGTCCCGTCGGTGTCCCCACCGTCGGTGCCGTCGGTGTCGCCGCCATCGGTACCGTCCGAATCACCACCGTCCTCACCGTCGGCATCTCCACCGTCGGTGCTGTCGGGGTCGCTTTCCATCGTGGGCACCGCCCGGCTGAGACGGGTCCACTCGGTGGTGAGGTCGCGCTCCTGGATCGTCATGGCGGCATGGTACCCGTTCGGCGTGTGGCGCTAAACGGGCGGCGTCACTGCCCGCGGCGGTGCTTCGTTCGAACCGGCGTGCCCGCGTTCGACGATCGACATCGTCGCGAGGGCGATCGCCATCTCCTCGTCGGTGGGGATCACCATGACGGCGACCCTGGCGGCGTCGGGCGAGATCAGGCGCGGGAGGTGCGAGCGCACGGCATTGCGCACCGGGTCGATGTCGATGCCCAGGAAGCCCAACCCTTCGGCCGTATCGGCGCGCACCACTGCGTCGTTCTCACCGACCCCCGCTGTGAACGACAGCGCGTCGAGCCCGCCCATCACCGCTGCGTACGCACCGACGTACTTCTTCAGTCGGTGTACGTAGACGTCGAGCGCCACGCGGGCATCGACGTCGCCGGCGGCGATCAGCCGGTGCACCTCGCGCATGTCGTTGTGGCCGGTGAGGCCCTTCATGCCCGACCGCCTGTTGAGCAGGTCGTCGATCTCGTCGACGGTCATGCCGGCGTTGCGCCACAGGTGGAAGACGACCGCGGGGTCGATGTCGCCGGTGCGCGTGCCCATGACGAGGCCTTCGAGCGGCGTGAGACCCATCGAGGTGTCCACGGGGGCACCGTGCGCGACTGCCGACGCCGAAGCCCCGTTGCCGAGGTGCAGGACGATCTGCTTGAGCTCGCGCACGTCGCGGCCGAGGACCTCTGCAGCTCTCCGGGACACGTACTCGTGCGACGTCCCGTGGGCGCCGTACCGACGCACGGAGTGCTGCGCGGCAACCTTGCGATCGAGCGCGTAGGTCGCAGCAGCGGACGGGAGGTCGTGGAAGAAGGCGGTGTCGAAGACGGCAACGTGCGCGATGTCCGGGAGCAGGTCGCGGGCGACGTTGATCCCCGCGAGATTGGCGGGGTTGTGGAGCGGCGCTAGTGGCGAGAGGCGCTCGATCGTGGCAACGACATCGGCGTCGATGAGGGTCGCGGCGGAGAAGTGCTTGCCACCCATGACGACACGGTGGCCGACGGCAACGATGCCGACGTCCGACAGCCGCGGCCCGACCTCGTCGAACAGCGCGAGCACGGTCGCCAGCGCCTCGTGGTGGGTCGCGATGCGCTGGCGGCGCTCGGTCGTGGTCCCGTCGTGGGAGTGCGCGATGCGCGCCATGTCCTCGCCGATGCGCTCGACGAGTCCGGACGTGAGTCGTGCGCCGCCCCGCGGATCGATCAGCTCGTACTTGATCGATGAGGAGCCGGAGTTGAGGACGAGGACGGTCTCGCTCACTGACGCGACGTCCCATCGGCGGCATCGGTGCCGCGCTCGTGCTTCATGGCGTGGGCCTGGATCGCGGTGATCGCCACCGTGTTGACGATGTCACGCACGGTCGCGCCGCGCGACAGGTCGTTGACGGGTCTGTTGAGGCCCTGCAGGATCGGGCCGATCGCAACCGCGCCGGACGACCGCTGGACTGCCTTGTACGTGTTGTTGCCGGTGTTGAGGTCAGGGAAGATGAACACGGTCGCCCGACCGGCGACCTCGGAGCCGGGCAGCTTCGCCGCGGCGACGGAGGCATCCACAGCGGCGTCGTACTGGAGCGGGCCGTCGACGATCAGATCGGGAAGGCGCGCCTTGACGAGCTCGGTCGCTCCCCTGACCTTGTCGACGTCGGCACCCGTCGCCGACTCGCCGGTGGAGTAGGACAGCATCGCCACCCGGGGGTCGATGCCGAACTGCGCGGCGGTGGCTGCCGACGAGACGGCGATGTCGGCCAGTTCCTCGACCGTGGGATCGGGGATGACCGCGCAGTCCCCGTAGACGAGCACACGGTCGGCCAAGCACATGAAGAACACCGACGACACGATCTCCGTACCCGGTGCTGTCTTGATGATCTCGAACGACGGCGTGATCGTGTGTGCGGTCGAGTGGGCGGCGCCCGACACCATGCCGTCGGCATGGCCGGCGTGCACCATCATCGTGCCGAAGTACGAGACGTCACGGACGATGTCCCGAGCACGTTCGAGCGTCATCCCCCTGTGAGCGCGCAGCCGCGTGTACTCCACGGCGAACGGCTCGACGAGGTCCGAGGACCTCGGATCGACGAAGCGGGCGCGGTCGAGGTCGAGCCCGAGCGATGCCGCCTGCGCGCGAACCTGCGATGGCGTGCCGAGCACCGTCAGGTCGACGACCTGTCGCGAGAGCAGGGTGGACGCGGCGCGCAGGATGCGTTCGTCATCGCCCTCGGCGAGCACGATGTGCTGACGATGGGCACGAGCCCGTTCGAGCAGCATCGACTCGAACATCAGCGGCGTGACCACGGCGCTGCGCGGGACGTCGAGGCTGTGCAGGAGCGAGTCCGGGTCGATGTGCGCCTCGAACACGCCGAGCGCCGTGTCGACCTTCCGCTGGGTGCCTCGTCCGAGGAGTCCCCGCGTCGACGCGACGACGCGTGCCGCGTCGTAGGAGTTGTACGCCGTGAGGATGATCGGGAGGTGCTCGTCGAGTCCGCGGACGAGCCGAACCACGAGGTCCCCGGGGCGGAAGCCGCCGTTGAGCACGATGCCCGCCAACGAAGGAAAGCCCTCTGCAGCATGGGCGGCGGCGAGTGCCACCAGGATCTCCGGACGATCCCCGGCGGCGATGCAGAGCTGCCCGTCGAGCAGTCGCTCGAGCACGTGCTCGACGTTCATCCCGCAGACCAGCATGTGCTCGGCTTCGCGGTCCAACATCGCGTCGTCGCCCCAGAGCATCGTTCCGTCGAGCGCGGTCATCAGATCGGCAACGAGCGGAGCGGACAGCAGCGGGGTCTCCGGGAGCACCCACGCGGGCAGGCCGAGCTCGGTCAACCGGTCGCGCACCGCGTCGAGCTGACCCGGGTCGCAACGGTTGGCGAGGACGCCGACGGTCACCGCATGCGCCTGGCCGAGCTCAGCGGTGGCGATCTCGACCAGCAGCGCGACGTCGTCGGGCGTCCGCTCGAACGCGCTCACGACGAGCAGCACCGGCGCGCCCAGGTTGGTGGCGACACGCGCGTTGAAGGCGAGCTCGGTCGGCCCGGCGACATCGGTGTAGTCCGAGCCGACGATGACCACGACCTCGCACTCGCGCTCGACGGCGCGGTAGCGATCGATGATCGTCGCCAAGGCGGCGTCCGGATCGGCGTGCACTTCGTCGTAGGTCACGCCCAAGCACGACTCGTAGTCGAGGTCGACACCGTCGTGTCCGAGGAGCAGCTTGACCACCTGATCGTCGCTCGCGAACGAGCGGGTGACGGGGCGGAAGACGCCCACCTTCTGCACCCGCCGCGCGAGCAGGTCGAGCAAGCCGAGCGCAACGACCGACTTCCCGGTGTGTCCTTCGGGCGAGACGATGTACACGCTCCGGGCGGGGGTGGTCGTCATGCGGACGGCGATCGTAGCCCGATCGCCGTCAACGGCGTTGCTCGCCGACGGCTATGACGTGGGCATGGAACCGTGGGTCGAAGCCGCACGTCGCGACACACCAGGGGTCGAGAACGTCGTCCACTTCAACAACGCCGGCGCCGCGCTCCCGCCGCAGGTGGTCGTCGACACCGTCGTCGGTCATGTCCGCCGTGAGGCCGAGATCGGCGGTTACGAAGCCGCCGCGGAGGCGGCGGAGCGCCTGGAGGGTCTCTACGTATCGATCGCGACGTTGGTCGGCGCATCGCCGGAGGAGATCGCCGTCGTCGAGAACGCGACCCGTGCGTGGGACATGGCCGTCTACGGGTTCCCGTTCCGTCCCGGCGACCGCGTGATCACAGCACGGGCGGAGTACGCGAGCAATGTCATCGCGCTGTTGCAGCTGCAGCGCCGCCATGGGATCGAGATCGTGCTGATCGACGACGACGACGAGCACGGCCAGATCTCGCTCGATCACCTCGCCTCCGAGCTCGCAGCGGGAGCGGCACTGGTCGCCCTCACCCATGCCCCCACGAACGGCGGGCTGATCAACCCGGCCGCGGCAGTCGGCGCGCTGTGCCGAGACCACGAGGTCTTCTTCGTCCTCGATGCCTGCCAGTCCGTCGGCCAGCTTCCGATCGACGTGACGGCCATCGGTTGCGACGTCCTTTCCGCCACCAGCCGCAAGTACCTCCGCGGCCCGAGGGGATGCGGCTTCCTCTTCGTCGGCCGGCGCGCGCTCGAACGGCTCGAGCCTCCGTTCCTCGACCTCCATGCGGCGATCTGGACCGGCGACGGCACCTACGAGGTCCGCCCCGACGCCAGACGCTTCGAGAACTGGGAGAGCAACTACGCGGCGAAGCTCGGCCTTGCAGCCGCGATCGACTACGCCCTCGACGTCGGCATCGAGACCACGTGGCCCCGGATCCAGGCGCTCGCCGACGCGTTGCGCAACGGACTCGCGACGCTCGAGGGCGTGGAGGTCCACGACAAGGGTGCGATTCGCGGGGGCATCGTCACGTTCACCGTGAACGGGCGAAGCGCCGAGGAGATCAAGGCCGGCCTCTCCCGCGCCGGTGTCAACACGCACGTCTCACTGCCGGAGTACGCCCGCTACGACCAGCCACACCGAGGACTGCCCGCGCTCGTGCGGGCCTCGGTCCACTACTACAACACCGAGACCGAGATCGATCAGCTCCTGGACGCGCTGCGTGCACTGGGCGCGTGATCGCCACGGGCCGTCGGGCACGAGCACCTCGTTAGTGTTCGCGCGCCGGACCGCACGCACGCAACGCCGACCTGGCGGAGCACCGGTTCGGCTGGAGGTCGACGCGCGATGAGGGCCTGGCAGTTCACCGACACGCACGAACCGCACGTGCCGACCGAGGTCGAGGAGCCGATCGGCCAGCTCGGCCGCCTGGTCGCCAGGATCGCCGACTGATCCGGGCGATGGCCGATCTGCGGGCATCCCTCGTGCCGAACGACTACGTGGATGCGGCCGTCTATGCAGTCGAAGCGGAGCGCGTGCTGTGCCGCGAGTGGCTGCCGGTGTGCCGAGCGGACCAGCTTCGTGAACCGGGCGACCGGATCGCCGTCACGCTCGTCGGCAGGCCGGTGGTGGCCGTGCGCGACGGTGATGGCGCGATCCGCGTGCTCGGCAACGTCTGCGCTCATCGAGGATCGCAGCTCGTCGACGACGGGAACGGGCGAGCGTCCACGCTGGTGTGCCCGTACCACCGATGGGCGTACCGACTCGACGGCTCGCTGATCGGTGCCCCGCTCGCTGAGGACGCCGATCTCGACGGTGCGTGCCTGCCCGAGATCCGCCACACGATCTGGGAGGGATTCGTGCTGGCGAACCTGTCGGGGGACGCGGCCGAACCCCATGCGGCGCTGGCCGCGCTGTCGGAGCTGATCGCGCCGTGGCGATGGGGCGAGCTGGTCACGGTGGCGTCGGAGCGGTTCGAGTCGGCGTGGAACTGGAAGGTGATGGTCGAGAACTGGATCGAGTGCTACCACCACATCGGTACGCACCGGGAGTCGGTGGAGGCGTTCCAACCGGCTCGCACCACGCGCGTCTCGCCGAGCAACGGCGCGCCGTGGGCGTGCATGACCGTGGACAGCATCGGTGGCATCGAAGGTGAGCCGGGTGAGTGGATGCCGGGCATCACCGTCGAGCACTCCCGTGACCTCTCGGTGTGGTCGGCCTTCCCGCTGCTCCTCGGAGGCAGCGTGTCGCGCTACGCGTTCTGGTTGCACGTCGTGCCGATCGACGCAACCCGCCACGACGTGACGTGGCACCTGCTCGCTCATCCGGGCCAACGCGAGCGGTTCGACGCCGAAAGGGTGAGTGGACTGATGGCGATGCTCGTCGCCGTCCACGCCGAAGACATGACGTCGTGCGCGCGGGTGCAGGCCGGCCTGGCCAGCGGACTGATCGACGTCCTGCGCCTGACTCGCCTCGAGGAACCGGTTGCCGACTTCCAGCGTTGGATCAAGGCCCGCCCGACCTGAACCGACACCCCGGAGCGACGCGGGACCTTCGACTCTGGAAACGCCGGGCCCGACGGGCGCTGGCTGGAACGAACGGAAGCGGATCGTCCGGAGGGGGCTTCGCGATGACCTACGAGCTCGAGCCCGACATCGTGCCGACCGACGTCGAGGCGGCGGCGCACTTCGACGGGTTCGACCCGGACGCCGACTTCGACCCCCTGTGGTGCGTCGTGCTCGACGGGTTCGATCCCGACCAGGAACGCGTCCGCGAAGCATTGATGGCCCTGGCTGACGGCCGCGTCGGCGTCGGAGGCGCGACGCTCGCCGGTCACCCCGGTGAGCGCCGTTGGACGGTCGCCGGCGGTGTGTACCAGGGTGAGGGGGCCGAGACGCACCTCTTGTCGGGACCCGTGGGGTTCCACCTGCCGTATCGCATCGAGCCCGGCGCCGCGCTCCGGCGCGTCCTCGACCTGCGAACCGGTGTGCTCTGGGAGCATGCCGTCGCCGACGCCGGGCCGGTGCAGGCCCTGCGATTCTCGTCGATCGCCCGCCCTGGTCTCTCGGTGATGCGGGCGCGCTGCCCCGATTCGCGCACCGGGCCCTTGCTCCGGCCATCGACCGACGGCGCCGTCGCCGAGGAAGGCGTCGATGGCGAAGTCGCCTGGATGAGCGCAGCGGGCGCGTCGGGCCTGACCGGTGGGATGGTCGCAGCGGCGCACGAGGTGAGGACGGCGGACGGCCAGGGAACCGTCGCGGATCGCGTCGTGGCGTACGAGGGCCATGGCGAACGGCTGCCCGTCCCGGACGTCGCGGTATGCCGCGCCCGCGAAGCGGCAGCCACCGGCTTCGCCGACCTGCTCGCCGAACACCGTCAGGCGTGGACGAGCCGGTGGGAGGACGCGGACATCCGCATTGAGGGGGACGACGCGCTGCAGCTGGCCACCAGGTTCGCCATGTACCACCTGATGTCCTCGGTCCCCGAGGAGGGTGAGGCTGCGGTCGGCGCCAGGGGACTCACCGGCGAGGGCTATCGCGGCCACGTCTTCTGGGACGCGGACACCTTCACGCTCCCCTTCCTCGCGGCCACGCGGCCCGCTGCCGCGCGGGCGATGTTGGAGTACCGGCTTCGGCGCCTCCCCGCCGCCCAGGCGATCGCCCGAGCGAACGGCCGGGCGGGTGCGCGCTTCCCATGGGAATCTGCGCGGTCGGGCGCGGACGTCACGCCGAGCTCCGCCCGTGACCGGACGGGGCGGCTCGTTCCGATCCGAACCGGACTCCTGGAGGAGCACATCGCCGCCCAGGTCGCATGGGCCGCCTGCTTCTACACGGACTGGACCGGCGACGAGGAGTTCGCCTGTGGGCCCGGTCTCCGCCTGCTCGTCGAGACCGCACGCTACTGGCGATCCCGCATCCGCATGGGGAGGGACGGCACCGGGCACATCTACGGCGTCATCGGCCCTGACGAGTACCACGAACCGGTCGACGACAACGCGTTCACCAACGTGATGGCTCGCTGGAATCTGCGCACGGCCGCCGACGCCGTCGAAGTCGCGCCGACGGGAGCCCAGGACGTGGACGTCGCCGAGATCGCAGGCTGGCGGGAGGCGGCAGACGCGCTGGTCGACGGGTTCGACCCTCACACCGGCGTGTACGAGCAGTTCGCAGGATTCAACCGGCTGGAGTCGCTGCTCATCGCGGAGGTCGCGCCCCGGCGCCCGATCGCCGCCGATCTGCTGCTGGGTGCCCGTCGCGTCCATGGTGCCCAGGTGTTGAAGCAGGCCGACGTGCTGATGCTCCACCATCTGATCCCCGACCACGTCGCGCCGGGCACGCTCGCGGCGAACCTGCGCTTCTACGAGCCGCGCACGGCGCACGGCAGCTCGCTCTCGCCGCCGATCCACGCGTCGCTGTTCGCCCGAGTGGGCGACCACGACCGAGCGCTGGACGCGCTGCGGATCGCGGCTCGGATGGACCTCGACGACCTCACCGAGACCACCGCGAGCGGGCTCCACCTCGCGACCATGGGGGGTCTCTGGCAGGCGTTCGCCTTCGGCTTCGCCGGCCTGCGTGCCAACGCGGACCGTCTCCACGTCGACCCGCATCATCCTCCCGCGTGGAGCGGGCTGGAAGTGCGAGTGACGTACCGGGGCAGCCACGTGCGAGTTCGCACCGAGCCCTCGCTCCTCACGATCCACGCCGACCCACCGGCTGCCGTGTCCGTCGGATCCGCGCCGTACACCGCGGGACCGGCCGGTTTGCAGTTCTCGGCCCGCGGTCCGAACTGGGAGGTCATCACATGACGACGATCCTTGCTGCGATCGACGACTCGGCCGCCGCCAAGCCCGTTCTGGCGACCGCGCTCGCGCTGGCACCCGCCCTGGACGCGCACGTGGTGGCGGTGCACGTGGCCAACGCCGACAGCGACGGCCGGACGACCGAGGCGACGGCAAGAGCGATGCACGTCCCGCTCCGCCGGCTCGTGGGTGACCCCTTCGAGCAGATCCGCCATCTCACCGATGACGACGACGTCGTCGCCGTGGTGCTCGGCACGCGGGCCCGACCCGCCGGACGCCGCCCGGCCGGGCACCTCGCGCTGGCCCTGGCGGGCGTGATCGCCAAGCCGGTCGTGATGGTGCCGCCCGAGGCGAGCCCCCCGGCGCGGGTCAGACGCGTCCTCGTCGCCATGGAGGGAACGCCACGGAACGCGCGCGACATGCTGCGGACGATCGAGCTCGGGGCGGCGGCGGACCTGGAGCTCGTCGTCGTGCACGTCGATGACGAGGACTCCATCCCGAGCTTCTGCGACCAGGTCCAGTACGAGACCCAGGCCTACGCGAACGAGTTCCTGGCCCGATACTGCCCCGGCGCGCCCGAGGCCCGCCTCGTGCTGCGGATCGGCATGCCCGTCGACGAGATCCTCACCGCCGCCGACGACGTCGCGCCCGACATGCTCGCCATCGGGTGGCCTCAGACCGACGATCCCGCTCGCGGTGAGGTTGCTCGCGAGATCCTCAACCGCAGCCGGCTCCCCGTCCTCCTCGTGGCCGTCACGAACCGCCACACCTGATAGCCACCCGGCTCATCGGGGTGTGACCAATGCATCTAGTCCGCTGCCCGGGATCGTCGTCTGCTTGACCCGTGACGACCATTGCCACCTCTCCCACCACCGCGGCCCCGTCGGGGCTGCCCCCCGCCCGCTGCGCCGAGCTCGACCAGGTGGTGGCGCGGGCGCGGAGCGCCGCTGACGCGTTCCGCGACCTCGATCAGACCGCTGTCGACCGCATCGTCCAGGCCATGGTCGTCGCCGGTCTCGAGCACGCCGTCGAGCTCGCCCTGCTTGCCGTCGAGGAGACCGGCTTCGGGGTCATCGAGGACAAGGTGGTGAAGAACTACGTCGCGACCGAGTTCCTCTACGACTACCTGCGCGGCAAGAAGTCGGCCGGAGTGATCGACGAGGATGCCGAGGCCGGCCTGCAGTGGATCGCCGAGCCGATCGGCGTCGTGATGGCGATCACGCCGGTCACCAACCCGACCTCGACCGTGCTGTTCAAGGCGATCGTGGCCGCCAAGACCCGCAACGCGATCATGTTCCGGCCGTCGCCACGGGCGGTGCGCTGCGCCGAACGCTCGGCCGAGATCCTGCGCGAGGCGGGTGAAGCCGCGGGGCTACCGCCCGGCGCGATCCAGGTGATCCCCGATGCCGACCACGCGGTGACCCACCACCTCTTCCACCACCCCGGCATCGACTTCATCTGGACGACCGGCGGCCCCAAGATCGTCGCCCTCGCCAACAGCGCCGGGAAGCCGGCGATCAGCGTCGGGCCGGGCAACGCACCCGTGTACCTGCATCGCAGCGCCGACGTACCGATGGCGGTCGTCGACATCCTGATCTCCAAGACGTTCGACGCCTCCGTGATCTGCCCCGCCGAGCAGACCTGCGTCGTCGACGCAGCGATCTACGACGCCGTCGTCACCGAGTTCGAGCGGATGGGCGCCAAGGTGCTCGCAGCCGACGAGGTGGACCGTCTGAGCGGGTTCGTGTTCGGCTGCGACAACGTGGTCAACCCAGCGGCGCTCGGTCAGCCGGCCGCCGTGCTCGCCCGCGAGGCGGGCATCGACGTCCCCGACGAGGTGAAGGTGCTCGTCGCGCCGCTGCCGAGCGACCTCGCGGAGCTCGCCGCGCACCCGCTCGTGCACGAGAAGCTCATGCCGGTGCTCGGCCTCGTCAGGTCTGACAGCGTGGAGCACGCCGTGGATGCCTGCGTGCTCGTCACCGAGAGCGGCGGCCTGGGGCACACCTCGGCCGTCTACGCCCGTGACGAGGCCGCTGTGGATGCGTTCTCGAGCGCGGTGCGCACCGGCCGCATCCTGGTGAACGCTCCGACGGCGGTCGGCGCGCTGGGCGGCGTGTACAACAACCTGACCCCGACGTTCTCGCTCGGATGTGGGACCTGGGGCGGCTCGCTGACTACCGAGAACGTCAACTACCGGCAGTTGCTCAACATCAAGGTCGTGAGCCGGCGGCGGACGCCACCGCAGTGGTTCCGGGTGCGCGGCGACGTGTTCGTCAACCCTGGCGCGCTCGACCAGCTGCGCGAGCTCGGCGCCGCCCAGGTGGTCATCGTCACCGACGGGGTGATGGACGCTCGTGGCGTCACCGAGGAGGTGCGCCGCCACCTCGACGGGGCGCGCAACGTCCGTGTGTTCGCCGACGTGCCGATCGAGCCGGATGAGGCAGTGGTCAAGGCCGGGGTGGATCTCCTCGTACGGGTGCAGCCGGACGCGATCGTCGCGGTCGGCGGCGGGTCGGTGATCGACGCCGCCAAGGTGATGCGCCTGCTGTACGAGCATCCGGAGTGCTCGCTGCACGACCTCTCGCTGCCCTTCCTCGACGCTCGCAAGCGCGTCGCCGAGTACCCGCAGGACCCCCATCGCGTGACGCTGGTGGCGATCCCCACCACGGCCGGCACGGGATCCGAGGTGTCGCCGGCGGCGGTGATCTCCAGCGCCGGCCGAAAGGTGAGCCTGGTCGACTACACGCTGGTGCCCGACATCGCCATCGTCGACCCGAACCTGACGCTCACGATGCCACCGTCGCTGACCGCCGACACCGGCATCGACGCGCTGACCCACGCCCTCGAGGCCGGCGTGTCGATCTTCGCCACGCCGTACACCGACGCGTTCTGCGTGCAGGCAGCGCGGCTCATCTTCGACGCGCTGCCGAAGGCGTACGCAGACGGCGACGACCTCGCCGCCCGCACGGCGATGGCCAACGCGGCAACGATCGCCGGGCTGGCCTTCGCCAACGCCTTCGTCGGCGTGAACCACGCTCTCGCCCACGCCGTCGGTGCCCGCTTCGGGCTCTCGCACGGTCGGGTCAACGGGATCTTCCTGCCGCACGTCATGCGCTACAACTCGGCGCTGCCGACGAAGTTCATGCCGGCACCCGGCTACGGCGCCTACGTCGCTCCCGAGAAGTACGCCATGCTCGGCTGGGTGCTGTTCGGTGGTCACGGCCCCGACGAGCAGCGGCGCCGCCTCTTCACGCACGTCGACGAGCTGCTCACGACCGTGGGCATCCCGCGCACGCTGCGGGAGGCCGGCATCGACGCCGCTGAGTTCGAAGCGGCGATCCCCGAACTGCTGCGCACCGCGTTCGAGGATCCGAGCATCCGCACGAACCCGCGGATGCCGCTGCTGCGCGAGCTCGAGGGCCTGCTCCGCGCGGCCTACGGCGACTGACCGTCGCGCAGCAGGATCGCGGCCGTCAGCGACTGACGGCCGTCAGCAAATGACGGTCGTCAGCGAATGACCGCCGTCAACCGATTGGGGGGGTCGTCAGCGGATGGCGACAGCCAGCCGCCGGAAGGCATCGGCGAAGCCGTCGACGATCTGCTCGTGGTCGGGGACGAGGTCGGCGTCGCAGGCGATCCCCACGAACACCTTGCCGTCGTAGCTGTAGATGGTGAACGACATCGGTTGGTTGCCGGACAGTGGCGCCCAGCCGACCATTCCCTCCACCTTCTCACCGGCCAGGTAGACGGGGACCGGAGGGCCGGGGACGTTCGTCAGCACCCCGATCGCCCGGTTGGCGAGGAGGTCGACCGACGCCTGGTAGATCGTCTTGCTGAACCCGGAGATGATCTCCTGGATGAGGAACGCGACGGCCGCCTCGTGGCCGTTCTTGATGCGGCCCATCCTGCTCTGGACCACGTCGAGGACGGCCAACGGGTCGGCGACGTCGGTCGGCAGCTCGAGCTGCACGATCGCGAAGCTGTTGCCCAGATCCTCGGGCAGCGTGAGGTCGAGCGGCTTCAGGTTGACCGGGATCATCCAGTTCACCGACGCGCACGAGCTGTTGTGCCGCGCGAGGTAGGCGTGCAAGGTGCCGGCGACGCAGGTGACCAGCACGTCGTTCACCGTGGCGTCGTTGGCGCGAGCGACCTCCTTCACGCGCGCGAGCGGCAGCGGCGCCGACCAGGCAACAGCCTTGCGGGTGCCGACCGGACCGCTCCAACACGCCGTGTCGTTGCGTGTGCCGATCAGGAGCTTGCGGGCGAAGTCGACATCGCCGGGCGCTGCGGAGAAGAGGTCGACCAGTGGCCCGCTGCCAGGCAGCCTCGGGCGCATCGCCGAGCGCAGCCATGACGCGGTCGACCCGACGGCGGCAGCAGCCATCGTCGCCGCGCTGTGGGCGGCGCCGACGGGATTCGTCACGGCCGTCCCGGCAAGGTCGATCGACTTGCCCGCGGCGTTCGCCGCGGCGTGCCCGAGCGTCTGGCCCAGCGCGCCGATCCGCTCGATCGCGCCGCCGAGCGGGTCGATGACGGCGTCGCCGACGGGGCCGACCACCTCGCTCGTGAGATCGGCGAGCTCCCACACGACCGACGCCGCGCCGGCTCGGAGCTGCTCGCCCAACGGCTTGCCAGGCCCCTGCGCCTTGGCGGCGTGCAGCTGCACTGCCGGGCCGATGATCGCCCCACCTTCCGGGGCAGCGTCGAACAGGCTCATCGCCAGCTGGACCATGCGGATCCCGTCGGCGATGGCGTGGTGGGTTCGCGTGACGATCGCGCTGCCTCCCTTGAACCCGTCGACGCAGAACATGCGCCACAGCGGTCGGTCCCGATCGAGCGGCGTCGTCCGCTGCGAGGCGATCAGATCCTGCAGCTCGGCGTCGCCCCCCGGTTCGGGGAGCTCGACGTGGGTGATGTGCGACGAGAAGTCCTCGCCGGATCGCTCCTCCCAGTACCAGGCGCCGTCGTCACCCCGCACGACCACGCTCCGGAAGACGCGGTAGCGGTCCCACAACCGCTCCCGGGCGACGGCGTGGAAGCGCTCCCAGTCGATCGGCGTGGCCGTCCAGACCAACGAGTCGACCACCATCAAGTTGGTCGGCCTGTCCATCTCCAGCCACAGCGCGTCCTGCACGCCCAAGCGCTGGCGTTCACTCATCGCCTTCATCGCTCTCTCCGGTCCCCGATCGTCGAGAACATGATCGTCCGACCCGGACCGCAGCGACCAGGGTCGATCGTCACCACGTCCACGACCGTACGCCGCGCGCGATGGGCCGAATTCCTCACGCAGTGACCTACGGCCCTGGTCACTGCGAGGCCGGTGCGTGACGATCGTCATGAGGGAAGGAGTCTCCCGTGAACGTCATCGAGGGAGGGCCGCTGACGCCGTTGCCGAACGACGCGCATCTGCTGCGTCCGTTGCTGGATCTGGCCGAGCAGGACCCGAAGTTTCCGATCGCTGCTGTGCGCGTGGGCGACCAGTTCGTCGATGTGCCGGTGAGCGAGTTCGCCAGTCGAGTGCGCAGGCTCGCGAAGGGTCTCGTCGCAGCCGGCGTGATGCCCGGGGACCGGGTTGCACTCATGGCGCACACCCGACTCGAGTGGTTGCTCGTCGACTACGCGACGCTGCTCGCGGGCGGGGTGACCGTGCCGATCTACGACACGTCGTCGGCCGAGCAACTGCAATGGATCGTCAGTGACAGCGGTTCGGTGGTGCTCGTGGTCGAGACCGCGGCGATGCGCGAGACGTTCGAGTGGATGTCCGATCAGCTCCCTGAGTGCCGTCGTGTGGTGACGATCGACGAGGGTGGGCTCGACGAGCTCGAACGCGAGGGCGTCGACGTGAGCGAGACGACGATCGACGAGCGCCTTGCTGCACTGCAGGTCGACGCGCTGGCGACGATCGTGTACACCTCGGGCACCACGGGCCGGCCGAAGGGCTGCATGCTCACGCACCGCAACCTGCACACCAACGTCAAGCAGAGCCTCGATGCGATCGGTCCGGCGCTGCAGCCGGGCGACAGCGCGCTGCTCTTCCTGCCGCTCGCCCACTCGCTGACCAAGACCACTGCGTTGTTCGTCACGGAGAGCGGGATCCGTGAAGCGTTCGCGACGGACATCCCCCACCTGCCGGAAGAACTGGAGATGGTCCGGCCGACGCTGATCTGCGCGGTGCCCAGGATCTTCGAGAAGGTGTACAACTCCGCGCGCCACCACGCCCACAGCGAGCACAAGGGTTGGATCTTCGATCGGGCCGTCGACGTCGCCATTCGCTGGTCGCGTGAGCGGGCCAACGGTCGGGTGATGCCATGGACCAATGCGGCTCACGCGTTCTTCGGCCGGCTCGTGTACGGCAAGATCCGCAAGGCCCTCGGCGGCAACCTGCGCCTGGCGTTCAGCGGCGGCGCACCCCTCGGGGAACGTCTGACCCACTTCTTCGCCGGCATCGGGCTCGACATCTACGAGGGATACGGCCTCACCGAGACCGGACCGACGCTCACCGTCAACCGGCCAGGAGCGTGGAAGCCGGGCACGGTCGGGCGACCGGTCGCGGGCACGTCGATCCGCATCGCGCCTGACGGCGAGATCCTCGCCAAGGGGCCGCAGGTGTTCGCCGGCTACTGGCACAACCCGGCGGCGACGGCCGCGACCTTCGATGACGACGGGTGGTTCCTCACCGGCGACATCGGCGAGATCGATGCCGACGGGTACCTGTGGATCACCGGGCGCAAGAAGGAGCTGCTCGTCACCGCGGCGGGCAAGAACGTCGCGCCGGCGCCGCTCGAGGATCGGTTGCGCAGCCACGAGCTGATCAGCCAGGCGGTCGTCGTCGGCGATCAGCGGCCGTTCATCGCCGCGCTCGTCACGATCGACGAGCCCGCCTTCGGGCAGTGGGCCAAGGAGCATGGCCACGACACGGAGTCGGTTGCCGACCTCCGAGAGGCGGATGAGCTGCGGTCCGTGGTCCAGTCGGCCGTCGACGAGGCCAACCGTTCGGTCTCCCTCGCCGAGTCGATCCGCAAGTTCATGATCCTGCCACGCGACCTGAGCATCGAGGCAGACGAGCTCACGCCGACGCTCAAGGTACGGCGAGCGATCGTCGAGAAGACCTACGCCGACCTCATCGACTCGATCTACGCACGGTGAACGACGATGCCCCGTCGACGTGCCTCGGCGTCCGAATCGCGACAGGACCCGGAGTCCGACCGCGCTGAACCCGTGGTCGCCGAACAGGCCCGGATCCATGTCCTGCGCGATGGGCACCGGATCCTCGTGCGCCCGCTGCTACCGGTCGACCGAGCACAGATGGCAGAGCGCTACGCAGAGCTCTCACCGTCCTCACGTCGATCACGGTTCGGCACAGCACCTGATGAGCTGTCGCCACATCAGCTCGACCAGCTCGTCGATCTCGACTACGACGACCGGTTCGCCCTGGGGGCCGTGGCCGTCGACGAGCCCGGTGAGCCAGGAGTCGGCGTCGCCCGATACGCACGTGACAGCGACGACCCGACGGCGGCCGAGGCCGCGGTGATCGTGATCGACGCGTATCAGCACCGTGGCATCGGCTCGCTCCTCCTGTGGGATCTCATCGCCGTGGCACGGGCACATGGGATCACGACGTTCACGGCGACGGTGATGTGGGAGAGCGCCGAGCTGCTCGATGCGGTCCGCTGCGCGGGAGCGACCGTCGAGCCGGCCGAGCCCGGTGTCGCCGCCGTTCGGTTCCAACTGCCCGATGAAGGGCCCACGTTGGACGAGGTGGACGCCGGTTCCCCCGAACGGCTGCGCCACTGGTGGGAGTGGTACCCGAGGAGCACGCCCTCCCCGCCGCAACGCTGAGTTGGCCGTCAGTCGGGCCGCACGAGGGTGCCGCGCTCCCCCGTCAGGACGGCCGCGGCGTCGGCGAGCGAACCGATCGCCGCAACGTGGCCGGTGCGCTCGACGAATCGGCACACCGCGTCGACCTTCGGACCCATCGAGCCGGCTGGGAACGGCATGGCCCGCAGCACCGCCGGCGTGGTGTCGTGGATCAGCTGCGCGTCCGGCGTTCCGTGGTCGCTGAACACGCCGTCGACGTCGGTCAGCACGATCAGCGCGTCTGCGCCCATCTCCTCGGCGAGCAAGGCGGCGGTGAGGTCCTTGTCGACCACGGCCTCGACGCCCTCCAGGTGTCCGTCGGCGTCGACGACCACCGGGATGCCACCACCGCCGGCGCACACGACGACGACCGCGGCGTCGACCAGGAGCCGGATCACGTCCGCCTCGACGATCCGGAGCGGCACCGGTGAGGCGACCACGCGCCGCCACCGGTCGCCGTCGGCGGCGATGTTCCAGCCACGCGAGCCGGCGAGCTCCTCGGCCTCGGTCGCTTCGTACACCGGGCCGACGAACTTGGTGGGCAGCTCGAACGCCGGATCGTTCGCGTCGACGACGGTCTGCGTGACCACCGCCGAGACGAGCCGCTCGGGGAGCCGATTCTGGAGCTCTTGGACGAGCCAGTACCCGATCAGACCCTGCGTCTCGGCGCCGAGCGTGTCGAGCGGGTAGGGGCGGCGGAGCGTTCGGTCGCTCGCCGACTCGATGGCCAGCACGCCGACCTGCGGTCCGTTGCCATGGGTGATGATCACGTCGTGGTCGTGGACCAGCGGGACGAGCGCGGCCACGGCGATCGCGACGTTGTGCTCCTGGATGTCGTAGTCGGGACGATCGCCCCGCTCGAGCAGGGCGTTGCCTCCGACGGCGATGACGATGCGCACGTCAGATCGACGCGAACACGCTCGGGAAGCGGGCGAGCACCGCGATCGCGTGCTCGAGCTCGCGCTCGTCGACGCACTCCCCGATGCGATGGGTGTTCTGCTCGACGCCGGCGCCGATGCCGAACATCGCGGGATGCTTCACCGGGCCGGCGGTCACCCAGTGCTTCGAGGGCGGGACGTCGATCGAGTCGTCGTCGGCGGGCACCGGGAACCCGACGCCATCGGTGGAGAAGACCCACCGGTCGACGCGCGGCTCACGACGCCGTGCACCGGCCGTCGCGCCGTCGGCGGGCTCGGTGACATGGGGACTGACCACCCGGCGATACGTGTCGACCGCAGCCCTGATGGCCGGGTGGTCGTCGGGAGTGACCCAGCTCGGGTAGATCTGCGAGTTGCCCGGCCGATAGCCCGTGCCCGTGGGCGCGTCGTAGACGGGCACGGTGACATCGACTTGGAGACCGGCGTCCCGGGCGGCGCGCACAGCGCCGAGGCGCTCGATCTCGGCGAGCGCCTGCTCGGCGGTCTCGCCCTCCGTCAGGCGACGGTCGAAGCGGAACGTGAACCGTTCGGGCACGGCGCAGTCACTCGGCGTGTCGAGCGCCGCCCACGACGCCGTCCGTGTGCCGCTCCCGAGGAACTCGTGGTCGGCGAACCCGGTCGTGATCGCCTGCTGCGCGGCCTCGGCGAGGATCGCTCCGCCGTGCTCCAGCGGGTTGAGCCCGAGGTGTGGCATCGACCCGTGACAGGAACGGCCGGTGACGGTCACCTCGATCTGCATCCGCCCGCGCTGGCCGCGGTAGATGCCCAGCGCGCCTTTCTCGTTGTCCCCGGTGCCTTCGGTGAGGATCACGACGTCGGGCACGAGGTGTGGTGTCGCGCCGCGCAACGTCGTGCCCATCACGTAGCGCGGACCGCCGCCGTCGTTGTCCTCCTCGGCGACCGTGGCATACGCGCGGACGACGACACCGTGGAGCGCGCCTTCGGGTGCCAGTTCGAGGAGGATCTTCGTGGCGATGATCTGCGAGACGACCCCGGCGAGCTGATCCGCGGTGCCGCGGCCGAACACGAGGTGCTCCCACTCGTCGTCCGGCGGGAGATAGCCGAGCTCGGCGCGGAGCGCATCGTGGTCGAGCCGCGACGCGTCGACGAGGCCGAGATAGGGGTCGACCGCGCCACCGAACTTGTCGCGCCACTGGTCGCGGAGCGCGTCGACCGTGTCCGAGTGCCCGTCGAAGTAGACGACCTTCTTGTCGTCGGGAGCGATGCCGTCGAGACCGTCCTGCACGGTCCACACCAGGTTCCCGAACGGGTCGAACCAGACGTCGTCCGCGCTGTGCACGGCCTGGACGTCGACGATCGTGTCGCGCAGCATCTCGAGGCGCGCCCGTTCGTGGTTCGACAGACCGGCGCGGGGGTCACCGCCCTGCTCCTCCGGCTGATCGACCTGGGTGGCCGGGATGCGAACCGCTTCCTTCAGGATCGCGACCGCCAGTGGTCGGTACCGGGCGGCCAGCTCGGCAACCTTCTCGTCGAGCGACATGTCGTTCCTCCGGTTCGGTACGTGCGAGATCACTGCGCCACGCGTGCAGCGAGATCATCGACCTTCGCTGCTGCGAGCAGCGCCATGATCACGTAGAGCTTCTTGTTGGCTTGGCGGGCGACCGACAGGCGGAAGCGGTCCATCACCTCGGGGCTCACCTCGGCACCGATGTCGGCGGGTAGGCAGTGCAAGTAGAGCGCGCTGTCGGTCAGCGACATCCGCCGTTCGTCGCAGATCCAGTCGCGATGCGCTGCGTTGCCCGCCAGCGCGCGCTGCTCGATGTCGCGCATCGCCGACGTGTCGCCGGCGCGGTTGGCGGCGACACGCTCGAGCATCAGGGCATGCGGGCCCCACGACTTCGGGTACACCGCATGCGCGCCGGCGAAGGCGGCGTCCATGTCGTCGGTGACCTCGAACGACCCGCCCGACCGAGCAGCGCCGTCGCGCGCCCACTGCATCGGCTCGGGCAGGAGCTCGTAACCGGCCGGATGCGCCAGCGTGACGTGGGCGCCGAAGCGGGCGAGCAGCGACACGAGGCCCTGGGGGACCGACAGCGGCTTGGCGTAGCTCGGCGAGTACGCCCACGACACCGTGATCCGCTTGCCGACGACGTCGCTCCCGAAGTGCTCGCGCATCCACAGCAGATCGGCGAGGGTCTGCGTGGGGTGGTCGATGTCGCACTGCAGGTTCACGATCGGCACGGTGCGCCGGTCGTTCGTCGCCGCGAGGTAGTCGTCGATGCCCCGCTTGACGGCGCGCATGAACGAGTTGCCCTCACCGAGGATCAGGTCGTGCCGGACGCCGAGTGCGTGCGCGTTCATGCCCAGCATCGCACCGGTCTCCTCGGCGGTCTCCCCGTGCGCCACCTGGGTGGACGAGCCGTCGACAATCACCGGCTGCATGCCGAGCCGCGCGGCCGCGCCTGCCCAGGCCGACTTGGTGCGCGTCGAGTTGTCGAAGAAGAGCGCGTAGGCGAGCTCGTCGCGCAAGAGCGCGGTCGACGCGCCGGTCCGATCGAGCTCGCCGAAGCGGGCGGCGAGCGCGAGCACGGCGTCGAGCTCGCTCGTCGACCAGTCCTGCGTCGTCAGCAGGCTTCGACCACGAAGGGAGGCGAGGACGCCAGGATCCGGGAGCGTGTCCATCACCTCGGGTGTACCAGATCGGACGTGCCCGCGATGTCCCCCGGCCGAACGGGGATGTGCCACAGCGCGCTGCCGGTCGCGGCCCGGATCGCGGCGACGATCGCCGGCGTGGAGGAGATCGCCGGCAGCTCGCCCATGCCTCTCGCACCGAACGGCCCCCAGGAGCCCGGTTCTTCGATCAACGTCGAGCCGACGTCGGGCATGTCGAGCATCGTGGGCAACAGGTAGTCGGTGAAGTCGGGGTTGCGCACGATCCCGCCGTCCAGGATCAGCTCCTCCATCACGGCCATGCCGAGACCCTGTGCGATGCCGCCCTCGATCTGCCCGACGACCTGCAGCGGGTTGATCGCGTGCCCGACGTCCTGGGCCGTGTCGATGCGAACGACCCGGACGAGGCCGAGCTCCGGGTCGACATCGACGACGGCTCGATGCGCTGCGACTGTGAAGTCGGCGTGGAGCGTGCCCTGACCGTCGCTGTCCGCCTGCTCAGTGGGTGGGTGCCTGAACCGGACCTCCGCGACCCGCGGGGCGTGGTCGACGAGCTCGGCCCACGGCAGCACGAGCTCACCGCGCCGCCAGACGCCGTCGTCGCTCAGTTCGTCACCGTCGACGCCGACGAGCGCGTCGCGGCGGACCTCCGCGCAGGCCTGGAGCACTGCTCCGCCCGCCATCTGGGTCTGGCGGGATGCCGACGTGGAGCCTGCCGAGCCGATCCGGGAGGTGTCGGCGAAGTCGACGTGGACACGTTCCACACCGAGCGCGGTGCGGGCGATCTGCTGGAGCAGGGTGACCATGCCCTGGCCGACCTCGACGGCAGCGGTGTGGATCACCGCTCCCCTGCTGGTCAGCTCGACCCGGGCGTCGGCGTAGTCGTCGAACCCCTCGCTGAAGCCGGTGTTCTTGAACCCGACAGCGATGCCGACGCCGCGGACGACGTGTCGCGGCTCGGTGGTGAGACCTGAACCGCCGGGCAGTCGGAGTGGGTCAGGGTCGGGGTCCTGCTCGGGCAGGGGGAGGGCGCTCACCGTGCGGAGCGCTTCGCCGAGCGGGAACGGTTCGACGATCATCTGACCAGTGGTCGGCAACCGATCACCCCGGCCGAGCACGTTGCGGAGGCGGAGCTCCACGGGATCCAGGTCGAGCGCGGCGGCGAGCCGATCCATCTGGGCTTCGTACGCGATGCACGGCTGGTTGGCGCCGAAGCCGCGCATCGCGCCGGCCGGCGGATGGTTGGTCCGCAGGGCGTAGCCGTCGATGCACGTGGTCGCGCACTGATACGGCCCGGCGGCGAAGTACGTCGCGTTGGCGATCACGGCATCGCTCGTGGTCCGGTACGCGCCACCGTCGAGGAGGAGGCGGGCATCGACGCGGACGAGGCGCCCGTCCCGGTCGGCTTCGTGCCGGTACCACATCCGGGCTGCGTGGCGCTTCACGTGGGCGGCGAAGCTCTCGGTCCGGTCGTACACCATCTTCACCGGCCTGCCGGTGAGCAGCGCCAGCATCGCGACGTGGGTCTGGAGGCTGAGGTCCTCGCGCGCGCCGAACGCGCCGCCGAGTCCCCCGATGTGGATCCGCACCTGCTCGGCTCGCAGGCCGAGGCAGGCCACGATCTGGCCGTGGTCGACGTGGGTCCACTGGCTCGGACCCCAGAGATCGATGCCTCCCGTGCCGTCGGGGACGGCGACACCGGCCTCGGTGCCGAGCGGCGCCTGATCGATCGTGCCGACCTCGTAGTAGCCGTCGATCACGACCTCGCCATGACGTGCCTGGTCGCCGTGGCGGATGCGCGCGTGGCGGTAGAGCGCGCCTCGCTCCAGGGCCTCGACGAGGTCGGTGACCGGCTCGAGCTCGTCGAGCTCCACGACGATCGCTGCGGCGGCGCGCCGGGCGGTGACGAGGTCGTCGGCGGCCACGATCGCGATCGCCTCGCCCCAGTGGCGGATCTCACCGTCCGCCAACACGGGTTGATCGGCCTCGTGCTGGCCTTGGAACCGAAGTCCGGGAACGTCGTGCTGGGTCATGACGGACAGGACGCCGGGCATCGCGAGCGCAGGCGTCACGTCGAGCTTCACGATCCGGGCGCGGGCGACCGTGGCCCGCCGCGTCGCGCCCCACACCATCCGATCGAACACGAGATCGGAGAGGAACGGGAATCGCCCGGTGACCTTGTCCGGCGCGTCCGGTCGTGGCACCGATTCGCCGACACCACCACGGACGACGGGTGGGACGACGGCGGTTGCTGTCACGGCTCGTGCTCCAGTGCAAGGGCTCGGCGGGATCGAACCCGCAGCGCGGAGCCTACTGTGAGCCACATGGACGCCGTGCTGTCACGAGCCGCAGTCGACCGGTACGAGCGACCGTCCGAGCTGGTCGAGGCCTACCGGCTGCTGCAGGAGTCCGGCGACGCAGGCCGAGTGGTCGGTGGTGGCACCGATCTGGCCCTGCACCTCCCCGCCGGCGTCACGATGCTGATCGACCTCACTCGACTCCCGCTCTCGCACATCGAGCAGCGCGACGGTCGGGTCGCCGTGGGCGCGACCACCACGTTGGCGACGATCGCCCGGGACCCGACGCTCGCCGACCTGGCAGGCGGTCTGCTTGCGAGCGTGCTCGGCCAGCTGGGTTCCCAGGCGCTCCGCAACATCGCAACCCTCGGTGGGCACCTGGCACGCGGACGATTGTCCGATCTGGTGCCGGCGCTGTTGGTGCTCGATGCGGAGGTGGTCCTGTTCGACGGCGACGAGCACATCGTGCCGCTCGCCGAGCTGTACGACGCCGGTTGGTGCAACCGTCCGATGGTGATCACCGAGGTGCGTCTCGCCGCGCTGGAGCGGCCACCGGTGACCGGCTTCATCCGCTTCTCGCGCACCACGTTCGACTTCGCGATCCTCAACTGTGCGGTGGCGCTCCACCTCGCAGCCGACGGCATCGAGTCGGCCCGGGTTGCGGTCGGGGAGACTCCGGCGCTGGCGCGTCGGGTTACCGACGTCGAGCAGTTCCTCGCGGGTCGCCGCCTCGACGCGGGCACGATCACGGGCGCTGCCGATCTGGCGCGAGAGCACGTGACGACCGGCGACGATCAGCGGGCCTCGGCCGAGTACCGCCGCCACCTCGTCGGCATCGGGGTTCGCCGTGCGCTGCGGATGGCGGCCGGTGCTCCGGAGGTCGAACCATGATCCCGATCGACGTGACCATCGACGGCCGGGCGTGTTCGCTCGATGTCGAGCCCGGCGCCACCCTGCTCGAGGCGCTCCGCGCCGCAGGCCACACGAGCGTGAAGGACGGGTGCTCCAGTGGGGACTGCGGGGCCTGCGCGGTGCTGCTAAACGGCCTCGTCGTGAACTCGTGCTTCACGTTTGCCGCCCAGGTCGACGGCCGGAGCGTCGAGACGGTGGCCAGCCTCGCCCGTGACGGTGAGCTGCACCCGCTGCAACGCGCGTTCCTCGATGCCGGGGCCGTGCAGTGCGGGTACTGCACCCCGGGGATGCTGCTCGCGGCCACCGACCTGATCGCCCGGAACGACCGCCCCTCCGAGGCCGAGGTCCGCGGCGCGCTGGCCGGGACGCTGTGCCGCTGCACGGGGTTCGTGAAACCCGTCGAGGCGATCCTGCGCGCCGCCGACGAGATCAGCCGTGGCGACCATGGCTGACGGGCACAAGTTCGAGGTTGCGGGCCACTCGGAGTGGCGAGTGGACGGACTCGGCCTCGTCACCGGCAGGCCGGTGTTCGCCGGCGACCTCCAGCTGCCCGGCAGCCTGCACGTGGCGTTGCTGCACAGCCCTCATCCCCATGCTCGGATCCGCAGCATCGACACCCGCCGCGCCGAACAGCACCCAGGCGTCGTCGCCGTGCTGACGCATCGCAACACTCCGACGACCCGGTACACGACGGCGGGTCAGGGCTTTCCCGAACCCTCGCCGTACGACATGCGGATGTTCGACACGAAGGTTCGCTTCGTCGGTGACCGCGTGGCCGCCGTGGCCGCCGAGTCGAAGGTTGCCGCGCTCCAGGCGTTGGACCTGATCGACGTCGACTACGAGGACCTGCCCGCCGTGCTGTCGCTGGACGCGGCACTCGCCCCGGGTGCACCGGTCGTCCACGACGAGACCGACGCCGAAGGCATCCACGACGCCGCGCACAACATCTCGGGTTTCGTCGAGATGACCTGCGGCGACCTCGAGCACGGCTTCGCCGAGTCCGACGTCGTCGTCGAGACGACGTGTGAGACGCACTACGCGCAGCACGCGACCACCGAACCGCACGTCGCGCTCAGCTGGCTCGACGCGGACGGTCGCCTCGTCGTGTACTCCTCGACCCAGGTGCCGTTCCACGCGCGCCGCATCATCGCCCGGGTGCTCGATCTGCCGGCGCACCGCGTGAGGGTGATCAAGCCTCGCATCGGTGGCGGCTTCGGCGCCAAGCAGGAGGTGCTCGTCGAGGACCTCGTGGCACTGGTGACCCTGCGCACCGGGCGACCGAGCCGCATCGAGTACTCCCGCGCCGAAGAGTTCATCGCCAGCCGGACGAGGCACCCGATGCGCGTCACGGTGAAGGTCGGGGCTCGCGATGACGGCAGCATCCACGCCCTTCGGCTGGACGCGATCTCGAACACCGGCGCCTATGGGACGCACGGGCTCACGGTGGTGTCCAACACGGGGTCCAAGTCGCTGCCGATGTACAACACGGCGCGCCATGTCGCCTTCACGGGCACGGCCGTCTACACCAACCTGCCGGTCGCCGGGGCCTATCGCGGGTACGGCGCGACCCAGGGACAGTTCGCGCTCGAGGTGGCGATCGACGAGCTCGCCGAACAGCTCGGCGTCGACCCGCTCGAGCTGCGCCGGCGCAACCACATCCGAAGCGGCGGGACATCGCCGGTGTTCGAGGCGCTCGGCGAGGGCCGCGAGGGTGTCCCGCAGACGATCACGAGCTGTGAGCTGCCGGCGTGCATGGAGATCGCTGCGGAGCGCATCGGGTGGGCGTCCAAGCGCGCCAGCCGGCGGCGTACGGGGTCGTGGGTCCACGGCGTCGGCATGTCGATCCACATGCAGGGTTCGGGCATCCCAGGTGTCGACCTGGCTGCGGCGACGATCAAGATGAACGACGACGGTTCGTTCAACCTCCTCGTCGGCGCGACCGACCTCGGCACCGGTTCCGACACCGTTCTCGCGCAGATCGCCGCCGAGAACCTCGGTGTCCCGCTCGACCACATCATCGTGACGTCGTCCGACACCGACACCACCCCGTTCGACGAGGGCGCGTACGCGAGCTCGACGACGTACGTGTCCGGCAACGCGGTGCAACGAGCGGCCGCCGAGGTGCGCGGCCAGATCCTCGGACTCGCCGCCGAGCTGCTCGACCGCCCCGTCGAGCGTCTCGAGCTCGCTCACGGTCGCGTGTCCGACGCCGACGGACACGGCGCCGCGATCGCCGACATCGCGATCTACGCGCTGTACGGCGCCGGCCGGACCCAGCCCGGTGCCACGGCGTCGTACGTCGGCGACGCCTCGCCGCCACCGTTCCTCGCCAGCTTCGCCGAGGTGGCCGTCGACACCGACACCGGTCGCATCAAGGTGCTCCGGTACGTCGCCGCGGTCGATTGCGGCACGGCGATCAACCCGCACCTCGCCGAGGGTCAGGTCGAGGGCGCGATCGTCAACGGGCTGAGCTACGCGCTCACCGAACGCCTGTTGTTCACCGAGCGCGGCGAGGTGCGCAACCCCGACCTCGCCCGCTACAAGATCCTCGGTGCGGCGGACCTGCCACCGATCGAGGTGGTGCTCGTCGACGCGTACGAGCCCACCGGGCCGCTCGGCGCCAAGTCGGTCGCCGAGATCGGCATCAACGCCCCGCTCCCGACGCTCTCGAACGCCGTGTTCGATGCCATCGGGATCCGCCTCACCCAACCCCCGTTCACCGCCGAACGGGTGTGGGCCGCGCTGCACGGGGACGACTCACCAACGACGCGTCAGCGCCACTGACGAGGGCGTCAACCGATCAGGGCGATCGCAGTGAACATCGGGTACAGGGCGAGCAGGAGCCAACCCTCCGGCCGGCGCAGCTCGCGGCGCCTCAGCGAGAGGACGAGCACCGCGGCGAGCGCTGCGAGCATGGCGAGCATCGAGGGACGCAGCGCTGACGTGTCGGCGACGCGCAACGGCCTGACGACGGCAGCGGCACCGAGCGTCATGGTTGCGTTGTAGGCGTAGCTGCCGACCACGCCGGCTACGACGGCTTCGGAGATGCCGCGGCGGGCGGAGGACCACGCGAGGACCACGAGCTCGAAGCCCGTGGCGAACCCGACGACCGTCAACGACACGCGCGCCTGGTTCGCTTCGGTCTCGACGAGGTCGCGCACGCCATCGACGAGCAGGGTTGCACCGATGACCATCGCTGCGAGGCCGGCGAGGACGACAGCGAGCTCCCGTCCGACGCGACCACGCGCCGGAGCCGCGGCGATCTCCTCGGCGGCCTCCTCGAGCTCGGCGGTCTCGCCAAGTGACGGCGGACGACGCTCGGCGATCCAGATCGCAGACACGTAGGCGACGTAACCGGCGACGAGCAACGCGCCTTCGAGCCGGCCGACGTGTCCGTCCCAGGCGAAGGCGACCGAGACCACGCCGAGCGGCAGCGCGAGGAGTCCGTAGCGCAGCACCCGCTTCCCGAACGGGAGCGCGGCCACGATCGCACCGACGCCGATCGCCACCAGGCAGATCGTGACGTTCGCACCGACGACGTCACCGAACGCGATCGCCGGCGCCTCGCGAACGGTCGCAGCAATGGCAGTCGCCAGCTCCTCGGGTTCGGCGCCGGCCAGCAGCAGCGCGAGCGCGAACGTGCTCACCCCCAACCGGGTTGCGGCGTGTGCGAGGTTCTCGGCGAACGTCTCCGCACCCCACACGATCGCGGCCACGCCGACGACGGAGACCACCACGGGGATCGCGACATCGAGCATTCAGCGACCATCCCGGACGACACCCACGGGACGTGATCGTGACAGCCGACGCGCGGACTCGCCACATGCACTCGCCGCGTTGCGGCACCTACCCCAGGGGATGCGGTTCGGCGTACACCTCAGGGCTGATGCGCCGTCGGTGGGGTAGCCGGTACGGTCCGTTCGTGAGGTGGCGTGCGGTTGCTGTCGACGTGCTGCTGGCGACGGCCGCCTTCGGTGTCAGCGCAGGCGTGCTCGCGGCGAGCGATCCGGTGGCGGGCGATCTGCGGGAACCTGATGCCGCCGCCTACCTGCTGTTGGCGATCTACAGCGCGTCGCCGATCGTGCGTCGGCGGGCGCCAGTGGTGGCCGTGTTCGGCGGTCTCGGCACCGGGGCGGTGTTCGCCGCGGCGCAGTATCCACCGGCGCTGACGCCGGTCGTGCTGCTGTCGATCTACACCGCCGCTGCCACGCTGCCGCAGCGGCGTGCCCGCCTGCTCGCGGTCGGTGCGGTCGTGCTGGGCATCCTCGGCGCGACGGCGAGCCCGGGCCCGACATCCACCGGCGTGCCGACGGTGATCGTGTCGGCCTGGTTGCTCGGCAACTACGTCGGCAGCCGTCGCGCGTACACCGCCGAGCTGGAGGGCAAGAACCGATTGCTGGAGCAGGCCCGCCTCGAACTGGCCGACCGGGCTGTGACGGAGGAACGGCTGCGCATCGCCCGCGAGCTGCACGACGTGGTGGCGCACACGATGAGCGTCGTGGCGGTGCACGCCGGC
Source organism: Acidimicrobiia bacterium (assembly GCA_050248955.1). Lineage (GTDB taxonomy): Bacteria > Actinomycetota > Acidimicrobiia > Acidimicrobiales > Ilumatobacteraceae > JBFWRK01. The sequence continues at coordinate 207,233 of JBFWRK010000002.1, forward strand.
ACCGGTCGGATGGTTGCCGAAGATGATCCGGCGGCGGCGCGCGAGGCACTGGCGACGATCGAGACCACGACCCGCTCGGCGTTGACCGAGATGCGGCGACTGTTGGGCGTGCTGCGCGAGTCCGGCGGCGAGGAGTCGAGTGGGCTGGCACCCGCCCCCGGGTTGGCGGACCTCGACGCGCTCGTGGCAGAGGTGGTGCGGTCCGGCGTCACCGTCGAAGTGCAGGTGGACGGCGAGCGGACCCACGTGCCGCCCGGGGTCGACCTTGCCGCCTACCGCATCGTGCAGGAGGCGCTCACCAACGTGATCAAGCACGCCGGTCGGGTGCGGGCGACCGTCGCCGTGCGCTACAGCGGCGATGCCGTGACCGTCGAGGTCGACGACGAGGGGCCGATCTCGCGCGACTCCCGCCCGGAGCCGGCGACGACGGGACACGGCCTGGCTGGCATGCGCGAGCGGGTCGCCATGTACCACGGCCAGCTCGATGCCGGACCCGGCCCGAACGGCGGTTTCCACGTCACCGCCCGACTTCCGTTCGGGGCGTCGACATGACCGATCGGAGCGTCGACGTGAACGTGCGGGTCGGCGTCGCCGACGATCAGCCGTTGATCCGCACCGGTTTGCGGACGATGATCGACCATGCCCCTGATCTCGAGCTGGTCGGCGAGGCCGCGAACGGTGAGCAGGCGGTCGAGCTCGCCCGTCGGCATCGGCCCGATGTGGTGTTGATGGACATCCGCATGCCCGAGCTCGACGGCATCGAAGCCACCCGCCGGATCACCGCCGACGCTGCGCTCACCGGCGTCAGGGTGATCGTGCTGACCACGTTCGACGTCGACGAGTACGTGCACGCCGCGATCCGTGCCGGGGCGAGCGGGTTCCTGCTCAAGGACGCCGCGCCGGAGGACGTCCTCGACGCGATCAGGGTCGTCGCCCGCGGCGACGCGCTCCTCGCGCCGAGCGTCACCCGGCGGATCATCGAGGAGCTCGCCGCGCGACCCGACCCGGATCGAGCAGCGCCCCCACAGCTCGACGTCCTCACCGACCGCGAGCGCGAGGTCCTGACGCTCGTCGGGCGCGGTCTGTCGAACGCCGAGATCGGTGCCCAGATCTACGTCAGCCCGGCCACCGCGAAGACCCACGTCAGCCATGTGATGACGAAGCTCTACGCCCGCGACCGGGCCCAGCTCGTCGTCGTGGCGTACGAGAGCGGTCTCGTCCGCCCCGGGGAGTAACGCAGAACGCATCTTCTGCCCGACGACGGATCGGGCGCCGTCTGGCACCTTCGGATCAGGCCTGGCGATCGGCGCCGGGAGAGTCCAAGGAGCAGACCCATGGCCGCCATCGAGCTGCACGGCCTCACGAAGCGATTCGGCGCGGTGACCGCCGTCGACGATCTGACCCTCGAGTTGGGCACGGGCACCATCACCGGCTTCCTCGGCCCCAACGGTGCGGGCAAGACCACCACGTTGCGCATGCTGCTCGGGCTCGTCGTCCCGACTGCGGGGACCGCGACGTTCGACGGCCGGCGCTACACGGACCTCGCCGAGCCCGCTCGCCAGGTCGGTGCCGTGCTGGAGGCCTCCAGCTTCCACGCCGGGCGCCGGGCCGTCGATCACCTCCGCATCCTCGCCTCGGCCTCCGGGCTACCGGCCAGACGAGTGGATGACGCCCTCGCCCAGGTCGGCATGAGCGCGTACGCCCATCGCCGTGTCGGAGGCTTCTCCCTCGGCATGCGCCAACGGCTCGGGCTCGCAGCCGCCCTGCTCGGCGAGCCGCGCGTGCTCGTCCTCGACGAGCCCGCCAACGGCCTCGACCCGGAGGGTGTGCACTGGCTGCGGACCTTCCTGCGCAGCCGAGCCGATGACGGCTGCACCGTCCTCGTCTCCAGCCATCTGCTCGCCGAGGTCGCCCAGACCGTCGATCACGTCGTGATCCTCGACAAGGGCCGGTTGATCACCAGCGCCTCGCTGGCTGAGCTCACCGCCGCATCCCGGGGAGCCGTCATCGTGCGCACCCCCGACGCCGCACGGTTCCGAACCGAGCTGGCGGAACGCGGCATCGACGCGTCCATCACCGGGCCCGGCGAGGTCACCGCCACGGGAACCACCCCGGAGGCCGTCGGCCGAGTGATCGGCGCGATCGGCCTCGTCGTCCACGAGATGCGCCTCGACCAGCCGAACCTCGAGGACGTCTTCATCTCACTCACCACCGCCGCAGGAGCCATGTCATGAACCGCCTCGTCCGCACCGAACTGCTCAAGCAACGCACCACCCGAACCTTCGTCGCCGGCTTCGTTGCGGCGCCGGTCGTCGCCGGCCTCGTCACGATCGCGATCCTCACCGCTTCCGGCAAGCAGGGCAACGACCCGCTCGGCCCCGAGAGCCTGATCCAGGTGATCGGCGGCCCGGCCGGCGTCATCACGCTCATCGCAGTCCTGCTGGGCGTGCTCGGCATGGCCGGCGAACACCGACACCAGACCATCACCACCACCTTCCTCGCCACACCCCGGCGCCGCGACGTCGTGGTCGCCAAGCTGGCCGCCAACGCCCTCACCGGTGCGCTGATGGGTCTGCTGTCCGTCGCCGTCTCGGCGGCGATCGCCGTGCCGTGGTTGCGAGTCAGCGGGATCGACGTCCAGCTCGGCGGCGAAGGCATTCGCGTCGCGCTCGGCTTGATCCTGTCGACGGCGCTCTACGGCTCGCTCGGGGTCGCCATAGGTGCCCTCCTCCGCAACCTGACCACGGCGATCGCGGTCGTGCTCACGTGGCTGCTCGCCGTCGAGGGGATCATCGGGGACCTGCTCCACGGTGCCGCCTTCGTCCGCTGGCTCCCGGCGGCCGCCGGCCGGGCGCTCGTCCACGCCGGCCCGAGCGGCGACGGCCTCCCCGTGCCCGTCGCCGCCGGCATCTTCACCCTCTACGTCGCAGTGATCGCCGGCGTCGGCACCCGCCTCACGCTCCACCGCGACATCACCTGATCATCCTCATCCAAATGCACGAGTACCAGGAGTCCGCCATGAACACCGGCAAGCCTCACCCCACCCGCCCCGTCGAGTCCCCCTCGCCCGCCAGCCGCGTCGAGTCCCCCTCCCCCGCCAGCCGACCCCAACCGGACCCAGGCAGGGTTCGCGATCGCCGGCGATCGCGAACCCTGCCTGAGATGCGGTCAGTGGCAGGGAACGACGCCAACGCGCCGAGCCACCCTGGGGAGCGACGTCGCCGGAGCGCCGTCACCGTCGCCGTCACCACGGCCGCCACCGCCGTCGTCATGCTGCTCGCCACCACCGCATGCTCCGGGAGCATCGTCCACAACTATCGGACGTTCCAGAGCGCTCTCGATCGCGGTGCGAGCTGCTCGGAGCTGTTCGATCAACGCGCCCGGTTCGACGACGAGGACACCCTCGCCAAGATCGACCGCGACCTCGACCGCATCGGCTGCACGTCACGCGACGCCACCAGGACCGACTGACTCCTCGGCATCGTACGGACGACGAGAACGGCAGCAGTTCGTGACAATCGCCCCTGTCCGCCGTCGCCCGAGGCGAGCACGATGAGCTCGATACGACATGGTGGAAGGGGGTCTGTGATGCAAGAGACGATGCAGGGGGTGGTGCTGCTCGACGTATCGCCCGGCACGGGTGAGGCATTCGAGCGATCGTTCCTCGAGAAGGTCGGTCATCCGGCTGTGGTCTGCCATGGGCCCCACGAAGGGGAGCTCTGCCCGTTGCTCGCGGGCAAGGGCTGCGCCGATTTCGAGGCCGCACACGGGATCGTGTTCGAGCTCGACCTCGACCGGCCGCAGCACCGGGCGATCATCGCCCGCTATCGGGAGCTCGGTCGGGAAGGGATGCCGATCAAGGTGGTCGCCACGCCCGAGCAGGCGGAGCGGTACCGGGACGTGCTCGCCGGCACCGAGGTGTGGACCCACGTACCGACGGTCGCCGAGCTCGACGGCTTTGCAGCGGAAGTCGAGGCCACCGACCGGTAGCACCGAGTCAGCGCCGGATCGCTACGAGTCGAGCAGAAACCTCAGCGAGCTGTGCACGGCACGACGATGAGATGGTGAGCTGAGGGGCCGGTGTGCTGGCCGCCACGGACGTGACCGCTCGCGATCGGCGACTTGGCTTCGGACTACACGTCGACGTGCCTGGGTTGCGGGTGATCCGCGTGTGAGGGTTGCGGCTCCTCGTCACGTGACCCCGGAGCGGGTCGACCGGCCCTGCTACGTCGCTGTCGGCCTGCCACGTGAGTCCTCCGGCCCTACCCGTGCAGCTGGGCCTGTTCGTACCGTTGGGGTGCGGCCAAGACCGCAAGCCGAGGAGGGTGGCCATGCATGCTGTCGTGTACCACGGGCCGGGGAGCAAGTCGTGGGACGAGGTTCCGAAGCCGACGATCCTGGATGACATGGACGCCATTGTCCGTGTCGACGCGGTGACGATCTGCGGCACCGATCTGCACATCCTCAAAGGCGACGTCCCTGCGGTCACGCCGGGACGGATCCTCGGCCACGAAGCCGTCGGCACGATCGAGTCCGTCGGCTCCGGCGTCAAGACCCGCCAGGCCGGCGACCGGGTGCTGGTGTCGTGCATCACCGCCTGCGGCACGTGCCGGTACTGCCGCCAGGCGATGTACGGACAGTGTCTCGGCGGTGGCGGCTGGATCCTCGGCCACAAGATCGACGGCACGCAGGCCGAGTACGTCAGGGTGCCGTTCGTCGACACGTCCACCTACCTTGCCCCAGCGGGGGTCACGGACGAGCAGCTGCTGATGCTCGCCGACATCCTCCCCACCGGCTACGAGGTCGGTGTCCTCAACGGGAAGGTGCAGCCCGGCGATGTCGTCGCCGTCGTCGGCGCCGGACCGATCGGGCTGTCGGCGATCATGGGTGCCCGTCTGTTCAACCCGAGCCACATCGTGGCGATCGACCTCGCCGACCGCCGGCTCGAGGCAGCCAAGCAGTTCGGCGCGGACGTCACGGTGAACAACAGCCGTGAGGACCCGTTCAACGTCGTGCGCGGGCTGACCGACGGGCTCGGCGCTGACGTGACGATCGAGGCGGTCGGCGTCCCGGCAACGTTCGAGCTCGCCGCCGCCCTGGCCCGCCCGGGCGGCCACATCGCCAACATCGGCGTTCACGGCGGACCGGTCGCACTCCACCTCGAAGAGCTGTGGATCAAGAACGTGACGATCACCACCGGGCTCGTCGACACGTACTCGACACCGACGTTGCTGCGCCTGGCCCAGGGCCATCAGGTCGACGCCGGCAAGTTCGTGACCCACCACTTCGACCTCGACGAGTTCGAGACCGCGTACGACGTCTTCTCCCGCGCCAGCGACACCGGCGCGCTGAAGGTCGTCCTGACGCGATCCCACTGACCGTCGCGCAGCGAGGAGGTGCCGACATGACCCTGCGTCGGGTGGAGGGAATCGACTCTGCCTTCTTGGCGAGCGAGACGCCGGAGTGGCACTTCCACGTGTCGGCCCTGCAGATCGTCGATCCGAGCACCTCGCCGCGCTTCGGCTTCTTGGTGTTCCGTGAGCTGTACCGGCAACGCGTTCATCTCGTCCCCCAGTTCCACTGGAAGCTGGTCGACCCGCCGCTCGGCCTCGGCTGGTCCTACTTCGTGGACGATCCCGACTTCGACGTCGACGATCACCTGCACCACATCGCGCTACCCGCTCCCGGCGACCGCACGGAGCTCGGCCGGCTCGTGGGCGATCTCATCGGCCTCAAGATCGACCGGCGACGAGCGCTGTGGGAGGTGTGGTTCATCGACGGCCTCGAGGGCGGCCGGGTCGCGATCCTCACGAAGATCCACCACGCGATCATCGACGGCGCGTCGGGAGTCGACGTCGCCGCGACCCTGTCCGATCTCACGCCGGAACCCGCGGACACCGCCGACGAGCCGCCGTACGAGCCATCGCGGATCCCGTCGCCGATCGAGATCTCGGTGCGCAACGCGCTCGACGTCGTGAAGCTGCCGCTGCGCGTCGCCCGGCTCGGACGAGACCTCGTCCTGCAGGGGGTGGCATCGATCCCTGTCGTGCTCGGCAAGCACCCACCGGCCTTGCCCTTCCAAGCGCCACGGACGCCGTTCAACGGACAGCTCACACCGCATCGGGGCTTCGCGTCGGCGAGCCTCCCCCTCGATGTGGTCAAGCAGATCAAGCACGGGGCCGGAGTGAAGCTCAATGACGTGGTGCTCGCCGTCTGCTCCGGGGCACTGCGTGCGTTCCTCGAGGACCGCAACGAGCTCCCCGACAAGCCGCTGCTCGCCCAGGTGCCCGTCTCGACGCGCACCATCGCGTCTCGCGGCGACATCGGCACCCGCGTGGGCTCCATGTTCGTGTCGCTGGCCACGAACGTCGCGGATCCCGAAGAGCGGTTGCGGAAGATCCACCACGGCTCGAACGCGGCCAAGGAGCTGCGCGGTGCACTCGCCGATCACCGCAGCATCGGTCTGAGCGACGCTCTCCCACCTCCGCTCTTCAACGTCGCCGCCCGGGTCTGGAGCATGGCGCACCTCGACGCGCGAACACCTCCGATCTACAACGTGATCATCTCGAACGTCGTCGGCCCACCTGTCGACTTCTACGTCGCCGGTGCGAGGATCGAGGCGATGTATCCCATGGGCCCACTGCTGTACGGCGGTGGGCTGAACATCACGGTGGTCAGCAATGGCGACACGCTCGACATCGGCCTGATCACGTGCAGGGACCTGCTCCCTGATCCCTGGCCGCTCGCCGACGCGTTCGCGCCGGCGCTCGACGAGCTCGCCACGGCGATCCTCGGCACTGCTCGTTCGGCCGATCGGATCGCGCCATGACCGCTGTGGACGAGCGCAGGCCGCCGCGTGGCGGCGCTCGTGCGCCGGTGCCCAACATCCCCCGCGGTCGGCGGATCGAGCTGTACCGACGCGGCACGACGTTCGTGCGCACCGTGAAGGGACCGCCCGGCGCGCCGACCGTCGTGCTGCTCCACGGCCTCGCTGCGACAGCGGCGTTGAACTGGCACCAGGCCTTCAAGCCACTGTCGGAGCACTTCCGAGTCATCGCGCCGGACATGCGCGGCCACGGCCGCGGCATCCGCTCGCCGCGACGGTTCCGTCTCGCCGACTGCGCGACCGATGTCGCCGAGACCCTCCGGGCACTGGACGCCGACCCTGCGATCGCCGTCGGCTACTCGATGGGCGGCCCCGTCGCCCAGTTGCTGTGGCGAGACCATCCCGACGTGGTGAGCGGCCTGGTCCTGTGCGCCACGGGCACCGAGTTCGTGCCGGGGAACCGGGAGCGCTACGCGATCGTCGCGCTCACCGAGATCCTGGCGAGCACCACGCGGCTCGGATCGTGGCTGGGATGGCTCCCCGGCGGCGTCGCGCGACGGGTGCTCAACGTGCCGACCGGAGCGAGTGGAACGCCGATGGCGGCGTGGGCCCGCAAGGAGATGAGCAAGCACAGCCCACGCCTCCTGTTGGAGGCCGGACAATCGGTCGCGACGTACAGCTCCAAGGACTGGCTGCACCGGGTCGACGTCCCGACGTCCGTACTGGTGACCACGCGAGATTCCGCCGTGATGCCGGTGGCGCAGTTCCGGATGGCGACGGCGATCCCGAACTCGCACGTGAACCTCATCGACGACGGTCACCTCGCGTGCGTCTACCCCGAGTTCGGCCACAAGCTCGCCGATGCCTGCCTGGACGTGCAACGCCGGGTCGAGCAGCGCGCGCTCGGCCTCTGGCCGGTGCCGACATGACAGCGACCGTGGCGCTCGTGCTCGGGGTGCTGGCGGCGCTCGGCACACTGCTCGCCTCGGTGCGCGTCCGGCGGCCGGTCGCACTGATCTTCCCGGTGATGATGACGAGCTGGCTCGTGGGCGAGCTCGCAGTGTTCCATCTCGTCGCGCAGCTCGTCGTCGCCGGCGTCTTCGTCGCCGCCGGTGCGCTCGGGAGCGCCACCGGACAGGCCGGCGTGGCATTGCTCGTGGTGTCCGCCGGGGGGCTCGTCCTGGTCCAGCGCCGGGCCAACCGCGCCGAGCAGGCGTTCGAACAGGCCCTTCGTGACGGGTTGGGCGACGACTACGGCGAACTCATCGGAGGGCAGCGCGCGCCGGCGATCGAGCCGCCACCGCCCCGGCAGGCCTGGCGCCCGTTCCGGTTCGATCACGCCGGCGTGGATGTCGTACGCGGCATCGCCTACGAAGAGCACCCCGTACGTAACCGGCTCGACGTCTACCGCCCAGCCGGTACGAAGCCCACCGACGCCCTGCCCGTCGTGCTCTTCATCCACGGTGGCGCCTGGGTGATCGGCAACAAGGATCAGCAAGGCAAGCCGATGCTGCTCCACCTCGCCCGCCGCGGCTACATCGGCGTCACGATCAACTACCGCCTCGGGCCTCGGGATCGGTGGCCGGCCCAGATCGTCGACGTCAAACGCGCGATCGCGTGGGTGCGCGAGCACATCGCGGAGTACGGCGGTGATCCGTCGTTCCTCGCAGTTGCCGGCGGGTCGGCCGGCGGCCACCTCGCCGCGCTCGCTGCGCTCACACCCGGCGAACCGGCGTTCCAGCCGGGGTTCGAAACAGCGGACACGTCGGTCACCGCCTGCATCCCGATCTACGCGCCGTTCGACCTCACGAACCAGGCCGGGCTCCGCGGGCGGGTCGCGATGCGCAGGCTCCTCGAGCGCCTCGTCATGCCCGCGAAGCTCAGCGCCGATCAGGAGGGTTGGCGTGCGGCGTCGCCGGTGTTCCACAGCAACGCGGACGTGCCACCGATGCTCGTGATCCAGGGCACCATCGACAACCTCGTGTGGCGGGAGGAGACCAGACAGTTCGTCCAGATCCTCCGCGGCATCTCGTCGTCGCCGGTCGTCTACGCCGAGGTGCCCGGCGCACAGCACGCGTTCGACGTGTTCAACTCGGTCCGGTGCCGAGCCGCGGTCGACGCGATCGCTCGATTCCTGGCAGCGGTCCGCCAGGATCGCCCGGCGGCGCGCTGAGGGGCTCGGGGCCCGCCATGAAGCGACACCCCGTCCTGACCGTGGTCGCCGTGGTCGCCGCAGTGCTCGGCGTCGTGGGGTTCCTGGTGGTGCGATCCTTCCTGGCCGGCGGCGGTGAGACGAGCGAGATACCGCTCGACGAGATCATCCGCCGCTACGAGGCGTCGACGTCCGTCCCGACATCGACCTCCGCATCGAGCCTCACGGCGACGAGCGAGCCGACCACGACGACTGCGACGACCGCGGCCGCGAACATCGCGCCGCTGTCGGCGGCGTCGAGCACACTGGTGAGCCCGCCTGACGACACCGTTGCCGCGCTCCCCGCGCCCGGCGTGTACGTGTACGCCACCTCAGGGGGGGACTCCATCGATGCCGTCGGGGGTGTGCAGCACGACTATCCGGCGACGACCACGATCACCGTGACTCCTGCTGACTGCGGTGTCCTGCAGCGCTGGGACGTGGTTGCCGAGCGCTGGGAGGAGTGGCGACGATGCGCCGTCGAGGGCGGCGTCGCCGAGCCGGGTCGCGCGACCTACGACGAGTTCTTCGACATCGGCCAGACCGACAGGTACGAGTGCACCGGTGACGCTCGACCGCTCGACGCCGCCCCTGGGACGACGTGGGTGCGCACGTGCCGGCAGGGCGACGAGGACGACGTGCACACGGGCACGGTCGTCGGCGTCGAGCAGGTCGACGTCGGCGGGACACCGGTGCCGGCGCTGCACGTGCGGACGACGATCGACAACGGTGTCGAGTCCGATCGGCAGATCACCGAGAGCTGGTACCAGCTGGGATCGGACCTGCTGCTCGCGCGGTCGGCGTCGAACCGGACCACGAACGAGACGGCGTTCGGGGTGGTCCACTACGTGGAGGAGTACGAGATCCGCCTGACCGCGCTCGATCCCCTCGGCTGACTGTGGGTGCGCCCACACCTGCGCCGACGGCTGCGCCGTGCGCCGCCGGGACTCGGCGATCACGCTCAGGACGGCGGTTCGAGGTCGCCGCGGAACTCGCCCGTGACCGCGTCGACTGCGGCACCGACGGTCGGCAGGAACCGTTCGGGTCCGAACCGGTCGCCGAGCCGGTAGCGCCGGATCTGGTCCTTCACGGGGCCCTTCATCTCGGCGATCAGGAGCGTGATCTCCCTCGACTGCAGGAAGTCGTCGAGCTCCACGAGTTCGTCCACCGCGGTGGTGTCGATGTCCGTGATCGGCTCCGCGGCCAGGATCACGGTGTGCACGTTCTCGGCCGCGTCGACGACCGACCGCACGAAGTCGTCGAAGATGCCGCCGTTGGCGAAGAACAACGGCGCGTCGAAGCGCACGATGACGATGCCCGGCACTCGCCTCGCTTCAGGATGGCGCGAGAGGTCGTGGTAGCCCCGCACACCGGCGATGCGCCCGAGCTCGGCGCGGTATGGCCTCCACGCCTGGTTCACGAACGCCACGAACGACAGCCCGATCGCAATCGCGATGCCCTGCAGGACACCGACGAACGTGACGCCGAGAAATGCCGACACCGACAGGGTCGCCTCGATCCGGTCCGTTCGAATCAGCCACGCGAGGCCTTGGAGGTCCACGAGGGATGCAGCTGCCACGATGACCACGGCGGCCAGCGCGGACGAGGGCAGGTACCGGGTGAGCCCAGGGGCGAGCAGGACGAAGCCGATGATCAGCAGGGCTCCGACGACTCCGGCCGCCTGGGTGCGTGCACCGGCTTGCTCCGAGACGGGTGTGCGCGAGGCTGACGCGGACACGGGGAACCCGCCGAACAGCCCGCCTGCGATGTTCGCCGCTCCGATCGCGGTCATCTCCTGACTTCCGTCAACGGTCTTGCCGCGACGGGCAGCGAAGGTCCGCGACAGCACGCCGGTGTCGGCGAAGGCGATCAGCGCGATGCCGAACGCAGGCCCGGCAAGCGAGGCGACGTCGCCCCAACGCAATCCCTCGAGTGCGGGTGCCGGCAGCCCCTCGGGCAGCGCGCCGACGACCGGCAGCTGGTCGCGCCAACCGAGGACCGCCGTGATCAGAACCGAGCCCACCACGGCCACCGCGACGCCCGGCACCCTGCTCCCGCTCGCGCGCAGCGCGACGATCACCACGAGCGAGCAGAGCCCGACGGCCAGCGCCGTGCCGCCGACTGACCCGTCCGAGATCCCCTCGGCGATCGCGCGGATCTTGCCGGGCAACGATCTGGGCTCCACCGAGAAGCCGAGCAGCGCGGGCAACTGCCCGACCACGACGACGAGTGCGATGCCGTTGAGGTACCCGATCCGGATCGGCTTGGAGAGCAGGTCCGTGACGAACCCGATCCGCATCAGCCCACCGAGGACGAGGATCACGCCCATCAACAGCGCGAGCAACCCGGCCAGCGCGACCGCCCGCTGGGGGTCGCCTGCTGCCAGGGGCAGCACCGACGCAGCAATGATCGGCGCGAGCGAGGAGTCCGGTCCGAGCACCAGGATGCGGGAAGGTCCGACGAGCGCATAGACGAGCAGCGGCACGATGGTGGCGTAGAGGCCCGCTTCGGGAGGCAACCCTGCGACCTGCGCGTAGCCGATCCCGGCGGGGATCAGCAGCGCGGTCAGGACCAGGCCGGCAGTGACATCGTCGCGCAGCCACACCCGTTCGTACCGACGAGCGACGTCGACGCCCGGCAGCCAACGGCTGAGAGCAGCTGCCCGCATCGAGTCCACGCTACTGCTGCACCCTCCTGACCGACGATGATCGTGCAATGGTTCTCGACTCGTCGCGCAGCGCCGTCGACGTGACGCTCGCAGGATTGTCCTCGCAGGAGGCGGCGCGGCGTCTGGCGGCGGACGGACCCAACGAGTTGCCCAGCGCGAAGAAGCGCAACCTGTTCCGTCAGGCGTGGGATGTCGTGCGTGAGCCGATGCTGCTGCTGCTGTCGGGCGCGGGGACGGTGAACTTCCTCTTGGCCGAGCCGCTGGACGGCATCATCCTGATGTCGTTCGTGGTGGTGGTGATCGGGATCTCGATCTACCAGGAGCACAAGACCGAGAACGCCCTCGCCGCGCTGCGCGACCTGTCTTCGCCACGTGCGCTCGTCGTGCGCGACGGCCATCAGGTCCGCATCGCGGGTCGCGATGTCGTGCGCGGGGACTGCGTGCTGCTCGTCGAGGGCGATCGTGTGCCCGCCGACGCGGCGCTGCTCGACGGCGTGAACCTCTCGGTCGACGAGTCCGCGCTCACCGGCGAGTCCGTCCCGGTGCGCAAGTCGTCGCGCAGCGCCCCCGTCGAGCAAGCCGACGCCGGCAACGACGACGCGCCGATCATGGGCGCGCCTGGCGGAGACGGCACGCCGTGGCTGTTCTCGGGCACCCTCGTCGTGAAAGGCCGCGGCGTGGCGCTGGTCGCGGCGACCGGAGCCGGCACCGAGCTCGGCAGGATCGGCACGGCGTTGCGCACGATCGAGCCCGAGCGCACACCGCTGCAGCGGGAGATCGATCGGCTCGTCCGGGTGGTCGCGGTGATCGGCCTGAGCGCAGCGGCGATCGTCGTCGTCGTGTACGGCGCTGTGCGCGGCGGCTGGCTCGAGGGGCTGCTCGCCGGCATCGCGACCGCGATGGCGATGCTGCCGGAGGAGTTCCCCGTCGTGCTCACCGTGTTCCTTGCGCTGGGGGCCTGGCGGATGTCGCAGCGGCACGTGTTGACGCGTCGCTCGCCGGTCATCGAGACGCTCGGGTCGGCCACGGTCATCTGTGTCGACAAGACCGGGACGTTGACGATGAACAGCATGACGGCGCGCGAGCTCGTCGTCGGCGGCGCAACCCGGGCGCTCGACGACCGCCCGCTCCCCGAGACGTTCCACACCCTCGCCGAGTTCGCCGTGCTCGCCTCGCCGGTCGATCCGTTCGACCCGATGGACAAGGCGTTCCGGGCGCTCGGCGGGCGATACCTCGCGCACACCGAACACGTCCACGCCGACTGGCAGCTCGTGCGCGAGTACCCCCTGTCGGAGAAGCTCCTGGCCCTCTCGCACGTCTGGCGGTCGCCTGACAGCAGCCGCTTCGTGGTGGCGGCAAAGGGCGCGCCCGAGGCGATCGGCGACCTGTGCCACTTCGGGCCCGACGAGCTCGGCGCGCTCACCGCGCAGGTGGAGACCGCGACAGCTCGGGGCCAGCGGGTGCTCGCCGTCGCACGCGCCTACTTCGCGCAGACCGAGCACCTGCCCGCCGAGCAGCACGACTTCGAGTTCGAGTACCTGGGACTCGTCGGTCTCCACGACCCCGTTCGGCCAGGCGTCGCCGACGCCGTTGCAGACTGCGGCCGCGCCGGGGTGCGCACCGTCATGATCACCGGCGACTACCCGGGCACCGCCCTTGCGATCGCCCGCGAGATCGGTCTCGACCACGCCGCTGGATGCATCACCGGACCCGAGCTCGCAGTGATGCCCGACGACGAGCTCGCTCGTCGGGTCCGCACCGTGAGCGTCTTCGCCCGGATGGTTCCCGAACAGAAGCTCCAGCTGATCCGGGCGCTGAAGACCAACGCCGAGATCGTCGCGATGACCGGCGACGGCGTGAACGACGCACCCGCCTTGCGCGCCGCTGACATCGGCATCGCGATGGGCGCCCGAGGGACCGATGTCGCCCGTGAATCAGCAGCGCTCGTGATCCTCGACGACGACTTCGCCTCGATCGCCGGCGGCATCCGCCAAGGACGCGGCATCTTCGACAACCTGCGCAAGGCGATGTCGTACATCATCGCCGTGCACGTGCCGATCATCGGCATGTCGCTCGTTCCGCTGTTCGCTGCCGACTGGCCGCTCGTCTTGCTCCCCGTGCAGATCGCGTTCCTCGAGCTGATCATCGACCCGGCGTGCTCGGTCGTGTTCGAAGCGGAACAGACCGACCCCGCGATCATGGATCAACCGCCGCGCCCCGCTGGCCAACCGATGTTCGACCGCCGTGTGCTCACGATCGCCACCCTCCAAGGGGTGTCGGTGCTGGCGGCAGTCCTCGCGGTGTACATCTGGGGCGTCCTCGACGACCGCACCGACGACACCGTCCGCTCGATCACGTTCGCCACGCTCGTGCTCGGCAACGTGGGTCTGATCCTCGTCAACCGCTCGTGGCGCCTGCCGATCTGGCGCACCTTCGTCGAACGCCGCAACCCCACGCTGAAGTGGATCCTCGCGCTCGCCTTCGCCTTGCTCGCGCTGGTGCTCGGCGTCCCGTGGCTGCGCGACGCCTTCAACTTCGGCCCGATCACCGCCACCGACGCGATCGTCGCGCTCGTCGCGAGCGGCGTCGGCGTCACGTGGTTCGAGGCCTACAAGATGTGGGGGCACCGGGCTGGCGACGCAACGGATCGCGTGACGCGGCCGAGGGACTTTCGTCTCTAGCCTCCCCGCCCGAACCACGGAAGACTCACGTCATGGCGCAGAAGCAACTTCAAGAGCTCTCTGTCGAGGAGTGCCTGCAGCTGCTCACGCAGGCACGCGTCGGTCGGCTGGCCTACCTCGACGAGATGGGGCCGGTAGCGGTGCCGGTCAACTTCGCGACGGTCGACCGAGACATCTACTTCCGCGTCGAGGACGGCGTGAAGCGCGCCGCGATCGGACAGCCGTGCCTGGCGTTCGAGGTCGACCACATCGATGACGACCAGCATGCCGGCTGGAGCGTGATCGCCCGTGGCGCCGGTCGGGAGGTGCCACCCGATGATCTCCCGGCCCTGCTCAAGCGGATGCACGGCAGCTTCCCGGCGCCGTGGGCGCTCGGCATCCACAACGTGTGGCTCCAGCTCTCACCGCACACGATCACCGGGCGACGCCTCGGGCAGGAACGCAGCGCGCCGACGTTCTGACGTCCTCGATCGAGCCGATCGGTCGGCGGACGCCGCTACGGGCAGGTCCTCGAGCACGGCGATGAGGTCGCCCGGCATCGGTACGCTCGCCAGCGAGCGCGACGAGGGAGCCATGGACGACAGCCACACCAGGGCCTATCGAGGGGGCGTGCTCGAAGCCGAGGACTTCCCCGTCGCGGCCGTATCGGAGTTCCTCGCCCAGCCCGACACCTTCGTCTGGGTCGACTTCTGCGCACCATCGAAGGAGCAGTTCTACGAGCTCGCCGATGAGCTCGGCCTCCACGAGCTCGCAGTCGAGGACGCGCTCAACGAGCACCAACGACCCAAGCTCGACCACTACGAGTCGCACCTGTTCCTGTCGTCACATGCGGTTCGCGTGGACGCCGCCGACGGCCGGCTCATCGAGACCGAAGTCGATGCGTTCATCAACAGCCGGTGGATCGTCACCGTGCGCAAGAACGACGGCTTCGCGCTGACGCATCTCCTGCGCCGCTGGGATCGCTCGCCTGATCTTGCGGTGCACGGCGTCAGCTTCCTGCTCTACGGCTTGCTCGACGAGATCATCGACGGGTACTTCGACGCGATCAACGTGTTCGACGAGTTCTACGACGACGTCAGCGAGAGCATCTTCTCCGAACGACCGCTCGATCCCGCAGAGCAGCGGCAGTGGTTCCAGATGCGCCGAGCGCTCGTCCGTTTCCACCGCCTCGTCGTACCGATGCGGGAGTCGGTCAGCAGTCTCATGCGCCGTGAGCTCGGCGCAGTGCCGGAGACCCTCTATCCCTACTTCCAGGACGTCTATGACCACATCCTGCGGGTCAGCGAGTCGAGCGAGGCGCTCCGGGATCTGGTCAGCACGATCGTCGAGACGAACCTGAGCCTGCGCGACTACCGGCAGAACCAGGTGATGAAGAAGGTCACCAGCTGGGCTGCGATCATCGCCGTACCCACCTTGATCACCGGCTACTACGGCATGAACGTCCCCTTCCCCGGATCAGGTGAGCAGTCGGGGGTGATCATCTCCGCGCTGCTCGTCGTCGTCATGTCCGCCGGTCTCTACGTGCTGTTCCGGACGCGAGACTGGCTCTGACGGTCGCGGGACTCGAATCGAGCGACCACGGGCTCGCCGTCGCGCCCGAACGGTACATCGGCCGATGTCCGGCGTGGTACTACGACCATCGTCCGATGGCCGCCGCGGTGCCGGACGCGTCAGAGTGGTGGACGTGAGCGATACCTGGCTGGACCACGGACACGGCGCCGATGCCTCGCGACTCGCGACCGTGTTCTCCAGCACGCCGGCCGGCCCGGAGCCGCCGGGCGGAGCCGGTCCAGGTCCGTCCCGGAGTCCGCTGTTCGCCGGTCCGCTCGCCGTGGCGGTGGCCGCACTGTTCGCCGTGCTCGGATCGGCCGGTGCCGTGTATGCCGTCCGCGAGAGCCTGTTCCCGAGCCTGGGCGCTCCGACATCGGCCTCGGTGTGGCAGAACCCTGTCCCACCCGACGACCCGGTGCCGACCAGCCCGGACGCCGCGGGCACGACCACCACCACCTCGAGCACCACGACCACGACCGTCGTCATTCCCGTCGGGCCGGCGGCGACAGCGCCGTCGAGCACCATCGATGATCACGGCGACGATCCCGACGCTGGTTCCGATCACTCGGGCCCGGACAACTCCGGATCGGGCTCGGACGACACCGGTCCCGATCACTCGGCCCCCGACGACTCGGGCTCGGACAACTCGGGATCGGGCTCGAATGATTCGGGTTCGGGATCGGACAACTCCGGATCGGGCTCGGACAACTCCGGATCGGGCTCGGACGACTCCGGATCGGGCTCGGATGATTCGGGCTCGGGCTCGGATGATTCGGGTTCGGATCACTCGGGCTCCGGCGACGGCTGATCGCCACCCTCAGTCGGATGTGGACAGGTGCTCGCGCGCCCAGAGCGCGGCCTGCGTGCGGTCCGAGACACCGAGTCGTTGGAACACGCTGGTCAGGTGGGCCTTCACCGTTCGCTCGGCGATGCCGAGCCGGCGCGCGATCTGCTTGTTGGCGAGGCCTTCGCGGACGAGCAGCAGCACCTCCCGCTCACGATCGGTGAGCTGGGGCGCGTTCTGGCGGGCGCGGCGTGACTCGAGCAGCGTCCGTGCCGCCTTCGGATCGAGCGGCGAGCCTCCGGCGTGGACCGCTCTGATCGCCTCGGCGATGTCATCGGGGTCGGCATGCTTCAACAGGTAGCCGTCCGCCCCGGCAGAGAGCGCGTCGAGGATCCGCGTCTGGTCGGAGAACGACGTCAGCACCAGGACGTGGCTCGAGGGGTGTTCGGCGCTGATCCGCCGAGTCGCCTCGACCCCGTCGAGCTCGGGCATCGAGAGGTCCATCAGCACGACGTCGGGGTGCAGCTCGTCGACGCGTTCGATCGCCTCGTTCCCGTTCGATGCCGTTCCGACCAACTCGATGTCGTCGGTGGTCGCGAGGAGCTGTTCCAGCCCCGAACGCACCACCACGTGGTCGTCGACGACGAGCACCCGGATCCGCGTCTTGCCTGCTCCCGAGGTCATCACCGAATCCTCGCGTCGATCGGGACGGAGACGTCGACCCGCGTCCCTTCGCCCGGCCCGGACTGCACGCTCAGCGTGCCACCGAGATCGGCCACCAGCCCCGCCAACGAGCGCAATCCGACATGGCCCCCTGCGGTGCGTCCGTCGAGCGTGTCGGGCGAGAACCCGCGACCGTCGTCGTCGACGACGAGATGGACCGATCCGTCGCCGACCCGCAACACGACCCGGACGCGGGTGGCCGCCGAGTGGGTCACGACGTTGCGCAACGCCTCCTGCGCGGCGCGGTAGACGAGCGCCGCGGCCTCGGGATCGATGGTGATCGTGCCGAGGTCAGCATCGAGACGGGTCTCGATCCCCCGCCCGGCGACGCCACTGAGCAGATCGCCGACGGCCGACTCGAGCCCTTCCTCCTGCAGGTTCGGGGGATAGATCTCCACCAGCAGCGAGCGCAGCGACTTGATGCTCCCGCGGATGGCAGAGGACGCGTCGAGCACCTGTTGGCGGCCGACCGACTCGCCGCGACCCTGCGCCGCGAGCGCCAACGAGACGCCGGTCAGCTCCTGCACGACACCGTCGTGGAGGTCGCTCGCGATCCGCCGGCGCTCTGCGTCGGACGCGTCGAGCGCGTGCCGCAACAGCCGCTCGCGCTCTCGTTGGCCGGATTGGAGGCGGCGCGCCATCGACCACGCGAACGGGATCTGGACGAGTTGCAGCACGATCAGCGCGCCGATCGTGATCGGTGCGAACTGCGCCCACAGGTGGCGCCCGACGTCTGTCACCCCGCTGTAACGGAAGTACGACTCGAACAGCAGCGGCGTGCCCGACGGCGTCTCTGTTCGCAGGTACACCTCGAGCAGCTTCGACTCGGTCTCGAAACGGTTCTCCGGCTTGGAGAGGTCGCTCACTTCGGCGCCCTGCTCGTCGCTCCTGAAGATCGCCAGCTCGTCGTCACCGAGCTGGAACTGCTCACCGATGAGGCGGGGTTCGTCGGAGTAGAGGATGGTGCCGTCCTCGCTCCAGATCTTCACCCGGACGAGCGAGCCGCGCAGCACGGACTCCCTGACCACCGCGTCGATCCGGTCGAGCGCGTCGCGGTCCATGGTGAGCAGGTCGTCGCCGAGCACGGGGGCGACGAGGCCGACCGAGCTCACGAACGCCGCTCGTTTGGCCTCGTCGATCGCCTGCTCGGTGCCCACTCGCCGGCTCGCGAACGCGGTGAAGGTGCCGACGAACACCAATGCGATCAGCCCGGCGATCGCGAACCGGGCGACGAGTGACCCGACCGAAACCGGCCGGACCCCTACCCGAGCTCGATCCACCTCCACGCTACGTCTCCCGTTCTCGCCGCGACGCACAGTCTCGCTGGTCGCAGCGCGACGACGAGGCCACGCCGTCGGGCGTGGCCTCGTCGCGAGACACGGCAGATGTCCTCGGATGAGGGCTCTCAGGAGTCATCACCGTCACGGTCGCCGCCGTGACCCGAGCTGTCGTCGGCGCCATCGTCGTCGCCACCACGACCCGAGTGGTCATCGGCGCCGTCGTCGCCCCCGTGACCCGACCTGTCGTCGACACCGTCGTCATCGCCACCGCGGTGGCCGGAGTCATCGCCAGCACCGGCAGCCGAGCCGGTGCATCGCGGGTCGTTGGCGTGCTCCGCTTCGTCGCAGGGGCCGCTGATGTCGCCGGGCACGCTGCTCCCGGTGGAGTCGTCCGGCACGGTGCCCGCCGGGCCGTCAGCGACGGTGTTCGAAGGGACGCTGGCGCCGGATGCGCTGTCATCGATGGTGTCGTCCGGAACGCTCCCGCCGGTCGATGTGTCAGGCGTGGACACCGTCGTGGCGGTCGTGATCGCGGTCGTGATCGCGGTGGTGGACGACACCGGTTGCTCGATCGTCGTCGGCGCCGTCGCGCTGGGGACGACCACGTGCAGGCAACCGGGCTCGAGGAGGTGCTCTGCCTCGTCGCAGTTGCCCCGGATCTCGCCCGGGATGCCGTTGTCGTCCGGCGTACCGCCGGATTGCACGGCGGCGAGCGCCGGCGCCGTCACGCCGATCGCAGCGGCTCCGGCGATGATCCAGATCAGGTGTCGCTTCATCGGTGTCTCCTCGTCTCGTTGGTGACACCATCAAGCGCCTCATCGACGTGCGAGTTGCCAGTGGACCTAGGTACTACGACCTCGCGATCAGCAGTAGTCGGTGAAGCCGTGCAGCGGGGGCCGGCCGGTCAGCGTCTCGTAGCCGGCCAACAGGTCGGCGCAGGTGGTGTCGGGGATGAAGACGACCATCATCGGCCGGTCCATGAGGCCCCACGTCATGATCTCGGCTGCGTGTTCGGCGCCGCGCTCCGACCAGTCCTGCCCCGTGGGATCGGTGCCACGCCAGGTGTGCAGACCGCGCAACGCCATGAACGCGGCGCGGCGGTCGTCGGTGAGTGCGCCGCGATCCCAGGCGTGGGCCAGCTCGTGCACGAAGAGGAACTGATCGGCCGGCCGGGCATCGTCGGTGCAGATCCGGATCGTGGAGCGCCCGTGGTCGAAGACGTGAGCACCCCGCCTCCCCCTGCACGCGTCGGGGGATGCCTCGTGGACGAAGTCGACCGGCGGCAGGGCCAGGTCGGCCTCGCGGAACAGGTCGACAGCCCAGTCGATCAGCGCCTGTTGTTCGGCGCCGAAGCCGCTCGCCGTCATGTTCGCCTCGCGCCCGGCGATCGGGCCCGGCGGCGGCGTCCCGATTCCGTCCGAGGTCGGCAGCGGGCCGGTGACCCCGAACACGAGCAGGGTCACGACGCCGAGGAGGAAGCGGGCAGCGCTGTGTGTCGGTGTGAACATGCCCGCACCGTCGGACAGGCGGTTTTACGACGGCCTTGGCCGACTTCGCTCGCAGGGCGCCCGGCTTAAGGCGTCCTTAAGCCGCCGGCGCGGAGATCACCCGCGAGGCGCGTTGCGCTGGGCGTATTGTGCGCACGGAGTCAGGCGACCATGGAGTTCCGAGTCCTCGGGTATCTAGAGATCCGATCCGACGGCGAGGCGCTACCCCTTGGCTCCTCCAAGCAGCGATCACTGTTGGCACTGCTGCTCCTCAACGCCAACCACGTGGTCTCGACCGACCGCATCATCGACGAGCTCTGGGGCGACGAGGTCGGTCCGAACCGCCAGAACGCGCTGTGGGTGCACGTCTCCAACCTCCGGTCGCTGCTCGAACCGGATCGCGAGAAGCGGTCCGAGGGCAGCGTGTTGGTCACCCGGTCGCCCGGCTACCTGCTCCGAGTCGCGCACGACGAGCTCGATGCCTGGCGGTTCGAGGGGCTGCTGCAGGAGGCCCGCGGTCTGCTCGACAGCGATCCGGCCGCGGCCGCGCTGCTCGCCGGCGAGGGCCTCGCTCTGTGGCGGGGACGCCCGTACGAGGACCTGATCTACGAGTCGTTCACCCAGCCCGAGATCTCCCGTCTCGAGGAGTTGCGCCTCGAGGCGGTGGAGCTGCGCATCGATGCCGACCTTCGTCAAGGGCAGGCCGCGACGCTCGTCGGCGAGCTCGAGAGCCTGGTCCGCCAGCATCCCCTTCGGGAGGCGTTCACCGCCGACTTGATGGTCGCGCTCCACCGATCGGGTCGGCACGCCGAAGCGCTGCGCGCCTACCAGCGGCTGCGTGCCCACCTCCGCGAGGAGATCGGCGTCGAGCCATCAGCGTCGCTCGCGGCCCTCGAGCACAAGTTGATCGTCGGCGATCCCTCGCTCGACCACCCCGGCTCACCGACGGGCTCGCGGACCCCACTGGCGGTTCGGGGATATGAGCTGCGAGAGCCGCTCGGCGAGCGTCGCTTCGGGCGCGCCTACCGCGCGTACCAGCCCGCGGTCGGCCGTGAGGTGACGGTGGTCGTCAGCCGGCCCGAGCAGGCCGACGACCCCGCGTTCATCCGCCGGTTCGAGGCCGACGCCGAGCTGGTGGCCCGGCTCGCACACCCACACGTCGTCCCCGTCTACGACTACTGGCGCGAGCCTGGTGCCGCGTACCTCGTGACTCCCATGTTCCGACGCGGGAACCTCGCCGACCTCGAGGCGGAGGGTCCCCTCGACGCCCGGACGGTGGCTCGCCTCGCCGCCGAGATCGGATCGGCGCTGGCCTTCGCCCATCAGCGCGGTGTCGTCCATCGTGCCCTGACCCCTGCGAGCGTCCAGATCGACGACGAGCACCATGCCTTCGTCGGCGACTTCGACCTCGCCTCCGGTGGCGAGCTCGACACGGCCGACCAGGGCGTGGTCGCGCGGCGCTACGGCTCGCCCGAGCAGTTGGCTGGCGGAGCCGCGACCGCACGATCGGACATCTACAGTCTGGCCGTCGTGCTCGCCGAGGCCTTGGCCGGCCGCCACGACGACGTGGCAGCCATCCTCCCGGTGCTGTCAGAGCCGCTCCGCTCCGTCATCGCTCGGGCAACCTCGCACGACCCGTCGCTGAGATACCCGGACGCGGAAGCGTTCACCAGCGCTGCCCTCGATGCGCTCGGACGCCCGCAACCGGCATCACCTGCGATGGTCGAGAACCCGTACAAGGGCCTGCGGTCCTTCGACGAAGCCGACGCTGGGGACTTCTTCGGCCGTGAGCGCGTCGTCGAGCGTCTGCTGGCGCGCCTCGGCGACGACGGTTCGCGCGGCCGGTTCGTGGCCGTCGTCGGGCCGAGCGGAAGTGGTAAGTCGAGCGTCGTCAGAGCCGGCCTCCTGCCCGCGCTGCGGCGCGGCGCCCTGCCCGGCTCCGCCGACTGGTACATCGTGACGGTCGCACCAGGAGCCCACCCCTACGAAGAGCTCGAGGCGGCTCTCCTGCGCGTCGCCGTGAACCCGCCGGCGACCCTGCTCGAGCAGCTGACAGCAGGGTCCGACGGCATCCGGCGAGCCGTGCGACGCGTGCTGCCCGACGAACGGTTGTGGCTCCTCGTCGTGCTCGACCAGTTCGAGGAGCTGTTCACCCAGACCCCCGAACCGGTCGCCCACCGGTTCCTGAACGCACTGGCCGCCGCCGTCGAGGATCCCCGGGGTCGTCTGCGCGTCGT
The DNA here is from genome assembly GCA_050248955.1 of Acidimicrobiia bacterium. GTDB lineage: Bacteria > Actinomycetota > Acidimicrobiia > Acidimicrobiales > Ilumatobacteraceae > JBFWRK01. Next base: position 229,661 of record JBFWRK010000002.1, read on the forward strand.
GGCGACGCTGCGCGCCGACTGCTACGACCGGCCCCTTCAGCACCTTGCCATCAGCGAGCTCGTGCGCCGGGGCACCGAGGTGATCACGCCGATGACACCGAACGAGCTGGAACGCGCCATCGACGGCCCGGCTGAGCGGCTGGGCGTCCGCTTCGAGCCCGGGCTCGTCGCCGAGATGGTCACCGAAGTCGCCGATCGTCCTGGTGCGCTCCCGTTGCTGCAGTACTCGCTGACCGAGCTGTTCGACCGGCGAGAAGGCGCGGTGGTCAGTGCGTCGGCGTACCACGAGACCGGCGGCGTGTCCGGTGCGCTGGCCCGACGGGCCGAGGCGCTCTTCAACCGGCTGCCGGCCCCTGCTCGGGAGACCACGCGCCAGGTCATGCTCCGACTCGTCACGTTCGGAGAGAGTGGGCAGAGCCTGCGCCGTCGGGTGCAGCGCCTCGAGCTCACCGCCCTCGGCGACGGGTCGGTCGACGCCGTGCTCGACTCGTTCGGCGAGCACCGACTCCTCAGCTTCGACCGCGACGCCGTGAGCCGCGGACCGACCGTCGAGATCGCACACGAGGCGCTGCTCACGGAGTGGGGACGGCTGCGGTCCTGGATCGACGAGACCCGCGACGGCGTACGCCATCAGCGACGTCTGGCCGTGGCCGCCGCGGAGTGGGACACGGCCGGGCGTGATCCGGGCTACCTCCTCACCGGCCCCGCTCTGGACCAGATGACGTCGTGGGCGGGGACGACCGACCTGCAGCTCCATCCGTCCGAACGAGCCTTCCTCGAGGCGAGTGCGCACTTCCGCGACAGCGAACTCGTGCAGGACGCGGAGCGCCGCCGCCGCGAGGAACGGCTCCGCAAGGGCACCCGGCAGCGAACACGGCTGCTGCTCGTCGCCGGCGTCGTGCTCGCGCTCCTGGCGAGCCTGACGGCCGTCGCCATCCGCCAGCGCAACCACGCCAGTGACCTCACCGACCAGTTGGCCGGCACGGAGGAGGCGCGCCGGCTGGCCGCAGCCGCCTCGGACCTCTCACGCGAGGACCCGCAGCTCGCCCTGCTGATCGGTCTGGAGGCGATCGACGCCAGCGCTGCGAGCGGCGTACCAGCCCTGCCCGAGGCCATGGACGCGCTGCACTGGGCGATCCAGAGCGCCCACGTCCCCTACCCGGTCAGCGACGCATCGCCAGAAGTCAGAGGCGGCCCGACTGGGCGGACCGGCATCTACCGGCTCCCGCTCGCGCAGTTGGTGGGGCTGGCCCGCAGCCTCGTCACCCGCACGCTGACGCCCGATGAGTGCAGTCGGTACGGCCTCGTACCGTGTCCCGGGGCCGGCAGCCTGGCCTCGCCCGGGTCGCCCGACGAGGTGGTCGCCCTGCCGCGAGAGGCGACGACCTCCCCGGTGGGCATCAGCGCGCAGCCGCTTGCCGGCACCACCGTCACCGTCATGGGTGCCATCTCCCCGAACAGCGGCCTCGCCGCCGAGCTGAAGCGGTTCCAGGAGCGCACGGGCATACAGGTGCAGTACCGGGTGCCCGCGGCATTCGAGCGGGAGCTGCGCGAGGCCGAGGCGGCGGGCGACCCGCCGGACATCGCCTGGCTGTCGCAACCGACGCTCATGTTCGACCACGCCCGTCAGGGCAAGCTCATCGACCTGTCCAACTACCTCGACCAGGAGGAGGCCCGCCAGCGCTTCGGCGACCACCTGGTCGATACGGCGTCGTTGGCCGTTGGCTTCTACGGCCTGCCGGTCACCCTCGACGTCAAGGGCCTGGTCTGGTATCCGGTGCCCGAGTTCGAGCAGGCCGGCTACACCGTGCCGACGACGTGGGCCGAGCTCATCGCGCTGAGCCGGCGAATGGTCGCGGACGGGCGCACGCCGTGGTGCATGGGCTGGGAGGACGGGTCCGCCAGCGGCTCGCCCGGCACCGATTGGATCGAGGGGTTGCTGCTGCGTTCGGAGGGCGTCGGCGTGTACGACCGCTGGGCCGGTCACGAGATCCCCTTCGACGACCCAGCGGTGGTCCGTGCCGCCTCGCTCCTCGGTGAGGTCGCCTTCGGCGACGACTTCGTGGTCGGGGGTGCCGACTCGATCGCCACCACTCCCGTCGGAACCGCCGCCGACCCGATGTTCGCACCGACGCCTCGTTGCTGGCTCCACTACGAGGGCAACCTCCTGGAGAGCCATCTCCCGTCGGGTGCCAGGCTCGGGGTCGACACATCGTTCTTCCCGCTTCCGCCGCTGCAGCCGGGCGGCGCCGCCCCGCTCTTCGGCGGCGCCACGTTCGCAGTCGCCTACACCGACCGTCCCGAAGTGCGCGAGCTGATGCGCTGGATCGAAGACCCGGCCTGGGGCGAGACGTGGGCGGCCCACCGCGCGAGCCAGTTCCTCCCGGCCAACCTCGGCTTCGACCCCGCCCGTTGCGGTGCTGCCGAGAACATCGACGGGCAGACCGGACGGCTGAAGGAGCGGCTGTGCATCCAGGTGCACGAGGCCGTCGCCACGAACACCTGGCGCTTCGACGCCTCCGACCTCATGCCTCCCGAAGTCGGCGGGATCACCTTCGACCTGATCACGTTGGCCGAGGAGCCCGGTCGCTTGCAGCAGGGGATGCTCGACTACATCACGTTGGGACCTGCGAGCCTCGACCGCATCCTTGCGAGGATCGAGTTCTCTTGGCCGACTTGAGCTCGCGGCGTGGTTCTCGTGTGTGGTGTCAGCCGGCCAGACGCCGTCGAACCTCGGCAACATCGGCGGCGAGACGCTCAGCCAGCGCGCGGCCATCCATCGTCGCGACCGAAGCGCGCTGGCGGACGGCTTCTGGGGTGAAATGCGCTCCGTCGTTGCGCGAAACTGCCGGTGACTTTGGAGCCCCAGCCGGGCCCGTCCCCTCCGGCGAGCAGTGAGGGACAAATGGGGGGCCCTGCGGTCGCGTCCCCATTTCATTCCTGCCCGGTGGCCACCTCGGCCATCGCGACTTTGTGGCGCATGTTCGGCCGGACCCGACGCCGGGGTTCCCGGGTTCGGCCCGGACCCGGCCGCCGGCCGAACAAGCCGATGCCCGCATGGCTGGGCGGGTCACTCGCGTGCGGTAACCGACGACGTCAGCGACGTTCATCCGTGTCAGCGAGTCTTCACGCAGCAACGGATTCGCTGACAACAACCGGGGGTGCTGACACGGAGCCGAGTGTGCTGGTGCGAAGCCGACTCGCCGGCTACAGCACCGTGGCACTGGTCCTCGGCACCGTCCTGCTCTACCGGCGAGACACGAACTGCATCGCCCGTGCTTCGGACTAACACTCTCGGCGGTGCCGCTGCTATTATGCGTAGTGGAACGCCGTGGTGCCGCACCGTTACGTGAATAGACTGTTAACCTTCGTTCTAGGGACTTCAAAGAACCCGGCAAGTTGCTTATATCGGGTTGAGCGCAGTACGAGCGGCGGGCTGCGACTGAAACCACAAGGCGGGACGTGGGCGTGTCCAACCTCCAGTTCTTCGGCGACGGCTCGTGGCGAGAGGCGGCGCCGATCGGTGTTGCGGGGATCATCGTCTGGAGCCTCTGGCTGTATCGCGCGGTCGGTTCGCGGTTCAACCGACCGGTCATCAACAACTATCGGACGACCACCTCGGTGGTCGTTCCGTCGTATCGCGAGGACCCGGACATCCTCGAGCGATGCGTGATGACCTGGCTGGGGCAGGACCCCACCGAGGTCATCGTGGTCCTCGACGAGGCCGATACCGAATGTCAGGAGCGGCTGGAGGGCATTCCAGATGCTCGGTTGCAGCCGCTCGTGATGCGTCACGAGGGAAAGCGGTCGGCACTCGGAGTCGGCATTCGCGCTGCCATCGGCGAGATCATCGTGCTCTCGGATTCCGACACGATGTGGACCCCCGGCCTGCTCGCCGCGGTGCAGATGCCGTTCGTCGACCCATCGGTCGGCGCGGTCGGCACGCATCAGAACGTGTACCAACGCAGTACCAGCATCTGGCGTCGCTTCGCCGACTGGATGGTGAACCTGCGGTACTACGACTACGTGCCGGCGATGGGCCGGAAAGGCGCCGTCATCTGCGTCTCCGGACGGACCGCCGCGTACCGCCGATCCGTCATCTTGCCGGTCCTGCCGAACTTGGAGCACGAGTTCTTCCTCGGCCGTCGGTGCATCGCCGGTGACGACGGACGGCTGACGTGGCTGGTGCTCGCCTCGGGCTACAAGACGGTGCACCAACCATCGGCGAGGGCCCAGTCGATGTTCCCCGACACGTTTCGCGCCTTCGTCAAGCAGCGCGTCCGTTGGAGCAGGAACTCGGCGCGGTGCTACCTGACGGCGCTGTGGAAGGGCTGGCTGTGGCGGGTTCCGTTCGTCTCGAAGGTGACCGTGCTGCAGATCCTCCTGACGCCGGTGACGATGGGGTTGACGCTGGGCTACCTGTTCTTCAGCCGTCTCGAGCTGACCCAGGAGGGGATCCTGCTGGCGGTCGCCTGGCTGCTCATGGGCCGCGGCATTCGCAGCTATTCGCACCTGCGGCGCCACCCGGGCGAGATCTTCCTGCTGCCGCTCTATGCGCTCGTGGTCATCTTCGTCGCCCTGCCGGTCAAGCTCTACGCGATCATCACGATGAACAAGCAGGGATGGCTCACGCGCACCGTGGTCAGCGTCGGTGGCGAAGGACAGGGTGCCGCCACCCTCAGGACGGACGCAGCATGAGCCGCGTCTGCGCCGCGCTGCGGCTCGGGGGCCGGCGACGCGCCGTGGGGCTGCTCGGCATCACCCTTGCCCTCGGCTCGCTGGTCGCGATGCCGGCACGGGCCCACGCCGAGGAGGAGAGCGCCGAGCCGCCCGAGCTCGCAGTCATCACCGAGGAAGATGCCGAGCTGCAAGCGGCGGTGCTCGCCGCCGAGGACCGCCGTCTGACCGAGATCCGCACCGTCACGTCGCTCGCCCGGTGGCAGGGTCGGAACTGGAAGACGCCGTATCGGCTCGGCAGCGCAGGCGGCTACACGCTCGTGTTGACCCCGCGGGCGGACGCGTACACCATCCAGGACCTGCTCGAGCTCGCACCGCAGACGTTCCTGCGGATGAGCGACGGCTCGTACCTCTTGACCGAGCACATCATCGTCATGCCACGTGCCACGCTGCGATTGTCCCGCCCTGGCGGCCTGACGCTCCGGCTGGCGAGCAGCCACGATGGGTTCGCGACGATCGTGTCCCTCGGCGGCGAGCTCGAGCTCATCGGTGAGCAAGGCGCCGTTGTCCACGTCACGAGCTGGGACGCCACGCTCGGTGCTGTCGACGAGCTGACCACCGATGGACGCGCCTACATCCGCGCCATCGGCGGACAGTTCGATGCGAAGTACGTCGCGATCGCGCACCTCGGGTTCTGGAGTGGTCGTACCGGAGGAGTCGCGCTCACCGGGACGGACCGACCGAACACCGGTGCGATCGAGTCCATCGGCAGCGACGTCCTGCCAGATGACCGTCCGACGACGTTGTTGGACGGCGTCACGCTGCAGCCCGCCGGCCCGTTGGAGGACGGGCAGAACAACACGACCTTCGGCTACACCGTGCCGGAGCTCGACTACGTCTCCAGCCGGATCAGCAACCTGACGGTCGAGCACGATGCGTACGGCTTGTTCGTCTCGGGCGCGAACGGCATCCAGGTGACCGACTCGACGTTCAGCGACAACCAACTGGGTGGCGTCGTCTTCCATCGCTTCGTCACGAACGGTGTGATCAGCCGCACCACGTCGAGCCACAACGTCGGCGACGGCTTCTCCCTCGCCCGGGCAACGACCGGCATCGTCATCAGCGAGTCGATCGCGACCCGCAACTCGGGCAGCGGCTTCAGCATCGACAGCCGTTCGTTGGCCGACGGGGCGTCAGCGATGGGAGCCTCGCTGCGCGACTACGGGAACAACTCGATCAGCAACAGCACGGCAACCGACAACGGGCACTACGGCATCGAGGTGCTCGGCGGATTCAACCTGGGCGTGCAGAACAACGTCGTCGAGGGTCACGACATGGGCATCCTCGTCCGCGGTCCGGCGGACCGGCTCTCGGTGACGGGCAACACCGTCGACCACTCGAGGCGCCACGGGATCGCCCTGGTCGACGGAGTCGCCCACTCGGCGGTGACCGGCAACGTGGTCGACGGCTCCTCCACCGGCGTCTACATCCGCGACTCGAGCGCTCAGGTCAAGGGGAACACCATCCAAGCTGCGTTCTCGCACGGCGTGTCGCTGGTCGGTCAGGTGGACGGCAGCGAGGTCTCCTACAACGTCTTGGCGGGCAGTGGCGCGAGCGCCTTCGACGCCCGCCGGTCGCACGGGGACGTCGCCGCCGAAGCGAACAACACCGACGGCTGGCACGACACGACCCCGTGGTACTACGTGTTCCGGAAGCTGCTCCATCCGACGAGCTTGCTCTGGTGCGTGCTCGCGATACTGATCCTCGTGTCGGCGATCCGCAGCAAGCGCAGCAACGGCGTGATCGAGCACCCCTACGCTCACCAGATGGCACATCGGGGTCACATGCCGATACCCGTTCCCGCCCACATGTCCAACGGGTCGGGTGAGCTCCTCTAGCCGCGGCCGGGCGCGCCGGCCGATCGTGCTGGGCCTGATCATCGGCCTGCTCGGCGCGGCAGTCGGTGCCGGCGCGATCGCTGCGCTCGGTCGCGACACCGGTGCCGAAGAGCAGGGTGCCGTGCCGACGATCCCGCCGAACGTTCCCGCGACGACACCCCCGAGCGTGATGCCAGTGACCGCGGCGCCGCAAACGACGAACGACGGTGGATCGGTGACGAGCGCACCAACGGCCTCGTGCCCGACGCCGACGAAGACCGTCGGCTCGGCCGAAGAGCTGCAGACCGCCCTCGACTCGGCGCTCCCGGGGGACACCATCCAGCTCCGCGACGGGACGTACACCGGCGCGTTCGTCGCGACGGTGTCGGGAACCGATGCACGACCGATCCACCTCTGCGGGGGCGCTGGCGCGGTACTGGACGGTGACGGCATCAAGAAGGGCTACGTGCTCCACCTCGACGGCGTCCAGTGGTGGCGGGTCGTCGGCTTCACCGTGCGCAACGGCCAGAAGGGTGTCGTCGCCGACGGCGTGGGCAACTCGGTCATCCAATACCTGACGGTCGAAGAGATCGGCGACGAAGCGATCCACCTCCGATCGGCCAGCAGCCACAACGCAGTGCTGAACAACACCATCCGCAAGACCGGCCTGCGTCGCGACAAGTTCGGCGAGGGGATCTACGTCGGCTCAGCCACGAGCAACTGGGCCAAGTACAGCGACGGCCGACCGGACAAGAGCGACTACAACCTCGTGCAGGGGAACACGATCAGCGAAACCGGTTCCGAGGCGATCGACATCAAGGAAGGAACGACCGGCGGGCAGGTGATCGGCAACACCATGGACGGCACCGGGATGACCGGCGCCGATTCCCTGGTCGACGTCAAGGGCAACGACTGGTTGATCAGCGGCAACGTCGCCCTCCACGGGGAAGAGGGCATGCAGACCCACCGCATCCTGGAGGGATGGGGCATGCGGAACACGTTCACGCAGAACACGGTCGACGTCGATGGCGACGGCAACCACTTCTACATCCACGACCCGGACGACACCGAGAACGTCGTGGCCTGCGACAACCGCACCGGCAGCGGCGCGCCGATCAAGAGCAACGTGGACTGCGTGCCGTGACGCCCTTTCCACGAGCCGTCCTGGTCGGCTTCCTCGCCGTCGGCTCCTGGACCTTGTCGGCGTGTGGAGCCACACCCGACGTCTCGACGCCCGTCGGTGCGCAGCCGATCGTCACGCCGAGCATCTACCCCCTGCTGCCGCCCACGACCGAGGATCCCGGCAGCGACGCCGAGGACGATCACTCGGTGAGCATGACTCGGAATGCCGAAGATGTGGTGGTCCCGAACCCGCAGTTGACGCCGGGTGATGCGTTCGACGACGTCGACGAGTGGGACATCTGCGATCTGCACTACACGCAAGGCGTACGACAGCCCCGCTTCAACGCCAAGGTGGCGGCCTTCGCCAGTTACGGCGTGTCGATCCGAGATCGAGACGTGTATCAGGTCGACCACCTCATCCCGCTCTCGTTGGGTGGGAGCAACGAGGAGACGAACCTGTGGCCCCAGCCGTACGACGATCAGGCCGGGGCCGAGCAGAAAGATCAGCTCGAACGTCAGCTGCGCGGTCTGGTGTGCTCGAACGCGATGACCCTCCTGGCGGCGCAACAAGCCATCACGCGGGACTGGTGGCTCGCATATCAGACGTACATGTTGCTCCCCATCGAGGTCGGCAGCGCCGGACCCGAGCCATGGCGGCCACCGCCGCAGGAGGAAGGCGCGGTCGTCAACGGTGGGCCGTGCGAGGTGGAAGGTGAGATCGGGTACACGGACCCCAAGCAGATCCGCCTGATCTGCACCGCGACGGCGACCGGCGAACTGCGCTGGCAGAAGCGCGGCTGAGGCTCTCGATCGATCCGAGCCCAGCGTCCGCGAATCGTTCGGCTTGACACTTGTGTCAAAAATGCACAGCCTGTGGCCCATGAAGGTTCCGTTCACGTGGAAGCCGACCGGTTGGTTCATGGTGGCGTGGAGTGACGAGATCGCGCCCGGCACGGTCAAGCCGCTCCAATACTTCGGCGGCCACCAGGTCGCCTACCGCACCGAGGCCGGCGATCTGAACGTGCTCGACGCGCACTGCCCACATCTCGGCGCCCACCTCGGGCATGGTGGCAAGGTCAAGGATGACTGCGTGGTCTGCCCGTACCACGGCTGGGGATACGGGCCCGACGGCGTGAACCGCTTCATCCCGTACGAGGACCGGCCGAACGTGTCGCACAGCCTCAAGAAGTGGCCGGTCGTCGAACAGCACGGCTGTGCGTTCGCGTGGCACGACCCGGCAGGTGGGCCGCCGCGGTGGGAGCTGCCCGACCTGTTCACCGTGCTTCCCCACATGCCGGCCGACCCGGCTGACTACTACCGCCCGTACCCGGAGATGTCGGTCAAGTACGAGCGTGAGCCCGTGCACCCGCAGATCACGCTCGAGAACGCCCCCGACACGGTGCACTTCCAGCACGTGCACGGCGCCACGGTCACACCCCGCCTGCTGCACTGGGAGGTCGACGGACCGTTCTACAAGGGCATCGGTGGCTTTCCGGTGCCGACGCCGGGCGGTGGGGAGCGGATGGCACTCAAGAACCACTCGATCTCGTGCGGCGTCGGTGGTTCGTACTCGATCTTCGAGGGCTCGTATCACTACCGGCTGATCTTCTTCACCACGCCGGTCGACGACGAGACGAGCGACATGTTCTATTCGATCTGGTGGCCTCGCGACCCGGGCGACGATCGAGCAGCGCCACCCGAGCAGCACATCAGACGCGCCGAGAAGCAGTTCCTCTCGACGCTGCAGGACGATCTGGAGATCTGGCGATACCAGATCTACGTCGAGACACCGGCGTTCGCCAAGCAGGACGCCAAACCGTACGGAGCACTACGCAAGTGGGCGAAGCAGTTCTACGAAGTGGAGCCGGCGTGAGCGCGTCGCTCGAGGAACGTGTGCGGCGCCTGGAGGACCTGATGGCGATCCACCAGTTGTTCGTCGACTACGGCGAGCACCTCGACGCCGGCGACTTCGAGGCTTACTCGCAGCTGTTCGCCGAGGACGGTGAGGTGCTGCTCGGCCCGATGGGCCGCGCCAAGGGACGCTCCGAGATCAAAGCACTGATGGTCAGCGAACTGGCGAGCACGGTCGGCTCGACGATGCACATCATCAGCAGCCCGCGGGTGACGCTCGACGGTGACACCGCGACATCCACGGTGATGTGGACGGTCGTCGGGATCGGCGCCGACGGAGCGCCGCGCGTGCCGATGGTCGGGCACCACATCGACACGCTCACGCGGACCACCGAGGGATGGCGCATCCAGCGCCGCAAGGGCGTGATGAACCTCCCCGCTACCTTCGTCGAGCGGTGACCATCCGCGCCGGGTAGTGGCGCTGGCCGGGTTCGAGCCCGAAGCGCGGGCGGAGCAGTTCGATCCCTCGTCGTCGAGGACGTCGAAGCCACAGCGGTCGAGCGTGCCGTGCATGTCGGGAACGCCCGCCCGCAACGGTTCGCCGCCGTCGCTGAGGTTCTTCGAGATCGTCTGCGTCGAGCGCTCGAAGTCGCGGCCCTTGAACCACGCCATCTCGACGTAGTCCGCGACGAGCTGCGATCCCGGCGAGAGGATCCGTCCGATCTGCTCGACCACCGATTCCGCCGTGGCCGCGTCGAGGTAGTTGATGACGCCCTCCCACACCACGATCGTCGGCCGGCGGCGATCGAAGCCGGCATCGACGAGCGGTTCGACGAAGCTGCGCTCGGCGAGGTCGACCGGTACGGCGGTGCGACGTACCGTCGGCGCGTGGCCGGCGAGTACGTCGTCCTTGAGCGCGAGCGTGGCGGGGAAGTCGACCTCGAAGAGCTCGGCGTCGATGTGCATCCGGTACGCCCGTGCATCGAGGCCGGCCCCGAGCAGGAGCACCTGGGGATGTTCGCCGGCGTGGGCCGCGACGAAGGCCGTCACTGCGTCGTCGATGTAGCGCGTACGCAGCCGGATCACGTTCTGCAACGGCTCGTCGGCGCGCGCCGCGGCGATCGCACGTTCGTCGACGACCAGGCGGGCGAACGGGTCGTCGATCAGCCGCTCCCCCTCCGGCAGCTCAGCTGCGAGCATGCGGCACGCGGCGACCAGCGCCGCGCTGCGACTCGGCCCACGTTGGGCGTGCGCGTCCCGTTCATCGCTCATTCAGATTGACAGTAGCGTCAAGTCATGGACGCGACGATCCGGACAGTCATCGACCAACAGCAGATCCGCGACGTGATCTACCGCTACTGCCGCGGCATCGACCGTTGCGACTACGACCTCGTGCGTCGCTGCTACCACCCCGACGCGGTCGACGATCACGGTGACTTCCGTGGTGGGGTCGAGGACTTCATCGCCTACGTGCAGCAGAGCCTGCCGCGGTTCGAGCGCACGATGCACTTCATCGGCAACGTGCTGATCGAACCCGACGGCGATCGTGCTCGCGCCGAGAGCTACATCGTCGCCCACCACCGCGTGCCGGAGAGCCGCAGCAAGCCCGAGCGCGACTACACGGTCGGGCTGCGCTACGTCGACGACTTCGAGCAGCGCGACGGTGAGTGGAAGATCGCGGCGCGCACCTGTGTGTTCGAGTGGTCGCGGATCGATCCGGTCGCACCCGGCGGTTGGTCGCCGGTCGAGGTCGCCGCCATCGGCCAGCGCGACCGCAGCGACCTCGTCTACGCGCCGACTGTCCTTCGCTGACGGCGACGTGGCACCGCTACGCAGGCGGTTGCGGGTCCACGCGCTGATGTCGTCGACGATCCGGCGTTCGCGCTACGTCGTCCCGAACGCCAGCTGCCACCAGCGCTCGAAGCGAACGCGGTGGCGTCCGTGGAACAGCAACAGGTGATTGCCGAGCGGCGCTTCGAGCAACGAGCCGGCTCGTGCGCCGTCGAGCCGCACGGTCACCTGTGTGCGACAGAGGTCGTCCGCGTCACCGGCGCGTTCGATCTCGCCTTCGGCGATCCAGAATCGGTCGAGAGCAGGGCCCCCGAGCCGCAACAAGGTCACCGGGCCGGGCGCGAAGCGGCCGCGCAAGCCGATCCCGAACCCCGACTCGAAGTGCGTGTGCAACTCGACGTCTTCGACGAGCGATGGCGCCACGGTGCAGTGCGCGAGCAGGACCCGGTCGTGCGCTTCGTCGATCGACGCCGGGTTGGCCATCCAACTCGGCTGGTCGACGAGCGCGCGGACGAGCAGCATCGCAACCGCGCTCGCCACGTCACCTTCGCACCCGGCAACGACGCCGGTGTCGTTCAACTCGGCAAGCGCTACGCAGCCGGAAGTCGCGAGCCCGCCGAGGTAGTCGAAGCAACGAACGGCAACGGCGTCGACGTGCGCGCGATCGATGGCGTCGACGAGCACCGGGTGAAGCGTCGCCGCGCCGATCAACTCAGCGGTCGGTGACGCGGCTCCGGCGAAACGCACGGCGACGGCACTCACCCGTTCCGGGTCAGCGCGGTGGTAGGCATCGATCGTGGCGGCGATGTCGATCGGGACCAGCTCCACGCCCCAACGAGCGCGCAGCAGCTCGGCGTCGGGCACGCTCGCCACGAGCCACGGCGACGGTTCCCCGACGAGTCCGAGGCGTGTCCCGTGCAGCCGATGGATCGCGGCGACGTCCGCAACCGCGGTGGCGAGCGAGCCCAGTGCGCCCGAATCGACCTGGACGATCCAACCGCGGCCGCCATCAGCGTGCACACGCGCAAGTGCCTCGAGCGCGGCGGGCAGGCTGTTGTGGAGCGGATGAGCCAGCAGCAGCACGGGTTCGAAGGGCACCAGTGCACGGCGTCGCCGTACGTGTTCGAGGATCGCTCCCTCCGTCCCGCCGGTCGCGACCAGGATCGCCAGCGGAGCGTCGGGCAGCTCCTCGGGCGCTTCCACACGCGAACCTCCGATGCCGTCCAGGTCGGCGCGGACACCTGCCGTGACGCGATCCACCGTTGCCGGATCATGCAATGCGGACGCGACGAGCACGTACCCGAAGTTCCTCACGCTCCCATGTCAACCTTGATGCCGCCGCCCGGACAAGGGTCGAACGTCATCTCAGCCGCTGCCGACAACCGACAGGGGCGATCAGACGGAGACGTAGCGGTCGAGCACGCGGTGCCACTTGTTCGACGGCAGTGCGGGGTGGAGTGCGGCCATGCCGATCCCGTACTTGCTCGTCGTCGTGGGGCGCAGGTGCAGCGCCCACAGCGCCCGGTCGACCTCGCACGCGGACCGGTCGCTCTTGGTCTCGACGACGACGGCGCCATCGAGTCGCGCGATCCGATGGTCGAACGTGGCGCAGGTGACGTCGACGTCGACGGTCGCGCGGCTCGAGCCGACGGCGAGTGTGCTGCGTCGGTAGCGGGTGACGAGCGCCGGTTCCAGTTGTCGCGTGAACGGCCGCAGCGGCGGGAAGCTGTCGACGAACGCCAGTGACGTGCCGGCGATGCGATCACGCTCCGCGAAGTCGTGCTCGTGGCGGTGCTTGACGGTCTGGCCGCGACGGTTGCGGAGCTTGACCTCGACCCAGCATCGCTCGGCGTCGAGGTAGCTGCGGGTGCGCACCTTGAAGCGCCAGGGGCGGCGGCGCGCGGCTCCGAGGTACGAGTCGAGCGCCGGGGTGTCGAAGTAGACGGACTCGTACTCGAAGACGCGCCGGCCATCGATGTCGAGCACCTGCGCCTGGCCGGACAGTCGCTCGAGGAGCGCCTCGAACTGATCGGGGGTCACCACGTACTTGCGGTCGACGCGGGTCTGCAGTGAGGCACCGGCGACGAGCTGATCGAGCGTGATCGGGGCCAGTCGCTCGAACATCGTCATCGCGGCCGGTGTCACCGGCGGACCTCGAACTCAGCGGCTCGATACGCCTCGGCGCGGCCGTCGGTGCGGTTGTCGGCGGACCGCGGGAGTTGGAAGCGGACGTCGACGCTGGTCGTGTCCTCCACGAGGTCGACCTTGCGCACCGTGGCCCGATGGACCTTGCCGCCGAAGAGCTGCTCGAGTCGGTTCACCAGCTGCGCCTCGTCGGTGTACGCCTGATCGAGCGTGACCATCTGGTGGCGGTACCGCCCGTACAGCGCCGGATGATCTCCCACGAGCACCGCAACGAGGACGGCGCCCATCAGCGCTGGGCTCAGCCACGCCGGTGTGACCGCGAAGCCGCCCAACAGGCCCAGCGCGAGCGCAGCGAAGTAGTACGCCACCTCTGACTGGTCCAACTCGGTCGAGCGGAGACGGATGATCGACAAGACGCCGAACAGGCCGAGCCCGAGGCCGGCCGAGATCTCGGCCGACGACAGCGCCTGGGTCACGCCGAGCACACCGACGTTGATGCCGAGGAAGGCAACGACCATCTCACGTCGCCGGTGACGCGGGAAGTACAGCGCGAACACGAGCACGGTGATGGCGCCGAGGTCGAGCGCGAACAGTTCGGCGAGGGACATGGCGACTCCGGATGAGCGACGGGACGGGGACGACCCGGTGAACTGCGGGTCGACAACAGGTGTACGCGGCGAACCTGGACGTTCGCTGAGAGCCGCCCGTCACCTCCCTGGGGGCCGGTCGAGCACGCTCAGGGACTTCACAGCTGCCTCTGGGGCCGATTCACATGTTCGCGATGTTCCATCGAACGCATGACTCGCACGAGATCGACCGCCATCTCGCTCCGCCGCGTCCTTGCGCCCGGCCTCGCGACCATCACGGTCGCACTGCTGGCCGGTTGCTCCGGCGACGATCAGTCCGCGTCGGCGACCGTGGCGTCGTCGGCGACCGCGGCGGCGACCGAGGACTCGCAGACGAGCGAGTCGAGCGCGGTTGGCGACACCGCCACGGCTGACCAATCCGACCTCGATCTCGGGGCGGTCGGCAGCCTCGACAGTGCCGAGGTGCACGAGATCTCGATTGCCGTCGAACCCGCCGACTACGAGGCGATGCTGGAGGACTACTCGTCGACGGGCAACAAGGAGTGGATCGAGGCGACCGTGACGATCGACGGAGCCACCTACGAACGCGTCGGCCTCCGTCTCAAGGGCAACTCGTCGCTGCGCAGGATCGCTGGCAGCGACGGGCGCGAACCGGCGACGAGCTCGACCACCGACGACCCGGCCTCGCTGCCGTGGCTGATCAGACTCGACAAGTACGTCGACGACCAATCGCACGACGGGCTGACCGAGTTGGTGGTCCGCTCGAACAGCTCTGCGACCGCACTGAACGAAGCGGTGGCGCTCGAGCTGCTCGAGCTCGCCGGACTCGCCGCGCAGGACGCGGTCGCGGCGAGCTTCAGCGTCAACGGCAGCGACCCGGTGCTGCGCCTCGTGATCGAACATCCCGACGACGTCTGGATGGCCGAGGTGTTCGATGCCACCGGCGCCCTCTACAAGGCGGAGAGCACCGGCGACTACGGCTACCGCGGGGACGATCCCGACTCGTACGCCGAGGTGTTCGACCAGGAGGCAGGCGCGGACAACACGGACCTCACGCCGCTGATCGAGTTCCTCGACTTCATCAACAACGCCGATGACGTCACGTTCGAAGCAGAGCTGGGTGATCGGCTCGACGTCGACGCGTTCGCCACGTATCTGGCGATGCAGGAGCTGCTCGACAACTTCGACGACATCGACGGCCCGGGCAACAACTCGTACCTGCACTACGACACCGACGCCGGCCGGTTCACGGTGGTCCCGTGGGACTACAACCTCGCCTTCGGTGCCGGCCCCGGCGGTGGCACGGCGCCCGGCCGAATCCCCGGGGGCGAGCGCCCCGCGAATGAGGTCGGAGGCCCCCGTGTGCTCGCCGGTCGGTCGAACGTCCTCGTCGAGCGCTTCCTCGCCGTCGATGCCTGGCAGGCGCTCTACGACGAGCGCATCGACGAGCTGCGCGCCGAGCTGTACGAGAGCGGCATCGCCGACAATGTGTTGACGTCGTGGACGGCGATCATCACCTCGAGCGGACTCGTCGACGATGCGACGATCGCAGCCGAATCCGACCAGATCGCCCAGCAGCTCGACTGAGCAATCACCCGACCGCGGATGCAAGGGTGGGCGCATGGTCGATGAGTCCGCATACGGCGACTTCGCGCTGAAGCAGTTCTTGGGGATGGAGATCGAAGGGAACGAACCGGGTCGCGCCAGCGCGCGGGTCACGATCGGGGATCGACACCTCAACCCCAACGGCGTCGTACACGGCGCCGTTCTGTTCGCGATGGTCGACACGGCGATGGGCAAGGCGGTGATGTCGGTGCTCCCCGATGGCCAGTTCTGCGCCAGTGTCGACGTGCAGCTGCGGTTCATTCGCCCAGCGAGCGACGGCGAACTGGTTGCCGACGTCGTGGTCCTGAAGCAGGGACGGAGTGTCGTGCACCTCGACGCGCGAGTGCACGACGCCGATGATCGCCTGATCGCGACAGCCGCCGGAACGTTCGCAGTCATCGTGCCCTGACGGCTCCGCCTCCGGCAGGTCGACGTGCCGTCGATGCCGTCGGACGGTCCTTGCGAAGTACGTTGAGCTCCGTGGTCGACCCGATCGAAACCCCGCTGTTGCGGCGGATCCGCGAGTCCGTGATCGGGGACGATCAGGTGATGGACGGCCCGTACGGGCCGCACCGGATCACGTATGCCGATTACACCGCGTCAGGGCGAGCGCTGAGCTTCATCGAGGACTTCATCCGCGAGGAGGTCCTGCCGCGCTACGCGAACACCCACACCGAATCGTCCGGCACCGGCCTGCAGACGACGCGGCTGCGTGAAGACGCCCGGCGGATCATCCGCGACGCGGTCTGTGGCGATGACGAGACCTGTGTGATCTTCTGCGGCTCGGGGGCGACCGGCGCGATCGACAAGTTGATCGGCGTGATGAACCTACGTCTCCCGGCAGACCTCGATGACCGCTACGACCTCTCCCGCCTCATCCCGGCCGAGGAACGTCCTGTCGTGTTCGTCGGACCGTTCGAGCACCACTCCAACGAGCTCCCGTGGCGTGAGTCGATCGCCGATGTGATCACCATCCCCGAGGACGCCGACGGCCACGTCGATCTGACGCGGTTGGAGATCGAGCTGATCGCGCACGCGGGTCGTGCGCTGAAGATCGGCTCGTTCTCGGCCGCATCGAACGTCACCGGCATCGTCTCCAACAGCTGCGCCATCGCCGACCTGCTCCACCGTCACGGGGCACTGTCGTTCTGGGACTTCGCCGCGGCGGGGCCCTACGTCGACATCGAGATGTACCCGCAGTGCGCCGAGCACCCCTTGGCATACAAGGACGCCGTGTTCCTGAGCCCGCACAAGTTCGTCGGCGGCCCCGGCACGCCAGGGGTGTTGGTCGTCCGGCGTTCGCTGCTGCGCAACCGCGTCCCTGACGTGGTGGGCGGCGGCACCGTGGCCTACGTCAACCCCACCGAGCATCGCTACCTCGACGATCCCGTCCATCGCGAGGAGGGCGGCACGCCCGCGATCATCGAATCGATCCGAGCCGGGCTGGTGTTCCAGCTCAAGCAGGCGGTCGGCGTCGCGACGATCCAAGCGCACGAGGAGTCGTACTGGCGGCGAGCCGTCGCGACATGGTCGGCGAATCCGTCGATCCAGGTGCTCGGCAACACGCACTCCGAGCGACTCTCGATCCTGTCGTTCGTCGTGAAACGACCGGCAGGGCGCTACCTCCATCACAACTTCGTGGTCGCGCTGCTCAGCGACCTGTTCGGCATCCAGTCCCGAGGCGGGTGCTCGTGCGCAGGGCCGTACGGCCACCGCCTCCTCGGCATCGACATCGAA
Organism: Acidimicrobiia bacterium; assembly: GCA_050248955.1. GTDB lineage: Bacteria > Actinomycetota > Acidimicrobiia > Acidimicrobiales > Ilumatobacteraceae > JBFWRK01. The sequence continues at coordinate 247,053 of JBFWRK010000002.1, forward strand.
CGGTCCCACGAGTTCGAGCACGAGATCACCCACGGCTGCGAGGGGATCAAACCCGGATGGACCCGCGTCAGCTTCAACTACTTCATCTCCGACACCGTCTTCGAGTACCTCGTGGACGCGGTGGATCTGGTGGCCGAGCACGGATGGAAGCTGCTGCCCGAATACCGGTTCAATCCTGCGACGGGTCTGTGGCGCCATCACCTCGGACCAGTCGAACCCCCGCTACGCCTGTCGCAGCTCTCGTACGACCCGCTCACCGGTGAGCTCCGACGCCCGCCACTCGACCGGGTCCGCGCTCCCGAGGCCGCGCTCGCCGGCTACCTCGCTGCTGCCCGGGAGCGCTTCGATGCCGCGCCCGCCTGGACCGAGACGAACCCGCACCCGGGAGCGCTGTCGGCGGAGTTCGAGCACTTGCGCTGGTTCGATCTCCCCGCCGAATCACTCATCGCGTGAGCCTGCCTCGTGCGGTACGCGAGTCAGCGATTGCGTAGGCGGCGCAACAACGAGCGCCTCGGCTCGCTCGGCGCCGCCGACGAGCGCTGGCCGGTGCGGCACTGACAGCGCTCCGCCGGCGGAACGTTCCGCAGCACCTGATCGACATGAGCGCCACACCCTGCCCAGGTCGGCTGCCCGCACGTCCGGCACGTCACACGTCTACACATACCCCGTAGGGTATCAGTGCTGCACCAATTCGGGACTACGCCGACGGCACGGCAAAGCGGGCGAGGCCCAACTCGGACTCGATGGCATGGCGTGGTCGGGCGCCGACCGCTTGCCTGGTGAGCTCGCCGGCCTCGAACAGCCCGATCGTCGGGATGCCGCGGATGCCGTAGCGGCTGGCAACAGCCTGGTTGGCGTCGACGTCGACCTTCACGACCCTGATCGATGCTCCGTACTTGTCGGCGAGCGCCTCGAGCTCCGGGGCAACCGCGCGACAGGGGCCGCACCACGCAGCCCAGAAGTCGACGACCACCGGCACGGTGGAGTCGAGCACCTCACGCTGGAAGCTTGCCTGGTCATCGGCCTTGGTCATGGTCGCCATATCCGGTCCTCACCTGTCTGGGGACCCATCGGGGTCCAGTTCCCTTGCTTCAACCGATACCCCCATGGGTATATTCCATGGTCTCGGCGAAACACATCCAGCCGGCGAACACGAGTCCCAGAGTCGATGATCACGCGTGTCGGCGAAGATCAACGGTCGAAGACCGGGTAACCGCCAACTCGGATGCTGGCACCAGCAAGGACGAAGAGGACGGCGGCCGCGGTCACGATCCGAATGTGCCAGGCCAGTGTCGGCAACGTGCCGTCATGGAGCTTCGGGATCACTCGGAACCGGGCGTGGACGGCAAGCGCGACGGTGAGTGCGAGGAGGCCGAGCTTGACCTGCACCACCCGGGCGATCGGCGTGGAGTCGAACCAGTGGTCGGGAGCGCCGAGCAGGTGGTGAGCGAGCCAGAGCCCGGTGGCGACCTGGGCTGCCAGCGCAGGGAGTCCGACGCGCTCGAACGCGCTCTCGTAGTCGCTGACGATCACCGCCCGTTTCTCGCGCAGCGCTCGCGGCAGGACGCTCACAGCGAGAACGATGTGCCCACCCGCCCAGATCGTGGCGCCGACGAGGTGCAAGCACAAGACGAGGTAGTACGACGCCACTCACGCCCCCATCGGCAGCGCAGGCGCGGTTCGCGCGTCCAGGCGCGCGATCGTCGATGCCGCCAGATCATCGTCAGGCTGATCGCTCATCCACTACCTCTCCTCGTCGGGTCCACCCGCAGCGCTCACGACCTCAGCGCAGCACCGCCGTCACGCTTGCACATCAAACCCGGAAGAGGACCTAAGACCCTCCCGCTGGATACCTCTGGGGGTATAAGTTCATGAGTTGAACGGCCGAGCCGACACTCGACGACGCGGCCAGCAGAAGCCTGAGTACTGGAGAGATGGGACGATCATGGACGAGAACGGTTACGGCAAGGCAGTGCTCGAGGAGCTTCGGCCTCTCCACCGTGAGCTCCGCCACGTGATTCCCGACGTGTACAAGGGCTTCGGCGAGTTCCACCATGCCGCCTTCGCCGGCGGCGATCTCGACGTGAGGACCAAGGAGCTCATCGCCCTCGCGATCGGCGTCATCCAACGCTGCGACGGTTGCATCGCGTCTCACTCCGAGGGCGCCGCCCGCGCCGGCGCGACCAGGCAGCAGGCGGCCGAGGCCATCGGCGTCGCGATGCTCATGAACGGCGGACCCGCAACCATCTACGGCCCCCGTGCCTACGCCGCGTTCTGCGAGTTCGCGCCGGTGCCGACGAGCTGATCGAGCTGTCTCGGACCAACGACTCTGACGCCCGCAGCGACCCAGCCATATGTTGCTCGTGTGCGGGTTCGCCATGCGCTGATCTACCTGTTCGGAGCCTTCGCACTGGTGATCGTCGCTGTTCCGGGTGCGGCGGTCGCTCAGCTGGACAGCGAGCAACCAGCTCGGATCGAGCTTGTCATCTTCTACGGCGACGGTTGCCCGTATTGCGCTCGTGAGCTCGCATTCCTCGCCGACCTGCAGGTGCGCGAACCACGCCTCGAGGTCACCGCTCACGAGGTGTGGAACAACGAACAGAACCGGGAGCTCTTCCGCACAACCGCCGCGTCGCACGGCATCGAGCCCCAGGCCGTCCCCACCACCTTCCTCGGCGACTCCGTCTGGGTCGGATTCGACTCCACCGTCCAACGACAGATCGAAGATGCGGTCGCAGCACTGGCCGCGGGCCGGACACCGTCCGTTCCGGAACGCACCACCGTCGATGTCCCGCTCGTCGGCACCGTCGACCTCGGCGGCTCTTCACTCGTCGTCGCCACGCTGCTGATCGGGTTCGTCGACGGCGTCAACCCGTGTTCGCTCTGGGTGCTGTCGATGCTGCTCGCACTCGTGCTCCACAGCGGATCGCGGGCGCGGATCGTCATCGTCGGCGTGGTGTTCCTGACAGTCACCTCTGCGCTCTACGGTCTGTACATGGTCGGTGCGTACAGCGCGCTCGACTACGCCGACGAAGTGTCGTGGGTACGGCTCGCCGTCGCCCTGGTTGCTGGCGCGTTCGGCGTGCTGCACCTGAAGGAGTACGTGACGCACCGAGGGCTCTCGCTCACCATCGCCGACCACCGCAAGCCAGGCATCTACAGCCGCATGCGTGGCCTCGCCCGCCCCGACCGCTCGCTGTCCGCCGTCCTCGGTGGCACGGTTGCGCTCGCCGTCGGCGTCTCGCTCGCCGAGACACCGTGCACCGCCGGACTGCCGCTGCTGTGGACGAACCTGCTGTCGTCGCGTGACGTCTCCGCGTCGGCTGCCGTTGTGCTCTTCGTGCTGTATCTGCTCGTGTTCCTGCTCGACGAGCTCGTCATCTTCGGCATCGCCGTCGTCACCTTGCGTTCGGCGAAGTTGCAGGAACGACAGGGCAGGATCCTCCAGCTCGCCAGCGGGATGCTGATGGTGGCGCTCGCGGTGACGATGCTGTTCGCCCCACGGTTGCTCGAGTCGGTTTCCGGCACGGCGATGGTGTTCGGGGTGGTCGCTCTCCTGGTCGCTGGTGTCGTCGCCCTCGACCGCTTCGTGTCGACGCATCGCGCCTCATCGTCCTGAGAAGGACCGCTCTCACTGCACCCGATAAGTCAGGCGCCGACGAGCAACCCGAGCGTGGCGAACATTGCGGCGCCGGCGGCGGCGCCGATCTCGGTCGCGCGGTGGTGTCCGAGCTGGCGGGCCATCGGCACGAGCTCGTGGAGCGACACGAACACCATTGCGCCCGCGGCGAACGCCAGGAACCCTGCGTTCAGGCCCGGGAACGCGCTGATCCCGGCGAGTCCGATCAGAGCACCGGCAGGCTCCGCAGCTGCGGACACCAGTGCCGCGCGGCTCAGGAACCGCCTGCGGCCTGCGAGCACGGCCGGAAGTGCCATGACGAACTCCTCAGGAACGTTGTGCAACACGATCGCGACCGCAACCATGACGCCGAGGCGAGGAGTCGAGACGTAAGCGTTGGCCATCGCGAAGCCCTCGGGGAAGTCGTGCAGGATCAGTCCGAAGGCCACGAGGTACGCCACCCGCAAAGACCCACCATTCACACCGCGGGCTTCATCGACCAAGTGGGTGTGTGGGATGACCCAGTGCATCAACGCCAACGCGGCTGCACCCGCGAGCGCGCAGAGCGCCGTGGTGACGAACTGAGCCTGCTCGAGTGCAGCCGGCAGCAGCTCCAAGAGCGAGATGGTGATCATGACACCGACTGAGAAGCCGATCCCCAGTGCCTGTGGCACCGGGCGGTCACCGGCCCGCAATGCCAACCCGACGCCGACCACCGTCGAGACGACGGACAACGACGCCAACGCCAGGACCGCGATCCACGTTCCGAGCGCGATCGCTGCGATCATCACCCACCACTCCGACGATCACCGATCACGACGCACCAAGCCGCCGAGCATGGTCGCCGATCCGGGCATGCGCGAAACGGTGGCGTGAGAACGACACGCCTCGGGCGACGTGCGCCGATGGCGCGTCCGGCGATGGTGGTCAACCCGTGACGAGCGGCCAGAACACGTCGGTGCGGGTCTCCTCGGCCGGGGTGTCGGGTCCGCTCCAGTACTCCTCCCACATCGGCGCGTCCTCGGCGAGCGCTCTGCCCTGCGCCTCGACACCGGCGCGCAGCGCGTCGTAGGCCGAGGTGAGCTCCTCGTAGGACCCGAGGTGGGTCGTGTGTGCGACCTCGCCCGCATCCTGCACGAGGCAACTCACCTCTCCCGCGGACTCGAACGGCTCGGCGACCGGGAAGCCGGCCGACACGTCGAAGCCGCCGCCAGAGCGCTCGTAGCGAGCGACAGCCGGCGCTTCGGGAGCGATGCCGGCGCGGCCCAGGTGCGCCATCACGGCTCCGAAGGCGGTGCTCATCTTCTCACCCATCGCGCCGAGCTCTGACGTGCTGACGTGAAAGCGCGTGACCGCCAGCGGACGGCTCTCCACCGTGATGATCTCGATCGCGTACGACATGAACCGACGTCCTCCTCCGAGACGGCCTGCACCGTCGTTCCCAGCAGACGTCCGGGCACACGAGCTCGTCCAGGGTCGATGGTCCCTGCTGAGTGCGCAGCGGTGCAGCGGTGCAGCGTCCCGCTCGGTCACGCGGGTGCAGGATCGATGATCCGCTGCACGAGCACGAGATCGAGCCACCGGTCGAACTTCCGACCGACCTCGGGCATCGTGGCGACGACCGTGAAACCGAGACGCTGATGGAATCGGATCGAGTCGAGGTTGTCGCCGTCGATCGCTCCGACCATCACGTGCACGTCGGCGTGTCGGGCTCGCTCGACCAGTGCTTCGATCAGTGCCCGTCCGACGCCGGTGCCCCATTCGGAGCGTCGGATGTGAATGGTGTGCTCGACCGTGTGGCGGTAGCCGGCCCACTTGCCGGCCCCTCGGAAGCTGCCGTACGCAGCGAAGCCGATGACGTCACCGTCATGCTCGGCGACGAGCACCGGATGGCCGGCTGCCTGCTGACGACGGAACCACGTCCGACGCTGACGCAGCGTCTGTACCGATTCGGTCCACGCCACTGTCGTGGTCGGGATCAGCGCGTTGTAGAGATCCTTGACGGCAGCCATGTCATGGTCGACTGCGTCGCGGATGATCATGCTGCCCGCCCCCTGAGGTTCATGCCGGCGACGAGGGCGGTCAGACCGAACTCGAAGTGTGCGTCGAAGTCGGCCGTCGCGTAGTGGTGCGCCAACGATCGCAACCTTCCGAGGTCGCGGTCGGATCCGGATGTGCGCAGATGCCGTTTGACGACTCCGGCCGACTGGACCTGTCGTTCGGCCTCACAGCGCATCAACACGTACGTCAGCACGGCGTTCGTCACGGCCACCGCTTCGAAGCCGTCGATGCCATGTGAGGCCACGAGACCGAGCAGGTCCTCGACCCGCTCGAGCATCGGCGCGGAGTCGAACCAGCTCACCAAGAGGTAGCCCGCGACACCGTTGAACTGCGCGAGCTCGGCATGGAAACGACGGGCCCATTCCATGAGGTCGGCGCCGAGGTCACCGGTGTCGCTGACGGTGCACGTCTCCGAGACGATCGCGTCGAGAACCCCACGGAGCAGCTCGCCGCTGCTGGGGACGTGGCGATACAGCGCCATCGGTGTGACCTCGAGCTCGGTTGCCACCGCTCGCAGCGAAAGCGCTCCCCACCCGTGGTCCGCGACCACGCGAACGCCTGCCGCCACCACCCGCTCCTGCGACAACGACCCGCTCATCCTCGGGAGTATACACCTGTATACGACAGGCAACCGGCGAGCGACGGGACAGACTGGACGGCCTGACTGATGAGTAGCGTCGCCGTCGATCGGGGGTCGCGATGGAACAGGTCGAAGTCCGGGGGCTCCGTCTCGCGTACGAGCGGGCAGGCGACGGACCACCGCTCGTGCTCGTGCACGGGTTCGTGGGTGATGCTCGGTCGACGTGGCAACGGCAGATCGACGACCTCTCCGACGAGTTCACGGTCGTGGCCTGGGACGGGCCCGGCGCCGGTCGGTCGGCGGATCCGCCGTCGTCGTTCCGGATGCCGGACTACGCCGACTGCCTCGCAGACTTCGTCGCCGCGCTCGGCTTGGGGCGCCCTCACGTCGCGGGGCTGTCGTTCGGCGGTGCAGTCGCGCTCGAGCTCTACCGGCGACATCCCGCGCTGCCGATGACGCTCGTCCTTGCCGGCGCCTATGCCGGTTGGGCGGGCTCCCTGCCTGCGGACATCGTCGAGCAACGCCTGGAGCAGAGCCTGCGGTCATCCGACCTCGCGCCCGCGCAGTTCGTCGCCACGATGCTGCCGACGATGTTCTCGAGATCGGCAGCGAAGGATCGGGTCGTTGCGTTCGCCGCGTCGGTGTCCGAGTTCCATCCGGCAGGGTTCCGAGCAATGGCGCTCGCTTCTGCGGAAGCTGATCTGCGTGACGTGCTTCCTCACATCGACGTGAGGACGTTGCTGCTGTGCGGAGACGAGGACGTGCGTGCCCCGCTGAGCGTGGCCGAGGCCCTCCACGCCTCGATCCCGTTGTCGAAGCTCGTCGTCATGGCAGGCGTCGGTCACGTGAGCAGTGTCGAGGCCGCCGAGCGGTTCAACCGAGAGGTGCGCGAGTTCCTCCACGGGCTGGACACTCGGGCGACCCGATGACGTTGCCTCGACTGTCGTGCTCCTCGACAACTGAGGCGCTGCGGATCGCGTCGTCGGCAAGACTGCCCGCCGTGGGCTCCAGCGGCGTGAACGAACCGATCATCCACGTCGACGGGTTGCGCAAGATCTTCGACGTACCGGTGCGTGCCGCCGGTCTGAAGGCGTCGTTGCGCAGCCTCGTCCACCGCGAGACGCGCGAGGTTGCCGCCGTCGCCGACGTGTCGTTCGACATCGCACCCGGCGAGATCGTCGGTTTCCTCGGCCCGAACGGTGCTGGCAAGACGACGACGTTGAAGATGTTGTCTGGCCTTCTGCACCCCACGAGCGGAACTTGTCGGGTGCTCGGCTTCGAACCGAAGGGCCGCCCCGCCGAACTGCTGCGACAGATCACGTTGGTGATGGGCAACCGCAACCAGCTGCAGTGGGACCTGCCTGCACTGGACTCGTTCGAGCTCAACCGCGCGATCTACCGCATTCCGCGCAACGAGTTCGTCGAGCTCCGCGACGAGCTGATCGAGCTGCTCGACGTCGGCGACCTCGTCACGAAGCCAGTGCGCAACCTCTCGCTCGGCGAGCGGATGAAGATGGAGATCGGCGGCGCGCTGCTGCACCGCCCGAAGGTCCTCTTCCTCGACGAGCCGACGATCGGCCTCGACATCACCATGCAGAAGCGCATCCGCAGCTTCGTCGCCGAGTACAACCAGCGGTACGGCGCCTCGGTGATGCTGACCAGCCACTACATGGCCGACGTGCAGGCACTGTGCAAACGGGTCATTGTGATCCACCACGGCTGGATCCTCTTCGACGGCGACCTCACTGCGTTGGCGGACCGCTTCTCGGTCGACAAGACGGTGACGGCGCGACTCGCCACAGGTGAGGAGATCCACGTCCAGGCGAACAGGCGCGACGTCGCCGCGACGACGTCGCGGCTGCTCGCCGATCACGAAGTGGTCGACCTGACCGTGGAAGACCCGCCGATCGACGACGTCATCGAGCAGGTCTTCGCCAGCGGAACCAGCGAGGCCAGCGGTTCCGCCGGAGCCGGCGGAACCGGCGGAACCGGCCGATGACCGCCACGACGACAGCACCGATCGAGTCGCGCCTGCGGGCGATGGCGTCGATGTACGTGACGTTGATGAAGACGTCGATCATCGCCCAGTTCCAGTATCGGGCTGCGAACTACTTCTACATGATCGGCATGGTCGTGGAGCCGGTGGTGTACCTCGTCGTCTGGTCGACGATCGCGCGCTCGCAGGGCGGGTCGGTCGAGGGGTTCACGCCGGGCACGTTCGCCGCGTACTACATCGTGTGGACACTCGTGAGGAACATGAACATCGTCTTCACGCCGTTCGGCTGGGAGCAGCGGATCAAGGAGGGCGAGTTCGCCGGGCAGCTGCTGAAGCCCGTGCACCCGATCCACTACGACCTCGGCTCGTTCGCAGGCTGGAAGGTGGTCGTCATCATCTTGTGGCTACCGATCGCCGGCGTGCTCACGATCGCCTTCCATCCGGAGCTGAGCCCGTCGCTCCTGCAGTGCGTCGTGTTCTTCGTCGCGATCTGGGGCGCCTACCTCATCCGCTCGCTGGTGCTCTGGGCGTTGGGGATGATCACGTTCTGGACCACCCGGGTCAGCGCGATCTACGAGGCCTACTTCCTCAGCGAGCTCCTGCTCTCCGGACGGCTGGTGCCGATGCGCCTGCTGCCCCAGTGGGCTCGCTCGCTGTCGTGGGCGTTCCCGTTCCAGTGGACGTTCGGCTTCCCGATCACGGCGCTGACCGGACCGATCAGCGACCGTGATCTCGTCATCGGTCTGGGCATGCAAGCGCTGTGGATCGCCATCGGCGGCGGCATCGTGGCCCTCGTGTGGCGCCGCGCGGTCGCGCAGTTCAGCTCGGTGGGTGGCTGATGACGCGTCGCGATCCGCACCGGGCCGGGGCCGCACGCCTCACCGTCACGTTCCTGCGAATCGGTGTGATGAACGAGGTCCAGTACCGCGTCAACTTCATCATCCAACTCATCCAGTCGCTGCTCACCCTCGGCACCGGTCTCGTGGTGCTGTCGCTCGTCTTCTCGCGCACCAGCGAGCTCGGCGGCTGGACCCGCCCGCAGCTGCTCGCCGTGATGGGCATCTTCACGCTCGTGGGCGGCGTGATCCGATCCGTCATCCAGCCGAACATGCAACGCGTGGTCGACGACGTGCGCGAGGGCAAGCTCGACTTCGCGCTCACCAAGCCGGCCGACGCGCAAGTGCTGGTCAGCGTCCGCGACATCCGCCTGTGGCAGCTCACCGACGTCCTCGTCGGAGCGGTCGTGCTGGTGATCGCGCTGGTGCAGCTGCGCGACACCGTCACGGTGGGACAGCTCGCTGCCTTCTTCGGCACGCTCGTGATCGGTCTGATCACCATCTACTGCTTCTGGCTGCTGCTCGCCAGCGCCTCGTTCTGGCTCGTCCGCATGACCGAGGCGCAAGAGCTGTTCGACGGCATCTACCGCGCCGGCCAGTACCCGGTCGGCATCTACCCGGGCTGGCTGCGCTACGGGCTGACGGTCATCGTCCCGCTGGCGTTCGCCATCACCGTGCCGTCTGAGGCCGTGACCGGCCGGCTCGGTGCCGGCACGGTCGCGGTCGCGCTCGCGGCCACGGTCGTGCTGATCGTCGTGTCGCGGTGGTGCTGGCAGCGTGGGATACGGCGCTACGGCGGCGCCTCGGCCTGACGTCCGCTGCCGTGGACGTTGCGGCTCGGCTCAGCGGACCCGTGCGATGTAGCGGGCGACCAGGTTCTCCAACCGCTCCTGACCGCCCGACACACGCACCGGTTCGCCGTGGTCGGCGGCGCGATCGTGGAGCGCAGCAAGGTCGACGCTGCCGTCGAGGATCGACCGGCCGAGCTCGCCGTCCCAACCGGCATAGCGACGTTCGCGGTTGGCGTCGAGCTCACCACCTTCGATGATCGCCGCGGCGGCGAGCAGCGCCCGCGCCATCGTGTCCATCCCGCCGATGTGGCCATGGAACAGGTCGGTGCGATCGATCGACTGGCGGCGCAGCTTGGCGTCGAAGTTCAGCCCGCCGGTGGTGAACCCACCGCCGCGGAGGATCTCGAGCATCCCGAGCGTCATCTGCTCGACCGAGACGGGGAAGCGGTCGAGGTCCCAGCCCAGCCGGTCGTCGCCGGCATTCGCGTCGACCGACCCGAAGATGCCCGCCGCGAAGGCGACCGCGATCTCGTGCGCGAAGTCGTGCCCCGACAGCGTGGCGTGGTTGACCTCGATGTTGACCTTGATCTCGTCGACCAGGTCGTAGCGCTGCAGGAACGCGTGGACCGCGGCGACGTCGAAGTCGTACTGGTGCTTGGTCGGTTCGAACGGCTTCGGTTCGAGCAGGATCGTCCCGCGGAACCCGATCCGATGCTTGTGCTCGACGACCATCGACAAGAAGCGGGCGAGCTGGTCGAGCTCACGGCGCAGGTCCGTGTTGAGCAACGTGTCGTACCCTTCGCGACCACCCCACAGCACGTAGTTGTGCCCGCCGAGGCGATGGGTCGCCTCCAGGCAGTGCGCGACCTGCGCGGCGGCGTGGGCGAACACCTCGGGATCGGGGTTGGTCGCTGCGCCGGCCTGGTAGCGGGGATGGGAGAACAGGTTCGCCGTGCCCCACAGCAACTCGACCCCCGTGCGCGCCTGCTGCTCCCCCGCGAGGTCGACGAGCTCGTCGAGCAGCGCCGCCGACTCCTTGAACGAGCTCCCCTCGGGCGCGATGTCGCGATCGTGGAAGCAGTAGAAGGGCACGCCGAGCTTGGTGAAGAACTCGAACGCGGCATCCAGCTTCTGCTTGGCCGCGTCGACCGGGTCGGCAGTCGGGGCGAACGTCGGGTGCCAGGGACGGTCGAGGGTGCCGGCGCCGAAGATGTCGACGCCGTCCCAGTTGAACGAGTGCCAGTACGACACGGCGAACCGGAGGTGATCCTCCATCCGTCGCCCGGCGACGATCCGGTCGGCGTCGTACCAGTGGAACGCCAACGGATCGTCGCTGTCAGGGCCCTCGTAGCGGATCCGCTCGGTGACCTCGGTGAAGAACTCCATCAGTATCCCCTCGCATGGTTCAGATGACGACGACGGTTCCTTCGTACATCTTGTCGGATTGGTGGCCGGTCGGGTCGGCCGTGACGATCACGGAGCCGGCACCGGGCTCGACGACGTAGTGGACGTCGCGATCATAGAAGCCGAGCTGGTTGCGACGCCGAGCCGCTGCTGGGGTCGGCGATTACGCTGTTCACCCTCATGGCCGACGGCAACCTCGACGACGAGTGGGATCCGGTGGACGGCGACGTGCCGGCGGGCGACTTCTCGTCGTGGATGACCGAGATCCAGGGAGCCATCCGCGGCGAACGAGGAGCGGACGTGCCGTGCGGTCGCTGCACCGCGTGCTGCACCTCGTCCCACTTCATCCACATCGGACCCGACGAGGCCGACACGCTCTCGCACATCCCAGCGGAGCTGCTGTTCCCTGCGCCCCGGCTGCCGCGCGGCCACGTGCTCCTCGGCTTCGACCAGCGCGGGCACTGCCCGATGCTGATCGACGGCCAGTGCTCGATCTACGAGCATCGCCCCAGGACGTGTCGCACCTACGACTGCCGGGTCTTCCCCGCCGCCGGGCTCGAGCTCGACGACGACGACAAGGTGCTGATCGCCGAACAGGCCCGGCGATGGCGGTTCGGCTACCCGACCCAGGCGGACCGGAACCAGCACGACGCTGTCCGAGCCGCCGCGGCGTTCCTCGACGAGCGATGGGCGTTCCTGCCGGACGGCGCCGTTCCGACGAACACGACGCAGCTCGCCGTGCTCGCCATCGAGGTACACGGCGCCTTCCTCCAGCGCGACGAGGCCACGGGGACGACGACAGTCGTCGATCCCGATCCCAGCGTCGTCCGCGACGAAGTGATGCGCCGCGTCGGCGGCGCCTGGGACGCGACCTGACGCGGCTCCCGTAGCTCAGTCGGTGTCGACGGCGCGCAGGAGCGTACGGAGCAGGTGGCGCAGCTGAGCCCGTTCGGGCTCGTCGAGCGCGGCGGTGAGCCGCGCCTCCGTCTGCGCGTGGTGCTCCATCGCCTCGTCGATCACGTCCCTGCCGGCGTCCGTGAGACGCACGAGATTCCCGCGTCGATCGGCGGGGTTCGGCACCCGCGACACCAGGCCCTTGCGCTCGAGCCGGTCGATCGCGGCGGTCATGCCGCCGGAGGTCATCATCCGCTGCTTGGCGAGCTCGGTCGGCGTGAGCTCGTAGGGCTCACCGGCGCGTCGCAGCGGTGCCAGCACGCCGTAGTCGCCACCGTTCAGCCCCAGCGGCGCGAACACCTCGTCGTAGGCCTGCTGGAACAGGGACGCGAGGCGGACGATCCGTCCCGTCACCTCCTTGGCGCCGGCGTCGAGGTCGGGCCGTTCCCGGCGCCACTGCCCCACGATCACGTCCACCGCGTCCTTCGGGTCCACTGCCTCAGCCGCGCCAGCCGCGCCACCGCCCGCATCAGAAGTATCTTGTTGCCGAGCATCTTGACTCATTGCTTCCTCCGATGTATCTTGCCATCAAGATACACGAGTGCGAGGAGTTGTGCCATGACCACGAGCGCACCCGCGGCGAGCACCACCAGGCTCGACGTGGCGATCACCGCCCTCGCTCCCGCTGCCTGGGGGTTGACGTATCTGGTGACGACGGAGCTGCTGCCCGCCGACCGACCGCTCCTCGCCGGCGCGCTGCGAGCGTTGCCGGCCGGGCTCGTGCTCGCCGCGTTCACCCGCCGGCGACCGATCGGGTCATGGTGGGTGAAGGCATCGGTGCTCGGCATCCTCAACATCGGGGCGTTCTTCGCACTCCTCTTCGCTGCGGCGTACCGCCTGCCGGGTGGCGTCGCGGCGACGCTCGGGGCAGTGCAACCACTCGTCGCCGCGGGCCTCGCCGCCGCCTTGCTGCGTGAGCGACTGCGCATCACCGTCGCGCTGGCCGGAGTGCTCGGCGTCGTCGGGGTCGGCCTGCTCGTGCTGCGCGCGAACGCCCGGCTCGACGCAGTGGGCGTGCTCGCCGGGCTCGCCGGAGCAGCGTCGATGGCCACGGGCGTGGTCCTCACGAAACGGTGGGGACGACCCGTTCCACTCGCCGCGTTCACGTCATGGCAGCTCGTCGCGGGTGGTCTCGTGCTCGCGCCGGTGGCGCTGATCGTCGAAGGCGCACCTCCGCATCTGAGCGTCAGCAACCTCGTCGGCTTCGGTTGGCTCGCCACGGGTGGCACGGCCGCGGCGTACCTGCTGTGGTTCCGCGGCATCGCCAGGCTCCCGGTCGGCCAGGTCTCGTTGCTCGGCCTCGCCAGCCCCGTCGTGGCAACCGCGTCGGGCTGGATCGTGCTCCACCAGGCCCTCGCCGCGCCACAACTGATCGGCGGCGCGCTGGTCCTGCTCGCGCTGTGGATCGGCCAACGCCCGGCGGCGCGCACGATCCAGAGCCTCCCCCGTTCACCGATCGTCGGGAGCGGACAACGCTGCGCCACGTCCTGATGGGCGCCCAGAGCGCCCGGACGGTCGGGTCACAGTGAGCCGATGCCCGCCTCGAGGCAGGCGAGTCCGGACTTGTCGATGCAGTAACGCGTGCGGGGACCTTCGATCTCACCGCGAATGAGCCCGGCCTCGCGAAGGACCCGAAGATGCTCCGACACGGTCGACTGGGCGAGCAGCAACTCGTCGACGACCTCGCCGGTGACGCACGCGTCTCGCGAGGCGAGCAGGCGGATGATCTTGACTCGGGCGGGATGCCCCAACGCCTTGGCCAGCGCGGCGAGCGTGTCGTCGTCCGGTGGTTCGACCTCTGACGGGATGGGCGGCACGTCGCAGCACTCGTCTGCCGCGGCGTCACGGGTCGGCCGCGCTCGGCGCGGCGCGGCCTGCTGCACGGTCTCCGGCTGGCGGCGGGTGCTGACGGTCATCGGCTCAGGCCGTCGGTCGTCCGGTGGGACGCCGGATAGTACGTCCGCCGGGCCCACAGCGCGACGTACACGAGCGCGACGAGCACGGGGACTTCGATCAGCGGTCCGACGACACCGGCGAGGGCCTGTCCCGAGGACACGCCGAACACGCCGATCGCGACGGCGATCGCCAGTTCGAAGTTGTTCCCGGCGGCGGTGAAGGCGATCGACGCGTTGCGTTCGTAGGGGATGCCCATCCGCAGGCCGACGAAGAACGATCCGAACCACATGATGCCGAAGTACACGAGCAGCGGCAGCGCGATGCGGGCGACGTCCCACGGTTCGTTCGTGATGCGGTCGCCCTGGAGGGCGAACAGGATCACGATCGTGAACAGCAGGCCGTAGAGGGCGACCGGGCCGATGCGTGGCAGGAACGAGTTCTCGTACCACTCCGTGCCCTTGGCCTTCTCGCCGAACAGCCGGGTGAGGAAGCCGGCCGCCAGCGGGACGCCGAGGAAGATCAGCACCGACTTGGCGATCTGCCACACGGTGACGTCGATGCCGTCCGAGTCCAAGCCGAGCCAGCCCGGGAGCAGCTCGAGGTAGAAGTAGCCGAGCAACGAGTAGGCGACGATCTGGAAGATCGAGTTCACCGCGACCAGCACCGCGGCGAGCTCGCGGTCACCGCAGGCGAGATCGTTCCAGATCAGCACCATCGCGATGCAGCGGGCGAGACCGACGATGATCAACCCGGTGCGGTACTCCGGCAGATCCGGCAACAGCAGCCACGCCAAGGCGAACATCAGCGCCGGCCCGACCAGCCAGTTGAGGACGAGCGACATGACGAGCGACCGTCGATCGCCGACCACGGCGCCCATCGACCGGTAACGCACCTTCGCCAGGACGGGGTACATCATCGCGAACAGCCCGATCGCGATCGGCAGCGACACCGTGTCGAGCTTGACCTTCTCCAACGTGTCGTTCATGTCGGGGAAGACACGCCCGAGCACGATGCCGAGCACCATCGCGGCGCCGATCCACAGCGGCAGGAAACGGTCCAGCACCGACAGGCCGCCAGCGACGTGCTCGGGACTCTCTGCCGCAGACTTCACCTGGATCTCAGCCATCGTCGCTCCGCACTCATCGCCAATCGTCGAACGACGATGATCTTACCGACGTACCGCCCCCGATGTCGAACGGCGCGCCCCGATCACCCGCTGACCAACCTGGCCCGAGCGGATGATCGCTGGCGCAGCGCCGTCACGCGCGGCTGATGGGCACCTTGTGGGACTCGACGGTCTCGGACTCCTTCACCGGGACGCGCACCTCGATGATGCCGTCGCGGTACGACGCCTTGACGTCGCTCTCGCTGGCACCAGCGGGCAGCTCGACCCGGCGGGTGAACGAGCCATACCGGAACTCACTCCGAGTTCGCCCCTCCTCCTCTTCGCGGGTCTCCTTCGTGCGCTCTGCGTGGATGCGCAGCACGCCGTCGGTCACCGAGATGTCGAGATCCTTCTCCGGATCAACACCCGGCATCTCGACCCTGATCACAGACTCACCGTTCTCACGGAACTCCTCGATCCGCATGTCGGCCGCGCCTGCGCCCTCCCAGAACTCTGGAAGGCCGAGCCGCGACATCCACGCCGGCCATGCCGGCAACGCATCGAGAGTGGCGAGACGGTCCCTCTTCTTGTTCATGATCGCCTCCTTCTCACGGGTATCCATCATGCGTCCGACCGTCCGAGGACATCCAGAGACGAAGGTCCCGAGGACACGTGCGGGGCGTGGTCGAGGACCCTCGGCGAGGGGTCGAAAGGCCCTGACCTCGTCCGCGGTCCGGCGTCCATGATCGAGATGTGGACGCGAACTCGTTTTCAGACGACGCGTGGGTGCTGGCTCGTGACCAACTCGACGGCCTACCCGGCGGCCGCGGCCTGAACATCGCCCACGAAGCAGTCGACCGCCACTGCGTGGCGGGGCACGGCGCCCGGACAGCGATCGTCGCGATCGATCGGTCGGATGCGCGCACGCTCATCACCTACGACGAATTGAGGGAGCGCTCGGCCCGATTCGCATCGGCGCTGGGCCAACACGGTGTCGCCGCGGGACAAACCGTGTTCATGCTGATGCCGCGACGGCCCGAGTTCCACGTCGCGGTGCTCGGGGCGTTGAAAGCCCGTGCCGTCGTCTGCCCGCTGTTCCCTGCGTTCGGACCCGAACCCATCCTCCAGCGCATGCTGCTCGGCGAGGCACGGATGCTGGTGACGACGCCGGCGCTGTACGAGCGGAGGATCCGAGGCATCCGCGGCGAGCTGCCTGCGCTCGACCACGTGGTGCTGGTCGGTACGGGAGATGCGCCACCGCCCGACGGCACCGTCAGCTTCGAGTCGCTCCTCGCCGGTGGTGATCCCACCTACGAGATCGGCCCGACAGCACCGGAGGATCCTGCGCTCCTGCACTTCACGAGTGGCACGACGGGGAAGCCGAAGGGGGCGCTGCACGTCCACGAGGCCGTGGTGGTCCATCACGCCTCCGCCGCCGAAGTGTTCGGGCTCCACGCCGACGACGTTTTCTGGTGCACCGCTGATCCCGGCTGGGTGACGGGCATGTCGTACGGCGTGATCGCACCGCTGACGCACGGTGCAACGCTCGTGGTCGACGAGGGCGAGCTGGATGCGGACCGCTGGTACGGGATCCTCGAGCGCGAACGCGTGGGTGTCTGGTACACGGCACCGACGGCGTTGCGCATGCTCCGGCGTGCGGGTGCCGAAGCGGCGCAGCGTCACGACCTCGGCGCGCTCCGGACGATCGCGAGCGTCGGCGAAGCGCTCGATCCCGCGACCTGGCGATGGGCTGCCGACACGTTCGCGGTCCCCGTCCTCGACACCTGGTGGCAGACGGAGACCGGCGGCATCATGATCGGCAACCGGGCGGGACTCCCCGTCCGGCCAGGCTCGATGGGTACCGCGCTCACCGGTGTCACGGCGGCGGTGTTGCGCGCCGATGAGGAAGGCACGCCCCGACTCGTGGACGGCCACCCGGTCACCGCAACCGCCGATGAGCCGGGCCACCTGGCGCTGCGCGCCGGCTGGCCGTCGATGTTCCGCACCTACCTCGGAGCACCGGAGCGGTACGCCAAGTGCTTCCTCGAAGGGTGGTACCTCAGCGGTGACCTCGCCCGCATGGATGCCGACGGATACGTCTGGTTCCTCGGTCGCTCCGACGACGTGATCAAGTCCGCCGGGCACCTCATCGGGCCGAACGAGGTCGAGAGCGTGCTCCTGCAGCACCCCGACGTCGTCGATGCAGGAGTGATCGGCGTGCCCGACACGGTCGCCGGCGAGGTGGTCAAGGCATTCGTCACGTTGCGCGCCGGCGTCGCGGCCGACGACGAAGACGTCCTCCGATCGGTGCTGGCGCACGCCCGCCGGCACCTCGGAGCGGCGATCGCTCCCCGCGAGATCGTCGTCAGCAACGACATCCCGAAGACGAAGAGCGGGAAGATCCTCCGCCGCTTGCTCCGCGCCCGCGAGCTCGGCCTCCCCGAGGGCGACCTGTCGACCCTGGAGCCTGCATCATGAACCTGCCCGCACACACGAGCACCGACGCTGCCCGCGAGCTCGACGCGGTGCGCACGATGTTGCGCATCCGGCGCTTCGAGGAGCGCTGCGTCGAGCTCTACAGCGCCAGCCGGATCCGCGGCTTCATGCACCTGTACATCGGCGAGGAAGCGATCGCGACCGGTGTGATGCGATCGCTCACCGACGACGACGCCGTGGTGTCGACGTACCGGGAGCACGGTCACGCGCTCGCCCGTGGGGTCCCGATGGGCGGGCTCATGGCGGAGATGTTCGGCGTGGTCGAAGGCTGCAGCCGAGGCCGCGGTGGTTCGATGCACCTGTTCGACGTCTCCCGCCGGTTCTTCGGCGGGAATGCGATCGTGGGCGGCGGCATCCCCGTCGCCGTCGGACTCGCACTCGCCGACAAGATGGCCGGGCGGCAGCGCGTGACGGCCTGCTTCTTCGGCGAAGGAGCCGTAGCCGAGGGTGAGTTCCACGAGTCGCTCAACCTGGCGGCGCTGTGGCAGCTCCCCGTGCTGTTCTGTTGTGAGAACAACCTCTACGCGATGGGCACGGCGCTGGAGCGCTCCGAGTCGGAGCCCGACATCGCGTTGAAGGCCTCCATGTACGGCCTCGCGGCGTGGCCGGTCGACGGCATGGACGTCGTCGCCGTGGAGCGGGCGGCGGCGTCGGCGGTCGAATCCGTTCGTCAGGGCGGCGGACCGCACTTCCTCGAGCTGCGGACGTACCGGTTCCGAGCGCACTCGATGTACGACCCCGAGCGATACCGGGACCGCGGCGAGGTCGAGCAGTGGAAGGAGCGCGATCCCATCGATCGCGAGCTCGCCCGTCTGACCGAGGAGGGCCAGATCGACACGACCGCGGTCGAGGCGATGGAGCTCGAGATCGCGGCAGAGATCGACGAGGCGGTGGCGTTCGCCGAAGCCGGCACGCTCGAGGATGTCTCGGAGCTCACGCGGTTCGTCGTGTCGGAGCAGGGGGATCGTCGATGAGCGAGACGATGACCTACCGGGAAGCGTTGCGGACGTCGCTGTTCGAAGCGCTGCGGAAGGACGAGCGCGTGTTCCTCATGGGCGAGGACGTCGGCCGCTACGGCGGATGCTTCGCAGTGAGCCTGGGCATGCTGGAGGAGTTCGGCGCGGAGCGGGTCCGCGACACGCCCCTGTCGGAGTCCGCCTTCGTCGGCGCTGCGATCGGCGCCGCGATCGGTGGGATGCGCCCGATCGTCGAGATCATGACCGTGAACTTCAGCCTGCTCGCGCTGGACCAGATCGTGAACAACGCGGCGACGCTGCTCCACATGTCCGGCGGCCAGATCGCGGTCCCGGTCGTTATCCGGATGACCACCGGGGCCGGCCGCCAGCTCGCCGCTCAGCACTCGCACAGCCTCGAAGGCTGGTACGCCCACGTGCCCGGCCTGCGTGTGCTCGCACCCGCGACGCACACCGACGCGCGGTACATGCTCCAGCCGGCCCTCGACGATCCCGATCCCGTGATCCTCTTCGAGCATGGTGCGCTCTACGCCGTCGAGGGCGTCGTCGAGGAGGGCCCGGTCGACCTCGTGCACGCGGCTCGACGCCGCGCCGGCGACGACGTGACGATCGTGACCTACGGCGGTTCGCTCCCGAAGGCACTCGACGCGGCAACAGTGCTCGCCGAGCGCGGCGTGCAGGCCGAGGTCATCGACCTGCGCGTGCTGCGACCGCTCGACACCGACACGTTCGTCGAGTCGGTCGTGCGCACCCATCGGGCCGTCGTCGTCGACGAGAACTGGCTCACGTGCGGGCTCGGCGCCGAGGTGGCGGCGCAGATCGCCGAGCACGCGTTCTACGATCTCGACGCGCCGGTCGGACGGGTCGCCACCGCCGAGGTCCCGATCCCGTACGCGAAGCACATGGAGGAGGCGGCCCTCCCGAGCGTCGACCGCATCGTCGACGCCGTGTTGCGCTGCGGAGGCTGACGCCATGGGTGAGTTCCGCATGCCATCGCTCGGGGCCGACATGGAGTACGGCACGCTCATCGAATGGCTCGTCCATCCCGGCGACCAGGTTCGTCGCGGTGACGTGGTGGCAGTGGTGGACACCGACAAGTCGACGATCGACGTCGAAGTGTTCGAGTCGGGCCACGTCGCCGAGCTGCTGGTCGAGCCGGGCGAGCGCGTTCCCGTCGGCACCGTGCTCGCCCGGTTGACGGCAGCGGGCACGACGCCCGAAGCGACGGCCGCCCCGGAGCCGACGGCCCCGGCGCGGGTCGCGCCGCAGGTCGCTCCCCCGGTGACCCCGACCGCGCCGCCGACGATCGTCACCCCCGCCTCGCCGCCGGTGCACGCCGAAGTCCATGCAGCTGCGGTGATCTCGCCACTCGTGCGCCGGGTCGCCGCGGAGCGGCACGTGGACCTCGACGCGCTCGTCGGCTCCGGTCCCGGCGGCCAGATCACGCGTCACGACGTCGAGGAAGCCGGTGTACCCGCGGCACGAGCGCCAGGATCACCGACCCGCGCGTCCCCCTACGCCCGCCGCCTGGCGCGCGAGGCAGAACTGGACATCGGCGGCCTGAGCGGGTCCGGCCCGAACGGCGCCGTCGTCGCGCGCGACGTGCGTGCGGCCGCTTCGACCCGACCGACCGAACGGGCACCGCAGCCCGAGACCGATCGAGCGGTGACCATGCGCCGGCGGATCGGTGAAGTGATGTCCCGATCCCATCGCGAGATCCCCCAGTACCACCTGGCCCTGACCATCGACCTCGAGCGCGCGCTCGCCTGGCTGCGCGAGCAGAACGAGCAACGCTCCCCGGCGGACCGCGTCCTCCCAGCGGCGCTCCTGCTCCACCAGACCGCGATCGCGTTGCGCGAGGTTCCCGGGTTCAACGGCTACTACCTCGACGGCGCGTACCGTCCGTCCGACGAGGTGCACCTCGGCGTCGCCGTCGCGATGCGAGGAGGCGGCCTCATCGTGCCGGTGATCCGTCAGGCCGATCAGCTGGACGTCACGACGATCATGCGGACGCTGCGCGACATCGTCGGTCGCGCACGTTCCGGGCGGCTGCGATCGTCCGAAGTGATGGACGCGACCGTGACCGTCACCGATCTGGGCGATCGGAGCATCGACGCGGTCTACGGCATCATCCATCCGCCACAGGTCGCGCTCGTGGGCATCGGCCAGGTCGCCGTTCGCCCCTGGGTGGTCGACGGCGAGGTCGTCGCCAGGTCGCTCGTGACCGTCACGCTCACCGGGGACCATCGCGTCACGGACGGCCACGACGGTGCCAGGCTGCTGCAGACGATCGAACGCCGGCTTCAGGACATGGAGGGCTCACGATGACACATGACGAGGCCGAGGCAGTGGTGCGCGATGCGATCGCGAGGGTTGCCCCCGACGTCGACGCCACCGCGCTCCACGGCGACGTCGAGTTGCGCGGCGATCTCGACTTGGACTCGATGGACTTCCTGAACGTGATGATCGCGATCGCCGAGAAGACAGGGATCGAGATCGCCGAGCGCGACTATCCCGACGTCGGCACGTTCAGCGGTCTCGTCGATCACTTGTCCCGGAGCTGACGCCGCTCGGCACCGCCGATCAACGAGAGGAGCTGCGCGACCACTGCTGCCGGCTCGGTGGACGCCAACGGGATGCAGCCCGGTGGGACGTCGGCGCCCGCACCGCGGAGGAGCAGGAGCGGGACGCGCGGATGCATCGTTCGGTGGCACTCGATGATCTGCGCGGTCCGCTCGTCCCCCTGCGGCAGGAGCATCACGATCGCGTCCGCTTCGGCGGCGAGTGGGCATTCCTCGCCGTCGAGCAGCGGGCATCGGGGACCGCCCGCGGCGCCTGGACCCGGACACGCACGGGTCACGAGCCCGGCCGCGTGCGCTGCGGCCTCTGGTCCCCAGCGACCGCCTGCGACCTCCACCAGCACCCGAGGCCGCGCGTCCGTTGCGATCCACGGTGCGGCCCGGTTCGTGGTGCCGATCACGAGTTGCATGGTGCCGGCGCACTGCTCGGTGGCGACGGCGCCACGATGGCCGAGCAGGCGCCGCATCGTGGTGTTGTCGGCGAGCACCTCGGCCTGGAGGCCCGGGATCCCCGCCGCCGCAGCGTGTTCGACGAGGATCTCGACCAAATAGGGGCCGAGCCAACCGCGCCAGTCCGGTGCGACGGTGACGGCGAGCTCGCCGAAGCCGTCGGCGAGCAGCGCGTAGCCGGCCTCCGCGACCGGTCGGCTCGCCTCCCCGCGATGCTCGATCACGATCACCGAGTAGCCGCCGTGCTCCGCGATCGTCGCCCACTTGTCGAGGACCTTGCGAGCAGGATGAACCGCCGTGAAGAACCTCTTGTGCAGGTCATCCGTCGACAGCGAGTGGTAGAGCTCGTCGAGCAGGTCGGCATCCGGCGCGGTCATCTCGCGGATCTCGAGACGACGGCCGCGAGCGAGCTCAATCGTGCGAACTGGTTCCATGTCCTGCTCCTCGGACCAACACGGCTGCGCCGTCGACCTTGTCGTTCCACAGGTCGCAGAGCGCCTGGTCTGCGTCGCCGAAGGCATACACGACCGTCGACACGCGAACGTCGGCATCAGCGGCTTCGGACAGGAAGCGCTCGCCGTCGGTCCGGGTGTTCGCCGTGACGCTGCGGACCTGCCGCTCCTGGAACAGCTCCTCGGCGTAGTCGAGCGGCGGGATGGCGGACAGGTGGATCCCGGCGATGGCGAGGGTCCCGCCGCGATCGAGCGCGCGGAGCGCGACGGGGACAAGATCGCCGGCGGGGGCGAACAGGATCGCCGAGTCGAGCGGTTCGGGCGGAGCATCGGTCGCGTGACCGGCGGAAGCGCAACCGAGCTCGAGTGCGAGCGCGCGTGCGGCTCCACTCCGGGTCAGCACGTGGACGGTCGCGCCGCGATGGATCGCGAGCTGGGCGGTGAGGTGCGCGGAGCCACCGAAGCCGTAGATGCCGAGCCGGCCGCTCGGAGGCACCAGCGCCCGCTCGAGCGCGCGGTAGCCGATGATGCCGGCGCACAGCAACGGCGCTGCCGTGACGTCGTCGAACTGGTCGGGAAGTCGGTATGCGAAGGCCTCGGGGACGAGTGCATACTCGGCGTAACCGCCGTCGTCGTCCCATCCCGTGAACCGCGGCTCGATGCACAGGTTCTCTCGTCCCGTCGTGCAGAACCGGCAGATGCCACACGTGCTCCGGAGCCATGGGATCCCCACCCGCTCGCCCAGGCCGAAGCGAGTCGCCTCCGCACCGAACGCGTCGACGTAGCCGACGACCTCGTGCCCTGGCACGACACCGCGCCGGTGCACGGGCAAGTCACCGGCGGCGACGTGGAGATCGGTGCGGCACACCCCGCACGCGGCGACCCGGACGCGCACCTCGCGCGGCCCTGGCGAGGGGATCGGTCGCGTTGTCCGGCGGAGCGGACGTTGGTCGAGCGGACCCGGCCGATCGACCGACCACACCTGCATCGTCGCGTTGTCCATCACCGGGTCTCGATCAGTCGGGTGACATGTACGGCGCACGCACCCCTGGTGGCAGGTGCCTGTTGCGGTGGATCATCCGGCCGGAGATGGCGGACGGCTCGATCGCCATCCACCTGTCCTGCGGTCCGGGCGCCCAGGGCCGCACCGCGAACTCGTGCCAGCTCTCCGTCTCCGGCCGATCGGTCACGTCCCAGAGCTGCCCGCGCACGAGCACGCTCCAGCCGGACTCCGCGACCCGGTCGGTGTGATCGGATTCGAACACGACGATCGAACCGTTCCCGGCGCGGGCGAGCATGCTGCCTCCGGCAGTGCGAAAGACGACGCGATGACTGCTCACCGCGGAGTTCACCGGCAGGACCATCAGCTCCCCGTCGTGGATGAAGCCGACGCGCCCGAAGTCCGCCCTGGAGAGCAACCGCCAACACGTCGGCTCTTCGAGCTCGTCAACGAAGATGTCGTACTCGTTGCCCACGGTCATCGCCTCCTCGTTCCTGCGGGCGCCCGTGCCAACCATGCATCGCGCCTGCCGGCACGACAAGGGGCGAAGGTCCCCGTGGCGAGCAGCTTCGGCCCTGGTCGGCCGAGCGCGGTCAGGAGGATCATCACCGTGTGCGACCGCGTCCGACCGACCCCATTCGCAGCCTTGACTGGGCCGAACTGATCTCGGTCGACGAACGACTCCCGCTGCGGGCCGTCGCCTCGGTGCTGCAACGGCATCACGTCGGCGCCGCGCTCGTCGCACAGCGGACGAGCGAGATCGGCATCGTCACCGAGCGCGATCTCGTCGCTGCGATCGCGTCAGGCGCAGACCTCGACGAGGTGCAGGCGGGGATGATCGCGAGCCAGCGCCTCGTCACCGTCGATCCGGCCGACCGCATCGTCGACGTCGCCCGCCGACTCATCGACGAGGAGGTCCGCCACGTCGCGGTCGTCGATCGCGACATGGTCGTCGGTGTCCTGTCGATCCGCGACCTGCTCGTCGCGCTGGTGGACGACTACCCGGACGATCCGGCGGGATGACCGCTGCACCGAGCCGCTTGACCCTGTACCGGACGTGGGCAGAGAACTGCACGATGCCGGTGCATTTCTCTGACCACCTCGGACCCCGCCCACCACGGCGTCCTCGAACGGGGCGCGGCGCGGGAACTCATCGGTGGCGGCTGCTCGTTCCGAGCGGCATGCTGGCGGTGCACGATCTCGGCACGCTGCAGGAGGATGCCCCGATGACCGGACAGTGGCCCCAGCTCGACCTCTCCGCCTGGGACGACACGCGCGCCACCGTGCACATGTGGACGCAGGTGGTCGGCAAGGTGCGGCTCGCGCTCGAGCCGGCGATGAACCACTGGTGGCAGGTGCCGCTCTACGTCTCGGCCAGCGGGCTCACCACCTCCCTCGTGCACACGCCCGACCGCGGCATCGAGATCGAGTTCGACTTCATCGATCACGTGCTCGTGGCGCGGACCACCGACGGCGCACATCGAACCGTCGCACTGGAACCGCGCACCGTCGCCAGCTTCTACGAAGCGACGATGAGCGCGCTCGCCGAGCTCGACGTGAACGTGGACATCATGGCCCGTCCGGTCGAGGTGGTCGAGGCGATCCCGTTCCCCGACGACGTCACCCACCGGGCGTACGATGCCGACGCGGTCCACCGGTTCTGGCTCGCCCTCGTGCAGGCCGACCGGATCCTGCGCACGTTCCGGTCCCGGTTCGTCGGCAAGGCCAGCCCGGTCCACTTCTTCTGGGGAGCGCTCGACCTGGCGACGACGCGCTTCTCCGGCCGCGCCGCGCCCGAGCACCCGGGCGGCGTGCCGAACTGTCCCGACTGGGTGATGCACGAGGCCTACAACAGCGAGTTGAGCAGCTGTGGCTTCTGGCCGGGCGGCAGCGACGAGGGCTCCTTCTACGCCTATGCCTATCCGGAGCCCGACGGCTTCCGTGGCTCGCCCGTCGTCCCCGAGGGGGCGTACTACGACGCTGCGCTCGGCGAGTTCATCTTGCCCTACGGCACCGTTCGCACCGCCGACGATCCGGATGCACTCGTGCTGGCGTTCCTGCAGAGCACCTATGACGCCGCCGCGACGCTCGCCAACTGGGACCGATCCACCCTCGAACGCGGCGATTGACCCCGACTCACGGGGACTCGGTCGTCGCCCACTCCTCACGGTTGACGAGGACGTAGAGCCACAGCAGCGCGGGCACGGCGGTGACGGCCGCGAGCCCGAACACGATGATCAGCCCGAGGAGCGTCGACCGAGCGCCGGCCGCATCCGCGATCGTCAGCTCGTCGACGAGCAGGTCGGGGTACTGCGAGATCCCCCAACCGATCACCACGGCGGCGACAGCGATCACGGCACCGACCCGCGCCCGGTCCCAACGCTGCGCCCTCAGCCGCTCGAGGCTGAGCGCCCCGGCGATCGCCGAGACGAGGATCGCCGGGAGGCCGCGCCCGTGCAAGCCGCTCGCCAGCGACTCGGCGTCGAGCTCCAACGTCACGGCCGCGCCGATCGCGACGACGCCGGTGATCGCGCCGGCGATGAGCGCCCTTCGGCCCATCTGCGTCGCGAGTGCATCGTCACCCGCTCGCGCCGCGTCGGCGGCGAGGAAGGTTCCGGCGAGGAACGTGCAGGTCAGCACGGCGAGGACGCCGCCGATCCACGACGTCGCTCCCGTCCACGACGTCCACAGGTCGCCGCTGCCGTCGATCGGCACGCGTCCGCTCGCGACCGCGCCCGCGATCATCCCGAGGAAGAATGGCGTGATCAGTGACGAAGCAGCGAACACGACGCCGTGGAGCTGTGCCTCGCGAACCGTCGCCGAGAACTTGCGGAACGCGAACGCACCGCCGCGCAGCACGATGCCGCCGCCGACGAGCAACCACGGCACGAACAACGTCGTCATGATCGCCCCGAACGCCTCCGGGAACCCGGTCCACAGGAACACGAGGATGTAGACGAGCCACACGTGGTTCGCCTCCCACACCGGCCCGATGCTGCGGTCGATCTGCGCGCGGAGGTGCGCGCCGCGCCGTGCATCGCCCGCGAGCAGATCCCACACACCGCTGCCGAAGTCGGCGCCGCCGAAGATCGCGTACGCGACCACGCCGACGAACATCAGCACCGCGGCGACGTCGGCGACGCTCACGATCCACGCTCCACGAGCTCCCCGCCGGGGCCGTAGGGCGTCGGCAGGTCGATGTCGCCGGACTCGCGCCACCGCCTCGCCATGGAACGCAGCACTCGGACGGCGATGACGCCCATGCTCGTGTAGACGAGGATGATCGCGGCGAAGCTGACCCAGATGCCGCCGTTGCCCGTGACCGCGTCCTCGACGCGCATCACCTGATGGGCGATCCACGGTTGCCGCCCGACTTCGGTCGTGACCCAGCCAGCCTCCAGCGCGAGCACGGCGAGCCCTGCTGCCACCACCGACGCCTGCAGGAACCTCCGTGACGCGAACGGGTCGCGACCACCCCGTCGTCTCCAGACGTACCACGCCGCGATCGCGACCATCGCCGTGCCCGCGCCGACCATCGCCTGGAACGACCAGTGCACGACGTTTGCAGGTGGCTGCTCGTCGACCGGGATGTCATCGAGCCCCGTGACCTCGCGGTCGAAGCCGCCCCGCGCGAGCAACGAGCCGATCTTCGGGATCTCGATGCCCCACCGGACCTCTCCGTCGATGAGCACGCCTCCGAGCACCAGCGGCGCGTTCGACCGCGTGTCGACCGCGAGCTCCATCGCCGCGAGCTTCGACTGCTGCTCCGTCCCGAGGCGCATCCCGGCGACGTGACCGATGAACGGCTGGAAGAGCGCCGCGATCGCCGCGAAGGCGAACGGCACGGTGAACCCGATCCGGTGCCGTCGATCGGTGCGGCCGCGCAGCATCCCGACCGCGTAGACGCTCGCCGTGATGAACCCCGCCACGGCGTAGGTCGCGACGAACATGTGCAGGAACTGTGGCCACAGCGCCGAGTTGAACATCGCTGCGAGCGGGTCGACGTCGGTGACGTTGCCCTTCGCGTCGAGCTCGAAACCGGACGGCGCGTTCATCCATGCGTTCACAGCCAGGATGCAGAACGTGCCGAACAGTCCCGACGCCATGATCGGGATCAGCGTCCGCAGGTGCACCTCGGGGCGCAACCGTCCCCACCCGTACAGGTAGATCCCGATGAACACCGCCTCGAGGAAGAACGCGATGCCTTCGAGCGCGAACGGCAGGCCGATGACGTCGCCGTACGTCGACATGAACCGAGGCCAGAGCAGTCCCATCTCGAAGCTGAGGATCGTGCCCGACACCGCGCCGACGGCGAACAGCACGGCAGCGACCTTGCCCCACTTCTTCGCGAGGGCGAGCGCATCGCCGTCACCGTTGCGGATGCCGCGCCGGTGGACCACGTAGATCATCGCCGGGAACGCGACCCCGAAGCAGGAGAGAACGATGTGGAACCCGAGCGACACGGCCATCTGCCAGCGTGCGGCGAGGAGCTCGTTCGCGGCAAACACATCGAACTTGCTAGCACGCAGTGCTCGACCTGGCATGCACGAGACCGGGTGGCAGATCGCGGAAGATCTGCGCGACTGCCGGAAGGAAGTCGCGGAACGCGCTGCTCTTGCGCCAGAACATCGCCACCTGTCGCTTCGGGACGGGCTCGGCGAAGCGGATCAGCCGGATGTCGGCGTACTCCGGCACCGGCGGTCGCACGGAGAGCTCGGGGAGGAGGGTGACGCCGACGCCGGCGGCGACCATCTGGCGGAGCGTCTCCAGCGAGGTCGCGCGGAAGCCGCTCCGCTCTGATGCGCCGGACAACCGGCAGACCGCGAGCGCCTGATCGCGCAGGCAATGACCGTCTTCGAGCAGGAGGACGCTCTCCCCCTCGATCACCGACACCGGAGCCGGTCCGCCGGTCGAGGCGAGCGGGTGATCGCTCGGCACGGCCAGCACGAAGTCCTCCTCGAACAGGAACTCCTCGTGGAGCTGGTCGTCGTGCACGGGCAGCGCGAGCACCCCGACGTCGAGCGTCCCCTCGCGCAGGCGGTGCAGGATCTCTTCGGTCTTCTCCTCGACGAGCAGCAGTTCGAGGTTCGGGAACCGGGCCCGCACCCGCGGCACCACGTGCGGCAGCAGGTACGGAGCAAGGGTGGGGAAGATGCCGATCCGGAGGCTGCCTGCCTCTGGGTCCCGAGTGCGGCGCGCGATCTCGCGGATGTTCGCGGTTTCGCGTTGGACGATGCGTGCGCGCTCCACGACGCGCTCGCCGGCCTCGGTCAGCATGATGTGCCGTGGGCTGCGCTCGACGAGCTCGACACCCAGTTCGCGTTCGAGCTTCTTGATCTGCGTCGACAACGTCGGCTGGCTGACGTAGCAGGCCTCCGCCGCACGGCCGAAGTGCCGATGGTCGGCAACGGCGACCAGGTAGTCGAAATCACGCAGGTTCATGGTCGGGCCAGGGTACGACCGCCTCGGTGGGTCACGCAGCGTCGTCCTGCCGAGTGCCTTCGGCCTCCGGCGCAGACGTGCGGATCAGGTGGTCGAACGCGCTCAGCGCAGCAGTGGAGCCTGCACCCATCGCGATCACGATCTGCTTGTACGGCACGGTGGTGCAGTCACCGGCGGCGAAGACGCCCGGCGCCGATGTCGCGCCCCGGTCGTCGATGACGATCTCGCCCCGTGGCGACAGCTCGACGGTGCCGCGCAGCCACTCCGTGTTCGGCAGCAGGCCGATCTGCACGAAGATCCCGTCGAGCTCGACACGGTGCATCGTGCCGCCGACGCGGTCCTGGTAGACGAGGCCGTTGACCTTCCGGCCGTCGCCCAGCACCTCGGTGGTCTGCGCGCTGACGATGATGGTCACGTTGGGCAGGCTGCGCAGCTTGCGCTGTAGGACCTCGTCCGCGCGAAGGGCGCCATCGAACTCGATGAGGGTCACGTGGGCGACGATGCCGGCCAGATCGATCGCGGCCTCGACACCCGAGTTGCCGCCGCCGACCACGGCGACGCGCTTGCCCTTGAACAGCGGCCCGTCGCAGTGGGGGCAGTAGGCGACGCCCTTGTTGCGGTAGTCGTCCTCGCCCGGCACGTTCATCTGCCGCCAGCGGGCCCCGGTCGACAGGATCACCGACCTGGATCTGAGCGAGGCGCCACTCTCCAGCTCGACCTCGATCAGCCCGCCGACCGTTGCCGCAGGGATCAGCCTGCGCGCCCGTTGCAGATCGATCACGTCGACGTCGTGCTCCTTGACGTGCTGTTCGAGCGCGGCTGCCAACTTCGGGCCCTCGGTGTAGGGCACGGAGACGAAGTTCTCGATGGCCATCGTGTCGAGCACCTGGCCGCCGAAGCGCTCCGCTGCCACGCCCGTGCGGATCCCCTTGCGGGCCGCATAGATCGCGGCGGCCGCGCCTGCCGGACCGCCGCCGACCACGAGCACGTCGAACGGATCCGTTGCGTCGATCCGCTCGGCAGCTCGCGCCGCCGCGCCGGTGTCCAACTTGGCGACGATCTGTTCCAGGCCCATCCGGCCCTGGGCGAAGAGCTCGCCGTCGAGGAACACGGTCGGCACGGCCATCACCCCGCGCGATTCGACCTCGTGCTGGAACAGCGCGCCGTCGATCGCCACGTGCTTGATCCTCGGGTTGATCACGCTCATCAGGTTGAGCGCCTGCACCACGTCCGGGCAGTTCTGGCACGAGAGCGAGAAGAAGGTCTCGAAGAGGTGCTCGCCCTCCAGGCTCTCGATCTGCGCGATCACCTCCGGGGACGCCTTGGAGGGATGGCCGCCGACGTGCAGCAGGGCCAGGACGAGCGATGTGAACTCGTGGCCCAGCGGCACGCCGGCGAAGCGCACACCGACCTCGGTGCCGACGCGATTGATGGCGAACGACGGCGAGCGCGCGTCCTCACCGTCACGAACGAGCGTGATCTGGTCCGACAGCGAGGCGATCTCCTCGAGGAGCCCGAGCAGCTCCTTCGACTTGCTGCCCTCGTCGAGCGCGGCGACGAGCTCGATGGGGTGCTTGATGTTCTCGAGGTGGACCTTCAGCTGGGACGTGAGCGTGGCATCGAGCATGACGGTGACCTCAGATCTTGCCGACGAGCTCGAGCGACGGCGCGAGGGTCTCGTCGCCCTCTTCCCACTTCGCCGGGCAGACCTCGTTCGGGTGGGCGGCGACGTACTGCGCGGCCTTGATCTTGCGGAGCAGCTCGACCGCGTTGCGGCCGATGCCACCGGCGTTGATCTCGACGATCTGGATCGTGCCGGTCGGGTCGATCACGAACGTGCCGCGGTCAGCGAGCCCGTCCGCTTCGATCATGACCTCGAAGTTGCGCGTGATCCCGCCGGTCGGGTCGCCGATCATCGGGTAGCGGATCTTGTTGATCGTGTCCGAGCTGCCGTGCCACGCCTTGTGCGTGAAGTGCGTGTCGGTCGAGACGGAGTAGATCTCGACGCCCAGCCGCTGGAACTCGGCGTAGTTGTCAGCGAGGTCGCCGAGCTCGGTCGGGCAGACGAACGTGAAGTCCGCGGGGTAGAAGAACACGACGGACCAGCCGCCCTTGAGGTCGGCGTCGGTCACCTCGACGAACTCGCCCTGATGGAACGCGGTGGCCTTGAACGGCTTGATCTCGGTGTTGATGAGCGACATGTGCTGGGGTCCTTCGTGGGGTCCGTAGATGATAGGGAACGCATATCACCATAGGGTCAACCCATTGAGACCGTACATGAATCGAACTGATGGTTTCGATAGTGCCACTCAATCACAAGGCGCGCCGAAGGTGCCCGAAGCTGCCCGAAGGGTCGCAGCTCAGCATCGTTGCCGCCTTTGTGGCGTCGGATGACCGGTTCCCACGGCCTGTGGAGTCTGGGGTGAGATGAGTTCGTTGGTTGCGCGTGACGGCTGGTGACGCTGGAGCGCCAGCATGTGCTGGTGCGACGTCGTCATCGGACGACGACACCCCAGCCACGCCGTTTCTCTGCTCATCGGCGTCACCAGCCCCGGTCTCTGCTCGGGCGAGGTCGTTGGATGTCCGGACGGGAGCGGAGAACCGGTGGGGAGTCGTCGGCGAGCAGAGAACCCGGGGATGGCAGGGACTGGGCCGCGCGCCGGGCCCGCAGCCGCCTCGGGTAGAGACGAGCTCCCTGGCCGCGCGACACCGCCGGTGACGTTGGAGCACCCGGACCCAGGTCCGGCGAGCAGTGCGCGACGAATGGGACCGAGCGGCCGCATCCCCATTTCATCCCTGCCCGGTGGCCACCCCGGCCATCACGACGTTGTGGCGACTTTCAGGACGCTTGTGCGGCGAGCGGCGCGGCGATGGTCGCCGTTTCGTCAGGTGCCGGCGCAACCACCCGCGCGGTGAGGAGCTTGGTGAGCGCGACTGCGGTGAGCACCGCCGTGGCGACGGTCACGAGTGCCGTGATGCCCTTCGGTGCCCGCCTGCCGAGACGCAACGCCCCGGGACCGCTGGCGGCGAGCACCGTGGCCAACGCGAGGTTGGTGAGCGGCAACTCGTATCCACCGTTGGACGCGAGCGGTCCGCTCTTGCGGTGCACCGCACTCGCGATCGTCATCGTGCCGGCAAGGACGATCGGCCCGATCGGGTCGACCAGACCGGTCACGGTCAACAGCCCGCCGCCGAGCTCGGCAGCCGCGGCGAGACCGGCCATCTCCTTCGCAGGTGTGAGGCCGAGCTGGGCGAAGCCCGCTGCGGTCGCCTCGAGCCCGTGACCACCGAAGACCCCGAACAACTTCTGGGCTCCGTGGACGGCGAGGTAGCAGCCGAGCACCGTTCGACCGAGGAGAGCTGTGTTGCGCATGTTCGCACTGTACCCAAGAAATGAAGGAATGGCTCCGTTTACCTGACGTCGAGCTGACTACAGTGCAGAGCATGGCCAAGTCCGAAGCAGCCAGGCCACTGCGCGTCGACGCCGCCCGCAACCGGGCGGCGATACTCCACGCCGCACGGGAGGCGTTCGCCGAGCACGGTACGGACGTTGCGCTGGACGAGATCGCCCGCCGCGCGGGAGTCGGGATCGCCACGCTCTACCGACGCTTCCCGACCCGAGAGGATCTCGTCGCTGCCGCGTTCGAACCGAAGATGTGCGCCTACGTCGCCGCCACCCAGGCGGCCGTCGCCGAGCCCGACCCGTGGGAGGGCTTCAGCGGCTTCGTCCGCACCGTGTGCGCGATGCAGGCGGAGGACGCGGGGTTCGCCGACGTGGTGGCGCTCACGTTCCCGGCCACCGCTGAGCTCGATCGACTGCTTCGCTCGGCGACAGCCGGGCTCGGCGATGTCATCGAACGGGCCAAGGCGGCGGAGCAGCTGCGCGCCGACTTCGTCATGGAAGACCTCGTGCTGCTGCTGATGGCCAACGCTGGCGTCGTCAACGCCACCAAACGCCATGCTCCCAGGGCATGGGAACGGCTCGCGGCCTACATGCTCGATGCATTCCGAGCGCCGGGCGCCACGCCCCTGCCGAGGCCGATCGACCCGAGACGGCTCTCGCTCGCTGCCCGCCGCAGCGCGCAGCGGGCCCGGTCGGTCAGCCCGTAGCGACCACGCGCACGGGCGTCAGCGTCAAGCCGACTCGTCCCTCGCGCGGCGCCGGGAAGGTCTCGGGATCCTGACCGTAGTGGCGGATGATCCGCTCGAAGAGCGCCAGCTCCGGATCCTCCTCGAAGGTCGCGGTGCCGCGGATCTCGAGCGTGCGGTACGGGTTCGTGGGGTCGATGATGAACAGCGTCGCCTTCGGGTGGGCGACGACGTTCTTGTACTTCTGGCGGCTCGTCATCAGCGAGGTGCGCACGACATCGCCGTCGAGCAGGAACCACAGCGCGGTCACTTGCGGCAGGCCGTCAGGGCCGACCGTGCTGAGCGATGCGACTCCGGGGGTCTCGATCAGGTCGCGGTGCGATTCGGGAATGGTCGTGTCAGCAGGCATTGGGGTACTCCGAGGGGGTGCGCGGCGCTCGGCGATCGAGCTCTCACGCCCACGCTACCCGCACATGTGGATGAGCACCTCCATTTTACGCCGGACCGCCCGGACGGCGCTGTCGACGACCCAGTCCGGCGCGACGCGACAGGCGCGTCACGTGCTCCACGAGGGAGGGCGCTTGTCCGCGAACGCGGCCATGCCCTCCTTCGCTTCTTCGCTCTCGAACGCGTCGGCGGAGACCTGACGCATCTCGCCGATGAGGCCGTCGACGTCGCCGAGGACGAAGCGGCGGGTCAGACCCTTCGTCGTCATCACCGCCGACGGCCCGGCCGCGGTGATCGCCCGCACCCAACCGTCGAGCTCCTCACAGCCGTCTCCGCCGGCGACGCGGTGGACCAGGCCGCAGTCACGAGCCTCGTCGGGACCGAACACCGCTCCGGTGAGCAACCACTGCGACATCCGATCGCTCCCGAGCTTGGCCATCGTCAGCGCGCCTACCAGCGCCGGTGGCACGCCGATGCGCACCTCCGAGAACGCGAACGACGCCGCACTCGTCGCAACCACCATGTCGGCACACACGATCAGGCCGAGGCCGCCGCCGCGCACGGGTCCCGCGACTCGAGCGATGAGCGGCTTCGGGAAACGCCAGAGCTCCGCGTACAGCTCGGCGAGCGCCTCGGAGTGGTTGCGCGCGCCAGGGTGCAGCGCGCGCCGTTCCACCAGGTCGACACCGGCGCTGAACACGTCACCGTCGTGGTCGATCACGAGACCTCGACAGCCGGCGTCCGTCGCCGCGGCGCGAGCAGCGTCGGCGATCCCGTCGAGCATCCGCAGCGACAAGGCGTTCCGGTTGTGGGAAGAGCTCAACCACACACGATGGACGGCACCGATCCGCTCACTGCGCAAGGCTTCCGTCATGTCGCGGGGGCGGCCGCATCGATGTGGCCCTCGTCGTCGTATCGGTAGAAGCCCTCGCCACTCTTGCGGCCGAGCTTGCCGGCGGCGACGAGGTCCACGAGGATCTGCGGCGGCTCGAACTCCGGCCGGCCCATCCGCGCTGTCACGCTGCGCAGGTTGTTCAACCGAGCGTCGAGGCCGACGAGGTCGGCCAGCTCGAGCGGCCCCATCGGGTGGTTGTAGCCGAGGCGCATCGCCTTGTCCACGTCCGCTGCCGAGGCGATGCCGTCGGCGACGATCCGCATCGCCTCGTTGCCGAGGAGCAGTCCGAGGCGGCTCGTGACGAAGCCCGGCGCATCCGCCACGACGATCGCATCCTTGTGCAGGATGCGGCACAACTGCAGCGCGTCGGCGCGTGCAGCGTCGCCGGTCGTCGGCGCGGTGACGACCTCCACGAGTTGCATCCGGTGGGCAGGGTTGAAGAAGTGCATCCCGATCACCCGGTCCGAATCCCCCGCGGCCCCTGCGAGGTCGGCGATGCTCATCGTCGACGTGTTGGATGCGAGCAGCGTCGCGGGATCGGCGGACTCCGCCATCGTGGCGAAGATCTGGCACTTCAGAGCGGCCTGTTCGGGAACGGCTTCGATCACCGCGGCGACGGGCGCCCCGTTCTCGCGCTGCGCGGTGTCGCGCAACGCGGCGCCGAGGTCCCTGCCGTACGAGGTCCTGCCGGCGGGAGCGCCGAGCCGGGTGCTGAGCGATTCGACCCGTCCGGCGATGAAGTCGGCCGCGCCGGCGAGCACCTCCGCATTCGGGTCGACGACGTGCACGTGCAGGCCGGAGGCAGCGGCGGCGAGCGCGATGCCGCGACCCATCGTGCCCGCGCCGACGACCACGATGCGCGACCCGATCTCGATCGGACTGCTGGCGGTCACGGCAACGCCTCCTTCACCAACGATGCTCGCAGCGCGGCTCGGTCGATCTTGTTCGTCGTGGTTCTCGGCAGCTCGTCGAGGTAGCGGATCTCGCGTGGTGACGCGTGTGCGCCGACGAGCGACCGCACGGAGGCACGGATCTCGGCGGAGAGCTCGTCGTCGCCGGTGGCACCGGGGTGCAGGCGGACGATCGCGGCGACGATCTGCCCGCGGATCGGATCCGGCAGCCCGATCACTGCGCACTCGGCGACGCCGGGTGCGCGCAGCACCGCCGCTTCGATCTCGGCCGGGCCGAGACGATAGGCACCGCTCTTGATCACGTCGTCGTTGCGACCGTGGAACTGCAACGTGCCGTCGTCGTTCCAGTGCACCGTGTCCCCGGTCAGCAGCCAGCCGCCGCGGACCTTGGCCGCGGTCGCCTCCGGCCGGTTCCAGTAGCGGAGCATGCAGACCGGATCGTCCGCCCGCACCGCGAGCTGGCCCGGCTGGCCCCGGCCGGCGGGCCGCAGATCCTCGTCGAGGACGTCGACCTCGTGGCCGGGGTACGGGCGCCCCATCGTTCGCTGATCGAGCGACCCGAGCGTGGCCGCGTGCCCGACGATCGCGTTGGCCTCAGTCTGGCCGTAGGCGTTGTTGATCGAGATGCCGATCGACGCGCCCCATTCGATGAGATCCGGCTCGACTGCTTCGGCGCCGGTGATGAAGCACCGCAAGCGGGTCGCGGCTACAGCGTCCGCGGTCATCACGCCACTGGCGCGCAGCATCCTCAGGACGGTCGGTGGGAACAGCCCGATCGTGACACCTGCTCGTCCCAGCAGCTCGAAGGCCGCGACGGGATCGAACCGCGGTTCCCGGTGCGCGAGCACCGTGATCCCGTGGGCCAGCGGGACGAGGAGGCCGAGCATCAACCCGCCTCCCCAGGTCCAATCGACGGGGCTGTACGCGACGTCGTCGTCGCGCACGTGGTCGAAAGCGAGATCCACGGCGTGGTGACCGAGCA
The DNA here is from genome assembly GCA_050248955.1 of Acidimicrobiia bacterium. GTDB lineage: Bacteria > Actinomycetota > Acidimicrobiia > Acidimicrobiales > Ilumatobacteraceae > JBFWRK01. The sequence goes on from JBFWRK010000002.1 coordinate 283,012, forward strand.
GGAAGCGATGCGCCTGGAGCACGCCCTTCGGCTTCCCGCTCGTGCCGGATGTGTACAGGAGCAGCGCCGGACGATCTGCGTCGCGTCCCGCTGCACCGGGGACGTCCCCGTCGACCGGCGGTGCGGCGGGTGCCCGGAGCTCATCGAGCGTCACGAGCCGGGCCGAGGTCGCCGCGACGAGCTCGCGTTCGACCGCCGTGCCGGAGGCGACGACGACCACCGGATCGGCATCGGCCATCCGGTGGGAGAGCGAGGACTCGGCGAGCACGTTGGACATCGGCACCACCACGGCTCCAGCGCGGAGGATGCCGAACACCGCAGCAGCCATGTCGATGCTCTGCGACAGCTTCACGGCGACACGATCGCCGGGCCGCACGCCGAGCGCTGCGAGATGACCAGCAACCGTGTCCGACAGCTGGCGCAGCTCGGCGTACGTGACCGAGCTGAGCAGTCCCCCATCGGCCTCGACGATCGCGATCCGCTCAGGGGCGCCGCTGAGGCAGTCGAGCGCGATGTCGTAGTCCGTGATCGGCGGCATTCGGAACGCGCGGGCCTCGTCCCAAGTCGTCGCCCTCGACACGCGCAGGTCGCGCAAGCGGATCACGTGGCCACCTCAGGGTCGATTCCCAGTTCGGCGAGGATCTCCGCTGTGTGCTCGCCCAGACCCGGCGGTGGCCGCCGCACCGAGCCCGGCGTCGACGAGAACCTCAGCGGGACGCCGCTCGTGTGCACCGGCCCCTCGTCCGTCTCGAAGGTGACCATCATCTCGTTGTGGACGACCTGTGGATCCGCGAACACCTCGTCGTAGTCGTACACCGGGCCGACGATGACGTCGTGCTGCCACAGCCGATCCAGCACCTCGTCCCGAGGCGCCGACGCGCAGAACCCGGCGATGTGCTCGTCGAGCTCGTCGCGGTTGACGAGCCGCGCCGCGTTCGTCGCGAACCGGTCGTGCTGCGCGAGATCCGGACGGCCGATGGCCTCGGCGAGACGCGCCCAGAACTTGTCGTTGTGACACGCGAGCTGGACCAGTCGGCCGTCGCCGCAGACGTAGCTGTTGTACGGCGCGTACCAGTCGATGCTGTTGCCGCTGCGGGGTTGCTGCGTGCCGAGCAGGAAGTACTGCCCGACGTACGGTGCCTGCACGTGGATCAGCCCGTCGAGCAAGGCGACGTCGACGTGCTGCCCGCGCCCGGACGTCTGGCGATGCCAGAGCGCCGCCAACGCGCCGACGGCGACGAGGATCGACGCGACCGAGTCGGCGACAGGGGGACCGGCCTTGGTCGGCTCACCGCCGCGCACACCGGTGACCGCCATGAACCCTGACATCGCCTGCGCCACCGGATCGATGCCGGGACGCCCGGCGTACGGTCCTGATTCGCCGAAAGTGGACGCCGAGACGGAGATCAAGCGTGGATGATCGCGATCGAGCGATCCCGGGTCGACACCGAGTGCCTGCTTCACCGATGGCAGTTGGTTCGTGACGAGGACATCGGCCCACGCCAGCAACCGGGTCAGCACGCCACGACCTGCTTCGGTGCGCAGGTCGAGGGCGATGCTCCGCTTGTTCCGGTTAACGCCGTGGAAGACACCGCTCGTCTCGCCCTTCGTGGGGCCCATCGAGCGCGAGACGTCGCCGGTCGGCGTCTCCACCTTGACGACATCGGCGCCGAGGTCGCCGAGGAGCGTCGCGCCGTACGGCCCGGCGAGCATCGTGGCGATGTCGAGCACCTTCAACCCCGAGAGCGGCCCGGTCGGCACGGCGTTGCTCACGCCTTGATCCCCAACGTGCGGGCGATCAGGTTGCGCATGATCTGCGAGGGCCCGCCGGCGACAGGGGCGATCACGGAGTCGGCGAGGTGCATCGTGAGCGGGTGTTCGCGGATGTAGCCGTAGCCGCCCATGAACAGCACCGCCTGGCGCGTGGCATCGGCATACAGCTCGGACGAGGCGAGCTTGGCCATCGACGCCTCCTTCACGCAGTCCTGTCCCGCGTCGTGCAGGCGGGCACCCTCGTAGACCAACAGGCGGATCGCTTCGGCCCGCGTGAAGAGATCGACGAGCGGGTGCGACACCCCCTGGAAGTTGGCGACCGGTTGACCGAACTGCTCGCGGCCCTTCACGTGTTCGAGGACGTCCTCGAGCACCTGCATCGTCGCGCCGATGAACCCTGCGGAGATGATCAGCCGCTCGAGCGGCAGCTCCGCCATCAGCATCCGCCACGCGCCGTTCTCCGGGCCGACCCTCGACGATGCGGGCACTTCGACCGCGTCGAGGAACACCTCCCACACACCCGTGATGTTGCGCCCGAGCGTCGGCAACCGGCGGAGGTCGAGGCCCGGCGTCTCGTGGTCGACGAGGAACATGCTGATCCCACGGTGCTTCGACGCCGAGGTGTCCGTTCGGGCGAACAGCTGGATCAACGTCCCGGGCTGATCGGCAGCCTCGCACCACGTCTTCTGACCGTCGATGACGTACGTGTGCTCGTCACGTCGCGTGGCCCGTGTCTTCAGCGCGGCCGAGTCGGAGCCCGAGTCCGGTTCGCTGATCGAGATCGACAACCGGCGGCGACCGTCCATGAGCTGCGGCACGATCTCGGCCTTCTGCTCCTCGGTGCCGTACGCGATCAGCGTTCGCATCCCCGAGGTCGTGAGGCTCAGACACGCGACGAGGTCGGTGCTGCCTCGGCCGAGCTCTTCACAGAGCACGATCAGATCGAGTGACGTGCCGCCGGAGCCGCCGTCGGCCTCCCGCACGCCGATGCCGAACCAGCCCAGCTGCGCGATCTTGTCGAAGACCTCTTTCGGGTAGTGGCACTGCTCGTCCCAGACGAGCGTCTTCCACTCGTTGCACTCCTTCTCCACGAACTGGCGCGCGACCTCGCGCAGCGACTCGGCGGACTCTGATGTGAACGGCATGTCATCTCACCTCTCGGGCCATTGGTATTCGATCTCTGGTGCAGCACCCGGCACGGCCAGCTCGCGGAGCGGGTCCACCGCGCCGCGCAGCACTGCCCGCGGCCGCTGCGCGAGCTGCGTCGCGAACTCGATCGACGCGGCGTGCAGTTCGTCGCGACCGGCGCAGCGCCGGCTGACCGCTCCCATCGCCATCGCCTCGTCGACGTCGATCGATCGACCGGACAGCACCAGCTCGGCGGCGCGCACCGGCCCGACGACCTGGCCGAGCCGGGTGACGATCACCCGCGGCGCCCGGAAGCCCTTGGCCACCTCCGGCATGCTGAACACGGCGCCCTCGGCCGCCCAGCAGACATCGCACCCCAGCGCGAGGCCCCATCCGGCGCCGATCGCTGGTCCGTGGACGGCTGCGATCGTGACGGCTTCGAGCTCGAGCAACCCACGCATCGCGCTGATCACGAGGCGCACGCGCGCCAACGTGTCGGCGGGGTCGGGCTGCTGGTCGCCGGAGAACTCGGCCAGGTCGGCACCGGAGCAGAAGCCGTCGCCCTCGCCAGTGAGCACGACCACTTTGACCGTCCGATCGTCGCCGATCGCGATCAGGTGGTCGCGGAGCTGTCGCATCGAGTCGGTCGTGACCGCGTTGCGCTGCGCCGGCCGGTCGAGGCGCAGCTCGACACAGGCGTCGCCGTGACGCAGCACGCGCACGCCACTCGCTCCGGCGCCGGCAACGCTCACGTGGGCTGCCTGTCGGGCCAGATCTGCGGGATGACGGCGGCGGACAGCAGCTGTGCGGCCTCGGTCGGGTCCGGTCCGAGCGGCGCACCGAGGAAGAAGTCGGTGTAGCCGTGCCCGAGCGCCAGCTTGCGCAGCTCGCTCAACCGCACGACGACCTCGTCCGGCGTGCCGGACACGATCAGCGCGTCGGCGACCCCGGCCGAGACCCGCGCCGACGCGCCCTCGACCCCGAGCCCGTCGTCGAACGCAGCCTTGACCGAGTGCACCGACTCCATGTCGAGGCCGATCCGCTCCATCGCCGGCCACATGCCCGGGTTGCCGACGATCAGCGCCGCCTGCCGGCTGGCGTGGGCACGAGCGCGGGCGCCGTCGGCGCTGACGGACAGGTTCATCCCGTAGTGCATCCTGAACGACGGATCGCGCTCGGCCCGCTGCCGGAGCGGCGCTGCGTTCGAGAGCTCGTCGTGCACGCCGGATTCGAGCGCGGCGCGTGAGTAGACCGGCAGGTTGCTGGCCGAGATCGTGCCGTCGGCATCGCGCGCGGCGACCTCGGTGATGCGTGGGCCGACACCGGCGATGACGATCGTCGGGGGACGCTCGACGGCGTAGGTCAACCGGGCAACGGCGCCTGGCAGGAAGCCCACCCGCCGGCCGATGACGGGGTACTCGTCGAGCGAGACGTCCTCACCCGCCCACAGCGCCTTCATCATCAGCACGGTCTCGCGGACCACCTCGGCCCGCCCCGACATGTCGAGCAGCGCTGCTGCGAGCGCTCCGCCGGAGCCCATGCCGACGGTCATCGTGCGCCCGGCGTGCAGCAGCTCCGTGATCGTCGCCACTGCCGATGCCATCTCGATCGGGTTGCGCCCGAACGGCCACGTCACGTTCGTGCCCACGCCGCAGCCGTTGGCCGCGAGCGCGGCCAGGACGCTGAACGCGTGGCGGGCGAGCAACTGGTCCTGGACGAACACCGTGTCGACCTGCTCACGGAGCTGCACACCCATCGCCACGAGCTCGGGCGCGGCCGCCCAGGGCGTCAGCTGCACGCCGAGCTGCTCCGTCATCGCGATCCCTCCCCCTGGACCACGAGCCGGCCCGCTCCGACAGCACCGGCCGTCATCGAACCGCGGTCCATGTGGTACGTTCGATCCGCCCCGCGCACGAGCGGCCCCGCGTGCTGGTCGGTGACGACGACACCGATGCCGCGCTTCGGCAGCTGCTCGACGAGCCCGGCGACGTTGCTCACGATCGCCGGGGCGAGCCCCTCCGTCGGCTCGTCCATCAGGATGTATCGGGGACCCAGCAGGGCAGCGCGCCCGATCGCGAGCATCTGCTGCTCGCCACCACTGAGCGATGCGGCCCGCACGCGCCGGCGACGGGCGAGGCTCGGGAAGTACTCGAACAGCTCCGCCGTGCCCATACCGTCCGGGCGCGCCCTGGAGACTGCGATCGCGAGGTGCTCGTCCACGGTCAGGCTGGGGAACAGGCGGCGCCCCTGCGGCACGATCGCGATGCCGGCCCGCGCGGCGTCCGTCGGCCCGCCGGCCCCGAGCCTCCGGCCGTCGACCGTGACCGCGCCGTCGCGTGCGGCGTGCTGTCCCATGATCGCCCGGAGGAGGGTCGTCTTGCCCGCGCCGTTGGGTCCGATGCAGGCGACGAGCTCACCCGGAGCGACATCCATGTCGATGCTACGCACCGCAACCGCCGCGCCGTAGCGAGCCGACAACCCGATGATCTCAAGCACGGATGTCCCCTTCCAGGTACGCCATGCGGAACTGCTCCGACTCGAGCACCGAGGTCGGCGCTCCGCGAGCGACGACGCAACCCTGGTCGAGGAGGACCACGTCGGTGGCGAGCCGGCGGATCAGTTCGAGATCGTGGTCGATGAAGATGATCGCGACGTCCTGGCCCACCGCGATCACGAGGTCCAAGAGTGCGTGCGCTTCGTCGAGCGTCAGGCCGGCACCGGGCTCGTCGAGGAGGACGACCCGGGCGGGCCTTGCCACGGCGACGACGATCTCGAGCTTGCGCTGCTCACCGTAGGCGAGCTCGCCCACGCACATGTCGCGGACCGCTCCGAGCCCGGCCTGCTCGATCAGCTCGTCCACCCGCGTCCAGACGGTGCCCAGCCGTCGCCAGGACAGCAGCGGGTTACCTCGCTGGCGGTGGCGCGCGCCGACCGCGATCGCGAGGTTCTCGGCGACCGTCCGGCTCGGCAGCAGGTTGGTGATCTGGAACGTGCGGGCGAGGCCGGCGCGAGCACGGTGCTGGATGCTCCACGCAGTCACGTCGTGGTCTCCGAGCACGATGCGGCCGGCGGTCGGTCGGAAGATCCCGGAGATCAGGTTCATCAGCGTCGTCTTGCCGGCTCCGTTCGGACCGACGAGTGCGAGGCGCTCGCCCGGTTGCACGTCGAACGAGACGTCCGACGTCAGCTGCGCTCCGCCGATCGAGAACGAGACATCGTGCAGTGCGAGCACAGCGGTCACCGGTCGACCTCCACGGGGACCCGGCGGGCTACCGCCGGCACTCGGTGCATCGGGTTCAGCGGCGCCACAGCGGTTGGTGCTGCTGCCGGCTGGCGGCGCGCGGCCGCCACCATGCGCCGGCCGATGCCCCTGACGCGGTGTGCGGGTCCTTGACCGATCATCGCCAGTGCGACGTACACGGCACCGAGGATCATCGGCCACCGATCCCACCGGCTGCTCAGGTCGTCCTCGAGGAACGTCATCACGCACGCCGCGACGACGGCACCGAGCATGCCCGCGCCGCCGATCACGGTGAAGAGCAACGCCTTCGCCGAGACGAGCGGGACGAAGTCGGCGGGGCTCACGAACCGCACCGCGTACGCGTTGAGGGTCCCCGCGAGACCAGCGATCATCGAGGCCATGACGACGGCGACGATGCGATACGGGGTCGGGGCGTAGCCGAGCGAGGCCATGCGGGTCTCGCTGTCACGCACGCCGATCAGCGCCGCGCCGAACGGTGAGCGCAGCAGGAGCACGAGGCCGAGCAGCACCACCACCATCAGCACTCCCGTGAACCACATGAGGTGCCGTGAGTCCGCCAGATCGACCGGCAGCGGCCACGTGCTCGGACGAGTGATGCCTGAGATGCCGTCTTCACCGCCGAGCGTGCGCCACCGCAGTGCGAGCGAGCGCAGCATCTCGGCGAACGCCAGCGTGATCAGGAGGAAGTGGAAACCGGTCAAGCGGCTGGACACCCAACCCACGATTGCGCCGAGCACACCGGCCGCGCCGAGTGCGAGGGCGAGGACGACCCAGAAGTTGTCGAGCTCCCACGTCGTCGCGCTGAGCCCGACGACGTAGGCCGCTGTTCCCTGGAACGCCGCGGTACCGAGGGAGGCCCGCCCACCGACTCGCAGCAGGAGCCACGCCGACAGTCCGAGCATCGCCCAGCAGAACGCTCGAGCGAGGAGCAACAGGTCGAAGCCGTCGACCAGCTGCCCCCAGACCACGAGGGCGACGACGAGGATCAGGAAGGAGCGCTTCGACGGCATCAGCGTGCTCCCGCTCCGCGGGCGATCAACCCGTGCGGGCGGATCGCGAGGACGACGACGACGAGCGCCATGACGGTGAAGCTCGCGAACGTCGGGAGCCACGCCTTCCCGTATGCGTCGACGAGGCCGACGACGACGCTGGCGATCAGCGCGCCCTTGAGGCTGCCCAACCCACCGATCACCACCGCGACGAGCGCGAAGATCAGCATGCTGAACTCCTGTCCGACTGACGCACCGAGGATCGGTGCACCGAGGCCTGCGGCGAGCCCGGCGAGCGCGCCGGAGAGGCCGAACACGGCGACGTTCAGGAAGCTCGTTCGCACCCCCATGGCCTCCAACTGCTCGCGATCGTCCGCTCCCGCCCGGACGAGCGCACCGAAGCGGGTGCGCTCCTGGAGCCACCAGAGCCCCGCCGCGACCACGAGCGCCGCCGCCATCACGAACACGCGGTACAGCGGGAACGAGGAGCCGCCGAGCTCGACCGAGCCGTCGAGCCCGGCGGGCACGAGCACGGAGCGGGGGATGCCGCCCCACCGGTCACGGACGACATCGGAGATGATCAGCAGGCATCCGAAGGTGAACAGCACCTGCCTGGTCGGATCACTCGTGACCGTGCGCCACCGGACCGCCGCGAGGGCGAACACGGCGAGCGACACGAGCAGCCCGGCGACGACAGCAGCACCGACGGCAGCCGCGAACGACGACGATTCGTCGACGCTCGCGGCCACGTGGGCGGCGAACAGGAACGTGGCACCGTGCGACAGCGTGACGAACCTGGCCAAGCCGAACGTCAGCGTGAAGCCGGACGAGACGAGGAACAACAGGAGTCCGAACGACACCCCGATGAGGGTGTGCAACAACCACCGATCGACCAGGACGAACCCGATGATCGACATGCTCGTGTCCGCGATCGCAACGGTGCCGGCCATCACTCGATCGTCGCCTGGACCTCGTGACGCAGCGCGTCGCCGTCCTGGACAACCGTGTAGATGAACGTCGGACCGAAGACGTACCCCGTCTCGGCGTCGAACGTCATCGGACCCCATGGCGTCTCGACGGACGAGGCGGCGAGCGCTTCTCGGACCGAGTCGCCATCGTTCGCATCATCGGCGGCTGCGAGCGCGCTCAGCAGGATCGAGCCGGTCGCCCAGGCACCGGCGGTGAAGTGGCTCGGCGGCAGTGCCGGGTTCGCCGCGCCGAGCGCTGTCTTGAACCGCTCGTTCTCGGCGTTGTCGAGCTGTGAGCTGTAGTAGAACGCCGCGGTGATCCCCTCCGACGACGGACCTTCCGCTTGCAGGAGGAGCTCGGTGACGAGCGGCCCGTGGGCGATGAGCGGTGTCTTCGCCTTCAGCCCGAACTGGTCGTACTGCTGGATGAACGCGATGCCGTCGGCACCGGCGAAGCCACCGAACACCACATCGGCATCGGGGATCTCCGCCAGGTAGGAACCGAAGTCCTGCGTCCCGAACGGCGGGTAGATGGTCTCCACGACCTCACCACCGGCATCCGTGAACCCCTTCGTGAACGCACCGGCCACCGCCTGTCCGTAGGCCATGTCCATGCCGAGGACGACGGCGGTCTCGTGCCCCAAGGTCTCTGCGGCGTACGTGCCGAGCCGCTCGGCGTCGTAGTCCACCGACGGTGCCGCGACGAACGAGTTCGGGTTGTCCTGCAGACCGAGCGGATTGGCGATCGGTGTGATCTGGGGAATCCCGGCATCGGCGAGCACCGGCGCGACTGCGAAGGTCGAACCGGCGTTGACGCAGCACACCACGACGCTCACACCGTCCTCGACGAGCTTCGTCGCCTTCTGCACCGCGACGCCGGGGTCGGTTGCGTCGTCCTCGTACACGACCTCGATCGGCCGGTCGCCGGCGGCGTTGCCACCCGATTCGAGGCTGAGCTGCATCGCCAGCTCCATCGGGTCACCGTAGATGCCGAAGTTGCCGGTGTAGGAGCTGATCACGCCGACCTTGATCGGCTCGCCGCTGGGCGCAGCTCCGTCGTCCGTCGCCGTGCTCGAGTCGGTGGCGTCGGCCGCCGTGGTGTCGGCGGCAGCGGTCGCCGCGTCGCTCGGGGCGACGGTCGTCACCTCGTCGCCTGTCGCCGCGTCAGCAGCCGGCTCATCGTCGTCGCCACCGCAACCGGCGGCGACGAGTGAGGCGGCAGCGAGTGCGGCGATGCACCCCTGCCACCTGCGGCGGTGGGCAACTTGGTCAGCAGATCTCATCGGGCTCTCCCCTCAAGAGTCAGTCTTCAGCGTCGAAGTGGTGACGTGAAGTTGTCTGACGTCTTACCACTCGATCCGATAATCGTCAACGGTCGATTGCAAATTCCCTGGACAGAAGGGATTGACATATCAGACGTCTGATCAATATGATCACGGCATGGAACCTCGCGATGTCACCCGGTGTGGCATCTACGTTGCGTCCCGATGGACCACGACATGACCCCGACCACGCCCCGCCCAGTCCCGAACCGCCCGATGAACGGCATCCGTCGCGTCAGCGGTGGACGCGTCTCCGACCTCGCGTTGACCGAGATCCAGCGCTACATCGAGGACAACAACTTGATGCCCGGGCACAAGCTGCCGCCCGAGCGGACGTTCATCGAGCAGCTCGGTGTCAGCCGGTCATCGGTGCGCGAGGCGTTGCGGGTGCTCGCCACGATGGGTCGGATCGAGATCCGTCACGGCGACGGCATGTACATCACCCAACCCCCTGACGGCTGGGACGACACCGAGACCCGCCTCTTCGACGCGACGGAGGAGCACGCGCTGCGCAACCTCGTCGAGACCCGGCTCGGCATCGAGCTCGCCGCGGCCACTGCCGCGGCGATGCGGGCGAGCGACGACGATCTCGACGCGCTCGAAGCGCTGCTCGACGCACAGGACGAAGCGCTGCGTGACGATCCCGACTTCGCGTGGGAGCCGCTCACGTTCGAGCTCGCGCTGATCGAGATCACCGGCAACACGTGGCTCCACGAGGTGGAGCTGCAGCTGCGCGACGCGTGGCGTTCGCTCTCTGGCGGCCTGCGCGCCAGCGTCGGCAGGTACCAGGAGTGGTCGAGCGAGCATCGGGCGATCCTCGCCTCGTTGCGCTCGCGCAACGTCGCGCAGGTGCAACGGATGGTCATCGCCCACCTGAGCCTCGAGCGATTCGAAGACGACCTCCAAGGCCGGCGCCAGTCGCGTGCCGTCCCGACGAAAGGAACCACATCGTGAAGTTCGGACTGCGTCTGCCCGGTGCCGGCCCCTTCGCCGGCCCGCACGAGATCACCGCCTTCGCACAGAAGGCGGAAGAGCTCGGCTTCGACAGCCTCTGGATGACCGATCACATCGCGTTGCCCGTGGAGCAGGAGACGCGCTATCCGTACCGCGAGGACGGCAAGTTCTTCTGGCCACCGGAGACCCCCTACCTCGACGTCGTCGGCGTGCTCATGTGGGCCTCCGCTGCGACACAGACCATCCAGGTCGGCTCCTCCGTGCTGATCGCGGGATGGCACGATCCGGTGGCAACCGCGAAGGCCTTCGCCACGCTCGACACGCTGAACGGTGGCCGCACGATCATGGGCGTCGGCACGGGTTGGATGCGCGAGCAGTTCGAGATGCTCCACTACCCGTTCGAGACCCGGGGCGCTCGCACCACGGAGTTCATCTCGCTGATGAAGCACCTCTGGTCGGCCGACACCATCGACTTCCAGGGTGAGCACTTCCAGTACAGCGGGTTCAAGTTCTACCCGAAGCCGGCGCGCAAGCCGTCGATCCCGATCTGGTCCGGCGGCAAGAGCGATGGCGTGCTGCGCCGGGTCGCCGCCGTCGCCGATGGTTGGCATCCGCTCTACATCTCGCCCGAAGAACTGGCGACGAAGATCGAGCGGCTGAAGGGCTACCTCGCCGAGCACGGTCGTTCCATCGACGACATCACGCTGTCCGCCAGGCCGGTGAGCCAGGCAACGCTCGATGCCGACACCATCGCGTGGTACGCCGACCTCGGCGTCGAGCTGCTGATCGCCGACACGTCCTTCGACCACGACTCGATCGACGGAGCGCTCGACGAGATCTCGCGGCTCGCCGACGACCTGATGCCGCTGGCGAAGCGATGAGCGCCGGAACCGACGCCACGGCCCCGTGGCTGTCGGGACCGGTCGGATGGGACGCGTCGCCCGAATCCACTGTCGCCTCCGGCATCACCGCCCGCTCGCGGGTCGCAGCGCACCTCTCGGCGTCGGTCTACCGGCTCGCGCCACACGCGGTCGTCCCTCATCACGCGCACCCGAGCGAGGAGCTCGGGTACGTGATCGGGGGCGGGCTGCGGATGACGTGCGGCGACGGCGACGAGTTCGTCGTGCGCGCGGGCGACACGTTCTTCGTCACGGCGAACACGCCGCACAGCGCGGTCGCGCTGGCCGAGGGGTGCGAGCTCCTCGAGTGCTACTCGCCGCCGCGCGTTCCCGCACCACAGGGTGAGGCTCAAGAGGGCGAGGTCCCGACAACATGACCACTACTCCCACCATCGAGCGGATCGAGGTCACCGCGGTGCGAGTGCCGCTCGCCCGCCGGTTCTCGGGCAGCTACTACTCGATGGACAACCGCGTCACGATCGTCACCCGGATCCACACGTCCGACGGGATCGTCGGCGAGTCGTACAACGGCGACAGCGACGACGAGCTGCTGCTCATCGTCGGCATCATCGAGAACGAGATCGCTCCGCTGCTGATCGGCGCCTCGGCGACGAGCACCGAGCGCACGTGGCAGGCGATGCTCCCGCCGACGTACAACATCCTGCGCGACCGCGGGCTGTCGATGCAGGCGATGGCGTGCGTCGACTCCGCGTTGTGGGATTCGATCGGCAAGCGCCTCGGCGTTCCGCTGTACCAGTTGTGGGGCGGCTATCGAGATCGCCTGACCGCGATCTGCATCGGCGGCTACTACACCGAAGACCTCGCCGACATCCGTGACCAGATCGAGGGCTACCGCAAGCTCGGCTTCGGCGGCTGCAAGTTCAAGGTCGGCAAGCTCAGCCCCGACGAAGATGCGCAACGGACCCGCCTGGCCCGCGAAGCGGCCGGCGACGACTTCGTGCTGATGGTCGACGCGAACCAGGGGTACACCCGCTCCGAGGCGATCCGCTTCGCCCGCCTGACCGATGATCTCGAGCTGCGCTGGTTCGAGGAACCGTGCCGCTGGATGAACGACCGGCTGTCGATGCGCGACGTCCGGCTGGCCTCGGGGATGTCCGTCGCCGCCGGCCAGAGCGAGTCGACGCGCGTCGGCGTGCGCGATCTGATCGTGTCCGGCGCGATCGACGTCTGCAACTGCGACGCGAGCTGGATCGGCGGGCCGAGCGAGTGGCTGAAGATGGCCGCGATCGCGGGAGCGTACGAAGTCGAGATGGCCCACCACGAAGAGCCGCAGATCTCCGCCCACCTCCTCGCCGCGATCCCCCACGGCACCTACCTGGAGACGTTCGACCCCGAGCGCGATCCGTTGTTCTGGAGCATCATCGCCAACCGGCAGGTCTTCGTCGACGGGCAGTACTCGGTGCCGACCGGGCCGGGACTGGGTCTCGAGCTGGACCAGGAGTACATCGATCGGTACACGGTGACGACCGCGTGAGCACCGGGATCGCGTTCGTCGGCGCGGCCGAAGCCGACCAGATCGGGGTCGTTCCCGACAAGAGCGCGCTCCAGCTCCACGCTGAAGCGGCCACGTCCGCGCTGGCTTCCGCCAACCTGGCCATGCCCGACGTCGACGGGTTCTTCACGTGCGGGCTCGACTTCATGCCCTCGCTGCTCGTTGCCGAGTACCTCGGGCTGCGGCCGAAGGTCAGCAGCAGCAACTCGATCGGCGGCTCCTCCTACGTCGCCCACGTCCACGAAGCGGTGCAGGCGATCTCGTCCGGCGCCTGCGAGGTGGTGCTCATCACGCACGGGGAGACGCGTCGCTCGAACCCGAAGCGCGGCGTCTCGACCCGCCCGGCACACGACGATCCCTGGTTCCCCGACTGGCAGTGGGAACGCCCGTGGGGTGTCGCGTCGCCCCCGCCCGCGTATGCCTTGGCCGCGACCCGCCACATGCACCAGTTCGGCACGACCTCCGAGCAGTTGGCCGAGATCGCCGTCGCCACCCGGAAGTGGGCGGCGCTCAACCCGATGGCGAAGAACCGCGGCCCGCTCACGATCGACGACGTGATGAGCACCCCGTGGCTCGTCTACCCGTTCCACGTGCTCGACTGCTGCCTCGTCACCGATGCCGGCGGGGCCGTGGTGCTCACGTCGTCCGCACGGGCGAAGACGCTCGGTGTCCCGGTGGTGGAGGTGCTCGGCTCGGGTGTCTTCCACACGCACTACGGCATCTCGCAGATGCCCGACCTGACGACCACGCCGGCGGCCGTCTCCGGGCAGATCGCGTTCGAGCAGGCCGGCGTCACGCCGGCGCAGGTCGACGTCGCCGAGCTGTACGACTCGTTCACCTACACCGTGCTCGTCACGCTCGAGGACCTCGGCTTCTGCGCGAAGGGTGCTGGTGGCGACTTCGTCTCCCACCAGCGCACCGCGCCGGGCGGCGAGCTCCCGATGAACACGAGCGGCGGTGGCCTCTCGTACACGCACCCGGGGATGTTCGGCATGTTCCTGCTGATCGAGGCCGTCCGGCAGCTGCGCGGCGAAGCCGGCGATCGCCAGGTCGCAGGCGCGGAGATCGGCGTCGTCAACGGCATGGGTGGCTACCTCTCCAGCGCCGCGACCCTCGTGCTCGGTCGGAGCTGACGTGGACCTCATGAACATCGATCTCACGAACACGGACTTCGAGCTCTCGCCGAGCCCTGACTCGGCAGCGTTCTGGGAGGGCGTGCAACGACGCGAGCTGCTGCTGCCGTGGTGCACACCGTGCGACGCGGCGTTCTGGTACCCGCGTACGGCTTGCCCCAGGTGCGGCAGCCGCGACATCGAGTGGCGTGCAGCGTCCGGCGACGCCACGGTGCACTCGTTCTGCATCCACTTCCACTCCGCGCTCCCCCACCTCGCCGGCCTGACGCCGTTCGTCACCGCGCTCGTCGATCTCGACGAAGGACCGCGGATGATGGGGCTCCTCGACGTCGAACCCGATCCGTCCGCGATCCGATGCGACGTGCCGGTGGTCGTCACGTTCGCTACCACCGCCGGCGGCGCGCTGATCCCCGTCTTCGCGCCGCACCCCTGACCCACTCCGGAGGACCCCGAGATGACGTACCGCTTCTGGCACATCGGCCTCAACGTGACCGACATGGACCGAACGATCGAGTTCTACGAGAAGATCGGGTTCACGCTGCAGGATCGTGGTGGCTTCACGAACCCACAGGTCGGTGCAGCGTTCATGGTGGAGGGCGGCGAGACCGTGGAGTTCGCCCACATGCGGATCAACGACAACGACGATGAAGCCCTGCTCGACCTGATGCAGTGGGTCACGCCGAAGGCCACGGGCCGCGCCGACCCGAACATGTTCGATCCCGGGCTGTGCCGCTTCTCGATCCTCTGCGACGACTGCGACGAGCGCTACGCGACGCTGTCGGCGCTCGGTGTCGAGTTCGTCCAGCCGCCCCACACGGTGATGACACCCGACGGCACGCGAGGCTGGAAGATCCTCTTCGCCCGTGACCCCGACGGGATCCTGTTCCACTTCGTGGAGCAGCTCGGCGACCGCGAGCACCACCCGACGTGATGACCGATCTCACGGACAACGCCGGCCGGTTCTACATCGGTGGCCGCTGGACGGAGCCGGCGTCCAGCGAGACCTTCGACGTGATCGATCCCGCGACCGAGCAGCCCGTCGCGTCGGTCGCCGCCGGCACCGCGTCCGACATCGACGCCGCCACAGCCGCAGCCAAGGACGCATTCGCGTCCTTCTCGTCGACGACGACCGACGATCGCCTCGCGCTCCTCGAACGGATCATCGCGGCATACCGTGAACGCGCGGCCGACCTTGCTCACGCGGTCCATGTGGAGATGGGCGCACCGCTCGACTTCGCCACCAAGGCCCAGGTGCCGGCGGGCCTCGGCAACCTCGTGAGCACCCGCCGCGCGCTGGCGGACTTCGCCTTCGAATCCGTGCTCGGCACCACACTCGTCGTGCGCGAGCCGATCGGCGTGTGCGGTCTCATCACGCCGTGGAACTGGCCGCTCAACCAGATCACGTCCAAGGTCGCGCCCGCGCTCGCGGCGGGCTGCACGATGGTGCTGAAGCCGTCGGAGGTCGCGCCGCTCGACGCGATCCTGTTCGCCGAGATCATGGATGCTGCCGGCGTGCCGCCCGGCGTGTTCAACATGGTCAACGGTCCGGGAGCCGTCATCGGGCCCGTGCTCGCCGGTCATCCCGACATCGACATGATCTCGATCACGGGCTCGACGCGCGCGGGCGTCGACGTCGCCCTCAACGCCGCGCCGACGGTGAAGAGAGTCGCGCAGGAGCTCGGCGGGAAGTCGGCGAACATCGTCCTCGACGGTGCCGACCTCGCCGAGGTCATCACCCGCGACGTGGCCGCGATGCTCGCCAACGCGGGACAGTCGTGCGCCGCGGGCACCAGGCTGCTCGTGCCGTCGGCGCGCATGGACGAGGCGGCGGCGATCGCCAGGGCTGCAGCCGAGGGGTTCGTTGCCGGCCAGAGTGGTGACGGACGGCGGATCGGACCGGTCGCCTCCCGTGCCCAGTACGACCGCGTCCAGGGCTACATCGAATCCGGCATCGCGGAAGGAGCACGTCTCGACACCGGCGGTCTCGACCGGCCGGAGGGGAGGTCGGTCGGCTTCTACGTGCGACCGACGGTCTTCTCCCGCGTGACCCCGCAGATGACGATCGCCCGCGAGGAGATCTTCGGTCCGGTGCTCGTCATCATCGGCTACGAGGACGAGGACCATGCGGTCGCGATCGCCAACGACAGCGCCTTCGGACTGTCGGGATACGTCTCCGGCGAGCACGAGCACGCTCGTTCGGTGGCCCGCCGCATCCGAACCGGCATGGTCCACCTGAACGGCGCGCCGCCTGACATCAAGGCGCCGTTCGGTGGCTACAAGCAGTCGGGGAACGGGCGCGAGTGGGGTCGGGCCGGCATCGAGGAGTTCCTGGAGACGAAGTCGATCTTCGGCGCGCTGGCCGCGCCGTAGCGGAGCGGCGCGCTCAGCCGCCGGCGACGGGCTCGAGCTCTTCCTCCCCGGTGACCATCGGGTTGTGACGGTCGGAGGGGAGGTAGCGCTTCACGGCGATCGCAGCCAGAACGACGACCACCGAGCCCACGGTGGCGGCGAGCGTCAGCCCGTCGACGAACGCACCCTTGGCGACGTCCAGCAGCGGGGTGTCGGCCGGCAGCACACCACGGGAGATCAGTCCCTGCATGCCGCCGAGGCTGCCCTCGGCGATGTCACGGGCCTGCTCGGGCACCTGGGCGAGCACGCGGCCGACACCCGAGCTGTACTGGCTGGTGACCAGTGAACCGAGGACGGCGACGCCGAGGGCTCCACCGAGCTCTCGTGTCGTGTCATTCGTCGCCGAGCCCATGCCGGCGCGGTCGCGCGGCACCGATGCCATCAGCTGGGTCGTCATCGGCGTCATCGTGAGCGCCATGCCGCCCGCCAGCACGCACATCGTGACGACGAGCTGCAGGTAGCCGGTGTCGGTCCGGAAGAACGCCGCCCCGGCCATCCCGAGTCCCACGGAGAGCAGGCCCGCGGCACCGACGCGGTCGGCGCCGAAGCGGCCGACGAGCTTCGGCGTCTGGGGCGCGACGAACATCATCACGGCCGACATCGGCAGCAGCCGCACTGCGGCGCCGAGCGGCGAGTAGTCGAGGACGCCCTGCAGGTACTGCGTGATCAGGAAGAACGTGCCGAACATCGCGAAGAAGACGATCGTGATGCCGGCGGACGAGACCGCGAACCGGCGGTTCTGGAACAGCCGCAGGTCGAGCATCGGATGGCGGTTGCGCCATTCCCAGGTCGCGAAGAGGCCGAGCGCGACCACCGCGGCGACGAACCAGCCGAGCGACTCGACGCTCAACCACCCGTGGTGCGGACCCTCGATGATCGCGTAGACGAGCGCGCTGAGCCCGACGATCGACAGCAACGCGCCGACCGGATCGAGCGGCGTCTCGGTGGAGTCCTTCGACTTCGGGATCAGCACGTACCCGCCGATCAGCGCGACCGTGATGATCGGGACGTTGATGAGGAACACCGACCCCCACCAGAAGTGCTCGAGCAGGAGGCCGGAGGTCACCGGGCCGATCGCCGCGCCGGCGCCGGAGATGCCGGCCCAGATGGCGATCGCCTTGGCCCGTTCGTGTGCCGGGAACACATTGGTCAGGATCGACAGCGTCGACGGCATGACGAACGCTGCACCTACACCCATGATCGCCCGGGAGGCGATGAGGACGCCGGAGCTGTCGGCGAACGCGCCGACCAGCGAGCCGGCGCCGAACACCACCAGGCCGACTTGCAGCGCACCCTTGCGACCGAAGCGATCGCCGAGTGCAGCGGCGGTGAAGAGCAGACCGGCGAAGACGAGCCCGTAGGCGTCGACCAGCCACTGCACCTGCGTGTTCGTCGCTCCGAGGCCGCCGGCCTCCTTCGGGTGCTGCAAGGTGGGCAACGCCACGTTGAGCACGGTGTTGCCGACGATCACGATCACGAGCGAGGTGCACAGCACCGCGAGGATCTGCCAGCGACGGTGGTAGACGTGCGGGTCGATGCCGTCGAGGTGGTCTTCGGTCGCTACGGCTGCGTCTCGATATTCGGAGGGTTTCACGTCGATTGTTCCATTCTCGTTCCGTGTACAAGCTGGTGCTGACTGGACGATTACGCTACGCTATCGTAGTGATCGTGGTCGACGCGACGGCTCGTTGTCAACGAGGTTACGTGAGGACGAGGTGGTGACCGTTGGCACGTCCGAGAAGTGAAGAAGCCCGCCGCAAGGCGCTCGACGCAGTGGCGGAGCTGATCATCGAGCGCGGCGCCTCGAACCTCAGCATCGAGGAGGTCGCAGCGCGCTCCGGCGTCGCGAAGACGACGATCTACCGGCGCTGGCCGGAGCGCGCGTCGTTGATCATCGACGCCGTGCGCGCCACGTTCGAGCACGTCGGCATCCCCGACACCGGATCACTCCGGGGCGATCTCGAAGCCTTCTTCGGCGGCATGATCCGCGCCGACCTGAGTGGTGCGGCAGGGAAGCTCATGCCGTGCATCATCGATGCCGCTTCCCGAGACCCCGAGATCGAGACGTTGCTCGAACGCATCGGCGTCGAGCGCCAGCAGCCGATCCTCGCGATCGTCGCTCGCGCGCAGGCTCGTGGCGAGCTGCCACCCGGGCTCGACCCGACGATCGTGTTCGGCACGATCGTCGGGCCGATCGTGTTCCGCAAGCTCGTCCAGCGCCAGGCGCTCGACACCGACTACGTCAGCGCCTGCCTGGACGTCGCGATCGCCGGTCTGCGGGCCAGCGCGTCCGCCTGACCGCGATCAGCCGAGGGACTCCTGCGCCCGATCGCGGATGAACTTCAGGATCTTGACGTGCTTGTCGGTGTCGTCCTGCATGAGCTCGATCAGGAGGCCCCACAACGTCGTCTCCTTGACGTCCTTCAGCTCCTTGGCGACTGACTTCAGCTCCTTGGCGTCGGCGCGCTCGACCTCGAGGAGCCGGTCGGTGATCTCGATCACCCGATCGCGGTCGGCGCGCAACCCGCGCAGCGACGGGATCGGCTCGTCCTCGGACCGGAGCTCGCTCATCTGCCGGATGGACTCGGCGAGGTCGTTGAACATCCGGTGGTGCCGGCGTTCGTCCTCGAGGATCAACCGCGCGAGGAAGCGGAACGCCGGCGAGCTCGTCTCGTCGTTGGCGAGCTGCTGGTACTCGTCGAGGATCGCGCCCTCTGCGGCCACATGACCGGTCACGTGGTCGTAGACCTGCTGCTCCCACACGCTTGCCCCGGTGAGACGCGTCGACATGGTGTTCCTCCTCGGTGAAGACTGGATTGATCATTGGCGAAGCGCCTCGAGAGCGATAGGGCCTCAAGTCCCCGCGACGCTGCGCCTGTCGGGACTAGAGGTAGTAGCCGGAGACGTCGATCACGAAGTCGGTGCTCCCGCCGCCACCACAGATCACGGTGACCTGGCGCGTCGCGTTCAACGTCAGGTTGAGGCCGTTGTTGAGGATCTGGCCGGTGCCGGACCAGTTGATCGCGGCCGTGTCGGTGGTGATGATGCCGCCGGGGTTCACCGTGAGGAACCCGCTGCCGGTCGTGTTGACGACGGTCAGGTTCGCCGTCACCGCCGTCGCGCCCGCCGGTACGAAGTTCGCGGTGACGACGTTCCCCGTCACCGGATCGCGCTTGTCGGCGAGCGAGATGGTCCGGTTCTGGAGGTTGCCGAGCGTCCCCACCAGGCCGGCCGGCTCGGCGACGCGCGAGTCGTAGACGCGACCAGGAGTGATGGCATGGTACGCACCGGCGGTCGTCGGGCCGGACAGCTTTCGCCACGTGCCCGGTGTGCCGGCCACGACGTTCAGCCAGAGATCGCCGGCGCTGTCGATGATCACCTCACCGCGGCTGTAGGCGACCGTACGAGCGGGACCGGCGGCACCGAGCGGCGTCAACGCCATCGTCGACTTGACGCCGGTGACGATGAGCCCCGTGGAGCTGCTGCCGGCGCCGATGGCAGCAACGCCAAAGCCGCCCGACGCCGAGGAGGTGTAGCCGTAGATCCCGGTCGGCTGCTGCGTCGTCGTGGTCCAGCCCGCCAGTGCGCACGGGAAGGAGGCCGCTGAGGCGGGGAACACCGCTCCCGACTGGAACAGGAAGCCAGCGCCGCCGGCGGCGGCGGTGGTCACGTTCCCGGTGGTGAGCGCGGCGGTGGCTTTGGTGGCGCCGAGCGTGAGGTCATTGGGATCGTCTGCCGCTGCGGCGGACGGCCGGAACGCGACCGCGGCGACCGTGCCCGCTGCTGCGGCGCCAGCGAGCTTCAGCATCCCCCGTCGCGAGGATGTCTGCTCCGGCTCAGCGGCTGCGCTGGACTGGAGCACCCCGGTCGACGTCAAGGCCGCCGTGAGCTCGGCCACCTTCGCCTCGAGCTGCTCGATCCGATCGGCGCGCGCCGATGTCGTGTCTGGTGAACTGTCCATGTGTGAGAACCCCCGCTCGTCGTGACGGACCCATAGGCTTCCACACCGCGAACGGGTGGTCGGACGGATGGCGCCGGGCGAGCGAGCCGCGGCACGCTGACGGCGTGCCACCAGACCTCGCGAGCACTCCGAACGGTCGCCCGCGCGGCACACGCGCCCCCGAGGGGCGGGTCGCGGCCGTCCATCGTCAGACCCGACGGGGCCTCGCGGTGGCCGTCGTGTTCAGCGTTGCCGCAGTGGTCGCCACCGTCGTCCCGCACGACACGGGTGCCTGGTTGCCGCTCCACCTCTTCCTCGTCGGTGGTCTGCTCAGCGCGATCTCGACCACGACGCAGATGCTCGCGGTGACGTGGTCGTCGTCCCCGGCTCCGCCGCCGGTGGTCGCCGCCGCGCAGCGCTGGTGCCTCGCGGCGGGCACGGTCGCGCTGGTCGCCGGGCGCGAGGCCGAGGTGCGCGCGCTCGTCGAGTGGGGCGGACTCGCCGTCGTCGTCGCCGTGGTGGCGATGGTGCCGATCCTGCTCGCGATCCGCCGGCACGCTGTCACCGACCGGTTCACTCCCGCGATCGACGCCTACGTGACGGCGCTCGCGGCCGGCGCCGCCGGCACGTCGATCGCCGTCGTCCTCGGCACCGGCCGGGCCGGCGATCGAGCCGTCGAGCTGCGCGACACGCACCTGACGGTGAACCTGCTCGGTCTGGTCGGGCTCGTCGTCGCCGGAACGCTGCCGTTCTTCGCCGCCACCCAGGTGCGCAGCAAGATGTCGCCACGGGCGACGCCACTCGTGATGCGGGCAACGACAGCGCTGCTCGCCACATCGGTCGCCACCGCGGGACTCGGGCAGTTCCTGGGTCGACCAGGTCTCGCTGCCGTCGGGCTGTTCGCGTACGGCGCCGGGCTCGTCGTCATCGCCGCGCTGCTCCCGATCTACGGACGGCGGCAGCGCTCGTGGGCGGGGCCGCGACTCGTGCAGCTCGGTGCCGGACTGGCGTGGTGGACGGCGACGACCATCGTCTTCGCGGTCGTCGTGCTGACCGAACGCGACGATCGGCCCGTGCTGCGGGCGATGGTCATCGGTGGCTTCGCGCAGATCCTGATGGCGTCGCTCGCCTACCTCGGACCGGTGC
Organism: Acidimicrobiia bacterium; assembly: GCA_050248955.1. Lineage (GTDB taxonomy): Bacteria > Actinomycetota > Acidimicrobiia > Acidimicrobiales > Ilumatobacteraceae > JBFWRK01. The sequence goes on from JBFWRK010000002.1 coordinate 304,448, forward strand.
TGCGCGGCGGGGGACACGAACGGCTCACAGCCGGATTCGCGATCACCCGCTCGTGGCCGGCCTTGGTGGCGGGCAACGTCGCGGCCATCGGTGCGCTGGTCGACCATCGCGGCTTGATGACGGCCGGTCTGGCGATCTGGTTCGCAGACGCCGTGATCCGAGCCGTTCGCCTCGTCCTCGGCTCGGCGTCCGCGGGGGCCACCGTCCCGTAGACCTGCTATATTTCGATCATATGCTAGAACTAATCGAGTCGCGATGGCTCCGCGAGTCGGACTGCGATGTCCCCGTCAGCGTGTCGGCCACCGGAGGCGTCGCCGCTCATGTGTGACTACTGCGGATGCCGGCGGGCGGGACCCACGTCCGAGCTCGCCGACGAGCACGTCCGCCTGCTCGAGCTCGGCGATCGACTCCACGACGCGCTGCACCACGGCACCGACGGCACGGCTGTCTTCGACGAGTTCGTGCGGTTGCTGCAGATGCACGCCGCCAAGGAGGAGGTCGGGCTCTTCGAGCAGGCGAAGGGGACGCCGGTCGCGGAGCAGGTCGAGGTGCTCTGCCGGGAGCACGACGACCTCCACCGGTGGCTCGCCGACGGCCCACTGGGCAGTCAGGTGCCGCACGCGCTCCGGCTGCTCGTGACGCACATCGACGACGAGGAGTACGACCTCTTCCCGCACATCATCCACGCCCTCGACCCGGAGCAGTGGGACGAGATCGAGCTCGCCCACCGCGCGGTCGAAGCCGCCTGGCGCGACAGCCCGTGAACGGGGTGCGTGCGTGACTCACGTACTGCCCGTGGTCCTGTTCGTGTTCGACGCCCGGTCGTCCACCGCGTCGACGATCCCGAGCTCACGCGCGTCGGTCGCCGTGAGGGATCGACCGTGTTCGATCTCGGCGGTCAGACGCTCTTCGTCGAGGCCCGTCCTCGACGCCAACGTGGCGACGTAGCGGTCGCGGAGCGCTTCCAGTTCCTCTGCGCACCGCACGATCTCGCTGGTCGTTCCGTCGATCGTCTGCCGGTCGTCGATGCGCAGACAGAACGTGGCGTTGGACGCGCTGCGCCGCGTCCCGGTTCCAGCGGCGACGAGCGCCACCGCTGTGCCCACGGCCGAGCCCACGCACGTCGTGTTCGTACGCGCGCGCATCAAGCCGAGCACGTCCAGCACGGGGAAGATCTCCGCGAGTGGGCCGCCACTGCTGTTGATCACGATCTCGACATCGCGAACCGATTCGCCGTCGAGCGCCATCAGCGCTGCCGACAGCTCGGTGACGGTGTCCCGGTCGAGCGGACCGCTCACGAGGATCCTGCGTTGATCGGTCAGGTGCTGCCAGGGGTCGCCACCGCCGATCGACACCATCGGCACGATCACCGGCTCGGTCCGCTGTGGTGGCGTTCGCTCGGGAGGGAGCGGATACGGGATCTCCGGATGTTCGGGCTGGATCGTCATCGGCTACGTCTCCTTGGATTCTCGTTCGATGTCCCCTCGGCACCGCGCAAGGTGAAGCCGATCGAGGCCTCCATCGCTGCCGCGTAACGGGTCAACGTCGACAGGCGCACATCGACCTCGCCGGACTCGAGCCGGGCGACCGCTGACTGCGACGTGCCCATGCGCGCCGCAACGGCCGTCTGCGAGAGGCCGTGCGCCTGACGCAACGCCGAAAGTCGGTCGATCAACTCGCTCGGGTCGTCGGCCAGATCACCGAATCCCGGGAAGATCGATCCACGTTCCACAGCCCTGTCTGCGGGCCTGCCGGCGGCCATACCGCAAACGGTATCGCGCTCGAGGTATGACTGCGAACGGCTCCTTCGCGCACGCGCCGCGTTCGATGCGCACGGGGTCTAGACCTGAGCGCCGGGATCTGTTAAACCGCGTACCGGGTCAAAGGTGGGGGTGGGGACATGAGGCGACGCACGATTGTCGGCTGTTCGGTGTTGGCCGTGGCGATCACGGCCCTGCCGGTTCCGGCGGGGGCCGACCGCGGCCACGGCGGGTTCAAGACGGGAGAGGCCTCGATGCTCACCGGCGTCCGGGCCGGGGTGGAGATCACGCCCCTGCTCACGGTCGGTGACGTGTTGCCGAGCGGGTTCCGCTTCGAGGCGATCCCGGACGGGATCTCGCTCCGCACCCGGGGCCACGGGCGGGTCGACGTCTACGTGAACCACGAGACCGCCAAGGTGCCGTTCCCGTACAGCGGCGCGGCGCCGACAGCGGCCAACGGGGAGAACGACTTCGACAACGCCCAGCTCAGCCAGTTGACGCTCAGCCAGCACTCGGCCGGCGTGCTCAACGGCTCGTTCGCGATCTCGAGCAGCGCCGGGTACCAGCGGTTCTGCTCCAACTTCCTCGCCACCCGCGCCGAGGGCTTCAGTCGGGACATCCTGTTCACGAGCGAGGAGTCGCTCGACTACGTGTACCGCCAGGAGGACTCCTGGCCGCCCGTGTCCGGCGATCCGGACGAAGAGGAGATCGGCCTCGTCGTCGCGCTCGACGTGAAGACCGGGAAGCATCGGCCGATCTACGGCATGGGGCGACTGAACCACGAGAACGCGGTCGCCATCCCGGGATACGACAAGCCGGTCGTGCTGACGGGCGACGACACGTTCACGAGCGGCCCGCTGACGGGCGTGTTCCCGGCCGGCGCGGTGCCGTCCCAGTCGCAGGTGTACTCGTACATCGCGCCGAGCACCGACAAGCTGCTGGCCGACAAGGGTGACCTGTGGGCGTTCGTCTCCGACACGCCGGGCGTGAAGAACTACTACGACGTGATCCCCGGGTCGGGAACGACCGTCACGGGCCACTTCATCCAGGTGCCGAAGAACATCGCGACCGGCCGCAACGCCGACGGTTCCGAGCTGAAGGCCGCCGACGTGGGGTTCCCGTCGCCGCCGTCGAACGGCAGCTGGCAGCTCGATCTGCGGTCCCCCACCACGCCCACCGGACTGGACGGTCCACAGTGGGTGCTCGAGTACTGGAGCGACATCAACGACGTGTTCCAGTTCGTCCGCATCGAGGACATCGCCTACGACAAGCGGCCCGGGCACGAGAACGTCGTCTACCTCGTCGACTCCGGTCGCGGCCGCACGGACGCGCAGAGCCTGGACACGCCGAACTTCAAGTCGACGAACGGTCGGGTGTGGAAGATGGTGCTCGACGAGGACGACCCGACGATCGTGACCTCGCTCACGGTGTTCGTGGAAGGCGACGACAACCCGGTCAAGACGCTCGACGAGGTCCACCAGCCGGACAACATCGAGTCGACACCCACCGGCCTGCTCCTGACGGAGGATCCCGGGTCGAGCCAGCAGTTCCCGATCGACTCCACCGATCCGGCGGCGACGACGGCCCGGCTCTGGTACGTGCCGTTCTCCGGCACGCCCGAGGTCGTGGCCAAGGTCGACCAATCCGCCGACGGCGGAGCGACCGACGTCGACGGCCGTGCACCAGGCAACCAGGGGGCATGGGAGACGACCGGCATCGTCGACGCCTCGGCGGCCTTCGGGCCCGGCGCATACCTGATCAACGTGCAGGCGCACACCCTGTGGGTGGAGCAGGCGCCGGGCGACGACAACAATGGCGACGGACAACCCGACTTCACGTACAAGCGTGAAGGCGGCCAGCTGTCGCTCATCCGAATTCCCGGGATCTAGACGAGACGTCCCACCGCCGGTGGGCGAGACGGGAGGCTCGATGCGCGCGAGGAAGCGGTCAGCTCTTGCGGTCGCGGTCGTGACTGCGTGCGTGATGTCCGCGCCGTACGGCGTCGACGCGAAGGCCGGCAACGGCGACGACGGCGGCGACGGCCCCGAACTGGAGTTCCTGGGCGAGGCGATCATCCCGACCGGGGCGACGTTCGGCGACACGACGATCGGCGGGCTCTCGAGCATCACGTTCGACCGGGCACGCGGCGTCTACTACAGCCTGTCGGACGATCAAGGCCTGCTGGGCCCGGTGCGCTTCTACACGCTGCGGGTCGATGTCGGCGACGGCCAGCTCGACGACGGTGACATCGAGTTCGTCGACGTCACCACGCTGCTCGCACCGGACGGCGAGCCGTACCCGCCGGGCAGCCTGGATCCCGAAGGCCTGACGCTGGACAAGAAGGGCAAGCTCGTCGTCACGTCAGAGGGCATCGCCAACCAAGGGATCTCCCCGTGGGTCCGGCGCTACACCCTCGACGGCACGTACCTCGGTGATCTCGGCGTGCCCGACGCGTTCCAGCCCACCAGTGCCACCCACGGCGTGCGCCAGAACCTCGCGTTCGAGGCCGCGGCAGTCGCCAAGGACGGCCGGCACCTCTTCGTCGGGATGGAGGGTGCGCTGGCGCAGGACGGACCGGCGGCGACGATCACCAACGGCAGCGCCTCGCGCATCCTGCGCTACAACCTGGCGACCAAGCGCCTCGAACGGCAGTACGTCTACATGAACGACCCGGTCGCCGAACCACCCGTGCCGGACACGGCGTTCTCCGTCAACGGGCTCGTCGAGCTGCTTCCGTTCAACACCCAGTTCATGCTCTCGATGGAGCGCTCGTTCTCGGTCGGGGCGCCCGGCACGGGCAACACGGTCAAGCTCTACTCCGTCGCGGTCCGGGGAGCGAGCAACGTGAACGGCCTCGACAGCATTGCTCCCGTGCTCGCCGACCTGCGGCCGGTGCACAAGACGCTCCTGCTCGACCTGCGCACCCTCGGGATCCCGCTCGACAACATCGAGGGCATGGTCATCGGGCCCGACCTGCCCGACGGCCGCCGGTCGCTCCTCCTGGTCAGCGACAACAACTTCGCCCCGACCCAGTTCACCCAGTTCCTGCTGTTCGCGCTCGACTGATCCGCCGAGTGACACGGCGGAGGCGTCAGCTGAGGAATCCCGCGTAGAGGTAGACGGTGTAGTTGCCCTGCACGTCGACGACGAGCGCCGTGGGTGTGATCCAGTGAGCAGCGGCCGACGGGAGCGGTTCGAGTGCCAGGGCGTCGTCCGACGTGTCCGGGGTGAGACGGCCGAGCGTGGACGCGAGGATCGTCGGACCGCTCGGCGGCGTCCACGCCAGGCGCGTGTAGGACGGGCAGCCGGGGTCGAAGAACCCGGAGGTCGGGTTCGCAGCGAGATCGTCGGCAACCTGCACCGAGTCGACTCCGCTGCGGAGCGGTTCGGCGACGGCGGTCTCGTACGACGCGTCGAGCTCGACGAACAGCTTCGCCAGATCGGTACCTGTGGAAACGTGCTGATCGAGGTCGAGCCGGTCGTTCGCACAGGCGAATCCGTGCACCCCGACGCGAACGGAGTCGTCGAGGGTCACGTCGATGGTTCGCGCGGCATCGGTCGGAACGCCGAGCTCGGTGTCGTCGTAAGGCGGATCACCCCCGCAGCCGAACTCGCCGAGCTCGCTGCAGCTCGTGTACGGACGCACCTCGAGCGTGAGGATGCCGTCGACGACGTCCACGGCGGATTGGTCGTCCGCGACGGCGCGCACGTTGTAGATGCCGGCGGGCAACGGTGCCGCCCGATCGGCCGGCACAGCAGGTGAAGGCTCGCCCTCCCAATTGGTGCCGCAGCAAGGTATGAACGAGAGCGCGGGGAACCGCTCGGTCGCAGACTGCCATCCCGATCCGTCCGACGGCACCGTCGTGGGAGGCACCGTCGTGGGCGGCACCGTCGTGGGGGGCTCGGTGGTGTCGGTCGGGGAGGTCGAGGTCGAACCGGTGTCGGGCAACACGGTCTCGGGCACCGAGTCGGTGACGGACCTGCCATCGTCGGCGCCGCGATCGAGGACGACGAAGAGACCGACCCCCATCACCACGACGGCGGATCCGCCGGCAACGGCTCGGGCTGTCAGCCTCCGGCGCCGACTGGATCGAACGCGGCCGATCCCCTCTGCCGGCGCAGGTCGCCGCAGCGCGGCACCGGCCCTTCTCGCGAGCTCGTCGACTCGGTCCTCGCTGCCGTTGCCCTGATCCTGATCCTGATCCTTCGGCATCTCAGACCTCGAGCTCCTTGGCGAGGGCGATGCGCGCTCGGCTCAGATCGCTCCGGACGGTCCCCTCCGGCACATCGAGGATGGTCGCGACGTCGGCTGTGGTGCGGTCCCCCGCGTAGTACAGGGCGACGGCGAGGCGGGGGCGCGTGGGCAGATCACGGACGGCACGCCAGAACGCGATCGCCTCCGGCGAGGGTCCTGGCGTCGAGGGTTCGTCGCGGCGCAGACGGGCCAAGAACCGTGCCTCGGTCATCCCCCGACGCCAGCGACTGCGACAGAGGTTGACCAGCACCCGATGGCACCAGCCGCCCGGACGTTCCAGCTGGCGGACGCGGTTCCAGTTCATCAGCGCCTTGACCATCGCGTCGTGGACGAGGTCCTCGCCGTCATGGCCCGACAACGCAGTCGCGACCGCGACCAGCCCCGGGTACTCCCGCTGATAGAGGTCCTCGAATCGCGTCTCCCCGAGAGCGACATATGTGGGTTCCGACACGATCACGCTCTTCAGAACTGGTGGAGTGAAAGACATGGTGTACATCGCCAACACACACGCACGAGCCCCCGCCTCTGCTGCAAGAGCTCGCAGAATATCTCGGCAACGTGCGGCTCGTGCGACTACGACACGAGACCGGCGACGCCGCGGGTCACCCCTGGAGGCGGGCGACGTTGACGATCGCCGGGCTCACCGGCGCAGCGGCCGGTACACCCGACGCGTTCGCAGCAGCAGCAGCAGCCGCGGCGGCCGCCGTCTCCGGGTTACCCGGTCGGTTCGGGATCTTGCCGACCAGATAGCCGCCGTGGCTCAACGCCAGCAGTCCGACCATCTCTTGGCTGAACGACGGCAACGAGGTCGGCACCTTCACACCCTGGGGAAGGCTGGCGAATGCGTCGACCACGATCCACAGGTAGCTCGCCAGGAGACCGAGGCTGATGAAGAAGTTCTGGAACTTCGTCACGTCGATGTTCTTCAGGGCATCCGTGCCCTCCTCGACGGCGAACATGTCGGCGAACGGAGGGTTCTGCGTGCTCGCCGGGCGCGCTCCGATCTCGAGCGATCGGTTCGTGTTCTTCGTCGACTTGACCGCCAACGACGCAACAGCGCTGCCCAGCGAGATGCCCATCAGCGCCAGGAGCTGACCTGGGATCTCGAAGTCCCACGCTGAGGAGGCGTCGTCGGATGCTCGCCATATCACCGTCGCGAAGATGAGCGGCAGACCGAGGAAGGTCCAGCACACCAACTGGAACTGAGACAAGCTCCAGGTGTTGCGACTGTCGATGAAGATCGCCCAGATGCTGCCCCTCAGCCGTGACCCCAACCAGGCCGAGAACCCCGCCAGGATCAGCACCAACACGATCCACACAGTCCAGAACACGCCCATCGAGGATCCTCCGAATGCGACTGTGGCCGGCGGCACGATAGCAAGTCGTCCTCGCCACGTTGCGCGACGTGCAGCGGCTGGCCGTTCCCGGACGGCGTCTTCGACGTCGTGCTCCCCGATCACCTGCTCGACCACGTGCCCGATCCGGACCTGGCGGTCGCCGAGCTCGCTCGCGTCCTCCGGCGCGCTCGTCGCTCACCGCCCGATCGGCGCGTCTCCGGTCAATCGGCCCCTGGGCGACGCTTGACCTCGCGGTCGGGGTCGCCCCGATAGCCCGGCGGCAGCGTCGCCGCCAGCTCCTCGGGTGAGGGTTCGTGGCGCCGACGTGCCTCCTGCGGGAGCAGGCTGCGGATCGCCGTCATGATCCGCTTCGTGTCAGCGTCAGGGCTGCGGTACTTGAGTTCCACCGCAGGGCCCATCCGCACCGTGACGACCGGCGGGTTCGTGATGTTGAGGACGTTCGGGAGGCGCGACGAACGGGGCCACACGCGCTCCGTGCCCCAGAGCCCGACCGGGATCACGGGTGACTTGGTCATCGCCGCGAGACGTGCCGCGCCCCAGCGACCGACGAGCACGGGGTCGAAGAACGCCCGTCCCCTCGGGATCGTGCCCTGCGGCATGATCGCCACCACCTCGCCGGCCTCGAGCGCCTCCGCCGCATCGCGCAGCGGCTCGTCGGAGCCAGTTCCCCGGTGGACGCGGATGCCGCCCATCGCGCGCGCGACCTGGCCGACGATCGGCGCATCGAAGAGCTCCTTCTTGCCCAGGAAGCGCACCGTACGGCCGGTCTTCGCGATCGTCATCGCCATCGCCAGCACGTCGAAGTAGGAGCGGTGGTTGCCGCACACGATGGCCGGACCGACGAGCGGCAGGTGCTCGGTGCCGGCGATGTCGAACCGGGCGTACGGCACGAGCTCGGGACGGGTGAACGTGAGCGCGATCCGCTGCAGCTCGACGCCGAGCACCGGCACCTTCTGCACACCGTGGGGCACGTCGAGGTGGAGCGTCGGCCATCGCCGCAGGGCGGCGACGAGCGTCAGCCGCGGGTCCGGGTTCACGACCACCGGATGCCCGACCGCTGAGAGCAGCGGCACGTCGTACACGCTGTCGGAGTAGGCGAAGCTCTCGGCCAGATCGGCGCCGTTGCGCTCCGCCCACTCGCGCACCGCAGCGAGCTTGCCGAGCGACCAGACGAAGTTGCCGGCGATCGTGCCGTCGTAGGTTCCGTCGGGGTGCACGCCGAAGCGGGTGGCGACGACGTCGTCCAGGCCGAGCAGGTCGGCGAAGGGGCGCACGAGGTCGTAGGGCGTGGTGGTGGCGAGCACGATCGGGCGTCCCGCCCGACGGTGCTCGGCGAACACCTTCGCGGCGTAGGGCTGGACGAGCGCGACGAGCCGTTCGGCTACCGACTCGGCGGCGAGCCGGACCGACGCCTGCGACTTGCCCTTGGCGAGCGTCGCCCCCTGCCGGGCGAGCGCCATCGCCGGCAGCGTCTCGCCGACCGCGTTGAACAGGCCGTAGACGAAGCGCTCCCCGGGGATCGACCGGTTCACGAGGCCGGCGACCCGCATCGCCTCCGAGAACACGGTCCCGCTGGCACCGGCGAGCAGCGTCCGGTCGAGGTCGAAGAACGCGGCGCCCCGCGCCGACGGGGCGGAGATGGGATCGGTCACGGTCGACACCGTAGAGGAAAAAGGGAAAGGCGCCGCTTGGGGGAAGCGGCGCCTCTCAACCTGGAACCCGACGGTTGGGGGAACCGTCTTCGTGGGTTCTCATCGAGCCGATCCGCTGGGGGGTGGATCGGGCTTCGATCGACACGTGAAAGTATGCACGTGAACGAGTGATCTTTCAACTCGAAGTTACCGATATGTACTATCTCTTCCTGAGATGGATCTCCGCCAGCTGAACACGCTTCTCGCGATCGCCGACCACGGATCGTTCTCGGCCGCGGCGAGAGCCCTCTTCACGGTCCAGTCGAACGTCTCCGGTCACATCGCTCGACTGGAGAAGGAGCTCGGTGCCACCCTCGTCGATCGTCAGCGGGGGGAGCTCACGGAAGAAGGCGCCATCGTCGTGGAACGGGCACGGCGGATCCAGCGCGAGCTCGACGCGATCTCCTCCGACATGGCCTCGCGTGGCACCGATGTTGCCGGGGATGCCCGCGTCGGGGTGATCGGCACGACGGGCCGCTGGCTGATGCCGCTCGTGCTCACGGCGCTCGGCAAATCGCATCCCCGTGTTCGTGCGCTGGTCGCCGAGGGCAGCACCAGCTCGCTGCTCCCCCGGCTCGTGAGCGGCCAGCTCGACGCGGCGGTGATCCACCTCCCGGTCGATGATCCGGAGCTGACGGTCGAGCCGCTGTTCGCCGAGGACCTGGTCGTGCTCGTCCACACCAGTCATCCGATGTCCGACCACGACGTGCTGCCGCTCAGAGCGGTCGCCGCCTACCCGCTGCTGCTCCCGCCCCCCGGCACCGCCCTGCGACGGATCATCGACCGGGCGTCGCAGACCGCCGGCATCACGTTGCGCGCCCAGGCAGAGATCGACGGCGTGCGGCTGATGTCCTCGCTGGCGATCGACGGGTACGGACCGACGATCGTGCCGGCGACCGCCGTTCCCCGTTGGGCGAGCGGCGAGTTCCGCCGGATCCAGGTGCCCGAGCTGCCCCGACGGGTCATCGGGTGCGCGTACCGCCGCCGGCCGGCCCTCGCGCCGCCCGTCCGAGCCGTGCTCGAGGTGATCCACTCGACGATCGCCAGCCGTGGCGACCGCCAGCCGGGCGTCCACGTGGAGAACGTGTCCCCGCTCGCCGGTCGCTGAGCCGGTCGCCGAGCGAGTCGCCGAGCGAGTCGCCGAGCGAGTCGCCGAGCCGGTCGGCATGCGAGTCGCCGCACCGGTCGCCTGGCCGGGCACAGGGCCGCCGCGCGGGGCGTCCTCTAACCTCTGGCCGATGCCTGCGACGATCGGACTGCGCGCTTGGACCCCGGGCGCGGCGCGGGCCGAGGTCGGCGAGATCGACGGCCGGCCGGTGGTCCTGCTCGACGTCGACGCCGAGGTCCGCAAGGGCGCCCTGTCGGCGGACGCGTCGTCGACGATCGCGGTCGCGGCCGAGACGGCGCGGAGCAAGGGCTTCCCGCTCGTCGGTGTGATCGGGTCGAGCGGGGCCGACATCGTCGAGGGGATGCCGGCCCTGCACGGCTGGGGACAGGCGGCGAAGGCGCTCTCGAGCTGCTCCGGCATCGTGCCGGTGATCCTCGTCGTCACCGGACCGGCCGTCTCGGGCCCGGCGCTGCTCCTCGGGTTGGCCGATCACGTCGTGATGACCGAGGACGCGTACGCCTTCGTCTCCGGCCCGACGATGGTGGCCGAGTTCACCGGCGTGATGATCGACAACGACGAGCTCGGCGGTGCCGTCTCGCACGCCCGCTTCACCGGCGCCGCCTCGCTTGTGGTACCCGACGCCGACGCGGCCCGCGAGGCCGTCGCCCAGCTGCTCGCCTACCTGCCGTCGAACGTGGACCAGGAACCGCCGCGCTGGCCGTGCACGGATCCAGCGGACCGCAGCTGCCCCGAGGCCGGGGAGCTCATGCCGCCCACGTCGACGGGCAGCTACGACGTACGGGCGGTGATGAGGGCGCTCGTCGACGACGGCGAGATCTTCGAGGTGCGCGCCCGCTGGGCGGCGAACATCGTCACCGCCTTCGCCACGATGGACGGCCGCCCGATCGGCATCCTCGGCAACCAGCCGCTCGCGCTGGCAGGCACGCTCGACATCCCCGCCTCGCAGAAGGCGGCCAGGTTCGTGGCGTTCTGTGATGCGTTCAACCTGCCGATCGTGACGCTCGTCGACACGCCGGGCTTCTACCCCGGCAAGGACCTCGAGTGGCGCGGGATGATCCGCCACGGCGCGCAGCTCGTGTTCGCGTATGGTCGGGCAACGGTGCCGCGGATCTGCGTGATCCTCCGCAAGAGCTACGGCGGCGCGTACATCGTCATGGACTCGAAGCGGATGGGCAACGACCTCTGCCTCGCCTGGCCGTGGGCGGAGCTCGCCGTGATGGGCGCGGGCCAGGCAGCCGCGATCCTGCAGCGCCGCGCGACGCCGGCGGAGAAGGCGGCCTTCGAGGCCGACTACACGACGCGACTGCTGAACCCCTACATCGCGGCCGAACGTGGCTACGTCGACGGCGTCATCGAGCCCGCCGAGACACGCTTCGAGATCACGAGAGCACTCACGCTGCTCGCCGACAAGCGCGAGCAGATCATGCCGAGGAAGCACGGCAACACCCCACTCTGATCGCGTCGTGCGCGTGCCGCGACCATGCCGCTTTCGGAGACGCCTGATCTATCCTCCCCGGCGGGGAGGAAGCCCCACGACACTGAACCGAAGGGGACAACCAGGTGCCCGACACCATCACCATCATCGACGACCGCACTGGGAAGCAGGTCACCGTACCCATCACGGACGGCGTCTTCCCGAGCTCCGCGCTGCGCGAGCTCGATCAGTCGCTGTACTGCTACGACCCGGCGTTCATGTCGACCGCGGCCTGCGCTTCGTCGATCACCTACCTCGACGGTGATGCCGGCATCTTGCGCTATCGCGGTTACCCGATCGAGCAGCTCGCCGAGCAGTCGACGTACCTCGAGGTCGCCTACCTGCTGCTGAACGGCGAGCTGCCGAACCAGGCGCAGCTCGCGACCTGGAGCCACGACGTCGTGCACCACACGTTCATCCACGAGAACATGCGCAAACGCTTCGTCGACGGGTTCCACTACGACGCCCACCCGATGGGGATGTTCCTCTCGGCCGTCGCCGCACTCGGCACCTTCTACGACGATGCCAAGGAGATCGACGACTCGAAGTCGCGTGACAAGCAGATCCTGCGGCTGATCGCGAAGATGCCGACCCTCGCCGCGATGTGCCACCGCTACAGCGTCGGGCTCCCGTTCGTGTACCCGAACAACGACATCAGCTTCCCCGCCAACTTCCTCAACATGATGTGGAAGATCGGCGACTACCACGTCGACCCGGTCCTCGAGCGGGCGATGGACGTGCTGTTCATCCTGCACGCCGACCACGAGCAGAACTGCGGCACGACCGCCATGCGGGTGGTCGGTTCGAGTCACGCCGATCCCTACTCCGCCTGCTCGGCGGCGGCGGCCGCGCTCTACGGGCCGCTCCACGGCGGCGCCAACGAGGCGGTGGTGCGCATGCTCGCCGACATCGGTTCGCTCGAGAACGTGCCGGCGTTCATCGACGAGGTGAAGGCGGGCAACGGCCGCCTGATGGGTTTCGGCCACCGCGTCTACAAGAACTACGACCCTCGGGCGACGATCATCAAGAAGGTCGCCTACGACGTGTTCAGCGTGACGGGGAAGAACCCGCTGCTCGACATCGCACTCAAGCTCGAAGAAGTGGCGTTGTCCGACGACTACTTCATCAGCCGCAAGCTCTACCCGAACGTGGACTTCTACTCCGGGTTGATCTACCAGGCGATGGGCTTCCCGGTCGACATGTTCACGGTGCTGTTCGCGATTCCCCGGACAGCGGGCTGGCTGGCGCACTGGAGCGAGCTGCTCGGCGACAAGGAGCAGAGGATCTCCCGGCCCCGCCAGTGGTACCGCGGTCCGGGGCTGCGCGACTACGTGGGCGTCGACGCCCGCGCCTGACGGGCGCCGTCACGAGACGTCGATCAGGATCTTCCCGATGTTCGCGTTCGACTCCATGTGCGCGTGGGCATCGGCGATCCGGTCGAGCGGGTAGCGCGAGTCGATCACCGGGCGCAAAGAACCGTCCTCGAACCGTGGCAGCACCTCCGCGGCGAACCGGAGGGTGAGCGCGATCTTCTCCTCGATCGGCCGCGCCCGCAGCACCGTCCCGATCAGGCTCGCCCGTTTCGGCAGCAGCGCGCCGACGTTCACGGTCGTCGCGCCCCCGCCCATGACACCGACCTGGACGATGCGACCGCCGACGCGCAGGGACTGCACGTTGCGATCGACGTAGTCCCCGCCGATCACGTCGAGCACGACGTCGACACCGGTGCCACCCGTCGCGCCGCGCACCTCGGTGACGAAGTCCTGTGACCCGTAGTCGATGACGGCGTCAGCGCCGAGCGAGCGGCACGCCGCGACCTTGCCGGCACTGCACGTGACGGCGACACGACCGCCGAGCGCCTTGACGATCTGGATCGCAGCCGTGCCGACACCGCTCGCGCCAGCGTGGACGAGCGCCCAGCGTCCGCTCGTGAGCCCGCCCTGGACCACGAGCGCGTCCCACGCCGTGAGGAACACCTCCGGGATCGCCGCCGCATCGTCGAGTCCGACCGCCTGCGGCACCGCCATCACCTGCCGCTCGTGGACGGCGATCCGTTCCGCATACGCCCCGCCGCCGGTGATCGCCATCACCTCGTCACCCGGCTGCCACAGCCTGACCCGCTCCCCCACGGAACGCACCGTGCCGGCGAACTCGAGACCCGGGATCTCGAGTGCCTCCGGGTAGGGGTTCGGGTAGAAGCCCATCCGCTGCAGCAGGTCGGCGCGGTTCAGTGCTGTCGCCCTGATGTCGACGACGACCTCCTCCGGTCCACCGACGGGAGCGGGGGCATCCTCGATGCCGAGGACGTCGTGACCACCGTGGGATCGCAGGACGACAGCGCGCATGGCTGCAGTCTTGCTTCATGCGCGAGCGATGATGCGAACCTCGCCGGCGACCGGGTCGATCTCGATCTCGTCGCCGTCGCCGATCAGCGAGAGCGCGCCGACGGCACCGATCACTGCCGGGATGCCGAGCTCGCGGGAGAGCACTGCGGCGTGGCTCAGCGGACCGCCGGTCGCCGTGACGACACCACCCGCGATGGCGAGCACCATGTTGTAGGCGGGCGTCGTGCAGGGCACGACGAGGATGTCACCGGGCGCCATCGCGTCGAGCGCCTCCTCGGGCGAATCGGCGCGGCGGGCGATGCCCCGGTAGCTCTCCGCGCCGATGCCGGCCCCCTGCAGCCCGCTGCCCTCGGCGCGGTCGCCACCCATGCCGAGTTGCTCGATCACCATCTGCACCGCCATGACGAACTCGGCAAGCGCATCGGGGAGGATGTCGAGTGGCGCTGCCGGCTCGGCCACACCGAGCGTCTGGGGTGGGTCGAGCGAGGCGAGCCGCCGCCGGTTCGAGGCACGGGCGGCAAGCTCTGCCGACGACGGTGCGCCGCCGGTGAACAGCGACGCCATCACCTCGTCGGGATCCAGCTCGAACACGTGCTCGCGCCGTTCGGCGAGGCCCCGCTCCACCAACCGTCGGCCGAGCTCGAGCAGACCGAGGCGCATCAGGCCGAGCGGCCACTCGGCTGTGGTCGGTCCGTTGTCGTCGCGCAGGTTCATCGCCGACCGAGCCTCGGCCAGCCGCGCGTCGAACTGGGCGCGATCCGCCTCGGGCACCTGGGCGCGGAGGCGGGCGGTCCGCTCCGCGAGCGTGCCGCTCGCCTCACGGACCTCGCTCGCCATGATCGTGGACAGCACCATCTCCGGGACCTCGCCGAGCGTCACGCCGTCGAGGTCGTACCGCGAGAAGAGCCGTGCGCTCCGGTAGCGCAGGTAGCGGTCCAGGTCGGCGGCGACCTCCGGCGAGATCCGCCGCACGTCGTCGAGCGTCGCAGGGGTCGTCCCGGACTGCTCCACAGCAGCGCGGATCGCGGACAGCACGCGCACCGGCTCGGACGTCGACGGCGAGGCGCCCGAGAGCAGCTCGATCACCTCGGACACGTCGAGCCCCCACCGCGCCGCAGCGCTCAGCAACAGCCCGATCGGGCCGAGGTCGTACCCGTGGAGCCAGAAGTGCAGCTCCCACATCTCGGTGCAGTGCTCGATCAGCGCGGCCACGTGGAGCGCCAACGACTCGTCGTCGAGGGCACGCAGATCGACGTCCTGCAGCACGAGGTTCGCGTGCTCGACCGCTGCCCGCCCGTTCGTCTCCCACTCCGCCACGACCGCCTGCCACGGGCGTTCACGAAGGGTTCGCGCCGCGGTCTTCGCGCGACGTCGCATCTCCGGGTGCAGCCTCGACGCGAGCTTGAGCAGTGGCAGCGGCGGCAGCGAGGTCGCCGGACGGTCGGGGCGGATCAAGGGCCGCAGCCGCGAGTAGAAGAACCCGTTCACGAAGGCGACATCGAGGGTGTCCGCCGGCGTGCCGAGCTCTCGGAAGACCCGTCGCATGCCACTCGGGAGCGCGCGCCGTTGCACCGACTGCATGATCGGTGTCGTCCCCCCGACCATGTGCGAGCGGTCGAGCTCCCAGAGCCCGGGCCCGGGCGGATCCCAGCTGATGTCCGTCATCGATTCCCCCTGACGTTGCGACAGACAATACGCACCCGACAGCGGGGCAGGGGACCGTACGCTGCGGCCATGGGCGACCGCATCGAGTTCCGGAACGTCGTCGAGTCGGAACGGGCGCTCCGCGAGCTCTACCGCCAGCCGAGCCCGCTCGTCACCGCGAAGGTGAAGGCCGATCTCGACGACGGAAGCATTGCGTTCATCGCTCGTTCACCGTTCGTGCTCGTCGGCACGCAAGGCCCCGATGGTCTCGACGTATCGCCGCGCGGAGGCGTGCCGGGCTTCGTGAAGGTGCTGGGTCCGGGCGCGCTGGCGATCCCCGATCTCTCGGGCAACAACCTGCTCGACACGATGACGAACGTCGTGCGCGACGGACGCGTCGGTCTCCTGTTCACCGTGCCGGGGAAGGACGAGACGTTGCGGGTCAACGGCCGCGCCTGGGTGGTCACCGACGACGACGTGCTCGACCGCTTCACCGATGACGTGCGCCGGCCGAAGGCTGCGATCGGCGTCGCTGTCGAGCAGGTGTTCATCCACTGCGCGAAGGCGTTCCGGCGGAGCAACCTCTGGCAGCCGGAGACCTGGGCAGCACTCGCCGATGCGCCCGACGGCGCGGAGATCCTCACCTGCCAGTCGCTCGGCGGCAGCTACACGACCGAGGAGATCCGGGCTGCGTTGGAGGACGGTTACGTGTCGGACCTGTCGGCGGAGCGCCCGATCAGCTGAAGCACCGCGGCGAGGCCGCGCGGCTCGCCCGGATCAGGATGCGGCAGCAGCAACGTCCGGATGCCGTGGCTGACCGCTGCACCGTCGTTGGCCGGGTTGTCGCCGACCATCAACACGTCACGCGGGCTCAGCCCGAGCGTCCGCAACGCGATGTCGAACAGCTTCCCCTCCGACTTGATCGACGCGTGCTCGCCGGAGAGCACGAACGTCTCGACGAGGTGGAGCAGGCCGTAGTGGTCGAAGATCGGACGCAGGTCGAACGGCACGTCGCTGACGATCGCGACCGGCACGCCGACGTCGGCGAGCGCTTCCAGCACCTCGCGGGTGTCGGGGTACGGCGTCCACCCGGCGGCGCTCGTCTCGACCTCGTAGAGCGGGGCGGTCACGCCGGGGACGGCCCGTTCGAGCTCGCTCCACAGGTCGATCCAGCACGCCCGATGGCGCTCGACCGACAGGTCGCGGCCCTTCGCCAGCTCGTCCGGCCGGCGCGATCGCTGCAGCGCGGCGAGGTGCAGGCGCGCGGCCTCGTCGTGCGTGACGGGGCGACCCGATCGGGCCGCCCACTCCACGATGAACTCGATGCTCCCGGCAGTGTCGAACAGGGTGTGTCCCCAGTCGAGCAACACGCCTCTGATCGGCGGCGGCGTGTTCAGCTCAGCTCACCATCTTCGCTTGGAGGCGCTCGTCGAGTGCGGCGAGGAAGTCCTCCGTCGTCAACCACGGCGCGTCCTTCGAGATCATCAGCGCGAGGTCCTTCGTCATCTGGCCGGACTCGACGGTCTCGACGCAGACCGCTTCGAGCGCGTTCGCGAAGGTGGTCACGTCGGGGGTGCCGTCGAGCTTGCCGCGATGGGCGAGACCGCGGGTCCAGGCGAAGATCGACGCGATCGGGTTCGTCGAGGTCTTGTTGCCCTTCTGGTGCTCCCGGTAGTGACGCGTGACGGTGCCGTGCGCCGCCTCGGCCTCCATCGTCTGTCCGTCCGGGGTGAGCAGGACCGACGACATCAGCCCGAGCGAGCCGAAGCCCTGCGCGACCGTGTCGCTCTGGACGTCACCGTCGTAGTTCTTGCACGCCCAGAGGTACCCGCCCTCCCACTTCATCGCGGCGGCGACCATGTCGTCGATCAGGCGGTGCTCGTAGGTCAGGCCGGCGGCCGCGAACCGGTCGGCGAACTCGGCGTCGAAGACCTCCTGGAAGAGATCCTTGAACTGCCCGTCGTACGCCTTCAGGATCGTGTTCTTCGTCGAGAGGTAGACGGGGTAGTGGCGCTCCAGGCCGTAGCTGAAGCTGGCCCTGGCGAAGTCGCGGATCGAATCGTTGAAGTTGTACATGCCCATCGCGACGCCGCCGTCGGCGCCGTAGCGAGCGACCTGGAACTCCATCGGGGCGCTGCCATCGTCGGGCGTGAAGGTCATCGTGAGGGCGCCGGCGCCCGGCACCTTGAAGTCGGTCGCCTTGTACTGGTCACCGTGCGCGTGACGGCCGATGACGATCGGCTTCGTCCAGCCCGGTACGAGACGGGGGATGTTCGAGCAGATGATCGGCTCGCGGAACACCACGCCACCGAGGATGTTGCGGATCGTGCCGTTCGGCGACTTCCACATCTGCTTCAGGCCGAACTCCTCGACGCGTGCCTCGTCGGGCGTGATCGTGGCGCACTTGACGCCGACCCCGTGCCGCTTGATCGCGTTCGCGGCGTCGATCGTGACCTGGTCCTCCGTGGCGTCGCGGTGCTCGATGCCGAGGTCGTAGTACTCCAGCTCGACGTCCAGGTAGGGCAGGATCAACCGATCCTTGATGAACTGCCAGATGATCCGTGTCATCTCGTCGCCGTCGAGCTCGACGACGGGGTTCTTCACCTTGATCTTGGCCATGTGGAACTCCTCGCTCGGCGGGGGCACTTGTATGCGACTTGTAGAGGATACAGCGGGCACGTCGCACTGCGGCGCCTAGGCTGCCAGATCGCCGTGTCGACGATCCGCTTCCAACAGGTCAACGTCCCACCTGGCGTGATCGACCTCGGTGTCGGCCAGCCACAGAACGCCCTGCTCCCCCACTCGTACGTGCGTCGGGCAGCGGAACGACAGTTCGGGACCCGGGGATCCGAGTACCTGCAGTACGGCGCGGAGTGGGGCGACGGCCACCTCCGCCTCGCCCTCGGCCGGTACCTGACGGAGGCTTACGGCTGCCCGGTCGAGGCGGAGCACCTGTTCGTCACGAACGGCAACTCGCAGGCGCTCGACCTGCTCTGCACGGTGCTCACGAGGCCGGGCGACGTCGTGGTCGTCGAGGAGCCGACCTACTTCCTCGCGCTGAACATCTTCCGCGACCACGGCCTCGACGTGGTCAGCGTGCGTGTCGACGCGGACGGGCTCGTGATCGACGAGCTGGAGGACGAGCTCGCCCGGCTCGCCGCCGACGGACGCCAGGTCGGGTTCGTCTACACGATCCCGACGTTCCAGAACCCGACCGGTTCGACGCTCTCGCCCGACCGCCGCGAGCAGCTCGCCGACGTGAGCCGGCGGCGCGACGTGATCGTCGTCGCCGACGAGGTGTACCACCTCCTCCACTACGGCGACGCGGTGCCGCCGGCGCCGATGTCGGCATACGTCGACCGCGCGCCGATCCTCTCGATCGGGACGTTCTCGAAGATCCTCGCGCCCGGGCTGCGCCTCGGCTGGGTGCACGGCGAGCCGGAGCTGGTCGGGCGCCTCGCCGGCTCAGGCCTAGTCGAGAGCGGCGGCGGATTGAACCCGGTCCCGTGCACACTGGTCGCCGCGATCCTCGAGGAGGGGTGGCAGGCGGAGTACCTGCAGACGTTGCGACTGACGTACGGACGCCGCGTCGAGACCATGGCCGCCGCACTCCGCGAGCATGTGCCCGACTGGGTCGGCTACGACGTGCCGGACGGCGGCTACTTCTTCTGGCTGACGCTGCCCGCGCACGTGGACGCCGCCGACGTGCGGCGGTCCGCGGCACGCTTCGACGTCGACGTCCGCCACGGCGCACTGTTCTCGAGCCGGCAGGGCTTGCGTCACGAGCTGCGGATCAGCTTCGCCTACTACGACGAGGCGGACATCGTGGAAGGTGTCACCCGGCTCGGCCGGGCCCTCACCGAAGACTGACGTCGCGACGATCAGCCGTCGGTCGAGCCGAAGGCCGACGGTCGATCAGCCGGCGAAGCGCTCGAAGACCTCGACGATCTTCTCTTTCCAGTCGTGGTCCTCGGTGGAGCCGCCCGACGCCTGAATCGTGCGTCGCTGCTCCGCGAGCTCGGCCGCCACCGACTCGATGTTGGCCGGGAGCGCGGCGGCGAGCAGATCGCGCAGGTGACCGGCAAGCGCCGGGCTCGTGCCCTGTGTCGAGACCGCGACGATCACCGGCCCGCGGCGCTCGACGGCCGGGAGGATGAACGTGCACCGCTCGGGGTCGTCGGCCGAGTTCACCCACACGCCGGTTGCTTTCGCATCGTCGAAGACCTGCTGCTGCACGGCGGGCTCGTCCGTCGCCGCGATCACGAGCCGGTGGCCGGCGAGGTCGCCGGCGCGGTACGGCCGCCGCTCGATGGTGACCCCCGGCATCGCATGGATCGCCGCGTCCACGCTCGGCGCGACGACGGTGACGACTGCGCCGGCAGCGGCGAGCCCGGCGACCTTCCGCGCCGCCACGGTGCCCCCACCGACCACCAGCACTCGCTGCCCCGCCAGGCGGAGCACGACGGGGTAGCCGTCGGTTATCGGCTCACCCACCGCTGGCGACCTCCGCGACGAGCTCGGCGCTCGCCGACGCGCGCGCCGCCACGGCGCCGATGACGATCACCGCCGGTGACCGCGCCGGCAGCCCGGCGAGCTCGTCGAGGCTTCCGGTGAGCACCGTCTGACTCGGGAGGGTCGCGTCATTGACGACCGCGACCGGGGTCGCCGGATCCATGCCGCCGTCGAGGAGGCGACGGGCGATCTGGCCGCGCCGCTCGACGCCCATCATCACCACGATCGTCCCACCGACGCGCGCCAGGTGCTCCCAGGCGACCGGTTCGCTCGTGACGGCCTCGTGGCCGGTGACGATCGTGACCGCCCTGGCGTCGCTCCGGTGGGTGACCGGGATGCCGGCGGCGGCGGGCCCGGCGATCGCCGAGCTCACGCCCGGCACGACTTCGTACGCGATGCCTGCGTCGACCAGCGCGTCGACCTCTTCTCCGCCACGGCCGAACAGGTACGGATCGCCGCCCTTCAGCCGGACGATCGTGCGTCCTGACCGGCCGAGCGTGACGAGCAGGTCGTTGATCACCCCCTGGACGTGGCTGCCACCGGGCCGCTTGCCGACATCGATCAGCTCGGCGCCGAGCGGTGCGAGCGCGAGGATCTCGTCGGGGACGAGGCGGTCGTGGAGCACGACGTCGGCGATTGCGAGGAGGCGCGCCGCTCGCAGCGTGAGCAGCTCCGGATCACCGGGGCCGGCGCCGACGAGGAACACCGTCACGGCATCACCGTCACGCGGTCACCATCACGCGACCACATCACGCGACCGGGGTCCGCAGCGACATCACGGGACGAGGTTAGGACCGAATCCCGACCAAAGCAATCAGGATTCAGCGCATTTCACAGAACTGCGTCATGATCGACCACTGTCAGCGTCATCTCCATCACACGCACAAACGAGGGAGAGCCTGATGGTCGGTCAACCGAGCTACCGCCGCTTCATCGCCACGATGGCCATCTGCGCCCTCGCGCTGATCGGCATCGCGATCACCGGCGTCGGCGGGTTCCCGCTCCTCGCGCTGGCGAGCATCATCGTTCTGGGCACGGTCGACGCCTGCTTCCGCAGCTTCGACACGCGCCACCGCGCGGCGACGGTCGGCACAGCGCAGTCCCCCACCTCGTACTACGAGCTCGATCTCGGCTGAGTCTCGGCAGCTGACGAGCGTTCAGCGGCCGGTGTACGCGTACAGATAGCCCCAGGTCACCGGTCCGATCTGGCGGGTGATCCGCATGCCGGTGCTGCCTCCCTGCTCGTTGAGCACCTTCTGCTGGAACCACGCCACCGCCGCCACGGTCAGATCCGCGAAGTTCGGCGTGGGTCGCCGGCCGGCGAGCGACGGCGCGCCGACAGCGATCAACATCGACTGCGCCTCGCGCACGTCCTCGCCGGTCGACCCCTTCTTGAGGATCCGCTTGTCGTGACGCGGGCGATAGCGCCCGGCCACACCGCCGCCACCTGAGCCGCCGCCGCCACCCGAGCCGCCACCGCCACCGCCGCCCGTCCCGCCATGGAAGCCCGGGTAGTCCACGCCGGGTGCGAGCGCGGCGAAGTTGAACCGGGGAATCACCTGGCCGGCGGCATCGGTCCCGAGTCGCAGCCCTTTGAACGCGACACCTTCGCCGTTCGCTCCGAACGCCTCGATCGTGGTCGCCGAATCACCCATCGAGAACGACACGTGCCGGTGACTCGGCCAGAACGACGATGGGTCGACGGGACGCGACTTGCTGTCCCGGAACGCGAAGAGCAGCGCGCCCGGCGTGCCGATCCCGTCGGCGACGGAGATCAGCCGTGCCGCTTGACGGCACTGCAGGAACTGCTCCACCGAGGACTCGCGGAGGCGCACCGGCGAGCCCGCCATGAGGCAGACCCACTCGGTGAACTCGGAGCAGTCGAACGAGGTCGGCGTGTCGCCCGGTTTCCACTGCGGGTTCGATTTGTACGGCAAGCCGATGTATTGGCGCGCCACCGCGATGAGATCGTTCCCGGTCGGCATGACCCTCCTTGTGCCGCGTAAGCCTTCGCGCCGAGCAGTAGAGCACCTCCGCAGCGAGCGTGATACGCGGGCCGGGCCTCGTTCCACGCGGACTGCCGGGCAATGGGGACGTCGACCTACAGTCGATCCGATGGACTTCACGTGGACCGCCGAACATGACGCGCTGCGCGCGCAGGCCAGACAGGTCGCCGGCGAAGCGGTAGCGACGTACGGGCGGCACAACGACTCGTGGATCAACGGCTTCTCCAAGGAGTTCGCCGCCGAGCTCGCCGCGAGGGGCTGGATCGGCATGACGTGGCCGAGCGAGTTCGGTGGCGCTGGCCGCCCGCCGATCGACCGGTTGATCGTGGCCGAGGAGCTGATCTCGGCCGGCGCGCCGATCGGTGCGATGTGGTTCGCCGACCGGCAGATGGGTCCGACGCTGATCGCCTACGGCACGCCCGAGCAGCAAGCCGCGTTCCTGCCGGGGATCCTCGCCGGTGAGACGACGTGGTGCATCGGGATGTCCGAACCGGACGCAGGATCCGATCTCGCGTCGCTCACCTGTTCGGCTCGGCGTGACGGCGACGAATGGGTGATCAACGGGCAGAAGATCTGGACGAGCTTCGGCGCGGTGGCCGACTACTGCTACCTCATCTGCCGCACCTCGGCCGACGGACCGCCACACGCCGGCATCAGCGAGATCGTCGTGCCGATGGACTCACCGGGCATCGAGGTCCGGCCGATCACCGACATGACCGCGAACCGGCACTTCTGCGAGGTGTTCTACACGGACGTCCGGGTGCCGGTGACGAACCTCGTCGGGACCGAGGGTGGGGCGTTCAAGCAGACGATGCGCCAGCTCGAGCACGAGCGCGGCGGCATCGACCGGCTCGTGTCGAACCACGCGCTGTACCGGTCGGCGCTGGACCGGGCGGACCTCACCGACCCACTGCTCCGCCAGGAGGTCGCCGCGCTCGAGAGCGCATACCGGATCGGGCGGATCCTCGTGGTGCGCGAGGTGTTGCGCCAGGCCCCGGCCGGGTTCTCGGCGGCGACGAAGTGCTTCTGCACGGAGCACGAGTGGCGGGTAGCCCAATTCGTCTCGCGGGTGCTCGGCGCCGACGCCACGCTGTGGTCGCCGATCACCGCCGGGCTCTGCTACGCGCCCGGCTACACGATCATGGGCGGCACGTCGAACGTGCTGCGCAACATCCTCGGCGAGCGCGTCCTCGGCCTCCCCAAGGACCCCGCCCCCCGCTGACCCCGCCCCCACCTCACCCCCACCCCACCCCACCCCCACCTTCACCCCCACCGCCGGTTCTCTGCTCGTCTCCGGACACGAGAGGTCCCGGCCTGATCGAAGATCGGCTCCGGACGCGTCAACGAGCAGAGTTCTGCCGGTCCGGGCGGACGAGCGCACTCATCGCCGCCGTGCTCGTTCATCGATTGACGCCGCTGCTCGCCGACCAACTCGGTCTCGTCACCCGGATGCAGGCCCTCGAACAGGGCGTCGGCGCGCGGCAGCTGCACCGCATGGTCGCCAGAGGCGATCTCGTGGTGGTGCACCGCGACGTTCTGCGCCATCCGGCTGCTCCGCTCACGAAGGACCAGCGCAGACTCGCGGCGATCCTCGCTGCGGGGCCGGGTGCGGCGCTCTCGCACCGCGCCGCGGCTGACGTGATCGGCGTGTCACGGTTCCGCAGCGATCTCGTGGAGGTCACGCGACCATCCGCAGCGATCATCAGGTTGGACGGCGTGCACGTGCATCGCATCCCCGATCTGTCCTCCGTCGACATCCGGCGCGTGGGCGAGCTCGACGTGACCTCGCCGGCGCGGACCGTCGTCGACCTCGGGCTCGTGGCTCGTCCCTCGTTCGTGCAGCGGGTCATGGAGGAGTGGCTGGCGAGCAAGCTCGTCACCTTCGCCGAGCTCGAAGCGGTGCTCGACCGGGTCGGACGGCACGGCCGGAACGGAGCCGGCGTCCTCCGGTCGATCCTCGCCGACCGCGCCCTCGGCACGACGGTCGCCGACTCCGTGCCGGAGAGCGCGCTCGGCGAGTTGCTCGTCCGTCACGGGTTCCCGCCGCTCACCCACCATCACCTCGTCGTGCTCCCGAGCGGTGCCGTGTTCGAGCTCGACTGGTCGTATCCCGATCGGATGCTCGGTTTCGAGGTCGATGGGTATGGCGTCCACCTCCGTTCCAACGATGCCTTCGAGCGCGATCGGCTGCGGCGCAACGAGCTCGAGATCCATGGGTGGCGGATCCTCCACTTCGCCGGCACCACGGTCCTCCGCCGGCCCCACGTGGTCGTCGACCAGGTCCGCCGCGCCCTCGGTCGCCGAGAACCCGTGGTCTGAGACGCGCGAATCTGTGTTCACCGACGCGATCTCGTTTCGTCTCTGCTCGGCCGGACGCCGCAGGCGTCCGGGCGTGAGCAGAGATCGGTGTGGGGGGCGTAGCGTGCTCGTCGTGGGGGACCTACTGGCGCTGTCGAGCCGGATCATCGACGAAGGCGTGCTCGACGAGCCCGTCAACCGTGTCACGAACGAGCTGTCCGAGCTCGCCGACGACCTCGCGATCGTCGAGAGTTTCAGCCACAGCGTGGCGCTGCGGACGGACGAGGGACTCGTGTGCTTCGACGCGTCTGGCGTCCACACGGGCGCGGCGGTCGTGGAGAGCCTCCGTCGGTGGTCGCCGGCGGCGATCCACTCGCTCGTGTACACCCACGGCCACGCCGATCACGTCGGCGGCAGCGCTGCGTTCGCCGCTGACGCGAACGCGCACGACCACGCACGGCCGCGGGTGATCGGCCACGAGAACGTGCGCGCCCGCCTCGCCCGCTACGAGCTCACGAACGACTGGAACCTGATCATCAACGCGCGCCAGTTCGGGGGCATCAGCGCAGAGATGCACCTCGGCATCGGCGGTGCCGGCCAGCGGTTCCTGCCCGCCGGGACGCTCGCGCCGGACGAGACGTTCGTGCGGCGTCACGTCGTCCAGATCGGTGACGAGCGCATCGAGCTCCATCACGCGCGAGGCGAGACGGACGACCACCTGTGGGCGTGGCTGCCGAACCGGCGCTGGGCGATGGTCGGTGACTTCGTCATCTGGAACTTCCCGAACGCCGGCAACCCGCAGAAGGTCCAGCGCTACCCGGTCGAGTGGGCGGCCGCGCTGCGGACGATGATCGACCACGGCCCCGAGCTCCTCGTGCCGGCGCACGGTCTGCCGATCGCCGGCCGCGAGCGCATCGCGACCGTCCTCGATGCGATGGCGACCGCGCTCGAGGGACTGGTCGCGGACACGCTCGCGATGATGAACGCCGGCGCCACGCTCGACACGATCATCCACTCGGTGTCGGTCCCCGCCGACCTCCTCGGCCGGCCCTACCTCCGCCCGTTCTACGACGAGCCCGAGTTCGTGGTGCACAACATCTGGCGGCAGTTCGGCGGTTGGTGGGACGGTATGCCCTCACGGCTGAAGCCCTCGCCCGACGCCCACCTCGCGAGCACGATCGCGGCTCTGGCCGGCGGTGCCGACCGCCTCGTCGCCCGCGCCGAGGAGGCCGTGGCAACAGGCGACCTGCGCCTGGCGTGCCACCTCGTCGACCTCGCCGGTCTCGCCGCGCCCGGCGATCCCGTCGTCCACGGTGCCCGCGCCGCGGTCTACGAGGCCCGCCGGCAGGCGGAGCCATCGTTGATGGCGAAGGGGATCTTCCGCGGCGCGGCCCGGGAGAGCGAGGCCGTCGTCACCGCAGGCGGCGACACCGCAGGCGGCGACGCCGCACCGTCAGCCGAGTGACACCATCGCCAGCGCGGCGAGCGCCATCGCCATGCCGGCTGCCTGCGAGCGGCTGACCCGCTCACGATCGAGTCCGAACGCGAGCGCGACGGTGCTCACCGGGTAGAGCGCGGTGATGACGGACACGATCGTGAGCAGGCCCTCGCGCGTCGCGAGCAGGTAGAGGACGTTCGCCGACATGTCGAGCACACCGCACGCGAGCGCGATCCCCCAGACGCGGGCGACACCGAGCGGTTGGCGCAGCGCGCTCGCCGCGGTGAGCACGAGCGGGACCGATGCGAACCGGGCAGCGACGAGCGGCCACAACCCGCTGGCCTCGCTCGTCCGCTCGAAGAACACGAAGATCAGCCCGAAGCCGACGCCACCGAACACGGCGAGCGCGGCGATCCGAGCCGGTGTCGGGCTCGCGCTCGGGCGGAACGCGCCGCTGACGAGGACGATGGCGAGCATTGCCACACCGATGCCGACGAGCGCCGTTGCACCAGGTCGCTCGCCGAGCAGCAGACCCACGGCGACCGGGATCGACACGCTCACCACCGCGGTCGTCGGTGCGATGACGCTCATCGAACCGCGCGACAGCGCGTGGTAGAAGGCGAGCAGGCCGATCGCACCGGCGACACCACCGCCCGCGCCCCATGCCCAGTCGGCGAGCGGCGGGCTCGGGTCGCCGAGCACGGGTAGGACCGCGAGCAGCAGGACGAGGCTCACGGCCTGGCCGAACGCCGTGACGGCGAACGCCGACGCGTGCCGCGTCGCCCGCCCGCCGCAGTAGTCGGCGACGCCGTAGACCATCGCCGACGCGAGCGCGAGCAGGACTGCCATCGGGCCATCGAAGCAGGCGCGACGACCGCGCCGCCGGGTCGGATACGGTCGCCCTCGTGCACCACATCCGCTTCGGCCGCACCGGTCTCAAGGTCTCCCGGCTCTGTCTCGGCACGATGACCTTCGGGTACCAGTGCGACGACGAGACCTCGTTCGCGATCCTCGACGCCGCCGACGCCGCCGGCATCTCGTTCATCGACACTGCTGACGTCTACCCGCTCGGAGCGCCCGCCGAGCTGTTCGGCCGGACGGAGGAGATCGTCGGCCGCTGGATGTCAGGACGGCGCGACCAGTACATCGTCGCGACGAAGTGCTTCTTCCCGACCGGGCCCAAGCCGTGGGATGCCGGCAACTCGCGCCAGAACATCATGCGGGCGGTCGAGGCCTCGCTGCGCCGCCTGCGCACCGACCACATCGACCTCTACCAGCTCCACAGCTGGGATCCGGACACCCCGATCGACGAGAGCCTGGGCGCGCTCGATGACCTCGTCCGCCAGGGGAAGGTCCGCTACACCGGCTGCTCGAACCTCCTCGCCTACCAGCTCGCCCGTTCGATCGGGCGCTCCGAGGTGCTCGGCACCGCGCGCTTCGACTCCGTGCAGCCCCGCTACAACCTCCTGTTCCGCGAGAACGAGCGCGAGCTGTTCCCGTTGTGCGCCGAAGAGGGGATCGCCGTGATCCCGTACAACCCGCTCGCCGGCGGCTTCCTCACGGGCAAGCACCGCGGCGGCGCTCCGACGGAGGGCACCCGCTTCACCCTCGGCTACGCCGCCGGCCGCTACCAGGAGCGGTACTGGCACGACCGGATGTTCGGCTCGGTCGACGCGCTCCGCCCGATCGCCGACGAGGCCGGCATGACGCTCGCCCAGCTCTCGATCGCCTGGGTGCTCGCCAACCCCGTCGTCACCTCGCCGATCCTGGGCGCGAGCAAGCCGGAACAGCTCGCCGACGCCGTGAAGGCGCTCGACACCCCGCTCGACAGCGACCTCCTGGCACGGCTCGACGAGCTGACGTACGAGTACCGGTTCGGTGACAACGCGCGATGACGGACGGGCCACCGACCGACGAGGCTGAGGTCGCGCTGGCGGGTGGCATGGGATCCGGCGGACAGGTGGTTCGCGTCGGGAGCACCGTGCGGCGACCGTTCCGGGAGCACACCCCGAGCGTCCATGCGTTCCTCGACCACCTCGAGCGGGTCGGGTTCACCGGCGCGCCGCGGGCACTCGGACGCGACGAGCTCGGGCGCGAAGTCCTCTCGTGGATGGAGGGCGACGTCGGCGTGCCGCCGTTCCCCGACTGGGTTGCTGACGAGGAGCTCCTCGTCAGCGTCGCCGTTCTCGAGGCGGCGATGCACGAAGCGGCGCGCTCGTTCGTCCCTCCCGACGCTGCCGTCTGGGACACGGTGAACCTCGCGCCGCCGAAGCCTGGTGCGCTCGTGTGCCACAACGATCTCTGCGTCGAGAACGCCGTCGTCGACGACGGTGTCGCCGTCGCGTTCATCGACTTCGACTTCACGGCGCCATCGGACCGGCTCGTCGACATCGCGATCACGGCCCGGCACTGGATCCCCGTTCGCGACTCCCGGGACATCGACGATGCCCGCCGCGAGCTCGATCCGGTGGCGAGATGGCGGCACTTCATGGATGCCCACGGTCTCGACGCGGATGAGCGGCAGGCGGTTGCCGCTCACCTCGGTGACTACCTCGACCGTGCACTCGTCTCGATGGAGCTGCGGGCGGCGTCGGGCAACGAGCTCTACCGTCAGGTGTGGGAGCAGGGGTACGAGCACCAGAACCGGCGTTCGCGGGCGTGGCTGGCGCGGCACGCGAGCGAGCTCTGCCGGTGCGCTTGACGGGTGCCGGCACGAAACCCGCGGGCATCGACGGGCGAACGCGACGGAATCCGTTGCGAAACAGGACCGACACCGACGCTTTCCTTGTCGGTGGCCGTGGGCGTGTGCCAGGCTGGCGGTCAATGCGGGTGCTGTTCACCGGGGGGTCCGTGCTGACCGGCACGACCGGGTCGCCTCGCATCGACGCCGTCGGCGTGCAGGACGGCCGCATCGTCGCCCTCGGTGACGACGCGCGGAGCTGGGCGTCGTCCAGCACCAACACGATCGAGCGGGTCGACCTCACCGGACGCTGCGTCGTGCCGGGCTTTCGCGACGGCCACGTCCATCCGCTGTCCGGTGGCACCGAGCTCGTGTCGCTGTCGTTGGCCCAGTCCCGCTCCGTCGAGGACGTCCTCGCCGCCGTTCGGGCCCACGCCTCCGCGCACCCCGGCGATCCGTGGATCGTCGGCGGCAGCTACAGCCCGACCCTGCTGCCCGGTGGAGTCGGCGACGCCACGGTGCTCGACGCGGTCGTGCCCGACCGACCGGTGGCGCTGTACTCCGCCGACCACCACGTCCTGTGGGTCAACAGCGCGGCGCTCGATGCCGCGGGGATCTCGGCGTCGACCCCGGAACCGGCGCTCGGCACCATCGTGCGCCACGGCGACGGCAGCCCGATCGGCACGTTGCTCGAATGGGGCGCCATGGAGCTCGTCGAGCGGGTCATGCCGGATCCCGATCCGGCGCTCCGGAGGCTCGGACTCGCGGCCGGCATCGACACGTTGCTCGCCGAGGGCATCGTGTGGGCACAGGACGCCGCCGTCGACGAGGGCGACCTCGCCGTCTACGCCGAAGCGGCCCGGGCGGGCACGCTGCGCTGCCGGATCAACGGTGCCTTCCGCTCGGATCCTCGGCGGTGGGTCGCACAGCGCGAGCAGTTCCGCGAGCTGCGCGACGGACTGCGCGACGATGCTCGGGTGTCAGGTCAGCTCACGGCGCGCACGGTGAAGTTCTTCGCCGACGGCGTGATCGAGGCGGGCACCGGCTTCCTGCTCGAGCCGTACGAGGACGGTGACGGCTGCGGCCTGCCGAACTGGTCGCCGGCCGGCCTCGCCGAAGCCGTGCGTGCGTTCGATGCCGACGGGTTCCAGATCCACATCCACGCGATCGGCGACGGCGGCGTGCGGATGGCGCTCGACGCCATCGAGCACGCCCTGCAGCACAACGGCCGGCGCGACCGGCGGCCCGTCATCGCGCACACGCAGCTCGTCGACCCGGCCGACCGGCCTCGGTTCGCGAGCCTCGGCGTGATCGCCAACTTCGAGCCGCTCTGGTCGTGCCTCGACCCGGTGATGACTGATCTGACCCTCCCGCGCCTCGGGCCGCGACGCAGCATGCTGCAGTACCCGGTCGCCACCATCGCCGGCCACGGGGCGGCGATCAGCTTCGGCAGCGATTGGCCCGTGTCCTCGGTGCGCCCGCTCGACGGCCTCGCCGTCGCCGTCACCCGCCAGACGCCGGACGGTCGGCCCGACGGCGGTTGGATGCCCGAGGAGCGGCTTCCGATCGACCAGGCGTTGCAGGCATACACTCGGGGCACGGCTCACCAGGCCTTCGACGACGATGCCGGGCGAATCGCCGTCGGCCAACGGGCAGATCTCTGCGTGTTGAGCGACGACATCACGGCCATGTCGGGCGGCGAGCTGCCGGGCGTCATGGTCGACGAGACGTGGATCAACGGTGCGGCGACGTACCGACGGTCGTGACGACAGAGGGGGAGGACGTCGCCGTGACGAGCGAACGCGGAGCGGTCGAACTGATGAATGTGACCAAGCGGTTCGGCGAGATGGTCGCGGTCGACCACGTCGACCTCGAGGTGCGCGCCGGGGAGTTCCTGTCGTTGCTCGGCCCGAGCGGCTGCGGGAAGACGACGACGTTGCGGATGCTCGCCGGGTTCGAGCAGCCGGACGAGGGCTACATCCGCATCTCCGGCGACTTCGTGCAGGGCGTGCCGCCGTACAAGCGCGACGTCAACACCGTGTTCCAGCACTACGCACTGTTCCCGCACATGACGGTGGCGGAGAACGTCGGCTACGGGCTGCGCCAACGGGCAACCCCGAAGGCGGAGATCTCCAAGCGCGTCGGTGAGGCGCTCGAGATGGTGAAGATGTCGCCACTCGCCAACCGCAAGCCGCGCCAGATGTCGGGCGGCCAGCAACAGCGCGTCGCGCTCGCTCGTGCGCTCGTCAACCGCCCGAGCGTGCTGCTGCTCGACGAGCCGCTCGGGGCGCTCGACCGCAAGCTGCGCCAGGAGATGCAGATCGAGCTGAAGCTCCTGCAGAGCGAGCTCGGCATCACGTTCATCTTCGTGACCCACGACCAGGAAGAGGCGCTGTCGATGTCCGACCGCATCGCGGTCATGCTCGACGGCCACGTCGAGCAGCTCGACGATCCCGACACGGTCTACGAGAAGCCTGCCTCGGCATTCGTCGCCGCGTTCATCGGTCAGAACAACTTCTGGGAGGGAGCGGCGACCGACGACGGCATGGTCACGCCGGACGGAACGGTCTTCGTCAGCAACCACCGCGCGCCGATCACCCGCGGCGCGGAGGCGCTCGCCGCAGTCCGTCCCGAGACGGTGTCGCTGTCGACCACCGATCCCGGGCCGTCCGTCAACGCGACCGCTGGCACCGTCGCCGGTGTCTCCCACCTCGGCGACGTCCTGCAGTTCGTCGTCCACACCGAGGCCGGGCGCGACCTCATCGCCCGCCTCCCCCGACATCAGGCCCCGAAGCTGGTCCCCGGCGATCCGGTCTGGTGTGTCTGGTCGCCCGAGCACGTCTACGTGTTCGGCGCCGATCAGACCGATCGGGTCATCGTCGACCCGGTCGACGAGACAGCCTCCTAGCACCGTGAACACTCAAAGGAGCCACCACCACATGTCCACCAACGAACCGCTGAAGGTCCTGATGCCCCGAGCCGTGGCGGACCGGGTCGCAGCGACGCTCAACCGTCGGCGCTTCCTCGCCGCGACCGGTGCCACCGCGATGGCGGCCTGGCTCGCCGCCTGCGGCGGTGACGACGACGACAGCTCGGGCGGCAGCACTGCCGGGGGCACCGAGGCCTCGGGCTCGGGTTCGGGCGACTTCGACAAGAAGATCAACCTGTTCACCTGGGCCGAGTACGACGACCAGGACCTGCTCGCCAGCTGGGGGAACATCCAGCCGACGATCTTCAACTCGAACGAGGAAGCGATCCAGAAGCTCGCCGCCGCCGGCGGTACGTCGGGCTTCGACATGGTCGTGCCCACGGGCGTCTACATCCCGCAGATGTCGGCCGAAGGCCTGTTGATGGAGCTCGACCTCAGCCGCATCCCCAACTTCGCCAACCTCGACACGCCGTACACGAACCAGGCGTGGGATCCGGGCAACAAGTACTCCGTCTGCAAGAACTGGGGCACGACCGGCTGGATCTACGACACGACACAGGTCACGACGGAGATCAACACCTGGGCCGACTTCATCGCCGCGGCGCAAGGCGAGGCGAGCGGGAAGACGTCCGTGCTCGACACCGCGCCGAACCTGTGCGGCATCTACTTCTGGGCGAACGGCATCGACTGGACGACCGAGGAGGCCGCCGACCTCGATGCCTGCGAGGCGTTCCTCGTCGACGAGTTCGCGCAACACGTCAAGGCGTTCGACTCCTATCCCGGGATCGCACTGGCGCAGGGCAACTACGCGCTCTCGCACGTGTGGAACGGCGACGCCCGCCAGGGCTTGATCTCGATCGAGGAGGCGGGCGGCGACCCGGCGCAGTACAAGTGGGGCGTCGGCGCCCCGGAGACCGAGCTCTGGATGGACAACTGGTGCATCGTCGACGGCGCGGCGAACGTCGACGCCGCCTACGACTTCATGAACTTCATCCTCGACCCGGCGAACTCGATCACCGACCTCCAGTTCCACGGCTACAACACCGGGCTCAAGGACATCGACGCGTTGCTGCCTCCCGACTTGAAGTTCAAGGACATGGTCTTCTTCACGCCCGAGGAAGTCGGCCGCATGAAGGGCGGAGCCGTGAACACCGCCCAGGACCGGCTCGTCGAGATCTACAACAACGTCAAGGCGAAGGCCGGCGGCTGACCGAACCGATCCCTGCCGGCGGGTGGGAGCCCGCCGGCACCCGGACACACCCAGGGGGACCACCGTGACGGCGACGATCGCCGGGCCACCGCCCGTGAGACGCACACCAAGGGTGCCGAAGTTCCTGCTCGCGATCCCGTCGTGGATCTGGTACATCGTGTTCTTCGCCGTACCCGTCGCACTCGTCGTGATCTCGAGCTTCGGGCAGAAGGTTCCGGGCTCGGCCGGTCGTGTCGACCTGTCGAAGCCGAACCTCGATCAGTACGACGAGGCACTCGGCGAGACGTTCTTCACGGTGCTCAAGCAGGGCATGCGGACCTCGATCATCGGCACCGTGCTGTGCCTCCTGATCGGCCTGCCGTTCGCCTACTTCCTCGCCGTGAAGGTGTCGGAGCGGAGACGCGGCCTCCTGCTGATGCTGCTGATGGTCCCGTTCTTCACGAACTTCCTGATCCGCACGATCGCTTGGAAGATCGTGCTCGCTCCCCGCGGCTTCCTGTCGAACCTGCTCATCGACTGGGGGCTGCGCGACAGCCCCATCCAGCTGCTCAACACACGGTTCGCGGTGCAGCTCGGCGTCGTCTACAACTACCTGCCGCTGATGATCTTCCCGCTGTTCGTCGCGCTCGACCGGCTCGACCCGGCCTTGCGGGAGGCGAGCAAAGACCTCGGCGCGAACCGGGTGAAGACCTTCCTGCAGGTCACGCTGCCGCTCGCGACGCCGGGCATCGTGTCGGGTCTCGTGCTCGTCTTCGTCCCGCTCTCGGGTGACTACATCACGGCGTCGGTGCTCGGTGGCGCCGACGGGAACATGCCCGGCGCGT
This sequence comes from Acidimicrobiia bacterium, assembly GCA_050248955.1. Classification (GTDB taxonomy): domain Bacteria; phylum Actinomycetota; class Acidimicrobiia; order Acidimicrobiales; family Ilumatobacteraceae; genus JBFWRK01. The sequence goes on from JBFWRK010000002.1 coordinate 338,001, forward strand.
TGGTCGCGTCGCAGTTCCTGCAGGCACAGAACCCGGCGCTCGGCGCGGCGATCGCCGTCGTGCTGATCGTCGCCATCCTCGCGGTCCTGGCGGCGTTCGCCGTCGTCGGATCGCTGACTGCAGCGGCGCTCCGTCGCCGCCGCCATCTCGAGCTCGCCGGAGGCGCACGACCATGACCGCGATCACCGCCGGGACTGCCACGACAGCGACGACCGCGGCGCCCGTGCACCGCCGGAAGCGCTCGTACCTCACCTTCGGGCTCGGCGTGTGGTCGGCGCTCGTCTACCTCTTCCTGTTCACGCCGATCGCCTACATCGTCGTCCACTCGTTCAACCGCAACCGCGACTTCTTCTCGTGGAGCGGGTTCTCGACGGAGTGGTACGGATCGATGTGGGACAACAGCCAGCTGAAGGACTCGGTGATCAACTCCTTCAAGGGCGCGTTCGGCTCGACGATCATCGCCGTGCTGCTCGGCACGCTCGCCGGCGTGACCCTCGCCCGCAGGCCGGGCGGTTGGGTCCGCGGCTTCATGACGTTCATCCTGCTGATCCTGGTGACGCCCGAGATCGTCGACGCGATCGGCCTGCAGCTCTGGTTCTTCCGCCTCGGCGGCATCTTCGTCAACGGGATGTGGCCGATCTGGATCGGTCAGGCGATCTTCAGCTCGGCGGTCGTCACGCTCATCGTCCGGGCGCGGATGGCCGGCATGGACGACCAGCTCGAGCAGGCAGCGGCCGATCTGTACGCGACGCCGCGCCGCGCGTTCTTCCAGATCACGCTGCCGCTCATCGCTCCGGCGATCCTCTCGGGCGGCCTGCTCGCATTCACGTTCAGCCTCGACAACGTCGTGATCACGCAGTTCGTCTCGACGCCGGAGACGAACACGTTCCCCGTGTACGTGTTCGGTCTCACGCGCACGCTGATGAAGCCGGAGGTCGGCGCGATGTCGACGATCATCCTCGGGCTCACACTCGTGTCGTTGCTCCTCGTCGCGCTCGCCCTGCGCCGCACGGGCGACTCCACGACGCAGATCGCGGCGACCTTCGCCGGCGGCTAGCCCGATCAGCCTTCGACGGTGCCGGCGAGGACTCGCTCACCGGATGACTCCTGATCGCCGACCACCTCTCTCGTGATCGTGAGCGTCGGGAAGTCCGCCAACGCGACGCCCGCCCAGAGCACGACATCGTCGCCGGTGTGGAACGTCCCGATCGGCACCAGCCCGGACTCGCCGCGCAGCCACGCCTGGTAGTACTCGGTGCCCTCTCGGCGGGGCAGGCCCGTCGCGTGCAGCTCGATCCTGAGGCCGGAGTCCTCTTCGGTGATCACTGCTCGGCCGGTCGCGTCGGGAGCGAGCTCGGTCGCCGCGAGGGCGACCGTGGTTCCTTCCGGGTCAGGGTCGAAGAACGTCGCGACGAGGAAGATCGCCGCGGCCGCGGCGGCACCGGCGAGGAACGGTCCGATCCAACGCGCCTGGCGCAGGCGCGTGCGCTCCCCGGTGCGGCGCCCAGGAGCGCGACGCGGTGCACCTCGCTCCTCGGCGACCACCGCCGCCATGACTCTGTCTTCGAGGTCGCCGGCCGGCTCTGCCCACAACGCGGGGTCGGCGACGAGCGCCAACAGCTCGTCGAGCTCGGCCCGCTCGTGAGCGTCGAGTTCGTCAGGCGAGCCCTCGCCGGCGAGGTAACGGATCCGTCGATCGTCATCTGCCATGGCTCACCTCCTGTCCACCACTACGTGCACTCGGTTCGAACGGTTCGCGGGATTCACGAGTCATCCTCGTGGGCAGCTTCGCGGAGATGACCGAGCTGTGCCGCAAGCATGCGGTGGGCCCGGAACGACCGTGATTTCACGGTACCGATCGGGAGGTCGAGCCGTTCGGCGATCTCGCTCTGCGACATGCCCTCGAGGTGCTGGAGTCGGACGAGCTCGCGCTCACCGGCCGGCAGCGCGTCGATCGCCTCGCGGACGCGCCAGACGGTGTCGATCTGCTCGGCGCTCGGTGGGAGCGCGACCAGCGACGAGTCGCCGGCCGGAGCGTCGTCGAGCGCGACATGGGCGCGCCGGCGCTCCCGCCGTTGGATGTCGATCGCCGCCCGACGGGCGATCGTGACGAGCCACGGCGCCATCTCCCGATCGGGTTCGAACGTGCTCGCCGAGCGCCACGCCTGAACGAAGGTCTGCTGCACCGCTTCCTCCGCGAGCTCGCGCTGGCCGAGCACGCGCATCGACACCGCGAACACGAGACGACCGAACTCGGCATAGACCGGTCGCACCGCGTCGGCGTCGCCCGAGCGGAAGCGCTCGACGTCCTGCGCTGACAGCATCGGCGGCCATCGTAGGACGGTCCGTCGCGGAGTTCGGCCGATATCCGATCAGCCGAGCTCGGCGGGCGGCTCGGGCAGGAAGCCGCCCAGCTTCCCCCGGAAGAACAGCAGCGGCGCCGGCTCCGGCCCGTCCCAGCACTCCAGGTGGTGGACACGGCCGAGCACGAACTGGTGGTCGCCCACGTCCTGCACGCTCTCCAGGCTGCAGTCGATCCAGGCGATGACACCGTCGAGCACCGGCGCGCCGCTGTCCGCCGGATGCCAGGCGACGCCGTCGAACTTGCCCTCGTCGTTCGACTTCGCGAACCGCCAGCAGAGCTCCGCCTGATCGTGCCCGAGCACGTTCACGCAGAACGAACCACTCCCCTCGATCGCCCGCCAGCTCGGTGAGCTCGACATCGGCAGGAAGCCGACGAGCGGCGGGTCGAGCGAGACCGACGTGAACGAGCCGATCGTCAATCCGTGCGGCTCACCACCCGCCATGCCGGTGATGACGGTGACGCCGGTCGGGAAGTGACCGAGGACCTGGCGGAACCGTGCGGAGTCGAACGAAGACACACCCCGACTCTAGACAGGCCGGATGATCCGACACAGCCCTTCCCCGACCGCGATACCCTGCACGATCGTTCCGGCTTGAGCACGGGGGAGGCCCACCGATGTCGTTTCCTTCTGACCTCGCGATCGCACGCGCCGCATCGATGAAACCGCTGCCCGACATCGCGTCCACGATGGGCATCGGGCAGCACCTGCTCGAGCCGTACGGCGAGAGCATCGCCAAGATCAAGCTCGAGGCGATCGAGGAGCTCGCCGACCGGCCGAAGGCGAAGTACGTCGTGGTCACCGCGATCACGCCGACACCGCTCGGCGAGGGCAAGACCACCACGACGGTCGGGCTCGGTCAGGCGATGAAGCACATCGGCAAGCACGCGGTGATCTCCATCCGCCAGCCCTCGATGGGACCGACGTTCGGCATCAAGGGCGGGGCAGCCGGTGGCGGCTACAGCCAGGTGATCCCGATGGAGCTGTTCAACCTCCACCTGACCGGCGACTTCCACGCGGTGACCGCGGCCCACAACCTCCTGTCGGCGATGGTCGACAACCACCTCCACCAGGGCAACGAGCTCGGCCTCGACCTGCACAGCATCACCTGGCGGCGCGTGCTCGACGTGAACGACCGCGCGCTGCGGAACATCGTGATCGGCATGGGCTCGCGCGAGGACGGGGTCCCCCGCCAGAGCGGCTTCGACATCACCGCGGCGTCGGAGGTGATGGCCGTGCTGGCGCTCGCCACGTCGCTGCAGGACCTGCGCGAGCGCCTCGGGCGGATCGTCGTCGGCTACACCCGCAGCGACGATCCGGTCACGGCCGAGCAGCTCCACGGTGCCGGGTCGATGGCGGTGATGATGCGCGACGCGCTCAAGCCCAACCTCCTGCAGACGCTCGAGCACACGCCGGTGATCGTCCACGCCGGGCCGTTCGGCAACATCGCCCACGGCAACTCGTCGATCATCGGCGACCTCATCGGCATCCGCGGCGGCGACTACCTGCTGACCGAAGCGGGCTTCGGCGCCGACATGGGCGCCGAGCGGTTCTTCAACATCAAGTGCCGCGCCTCCGGTCTCGTGCCGGACGCGGCGGTGCTCGTGGCCACGGTGCGGGCGTTGAAGGCGCACTCGGGCAAGTACCGGATCGTCGCCGGCAAACCGCTGCCACCCGACCTGCTCACCGAGAACCCCGACGACGTCCGCGCCGGCGCCGCGAACCTCGTCAAGCAGATCGAGAACGTGTTGGTGCACGGTGTGTCGCCGGTCGTGGCGATCAACGCGTTCCCGACGGACCACGCCTCCGAGCACCAGGTGATCCGCGAGATCGCGGAGGCGATGGGCGCCCGAGTCGCAGTGTGCACCCATTTCGCCGACGGCGGCGCCGGCGCGACCGATCTCGCCGAGGCCGTCGTCGAAGCGTGCGACGAGCCGAGCACGTTCAGGTTCCTCTACCCGGACTCGGCGTCGTTGAAGGAGAAGATCGAGACCGTGGCGACGAAGATCTACGGCGCCGCCGATGTGAGCTATACCGCCGGCGCGAGCAAGCAGCTCGCCACCTACGAGCGCAACGGGTTCGGCGCGCTGCCGGTGTGCATCGCGAAGACGCACCTGTCGATCTCGGGCGACGCCTCGTTGAAGGGCGCGCCGACGGGTCACACGCTCGCCGTGCGCGAGGTCCGGGCGTCGGTCGGTGCCGGCTTCGTCTACCCGATCTGCGGCGACATGCGCACGATGCCGGGTCTCGGCAAGAGCCCGGCGGCCAGCATCATCGACTTCGACGAGAACGGCGAGATCATCGGGCTGTCATGATCGGGGCTGACATGAAGCAGCCCGACACGAATGACAGCGCCATCGAGCGCACAGCGGGCGGAGCGGTCCTGATGGACGGCAACCGCCTCCGCGACGAGATCGTCGCCCGCCTCCGGATCGAGATCGATGCGGCCGGCTCGCCGCCGGTGTGCCTCGCGACGGTGCTCGTCGGCGACGACCGCCCGAGCCAGATCTACGTGCGCAACAAGCACAAGAAGGCGAACGAGGCCGGCATGGTGTCGCGAGGCGTCCAGCTGCCTGCGACCGCGTCGCAGTCGCAGGTCGAGGACGCTGTCGGCGAACTCGCCGCCGACCCGAGCGTGCACGGTGTCCTCTGTCAGCTGCCACTCCCCGCCGGGCTCGATCCCGAGCCGGTGCTCGCGCTGATCCCGCCTGAGAAGGACGTCGACGGCCTCACCGAACGGTCGATGGGACGGCTGGTGCGCGGCCAGCCGGGTCACGTCGGCTGTACACCGCTCGGCGTGATGCGGCTCCTCGCGCGCTACGGCGTCGCCACGTCCGGCCGGCGGGCGGTCGTCGTCGGCCGGTCGACGCTCGTGGGCCTGCCGATGCTCCTGCTGCTCGCCCGCAAGGGCGTCGATGCGACCGTGACGCTGGCGCACTCACGCACGAGCGACATGATCGACGTGTGCCGGGAGGCGGACATCGTCGTCGCCGCCGCCGGATCGGCGCGGATGATCACCGCCGCGCACGTGAAGCCCGGCGCCGCGGTCATCGATGTCGGCGTGTCGCGCACGGAGGCAGGCATCGTCGGCGACGTCGACTTCGACACCGTGCAGGCGATCGCCGGTGCGATCACGCCGATGCCGGGCGGTACCGGGCCGATGACGATCGCCTGCCTCCTGGAGAACACGCTGAGCGCGGCACGGATGCTCGGCGCCCTCCCCGGCTGACCCAGTGCCAGCCGCACCGGCCAAGGGATCGGCGTGGGCACCGCTCCGCAACCGCGCCTTCCGGGCGCTGTTCATGGCGCAGATCGCCTCGAACATCGGGACGATGATGCACAACGTCGGCGCGACGTGGCTCATGGGCGACCTCGACTCGTCGCCGACCCTCGTTGCCCTCGTGCAGACCGCCACGATGCTGCCGGTCTTCCTCGTCGGGCTCCCCGCCGGAGCGCTCGCCGACATCGTCGATCGGCGGATCCTGCTCATCATCACGCAGCTGTCGATGCTCGTCACCGCGGCGGCGCTCGCCATGCTCTCCTTCGCCGATCACATCACCGAGACGTCGCTCCTCCTCCTCACGTTCGCGCTCGGCCTCGGGGCGGCGTTCAACATGCCGGCGTGGCAGGCGATCCAGCCCGAGCTCGTGACCCGGGCCGAGCTGCCCCAAGCCCTCGCGCTCGGCAACACGACGTTCAACGTCGGGCGTGCGATCGGGCCGGCGATCGGCGGACTCGTGGTCGCACGCGGCGGGCCGGGCTGGGTGTTCCTGCTGAACGCCGGGTCGTTCCTCGCGATCGTCGCCGTCCTCGTGCGCTGGCGCCACCGACCGGAGCCCACGAACGCGCCGGTCGAGACGATCGTCGGGGCGATGCGGGCCGGGCTCCGCTACGGCGTGAACTCCAACGCCTTGCGGCACGTGCTCATCCGCGCCGCGCTCTTCGTCGTGCCGGGGACGGCGCTCGTCTCGCTGCTCCCGGTCGTGGCGCGAGGTCCGCTCGAGCTCGGCTCCGGTGGCTTCGGGCTGCTCCTCGCCTGCTTCGGGCTCGGCGCCGCGTCGTCGGCGATCGTGCGACCGCGGCTCATCCTCTGGCTGCCCGTCGATCGGATGATGCTCGTCGCGACCGTCGTCGTCGCCGGCGGGTTGTTGGTCACGGGGCTCAGCGGCAACGCGCTGCTGATCGGGTTCACGCTGCTCTTCACCGGCGCGGCATGGACGCTCGCGATCACCGCCACCGGCATCGCCGCGCAGACCTCGCTCCCGAGTTGGGTGCGTGCCCGCGGCATGGGTTTGTGGAACCTCGCCGTCACCGGTGGCGTGGCCGTGGGCAGCGCATTGTGGGGTGCCGTCGCATCATGGCGGCTCGGAGGGGCGCACGTCATCGCCGCCGCGTCGCTCGTCGGCCTCGCAGCGGTCACGATGCGATGGAAGCTCAGCACCCCGGAACGGCTCGACATGGAACTGGTGGTGATGGACGAGCCCGTGGTGACGGTCACGCCGGCGCCCACGGATGGGCCTGTGCTCGTCACGGTGCGCTACCAGGTGCCTGACGAGACGTACGCCGAGTTCGTGCAGGCGATGCGTCGGGTGGAGCGGCAGCGCCGGCGCACCGGCGCCTACCGGTGGGGCTTGTTCAGGGATCTGGCCGATCCCGGCATCGTGCTCGAGACGTACGTCGTCCAGTCGTGGGCCGAGCACATGCGCCAGCACCGTCGTTTCACGAACACCGACATCGCGGTGCTCGGCGAAGCGAGGCGGCACGTGATCGGCGACCCCGCGATGAGCCACTACATCTCGTGCTACACGGAGGACGGGGAGCCGCTGCCGAACGTCCCGCCGACCTCAGCGTCCTGACGTCAGCCTCCCGACCTCAGCTCCTGACGGCAGCCCCCGACGTCAGCCTCCTGACGGCAGCCGGGCGACGAGCATCCTCGCCTCGGGCGGTCCGTCACGGCGGATCGGCTCCTCGGCGTCGTGGAGGACGATCACGCCCGCAGCCGTGAGCGCGGGCGCGAACGCCGGCCACACGGACGCGGCGACGACCCATGCCACGACCGCGCCCGGACGCAGGATGCGTATGATCTCCGCGATCGCATCCGGACCGACGTGGCCCGACGTGAACGTACCCGCCGACACCGACCCGCCGTACGTGCCGGAGGGCAGCGCGAGCGGTGCGCCGAGATCGGCGACGAACAGCTGCCGGTAGGCGTGCTTGGTCTCGGCGACGGCGAGCATGTCGGGTGAGATGTCGATGCCGTCGACGGTCGCGAAGCCCTGTTCGCGCAGGCGGATGCCGGCAGCACCGGTCCCGCAGCCGAGGTCGACGACCGGCGCCGACCGCTCCCGTTGGTGCGCGGCGAACAGCTCGACGATGCGGTCGGTGCCGGTGAACGCGAGCGTTCCGAACACGTCGTCGTCGTAGTCGGCCACCCAGTCGCGGTAGACGTCGATCGCGTCCGCGGGCGAACGAATCGCACGAGCCCTCGCGATCCGGTCCATCGACGACATGGCCCCAGCTCCGCCGTCAGTCGGCGTAGGTCCAGTCGGGCCGCTTGCGCTCCTGGCGTTCGTCGTAGGTGACGACGCCATCGACGAGGTCCTTGATCTTCGGCGTCGGGATCTGCTGGCGCTCGGAACGGCAGTAGCCCTCGAGATGGGCGGCGACATCCTCGGGGAAGCCACGCAGGATGCTCGAGATCACGTTGCGCTCCTGGACCGGCAGGTAGCAGCGGTTGCCATCGGCGACGATCCGCAGACGTTCCGCGATCTGTCCGAGATCGGTGTCCTCGCCCTGGCCGGTGCGGATCCGTTCGAGCAGCGCCGTGATCTCCCCGGTGCCGAGCTTGCACGGCGGGCACTGCCCGCACGACTCGACGTAGAGGAACCCCGAGAGCGTTGCCGCGACCTCGACCATGCACGCGCTGTCGTCGTAGACGATGAACCCGCCGGCGCCGAGGCCGGAGCCGACCGCCTCCATCGCCTCGTAGCTGAGGGGTGTGTCCAGTTGGTCAGCGGTGAGCGCGGCGGTCGCGACGCCGGGGAAGACGGCCTTCACCGACCGGCCGGGCAGCGGTCCGCCACAGTCGGCGATGACCGTCCGCAGCGGCGTGCCCATCGGCACCTCGACGACGCCGGGACGGCTCACATCGCCGACGATCGTGCACAGCACCGTGCCCGGCGAGTCCGCCGTGCCGACCTCCCGGAACGCGTCGACACCGTGGGCGAGGATCCACGCCGCCTGGGCGAGGGTCTCGGCGTTGTTGACGAGCGTCGGGTTCGACTCGTGGCGACCCTCGTGACCGGCCTCCACCTCGTGCGCCTGCCAGCCGAGCTGCGGTGCGGTGGCGAACAGGCCGTGCAGGTACGGCGGCAACCAGCGCGGCAGTGGCTCGTTGCCCTCGATCACCTCGAGCAGTGCCTTCTCCTCGCCGAACAGGTACTCCTCGGGCCCGGTCACGATCGTGATCGTGATGCCGCCCAGCCACCCCGCAGCCTCGATCTCAGCCAACGCCCGGCGCACCGATGCGAGCTCGGGCTCGAAGCTCGCCTTCAGCGCGAGGTACGCCTCGCTGGCACCCACCGTCTCCGCTGCGATCAGGAGTCCCTCGATCACCGCGTACGGATTGGCGCGGAGCAGTGCGCGGTCCTTGAACGTGCCCGGTTCCCCCTCTGCGGCGTTGCAGACCGCGTACCGGGTGCGACCGGTGCCCTCGGCCACGGACCGCCACTTCGTCGCCGCCGGGAACCCGGCGCCACCACGACCGCGCAGCCCGGCGGCAGCGATCTCGGCGATCGTCTCCTTCGGCCCGACGTGCCGGGCCCCCGACAGGCCCTGGCCACCGCGGAGCTCGAGGTACGCATCGAGCGACGTCAACGGCGGATCGTGGAGCAAGCGGGGCGTGTTCACGAGCGCCCACCATAGGACCGCGCTCTTGCCCAGGGTCACGGACGCGACTTAAGTCGCACCTAAGTCGCATGGTCCAGGCTCGGGCCACCCAGTGACGTAGCCCCGGAAGCAGGGCTGCCGCCAAGAGGAGGACGAGTGGAGTACCGGGTACTCGGCAAGCTCGAAGTGCTGCGAGACGGCCACCCTGTCGATCTCGGTGCCTTCCGACAGCGTGCGCTGCTCGCCCTGCTGCTCACGGCGCCGAACTCGGTGTTCTCGACCGATCAGATCATCGACGAGCTCTGGGGCGCCGACGGGGGCGGCGACAAGCAGAACGCGCTCTGGGTGTACGTCTCGGGACTGCGCAAGGCGCTCGAGCCGGATCGTGAGAAGCGCTCCGGGGGGTCGATCCTGCTGACGCGCGCACCGGGGTACCTCGTCGAGGCGGCCCCGGAGGAGATCGACGCTGTCCGCTTCGAGCGGATGGTTGCCGAGGGTCGGGCGCTCGCCGACGTCGACCCGGCGGCTGCGTCGCTCGTGCTCGGCGAGGCGTTGGCGCTGTGGCGTGGTCGGGCCTTCGAGGACTTCACGTACGAGTCCTTCGCGCAGACCGAGATCGCCCGTCTCGAGGAGCTGCGGCACGAGGCCGTCGAGGCGCGGATCGATGCCGACCTCGAGCGTGGGATGTCCCGAGGGCTGATCTCCGAGTTGGAGACGCTCGTCCGTCAGCATCCCCTGCGGGAGCGCTTGACCGGCCAGTTGATGCTCGCGCTCTACCGATCGGCGCGTCAGGCCGACGCGTTGCGCGCGTACCAACTGCTCAAGTCACGGCTCGGCGAGGAGCTCGGCATCGAGCCGTCGCCGGCGCTGCGCACGCTCGAGGCGCAGATCGTCACCGGTGACGAAGCGCTCGAGATCCGTACGCGGGCCACGATGCCGGGCTCCGCGGCAGAACCGGGCCTTGCGGTGCGTGGGTACGAGCTGCGCCAGAAGATCGGGGAAGGGGCGTTCGGGGTGGCCTACCGCGCGTATCAGCCCGCCGTCGGTCGGGAGGTGGCGATCAAGGTCATCCGGCCGGAGCTCGCCAACGACCCGGGGTTCATCCGTCGCTTCCAGGCCGAAGCGCAACTCGTCGCCCGGCTCGAGCACCCCCACATCGTCCCGCTCTACGACTACTGGCGCGAACCCGATGCGGCCTATCTGGTGATGCGCCTGATGCGCGGCGGGAGCTTGGCGAACGTCCTGGAAGACCGAGCCCTCAGTCCTGCGCAGACGACCACGATGATCGATCAGCTCGGCAACGCGCTGCAGACAGCGCACCGCTCCGGTGTCGTCCACCGCGACATCAAACCGGCCAACATCCTCATCGACGACGAGGGCAACGCCTACCTGTCGGATTTCGGGATCGCCGTCGGCGGGGATGGCGGGACCTCGGACGCCCCGTCCGTCAGGTCGACGTTGGGTGCTCCGTACGCGTCACCCGAGCAGCTCGATCGCGACGAGGTCACAGCCACGTCGGACATCTACAGCCTCGGCGTCGTCGCCGCGCAGGCACTCACCGGTCTGCGTGGCGAGGTCGAACAGATCCGCGGAGCACTCCCACCGCCCGTCCTGCGCGTCATCGACCGCGCCACCGACGTCGACGCCGCCAAGCGCTACCAGAGCGTCGACGCGTTCGTCACGGATCTGCACGAGACGCTGAGCGGGGGCGCCGGGGGCCGCCGGGCAACCAGGCCCGAAGCGGTGGTCACGGTCGCGAACCCGTACAAGGGCTTGCGGGCGTTCGACGCTACCGATGCCCTCGACTTCCACGGCAGGGAACGGCTCGTCGAACGGCTCATCGCCCGGCTCGGCCAGTCCGGGGTCCGCAGCCGATTCATCGCGGTGGTCGGTCCCAGTGGCAGCGGCAAGTCGAGCGTCGTGATGGCGGGGCTGCTCCCGGCGATCCGCCGTGGGGCGGTTCCCTTGTCGGGTTCGTGGTTCACGATCGAGATGACGCCTGCGCCGCACCCGTTCGAGGAGCTCGAAGACGCAATGCTCGGCATCTCCGTCGATCCGCCGGCTTCGATGCTCGAACAACTCGCCGGTGAGGAGGGGCTGCAGCGGGCGCTCCACCGGGTGTTGCCGAACGACGGCTCGCAGCTGCTGCTGGTGATCGACCAGTTCGAGGAGCTGTTCACGCAGGTCGATGCGGCCACCGCGGACCGCTTCCTCGCCACCCTCGTGAGCGCGGTCACCGACGACCGGAGCCGGGTCCACGTCGTCGTCACGCTCCGCGCCGACTTCTACGACCGACCGCTGCAGCACCGAGGTCTCGGTGAGCTGCTCCGTGAGGGGACCGAGGTCATCACCCCGATGACCCCGCACGAGTTGGAGCGTGCGATCACCGGCCCAGCAGAACGGCACGGCATCACGTTCGAGCCGGCGCTCGTGGCCGAGCTGGTCAGGGAGGTGGTGGACCGCGCCGGCGCACTGCCGCTGCTGCAGTACACGTTGACCGAGCTCTTCGACCGTCGGCACGGCGTCCGGATCGACCACGCCGCCTACGAGCAGCTCGGCGGTGTGTCGGGCGCTTTGGCGACGCGCGCCGAGGGATTGTTGGCCGGCCTCGGCAACGAGGCGCACGATGTCGCGCGACAGGTCTTGCTGCGACTCGTGACCTTCGGCGAGGGAGCAGACGAGACTCGTCGCCGGGTGCTCCGGAGCGAGCTCGAGCAGCTCGCCGTCGATCGCGGCATGCTCCGCGCCGTGCTCGACGCGTTCGGTCGCCACCGCCTGTTGAGCTTCGACCGCGATCCCGTGACGCGAAGCCCGACGGTCGAGATCTCGCACGAAGCGTTGCTCACCGAGTGGAAGCGGCTGCGCGACTGGATCGACGGCGCGCGGCACGACGTGCGCAACCAACGGCGACTCGCCGAGGCGATGCGCGAGTGGATCGCCGCCGACCGCGCCGAGACGTACCTCCTGCGTGGCGGCCTCCTCGAACAAGTGCACGGCTGGGCCACGACCACCTCGCTACCGCTGTCCGGCCCGGAACGGGTCTTCCTCGATGTCAGCGTCGCCCAACGCGACCGGGAGGTGGAGGAGGTTCGCGCGCGCGAGCTGCGCGCGGTCGCGGCCGAACGCCGCGAGCGGCAACGGGTCCGTCAACTCGTCGGCGTCGGACTCGTGGCTGTCCTCGTGGCCGCGCTCGCCGTCTTCGGCACGGTGCAATGGCGTTCGGCAGCCGATGCGAAGGGGCACGTGGACGACCTCCTCAGGGTTGCCGATCTCGTGAACGCCTCGAAGGTAGCCCTCATCGATGATCCGGAGCTCTCGCTGCTGCTCGCAGTGCAGTCCGTGCGCGAAACCGTCGATCTCGGGTTCGCAACGGAGGGAGCGGTCGACGCCGTGCACTTCGCGCTCCAGGAGCTCGGCGTGCAGTACGACGTGAGGCGGGACACGCCCATTGCCGTCAGATCGGGACCCCGCGGCCTCGTCGGCGTGTATGCCCTGTCCCCGAGCCAGTTGGTGGAGCTCGCCGAATCGGCAGTCGATCGACGGCTCACGGATGCGGAGTGCGAATCGTTCTTCTCCGGGCCGTGCTCGGCTGGCGTCCAGATCCCGGAGGACCTGCCGTTGCGCGGCGGGTCGGATTCCTATGGCGCGAGCGATCCTGGCGTGCGAACGCTGGCGGGCACGAGCGTCACCATGGCGGCGAGCACGCTGCGCGACGACGACGGCCTCGTCCGGCAGCTCGAGACCTTCACCGACCTCACCGGGATCGAGATCGATCTGGCCCCGAGCGAGACCGAGGACGTCCTGAGCGTCGCGACCGGAGACCTGGACCGCCCCGACGTCGTCGGCTTCCAGAGTGGCATCCCGACGTGGGCGCAGCCCCGAGCGATCGACATCGGCCAGTTCGTCAACAGCGAGACGTTGCGATCCGACTTCGGCGACTACCTGCTCGGCGTGGGCACGGTCGGCAGCAGGAGCTCGTCCGGCGACGGAAGCGGGAGCATTCGTGCGATCCCACTGACCATGGACCTGAAGGGCCTGGTGTTCTATCCGAAGGCCGCGTTCCAGTCGGCGTGGTACGAGGTTCCTTCGAGCTGGGACGAGCTGGTCGCGCTCTCTCGTCAGATCGTGGCCGACGGTGGCACGCCGTGGTGCTTCGCCTTCGACTCCGGTTCCGCCAGCGGATGGCCTGGTACCGACCTGCTCGAGAGCCTGGTGCTCCGCGTGGGTGGCATCGACACCTACGACGCCTGGACCGCCGGCGACGTGGGGTTCACGAGCCCGGCCGTGATGGAGGCCGGCCGACTGGCCGACTCCCTCGTCTTCGAGCCCGGCTTCGTCCGCGGCGGCACGGCATCGATCAGCCACGAGAGCTTCGACTACCAACTCGTCCACATGCTGAACCGCAACAGAGCGACGGGCGAGACCAAACCGGGTTGCTGGTTGTACCACCAGGCCAGCTTCCTGCTCGGGGTGGTTCCGCCAGACACCCGGATCGGTGAGGACCTCGACTTCTTCGTACTTCCTCCGGTCGATCCGAATCAGCCGACCCCGAGCACCGGTGGCGCGCTGTTCGCATCGGCACTGGTCGACCGCCCCGAGGTTCGGGCGCTCGTGGAGTTCATCGCGAGTCCGGAGTGGGGTGAGATCTGGGCGACGGACGCGAGCGGCAGCTTCATCTCTGCGAACCGGCGTTTCGACACGTCGAGGTACGCAGACGGCGCGGAGGAACCCGCGGCGGCAGTCCGCACGGCGATGGCGTCAACGGCGCAGACTGCACTGAGCGCAGGTCTGTGGCGGTACGACGCCTCGGATCTGATGCCCTCCGAGATCGGCGGGACAGCTGGCGATGGGCCTGGCGCGTTCCTGCAAGGAATGCTCGACTGGGTCGACGGGATCCGCAGTATCGATCAGGTCTTCACCGACATCGATGCGCAGTGGCCCAGACCGAGCTGACGTCGTCACGCGCGCAGGGTGTGTCGAACCTTGCCGGTGTCGGCGTCGCGTTCGATCGCGTCGACGACGACGACTTCGACCGCACCGGCGGCACCGGACGCCGACAGGCTCGACGCGACGTCCGTCGCCGCGCGGACGGTGTCGACGGGACCGTTGGCGGCGACCCTGATCGTCAGCCCGGCTTGGCCGACCACGGTCTGGTGTTCCCGAATCGTCGGGTGCCGGAGCAGTGCCGTGCGAATCGCCAGCGTGTGCACGAGCGTGCCGTCGATCTGCACCACGGTGTCGGTGCGTCCCGCGAGCGTCGCCCGTTGGTGCCCGTGATGGTCCGCCGCCGGGAGCTGGGTCATTCGGTCGTCGAGCCGATATCGGATCAGCGGTTGTACGGGATTGAACAGATTGGTGATCAGGACGTGGTTCGCGGTGGCGCCGACCGGGACCGGCTCGTCGTGCTCGTCGACGAACTCCATGATCACGTAGTCGCTCGCGAAGACGAACTCGTCGGTTCCAGGAGGGGCGGTGCCGTGGCAGCCCTCGGACGAACCGAACGAGTTGGAGGGGGCGACGCCGAGCCCGGTCGTGATTCGTGTGGCCAACTCGGGCGTCAACTGCTCGCTCGTCACGGTGATCGCGATCGGTGAGATGTCGATTCGCCCAGCCGCCCGCGCATCGGCGATCTCCGCGATCATCGAGGGGTAACCGACCAGGAGCATCGGCTGCGCGTTCGCGACCCGGCTGAGGATCTCGTCGAACGGCAGGGTCACGGGTGCCCTGGTCAGCGTGGCGATGGGGTCCAGGAGACGAGCCGTCGCGCCGGTCGCATGGATCGCGGTCGGTGCGGCAACCAGCGCGATCGGGATCCTCATCGGCGGTGGCCAACCGACCATCGAGGCGACGTTGGCAAGCCCTGTGCGGAGGACCGCCGAGACATACGGGACGACGGTGTCGCGTGTGTACACGAAGACGCCCCGCTCGCCCGAGCTCCCGCCGGACACGAGGGTGAGGAACTGGTCGAAGAGGAGGAGAGGCTCTTCGGAAAGCCCTCGGAGATGGTCGTCCACCACCTCGCGTGTCAGACGCTGGTCGGTCACGACCTCGTCGAACGACTCCATCATGTCCGACTTGGTCATGACCGGGAGGGTTGCGAGATCGTCGAGCGTGAACGTCGTCGGGTCGATGCCCGCCAGCCGCGCGCGATGGAAGGCAGAACCCTCGATCGCCGAGGTCAGGAGCCGCTGGAGTTGTTCGTCCTGGTGGACCCGCAGACGATCTGCCGACCAGGTGAGTCGCTCGAACTGCGACGGCATGCCCGCCACGAACGCGTCACTGGCGCCGTCGAGCCATGACGTTCCGGTCGCTGGTGCGGATGTGGTGCTCATTCGGTCATCGCTCCTGTCGATGATCGTCCCCCGAACGCCGTCATCGACGCGACGAACGTTCGAGGGTCGGTATCCGGGTTGGTGAGCAGTTCGAGGACGAGACCCGAACCCCCGCCGAGGAAGCCGACTGCCAAGTCGGCGAGGTCACCAGGCGTTTCGATGCCGAGCCGCGCGTGGAGGGCGCCGATCAACCGGGCGAGGCCATCGATCGTCTGCTGGTGGAGCTCGCCGTAGCGGCGGTTGACGTCATCGTTGCGCCAGGCATGCACGCGGAACTCGATCAACGCTGCCTGCCAGGCGATTGACGCCACCGTCTGGTCGTAGGCGAGCTCGACCAGCTCGGCCGGGTCGGACGAGGCATCGGCGAGCTCGATGAAGTGTGCGAAGGCGTCGTATCGGTGCTCGATGTTGCGCTCGATCACCGCCAGGAACAGGTCGTCCTTGCTACCGAACTGGGAGTAGACCGCCCCCTTGGTGAATCCCGCTTCCTCGGCGATCGCGTCGATCGTGGCCCCGTGGTAGCCGAGACGTTCGAACATCCGGCGGGCGGCGACGAGAAGCGCATCGCGATTGTCCTGAACGATCTGGGCCCGCGTCCGACGCTTCAGCATACCGATAGTATTGGAATACTCTCGGTATGTTTGTCAAGGGCGCAGACCGACACCTCGCTGCGGACGAGAAGCACAAGAGGCACTCCGAAGGTGCCTCTTGACCTGAAGTACTGGCAGCGGCAGCGCGGCTGCGGTGCCAGTCGCCATCACGGCTCGGCCGTTCGGGATCACCGCAGACCTCGCTTGGACGGGGATCGGCCGTCTCACGCGCGTAGCTCGATGCGTGCTACCGGGGGGCACACGGGCGATCGCTCGCACCCAGAAGTCGGGCACGGCAGAACAGGCAGGTTGAAGCGACAACCGGCCGCGCAGTGGCGCGGTGTTGCCACGAGATGCCGCCCTCGAACGACGGATCCCGAGCGTTCGCGAAGCGCCATCTACCGGCACTTTGGGGCGATGCCCCACGACGTTCTGGCTGCGCGTTCGGGTTCACTGGGCATCCCCTTGACGCGACCGGAACCGTCGCTATGTACGGCGCGTCGTCCCTGGCGTTCAAGCGTGGCGTGCGTGTTCGATGCTGATTGCGGCGGAGATCCAGCGCTCGTCGACGAGAAGCCGCCATGCGTGGAGCTCAGCCGAATGCGAGCTCATGCCCCACTGACGATCACCATTTCGTTGCCTTCGGGGTCGGCGACCCGCCAGCGATCCTCCGACTCGTCAAGGAGCCGGCCACCGGCTGCGACGGTCGTGGCGAGGCGCGTCTGCGCGAGGTCCGACGGCACCGCGAGCTCGAAGTGGATGCGGTTGCGCTGCCGGCGCCGCTCGGTCTCCGAAGCATCGAGCTCTTGGAACACCAGCGCCGGGTTCAGCCGCCGCGGATCGTGGATGTCGATGATCCCGGCTCGTCGGTCGTGGGTGTATCCGAGTGCGGCGACCCAGAACGCGCGGACTGCGGCGACGTCGGCGGCGTCGAGGACGAGCTGAGCGAAGCGCGGCAGCCCCGGATCCGCAGTGGCCCCGAGTTCGCGGGCAGCTCTCTGGAGGTTTCCGGCGAGGTCGGTGAAGTCGAGCTCGAGGCCGTGGGCGTCGTCTTCCCACTGGTCCTTACCGCTGTCGATGATCACGAGCCCGGGGCGCAGGTCGACCAGCAGCGGGAAGCCCGTGTCGTCGGCCAGCGCCGCTGCTGCGGCGGCCAGGTCATGCTGCTGCGTCGGCGAGGTGGTGCGGTAGCACGCCATCGCGCTGAACACCGCCTGCCAGTCGGCTGTCCCGATCCTCTCGCCGAGCGCCTCGCCCGGCACCAGGTCGACCTCGTTGCCGTCGGGGTCGGTGTGGCAGACCCCGAACGGTCCGGATGCCTCACCAAGACTCGCCTGCTCGACCGCCGCGGCCGGCCGCACCACGTCGAGGTGGATGCGGTTTCGAAGCGGCCGCGGCTCCGTCGACCGCCGGATCCGTATCGCGGGGTCGCGCCGCAACGGATCCGCCAAACCGCCGTCCTCCCCAGGCGCGTAGTCGAGCACCCGCTGCCAGAACCGTCTCACCACAGTCGGGTTCGCGGATTCGAACACGACGCTCAGGTGCTGCAGCACGGCAGGGCTGGCGGCCAGCCCGAGATCCCGCGCGGCCGCCGACACCGCCTCGGCGTGCTCGTCTGAGTCGAGGCGCACCCGCGTGCCTGTCGCGCGCAGGTCGACCACGATCTCGGCCGACAGCTCCACGATGCGCCCGGCCAGCGCAGCCCCCTCGATCAGCGACGGCGCGTCGAACCATGCCGTCGCAACGCCATCGACCAGTCGCCAATCCGTTCCGATCTCTGTCATGCCCGGCACCGTAGAGCCCATTCCGGACGATCTCCTTCCGGATAGCGATGATGTCCCGGCCAGGGCATTGAGGTACGCCCTGATCATGATCAGGCTCGGCGTCACCTGATCACGTACTGCCGGGCCGCGTGGCCGACCACATGGGATCATGTGAGCGATGGCGCGGGCGTCCACCATGCGGTCCCTCGCTTCGAGTTTGCCGTGGGCCCGGTATGCCGACTCAATCGCGATCTCGACGTGTGTGCCGCTTGCGATGTTCGCGATCGCGAGTGCACCGAATCGGCGTTACGGGCGGGGCCGAGTCCGCCGAGAGGTGTCACAGAACGCGCGGCCGCACCACGGGGCGATCGCACATCGAGGACCTCGGCGTCGAGCGTGGGCAGCGCACACTGCGGGTGATCGGCAACGGCAACCAACCCGCGGTGGTGCCGTTGGTGCAACGCACGGCCCGCACGATCGACCTCGTCATCGGTGAACGGGCCAGTGGCCCGATCCTGGTGCGCCGCGACGGTCAACGCCTCGATCGACGCACCGCCCACCGCTGGGTACGGGCGATCGCGAAGCGGGCCGGGATCGGTTTGGTGCATCCGCACATGCTGCGGGCTGCGTTCATCATGGCCGCCCTCGATGCTGGGGTGCCGCTGCACGATGTGCAACTCGCTGCCCGCCATGCTGACCCGAGGACCACGACGATCTACGACCGACGACGCCAAGACTTCGACCGTCACGCCGCCTACGTCGTCGCCGCCTTCATCACCGGCGGCTGACCACCCACCAACCTCGAGCACCGGCGGCCACACCCTGGAGCTGGCCACGCAACGCGGTCAACGCCCCCAACCCGACCGCGCTCGTCGCGGCGTGACCGTCCGGCACCTCGGTGACAGTGCCCCACGTCGACTGGTGCAGGCATTCGAGGTCGATCGTCGACCATAACGCTTGTCGTTCATAACGCGTGGCGTTACACTGTGCCGTGTGCTGCAGTCCTTTCGTGACAAGGACACCGAACGGGTGTGGCAGCGCGAACGATCGAAGCGGTTCGATCAACAGACCCAGCGTGCCGCCCTCCGAAAGCTGCTGATCCTGGACGCCGCCGATCAGCTCGGAGACCTCCGAGTCCCTCCGGGAGACCGGCTGGAGAAGCTCAAGGGCGACCGCGCCAACACCTACAGCATCCGCATCAACGAACAGTGGCGCATCTGCTTCCAATGGACGACTGCGGGACCCGAAGACGTCGAAATCGTGGACTACCACTGAGAGGAGACGAGATGACCAGCGCACCAACCATGGCCCCGATCCACCCAGGGGAGATCCTGCAGCTTGAGTACCTCGAGCCGCTGGGCGTCACCCAGCACCGCGTCGCGGTCGCGGTCGGGGTACCACCGCGGCGGATCAACGAGATCGTGCACGGCAAGCGCGGCATCACCGCCGATACCGCCCTTCGTCTTGCCCGGTACTTCGGAACCAGCGAACGGTTCTGGTTGAACCTGCAGAGCCGCTACGAACTCGAGATCGAGCGTGACCGGCTCGCAGGAACCCTCGACCAGATCGAACCCCTCGCCGCCGGATAGATCAGGCCCACCGGACGGCAGGTGTCACCAAACGCGCGGCCCGACGGCCGCGCACCCTGCCCCTGAACGCCGGCGCGGTCGCGCCGAGCGGCACGGTTAGAACGAACATCGAGCGGCTCCACGCCCGCGCTCAGGTTGGACTGCGAGACTGTGAGTCTTTCGACGGTGATGCAGGAGCGGTCATGGCGAAGCTGATCGCCCCAGAACGCCGGCTCGAGGTCGGGCGTCGCGAGCGAGCAGCAGGCGCCCACCGCCGAGTGAGAACCATCGGCGTTGCAACGAGCTCAACAAGCACAACGATGATGCGTCAACCGAGCTTGCCGAGCAGGCGGACCAGCGTGGCGCGCTCGCGATCACTGAGCGGCTCGAGGACGATGTTCTGCACGTCGGCCAGCACAGCGTCGAGCTGTTGCAGCGTCTTGAGGCCGCGCGCGGTGATCGCGATCACGTTCCGACGCCTGTCGTCGACGTCCGGCGTTCGACTCACTAGACCACTGGCCACGAGTTCGTTGACAGCGGCCACGATGTCGCTGCGATCAATCCCGGTTCGTCGGCCAAGGTCAGCCTGGCTGGTGTGTCCGCACTCGTCGAGCGCCGCGAGCAGCCGGAAGTGGTACCCGCGGAGGCCCTCGCGGCCAAAGGCGTCGTGCAGGATCTGCTGGGCGCGAGCGTTCGCACGGCTGAGCAGCCAGGTCGGCTGTCCGCTGACACGTCGCAGTGCGGTCATCCCCGTGAGCCTAGGGGATTGTTGGTACGCCCAACGACTGTTATCGTTGGTGGCACCAACGATCTGCTGGAGGTGCAGGTGACAACGCCGTTCGGACCTCAACTCATCGGTGAGACCGAGAAGACGCTCAATGCGATCCTTCGCCGCGTGCTCGAAGGCACCGGGCTGAGCGAACCCCAATGGGTCACGTTGCGGCTCGCCGGCCAGCTGGACGAGGTCGACCGCCAAGCATTCGTGATCGAGCTCACCGACCGGGCGCACTTCACCGACTCTGCACAGCTCGTCGATCAGCTCACCGAGCGCGGGCTGCTCGAGGGCGGCCAGTTGACCGCCAAGGGTCGGGACCTCGTCGAGACCGTACAGACCGTGATCGCCGAGACGACAGCCCCAATCTGGCATGACCTCACCACCGACGATGTCGTCGCCACCGAGCGACTCCTCAACGAGATCCTCCGTCGCAGCCGTCACGCACTCGCCAACCCCCAGTGAAACGATCGATATCCGATTCACCTGAGGCGCCGATGTGTCTCGCCGCGCTGAGCGTCACCCAACGCCGGCTCCGGGCCGCTGATCTGTGCGTGTACCTCCGGACGGTGAGCTAGCGCATCACGGCAGATGTGAGCAATCCAAGTTTGGACGTTCGCCTCTAGCGGTGTTTCGAAGTCCGACAGATGCTGGAGTCTGGAGGAGCGCGTCGAAGGGAGGTGTCGCATGGCCCGAAGTCACGGGACGACCACAATTCAAAGAGAGATCGCGCAGGGGGCACCTGATGTTCACAATCAGTCGGATCGTGTAGATGCGGAGGGCCCCTCGCGTCCTCACGCAAGGAGTCGCACCGTCGCCGCGATCGGGACGTGGTTGGGAACGAGCACTTGGCCGGCGTACTGCGCGGCGGGGATCACCGCGGCGTACGGATTACTCAAGGCCTACTGGGTGTTCGGCGGCACTGCCCTTTGGTCCATCGCTCCGCTCTCACAAGAGATGATCGACAAGGTGCGATCGCACACCGCCCCAACATGGTTCGTGGTCGCAGATGCCGTCAGCGTGGTGCTCGCCGTGGCGGGCGTCTTGTTCGCCCTGGCGACTGTGCGCCCACGGCGGTGGCTACCGATATGGCTGGTCCGATGGTCGCTGTGGCCGCTCGCCACGTTCATGGTGGTGCTGCGCGCGATGTTGTCGATCCTCGGTGACGTGCAACAGATTGCATTTGGTGAGTCCGGTGCACTCACCCACACGGCCCTGTGGGACTTGGCCTTGTGGTCGCCGTTGTTCCTCATCTGGGGTCTGCTGTGGGCAGCGACTGCACTGACATATACCCGCCGCGCCCGCACGACCAGAGAACGGGTCGCATAGGCGGCGCGCCATCCGGATACGTGCGCGCATGCTCTCGCCGAAGCCGCACTGAGATCGGTAGGGGTGCGGTTCGCAAGCCGCAGTCGCGCACAGATGGGACTGCCCAGACGATCGTGGCGCGGGCGCACGTAGGACATCATCAGGGCGGCAGAAACGCCGCGCCGCAGGCAACTCTTCTACGGCACGACAGTTGGGCGACCATCGGCCGGGAACGCTCGTGCCGAAGAGGCACTCCGAAGAGTGCCTCTCGACCTGGAGTACTGGCAGCCCCTACGGGATTCGAACCCGTGCCGCCACCTTGAGAGGGTGGTGTCCTAGGCCACTAGACGAAGGGGCCAGTAGCGGCTCGTGACGATAGCAGCGGGGCGACCGGCGACCAACCGAGCGGGTGACGTCGCAGGCCAGGAGACGACGACGGCCGGCCACGAGGCCGGCCGTCAGCGAGCTGGGGAGAGAGGACTCGAACCCCTAAAGGCAGGACCAGAACCTGCTGTGTTGCCAATTACACCACTCCCCATGGAGCGCCCCGAGATGCTAGCGGCGGGGCCCCGACCTTCGCACACCGTTGCGCTGCTAGGTTCGCCGCGCCCGAGGAAGGGGATGCTGATGGCCTATCTCAAGCCGCCCATGTTCACGCAGAAGGTCTTCAACCGGCTGGCGATGATGCTCCACATCGGCGGCTCGGAGACGCTGCGCGTCGCCGGCCGTTCGACCGGGAAGATCCAGGAGATCCCGGTGATCCCGCTCGATCACGGGGGCGAGCGCTACCTCGTCTCGCCCAGGGGCGAGACGGAGTGGGTCCGCAACCTGCGTGCCGCCGGGAAATGCGATCTGGCCGGCAAGTCGGGCGGGTCGAAGACGTACGCCGCGACCGAGGTGCCGGTGGACGATCGCGCCGAGATCCTCACCGCGTACCAAGCAAAGGCGGGCAAGACCGTGGCGGCGTACTTCCGCAAGCTCCCCGCCGCCGCAGACCACCCGGTGTTCCGACTCGCGGCGACCAGCTGACGAACGGCGGGGCCGTGCGTCACCGGCGCTGCAGCGTCAGCCGGTCAGGCGCCAGAGCCGCTCGAAGCCGATGATCCGGCCGA
This sequence comes from Acidimicrobiia bacterium, assembly GCA_050248955.1. Lineage (GTDB taxonomy): Bacteria > Actinomycetota > Acidimicrobiia > Acidimicrobiales > Ilumatobacteraceae > JBFWRK01. The sequence goes on from JBFWRK010000002.1 coordinate 360,697, forward strand.
CCGCGACGCCGACCGCCTCCTTCGCCTCACGGCCACGGGCCGTCGCGCCCGATACCGGACTGGAGCGGGTCGGCGAGGTGTACGCCTCGAACCCGAGCTCCTCGGCGATGAGGCGGATGCGCAACGAGTGGAACGGATCGCTCACCAGGAGGATCCGCTCGATGCCGCCTGCGCTGAACAGGTCGGCGGCGTTGGCGAGCGACTCCCACGACGATCGCCCCTGCTGCTCCTGCACGATGACGTCGCTCGGCACGCCGCGCTCGACGAGGTAGGCAGCGGACGCCTCGGCCTCGGTGAACCGATCGCCCGGCTGGTTGCCGCCGGTGACGACGACGATGGGTGCGAGTCCGAGCTGCCACAGGTCGAACGCGTGGTCGAGCCGAGCTGCGAGCTGCGGGGACGGCCTCCCGTCGTACTGCGCAGCGCCCATCACGACGATCGCGTCCACCGGGCGGGCCTGGTCCTTGCGCCCGGTCGACCACACCTGCACGTACGTCACGACGAGGTAGCAGAACGCGGCAACCACCAGGATCGCGATCACCCTGAGCGTGCGCCGCCACCAGCGCGAGCGGGACCGCGATCGTGGGGGCAGCCGGCGGGCAGTAGCCGGGCGCTGCCGCCCGAGCGGGGGTGTCCGAGGAGCACCGGGAGTCGTCGAGTCCTCAGCGGCGAGTGGCGTCGGCGCCGTGACCGCCCAGAGCGGATCCGCCACAGGCGCATCCGACATCGGCGCATCAGACATCGGCAGATCCGGCACCGGCAGATCCGGCACCGTCTGCGGCTCCGACGGCTCCGGCACGGGCGGATCCGGTGGACCGAGCGGGCCGGCGGGGGCGGCGGGCGGAGCCTCGTCGCTCACCCGTCGCTCGCCAACCGTTCCGAGGCGCCCTGGAGACGCCTGAGCACCTCGGCGCGGCCGAGCAGCTCGAGCGCCTCGAACAGCGGCGGTCCGACCGAGCGACCGGTGACGGCGACGCGCACGGGTGCCTGTGCCTTGCCGAGCTTCAGCTCGAAGCGCTCACCGACACGCTCGAGCGCCGACTTGAGCGATTCGGCGTCCCAGGCCGCGGACTCGTAGGCCGCGATCACCTCGGTGAGCAACGCCGGCGCCGTTGGCGTCATCGCCTTGCTCCAGCTCGCGCCGTCGATCTCCGGCTCGGGGAGGAAGAGGAAGTCGACGAGGGGCGGTGCCTCGGACAGCGTGACGACACGGGTCTGCACGAGCGGCGCCATCGCCGCGAAGACGGCGTCGTCCCACGACGCCTCGGGATGCTCGACGCGCCAGGCAGCCAACCAGGGCTCGCAGGCGGCGACGAACTCGTCGACCGGCATCGCCCGGAGGTACTCGCCGTTGAACGCGGCGAGCTTCTTGAGATCGAAGAACGCCGGTGATCTGTTCACGTCCTCGAGACGGAACGTGTCGACGATGTGCTCCCACGGCACGATCTCCTGATCGCCCGCCGGCGCCCAACCGAGCGTCATCAGGTAGTTCCGCATCGCCGGCATGACGTAGCCCTCGTCGCGGTACTGCTCGAGCGCCACCTTGTCGCGCCGCTTCGAGAGCTTCTTGCGCTGCGCGTTCACGAGCACCGGCACGTGCGCCCAGACCGGCGGCTCGGGCGCGCCGAGCGCTGCCCACAGCATCTGCTGCTTCGGCGCGTTCGGCAGGTGCTCCTCCGCACGGATCACGTGCGACACCCGTTGCGCCATGTCGTCGACGACGTTGGCGAGGAGGAACATCGGCGAGCCGTTGCTGCGCAGCAGCACGAAGTCCTCGATGGTGTCGTTGGCGAACTCGACGCGGCCACGCACGAGGTCGTCGACGACGGTGTCACCGTCGGGCACGCGGAAGCGCAGCACGTGGCCGGGACCGGCCTGGAGCCCACGGTCGCGCGAGTAGCCGTCGTAGCCGGGCTTGCCCCGCTCCTTCGCCCGCTGGTCGATCTGCTCGGACGTGAGATCGCAGTAGTAGGCGAACCCGCCGGCGAGCAGACGCTCGGCGGCCTCGACGTGGGCGTCTCGGCGCTGCGACTGGAAGTACGGACCCTCGAACGCCGGGTCGTCGGCGCCGATGCCGAGCCATGCCAGTGCATCGATGATCCCCTGCGTCCACTCCGGCCGGTTGCGCTCGGTGTCGGTGTCCTCGATGCGCAGCACGAACGTGCCGCCCAATCGCTTCGCGAGCACCCAGTTGTAGAGCGCGGTGCGGGCTCCGCCCACGTGGAAGAACCCGGTCGGTGACGGCGCGAAGCGGAGACGTAGCGGGCGATCCGTCATGGTGGCGCGAGGCTACCGGCGGCAGCGCTCACGCACCCGGCGCTGTCGACAGCACGAGGTTGCGCAGCTGTCGCAGTGCCACCGAGAGCGTCGTCAGGTCGAGCGTGCCGCCGCGACGGATCTCGGCGAAGACCTCGCGCGCCCGCCCGATCGCGTGCTCGTTGATGTGCGCCCACTGCACCGCCGAGCCGCCATGTGCGAGCACGTCGCCGGCGAGGTCGGCGAGTGCGGACAGCAGGTCGTCGCGCACAGCAGCGCGAGCATGCGTCTGCCACCGGTCGACGCGGGGCAACATGCCGATCGCGTTCCACAACCACGTGACGCGGAGATGCTCGAACAGGTCCCAGTAGGCGGAGGCCGCTTCCTCGGCGGAGCAGCCGTGCTTCTCCGACAGCTCGAGCAGATCGAACGAGGTGTGCATCAGCGGCCAGATCGCCGAGCGCTCGGCGAGGTCCGCCGGGACGCCGGCGACGATCCGTTCCGCAGCGAGCGCCGTCGTCTGCTCGGCGAGTGGGCCGCGCACGAGCGGCGTGAGGCGATCGAAGAGGAGCTCGACACCGGGGCGGAACGCGCTCACGGTCTCGCGGAGCGGCAGCGGCGGCCGCCGGTGACGGAGCAACCATATGACGCCGCGCTCGACCATGCGCCGCAGATCGAGCGACAGCCCGAGTTGCGTCGACAACCCGATGGAGCCACCGATCGACTCGATCTCTTCCCACAGCTCAGCGAAGCCGAAGATGTCCCGAGCCGCGATCCAGGCGCGGAGCACGTCAGCCGTCACCGCGCCGGTTTCCTCCGTCATGCGGTGGTCGAAGCTGATGCCGGAGAGGTTGACCATCTGGTTCACGAGCTGGGTCACGATGATCTCGCGGCGCAGCCGGTGGTCGAGGATCTCACCCGCGAAACGCTCACGAATCGCTCGCGGGAAGTAGCGCACGAGCTCCGGCTCGAGGTAGCTGTCGTCGGCGAGCGTCGTCATCGAGACGTCCGCGATGTCGGCCATCTTCGTGTACGCCAGCAACACGGCGAACTCGGGCGTCGTCAACCCGCCGCCGGCCGCGGCGCGATCGGCGAGCTGCTTCTCGTTCGGGATGAACTCGAGCTCGCGGTTGAGCCAGCCCTCGCGCTCGAGCTGCTGGATGTACCTCCCGTGGACGTTGACCATCGCCGCCGCCTGCACGCGGGCGATCGCGAGCGCCAGGGTCTGCGCCTCGTTGTCGGCGAGCACGAGCTCGCCGACCTCGTCGGTCATCGAGGCCAGCAGCTCGTTGCGCTGCTTGACCGTCAGGTCGCCGCTCTCGACGAGCTGGTTGAGGAGGATCTTGATGTTGACCTCGTGGTCGGAGCAGTCGACCCCAGCGGAGTTGTCGATCGCGTCGGTGTTGATGAGACCGCCACGCAGTGCGTACTCCACCCGGCCCCGCTGCGTGAACCCGAGGTTGCCGCCCTCGCCGACCATCTTGCAGCGCAACTCGGCGCCGGCGACGCGCAGCGAGTCGTTCGCCCGGTCGCCCGCGTCGCCGTGGGTCTCGGTGGACGCCTTCACGTACGTGCCGATGCCACCGTTCCAGAGCAGGTCGACCGGTGATCGCAGGATCGCGCTCAACAGCTCGTTCGGCGCGAGTGCGACCGCATCGACGTCGAGCACGCGACGGACCTCGGGCGACAGCTCGATCACCTTCGCGGAGCGAGGGTAGACACCTCCGCCGTGCGAGATGACGAGCGGGTCGTAGTCGGCCCAGCTCGAACGGGGCAGCTCGAACAACCGCTTGCGTTCGGCGTACGAGCGGGCCGGGTCGGGGTCGGGATCGAGGAAGACGTGCCGATGGTCGAACGCGGCAACCAGCTTGACGTGCGGGGAGCGCAACATGCCGTTGCCGAACACATCGCCGCTCATGTCACCGATGCCGACCACGGTCAGCTCGTCGTGGTCTGCGTCCTTGCCGAGCACTCGCGCGTGCCGGCGGACGCTCTCCCACGCGCCCCGCGCGGTGATGGCCATCGACTTGTGGTCGTAGCCGACGCTGCCACCGGACGCGAACGCGTCGCCGAGCCAGAAGCCGTAGGCCGCAGCGATCTCGTTCGCGACGTCGGAGAACGTCGCGGTGCCCTTGTCGGCGGCGACGACGAGGTACGCATCGTCGCCGTCGTAGCGGACGGTGTTCGGCGGGGGGACGACGCCGCTGCCGACGATGTTGTCGGTGACGTCGAGCAACCCGGCGACGAACATGCGGTAGCAGGCCACGACCTCCGCCCACAGCTCGTCGCCGCCGCGAGGCGGCTGCTTCACGACGAAGCCGCCCTTCGCCCCGACGGGGACGATGACCGAGTTCTTCACGGTCTGGGCCTTCATCAGCCCGAGGATCTCGGTGCGGAAGTCCTCCCGGCGATCGCTCCAGCGCAAACCCCCGCGGGCGATGCGGCCGCCACGGAGGTGCACACCCTCCACCCGTGGCGAGCACACGAAGATCTCGAACATCGGGCGCGGGAGCGGCAGGTCGGGGATCCGCGAGGGATCGAGCTTGAACGCGATCACCGGGCGCAACGGCCCACCGTCGACGTCGCCGACCGGACGGTACGCGTTCGTCCGGGTGGTCGCGTCGATCAGGGCCAGGATGCCGCGCAGGATGCGGTCGTCGTCGAGGCTCGGCACCGCGTCGAGTGCCTGCTCCAGCTCGACGTGTGCCGCTGTGGCACGGGCGTCTCGATCACCGTCGAGCCGGGGATCGAACCGGATGCCGAACAGCTCGGCGAGCGCCTTCGTCGTCGAGGCGTGACGCACGAGCGTCGACTCGATCGTCGGTTGGCTGAACGGGAAGCCGGTCTGGCGGAGGTACTTCACGTAGGCGCGGATCACCGTGACCTGGCGCCCGGTCATCCCGCCCACGAGGACGAGACGGTTCAACCCGTCGTTCTCGGTCTCGCCGCGGAAGAGGTCGGCGAAGCTCGCCTGGAACTCGGCTCGCCGCGCTTCGTCGACCTCGACGCCATCGGGCACCCGGATGCCGATGTCGTACACCCACGCCGTGTGCGTCGAGGTCGGGCGGAACTCGAACGGGCGCTCGTCGACGACCGCAACACCGAGGTTCTCGAGCAGCGGGAGCACCGCTGACAGCGTGATCGGTTCACCGCGGCGGTAGAGCTTGAAGCGCAGGTCGTTGGCGTCGTCGTCGAGACGATGCTGCAGCGCCGTGGCGAGCGGACTGTCGGGCCCCAGCGCGAGCAGCCGCCGGAGGTCGGCCACCGCGGCACGAGGGTCGGTCGTGGCCTGGTACTCCACGGGGATCTCGTCATCGATCCGAGCGGCGATCTCCCTGGCACCCTGCTCGCCCAGCGCGAGCACGAGCTCGGCGTGCAGCCGCTCCGCCCAACTGGTCGTGAACGCATCGATGCGGGCTTCGAGCTCGGCGAGGTGCGGCACGGTGCGCGTGCCGGGCGAACGCCGCACGACCACGTGCACGCGGGCGAGCGCACTCGCGCCGACGCTCGTGTCGTGTTCGGCCTCGCTGCCGTCGAACGCCGCCTTCACCATCCTCGCGATCGCATCGGCGACGTCCGTCGTGAAGCGGCTGCGAGGGAGGTAGACGAGGCACGAGACGTAGCGGTCGCCGGGCTCGGACAGCGAGAAGATGCGGACGCGCTGGCGCTCCTGCAGCCCGATGATGCCGAGCGCGAGGTGGTACAGCTCGTCGGCACCGGTCTCGAACAGCTCGTCGCGCGGGAACGCCTCGAGCACGGCGCGCAGCTCGCGCCCGGAGTGCGCGTCGGCCATGAACCCCGACCGTTCGAGCACCTCGGCGGCGCGCTCACGGAGCACGGGCGTGTCGAGCACGCTCTCGCGATAGGCGGAGGCAGCGAACAGTCCGATGATCCGGTCCTCGCCGACGATCGTGCCCGTCTCGTCGAAGCGGCGCACGGCGATGCACGTGAACCGAGCTGCGCGGTGGACCGAGCTCCGTGCGTCGGCGCGGCTGATCGCGAGCAGCCGCCGCTGCAGCGTCATCGGCGGATCGGCGTGGTGCGACCTCGTCAGCAGGCCGAGACCGGATCCCTCCTCGAGCTGGAGGTCGCCCTTCGCGTCGACGCGATACGACGCCATCCCGAGCAGGACGAAGCGCCCGTCGATCAGCCACCGCAGGAACGCGGCGGTCACCGGGATCTCGGCGGCGATCCTCGGATCGGTGCTCTCACGCTGCTCGACATCGCTCGCCAGCACGAGCGTGCGCTCCGCCATCTCCGCCCAGTCGCTCACGGCCTGATCGACGTCGGCGAGGACCGAGGCGAGCTCGCTCTCGATCGCGTGGCAGGTGAGCGCGTCGCACCGATCGATCTCGACGAGCGTCCACGCCTCGATCTCGCCGCCCTCGTCGGGGAGCGACAGCACCTTCCCGTCGTCCCCGCGCTCGACGCGGATCATCGGGTGGATCATCAGATGGATGCCGAGGTCGTGCCGGTTCAGCACGAGCCGGACCGAGTCGACGAGGAACGGCGCGTCGTCGGTGACGATCATCACGACGGTGTGCGGCGAGCGCCAACCGGCGGTGTCCATGTCCGGGTTGACGAGCGCCACCTTCGCCGCGCCGGCCTTGCGCTCGAAGCCGAGGTTCCAGTGGCTGAGCACGGCCCCGTACAGGTCGTCGATGGCCCGGTTCTCCAGATCGGCGACGTCGGTGTCGTGCAGGTAACACCGGGCGAAGCGGGCGATCAGCTCAGCGTGTTCGGGAGTCGATCGCTGTGCTGCGAGGGCCGCGATGCGATCGATCGCGCCGACGGCCCGCTCGTCACCGTTCAGTTGCATTAGTCATCACCCCGCTCCTCCGGCGCCGTTGACGGAGGCTCGATTCGGACGGCGGAACACTAGTTGTGGTCGCAGCGGCGGCCGGGTCGCGGACCCGGAATCGCGCCGAAGGATGTTGTGCTGATACAAAGACCCCTCTGTACCGCGGCACCGGGAACAATTTAGTCTGGCAGCATGACCGCCCTCGACACCGCTCAGAGCACCGCGTTGACGAACGACCGTGCGCACGTCTTCCACTCCTGGTCAGCGCAGGGAGCGCTGGCGCCGGTCGTGGTCGCCGGGGCCGAGGGCAGCTGGTTCTGGGACGACGACGGTCGCCGATACCTCGACTTCTCGTCCCAGCTGATGAACGTGAACATCGGCCACCAGCACCCGAAGCTGGTCGCCGCGATCCAGGAGGCGGCCGGCCGCCTGTGCACCATCGCGCCGTTCCATGCGAACGCATCGCGCAGTGAGGCGGCGCGGCTGATCACCGAGCTCGCTCCCGGCGATCTCGACATGGTGTTCTTCACGAACGGCGGCGCCGAGGCGACCGAGAACGCGATCCGTCTCGCCCGTCTGCACACCGGGCGGCACAAGGTCCTCACGATGTATCGCAGCTACCACGGCGCGACCGGCGGTGCGATCCAGATGACCGGCGACCCCCGGCGCTGGCCGAGCGAGCCGGGCCTGCCCGGCATCGTGAAGTTCTGGGGGCCGTACCTCTACCGCTCGGAGTTCCACGCCACGACCGAGGCCGAGGAGTGCGAGCGGGCGCTCCAGCACCTCGAACACGTCGTCACGATGGAAGGCCCGGCGAACGTCGCCGCGGTCGTCCTCGAACCCGTCGTCGGGACGAACGGCATCCTCGTGCCGCCGGACGGCTATCTCGCCGGCGTCCGCGAGCTCTGCGACCGGCACGGGATCATGATGATCGCCGATGAGGTCATGGCCGGGTTCGGGCGGTGCGGCGAGTGGTTCTCGGTGAACCGCTGGAACGTCACGCCCGACCTCATCTGCTTCGCGAAGGGCGTGAACTCCGGGTACGTCCCGCTCGGCGGCGTGATCATCAGCCGGCCGATCGCCGACACGTTCAAGGAACGAGTCTACCCGGGCGGCCTCACGTACTCCGGCCACCCGCTCGCCTGCGCGTCGGCCGTCGCATCGATCAACATCTTCAAGGAGGAGGGCCTCGTCGAGAACGCCCGCCGGCTCGGCGACGAGGTGTTCGGCCCCGAGCTGAGGGCGATGCAGGAACGTCACCCGTCGATCGGCGAGGTCCGCGGGCTCGGCGTGTTCTGGGCGATCGAGCTGGTCAAGGATCGCGCCACGCGCGAGATGTTCGTACCGTTCAACGCGTCCGGTCCGGCGGCAGCGCCGATGACTGCGATCGTGAGCGCCTGCAAGGCCGAGGGTGTCTGGCCGTTCGCCCACTTCAACCGGTTGCACGTCACGCCGCCGTGCAACATCAGCGACGACGAGGCCCGCCAGGGCCTGGCCGTGATCGACCAGGCGCTCGAGCTCGCCGACCGTCGTTACACCGGCTGACCGGTCGCCGGCCGCATCGTCAGCGCGACGCCGGCCAACGCGACCGCGAGGCCGACCACAGCGAGCACGCCGAGCCGTTCGCCGAAAAGCACGGCGCCTTCCACGGTCGACAGTGCCGGCGTCAAGAAGAAGAGGCTGCTGACACGCGCCGCGGCGTGATGGTTCAGCATCCACAGCATCACGAGCACGGCGACGATCGAGAGCACGAACACGCCCCACGCGAAGGCGAGCACGAGCCGCCCCGTGACGTGCAGCTCGAACCCCTCCCCCGCCGCAGCGATCCCGAAGAGCACTGCCGACGCCGCGTACTGCACCACCGTGCCCCACAGCAGCGGCACGGTCGCCCCGCGAGCGCGCTGCGCGAGCGTGCCGGCGGAGATGCCGAGGACCGAGATCGCCATCGCCAGCAGCGCTGTCCCCGGCACTTCGCCGACGCCTGCCTCCATCCGCTCGACGACGACGAGGGCGACGCCGGTGAAGCCGAAGACGACGCCGATCCAGTGGATCCGGAGCAACCGCTCGCCGAGCAGCACGCGGCCGGCCAACGCCGTGACCACCGGATGCAGACCGGCGATCAGCGCGCTCAACCCCGTCGGCAGGCCGAGGTCGATCGCCACGAAGACCCCGCCGAGGTAGACGACGTGCAGGCCGACCGCCGTGCCTGCGGACCACACCACGCCTTTCCGGTCGGGCCGCGGTGAGCGGACAACGCCGGCGATCGCGGCGAGCACTGCCGAAGCGACCGCCATCCTGATCGCGAGGAACGTGAACGGCCCGGCGTCCTCCGTGACGTACCGCGCGACGACGAACCCGGTCGACCAGGTGAGCACGAAGCCTGCCGGCGCGAGCGCGACGGCACGCGAGCGGAAGGACCGCGGTGACACTCAGCCGGCGATCTGCGCCATCGACCGCCGCACCGTGCGGTCGAAGGCGTCCACCGCCATCCGCAGGTGGTCGTGGGGTGTGTCCTCTTCCTTCGTGTGCGACAGACCGTTCGTCGACGAGCTGAAGATCATCACGGTCGGCACCACTCGGGCCATCTCCGACGCGTCGTGCAAGGCGCCCGAAGGCAGCTCCACGTCGTGGCCCTCCACCTCGCGCACCGAGGCTCGAGCGGCGTCGAGCAGGGCAGGGTCGAACGGCATGGGCGGAATCCGGAAGATGTGCTCCCAGGCGACCGAGCAACCCTCGGTCTCGGCGGCGCGGCCAGCCGCATCCTTGGCCTCGGCGAACATCGCCGCGAGCTCGCCGGCGTCGATGTGGCGCATGTCCATCGTGATCCGGGTCTCGCCGGCCACGGCGGTCACCACGCCGGGCCAGCACTGCACGAAGCCGACGGTGGCGACGCCGACGTGGCGTGCCGCGATCTCGGCGAGCTCGATCGCGAAGCGCCCCGCAGCACGGAACGAGTCGCGGCGCATCTCCATCGGCATCGTGCCGGCGTGTGCTGCCTGGCCCGTGAAGATCAGCCGCTCCCGCTCGATGCCGACCGTGCCGGTGACCGTGGCGATGCCGCGACCGAGATGTTCGAGGACGGGTCCCTGCTCGATGTGCACCTCGACGTACGCCCTCACGTGTTCGAGGCGGCGACGGCAGCCGTCGAGGTCGTCGAGGTCGACACCGTGCTCGGCGACGACGTCGGCGAGGCGGTTGCCCTCCTTGTCGGAGAGATCCCGCACGATGTCGACGTCGAGCGTGCCCGCGACCGCGGCGGAGCCGAAGAGGCTCCGGCTGAACCGGGCGCCCTCCTCGTCCGCCCAATCAACGAGCGCGATCGTGCACGGTGGCGTGCCTTCGGCGGCGAGCGACCGGACCAGCTCGAGACCGGCCATCACGCCCAGGGCCCCGTCGAGCCAACCGCCCTTCGGCACCGAGTCGAGGTGCGATCCGACGACGATCGTGTCGGGGCGCTCACCGCGCAGGTACACCCAGAGGTTGCCCGCCTCGTCCTGGTCCACCTCGACCGGCAGGGTCGCCAGCGACTCGCGCAACAGGTTGCGCGCCTCGACCCACTCCGGTGTCCACGCCAACCGGCGTGACCCCTCAGGCCCACCCGTCCGGGCCGCCAGCTCCTGCAGCGATGCAATGACGCGATCCGGCTCATAGCTACTCATACGGTCGGTTCTCCAGTGACGTGACTCAGCGCGGACGTGAAACGGGGTCGATCCGGCTATGCCGGTCGACCCCGCAGCAGACGTGACCCCAACAGGTGGGGGGAGCTCGAGGGGGGAGGCGCTGCCTCCCCCCTCGAAGCGGACTACGCCCCGCCCTCGGCCAGGGTGACCTCGATCGGTTCGAAGGCCTCGCCCTTGGTGTCGATGCCCTTCGCCTCGAGCAGCGCGAGCGCTTCGGTCACGACGTCGTTCGTGAACGCCGTCGCGTCGGGCGCCTTGGTGATCACCGTCGAGCCCTCGAGGTTCTTCGTCGCGAGCGCGATCTCGGCGGTGCGATCCCACGCCGCCTGATCGATGACGCCGGCACCGTTCGCAGCCGGCCAGATGAGCTTGTTGATCTCGTTCATCTGCCACAGCTGGTGGCTGGCACCGAGCTTCGAGCCCTTCGACACGACGATGTCGCTGCACTCCTGCGCGTTGTCCCGGCAGTAGGCCCACCCTTCGAGCGACGCGGCGACGAACTTCACCGCCGTCTCCTTGTAGGCGGCGTCCGATTCGAGCTTCGCACCGTCGGCCCAGATGGCGTCCTGGAGCATGCCGACGCCGGCCTCCTCGTAGGAGACCACGTTGAAGTCGTCGGCGGTGTACAGCTCGCCGGTGTCCGGGTTCTTCGCCTCGAGCACCTGTGCGTACTCGTTGTAGGTCATCGCCTCGGCAGCGTCGATGTCGCCGGCGAGCAGCGCGGCCATGTCGAACTGCTGCTGGACGAGCTCGACGTCGGCCGCCGGATCGAGACCGGCCTCGGTGAGCGCGGCGAAGATCTCGTACTCGTTGCCGAAGCCCCAGTTGCCGATCTTCTTGCCGGCGAAGTCGGCCGGCGTGGTGATGCCGGCGTCCTTGAACGACACCTGCAGCGTGCCCGACCGCTGGAAGACCTGCGCGATGTTCACGATGTTCGCACCGGCTTCACGGCTGGCGAGCGCCTTTGGCACCCACGACAGCGCGAAGTCGACGGCGCCATCGGCGAGCTGCTGCTGCGGCACGATGTCGACGCCACCCTCGACGATCTCGACGTCGAGGCACTGCTCCCCGTAGAAGCCCTTCTCGATCGCGGCGAAGTACCCAGCGAACTGGGCCTGCGTGAACCACTGGAGCTGCAGCTTGACCGGAGTCGTGCTCTCGCACGTCCCGCCCGATGCTGCGTCCGTCCCTGCCGGGGCATCGCTGCCAGCAGGAGCGTCCGTGCCCGTGGCACCGCTGTCGGTGTCGTCATCGCCGCCGCACGCGGCTGCGACGAGCGAGAGTGCGAGCACGCCCGCAGTCATCGCCTTCCAACGACCTTGCCTCATGTGTTTTCCTCCCCTGGGGGCATGGCCCCCTCGTGATGCAGCGAGCGATCTCATGATCGACCCTCGCTGCGATTCTGCGCGCCGCCGGGTGTGGCGACGCTCTCCAACAGGATGGAGAGCAGGTAGAACGCGAGTCCGAGCAGGCACGCGCCGAGCACGTACGCCCACGCGGTGGCGTTCTTCGAGATCGAGATGTTACTCGTGATGCCGTAGCCGAGGCCGTTCTGCGAACCGCCGAAGTACTCCGACACGAACGCCGTGATCACGGACGCCGGCGCCGCGATCTTGAGCGCGGTGAACAGGTAGGGAACGGCGTTCGGCACGCGCAGCTTGCGCAGGATCTCGGTGTCGCTCGCGGCGTAGGAGCGCATGAGCTCGACGTGGGTCTGGCTCACCTGTGTGAGTCCCTTCGCCACGTTGACGAGCACGATGAAGTAGACGACCAGCGTCACCATCAGCCGCCGAGGCACCTCGCTCGTGATCGCAAACATGTTGTTGAGCACGGCGACGAGCACGAAGATCGGGATCGCGTTGAGCGCCACCGCGAGCGGGGTCACGAGCTCGTGGAGGACCGAGAACCGGCTGAGCAGGAAGCTCATCGCCACGCCGAGTGCCGTCCCGACGAGCAGCCCGACCAGTGCGTTCGTGCCCGACACGAACACCGCATCCCACACCGAGCCGCCGTTGTCCGTGAACTGCTCGAAGATCTTCGACGGCGGAGCGAGGAAGTACGGCTTGAGGTCGAAGACCGCGACCGCCGCCTCCCACAGCCCCACGAACGCGATGCCGAACACGATCGGCGGCAGCACCGTGCGGGCGACGCGAGCGGAGCTGCTCAACGGTCTTCGATCCCTCGTGCGCCGGTGCCCAGCTCCACGCCGCGCAGCGCCTCGCGCACTTCGGTGATCTTCTTGAAGAACGCATCCGCCTCGCGGGTGTCGACGCTGCGCTCGACGCCGAGGTCGACGTCGACCACATCGGTGATGCGACCCGGACGCGGCGACATCACGACGACGCGCGTCGACAGGTACACCGCCTCGGGGATCGAGTGCGTCACGAACACGACGGTGGTCTTGGTCTCGGCGCAGATCCGCAACAACTCTGCCTGCATGTGCTCGCGGGTCATCTCGTCGAGCGCGCCGAACGGCTCGTCCATCAGGAGCAACGGCGGGTGGGCGGCGAGGGCACGGGCGATGGCGATGCGCTGCTGCATCCCGCCCGACAGCTGCCACGGCAGGTGCCCGGCGAACTCGGGCAGCTTGACGAGCTCGAGCATCTCGAGCGCGCGGGCCCGACGCTTCGCCTTGTCCCACCCCTTCAGCTCGAGCGGCAGTTCGATGTTCTTCGCGACGGTGCGCCACTCGAACAGGCCCGACTGCTGGAACGCCATGCCGTAGTCCTGGTCGAGTCGGGCCTGACGGGCGGCCTTGCCGTTGACCAGCACCTCACCGGCTGACGGCTCGAGCAGGTTGGCGATCAACCTGAGCAGCGTCGACTTGCCACATCCGGACGGACCGATGAGCGAGACGAACTCCCCGCGGTGGACTGTGAGATCGACCCCGACGAGGGCATCGACCTGATCGGTGGAACCACGGTTGAAGACCTTGTCCAGGCCGCGCACCTCCACCGCCGGGGTGCCGTGGTCCGACGTCATGTGGCCTCCTTCGGCCGGTTGCGGGACATCATGAGATCGAGCGCACCGACGACACCGGCCATCGCCAGCCCGAGCACGGCGGCGCCGAACAGCGCGGTGTACACCTTCGCCGGATCGCTCGTCGCCTCGCGCGCATATTCGAGGATCAGGCGGCCGAGGCCGCCCTTCAAGCCGGTCGAGATCTCCGCGACGACGACACCGATCACGGCCGCGGACGCGGCGAGCCGCATCGCCGGCACGAGGTACGGCACAGCAGCTGGAAAGCGGAGCTTGAACAGCGTCTGGCGCCAGGATGCGGCGTAGCTGTCCATGAGCTCGAGCGAAGCAGCCGGCGCCGAGGTCAGCCCCTTCAGGGCGCCGACGGCGACCGGGAAGAAGGCGAGGAAGGCGCCGATCACCGCGACCGACATCCACCGGGGCCAGACGAATTCGCCGATGTGGAGCTTGCCGCCCCACGTCGCCACGAGCGGCGCGAGCGCGATCAGCGGGACGGTCTGGGAGATGACGAGGTAGGGGAACAAACCCCGCTCCACGACCTTGAAGCGGGCCATCAGCACGGCGAGCAGCAGGCCGAGCATCGCGCCGATCAGGAAGCCGACGAGCGCAAGGCGCAGCGAGAACCAGATCCCGGCGAGGACGACCGACCAGATGCGCCGATCGGAGCCGCGCACCTCCGGCCGGGAGTACCGGGAGAGCATGTCCCAGACGTGCGGCATCGCGTTGTCGTTGGTGCGCGGCAGCAGCCGCCAACCGAGGATCGAGCCGCCGTCCGCCGGGCCGATCGCCTTGTAGATCTCCCACCCGACCGCGACGAGGACGAGCGCGAGGACGAACATCGCTGCGCGGCGAAGTCGTCTCCGCAGTGGTGACCGGTCGGTGCTCCTCATCGTCCCCCATCGACGATATGCCGCGCTCTCGCACGCATGTGAACCAGATGTGAACGCGCTGTGTCAGGCCTTCGCCCGCACCGCTTCCGCGACGGCGGGCATGATCCGCTCACCGTACGCCTGCAGGGTCGACTCCTTCGCGTCGTGCTGCAGATAGATCGCGAACTGGTCGACGCCGAGCTCTTTCAGCTCCTGCAGACGCGCGATGTGGTGGGCGGGCGGGCCGACGAGGCAGAAGCGGTCGACGATCTCGTCGGGCACGAAGCTCGTGTGGGTGTTGCCGGCCCGGCCGTGCTCGTTGTAGTCGTAGCCCTCCCGGCCGGCGATGTAGTCGGTGAGCGCCTGCGGGATGCCGCCCGCGCCGTGGTCGCCGTACCGGTCGACGATGTCGGCGACGTGGTTGCCCACCATCCCACCGAACCACCGGCACTGCTCGCGGCCATGGGCGATCGCCTCGTCGCTGCTGTCCGTGACGTAGGCGGGAGCGGCGACGCAGATCGTCACGCTGTCGGGGTCACGACCAGCCGATGCGGCAGCCTCGCGCACCGCCTTGATCGTCCACGCCGTGATGTCGGGATCGGCCAGCTGCAGGATGAACCCGTCACCGATCTCGCCCGTGAGCGCGAGCATCTTCGGGCCGTAGGCGGCGACCCACACCTCGAGCCGGCTGTCCTGGCCCCACGGGAAGCGCAGGGTCGAGCCCTTGTACTCGACCTCACGCCCGTTCGCGAGCTCGCGGATCACGTGCACCGACTCGCGCATCTCGCGGATCGTGACCGGCGCGCCGTTCGTGACCCTCACCGCCGAGTCGCCGCGGCCGATGCCGCACACGGTCCGGTTGCCGTACATCTCGTTGAGCGTGGCGTACACCGATGCCGTGACCGTCCAGTCGCGAGTGGCCGGGTTCGTCACCATCGGCCCGACGATCACCTTGCGCGTGGCAGCCAGGATCGCCGAGTAGATGACGTACGGCTCCTCCCACAGGATGTGCGAGTCGAACGTCCACACGTGGGTGAACCCGTGGGTCTCGGCCTGCCTGGCGAGCTCCACGACCCGGGCAGCCGGAGGGTTCGTCTGCAACACCACACCGAACTGCATGACGAGATTCAGCCTTTCGAGACGTGCCGCAGACGCGGCGAGGAAAGCGCCAGCGACGAGCCGCAGCTGAGCGAGATCAAAGCGGAGCGGAGATCGAGCGAAGCCATGTCACCGGTTCTGCGGGAACCCGAGATCGACGGAGGACGTCGCCGGATCAGGCCAGCGGGACGTCACGACCTTGCCGCGGGTGTAGAAGTTCACACCCTCCGGCCCGTACATGTGGGTGTCGCCGAACAGGCTCGCCTTCCAGCCACCGAAGCTGTAGTAGCTGACCGGCACGGGCACCGGCACGTTGATGCCGACCATCCCGACGTTGACCTCGAACTGGAACTGCCGGGCGACACCGCCGTCACGAGTGAACAGCGCCGTGCCGTTGCCGTACGGGTTGTCGTTGATCAGCCGCAGGCCTTCGGCGTAGCTGCCGACGCGGACGACGGAGAGCACCGGTCCGAAGATCTCGTCCTCGTAGCAGCGCATGCCGGGCGACACGTTGTCGATCAGGCTCGGCTTGAGGAAGAAGCCACCCTCGGGTGCGGCGATGCGCCCGTCGACGACGACGGTCGCCCCTTCGGACGGCGCCTCCGCGAGGTAGCCGGCGACCTTGTCACGGTGCTCGCCCGAGATCAGCGGGCCCATCTCGCTGTCCGGCTCGGCACCCGGGCCGACCCTGATGTTCGGGATCCGCTGCGTGATCTTGTCGATCAGCGCGTCCGCCACGGAGTCGACGGCGAGCACGACCGAGACGGCCATGCAGCGCTCACCCGCCGAGCCGTAGGCGGCGGAGACCGCCGCGTCGGCGGCCATGTCGAGGTCGGCGTCGGGCAGCACGAGCATGTGGTTCTTCGCGCCGCCGAGCGCCTGGACCCGCTTGCCGTTCCGGGTGCCGGTCTCGTAGATGTACTTCGCGATCGGAGTCGAGCCGACGAAGCTCACCGCTGCGATCTCGGGGTGCTCGAGCAGCCGGTCGACGGCGACCTTGTCGCCGTTCACGACGTTGAAGCACCCGTCCGGCAGGCCGGCCTGCTTGAGCAGGTCAGCGAGGAACATCGACGCCGACGGGTCCTTCTCGGAGGGCTTGAGCACGAACGTGTTGCCGCACGCGAGCGCGTTCGCGAACATCCACATCGGCACCATCGCCGGGAAGTTGAACGGCGTGATGCCGGCGACGACGCCGAGAGGCTGACGGATCGAGTACACGTCGACGCCGGTCGAGGCCTGCTCGGAGAACCCACCCTTGATCAGATGCGGGACACCGCAGGCGAACTCGACGTTCTCGAGCCCGCGGGCGACCTCGCCGAGCGCGTCGGACATGACCTTGCCGTGCTCGGCGGTCAGCAGCGAGGCGATCTCCTTGCGGTTGGCGTCGATCAGCTCGCGCATCCGGAACATCACCTCGGCGCGCCGCGACAGGTTCGTTGCCCGCCAAGCCGGGAACGCCTGTGCCGCAGCAGCGACGGCGGCATCGACCTCGGCGGCACTGGCGAGGTCGACCGCCGCCTGCTGCTCCCCGGTGGCTGGGTTCCAGATGGTCCCCTGCCTGCCGGAGATCCCTTCGACGACCCTGCCGTCGATCCAATGCGATACGCGATGCATGCGCTTCTCCTTCGTGCTCCGTGGGCTCACACGAGGTACTGCGAGAGGCCGCGGCGGACGTACCGACCGTGCCCCTTGCGGCCCGTGTAGGCGTCGTTCTCGATCAGGACCGTGCCGCGGGAGACGACGGTGTCGACCTTGCCGTCGATCACCCATCCTTCCCAGGCGGAGTGGTCCATGTTCATGTGGTGCTTGTCGTTGATGCCGATCTTCGTCTGGCGGTTCGGGTCCCAGATCACGATGTCGCCGTCCGCACCGGGGGCGATGACGCCTTTCTGCGGATACATGCCGAACATGCGCGCCGGCGTGGTGCAGCACGTCTCGACCCACCGTTCGAGGCTCAGCTCACCCTTGACGACGCCCTGGTAGATGAGCTCCATGCGGTGCTCGACGCCACCGATCCCGTTCGGGATCTTCGAGAAGTCGCCGGCACCGAGCTCCTTCTGGTCCTTCATGCAGAACGGGCAGTGATCGGTCGACACGATCGCGAGCTCGTTCATCCGGAGCCCACGCCACAGGTCGGCCTGGTGGCCGTGACCCTCGAGTCCGCCCCAGTCGGGATCGTTGTCACGCGAGCGCACGGGCGTCGAGCAGACCCACTTCGCGCCCTCGAAGCCGGGCTGCCCGAGCGTCTCCTCGAGCGTCAACCACAGGTACTGCGGGCACGTCTCGGCGAAGACGTTGCGCCCGTGATGGCGCGCCGCGGCGACCTCTTCGAGGGCATCGCCAGCCGACATGTGCACGATGTACAGCGGCACGTTGCCGGCGACGTGGGACAGCACGATCGCCCGGTGGGTCGCTTCCGCCTCGAGCGGCGACGGCCGGGTGTACGAGTGGTACCGGGGGTCGGTCTCGCCGCGGGCGAGCGCCTGGGAGACGAGCACGTCGATCGCGATGCCGTTCTCGGCGTGCATCATCATCATCGCCCCGCACTCGGCAGCGGTCTGCATCGCCCGCAGGATCTGACCGTCGTCGCTGTAGAAGACCCCGGGATACGCCATGAACAGCTTGAAGCTGGTGATGCCCTCGTGCTCGGTGAGGTACTTCATCGACTTCAGCGACTCGTCGTCGACGCCGCCGATGATCTGGTGGAACGCATAGTCGACGGCGCATTCACCGTCCGCCTTGCGGTGCCACTCGGCGAGGCCCTCGTGCACGTTCTCGCCGGCACGCTGGACGGCCATGTCGACGATCGTCGTGACCCCACCCCACGCCGCGGCGCGCGAGCCGGTCTCGAAGGTGTCGGATGCGGAGGTGCCGCCGAAGGGCAGCTCCATGTGGGTGTGCACGTCGATCCCACCGGGGATGACGTACTTGTCGGAGGCGTCGATCACCCGGTCGCAGCCGGGTTCCGACGACTCGAAGAAGCCGGGAGCGCCGACGGCGGCGATCGTCTCGCCGTCGACCAGCACATCACTGGCGACCACCCCGGTCGCCGAGACGACCTGACCGTTCTTGATGAGCATGCGTGCCATCGGGACTCCTCTCAGCGAGCGACGAGCTCACCGTAGGCGTCCGGCCGGCGGTCCCGGTAGAACGCCCACCGGTCACGCACCTCGAGCAGCTTGCCCATGTCGAGGTCGCGCACGATGAGGTCGGGCTTGTAGGCGTCGCCGACGTCGCCGACGAACTTGCCCTCCGGATCGACGAAGTAGCTCTGGCCGTAGAAGTCGTTCTCGCCGAGCGGCTCGATGCCGACCCGGTTGATCGCTCCGACGTAGTAGATGTTCGCGACCGCAGCGGCCGGCTGCTCGAGCCGCCACAGGTACTCGGACAGCCCGCGGTGGGTGGCCGACGGGTTGAAGACGAGCTCTGCGCCGTTGAGACCGAGCGCCCGCCAGCCCTCCGGGAAGTGGCGGTCGTAGCAGATGTACACGCCGACCTTGCCGACGGCGGTCTCGAACACCGGGTATCCGCCCGTGCCGGGGGTGAAGTAGAACTTCTCCCAGAAGCCCTTGACCTGCGGGATGTGCTGCTTGCGGTACTTGCCGAGGTAGCGGCCGTCGGCGTCGATCACCGCCGCGGTGTTGAAGTAGAGGCCCGGCTGGACGATCTCGTACATCGGCAGCACCAGGACCATGCCGAGCTCCTTGGCGATGCTCTGGAAGCGCTGCGTGGTCGGCCCGTCCGGGATCGGCTCCGTGTAGGCGTAGTACTCGGTCTCCTGCACCTGGCAGAAGTACGGCCCGTAGAAGAGCTCCTGGAAGCACATCACCTGGGCGCCCTGCGCTGCCGCCTCCCGAGCCGCCACTTCGTGCTTGTCGATCATCTCGTCCTTGGAGCCGGCCCAATCGGTCTGGACCAGTGCTGCACGGATGATGTTCGCCACCATGTCCCCCTTGTTCCACAACGTCGTCAGAGCGCGCCGAGGCGGTCGGCTCGTCTTCGATAGTAATGACACACAGATGACGGCACAATGACCACTTTGTTACCGTACAGTCGGAGCCGACGAGGATGGGAGTGAGCGGTGCCGACACGGGTGATCGACGCGGTCACGGACCGCACCGCACGCGGCATCGCCGCCGCCGTCAGCCGGCTGGTGACCGAAGCGACGCTGCGCCCCGGTGAACGCCTGCCGACCGTGCGGGCACTCGCCCGGCAGCTCGGTGTGAGCCCGACCACGGTGAGCGAGGCGTGGCAGGTCCTCGCCGATGCCGGCGCGATCGACACCCGCGGGCGGCTCGGCACGTTCGTCGTCGGCCCACCGAGCGCGCCCGGTCCCCGCCGCTACCGCAACATCAACCAGGCCCACGGCACGTTCTCGCTCGACCTCTCCACGGGCACGCCGGATCCCGAGCTGCTCCCCGATCTGGCGGCGGTGCTCGGTCGCGTCAGCAGGCAATCGCTGACCACCAGCTACCTGGACGACCCGGTCCTCCCGGCGTTGGGCGAGGTGCTCCACGACGCCTGGCCGTTCGTGCCCGAGGCGCTCACGGTGATGGACGGCGCGATGGACGCGCTCGACCGGACCATCACGACGCTCGTCCGCCTCGGCGACCGCGTCGTCGTCGAGCGGGCAGCCTTCCCGCCGCTCCTCGACCTGCTCGAGCAGCTCGGCGCGGAGATCATCGGTGTCGAGGTCGACGACGAGGGCATCGTGCCGGCGTCACTGGAAGCAGCACTCGCGCATGAGCCGGTTGCGCTGTTCACCCAGCCCCGCGCCCACAACCCGCTCGGCGTGAGCGCCTCGGCGAAGCGGGTCGCGGCGCTCGCCCGGCTGCTGCGCGGAAGTCAGCTCACGATCGTCGAGGACGACCACGCCGGCGACATCTCCGGCGCGTCCCTGGCGAGCCTCGGCCGCCACCTCCCCCACCGGACGATCCTGGTGCGCAGCTTCTCCAAGAGCCACGGGCCCGACCTCCGGTTGTCAGCCGTCGGCGGCTCGGGCGAGCCGATCTTGCGGATGGCACAACGACGGATGCTCGGCCCGGGCTGGTCGAGCCGGCTCCTGCAGGCCGTGCTGGCCGAGTTGCTCGTCGATGACCGGACCGTCGCCACCATCGGTGAGGCGCGGGTCGAGTACGCCCGCCGGCGCGCCGCCGTCAGCACCGCGCTCGCGGAGCGGGGCGTGCCGTTCACGGGCACCGACGGGATCAACCTCTGGGTCGGTGTCGACGACGAGCGCACCGCCCAGCTCGGCCTCGCCGCCCGCGGCATCGGCGTCGCGCCTGGTTCGCCGTTCCTCGTGCCGAGCGACGATCGCCACCACCTGCGGATCACGGTCGGGTTGGTCCGCGACGGCGCCGAGCAGCTCGCCGACCACATTGCGAGCGCGGCGTCCTCGAGCCGGCGCCGGAACGGCACCGCGGCGCGCTGAGGCGGTCAGTCGCTCACGCCGTCGTTCATGCCATCGCTCATGACGAGCGGACGTCGATCGCCCGGCCGTTCGTGCCGTCGGCGATCGCTGTCCACTCGCCGGCCAGGTACTGCTGGACACCGGCGACGTGGCCGCACACGGCGATGTACGGCTCGATCCCGCATTCGAGCTCGCCGGCCTGCAACATCATCGGACCGGTGAAGCTGCGCATCTGCGCCTCGAGCGCCGAGCTGGCGAGCGCCGTGCTGGCGAGCGCGACGGGTCCGAGCGCGTTGGCGAACTTGGCGAACGTGAGCACGTTGGCGAACACCGTCGCGCCGAACCCGGTGTGGTCAGCGGCGGCAGGCGGTGGGACGGCGCCGACCGACGTCGGCGGCGCGAGCGACGTCGTCGACTCCTGCCCGGGTGCGACGTCGGGCACCGGCGCGTACTGCCGGACCTTGGTGACGTAGGTCAGCATCCCGGACGTCTCGTCCGGCGCGAAGAAGTTGTAGCCGTTCCCCGCGAAGTACCAGCCGTCCGGCACGGGATCGGCGATGCCGAGCGCGGCGAGGTGGGCTGTCATCGGCGGCCCCGCGCACAGGCCGGTCGTGACGACCGCCGGCTCGATCGCGAGCAGCTCGATCGCGTCGTAGACGGCGATGCAGTTCTGCACCGTCACGACCGGCACGAACACGTCTGCCAACTCGGCGCCGGCGGCCTGGATCGATTGCACGAGGTCGGCAGCGGCGACGCCGTCCGGCACAGGCACGAGCGTCGTCGCGATGCCGGCTGCCTCGAACACCGGCTGCACGAGGAACTCGACCGCGTTGCGACGGGCGGTGTTGTCGGAGTACAGGAGGGCAGCGGAGGCAGGCGCAGGATCGAGGTCCTGTGTGGCGAACAACGCGAGGGCCGGGATCACGTTCACCGACCCGAGCGAGAACGTGAGCCCGGCCGTGGTCGTGAAGTCGTCGGTGGTGACGCCGTTGCCGATGAGCACCGGCTTCTTGCCGTTCAGCGCGTCGTAGAGCCCGCCGGCGCCGAACAGGATCGTGCCCGTCGCGACGAGGACGATCGTGGGGTCGTCGGCGAACTGCTGGCCGCACTTCGCGCCGTCGTCGATCGTCGCCACCTCGCAGCGGACCACCTCGATCGGGCGCCCCGCCGCGCCGCCGAGCTCTGTGTTCACGAAAGCGATCGCTGCCTCGAGGCCGGCTGTCGCCTCCGGGAAGAACTCCTCCTGGTTGACGTAGCCGATCCGCACCGGATCGCCGGCTGCCGGCGCGGCGACGCCTCCGGTGTACCCGAGCGCCCACGCGGTCTCGACCGGGACCGGCGGCACCGTGGTCGTTGTCGTGCTCGGCACCGTGCTGCTCGTTGCCACGGTGGTCGACGTCGTCGTCCGCCGCACGGCGGAGGTCGTCGGTGCCGGCTCACTCGTCACGACGATGTCGGAGACGGTCGTCGGGACGTTCACCGCATCGAGGCCGAGACCGTCGTCGGAGCACGCGCCGACGAGCAGCGCGAGCGCGACGGCACAGGCGGCGATCTCGATGCTGCGTTTCCTCATGGCGAGCGACCAACGTAACCGGCGGCCGCTCGGAGCGGTCGGCGCTAGCGGGCGTTCGTGATGTAGTCGAACAACGCCTGGTTCTCGTTCTCCAAGTGTCCGAGCCGCTGCTTCACGACATCACCGATCGAGATGATGCCGGTCATCGCACCGTGGTCGTCGACGACTGGGACGTGGCGGATCCGCTGGTCGGTCATCAGCTGCCCGAGATGGTCGAGATCGTCGTCCGGGCGACACGTCGTGACGCTCCGCGTCATCACCCGCGCCACCGTGGCGTCGAGCACCGCTGCTCCCTCCTCGGCGAGTCGGCGCACGACATCGCGTTCCGAGATGATCCCTTCGATGATCGAGCCGTCGTCGGACACGACGAGCGCGCCCACGCCGTGCTCGCGGAGCAGTTCCACTGCGCGGGCGACCGACGCGCCCGCCTCGACGGTCGCGACCGCTGCCCCCTTGCGGCTGAGGATGGCCTGGACGTGCATGTGCCCTCCCTTCGAAGCTGTTCGAGGGCAACCTAGTGCACTCGTGAAGGACGGTCGACAGGCGGGGCGCGGGTCGGTGACGTCGCCGCTCGCCTAGCTTCGACCTCCATGCAGTGGATCGTCCATGGTCAGCGCTTCATCTACGAGAGTCCATGGCTCGGCCTTGCCCTCGCCGACATCGAGATCCCCGGCCACCGTCGCTTCGATCACGAGGTCCTCCGCTTCCCGAGCGGCGCGGGCGGCACGGTGATCCACGACCCGGCATGCGGCGTGCTGCTCATCTGGCGTCACCGCTTCCCGACGGACACGTGGGGCTGGGAGATCCCGGCGGGTCGGATCGATCCCGGCGAGACCGCGGAAGCGTGCGCGGCGCGGGAGGCGGAAGAGGAGACGGGTTGGCGGCCCGGAGCGCTCACGCACCTCGTCAGCTATGCGCCGAGCGCGGGCATCTCGGACCAGCTCTTCCACGTGTACGAGGCGGCCGGAGCGACCCACATCGGTGAGCCGACCGATCCGACCGAGGCCGACCGGATCGACTGGTTGCCGGTCGACGAGGTGCGGCGGCTGCTTCGTGCCGGCGAGATCATCGACGGCATGAGCGTCACCGGGCTGTCGTACTTCCTCGCGCTCAGTCCCTCGGCGGCATGACGAGCGCAGCACCGACCATGAACCGCTTGAGCACCTCGACCGCGCGTCGGTGACGTTCGACGGAGCCGGTCGTGTTGTTGAGGTTGGCGAGCCCGCTGAGCACCGCGTTCAAGAGATCCTCCAAGGCACGCTCGTCGATGCCGGGCGCGAGCTCACCGCGTTCACGAGCGTCGATCACGAGCCGGCGGAGGAACGCGTTGCTGCGCGTCATCTTCGGCCGGAGCATGTCGGCCAGCTCGGGATGCCGCCGCGCCTCCGAGGGGACGGCGACGATGAAGGCGGCGAGCGAAGGATCTTCCCGGTTGAGCTCGACCGCCGCATCGAGCACGGCGCTGAACCGTTCGAAGAAGCTCTCCTCGGCTGCCGCCGCCTTCTCGAACGCCGAGTACACGATGTCGTCCACCTGGTCGAACACTGCCATGTAGAGCTCGGCCTTCGACAGGAAGTAGTGGTAGATCGCCGCCGTCGTGATGTCGACCTGGGTCGCCATGTCCCGGTTCGTCGTGGCGGCATAGCCGACCTGCGCGAACGCGAGTTGGGCCACGCGCAGCAGTCGCTCGCGAGTCTCGGCGGAGTCTGCAGCAGGCGGCCGACCGAGCTTGCGTGGCGTCGTGATCGCAGACCGCTTGCTCACGGCCCGGGAACCTAACCCCGCCCCCGCTCGCAGGACGAGCGCAGGAGACCGGCCGGCACGCGAAAGGGGCCACCGTTGCCGGTGGCCCCTCCCGAGTAACAGGTTCGGTCAGCTGCTCTCGTAGTCGAGCACGAGGCCACCGATATCGTTGAAGATCTTGGCCGTCGCGTCGTACTGCACGACCTGGATCGCCTCGACGATGTACGCGTCCTCTTCGCCGTTCATCTTGTAGACGACGCCGTCACGGACGAGCGAGGGCTCGAACGTGAAGTTGCGGGCGGCGTTGATGATCGACGCTCGGGTCAGGCCGTCCTCGGACTCGGCTGCCTGCTTCAGGATCGCCACGGTGGTCTCCGCGACCGTCCAGCCGGCAGCACCGGTCGTGACGATGTCGGACTTGCCGATCGAGGCGATGTAGTCGGCGTACGCCTGGTAGTCGGGGTTGCTCGCGACGACCTCGGCGTTGCCGATGTCGGCGATGCCCGCCGACGCCGACGTGTAGAGCCCGTCAGCGGCGGCGCCCGAGATCGCGAGGATCAGCGAGCTGGCGCAGGTGTTCGTGAGGAACACCGGCGGGTCCCAACCGGCGTTGGCGGCCTTGGCGTTCACGACCTCGGCGAGGAACGTGCCGCACTGCGCGCCGAGCGGCACGGCCATGATCACGTCAGGTGCCTTCGAGGCGATCGAGTTCACCTGCGCCGTCGGCGGGGCGGTCTCGGTCGCTTCGATCGTCTGCTGGTCGACGATCTCGAACCCGGCGTCAGCGGCGTACTCGTCGAGTGCGTCGAGGAAGAACTGGCCGAACTCGGTGTTCACCGTGAACACGCCCATCGTCCCGCCGTCGGGGAACTGGTTCTTCAACTCGGCGAGGTAGCCCTGCACCTCGGTGGGGTACGGGATCAGCCCGCCCGTGGTCCACGGGTAGTCGGCGACCTCGCCCCACTGCGGCGAGCCGGTCAGCGCCATGAGCTGCGGGATGCACTCCTCGTTCAAGAGGTCGCGGACCGCGGCGTTGTTCGGCGAACCGATGATGCCCGAGAACAGGTGTACGCCCGAATCGAGCAACCCCTCCACCGCGCCGGGTGTCAGGTCCTTGCTGTACTGATCGTCGGCGACGGTGGCTTCCAGCGTGTAGCCCTCGAGGATGCCGTTCGCGTTGGCGTAGTCCATGTACGCCTTGAAGCCGTCGGCGACGGGCGCGAAGGCAGCGGCGGCAGCACCACCGGACAGCGGCATCACGGAGCCGATCTTGATCGTGCCCTCGATCGGCTCGTTCGCCGCATCCGGATCGACGCAGTCGTCGGTGTTCACCGCCCAGCCCTCGGCCTCCGCCGGTGCGTCGGTGGCCTCAGGGGCATCCGTTGCCTCCGGCTCCTCGGCAACCGTGGTGTCCGGTGCGTCGGTCGCGGCAGGTGCCTCGGTGTCCGCTGGAGCGGCTGCAGTGTCGCTGGAGCTGTCATCGTCGTCGCCGCCGCAGGCTGCAAGAACGAGAGCTCCGGCAGCCGCGAACGCCAAGAGGCGTGAGCGTCGGCTCTGGATCATGCGGTTCTCCCCCTTCATGATGTGGTTGTCGAAGTCGCCTGCACGGGTTCGGTGCCGGCGGTGTGCCGTGAGGGTGACGCGGATCCGACGGGGTCGGGCACCACCACCACGATCTTGCGGCTGAGCCGCTTGAGCAAGCCTAGGAGGCCGTAGGGCGCAACGAACATGACGGCGACGAGCAGCAGGGCGAGGATGAAGGTCGCCGGCGACTGGTCGCTCCAGCCGAAGAAGAAGTCGATCACGTTTCCGAGGACACCCTCCCCCGTCGACCCGGCCTCCCTCGTCACGTCGTCGAGCCAGACGTAGGCGAACCCACCGACGATCGGGCCCCACAGCATGCCGGCACCGCCGATGACCATCACCAACAGGAAGATGATCGAACCGAGCAGGGTGACGTACTTGTCCTCGGGTGTGATCACGCCGGTGCGCAGCGTCTGCAACGAGCCCGCCGTCGCGCACATCGCCGCCGAGATGCCGAACACGAGCGTCTTCGTCGCCGCGAGGTTGACGCCCATGACCGCAGCCGCGGTCTCGTTGTCGCGAATTGCCACCAGCGATCGACCGACCCGGCTCTTCACGATGCCGCGGCACACCATGTAGGCGATGACGAGGATCACGAAGGCCAGCCAGTAGGCGAACTCCGCCCGCCCCTCGCGCCCCCTGAGCTCGCCGATGATCGGCCACGTGGGCACCTCGTCATAGCGGACGCTGTCGATGCCGCGTGCGCCATTCGTCAGCCAGGCGAGCTTCTTCCACTTCATCAACTGGGGGAACAGCACGGCGACGGCGAGCGTGACGAGCGCGAGGTAGATGCCCCTGATGCGCAGCGCCGGCAGCGCCACGACGCAGCCGATGACGAACGCGATCACCGCTGCTGCGTAGAAGGTGTAACCCGGGCTCCAGCCGTGGTCCTTCACCAGGATCGCCGTCGTGTAGCCGCCGATGCCGAAGAAGGCGGAGTGGCCGATCGAGATCTGGCCGGCGAAGCCGAACACGAGGTTCAGCGACATCACGGCGATGATGAGCACGAACGCCTCGGCGACGAGCGAGACCGTGCCGGTCTCGGTGTTGTGCGGGATCCACCACACGGCATAGAGCGCCAAGGCGAAGGCGACGATGCGCAGCGCCCAGTGCGCCGGCCCGTTCTCTGGCAGCTTGATCACGGCGCCGACCCCCTACACCCGTTCCACGCGAGTCGAACCGAACAAGCCCGACGGTCTGAGCAGCAGCACGACGAAGATCGTGAGCAAGGCAACACCGAGACGCATCTCCTGCCCGATCCAGGCCGGCGCGTAGCCAGCGGCCATGTTCTCCAGTACTCCGATGCTGAGGCCGGCCACGACGGCGCCACCGGGGCTGTCGAGACCGCCCAGCGTCGCCGCCGCCGAGGCGTAGATGAACACCGTGAACATCAGCGAGGAGTTGACCTCACCGTTGTTCCCGGCGACGAGCGCGCCGCTCAGGGCGCCCATCGCAGCGGCGATCCCCCACGAGGCCATCAGCACGTTGCCTGTGCGGATGCCGACGAGGCGGGCCGAATCGGCGTTGTTGGCGACCGCCCGCATCGCGAGGCCGAACTTCGTCTTGCGGAACAGGAGGAACAGCAGGCCGCAGAGCACCAGCGCGACGACGAGCACACCGATCGACTTGTACCGCCAGACCGCACCGGAGATCCGCACGAAGTCGTCCGGGGCGGCCGGGAAGAGGTTCGGCATCGCCTCGTTCGGCAGCGCACCCCAGATCATCGACGCGAGGGAGTTCAGCCCGAGGAACAGTGCGATCGAGATGACGAAGACCGCCCCCACCGACCGCTTCGCCACGGGTCTGATCAGGACCACCTCGGTGGCGGCGCCCAGCACGAACCCCAGGATCATCCCCACGATGACGGCCAGCCACAGCGGCAGGCCCCAGTCGTGGACCTGCCAGACGAGGAACGTGCAGAACATCGCCATCTCGCCCTGGGCGAAGTTGAGGTGCCCCGTGCCGCGGAAGACCACCACCAGGCCGAGGGCCAGGAGCGCGTAGATCGCGCCGACCGACAGCCCGTCGAAGATGTATTGGAAGAAGCGTTCCATCAGTACCCCAGGTAGGCCTTGCGGATGCTGTCGTTGCTCGAGATCTCCTCGGCCGTGCCGGAGGCGACGATGCGGCCCGTCTCGAGCAGGTAGACGCGGTGGGCGATCTGGACGGCGAGGTTGGCGTTCTGCTCGACGAGCAGCACCGACAGGCCCTGCTCCTGGTTGAGCCGAGCGATCACCTCGAACAGCTCCTTCGTGATGATCGGTGCCAACCCGAGGCTCGGCTCGTCGCACAGCAGGAGCTTCGGCCGGCTCATCAGGGCGCGCGCGATGGCGAGCATCTGCTGCTCGCCACCGGACAGCCCACCGGCCTTCTGGTCGCGCCGCTCCTCCAGGCGGGGGAAGACGCCGAACCAGGTGTCCAGGTCCGCCTGGAGCTCGTCCGAGCGCACGTATGCGCCGACGCGGAGGTTGTCCTCGACGGTGAGGTCGGGGAACGTTCCTCGACCCTGAGGAACCTGGGCCACGCCGTGGCGCACGATCGCGTCCGCGCTGGTGTGCGTGATGTCGTCCCCTGCCAATGAGATCGTGCCGCGGCGCGGGATCGTGCCGGAGATCGCCCGGATCGTCGTGGTCTTGCCGGCGCCGTTGGCGCCGAGGATGACGACGACCTCGCCCTCGTTCACCTGCAGGTCGAGCCCGTGCAGCACCTCCACCGGGCCGTATCCCGCCCGGAGGTCGGCCACCTCCAACAGTGCGGTCATGCCGACGTCCCCAGGTACGCCTCGATGACCTTGGGATCCTGGCGCACCGTCTCGGGGTCGCCCTCGGCGATCTTGCGGCCGAAGTCCATCGCCACCACCTGGTCGGAGATCTTCATCACCATCGCCATGTGGTGCTCGACGAGCAGGACGGTGAGGTCGAACTCGTCACGGATCTGGACCACGGTCTCTCCCAGCTCGTCGACCTCGCCGTGCGTGAGCCCGGCGGCCGGCTCGTCCATCAGCAGGAACTTCGGACGGGCCGCCAGCGCTCTCGCGATCTCGAGCCGCTTCAGCGTGCCGAACGGCAACCCGGCTGCGGGGCGGTGAGCGAGCGGAGCGAGACCGAGCTCCTGGAGGAGCTCACCGGCGAACTGCCTGATCCGCTTGTTCTCACGCTGCGCGCCGATCCGGGTGATCGCCCGCCCGAAGCCGATGCGACCCTGGCTGTGGGCGCCCACCATGACGTTGTCGAGCAGCGACATCGTCGGGAACAGGGCAAGGTTCTGGAACGTGCGGGCGATGCCCACGGAAGCGATCCGGTGGGCCGGGAGGGCGAGCAGGTCGTGGCCGTCGAAGTCCACGCGGCCGGCGGTCGGGTTGTAGATCCGGCTGACGACGTTGAACATCGTCGTCTTCCCGGCTCCGTTCGGCCCGATGAGGCCGCAGATCTTGCCCGCGTCGATCGAGAAGCTCAGCCCGTCCAGCGCAACGATGCCCCCGAAGCGAACGGTGACCTCGCGAACATCAAGTAGCGCCACAGCGATGCATCCCCCTCACTGACCGTTGCTCCCGACCGTGACTCTGGACACGGTGTGACCGGGCACCGTAGCAAGACCACTGGAGGGCGGCGAGCCGGCGCGATCGCGGGCGCACCGATAGCGTGGCGTCGTGCATCCGACGGACGAGGCGGTGGAGGTCCCGACAGGCCACGACGACGCCGACGTGATCCTGCCCTGGCACTACAGCTGGTGGCGGGTCACTGCCGTCGCCGTCGCCGTGACGCTGCTGGCGGTCGCTGCGGTGCTGGCGGCCACACGAGCAGACGATCCCGGAGCCGACAGTGTGGATGCCGGATTCCTGCAGGACATGCGCGCACACCACGACCAGGCCGTGCTGATGAGCGTGATCTTCATGAGCCTGCCCGACACCGACCCCGGGCTGCACACGATGGCCGCCGAGGTGCTCCTGTCGCAGCAGCTCGAAGCAGGCATCTTCGTCGAGGTGCTGCGCCGCCTCGGGCTCGCCGAGGAGAACTCGACGGGCGTCGCGATGGCGTGGATGAACGCGCCCGTGCCGCTCGAAGCGATGCCCGGCATGGCGAGCGAGCAGAGCATCGACGAGCTCAAGAACAGCAGCGGAGCTGACGCGGACGAGCTCTTCACCGAGCTGATGATCGCCCACCACGAGGGCGGCATCGGGATGGCGGAGCACGCCCGCGACCATGCATCGACATCGCGCGTGAGGCAGATCGGCGAGGCCGTCGCGCGCAACCAGGCGAACGAGATCGCCGAGCTGCAAGCTGCGCTCCAACGCTCACTCGGCGCCGCCTGACGCCCCGCGGGCCATCACCGTATGCTCGGCCAGGTGAGGAACCCCACGCGAACCCTCGTCGTGTTCGCGCTCGCCGGACTGGTCGTCACTGCGTGCGGAGCGGTCGATGCCGGAGTACGTGCCGGCGAGGCACAGAACATCTCGGTCACGGCGACTTCGGAGCCGACGGAGACGACGGAGACGACGGGGCCGTCGGACCAGTCCGACCCGCCGGTCGAGCCGACCGACGCGCCGCCCGAACCGACCGACGCCACCGTTCCGGCCGAGACCGAGCCCGGGCCGGTGTTCACGCTCGATCCCGACAAGCCTCCGCAGCCGTACGACGACTACCTCGTCGCCGTGGTCAACGACCTCCAGACGTACTGGCGCGCGACGTTCCCGCAGATCTACGGCGAGGAGTACACGGAGCTCACCGGCGGCGTCTACCCGGTGTACCCCAGGAAGGACGGCGTGCCCGGGTGCGGCACGCCGCGCACCACGTACCAGGAGATCCGCGGCAACGCCTTCTACTGCTTCGAGGGCGACTTCATCGCTTACGACGACACGGAGCTGCTCCCACAGCTGAACGAGCAGCTCGGTGAAGCCGTGATCGGCGTGGTGCTCGCCCACGAGTGGGGGCACGCGATCCAGCGTCGCAGCGGTTACCAGGATGCGACGATCTACATGGAGCAGCAGTCGGACTGCTTCGCCGGCGCCTGGATCGCCCACCTCGCCCGCGGCGAGAACCCGGATCTCCCGTTCGCCGACGCCGATCTGAAGGGCGCGATCAACGGCATGATCCAGGTGCGCGACCAGCCGGGCACCGGCCTCGCCGACGCCGCAGCGCACGGTACGGCCTTCGACCGGGTCGGCGCCTTCCAGGACGGCTTCATCAGCGGCGCCGCGCAGTGCGCCACCTACTCGCAGGACAGGCCCCTCGTGCTGTCCTTCGGCTACGACCTCGCGGCGCCGATCGACGAGCAGGAGAACGCCCCCTTCGAGAACACGAGCACGGACCCATCGCAGCCGAACGACATCTTCAGCCTCGTCGTGAACGAGCTCAACGTGTTCTGGCCGGCGCGGGTCGACGGCATGCCGTCGCTCAGCATCACGCCCTACGACGAGGACCCCGAGTCAGCCTGCTCGGAGCTCCCGGACGGGCGGTCGCTGAGCGTCGCGTTCTACTGTCCGGGCGAGGAGGAGGTGTTCGTCGATCTCGCCGTGGCGCGCCAGCTCTACGACGTCTACAGCGACTTCTCGGTCGGCTACGTCCTGGCCGCGGCATGGTCCGAAGCAGCACAGACGTTCCTCGACTCCTCGCTGTCGGGCGAGGAGCGCGTTCTGGCCAACGACTGCCTCGTCGGCGCGTTCGCCCGCAGCACGCTGCCGGTGCGGTTCAACCCGAACCGGTCGGAGACCGACACCAGCCTCTCGCCCGGCGACCTCGACGAAGCGGTGACGACCGCGATCGAGGTCGGCGACGACAGCACCGATACGAACGAGTTCGGCAGCCCGTTCGAGAAGATCGACGCGTTCCGCGCCGGCGTGCTCGGCGACTTCGACGCCTGCCAGAACCGCTACGGGTTCTGATGGCGCTGTTCGCCGCGCTCGACCTCGGGACGAACAGCTTCCACCTCGTCGTCGCGCGGACGTCGCCTGGCGGTGGCTTCGAGATCATCACCCGCGAGAAGGAGCTCGTCCGGCTCGGGCACGGCGGCGGCGACATGAAGGAGCTGTCCGCCGATGCGATCGATCGCGGCATCGAGGCCATCGCTCGCATGCGGCGCATCGCCGAGAGCGCCGGCGCACCGATGCGAGCGGTCGCAACGAGCGCGGTCCGAGAAGCTCAGAACGCGGACGTGTTCCTCGCCCGGGCGCGCGAGATCGGTGTCGAGGTCGAGGTCATCTCCGGCGTCGAGGAGGCACGGCTCATCCACCTCGGCGTGCTGCAGGCCGTGCCGGTGTTCGACAAGCGGCTGCTGCTCTGCGACATCGGCGGCGGCAGCACCGAGATCCTCGTCGGGCAGGAAGGCGATGTCCTCGCGGTCCGCAGCTTCAAGCTCGGGGCAGTGCGGCTCACCGACCGATTCTTCCCACGCGGCCAGATCGTGAAGAGCGCAGCCGTCGCGGAGTGCCGGTCGTTCGTCCGCTCGACACTGGCGGTGTTCGAGCGCGAGGTGGAGCAGATCGGCTTCCAGGTCGCAATCGGCTCCTCCGGCACCATCGAGCAGATCGCCCGGCTGACGCACATGGCCCGCGACGGCGTTCCGTTGCGGACCTACAACCGCACGGAGTTCACGAGGGAGGAGCTCGGCGCCGCGCTGGACGCGCTCGTCTCCGCCCGATCGCCCGAGGCACGTCGACGGATCGCCGGGCTCGAGCCGGAGCGGGCCGACATCGTGGTCGCCGGCGCGTTGATCCTCGAGGGCGTGTTCGACGCCTTCGGCATCGAGACGATGGCGTTCAGCGACCACGCGCTGCGGGAGGGCGTGCTGCTCGACACGATGCAGCGCAACGAGGGCACCACGCTCCACCACCTGCGCGACGTCTCGCGGCGCAGCGTGCGCCGCCTCGCCGAGCTGTGCGACGACGACCTCGAGCACTCCGAGCACGTGGCCGCGCTCGCGCTCCAGCTGTTCGACGCGACCAAGGCGCTCCACGGGCTCGACGTCGCCGCGCGCGAGTTCCTCGAAGCCGGCGCCGTCCTCGCCAACGTCGGGCTGTTCATCTCGCACAGCAAGCACCACCTGCACTCGTACTACGTCATCCGGAACGCCGAGCACCTCGCCGGGTTCACGGACCACGAGATCGAGATCATCGCCCTCATCGCGAGGTACCACCGCAAGAGCGCACCGAAGGCCGGACACGAGGACTTCGCGCGGCTGAGCTCGGCCGATCAACGGCTCGTTCGCACCCTCGCCGGGCTGCTACGGATCGCGATCGGCCTCGACCGGAGCCACGACCGGCGCGTCGAGTCGATCTCGGTCGCCCGCCTGGACGACACGCTCACGGTCATGGCGCACGCTCCGAGCTCCGGCGACACGAGCCTCGAGCTCTATGCCGCGAACTCGCGGCGCCAGCTCCTCGAACAGGTGCTCGAGCTCGAGGTCCAGGTCGTCGCCGGCTGATCACGTGCGTGCGATCGAGTGCGCTACGGCTGTTCAGACATCGATGAACCGTCCGATGTGCTCGGCCAGGATCAGCGGCTGATCTCCCTGGATGCTGTGCCCGGCGTCGGGCACCACCACGACCTCGGCACCGGGTGATCGGCGCTGGAGCTCGGCCACGTCGGCGTCGTCCACGACCGGTGAGCTGCCGCCGCGAGCGAGCAACACCGGGCACTCGATCCGCTCGATGACGGCCCACAGGTCGTCCCGCCCCGCCGCGGTCGGGTCCTCGTCGTGCGAGACGGCGCGGCCGCGCCGGTCGTAGCGCCAGCTCCACGATCCGTCGGCGAGCTGATGGGCGTTGTGGAGGATCCCCCGGCGCAACGAGCGCTCGCTACGGGTCGGGTTGTGCTCGATCGTCCGGGCGAGGATGTCGTCGAAGGACGCGAACGACTGCGGCCCGTTCACGAAGTCGATCACGGCCTTCGCCTTCTCGCGGTTCGTCCCCGGGGTGATGTCGACGAGCAGCAGCCGACGCACGAGCTCCGGGTGACGGACCGCGAGGATCGCCGCGGTGAGCCCGCCGAGGGACATGCCGACGACCAACCTGGCCTTCGGCGCCAGCGCCGTGACCGCGGGCGCGATGTCGTCGGCGAGCGTCGCTGGTGAGTACTCCGCATCGTCACGCCACGACGAATGGCCGTGTCCGGGGAGGTCGATCGCCACCGCCGGTAGCCCCAGCGCGAGCACCACGGTGTCCCAGGTGTGGGCGTTCATCGCAGTGCCGTGGACGAAGACGACCTGTGGATCCTCCGTGCCCCAGACGAGCGCGCTCACCCGCTGTCCGGGTGCGACCTCGACCACCTCGCGGCGCACCGGTGGCACGTCGACCACCGGGATCCCGTACTCGGCGATGTTCTCGGCGAACATGCCGAACTCGTCGTAGTCGATGCGGTTCGTCACGCCCGCCATCCTGGCAGGACGTGCGCTCCGGTCAGGGAGCCGCCGAAGCGACGGCCGTGGTGGTCGGCTCCGCCGGGATCGTCGGCGCCACGGTCGTGGTGGTCGTGGTCGTCGTGGTCGCCGGAGCGACCGTGGTCGTGGCGGCGTGGGTGGTGGCCGGCGCCGCGGTCGTCGTCGACTTCGCGACGGTCGTGGTCGGCGCGGAGGTGGTCGAGAAGTCGGGGTCCTTGCGGTCGAACGGCGGTGGCTGGCGCCCGTAGACCTCGGGCTCCTTCACGCCGTCCCAGACGTAGATCTGGTCGCCGCGCTCGACGAGCGTCGGGAAGTACTCGGAGATGTGCATCGGGATGCGGATGCAGCCATGCGATGCCGGCCGGTTCGGCACGTTGCCCGAACCGTGCACGGCGACGCCGTAGTTGAAGTACACCGGGTTGTGCATCCGGCCGAGCTTGCCTTCGCGCCAACCATCGCCCTCGACGTAGCGGCGGTTGAAGTTGTAGACGCCGCCGGGCGTGACCGAGTTGCCGCAGATGCCCTGCGTGATCGGCTCGTCGGTCTCGTTGTCCGGCGTGTTCGGGTCGAGGGTGACCTCGTCGCACCACTCCTCGTTGCTGCCCGAGGAGATGTGGGTGATCAGCTCGGGCGCGCCGTCCTTGAAGAGCACGGCGACCTGCTGCGTGAGGTACACCTCCATGTGCCGCTTCGTGGTCCGCGAGCGCCGGGGCAGGATCGCGACCTCGCCCTGCATCACGTCCCATGCTCCGGAGGTGACGACGCCGTTCGCGTCGTCGCGAGGGATGTTCAGCACGAGCTTCTGGAACGCCCAGACCGACTGCTGCGTCGCCGGACCGAACGCACCGTCGACCGGGCCGGGATCGAAACCGAGGTCGACGAGACGCTGCTGCAGCCGCTTGACGTCCTCGCCGTACATCCCCTTCGAGAGGTCACGGTCGAGCGGCACCTTCGGGGTGCTGCTCGCCGGCGCCGCGGTCGAGTTGACGACCGTTTCGACGGTCTCGATGGCACCTGACGTGGCGACGAGCTCGCTCGCCGTGGACGGGGCGCTGCCGGCGCTGGAGGTGCCGTCGCCCGAGCCGCCGAGGACGCTGGCGCCGATCACGACGGCAAAGACGAGCGCGGCGACGAGAGCCGGCATCCATTGCCGCAGGGCGCGCGGTTCCACGTGCGTGCTCCTCTCCGTCCACCCGACTGGGCCGTCAGTGGTCCGAGGCTACCAACGGGACCAGGAAACACCCCGGCAAGCCGGCTCAGGTCACAGCTGTCGGACGGATCGATTCGAGCTCGCGGCGCAGCGTCCACATCTCGCGCAGGATCGTGGCGATCACGCCGGACGACGCGAGCGTCGATGCACCCCGGATGCGGGGGAAGTAGTCCACCCCGAACTGGAGGATCCGGTAGCCGTGGCGGGTCGCGCGGATGATGAGCTCGGCGTCGATGAAGCTCCCCTCGCTCTTCAGCTCGATCTGGTCGAAGATCGCCCGCCGGCAGAGCTTGAAGGCGAAGTTCACGTCGCGGAAGCGCACCCCGAACATCGTCGTGATCAGGAAGTTGTAGACGTGGGTGTACAGCGCCCTGGTGATGCCCTCGGTCGTGCGGTCGAGCCGGTAGGCGCTCACGATGTCGACCTCGTAGAGGCGCTGGATCCGCACCGCCTTAGCCAGCTCCTGCATATCGAACGGGAGGTCGGCGTCGGTGTAGAGGATGAGGTCGCCGGTCGACGCCGCGAAGCCGGTCTTGATCGAGCCCCCGAGCTTGCGGTTCACGTGGTGGTGCACGACCCTGATGTGCGGGTCGGCTGCGGCGAGCTCGTCGGCGATCTTGCCGGTCGAGTCGGTCGAGGCGTCGTCGACGACGATCAGCTCGTAGCTGCTGAGCTCACCCTGCTCCACGAGTGCTCGGCACACGGACTCGGCCGCCGCCACCGCGGGGTGGATGTTCTCTTCCTCGTTGTACATCGGGAAGAAGATCGACAGCGACGGTGCCGGGACGGCCATAGGACGGGCCACGATATCGGCAGGTCGCGACGTCGTGACCGCGCCGCTACCGTCTGGCACCGCATGGTGCCACTGCCGCCCCCTCCCGACCTGTCGTCACGTTCGGGCGCCGGCGCGGCGCGTCCCCCGATGGGTGCTCCGCATGCTACGGCGCCCGTCCACGCCCGGCCCGGTCAGCTCACCGTCGGTTGGCGATGGGTGCTGCTCCTCGGTTGGGGATCGGTCGTGATCGGCTTGATGGCCGTGGGCGCTGCGGGTGACGTGCTCGGGAAGCGCGCATGGTGGCTCGACGGTGCGCTCGTCGTCGTGCCGTTCCTGATCCCGATGCTGGCTGCGCTCGCCGCCTACGCGAACTCGCGATGGGCGATCTGGATCGGGCTGCTCGGTGTCGCGTCGCTGGCGGCGACGGCCGTGCTCGACCGGACCGACTCGCCCGGGGTCGCCGCGGCCACCGGGGTCCTGGCGCTCATCGGCGCGCTGACGACCGTGTCGAGCATCGCCGGCAGGGTGC
The DNA here is from genome assembly GCA_050248955.1 of Acidimicrobiia bacterium. Taxonomy (GTDB): domain Bacteria; phylum Actinomycetota; class Acidimicrobiia; order Acidimicrobiales; family Ilumatobacteraceae; genus JBFWRK01. The sequence goes on from JBFWRK010000002.1 coordinate 397,577, forward strand.
CGCCGTTTGCCCTCGAGCCGGGGCACAGCGGAGCCTGACCGGCTCCGCGGTGGGTCACGCCGTCGCGGACGACGCCTGCTCGTCGGCGATCTGCTGGCGGACTGCGTCCATGTCGAGGTTCCGGACCTGGCCGATGAGGTCGTCGAGCGCCGCCTTCGGGAGCGCGCCCGGCTGCGCGTAGAGCAGCACCTGGTCCCGGAAGATCATCAACGTCGGGATCGAGCGAATGTTGAAGTTCGCGGCGAGCTCCTGCTGGTCCTCGGTGTCGACCTTGCCGAACACGACGTCCGGGTTCTCCGTCGCGGTCGCTTCGAAGATCGGGGCGAACGAGCGACACGGACCGCACCAGCTGGCCCAGAAGTCGACCAGGACGATCTCGTTGTCCTCGATGGTCGAGTCGAAGTTCTCGGTTGTCAGGGTGGCTGCGGAGCCCATCGGGCGAATCCCTTTCGATCGGATGAATCTCAAGATCATCCAACCGGATGGCGGCAGCCGGCATTCCCGACGTTCGGGCGGCGCCGCTCACGGAGCGAGCAGGAGGTAGCCCTGCAGCATGACGATCGCGAACATGACGACGATCCGGTCGGGCGGGATCGCGGCACCGTGCTGGAAGCGATCGAGGAGCACGACCCCGACCTGCAGCATGACGACCCAGCCGAACGTCACGGTGGCGAGCTCGGCGTAGGCGAGGCTCTTGCCGTACACCCAGAACACGACGCCGAAGACGAAGCAGCCACCGATGAGTGCGAGCAGCGAACGATGGTCGGCGTACTTGCGAGCGAGCACGGCGCCGACGAGGTCGAGCACCGCGAGCGCCGTCATCGCGCCGATCGCGGCCAGCGGCCGTGCGGTGCCGTTCGAAGCGAGAGGGAGCTCGTTGACGACCATGCCGACTCCTGAGTCGCACGTCGATCGCCGTGATACGTGCCGTGCGTCGCTCCACTCCTACGTCGCGGTGACCCGTTCGGTTCAGAGTCGCAGGACGAGCCCGCGATAGCCGTCGACGAAACCGGCGGCTCGCAGCTGCGTCCGGAGCGGGCCGTCGGCGATCGGCGCACCGTCGACCTTGCGCACCTCGAGGCTCCGCACCCGACCGTCCTTCACGAGCGACGCCAGGGCGTCCGCCCAGCGGCTGTCGCCGGCTGTTCGCGGGAAGGTGACGAGGTGGTGGCCCCGACGGTCGAGCCAGACGAGCGGCTCGCCGTCCCCGAGCACCACGAGCGCCGCTGCGGACCGGGCGGGGCGGCAGGGTGACACCGGCCAGGAGAGCGCGGCGCCGTACGGCTGCGCCGGATCGGTCGCGGCGAGGACGAGCGCTGCCGTGTCCGACGTGCGCAGCTCGTCGGGCGCCTCACGGACGGAGCGGAGCCGGTCGACCGCGCCGGGGAGGGCGAACTGCGCCGCACCGAGCCCGGTCACGAAGTAGCCACGACGGACCTGTCCGCGCTCCTCCAGCACTTTGAGCACGCCGTACACGGACGTGAACCCGCCGGCGACGCCCTCGGCCAGCACCGCCTCCCGGGACAGCACGCCATGGCGTTCGAGCAGCTGCAGCGCGATCGCATGGGCCGCCTCGGTCGGCCGCGGCGCCGGTTCGAGGAGCGGGGCGACGAGCGACCAGCGGCCGGCGCCCGCCGGCGGACCGATCGCCGTGAGCCGCCCCGGCCGCGGTCGGCCAGGCAGCCGTTTCGCTCCCCCACGGGCCGGCGACGGCTTGCGCCGGCCGGCGCCGCCGAGCACCGCGCGCAGTGGTGCGAACGAGTCGTTCGTGATCTCGGCCGCCCAGACGAGGTCCCAGAGTGCGGCGAGGACCTCGGCGTCGGCCGCACCCGGTGCGGCTGCACGCAGCTGCTGCCAGAAGCTCGCGCCGCGCTCGGTGAGGTGCGTGCGCAGCGCCTCGTGCAGCGTGCCCTCCGGCCGGGGGCCGGCATCGACAGCGCCGGCGAGCAGCGCGAGCTGGTCGCGGAAGTAGAGCCGCACCCGGCCGTCACTCGCGCCGAGCGCACCGGCGCCGAGCCACACGAGATCGCCGCTCGTGCACAACTCGTCGAGGTCGGCGCTCCGGTAGCCGAGCACGCGGGCAGACAGCACCTCGCTCTCGAGCGCGGAGCCGACGATCGCCGCCCCCTGCAACGCGGTGATCGTCTCGACGAGCGCTTCGAGCCCGCGCCGTTGCGGCGGGATGCCGTGCCACGCCGGCAGGAACCGGGCGAGCGCGTCCTGCTCGACCGGCTCGACCTCGCGGCGCAGCGCCGCCAGCGACCGGCGGCGCAGTTGACGCAGGACGTCGTTGTCGCACCACTCGCGCTCCACCCCCTCGGGCCGGAACTCGCCGCGCACGAGTCGCTCCGACGACTCGAGCGCCTGCAGCGCGCCGAGGGTCCGCTCGGGAGGGGCGTCGAAGCGACGCGCCGGGGCGTCGCCGACGAACGGGCCATGCGTGCGTGCGTAGCGCCCGACGAGCTCCTCGAGCGGGCGCGGCACGGGATCGGTGAACGCGGCAGGGAGGCCGACCGGCAGCGCGCATCCGAGCGCGTCGCGGTAGCGCGCCGCATCTTCCGCAGCGACGTAGCGCTCCTCCCCGCCGATGCGCACCGCGATCGCGCGGCGCTCGCGGCTCAGCAGCGCGAGCCAGTCGGCAGCGCTCCCGCCCTCGCAGCGGAGATCGGCCTCGTCGAGGGTGAGGTCGCCGACGCGGCGGAGCACGTCGTGGAGCTCGTCGGCCGAACGCGCCCGGCGACCGTCGGTCAGGCACTGCAGCTCGAGCTCCAGGTCGGCGAGCACACCCGGGTCGAGCAGCTCGCGCAGCTCCTCCGCGCCGAGCAGGTCGCGGAGCAGGTCACGGTCGAGCGCGAGCGCGGCAGCACGCCGCTCTGCCAGTGGGGCGTCGCCCTCGTACATGTACGCCGCGATCCAGTTGAACAGCAGGCTCTGACTGAACGGCGACGCCCTCGCCGTGTCGACGCTGACGAAGCGGATCTGGCGGCTGCGGAGCTGGCCGAGCACCTCGCGCAGCGCAGGGACGTCGAACACGTCCTGCAGGCACTCGCGGCTCGTCTCGAGCAGGATCGGGAAGGTCGGGTACTTCGCGGCGACGGCGAGCAGGTCAGCCGCACGCTGGCGCTGCTGCCACAACGGCGTGCGCCGATCGGGGCGCCGCCGAGGCAGCAGCAGTGCCCGCCCGGCGCACTCCCGGAAGCGGGCCGAGAACAACGACGTCTGCGGCAGCGTCGCGACGACGAGCTCGTCGATGTCGTCCGGGTCGATGAGCAGCTCTTGGAGCGGCAGTTCGTCGGCGGACTCGGGCAGGCGGATCACGATGCCGTCGTCGCCCCACATCGTCTCGACCGGGAGGTCGTAGCGGTCCATCAGCCGCCGTTCGATCGCCATCGCCCACGGCGCGTGGACGGGCGTGCCGAACGGGCTGAGCAGGCAGACCCGCCAGTCGCCGATCTCGTCGCGGAACCGCTCGACGACGATGGTGCGGTCGTCCGGGACGACACCAGTGGCCTCCTGCTGCTCGGCGAGGTAGCGCAACACGTTGCCGGCGGCGAACGCATCGAGCCCGTAGTGCTCTCGCAGCCGTGCGTCCGCCTGGTCGTCCGGGAGGTCGCGCACCTCGCGGATGAAGCCGCCGAGAGCTCGACCCAGCTCGAGCGGGCGGCCGGGGCGGTCGCCGTGCCAGAACGGCATCTTGCCCGGCTCACCTGGTGCCGGGGTGACGATCACCCGCTCGAACGAGATGTCCTCGATCCGCCACGTGGACGCGCCGAGCAGGAACGTCTCGCCGGGCCGGCTCTCGTACACCATCTCCTCGTCGAGCTCGCCGACCCTGGTGCCATCGGGCAGGAACACACCGAACAAGCCTCGGTCCGGGATGGTCCCGCCACTCGTCACGGCCAGCCGACGCGAGCCGTCACGGGCGCGCAGCCGGTCGTTCACGCGATCCCACACGATCCGCGGCCGCAGTTCGGAGAACTCCTCGCTCGGATAGCGGCCGGCGAGCAGGTCGAGCACGTTGTGCAGCAGCTCGTCGGAGAGATCGGCGAACGCCGCGCTCCGGCGCACCATCGCCGCCACCTCCGTCACCGACCGCTCGTCCATCGCCACGTGGGCGACGATCTGCTGGGCCAGGACGTCGAGCGGGTTGCGCAGGTACCGGGTCGATTCGATCAGGCCGTCGTGCATGCGCCGCACCACGATCGCCGCCTCGAGCAGGTCGCCCCGGTGCTTCGGGAAGAGGGTGCCCTTGCTCGGCTCGCCCACCGAGTGCCCGGCTCGGCCGATCCGTTGCAGCCCCCGGCTCACCGCGCCCGGCGACTCGACCTGGATCACGAGGTCGACCGCGCCCATGTCGATGCCGAGCTCGAGACTGGACGTGGCGACGATCGC